>CAXBHB010000001.1:0-593436 GCA_963975465.1 uncultured Chromatiaceae bacterium
GGTTTGGGTACTCTTAATCCACGGGTCGCAGGTTCAAATCCTGCATCACCGACCATTAATTTTATAGCTTGGTAGGGCTTTCGATATTGCGCCCGTAGCTCAGCTGGATAGAGCAACGCCCTTCTAAGGCGTGGGTCATAGGTTCGAATCCTATCGGGCGCGCCATAACAAGCGCAAAACAGTTTCAGTGGTGGTTGTAGCTCAGTTGGTAGAGCCCCGGATTGTGATTCCGGTTGTCGTGGGTTCGAACCCCATCATCCACCCCATCTTTTCCCTGAGTTCTTATAGTCGGTGATTGGCGCAGCTTGGTAGCGCACTTGGTTTGGGTCCAAGGGGTCGCAGGTTCAAATCCTGCATCACCGACCATTCTCCCTTAAGTTAAATTAGCGCACTTGGTTTGGGTACTCTTAATCCAGCGGGTCGCAGGTTCAAAGCCGACTTGACCTACCATTCTCCCTGATTTAAAACAGCACACCTTCCCGGAGTTTGCCGGAGTTGCCGTATTTATTTCTTAATGTTATCCCGCTTATAGTAGGTATTCACCAAATCTATAATGGGTGGCTTTATGCAGGCGTTTAATATCTTTTTTCAACGCGGCTAATATCGCCTAAAACTGTAATTTAATTACAGTTTTACTGGTTGAAAAGTAACCAGCTGCCTGGGTTTTTAGGCCAGGTAAAATGCTAAATTAATGAATATTAATGCTTATTTCCTTTCGCTGTATACCGTTCGCCACGTTTAGCCGGTGGTACCAAGGGGGCGTTTTTGCTATACTGCCGGCGGTCAAAATAGCGGAGGAGTTATGATAAACCCAAACTGGCGTCGGGTCGTACTGAAGGTGGGCAGCGCCCTGATTGCGCCAGACAACGAAGGATGTAGCGAGCAATATTTACGTCCAATCGCTGATTTTATTCACCAATGCAGAGAGCAAGGCCGGGAAGTTATTCTCGTGTCTTCGGGCAGTGTGGCAGCAGGCCGGCATCATTTTAATTTTTCGCACCAGCGGGTGCCCATTGCGTTAAAACGGGCTATGGCAGCTGTTGGTCAGAATCAGATGATGAACTTCTGGACCAACTGTTTTGATTTTCCCTGTGCTCAGGTGTTGCTGACACACGGCGACCTTAGCGACAGAGTCCGTCATGTCAATATCCAGAATACCCTGCGACGCTTACTGGACCATCAAGTACTGCCTATCGTCAACGAAAATGACACCATTGCGACTGATGAACTGAAAGTGGGTGATAACGATAATCTTGCCGCTATGGTAGCAACGGTGGTTCAGGCCGATGCGTTGATTATCTGTTCTGACGTAAAAGGGCTTTATACTGCTGATCCCAGCAAAGATCCGCTGGCAACGCTTATTCCTGAAGTAAGCAAAATTGATGCTGCTATTTATAGTCTGGCAGGTGGTGCTGCGTCGGCAGTAGGCACCGGTGGTATGCGTACTAAAGTGGAAGCTGCTGAAAAAGCAACAGCCCAGGGTGTCGACACCCTGATTGTTGATGGTCATCAGCTGGAAACGTTTGAGTGTCTTTTAGCGGGTGAGAATCCTGGCACAGTATTTTTTGGCCAGCACAAACCGTTACCGGCTAAAAAGCATTGGGTACGGCATACTTTGCGTGCTAAAGGTGAAATTTGGGTTGATGACGGTTGTGTTGAGGCGTTAAGCCAACACGGCGCATCGCTACTCAGTAGCGGTATTGTGCAGATTAAAGGCGAATTTGATTCAGGAGATGCGGTTATTATTCGTTGTGCCAAAGGTACCCGCCGCATCGCCAAAGGCGTTAGCCGTTTTAGTGCTACGGAACTGTTTTCGATTAAAGGCCAGCAAAGTCGTGACATTCCTAAATGCCTGGGCTACTGCCCGGCAGGAAGTGACGCCGTAATCCACCGTAGTGAAATGATGTTACTGGAGAAATTATGATTTCTGATACTGCAGCCACTCTGGCTGCCCAGGCAGCAAAAGCTGCCAAAGCTGTTGCTATTTTATCAACAGAGCAAAAGAACTTTGTATTACAAAGCATCGCTAACCGCATTCGTGAAGCCACTCCGGCTATTATTGCGGCTAATAAAGATGAAGTTGCCCAGGCTGACAGCAATGGCACCAGTGCAGCGATGATTGACCGTCTGACTCTCAACCCAGAACGAATTGAGGCTATGGCGCAGGCGATTGAACAAATTATACAGCTGCCTGATCCGGTGGGCTCTACCCGGCAAATCGAGCAGCGTCCCAACGGTATAAATATTGCTAAAACCCGCATTCCCCTGGGTGTTATCTGCATGATTTATGAAGCTCGCCCTAACGTAACCGCTGATGCGGGTGCATTGTGCTTTAAATCAGGTAATGCAGTTATTTTACGCTGTGGTCGCGAAGCCATTAACACCAGCCTGGCCATTGCTGCTGCAATGCGACAAGCATTGCGCGACCATAATTTACCGGAAGAAGTGATTACCATAGTGCCGGACCCTGACCGCGATTTATTGTTGGCTTTGTTAAAGCAGGACCAGTTTATTGATTTGGTTATTCCACGCGGTGGGGAAGGTTTAATTCGTTTTGTCACAGAACAAAGCCGTATACCGGTCATTCAGCATTTTAAAGGCGTATGTCATCTGTATGTTGATCAAAGTGCTGACTTGAACATGGCGCTGAATTTATTGGTAAATGGTAAAGTGCAACGTCCAGGTGTTTGTAACGCGCTGGAAGGCTTGCTGGTGAATAAACACCTGGCTGCCGATTTCCTGCCCATGGTTGCTAAAGCACTGGCTGAGCATCAGGTAAAAGTTCATGCCTGTAAGGACAGCGTCAGTTATTTCACAGGCGCTTCACCGATTGCTGACGAAGAGTTTGGTCAGGAGTATCTGGCACCGGAAATCGCGATTAGAGTTGTTGCTGATATGGACGCTGCAATTGCTCACATTGACCGTTTTGGTAGTCAGCATACCGAAGTCATTTGTACTGAAGACCAGGTTAATGCGCAGCGCTTTATCCGCACCGTCGACACCGCCGTAGTAATGCATAACACATCTTCGCGCTTTTCTGATGGTGGTGAGCTGGGTTTAGGGGCTGAAATTGGTATTTCGACCAGTAAACTGCATGCCTATGGTCCGATGGGACTGGAAGCGCTGACTACCGAAAAGTACGTGGTAACGGGCAGCGGCCAGACCAGAAATTAACCACAAGCCCCACGGCAAGGCAGGCTATAACGGGGGTTTTTAGTTAAAATCCCGATAGAATGGTTTGCTAACATATTGAACAGACTTAGCTTTATACGGTTAAGTCTGTTTTTTGATTTTTGTCAAGATAAACAGCTGAAACAACCCTAGCGAAAGGCTCGACTATGCGGATTTAGACCGCTATAATGCCGCGTCCAATTTTATAACAGGTCAGGTTCAGCTTGGGTTTACCGAGTCCAGACCATACAAGCACGGCGTATTTCAGACGCCTGATTTTGATTTCGAGGTAGCATGATGCAAGTTTCTGTGGAAACCACCCAGGGTTTAGAGCGCCGTTTAACGATTACTGTACCGGCCGAAAAAATTGATTCAGAAGTAAAAAACCGTTTACGTGATTTGGCAAAACGCCAGCGTATCGATGGTTTCCGTCCAGGCAAGGCGCCTGTGTCAATTATCCAGAAACGTTACGGTCAGGCAGTATTGCAGGAAGTCGCTTCTGAACAGATGCAGCGTTCGTTCTACGAAGCTGTTATCGAAAATAAATTAACACCTGCTGGCACACCGACTTTTGCCCCAGGCGCGTTAGCGGCCGGTAAAGATTTAGAGTTTGCTGCGACGTTCGAAGTTTATCCGGAAGTGGCAGTGGCTAATCTGGAAAAAATTGCCGTAAGCAAGCCGGTTGTTGATATCAGTGAGGACGATCTGGCAAAAATGCTGGAAACCTTGCGCAAACAGCATGCTAAATGGCAGGCTAAAAAAGGTGCAGCGGTTACTGGCGATCGGGTAACGATGGATTTCGTTGGCTCGATTGATGGCGAAGAGTTCGAAGGCGGCAAGGCCAGTAATTTCCAACTGGAATTGGGCCAGGGTCGGATGATCCCGGGTTTTGAAGATGGTGTTGTCGGTAAAAAAGCCGGTGGCAAGGCCACGATCGCAGTGACCTTCCCAGAAGATTACCATGCTGAAAACCTGAAGGGTAAAGCCGCGAGCTTTGCTGTTAAAGTTATTAGCGTTGAAGAGCAGGTGCTGCCTGAACTGAATGATGAGTTTGCCACCTTGTTCGGTTTAGCTGAAGCCAGTGTTGAAGCGTTAAAAACTGAAGTACGTAAAAACATGGAACGCGAACTTAAGCAAACCATCAAAGGCAAGGTTAAAGAGCAGGTAATTAAAGGCTTATTGGCCAACAATGAGGTAGAAGTACCACAGTCGTTGATTGGTGGCGAAGTTGAAGTATTACGCAAGCAGGCATTGCAGCGTTTTGGTAATAACGTTGACCCGAAACAGCTGCCAGAATTACCAGCTTCACTGTTTGAAGAACAGGCGAAAGATCGGGTGAAAGTAGGGTTATTGCTGGGTGAAGTCATTAAAACTAATGAGCTGAAAGTAGATAACGCGAAAGTTGATGAGTTAATTGCTAACGTCGCTTCTGCCTATGAAGATCCGGCAGAAGTCGTTCAGTATTACCGCAGTAACAATGAATTAATGCAAAGCATGCGTAATGTGGCGCTGGAAGAGCAGGCTATAGAGCTAGTGTTGACCAAAGCCAAAGTGACTGAACAAGCCGCTGCTTTTGACGAAATTATGAACCCGCAAGCTACCAAGTAAGATTGACTTATCGTGGTATGACGGTTTTAATGGCTCGAACAGCAGTTCGGGCCATTTTAATTTCTGGCTGCGCTAATGTTTTCCGGCAGAACTATACCGAGTTATGATTAAGGGACCCCACTATATGCCAATGTCACGCGATATGACTGAGATCATGAACGCTTTAGTACCTATGGTTGTAGAGCAAACGGCCAAAGGCGAGCGCTCCTATGATATTTTTTCCCGTTTATTAAAAGAGCGCGTTATCTTCCTGACCGGCCAGGTAGAAGATCACATGGCTAATCTGATTGTGGCGCAGCTGCTGTTTCTTGAGTCGGAGAATCCGGAAAAAGATATCTACATTTATATCAATTCGCCAGGTGGCTCTGTGACAGCAGGTTTATCAATTTACGATACAATGCGCTATATTAAACCTGATATCGCAACTGTGTGTGTAGGCCAGGCCGCCAGTATGGGAGCATTTTTGTTGTCTGGCGGTACCAAGGGTAAGCGTTATTGCCTGCCCAATGCCCGGGTAATGATTCACCAGCCTCTTGGCGGGTTCCAGGGGCAGGCGACAGATTTTGAAATACATGCCCGTGAGATTCTGGGTATTAAAGAGAAATTAAACCGGCTTATGGCTGAGCATACCGGTAAAACATATGATGAAGTGGTTAATGACACCGAGCGCGATCGCTTCTTAAGTGCCCAGCAAGCCTTGGATTATGGTCTGATTGATACCATATTAAGTAAAAGAGATGCGAAGTAATTGAAGCCGGGTGGCCATTTCTGCGGTCACCAGCGACGAAATATGAGGTAGTTACATGTCTGATCACCGCACTGACGGCGATAAAAGCGGCAAGTTGTTGTATTGCTCGTTTTGTGGCAAATCACAACATGAAGTGCGTAAGTTGATCGCAGGCCCACAAGTTTATATTTGTGATGAATGCGTTGATTTATGCAACGACATTATCCGTGAAGAGATTAAAGATATCTCGCCTAAGCGCGAATCAGATACTTTGCCAACCCCGCGGGAAATTCGAGCGCACCTGGACGACTATGTTATTGGTCAGGAGCATGCTAAAAAAGTATTAGCCGTGGCAGTTTATAATCATTATAAGCGCTTGCGAAGTGCTCAGCACAAACAAGAAGTAGAGCTAAGTAAAAGTAATATTTTGCTGATTGGCCCAACAGGTAGCGGTAAAACATTACTGGCAGAAACCCTGGCACGACTGCTGGATGTGCCTTTCACTATGGCGGATGCTACCACATTAACTGAAGCCGGTTATGTCGGTGAAGATGTTGAAAACATTATTCAGAAGCTGCTGCAAAAATGCGATTATGACGTCGAGAAAGCCCAGCGTGGCATTGTTTATATTGATGAGATTGACAAAATTTCCCGTAAATCTGACAACCCTTCTATTACCCGGGATGTTTCCGGTGAAGGCGTGCAGCAGGCGTTACTGAAGTTAATAGAGGGTACCATTGCCTCTGTACCACCACAGGGCGGGCGCAAGCATCCCCAGCAGGAGTTTCTGCAGGTTGATACCTCTAAAATTTTGTTTATTTGCGGTGGCGCGTTTGCCGGATTGGACAAAGTTATTGAGCAGCGCAGCGCTAAAGGCGCTGGTATTGGCTTCGGTGCCACGGTTAAGAGTAAAGAAAGTACCCGTAGTTTAAGTGAGTCTTTCCGTGATGTAGAACCGGAGGACTTAGTAAAATACGGTTTAATTCCAGAGTTTATCGGCCGTTTGCCAGTAGTGGCAACCTTGACAGAACTGGATTTGGACGCCCTGGTACAAATTCTGAGCCAGCCTAAGAATGCACTGGTCAAGCAGTTTGCCGCGTTGTTCAAAATGGAAGATGTGGAACTGGAGTTTCGCGAGGATGCGTTAAAGGCTATTGGTCAAAAAGCAATGGAGCGCAAAACCGGCGCCCGTGGTTTACGTTCAATAGTCGAGGGTGTGTTGCTTGATACCATGTATGAACTGCCGTCGATGGAAGATGTCAGCAAAGTGGTTATTGACGAAACGGTGATCCGGGGCGAAACACAGCCAATACTGATTTATGAAAACAGTGAGCCGGAAGTGGCACAATCTTAATAATGCAATCAAACTAACAAAAAGGAGCTGAATCAGCTCCTTTTTCGTATACACAATTGAAGTTTGCCAATTTAACCCCATATACTGGCTATCAGGTGTCGCCCGCAGTATTAATTCGAGAGATATTCAATGACAGTAGAACAAACTGAACGTTTGCATATGCCGGTATTGGCGTTACGTGACGTCGTCGTTTACCCCCATATGGTGATCCCACTGTTCGTCGGCCGGGCTAAGTCTATTAAATGTTTAGATGCAGCAATGGACAACGACAAGCAGATTTTTCTGGTTGCGCAAAAAGATGCAACGCTGGACGATCCGACAGCGGACGATCTTTATCAGATTGGTACAGTAGCAACGATTTTGCAGCTGCTTAAATTGCCCGATGGCACTGTCAAAGTGCTGGTAGAAGGGTCTAAGCGGGCCCGTCTGGCGGAATTTACTGAAACAGACGATGCCTTCGCCGCTTACGTTGATCTTATTCCATCAATAGATATTGAAAGCAGCGAGCAGGAAGTATTTTTGCGCTCTGCGATTAATCAGTTTGAAGGCTACATCAAGCTTAATAAAAAAATTCCACCAGAAGTGCTTACCGCTCTTAGCGGCATTGATGATGCAGCACGGCTCGCTGACACTATGGCCGCGCATATGCCGCTTAAGGTTGACGATAAGCAAAAAGTGCTGGAGCTGGTTGATGTCACCGAGCGCCTGGAATATCTGATGGCGATGATGGAAAGCGAAATTGATATTTTACAGGTTGAGCGTCGCATCCGTAGCCGGGTAAAAAAACAAATGGAGAAAAGCCAGCGCGAGTACTACCTGAATGAACAAATGAAGGCAATTCAGCGTGAGCTCGGTGATTTAGAAGATGCCCCGGATGAGTTTGAAGCGTTGGCCAACAAAATTGAAAGTGCCAAAATGCCGGCCGATGCAGCTAACAAAGCAAAGGCCGAGCTGCAAAAACTGAAAATGATGTCGCCGATGTCGGCGGAGGCAACGGTTGTTCGCAGCTACATTGACTGGTTGGCAACTGTGCCATGGAAAGCGCGTAGCAAGGTAAAGAAAAACCTGGCTGCCGCTGAGCAGGTTCTTAACGCAGACCATTATGGCCTGGAAAAGGTCAAAGAGCGCATTATCGAATATTTGGCGGTGCAGCAGCGGGTAAATAAACTAAAAGGGCCTATTTTGTGTCTGGTAGGGCCACCGGGCGTTGGTAAAACCTCGCTGGGCCAGTCAGTTGCCAAGGCAACCGGGCGTAAATACGTGCGGATGGCGTTAGGTGGTGTGCGTGATGAAGCCGAAATCCGTGGCCACCGGCGTACCTACATTGGTTCAATGCCGGGTAAAATTATTCAGAAAATGGCCAAGGTAGGGGTGCGTAATCCGTTATTCCTGCTTGATGAAATCGACAAAATGGCGTCAGATTTCCGGGGGGATCCTGCGGCAGCGTTGCTGGAGGTTTTGGACCCGGAACAGAATGCGACCTTCAGTGACCACTATCTGGAAGTGGATTACGATCTATCTGATGTTATGTTTTTCGCGACATCAAATAGTTTGAATATTCCGGCAGCACTGTTGGACAGAATGGAAGTCATTCGCCTGTCAGGCTACACCGAAGATGAAAAACTAAATATTGCTAAACAGCATTTGATAAGCAAGCAGATCAGTCGCAACGGCTTAAAACCACATGAGCTTAAAATAGAAGACAGTGCCATTATTGGTATTATCCGATACTACACCCGGGAAGCCGGGGTGCGCAGTCTGGAGCGGGAAATTTCTAAACTGTGTCGCAAAGCCGTGAAACAAATACTGCTGAATACCGATACCAGCGAAGTGGTGATAAATGCCGATAATCTGGAAGAGTTTTTAGGCGTACAGCGCTTTGATTACGGTAAGGCAGAAGACAGCAACCGCATTGGTCAGGTAACGGGATTAGCCTGGACTGAGGTTGGCGGCGATCTGTTAACTATTGAGGCAGCATCGGTTATCGGTAAAGGAAAACTGACCTTTACCGGCTCACTGGGTGATGTGATGAAAGAGTCGATTCAGGCGGCGATGACAGTTGTACGTAGCCGGGCAGAAGTATTGCGGATTAATGAAGACTTTTACGAGAAACGTGACATTCATGTGCATGTGCCGGAAGGGGCTACACCAAAAGACGGCCCCAGCGCAGGTATTGGTATGGTTACCGCACTGGTATCCAGCCTTACCGGCAATCCGGTACGGGCCGATGTGGCAATGACCGGCGAGATCACTCTGCGTGGCGAGGTGTTACCGATTGGTGGTCTGAAAGAGAAACTGCTGGCGGCACATCGTGGCGGTATTAAGCGGGTACTTATTCCTCACGACAACGTCAGAGACTTAAAAGAGATACCGGATAATGTAAAAGGTGATATCGAAATTTTGCCGGTAAAATGGATTGAAGACGTGTTGGAATATGCTCTGCAAGAGCCTGCAGACCGCATTAGTGTGGTAAATACGACAAAAAATCCAGCAAAAAGCAAAAAAAACTTAAAAAATCCGGCGTAGGGGCTTTTCATTCCTGTTGGCTGTGCTAAGTTATGGTCAGTTTCGGTCAAGCCCTTGTATAACAAGGGCTGTGGTCAAAGCCAAAAACTATTAGTTTGAAAGCGTGTTCTGCTTGCAAGACAACATGATGCTTGTTATAACGAAGCGCAGTCTGAAAAACTAATAACTGCTAGTTGTAGAAAATAATAACAATTGAAGGGGATGATATTGTGAACAAGTCTCAACTTATCGACAAAATTGCTGCTAATGCAGATATCTCAAAAGCGGCAGCTGGTCGTGCACTAGACGCGTTCATTGACGCTGTTACCGATGCTCTGAAAGAAGGCGACTCCGTAGCGTTAGTTGGTTTTGGTACTTACAGTGTACGTGAGCGTGCAGCCCGTACAGGCCGTAACCCGCAAACTGGTGCTACTATTCAAATCGCTTCTGCGAAAATTCCTTCGTTCAAGCCAGGTAAAGCGTTAAAAGACGCCGTAAACTAACTGGTTGCTTGCCCCGGCGCGCCGGGGCGGCCTGAAAAGCCAGGGTACGTTACCGGGCTTCATTAAAAAAGGCGCATCTGTTAAGATGCGCTTTTTTTTTAAGACAACTTAACGTTAAGTTGAATATAGAGATATCGCGAAGATGTTAGAGAGAATCAGAGAAGGCTCCCAGGGTGTTATCGCTAAAACCATATTAGGTTTGGTCATCCTTACTTTTGCACTGGCAGGTGTTGGCAGCTATTTAAGTTCGCCAACAGATGTCGCCGTGGCGGTGGTAAATGGTGAAGAAATTACGCAGACCCAGTTTGAACAGGCGTTGCAGCGTGACAGAGCCAGAATGCAACAGCAATTTGGTGAAATGTATGACACTATTGCAGCCGATCCGGCCTATAACAGCCGCTTCCGATCTGAAGTACTGGAGCGATTGATAGATGACACCCTGCAGCAACAGTTTGTTCGCAAATTAGGTATTCGGGTGGGTGATGATCAAGTGCGGGATACCATACGTGAGCTCGCTGAGTTTCAGGTAGACGGTGCCTTTAACAATGATCGCTACATTGCGCTGTTACGGCAAATGGGCTATCAAAGTGCAGATTTCAGGGAGCTGGTTCGGGAAGATATGGCTGCCAGCCAGTTCCGTGCCGGTGTGTTTGCCAGTGAATTTTTTCTACCCTCTGAAATTCAGCAAATTCGTCAGCTGGAACAGCAGAGCCGCGATATCAGTTATTTTGTGGTGCAAGCGGAGACATTTGCAGAGCAGGTAACGATTAGCGAACAGATGGTGCAAGATTACTATCAAATGCAAATTCAACGCTTTGAAACTGAGCCTAAAGTTGCCGCTGAATATGTTGAATTATCTGCCGACGCCTTAACTGAGAGCATCGAAGTTACCGAGCAACAAATCCAGGCTTACTATGACGCCAACCAGGCGCGCTACAGCAGCGCTGAGCAGCGTGAAGTGGCGCACATTATGTTAGAGTCTGATGGCAGCGATGACAGCGTAGCGGCCGAAGCAGCAGCGTTGTTAAGCCAGTTACAGCAAGGGGCTGATTTCGCCGAGCTTGCGAAGCAGCATTCGGCAGACACTTTTTCAGCAGAAAATGGTGGCGTATTAGAGAGTCTGGAACCAGGTCAGATGGATCCAGATTTTGAAGCTGCAGCATTTGGATTATCTGAAGCCGGACAACTTAGTGATATTGTCCAGAGTGAGTATGGTTATCACATTATTAAACTGGTGAGTTTGCAGCCAGGTCAGCAGCAATCGCTGGCAGAGGTACGTGCCGATATAGCAGAGCGTTTGCAGCAAGAGCAGGCAACCGATCAATTTTATCAGTTACAAACCCGGATGGCTGAAGTGGCCTTTGAAGTACCGGATAATCTGGACGAAACTGCTGCGGTATTAGGTGAGCGGGTTCGGTCTACGCCGGTATTTAGCCGGAGTGAAGCGGCTGAGCCACTTTCTCATCCTGCCGTGATCAGTAAACTGTTTGATCAGGCATTTATTGAGGATGGTCTGAATAGCGACCCAATTGAAATTGATAATCAACATGTGCTGGTAGTGCGGGTTAAAGAGTATCAGCCTGCCCGTACTTTGCCTCTGGAGGAAGTGTCTGAGCAAATTACCGCAGAGCTTCGGGTTGAGCAGCAGGCACGCCTGGCGCAAGAACAGGTCGCGACGTTATTAGCTGCAGAGCAAACAGAGCTGTCCAGCCTGGCTGAGCAGGCTGGTGCGACTGTACAGACAGCGCCGGCTACCCCACGTTTTGGTGGGAGCTTAGATCCGGAGATCCGTAGCAAGGCGTTTAAGTTGCCGCGGCCAGTTGCCGGCAAAGCAAGTATAGATTCAGTCACGCTAGCTAATGGTGATGTTGCCATTGTCGCGGTGTCTGCTGTGCAGGATGTTGACGTGACGGCCGTGCCGGCGGCAGAAGAGCTTGACAGTATGGCGCAGCGCCAGGCTGAACAAAGTTATCTGGCATTGGTTGCAGCATTAAAAGCCAATGGCAAGATCAGTCGTAATTTACGAGCGGCAACGCCTGAACAAAACTAACTAACCCGCTGTTGTAATAAAAACCGTGCTTATGCACGGTTTTTTTATGTCAGATCTGGCGCCATTTTGCACTAAATAACCTAACCGCCTGCGCTGTTAATCAGTTTTTTGGTGTAGTCGTGGTTTGGTGCGGCGAAAACATCGGTCGTATTGCCATAATCGACCGCGCTGCCATGATGCAAGACCAGCATACTGTCACTGATATGCCGAACAAGCCGCAGTTGATTACTGATCAGCAAATAAGCTAATCCCGACTTTTGTTGTAGTTCCAGTAACAGGTTGACGATTTGCGCCCGCAACGTCGGGTCCAGCGCTGTAAGCGCTTCATCAAGAATAAGCAACTTCGGGTCCAGTATCAAAGCCCTGGCCAGCGCAACGCGCTGTAGCTGCCCACCTGAGAACATATGTGGATAATATTCCGCGTGCTCATCCAGTAATCCCAGTAGCTTCAAGGTTTGGCCAATTTTGTAGCGGCGTTGCTGCTGATCCAATAAGGTACTAAAGCACAGCACGTCTTCCAGCATCTGGCCAATTTTCTGCGACGGGTTTAGCGAGCGACCTGCATCCTGAAAAATAAACCGGATCACATGATTATATTTTTTGTAATGGCTTATTTGTACCGGCTGGCCTGCGAGTAAAATCTGACCGCTGTCTGGTTTTTCGATACCTACCAGCAGTTTTGCCAGGGTACTTTTGCCAGAACCAGTCTCGCCGACAATTGCCAGCGTTTTGCCTTCAGCCAGGGTAAAACTAATATTGTCTAAAGCGGTAATATGCTGCCGACCAAACCAGCCCCGTTGTTTACTGTAGCTTTTGCTTAACGTTTGCACTTCCAGTAAATCACTCATACGTTGCCCTTGCTGGTCAGTGGAAAATGGCAGCTGTAGTAATGGTTTTGCTGACGCTCCAATGCCGGCGTTTTGACACATTCTTTACGGGCATTAGGGCAGCGGGGGCCCAGCCGGCAACCAATAGGGACATGTTGCAGGGTTGGGATGCTGCCGGGCAATGCATATAGCGGGGTTTTAGCCGCCAGATCAGGTTGGAATTCCGGTACGCTTTTAATCAACGCATCGGTGTAAGGGTGTAAAGGTGACTGCAGCACTTGCTGGGTTTCGCCCGCCTCAACCAGCTGACCACAATATAGCACGCTAAGTTTTTGGGTATAACGGGACACACTTTCTAACTCATGGCTAATTAACAGGACAGCCATTCCTTTCAGCTGATTAAAACTGGCCAGTAAGCGGAATAGCTGGGCCTGAGTGGCACTCTCAAGTGCAGTGGTCGGTTCGTCGGCGATCAGGAGTTTTGGGTTTTTGGCAATCGCCATAGCGATCATCACCTTTTGACAAATTCCCTCAGACAACTGATACGGATAGCTTTGCAACACCCGTTGATGTTCACGGACGCCGACTTTATGAAGCAGGGCAATGGCCTTTTTACGGCGATAGCCATGTTGTCGCCACCAGGGCCCCTTAATTAAATGATCGGGAATGGCTTCTTCGAGCTGTTCGCGGATAATGGCTGTCGGATCAAGGCTACGGCTGGGTTCCTGATAAATCATGGCAATATCACGGCCAATAATTTTCCGCTGTTGCTCTGCGCTTAAACGCATTAAATCCTGGCCCAGCCAATGGAAGCGATCAGCCGTTACCCGCCAGCGGCGATTTAACACCCCTACAATGGCTTTGGCAATTAAGCTTTTACCTGAGCCAGATTCACCCACCAGACCACGGGTTTCACCTTCACGTAAGCTCAGGCTTACCCGGTCAACGGCCCTGACAAAGCCATCTGCGGTTTCCAGCTCAATGGTAAGATTTTTGATATCCAGCAATAACATTTAACTTTGCCGCCTTTTCAAAATCGCCGTTTTCAAGCCATCGCCAACCAGATTAACGGAAAGCACGACGGTAAAAATCAGTAAGCCGGGGATGGCAACACTGCTGGGCGCAAGATAGATAAGATCCAGTGAGTCACTTATCATTACGCCCCATTCAGACAAGGGAGCCTGAGCACCAAAGCCAAGAAAACCCAGCGCTGCAATATCCAGCACTGCAGTTGAAATAGCCATCGTGGCCATAATGGTCAGTTTCTCCCATATATTGGGTAACACGAGCCTGCTGAAAACATGCCAGTTGTTTGCGCCGTCTAAGCGATAGGCCACGACGTAATCTTGTTTGAGCTCTTCGTCAATGGCATTGCGAATACCATGTACAAATTGCGGCAATAGCGCCAGCATAATAGCCCAGGTCGTATTCATTAAACCTGGCCCAATGATAGCAACGATAATAATCGCCAACAGTAGTGATGGTATGGTCAGTGCTAAATCTAATACGTGGTTGAAAATACTGGATTTAACGCCTTTACTCATTCCTGCCAGTGCACCCAGTACCAGACCCATTAATAAGGCACCGGCAACCGTGATAAGGGCAAAACCAAAGGTGTAACTGCTACCTTTAATAATCCGGGAAAATAAATCGCGTCCCAGATCATCGGTACCAAAAGGATATTGCACCAGGCCGGCTGCGTTCCAAGATGGCGGTAGTAGCATCAGGTCATCGACCTGCAGATAGGGGTCATAAGGTGTAATAAACGGCGCCAGCACACTTATTACAAAAAAAAGTATAAACAGCACCAGCCCGGTCATTGCCGAGTGTTGCCGTTTAAATTCACGCCAAAGTTGTTTGACCGGCGAGCGGTTATTTTCTTCCAGATATAAACGGAATTTGCTCATGTTAACCTCGCCTTGCCAGCGGATTAAAGAACGCGTGCATAATCTCTGTCAGCATGTTTGCCGTGATGACCATCGTTGAAATTACCAGTAAGCCCGCCTGAATGGCCGGATAGTTACGCTGATAAATACTGTCAATCAACCAACGGCCGATACCAGGCCAGGAAAAAATAACCTCGGTCAGCATGGCCAGTGTAATTAGCGTGCTGAACTGCAAGCCAATTTGTCGGATAACGGGCAGTAAGGCGTTTCTCAGGCCATGACGGTACAGAACCTGGGCACGGTTTAAACCTTTAGCCCGCGCGGTTTTAATGTAGTTTTGCTCCCAGACATTAAGCATGGCATCACGGACAAAGCGGATCATCACCGTGGTAGGAAACGTTGCGAGCACAATCGTGGGCAACAATAAGTGGCGCAGCGCATTTTGTAATGCTTCAGCCTGATAATTAACATCGGCTCTGAGGATATCAATTAATATGAAGCCACTGCTATGCGGGATCTCGTACAGAACACCAATACGCCCTGCTGAGGGTAACCAACCCAGGGCCAGCGAAAATAGCATAATCAGCAATAAGCCCCACCAGAATATTGGCAGCGAGTAACCAACCACCGCCACTGCCGAAATAGCCTTACCGATAATGCTATCCGGTTTAAAGGCGGCAATGATTCCTAATGGAATGCCGGCAATAAACGACAGCAGCAGGGCATATGACGCTAGTTCTAAGGTTGCAGGGAGCAGCAACTTAATTTCCTGCAGCAGAGGTTGCTGGCTGGCAAACGATTGCCCCCAATCGCCTTGGGCGATCCGGCTTAAAAAGGCCAGATACTGCTGCAGATAGTTTTGATCAAGTTGATAATAGCTGATTAGTTGCTGTCGCTGACTGTCGTCAATTTGGCGTAAACCACTGACATTCTGTAAAATATCGCCTGGGAATAAATGGCCCAGACTAAATGCCAGCAGGCTCAGAGCCAAAAAGACAAAGGCCATCAGAAACAGGCGACGTAGTAAATATCGGGTCATGGCTCAACTCTTTTAGCATGTTGCAGGGCGATGCCACCATAAGGGTTGATACTTACCCCCGTTACTGAACTACTGATTGCCTGAAAGCGTTGGGAGTGGGCAATCGCGACCAATGGCAATTGCTGATGCAGATATTGCTGTGCTGTAAGGTAAAAGGCCCGGCGTTGTTGCTGGTTGGCGGTTAGCAACGCATTACCGATAATGTCGTCAAAAGCAGCGTCGCACCAGTTAGCCCGATTACTGCCGCTGTTTCTGGCGGCGCAACTGAGTAAGGGCCGGAAGAAGTTATCGGGATCAGGGTTGTCAGCCGCCCAGCCAATCAGCACCGAGTCGTGTTCGAAATTCCCCAGTTTTTGGCGGAAAGTGTTCCATTCATAAGAAACAATGTTAGCTCTTACGCCAATCTGAGCCAGATCTGCCTGCATTAACTCAGCCATTTTCAAGGCGTTAGGGTTGTATAAACGCTGGACTGGCATGGCCCAGATATCCATCGTGAAGCCATCCGGGTAGCCTGCATCGGCCAATAGTGCTCTGGCCTTCGCCGGTGAATATACCGGGGCAGCCAAACCATCATTATATGCCCAGGAAGTGGGGGGTAATATGCTATATGCCGGGGTTGCCTGGCCGTAGTACACAGCCTGCATTATCGCTGCACGGTTAATAGCCATCGCCAACGCCTGGCGTACTGCTAACTGATCAAACGGCGGTCTCTGGGTGTTAAATGCCCAGAAGCCGACATTCATACTGGTACTTTCCTGGACAGTAACATCAGGTCGCCGGGCGATAAGCTCCAGCTCGGCTACCCGGGGATACGATACGATATCGCATTCATGGGTAAATAATTTTGCCATGCGCCGGGCGTTATTCGGGACGATATCAAATACCAGTTGCTCTGGTTGAGTATCACCCCGCCAATACTGGTGGTTTGGATAAAGCCTTACCAGAATATCTTTCTGATATTCGCGAAATTGAAACGGCCCGGTGCCTATTGGCAGCCGGTCAATTTGTTCAGTCTGGTTGCTGGACAGCAATTGCTGACCATATTCAGCAGACAGGATTGCGGCAAAATCGGTAGTCAGGTTCGACAAAAATGAGCTGTCGGGACGTTGGAGTTCAAAAACTACTGTTTGCTTATCAATGGCACTGACCCGATGGACCAGACCTGCCCAGTCGACACTCTGGAAATAGGGGTAAACTCCGCCACCCTGCATATGATAAGGGTGCAAAGGCTCGGTAATACGGTTAAAGGTAAACACCACGTCATCAGCATTAAAAGTGCGACTGGGCTTAAAATAATCTGTGCGGTGGAAGCTAACGTTATCACGCAAGGTAAACTGATAACGGGTACCATCAGCACTAACCTGCCAGCTGCTGGCGAGCCCGGGGATAATGTCACCGTTGGCTGGATTGATATCCACCAGCCGGTCATAAAGTTGCTGACTGATGATATCAATAGTGGTACCAGAGGTAACCAGTTGTGGGTTAAAGCTCTCCGGAGAGCCTTCTGAGCAATAGACCAGCCCACTGCGCGCTGTCTCTGATGCTGTGGGCTGACAGCCACTTAACAGTAACCACGCCGTGAGCACTGTAACGCTATATTGGGCACAACGATAAGACTTAATAAGCAAATTCATCCCTGCTGACTGTCCAGCAACTGATACTTTTTCATATATCCACGCAATTGATGATAGGTCAGATTCAGTAATTCTGCGGTTTTTTTCTGATTATACTGACTGGCGCTAAGTGCATCTTTTATCAGTTTTATTTCAAAGTCTTGCGACAGGGTTTTAAAATCAACGCCACTATTGAAATCAATTTGCTCAGCAGGATTATTGCTTGCTGCTGGCGCCGCTGCATTATTATCTGCCGTATTGCTCTCGTTAGCCAGTTGTTCAGCAGGTTTTTGTGGAAAGTGTGGTCGGGTTTTGATCCGCTGCGTTGGCCTGAAAGCTGACTCAAACGGGTTGAGTTGAATATGATGCACCGGGACATACGGATTATTCGTGCGATAAACACTGCGTTCTACCACGTTTTTCAGTTCCCGCACATTGCCAGGCCACTGATACTCCAGTAGCGTGCTCTTTGCCTTATCACTGAAACCGCTAAACAGCTCAAAGCCAAGCTCTCTGGCCATATTCATCGCAAAATGTTCTGCCAGTAGCAGAATATCTTCACGGCGCTCGCGCATCGGTGGCAGGGTGATAACGTCAAATGCCAGCCGGTCGAGTAAGTCTGCTCTGAACTCCCCGTTGTCTGCCATGCTGGGTAAATCTTCATTGGTGGCGCAGACCAGTCTGACATCTACCCGAACCGGCCTGCTGCCGCCAACCCGCTCAAACTCGCCATACTCAATTACCCTTAGCAGCTTTTCCTGGACCAGCGCGGGTGTATTGGCCAATTCATCTAAAAATAAGGTGCCGCCATTGGCCCGCTCAAAACGACCTTCATGGCGCTTGCCAGCGCCGGTAAACGCGCCAGCTTCATGGCCGAATAGTTCGCTTTCCAGCAAATTTTCATTTAAAGCAGCGCAGTTAAGCGTCAGATACTGCTGGTCCCAGCGCTGGGATAAAAAATGCAAACGGGCAGCTATCAGCTCTTTGCCGGTACCCCGTTCGCCGATAATCAGCACGGGTTTATCCAGCGGTGCCAGTTGCGACACCTGGTCCAGAACATTTAAAAAACTGTTGGCTTGTCCAATCAGGTTGTCTTGTTGGTATTTTCTATTCATTGGCAGCTACAAAGTGGTAAATTTGGCTAATAAGTAGTGTATTTCATAAATGGTTGGAGCTAAAGCTTTTGTTGGAAATAAATAAAGATGTTTAATATTAATGCGTTATAATATTTTTCAAAGTTGGCAAGAAACCTGAATAAGCATTGGTGTAATAACATCAACAGACAGAGGTAACTAAGATGGGTATTTTTTCACGCTTTTCAGATATTGTGAACTCAAACATCAATTCGTTGCTGGATAAAGCCGAAGATCCGGAAAAGATGGTGCGATTGATTATTCAGGAAATGGAAGACACCTTAGTAGAGGTACGTTCGTCTTCTGCTAAAACGATTGCTGAGAAGAAAGATATACAACGGGTGGTAAGCCGGCTGCAAAGTGAAGCAGATGACTGGCAGACTAAAGCGGAACTGGCATTGAGTAAAGATCGTGATGATCTGGCCCGGGCTGCGTTAATTGAAAAGCAAAAAGCGGCAGAGCAGGCCGAAGCGATGCAACGCGATATTGCGGTACTGGACGAACACATCAGTAAGCTACAGGATGAAGTCTCGCAACTTCAGGAAAAGCTGGCAGATGCCAAAGCCCGGCAGAAGTCGATGCTGATGCGTCGTACCACTGTTGAAAACCGCTTAGAAGTGAAGAAATCACTTGATAGCAATCGGATCAACGATGCGATGTACAAGTTTGAACGCTACGAGCAGAAAATTGACTCACTGGAAGCCCAGGTTGAATCTTATGATTTAGGTAAGAAAACCCTGAAAGATGAGTTTGCTGAGCTGGCTGCGCAAGACAAAATTGATAATGAACTGGCTGAACTGAAAGCTAAAGTAACTAAAAAAACCAGCAAAGGAGACGCCTGATCTCAGGCGTTGCAGGAGCAGATAGATGGATATTCATGAGTTAATTTTTGTGCCACTGATCTTGTTTATGATTTTCGTGGCACCCTTATGGGTCATTATGCATTATCGCAGCAAAGGCAAGATGCAGCAGGGGTTAACGGATGTTGAATTGCAGCAGTTAAATAACCTGGCAGCACGGGCAGAGAAAATGGCCGAGCGGATCCATACCCTTGAAGCTATTCTTGATGCAGAAAGCCCTAAGTGGAGGTCACAGCATGACTAGTGCAAAGCGCGAATTATTACGTGACGATACCAACGGCAAACTGGCTGGGGTGTGTGCAGGGGTTGCTGATTATTTTGGCTGGGAATTATGGCTGGTGCGTATTATCACAGTATCGGCTTTTTTCCTTGGCGCGGGTGGTTTTGTTGTGGTGCTGTATATTGCCGCCTGGGTCGTGCTGGAAAAAAAGTCAGTAGTGGCTGCCAAGCGGCCACTGGGCAGCAGAGGCGTGGCCGAGGAGCCTGGCGTTGAGGTGAAAACCCGGGTCTGGCAACGGGGCGAGCCGCCAAAGCAAGCGCTGCAGCACCTGTCAAATCGCTACAATAGTCTCGAGCTGCGATTGCAGGGTATGGAACGGCATGTCACATCCAGTAGTTTTCAGCTGAACCGGGAATTCAATAACTTATAAGCGGAGTATTATGACCTGGCTTGATAAGCTGCAACATCAAAGTCGCCAGTTACGTCATCGCGCCCTTGACCGGCATGTCCGGCTGGGCGTGACGGGTTTAAGCGGTGCGGGCAAAACAGCCTTTATTACCTCAGTGGTACAGCAACTGACTCAGGGCGACAGCCCGCAAAATTTACCGTTTTTTACTGTCGTACAGCAAGGGCGTTATCTTGGCGGCAGGCTGGCGGCAGAGCAAGCCTTAACCATTCCTCGCTTTCCCTTTGAGCATAATCTGGGCTTTTTACAGCAAACCCCACCACAATGGCCACCGTCAACCACCGGCTGGAGTCAGCTAAGTCTGACGCTCAGGTATAAAGCTGGCCAGGGCTTACGCTCGCAACTGCAATCGCACAGTGAGCTGGAATTGGATATTGTTGATTATCCTGGTGAGTGGCTGCTGGATTTACCGTTGTTGCAACTGGATTACCAGCAGTGGTGTCAGTTTAGCTGGCAACTATTTAGCCAGCCTCATCGTCAGGCGTTGGCATCAGAATTTAAGCAGCTGCTAACTAACACTGATATGAGTGATGCCAGCGAAAGCCAGTTGCAGCGCTTAACGGAGGTTTATAAACATTTGTTGCAGCAGTTCAGTGCTGCCGCCGGCACCTATTTAAATCAGCCCGGGCGGTTACTGGTGCCTGGCGAACTGGCTGGTGCGCCGATGTTGCAATTGTTGCCGTTATTACCTGAGCAGCTTGATCAGCAAAGCACTCTGCTGCAAAAGTTGACCAGTCATTACCAAAGTT
The DNA here is from genome assembly GCA_963975465.1 of uncultured Chromatiaceae bacterium. GTDB lineage: Bacteria > Pseudomonadota > Gammaproteobacteria > Enterobacterales > Alteromonadaceae > Alishewanella. The sequence goes on from CAXBHB010000001.1 coordinate 20,712, forward strand.
ACCGTGATTACGTGGTCAAGCCATTTTATAAACAGCACTTTTCGCAACTGGATCGCCAGGTGGTGCTGGTTGATTGTTTAAGTGCATTGAATGCCGGTGCTGCTGCCACAGCAGAGTTAAGTCAGGCATTGCAGTTAATTATGCAAAGCTTTCACTATGGACCCTCCAGCATTTTGCGGCGCCTTTTTAAACCACATATCAGCAAAGTGTTGTTTGCCGCCAGCAAAGCGGATCATGTTACGCCAGAGCAGCATCAGGCACTGACCTTACTGTTGCAGAACCTGCTGCGACAACCGTTAAAACAAACTACTTATCAGTTGGCGAAAACAGAAGCCATGGCGCTGGCAGCAATAAGCGCCAGTAAAGCGGGTTATGTCGAGCAGCAGGGCCAGAAACAACCTTGTATTACCGGCACCGACGCTGCCACTGGTCAACGGATTAGTTTATTTCCGGGTGAAGTGCCGTCAGACGTACCTGATACCAGTGTTTTTGCCAGTCACCAGTTTGGTTTCCCCTCTTTGCTGCCCCTGGCGCTGAGTGCTAATGCCGGCCTGCCGCATATTCGGATGGACCATGCTTTGCAGTTCTTGCTGGGAGATAAATTACGATGAAACCTTTAAAACCTGCTCAGGTATTTGAGCTGGCTGAGCAAAGTAATGATGCCGTTAAACCACCGTTAAAAGCCCGGGCCGAATTTGCCAGCGCTGAGTGGCAAAGTGATATCGAACCTGTTGCAGTAGACTTGCCCGATAAACCAGCCACGTTAAGCCGGTTAATTTGGCTGGCATGCTGCAGCCTGGTAGTGTTGGCGTGCTGGCAATGGCTTGATGCCATCGTAGCCAGTTGGCAGCAAAATCCGGTGAAGGGAGCCATTTTTAGTGTATTAAGTGCTGCGGTGATGGGCGTTGCATGCTGGTTGCTTTGGCGCGAGTGGCGCTTATGGCGCCGCTTGCAACAGAACAAGCAGTGGCAGCGCAGTGCCGAGCGGATTGCCCAAAGTGTCCAATATGGCGAAGCTGATGCGCTATGCCAGGATATTATTCAGCAATTGCCGGCGACCGCCACCGGACAAGTTTCGGCTCAGCAATGGCAAAATGCTGCGCTGCCACAACACAGTGATCTTGAAAAACTGCAATTACTGGACAAGCTGGTGTTGCAGCCATTAGACACGCAGGCAAAAGCGCTGGTCTGGCGGGCGGGAACCGACACCAGCCTGGCCGTAGCGGTTATCCCGTTTGCATTGATTGATATGCTGATGGTGGTGTGGCGTAGCAGCCGTATGCTGCGCGAACTAGCTGCGCTGTATGGCGCGCCTGTTGGCCAATTACGCAGTTTGTTGATGTTAAAGCGGGTATTGGCTGCCATTCTGTGGGCCGGTGGAAGTGAGTTGGCATTGGATATGGCAGCCGATGTTATGAGCAGTGAGCTGACCGCGAAATTATCAGCGCGGGCGGGGCAGGGCGTAATAGCCGGCTTGCTGGTGGCACGGCTGGGCAATATGGCCATGCAACAATTACGGCCGTTGCCAGTGACAGAACAGCAGCGGATTAATGTTGGCCAACTCAGCAAGAGCCTGATCCAGCGTTTACGGGGTGGCAAGGCTGCCAGCGAAAGTTGACAGTGACTCATTAATTAAATAACGACCGCCAGACTGCAAGATGTCTGGCATGCTTCCATAAATTTAAATTTCTGCTAATTCTGTGCGGGACTTTCACTACAAGACGCCGTTAACACATGCAGACTAAACATACCCACCCGCATACTTTGTGTATTCACGCGGGCAAAGAAAAAAATCAACATGGTACATTAGCCACCCCGCTTTACCAGACATCAACTTTCGTGTTTGACAATGCTGAGCAGGGCGCTGCCCGTTTCGCCGGCGAACAGGAAGGCTTTATCTATACCCGGCTGGGTAATCCTACGACCCGCGAGCTGGAGCAAAAGGTCGCAGCGTTAGAGGGCATGGACGACGCGGCAGCAACTGCCACCGGTATGGGGGCCGTGGCTGCCAGTACTATGGCGTTCTTACAACATGGCGATCACCTGATTGCCAGTAAGGCTATTTATGGCTGTAGCTTTGCGCTGTTCAACCATATGTTTGCCCGCTATGGTATCGAAGTCAGCTTTGTGGATATGACCGACCATGCGGCAATCGCCGCAGCACTTAAACCCAATACCAAAATGTTGTTTGCCGAAACCCCGATAAACCCTAATCTGGTGGTACTCGACCTGGCATTTATTGGTCAGTTTTGCCAGCAGCACCAACTGATTTCAGTGGTAGACAATACTTTCTTAACCCCGTTGCTGCAGCAACCGGCTAAATATGGCATTGATATTGTTATCCATAGCGCAACCAAGTACCTCAATGGCCATGGCGACGTGGTTGCGGGCATTATTGTTGCGAATAATGAGAATATTGCCACGATTAAAATGACCACGCTAAAAGACATGGGCGCGACTATCAGCCCGCACGATGCCTGGCTGATTATTCGCGGTTTAAAAACCCTGGCAGTAAGAATGGAACGGCACTGTCAGAATGCGCAGCAGGTTGCCGAGTTCTTGCAGGCGCATCCGGCAGTAAAAGAAGTGTACTATCCGGGCTTGCCAACTCATCCGGGTTATCGTTTTCTGGGTGAGCAAATGCAAGGCGCCGGCGGGGTGCTGGCATTTGAACTTAACGCCAGTCTGGAACAAAGCCGCTACTTTATCAATCAGTGTCGCTTACTGAGTCTGGCGGTCAGCCTGGGTGATGCCGAATCACTGATCCAACATCCGGCATCAATGACGCATAGCCCTTACTCCCCTGAAGAGCGGCAAATGGCCGGAATTAGTGATGGCTTAATCCGGGTATCGGTGGGTTTAGAGCACGTTGCTGATATTATTGCCGATTTAGAACAAGCCCTGACAAAAATGCTTCAACATACCTGAAACCCCGCTGAGCTGCGGCCTGGCTTGTCGTTGTAATTTATACTTTACAACAGTGGCTGCAGCTTTACAGTGCTTTTAGCAAGCGCATGATACCCAGTCGTAGTCATATCCTCTAGTATCCGCAGTACATTAACGGCGGCAAATGCTGTCAATTTATTTGCAACAGGTTGTATATGAGTAAGACAAGTCAGTACGTATCCCGGCAGTCAGACAACAATGGCATTATTGCCTGGTCTGATGAAGATAATCAGATTTGGCATGAATTAATAACTCGCCAACTGGGGGTTATTCAGGGCAAAGCCTGTGATGAATTTCTGGTAGGGCTGGACAAATTACAACTACCGACCGACCGTATTCCACAGCTGGAGGAAGTAAGTAAAGTATTGCGGGCCACAACGGGCTGGGAATGTGCCGAGGTTCCGGCGCTGATTAGCTTTGATAAGTTTTTTGAATTACTGGCCAATAAGCGGTTTCCGGTCGCGACCTTCATCCGGTCGCGCGAGGAATTTGATTACCTGCAGGAACCTGATATTTTTCATGAGATTTTTGGCCATTGTGCCATGCTGACTAATCCGGCTTTCGCTGAGTTTACGCATACTTATGGCAAACTGGGCTTAGCGGCCAGCAAGCAGGACAGGGTGTTTCTGGCAAGGTTGTACTGGTTTACTATAGAATTTGGTTTATTGAAAACCGCCGATGGTCTGCGCATTTATGGTGGTGGTATTTTGTCGTCGCCCGGCGAGACCTTGTATGCACTGGAGTCAGATAAGCCAGAGCGTAAGCCTTTCGATGCTGTTGATATGCTGCGCACGCCTTACCGGATTGATATTATGCAGCCAGTGTACTTTTTGCTGGACGCCATCGACGATTTGTTCGATGTTGCCCATCTGGATATGATGGCGCTGGTTGAGCAAGCCAAGGCATTGGGTTTACATGAGCCTCGCTTTGAACCTAAACAAAAACAAGCAAGTTAGGATTTGTAATGACTGAATTAACGGCAATGAAATGTGAAGCCTGTAAAGCTGATGCGCCCAGGGTGTCTGATGCAGAGTTACCCGGGTTGATGCGGCAGATTCCTGATTGGACGCCAGTGTCACGAGACGGCATTTTGCAACTGGAGCGCTTATACAAGTTTAAGAACTTTAAGCAGGCATGGGCTTTCCACAATAAAGTGGCACAACTGGCAGAAGATGAAGGCCATCATCCGGCGCTGCTGCTGGAATGGGGTAAATTAACAGTAACCTGGTGGTCGCATTCAATTAAAGGCTTACACAAAAACGACTTTATTTGTGCTGCTAAAACGGACAGCTTACTGGCCGATTAACTTATCAGACTATTTACTGCGCCACTAAGCCCAGCGTTTTGTGGCGCCTGTTCCTGCGTTACCTGCCTGTATCACCTTGCTTCTGGCGATCAATATACCACTTCTGGCTTTTTGTTCACATATCTTTACAAAGTGCTGGTCTGAATGGCATATGATGCCGTATTATACCGCTATCAACAGGTATTGGGGTGTGTCGCTGCTATGCGTTTAGAAATTCAATGTCAGAACCGTCTGGGGCTTGCTCAGGAGGTGCTAAATATACTTGTCGGTTATCAGCTTGATCTACGGGGAATAGAAGTAGATCCATCACTTAACCGGATGTATGTGTCATTTCCAACGGTTAACTTTGAGAAGTTTCAGGAGTTAATGGCAAAGATGCGCCGCATTGCCGGCGTGGAAGATGTAAAAACTACCGCATTTTTACCGTCAGAGCGTGAACACAACGAACTGACTACCCTGCTTAAAACCCTGCCAGATGGCTTGATTGCCATTGATGTGAAAGCCAATGTTACCGTAATTAACGATGCGGCTCTGGAAGCCCTGTCGGTAGCACAACAGGATATTCAGGGCCAGTCACTGCAAGGCATGGTGAAAGGCTTTAATTTTCAGCGTTGGCTGGAAAGTGATGAAGTGCTGGCGCAAACCCGCCGCTTTGAGATCCATGGTAAGCGCTTTATTGCTGATATTTTGCCGGTTATGGTGCCTGACGAAACCGGTCATGAAATATTGGCCGGCGCGGTGATTAATTTAAAATCAGAAAGCCGGCTTGGTCAGCACATGGTAGCGTTTAAGAAGGGCGACCAGGAGAGCTTTAACACCTTACAGGCCAACAGTAATTTGATGCGTAAGGTGGTGCGCGAAGCAAAGAAGATGGCACAGCTCGATGCACCGATTTTAATTATGGGTGAAACCGGTACCGGCAAAGAATTACTGGCCCGGGCTTGTCACGCGGCCGGTAGCCGGGGTGCTAAACCATTCCTGGCAGTGAATTGTGCCTCATTACCCGATAACGTGGCCGAATCTGAATTGTTTGGTTATGGCTCAAATGCCTTTGCCGGCAGTACCGAAGGGAAAAAAGGCATTTTCGAGCAGGCCAATGGTGGCAGTGTGTTTTTAGATGAAGTTGGTGAAATGTCGACCCAACTGCAAACCAAGCTGATCCGCTTTTTGCAGGATGGCAGTTTTCGGCGGGTAGCAGACGAAAATGAAGTAAAAGTCGATGTGCGGGTAATTTGCACCACCCAGAAAGACTTGCCAGGCATGGTGCAGGAAGGGCGGTTTCGGGAGGATTTATTCTACCGGCTTAACGTGTTGACCCTGACCCTACCACCACTGCGCGAGCGCAAGCAGGACGTAGTGCCGTTAGCGGAGTTTTTTATCGCACGTTTTGCTGCCAGGTTAGGGCGAAAGGCACCGCGTTTAACCGAGAGTTGCAGTCAGTTTTTACAACAGTACCCTTGGCCCGGTAATGTTCGTCAGCTTGAGAATGCCTTATATCGCGCAGTGACCTTGCTTGATGGCTATGAACTGGAGAAAGATCACTTGCAGCTGCCCAGCTATACCAGTGACTTTGGCTATCTGGAGCAGGACTTTGACGGCACCCTGGATGAAGCGGTAAAACGTTTTGAATCTAACCTGCTTCGTAAACTTTATCCTGCGTATCCCAGCTCACGTCAGCTGGCAAAAAAGCTGGGACTAAGTCACACCGCCGTCGCGAATAAACTGCGTGACTACGGCATTAACCGCAAGACTGTAAAAATATAATTACGGCTTTGTCTTAAAAGTTGTACTTATAAAGGGCTGGCAGGCTTGGTTGTCGGCCCTTTTGGTTATGGATACCCGCAAGGATTGCTTTTGTAGCTATTTATGTACAAATTTGCAGGCATTACGTCAGATAGTTACCGCACTGTACCCTCTTTCTTTTTTTATTGGTAAGCGCATGATAGCGCCCACATTCGTTGTCAGGAGAGCCGAACATGGCCAATACAAAAAATACAATTAATCCATTGGGTACAGACGGTTTTGAGTTTGTTGAATATACCGCGGCTGATGCCGACGGCATTCAGAAGTTAAAAGACTTGTTTTACTCGCTGGGCTTTACTGAAGTGGCAAAACATCGCTCCAAGCAGGCATGGTTGTATAAGCAGGGCGATATCAATTTTATTATCAATGCAGAGCCTAATTCACAGGCAGAAGAGTTTGCCCGGGCGCATGGCCCATCAGTCTGTGCCATGGCATTTCGGGTTACCGATGCTGCTGCAGCACTGCAACACGCGCTGGCCAATGGTGCCAAAGAATACAAAAACCAGGTTGGGCCAATGGAGCTGAATATTCCGGCAGTGTATGGCATTGGCAGTAGCTTGTTGTATTTTGTTGACCGGTACGGTGCCAGTTCTGTTTATGACATCGATTTTAAATATTACGACAACTGGCAGGTCAATATGGTCAAACATGGTGTTGGCCTGGAAGTGCTGGATCATTTAACCCACAACGTGATGCGTGGCAACATGAATCTGTGGGCGGGTTTCTATGAGAATATCGGTAACTTCCGTGAAATTCGTTACTTTGACATCGAAGGCAAGTTAACCGGTCTGGTGTCTAAAGCGATGACGGCACCTTGTGGCAAAATTCGTATTCCGATCAATGAATCGTCAGATGATAAATCGCAGATTGAAGAGTTTATTCGCGAATATAAAGGCGAAGGTATTCAGCATATTGCACTTACATCAGACAATATTTATGAAACCGTGCGTACCCTGCGTAGTCGTGGTATGGAGTTTATGCCAACTCCGGAAACCTATTACAACAAAGTGAATGAGCGGGTAGAAGGCCATGAAGAAGACTTAGATCAAATGCGTGAATTACGTATTCTGATTGATGGCGCCCCGATGAAAGACGGTATTTTACTGCAGATTTTCACTAAGACCGTTATTGGCCCGGTATTTTTTGAAATTATTCAGCGTAAAGGCAATGAAGGATTTGGCGAGGGCAACTTTAAAGCCCTGTTCGAGTCTATCGAAGAAGACCAAATACAGCGCGGAGTATTAAGCGATGCGTAAATGGGCATCTTTTCCATTAAAGGAAGGTGATGTATCACGCCAGGCTCATGCCGATTTCCCGGAGCAGGCAATCTATGAACGGGAAACCGGTCGTAGCGGCTTTTTCGGCCCGGCTACGCATTTTCACCATACTCACGCGCCAACGGGCTGGAGTGACTGGCAGGGGCCGTTACGGCCTCACCTGTTTAACTTTAACGAGATTGGTCTGGATAATGCTCAGTCGCCCTGGGCGGTGCCGGATTTACTGTTTAACAGCCATTGTAAAATGCGGACCTGGCGCCTGCGCGACAGCATGAGCAAGCTGGCGCGTAACGCCGATGGCGATGAGTTGCTGTTTATTCATGAAGGCAGTGCAGAGTTATATTGCGATTACGGCCACCTGAGCGTACGTGACGGCGATTATATCGTGATCCCACGTTCAACAATGTGGCGATTGGTGCCAAATGAGCCGATGTTTATTTTGCTGATTGAAGCGACCAATGACAGCTATCAGCTACCGGAAAAAGGCCTGGTGGGTAATCATGCTATTTTTGACCCGGCCATGCTCGACACGCCAAAAATTAATGACGTATTTAAAGCACAGTACAGCGAAGAGAGCTGGCAGGTTGAGGTAAAACGCCACGGCCAGGTATCAGTGATTACTTACCCCTACAACCCGCTGGATGCCATTGGCTGGCATGGGGATTTGGCCGTTATGCGGATTAACTGGCGTGATATCCGGCCGTTAATGAGCCACCGTTATCACTTGCCACCCTCTGCCCATACCACTTTTGTGGCGCAGCGCTTTGTGGTGTGTACCTTTGTACCAAGGCCGATTGAAAGTGACCCGGGCGCATTGAAAGTGCCGTTTTATCATAATAATGACGATTATGATGAAGTGCTGTTTTACCACGCCGGTGATTTTTTCAGTCGTGACAATATTGAAAAGGGTATGGTGACTTTCCATCCGGCCGGCTTTACCCACGGGCCGCACCCAAAGGCTTTTGCCGCCGGGCGTGAATATAAAAAGAAGTTTACCGATGAAGTGGCAGTGATGCTGGATTGCCGCGATGCACTGCAAATGGGTGATGCGGCGTTAGCCACTGAGAACCCTGATTATGTCAATAGCTGGAAAACCAAGCCAGAGGCGTGATTTTAGTTAAGGATTGATATGAAGTTAGCAAGCTTAAAAAATAACACCCGTGACGGCCAGTTAGTGGTAGTCAGCCGTGATTTAACCCGTTGTATCGCGGTTGCTGAAATAGCAGGTACCCTGCAGCAGTTGCTGGATAACTGGGCAACTTTGGCAGACAAAGCCACAGCAGTATATCAGGCGTTAAATGCCGGTAAGCTGGATGGCGAAATGATCTTTGACCCGGCCCGCTGTGAGTCGCCGTTGCCCCGTGCTTATCAATGGGCCGATGGCAGTGCCTATGTTAATCATGTGGAGTTGGTACGCAAAGCGCGCAACTCTGAAATGCCGCCAAGTTTCTGGACTGATCCATTGATGTATCAGGGCGGCTCTGATGACTTTATTGGCCCGCGTGACCCGATTGAGGCGATTAGCACCGAGCATGGCATCGATTTTGAAGGTGAAGTGGCGATTATTACCGATGATGTGCCAATGGCGGTAAGCCCGGAGCAGGCCCTTGGCAACATTCGGCTGCTGATGCTGGTCAACGACGTGTCGCTGCGCGGCTTAATTCCAAACGAGCTGGCTAAGGGTTTTGGCTTTTTTAACTCGAAGCCGGCTTCAAGTTTCAGCCCGGTCGCTGTGACGCCGGACGAGCTTGGCGACAAGTGGCAGGATGGTCGGGTCCATTTGCCTTTATTATCTACGTATAACGGCCAGCCATTTGGTAAGCCCAATGCTGGTGTGGATATGACTTTTCACTTCGGCCAGCTGATTGCCCACGCGGCGAAAACCCGCAATCTGGGTGCTGGCGCAGTAATTGGCTCGGGTACCGTATCCAATAAACAAGGCACAGAATATGGCACTGCGATTACCGAAGGTGGCGTAGGGTACAGCTGTATTGCTGAAATCCGGATGATTGAGACCATTCGTGATGGTAAACCGTCGACAGCTTTTATGCAGTTTGGCGATACCATTAAAATGGAGATGCTGGATAGCGATGGCCAGAGTATTTTTGGTGCTATAGACCAGCAAGTGTTGCAATATAAGGCGAAGTAATTAGATGACCCGGTGTAAGCACTCCGTACATTTTTTCTGCAACACGCCGTAAACCCATCCCTGGGGGCTCGTTTCCGCCCGTCCAGGGCTGCAACGGTCGCAGAAAAAAGTACATACGTGCTTTCACCTCCTTTGCCAGGCGGCGATTCTTTTCGTCCAACAATTAAGCAGGTGCTACAGGATGAAACTCTATAGCTATTGGCGCTCTTCTGCTGCCTATCGCGTGCGTATTGCACTGAACATTAAACAGCTCAGTTTTGAGACCATCCCTGTGCATCTGGTAAAAGACGGGGGCCAGCAACATAGTGCAGCGTATCAAAAGCTTAACCCCAATCAGTTGGTGCCTGCTTATGTGGATGGTGAGTTGAGTCTGAATCAGTCGCTGGCAATTATTGAATATCTTGATGAGATGTATCCTGAGCCAGCATTGTTGCCAGAAGACCCTGCAGCGAAAGCACAGGTTCGTTCACTGGCGTTAGATATTGCCTGTGATCTGCACCCGTTGAATAATTTACGGGTTTTGCAATATTTAACCGGGCCGTTAAAGCTAACTGAAGCGCAAAAAACTGAGTGGATCCACCACTGGCTGCACACGGGTTTTACGGCGTTAGAGCGCCGCTTACAGACAACGGCCGGTGAATTTTGCTACGGCGATACCGTCACACTGGCCGACTTATGTCTGGTGCCACAAATGTATAATGCCCTGCGTTTTAAGCTTGATACCCTGGAGTACCCGACAATTAGCCGCATTTATCATCATTGTCAGCAGCTTGCCTGTTTCGCACTGGCAGCCCCTGAACAACAAAGTGATGCGCAGATCTGATTATGGTGAGTCCGAAACCGCTGGCGAAAGCAACAAAGAAAACAGTATTGAGTATGCCAAAGCGCATGCTTAACCGCGCACTGGTCTATATTGGTTTATTTGGTGTCGTGTTTCAGCTAACCGCAGCGCTCTATGCCTTATGGCATGGCGTGCCGTTGCAAAGTCTGTGGTTTGTGACCTTGCTGGCCCCGCTGCTGTGTGTCGCATCCGGTATGCTGCCTGCATTGCAGTTACAGCGTGAGCCGGATGCGTCCTAAGCCCCCCTGGTAAACGGTTACCACGTGTTGGGTTATTCTTTGGGTTTCGTGGTCGGAAGTTTAAACATGCCTTTAATTTCTACCCGGGTAATACCGTCATCGTCAAATACAAAGTTAACTTGTCCCGGACCACGATCGAAACGGTAGCGTCCGCCGTCAAAATGCAGCACATAATTGCCCCTGCCGTCTTTAAGCTCTGCTTCCTGTGTTAGTTTCAGTTCAAAGCCATTGATCTCAAAATTGAGTGCGGTTACCGGGGCATTGACAAAGTCGGGTACCCACACCTCATCTTCATTTTGCAGGATTAACGCCAATGAATATTTTTGTGGCAGGCTGCTGACTTTCAGGCTTTGTTTGCCGGCACTAAAGTGGAACTCGCCTTCTTTACGAATGTAACTGAAACCATATTGAATTGGCACAGTTTTGCCATCCTGCAGGGTATAGCTACCGTTGCCCATTATCTGAAACTGAGCAAAAGCGGGCAGGCTAAAAAGTAAACTGATAACGAGCGTAAACACTTTCATTTTGGTTGCTCCTAAAACTGCCGTATGTACGCTAAGCACACCCGATATTTATTAAACCTGGGTAACATCAACAATCAGCTTAAGCTGTTGTCCGGGCTGCAGATAGCGCTCCGTATTAATATTATTCCATTTTATAATTTCAGCAACAGATACACTAAAACGCTGGGCAATCCGGGCCAGAGAATCACCTTTGCGAACTTTGTAATTCACGGTGCGGGTAATGGCATTAACCGGGCTGTTATTACTGTTATGCCATAACACCAGTTTCTGGCCTGGCTTTAACGGGTCGCGCTGCACCATGCCATTCCATTTCGCCAGTTCAGCAACCGTGACCTTATGTTCACGGCTTATGTCCCACAGGGTATCGCCACTTTTAACAATATACTCGGTTTTTACACCACTACCTGCGCGGTTCTGGGCATTGGCAATCCGGTTCTGCTGACTTAACTCGTAGCGATCAGCCGCTTTGGCCGACATGGGAATGAGTAACTGCTGGCCAATCCGGATCGTGTTACCGCTCAGTTTATTTAATCTGCTGATAGCATCAACAGTGGTTTTATGCTGACGGGCAATTTTACCCAGGGTATCACCGCTGCTAACGGTATAGTTTTGCCATTGCAGGCGATCTGTGGCGGGCGTCTGAGCCAGTAACCGACTAAAATCGTTTGCTTTGGCCAATGGCAGAACAAGCTGATGGGGGCCGTCAGGATCGGTTGCCCATTGATTAAAGCCGGGGTTCAGGGCCTGTAATTCCGCCACGCTAAGCCCTGCCATCTCCGCCGCGATCGCCAGGTCAATCTGGCCGTCAGTCGGGATAACAGCGATTTTGGCTTCATTGGCAATAAACTTCCAGACAATATCAAAATCATCGGGGCGCTTTAAAATATCGACCAACGCCAGTAGTTTGGGGACATATACTGTGGTTTCAGCCGGCAAGTCCAGTGACCAGAAATCAGTCGGTAAACGGCGCTTCTTGTTGGCACGTATCGCCCGGCCAATCCGGCCTTCACCGGCATTATAAGCAGCGATGGCATTCAGCCAGTCATGCTCCAGTGTGTTGTACAGATATTGCAGATAATCCAGTGCTGCCCGGGTTGACTCAACCACATCGCGTCTGCCGTCGTACCAGAAGTTTTGTTTCAGACCAAATCGTTTGCCGGTAGCGGGCATAAACTGCCACATCCCGGATGCGCGGGCATGAGAGTAAGCAAAAGGGTCAAATGCGCTTTCAACAATAGGCAACAATGCCAGTTCCAGCGGCATATTGCGCTTTTCCAACTCTTGTACGATGTAATATAAGAATGGCTGGGCCCGGTTAGCCACCCTGTCGAGATAACTTTGATGCTGACTGTAAAAGTTACGTTGCTCAACAATAGGCCGGGTTTGTGGTACGTCAAAGGTCAGTTGTAATTGAATGCGTTGCCACAAGTCTTCCAGCTCAGTAGCATCCAATGGAACCAGTTGCTCTGTCGGGAGATCGCCGTACCATAACCGGTTGGCAATATGCTCAGCGCTGGCCCCTTTTGCCTGCACCAGCGGTGGGGTGTTGGTTTCAGGTTCGCTGCCTGAGGTTTGTGATCCTGTCGTGCTGACACAACCACCAATAAAGAGTGCCAAAAACATGACGGCAGAAGATTTTAAATGCATAAGGTCGTTCCGCTAAAAAAAACTCATGTTACCTTGTCAAAGCCTGATTGCAAGTCAGGATTTGAACTGATCTTTCATCGTTCTGAGCATGCTGAACAGGTTCAGCGCGTTGTCTTGCTGAAAGCGCTGTTGCAACGCGTTGTTTTGGCATCGTAAAAACGGATTGATATCTTTTTCCGTTGCGATGCTGCTGGGTAGCGTGGGGAGGTTGGCCTGCCGTAAATTCTGACAGTTCTGCTGATAATCGTGTAAGGCACGGTTATCGGGCTCTATTGTCATGGCAAACCGTAAATTCGCCAGGGTATATTCATGCGTGCAATACACCGCTGTGTCATCGGGCAATTGCGTGAGTTTTTGCAATGAGTGATGCAACTGCGCTGCACTACCCTCAAACAAACGACCACAACCGGCACTGAACAAGGTATCGCCGCAAAAAAGATAAGGTGCTGCATAAAAACCAATGTGCCCCAGTGTGTGGCCGGGTAGCTCCATCACCTTAAACTGACAGTTAAAAGGGGGCAGTGATACCACGTCATCTTGCCGCACTTGCTCTGTTAACAGCGGGATTTTACTTTGTTCCGCAGCGGGACCAATAATTCTTACCTGCGGATAAGCTCGTTGCAGTTCGGCAATACCACCGGTATGGTCTGGATGATGGTGGGTGATCAGAATAGCGTACAGTGTTTTTTGCTGCTGCTGTAAAAACGTCAGCACAGGCTTAGCGTCTCCGGGGTCAACCACTACACAATTTGGATTGGCAGGCTGACACAAACACCAAATATAGTTATCCTCAAAAGCAGCTAATGGGCTTATAGTCAGCATCAGGTTATCCTCCATCAGGTTATCCTCAACGTTAAAGCAGGTGTAATTTTATCATGAAACCGGCATTGAACGAAAACGAACCGCAGGTACCGGTTAGTTGGCAGGCATTTTTGCAGGGCCCGGCGTTAGCGCAAGCTATAAGTAAACAATTGCAGCCGTGGTGGCAGCAGATTTTTGGTTACTATTTACTGAAAGTGGGTGACTTAAGCAGCGATCTGGTGCTGCCAGAATGCAAATTGAAACATCAGGTGCATTTAGGCAGTGCTGACAATGGCAATGCGCATCTGGTCGGGTTACCTGATACCCTGCCTATCGATAGTCACAGCATCGACGCGGTATTACTTTGCCAGTGTCTGGAGTATCAGGCAGATCCCCACCATATTGTCAGAGAAGCTCACCGGGTGCTGATGCCTGATGGCTACTTGTTGCTCACCGGCTTTAACCCACTCAGTTTGCTGGCGCTCGCTGGCCTCGCCCCCTGGCTGAAACAGCGCTACCCCTGGCAGGGACGGTTTTTTTCGCCAGGCCGGGTTAAAGACTGGTTGCATCTTATTGGCTTTGAAGTGCTGGCAGAACAACGTTTTTTCTATGGCAGCATGCTGGTCAATGATTATCGCGACAGCAGTATGCAGCGCTTTGCTGAAACATATCTTAATTATTTTGCCGGCTGTTATTTGCTGGTGGCACGCAAGCGGGAGTTGCCGCTCACCCCCATCAGACCACGCTGGCAGTTAACGCCCGCTTTTACTGAGGAGGTAAAAGGCGTCAGTGCCCGGCAGAACTGTCGTTAATGACAACTGCCAGGCCGGCTGGTTTACTGTTATTCGGTTATCTGGGTTAATGAGTAGCCTTGTTGCTGTAGTAGTGTTAACAAGCCATCTGTGCCGGCAAGATGCAGTGCTCCCACCAGTACCATAGTTGTTTGGCCATCGCTGTTAAGCGCTTGTAATTGGGGCAGCCAGGCATGATTACGCTGCACCAGCAAAATATCATACAGCTGGGGCATTTCTTTTAAATCGCCAATAAATAATTGCTCCAGCAGCTTGGTGTCGCCGTCGCGCCAGGCCTTTTTCATCTGTGTTAACTGACTTTCAACCTGATGCATATCGTCCAGAGTGGATTGAATAATGACATCAGCATCAAGCTGATTCATACCATCAAGTACCGCAAGATGCTCATCCATGGTCTCTAAACCTGTTACGGTTTTCCCTTGTTGCATTCCCAGTTGCATATAATGCATATCAACGCCGGTTTCAGCCGCACCTAACCGCTGCATTTCAACACTGGCCAGCATCATGGCTGCAAAGCCAGGCTTAAAACGGCTGACGGCTGCAATCGGCATATTGCGTTCGGTAGTGTAATTTTTCAGCTGCTGATAAACCTCCGGTGACAGCACCTGTTGCAGGTCCTGACCATCGGGGTAAGTATTTTGCTGCATCATTTTTGTCAGGCCGGCAGGGCTGGTTAGCGCATTTAAATCAGTTTCAAACAGCAGCTGGCTGCTGGCATTGAAAGCGGTGTCATATGCTGTTGGCAACGGATAGTCACTTTTACTCAATAAGTGTACAGTCCCGGCCAGATAGAAATGTTGCCCGTCTTTGCTCACTTTCCAGACGCTGGCCGCCGATATTGAACAGCTTAAAACTAAAAAACTAAAACTAATAAAACAAGTAAACAAACGCATGCTGACTCCTTAAGCACATTTAACACAATTCAATAAAACCGTTACCACATCAAATCATCCGGAATTTGATAATCAGCATAGGGATCATCTTCATCCACTTGTTGCTGTTTAGTATTAAGTAACACGATACTACCGGGGTCGCGTTGCTTGATTTTTTCGGCCACCTGAGCAGGAATTAAGACATATTGCTCAGCAAGTTTGGCAATGGCAACCAAGCCGCGGCTTAGTTCATCATGTAACCTGGTGCTGACATAGAGCTTTTTAACCAGCTTGCCATCAACAAAATTAAAGCCCAGCTCACCTTTACTACTAATAGCATTAGTTTCAATAATTTGTTTGACCTGTGCAGCTATGGCCTTCTGCGCCAATTGTGCTTGCTTTTGCCGGTTAAGTTCGCGGTCGCGTTCGACTTGTTCGGCTTTAGCTTGTTGCGCCAGGTTAGCAGTTTCATTGGTTTGTGGTGTGTTTTTGCCAGACTGGGTTTTCAGCTGATGCTTTTCTTTTTTAACTTTTTTAACTTTTTTGGCGTCTGCCAGACCCGCTTTTAACAGCTGGTCACGAAATGCATTACTCATAATGAGGGTTACTCAGGTTACAGGGTCAATTTGCGCTTTAGTGTACCTTAAGCAATCTTATTAACTCAAATGGGCCAAGTCGGTTATCATATAACAGTACTCCAAGGTAATGAGGTTAATTTTGCCATTTAAAGATTTAGCGTTAGATCCACGCTTACTCAGGTCAATTCAGCATTTGGGCTTTGATAAGCCCACTGAGATCCAGCAAGAAGCTATTCCCGCCGTGATGGTGGGCCGTGATTTAATTGTGTCATCGCAAACCGGGTCAGGTAAGACACTGGCCTATTTATTACCTATGATGCAGCGCTTACTTAAAAGCCGGGCGTTATCAAAACAGGATGCCCGGGCGTTAATACTGGCTCCTACCAGAGAGCTAGCCAAGCAGGTGTATGCCCAGTTAAGGCTGTTGGTTGCCAATACCCCGGTAACTGCAGCATTAATTGTGGGTGGTGAAAACTTTAATGATCAGGAAAAAATTCTCAAGCGCCAGCCAGCAATTGTTGTGGCAACGCCGGGTCGTTTTGTCGACCACCTGGAACACAAAACGTTGTTTCTGCAAGGTTTGGAAATGTTGATCCTGGATGAGGCAGACCGGATGCTGGATCTGGGCTTTTTACCGCAGCTAACCGTGATCAACAAAGCTGCTGATCATCGTTTACGACAGACCATGTTATTTTCAGCTACCCTTGACCATGCAGAAGTAGATAATCTGGCGTTGGCATTATTAAAAAACCCTTACCGGGTAGCCGTAGGCGCAGGGCATCAGCAGCATCAGGACATTGAACAGCAATTTTATCTGGCAGACAATTTAAGCCATAAAGAGGCGCTGCTAGGCCATTTTTTGCAGCAGCACGACATTAAACAGCTCATTATGTTTACCGCCACCCGCGCTGATGCTGAGCGTTTAACCAGCGTGTGTGAAACTGCGGGTTATACTGCAGTAGGGTTAAGCGGTAAGCTGAGTCAGCAACAGCGCAATAGCGTAATGCAGCAATTTGCTACCGGTAAATTCCAGGTATTAGTGACGACTGATTTAGCGTCTCGTGGCCTCGATTTGCTGCAGGTGTCGCACGTGGTTAATTTTGATTTGCCGAAACATCCGGAAGAGTACGTACACCGTATTGGACGAACCGGTCGCGCCGGGGCTAAAGGACAGGCAATATCACTGGTTGGCCCGAAAGATTGGCCCAGCTTACAGAATATTGAAGCGTTTTTGCGCCAGCCAACGGTGTTTTCAGTCGTTGACTCGCTGCCTGCAAAATTTTCTGGCATTGCTGCAACCGCAAAACCAAACAAAGCTAACAGCAATGCTGATAAGGTTAAAAGGCCCGCTAAGCCACGGCCAGCAAAGGCTGAGGCTAATAAGACCAAAGCGGCACCGTTCTTTGAAGGCGGGGACGATGGTAGTGGTCCGGTAAGGCGCAAAAAATAATTAGCAGCTGGTTAAATGTTCAGCGTTTTTGCTGCTACACTGAAATTGCTTAAGTCGTACCAGCTAACGGTAACCCGTTCTGGCGAATGCGATTTAGTTGGTACGGTTGGTTAAGAAATATATTTTCTGCTCGTCTGGTATTTATATTGACCGCATGATCAGCTTCACTGATAATGCGTTTGAATATTTAGCCGCTCGATTAGCTGGCCGAGAATATTTAAGTCGCCGAAATTTCGGCAAATTTAGTTAAAGTAAGAGAGTGTTATGTCACAGTTAATTTCTGGTACAGTTAAGTGGTTCAACGAAGATAAAGGTTTCGGTTTCATCGAGCGCGAAGGCGGCAAAGACGTATTCGTTCATTTCCGCGCTATCAATGGTACAGGCCGTAAAACTTTAGTTGAAGGTCAGCGCGTAACTTTCGAAGTTACCGAAGGTCAGAAAGGTCCACAGGCTGAAAACGTCACTGTAACCGGTTAATCTGATAGTTTTTTGTAAAGAGCCAGCCACAGAGCTGGCTTTTTTATTGCCGAAATTTTGCCAACGGCTAAAAAGGTAAGCACAGTTGACCAGGATTCGGAGTGCTAAACCCCAGCTGCAAACCGACCAATCTGACACCTTGTTGTTGTCGACGCTGCCAGGCTTGCTGTAACAGTGGCATAAATTGCTCCAGGCTGGCGCTATTAGCCTGACATTCAACCGTGGTTTGCCGGAAGTCGCTGAATTTCAGTTTCACCCCAATCTTTTGTAAGCCCTTTTCTCCCTGATTATCTAGCCGCATTTGCAGTTTAGGCCACAGAGAGCTTATGGCCAAAACACAATCCTGATAGGCTTCAATATCGGCAGCCAGTGTATGTTCAACACCTACTGACTTGGCGTGGCGTTCTGCCCGCACAGGGCGCTCATCTATACCCTGGCTGCGCTTTAACAGACTGTCTGCCATGGCACCAAAATGTTTCACCAGCAGCGCCAAATCACAGCCTGCGATATCCCTGCAGTGAGTAAGCCCAAATTTGGCCAGGCGTTCAGCTGTTTTGCTGCCTACGCCTGGAATTTTAGCCAAAGGTAACGTTTCTACAAAAGCAGCGACTTTTTCGGGGGAAATGACGAACAGGCCATCGGGCTTATTTTCGTCACTGGCTATTTTAGCCAGAAACTTATTTGGGGCGACGCCGGCGGAAGCTGTCAGGCCGGTTTCGGCCTGAATAACCCGGCGGATGTCTTCTGCAATTCGGGTGGCGCTTCCGCCAAAATGGGTACTGGCGCTGACATCAAGGTAGGCTTCATCCAGAGATAATGGCTCGACTAAATCACTATAACGCTTAAATATAGCCCGTATTTGCCGGCTGACGGTTTTGTACTTGTCCATATTGCCAGCCATTAAATGGAGTTGTGGGCATAGCTTTAATGCCTGACCGGTCGGCATTGCAGAGCGCACGCCATAGGCTCTGGCAGGGTAGTTACAGGTTGCGATAACGCCCCGACTACTGCGGCTACCGCCAATTGCCAGCGGAACACCGGCAAGGGCTGGGTTATCGCGCATTTCTACTGCGGCGAAAAAACAATCCATGTCGATATGAATAATTTTACGCTGGCTGGCCATAATACTTAGTTAGCTGTATTGATATACAGTATGGTAGTGCTGTGTAGCGGCCGTGTAAAGTGTTGGCGACTGTAAATTTTATAATCCACTTCAGCCGGGCAGCGTCAGTTTGCTGGTTTTGGGTGGCTGGATGGCTATATTTTCGGTGCATCTGACATAAAATCAGGGTAGAATATGCGCCAATTCTTATCCCTCTATTGATGAACCAATAAGCGTAAGCCGCGCCCAGGAGAAAGCATGTTAAAGCGTGAGATGAATATTGCCGATTTTGACCCGGAATTATGGCAGGCAATAACCAATGAAACCGACCGTCAGGAAGCGCACATTGAGCTGATAGCCTCTGAAAACTATGCCAGCCCAAGGGTGTTACAGGCACAGGGCTCGCAGCTAACCAATAAATATGCCGAAGGATATCCACACAAACGCTATTACGGCGGCTGTGAATTTGTTGATATCGCAGAAGATTTAGCGATAGCCCGTGCCAAGCAACTGTTTGCTGCAGACTACGCAAACGTGCAGCCGCATGCGGGTTCACAAGCCAATGCAGCAGTGTTTTTAGCCTTACTGGAAGCGGGCGATACAATACTGGGAATGAGTCTGGCACATGGTGGTCATTTAACCCATGGCTCACACGTAAGCTCCTCTGGCAAGCTTTATAAAGCCGTACAGTACGGCTTGCATCCGGAAACAGGCGTCATCGATTATGATCAGGCTGAAGCGCTGGCGCTGGAACACAAACCAAAGTTAATTATTGCCGGTTTTTCGGCTTACTCAGGCATTGTTGACTGGCAGCGTTTTCGTGATATCGCTGATAAAGTAGGTGCTTACCTGCTGGTCGACATGGCACATGTTGCGGGTCTGGTTGCAGCGGGCTTATATCCAAACCCGGTGCCGGTCGCTGATGTGGTAACCACAACAACCCATAAAACCCTTGCCGGTCCCCGTGGTGGTTTAATTCTGGCGCGTAAAAACGAAGCAATTGAAAAGAAACTGAACTCTGCGGTATTCCCGGGTAGTCAGGGTGGTCCGTTAATGCATGTTATTGCGGCTAAAGCGGTCGCCTTTAAGGAAGCGCTGGAGCCAGAATTTAAAGTCTATCAGCAGCAGGTGTTAAACAACGCCAAAGCGATGTGTGATGAGATGATTAAACGTGGTTATAAAGTGGTGTCTGGCGGTACGGAAAACCATTTATTCCTGATGGATTTAATCGATAAAGATATTACCGGTAAAGATGCCGATGCCGCGCTTGGCCGGGCCCATATTACCGTTAATAAAAACTCGGTACCTAATGATCCGCGTTCACCTTTTGTCACAAGTGGTCTGCGTATTGGTACGCCAGCTATTACCCGCCGTGGCTTTAAAGAAGAGCAGGCTCGTCAGGTCGCAGGCTTTATTTGTGATGTGCTTGACAATATTAATGATGACAGCGTGATTGAACGGGTAAAAGCCGATGTTGGCCAGCTATGTAGCCGTTTTCCGGTTTATGCTTAAGCATTAATTTAGTGCTATTATGGCCGCATTTGCGGCCATTTTTATCTGCGGGAACCGCCTATGTATTGCCCTTTTTGTAATGCTGATGACACTAAGGTTATTGATTCGCGCTTAGTTGCGGATGGTCATCAAGTGCGCAGGCGCCGTGAGTGCCTGGCCTGTCACGAGCGCTTTACCACTTTTGAAGCGGCTGAGTTGGTCATGCCGAGAATTATCAAGCGTGATGGCTCACGTGAGCCGTTTAATGAAGATAAATTGCGCAATGGTTTACTTCGCTCGCTGGAAAAACGCCCGGTATCAACGGAACAAATAGAACAGCTGATTCAGAAAATTAAATCGCAGTTACGGGCCACCGGAGAGCGGGAGCTTGCCAGTAATATGCTTGGCAATCTGATCATGGATGAATTAGTAAAAGTTGATAAAGTAGCTTATGTCCGATTTGCATCGGTCTATCGCTCATTTAAAGATATACGTGAGTTTGGTGAAGAAATTGCCCGCTTAGGAGAGCAATAGTGGCTTTTTCGCCAGAAGATGAACAGTTTATGACATTGGCCCTCGCTCTGGCAGCACAAGGCCGTTTTACAACTGACCCTAACCCGAATGTTGGGGCCGTCATTGTGCAGCAAGGTGAAGTGGTTGGGCAGGGCTATCACCAGCAAGCCGGGCAGGGCCATGCTGAAATCTATGCGCTGGCGGCAGCGGGCGATAAAGCCCGGGGGGCAACGTGTTATGTGACCCTTGAACCGTGCAGCCATTTTGGCCGTACACCGCCGTGTGCTGAAGCCCTGGTAGCTGCAGGGGTTAGCCGGGTAGTGGTTGCAATGCTTGACCCCAACCCATTGGTTGCTGGCAAAGGTTTGAAAATCTTAGAGCAAGCCGGTATTAAAGTCGCCAGCGGTTTACTGCAAACCGAGGCCCGGGCGTTAAACCGGGGGTTTTTAAGTGCAATGGAGCGGCAACGGCCCTGGCTTAGACTGAAAATGGCGGCCAGTATTGATGGTCGCACCGCTCTGGCCAATGGCAAAAGCCAGTGGCTGACCAGTCCGCAGGCAAGAGCTGATGTTCAGTGGTACCGGGCGCAAAGCAGCGCGGTATTATCGACGGCCAGGACGGTATTGGCAGATGATGCCCGTTTAACGGTGCGCCAGCCTGAAACAGGCAGCCCAATAACCACGTTGGCTAGCGGTGAATTACGTCAGCCACTGCGGGTTATTCTGGACCGGCGCCAGCAGTTAACCGGCAAAGAACCGCTGTTTAGTCTGGCAGGGCCTGTCCTGCTGTGTATTGCAGCGGATCAGCCGCAGCGAGACATGCCGGCGCAGGTGCAACAGCAGGCAATACCACTGGCCACTGACGGCTTTTTTGATTTAACGGCTTTACTGCACATTTTGGCTGCTAAACAAATACGAAGCGTCTGGGTTGAAGCTGGCGCCATTCTCGCCGGTGCGCTATTACAACAGCAGCTGGTAGATGAACTTATTGTGTATCAGGCTCCTGTGCTATTGGGGCCGCAGGCAAACGCCATGGCCATGCTGCCAGAACTCACTGAACTGAGTCAGGCCCGCCGCTTTGCGTTCAACGATGTCTGTCAGGTTGGGCCAGATCTCAGGCTAACCGCATTGCTGACGCATGACGGCTAAGCTGAGATAATCCCGGTGGCTAATTACACTAATACTATGCTTAACGTCTTATTGGAAAAGGGTTTTTATGCAACTAAATACACCTGCTGAAATCATCGATGACATTCGTCAGGGCAAAATGGTCGTACTGATGGATGATGAAGATCGCGAAAATGAAGGCGATCTGGTGATGGCTGCTGATTATGTTACGCCCGAAGCGATAAACTTTATGGCCAAACATGGCCGTGGTCTGATTTGCCTTACCCTGAGCAAAAAACGCTGTAAACAGCTCAACCTGCCGTTAATGGTTGATGCCAATAAATCGCCCTTCGCCACTAACTTTACTGTGTCAATTGAAGCGGCAGAAGGTGTTACCACCGGTATTTCGGCTGCCGATAGAGCGCGCACGGTTAAGGCCGCCGTTGCCCGTGATGCCGGCCCTGCAGATATCGTCCAGCCGGGCCATATTTTTCCGCTGATGGCACAGGATGGCGGCGTGCTGGTACGGGCGGGTCACACTGAGGCTGGCTGCGATCTGGCTCGGTTGGCGGGTTTAGAGCCGGCAGCGGTTATCGTCGAGATATTGAATGATGATGGCACTATGGCGCGGCGCCCCGATTTGGAAGTGTTTGCCCGCGAGCACAACATTAAAATTGGTACTATTGCCGATTTGATCGAATACCGGAACCTGAATGAGACCACGATTGAAAAAGTGGCGACCTGTCAATTGCCGACTGAAGTCGGTGATTTTCAGTTGGTAACGTTTAAAGATACCATAGATAATCAGCTGCATTTTGCCCTGGTAAAGGGCGATATTAAGCCGGAAGAACCCACGCTGGTCAGGGTGCATTTGCATAATACATTTTCCGACTTATTATTGGCCGACCGCGCAGCCAATCGCAGTTTCCCGCTGCATACTGCAATGCAACGTATTGCCGATGAAGGCGGTGTGCTGGTTTTGCTGGGAAAACATGAATCTACGGCAGAGCTGGTTCGGATGGTACAGGCATTTGAAGCTGAAGATAAAGGTGAGCAGCCGAAAACCGTACCCTGGAAGGGGACGTCCCGCAATGTTGGCGTAGGCTCACAAATTCTGGCAAGTCTTGGCGTTAAAAAAATGCGCTTGCTCAGTCAGCCTAAAAAATACCATGCGTTGTCAGGCTTTGGCCTGGAAGTCGTCGATTACGTATCCGAATAACAGCAATGCCGCAATTGCGGTTTTTGTGATATTATGCGCGGCTGATTTTTGCAGCCCCAGATTCGAGAGGATTTACCATGCAAGTGATTGAAGCCGGCTATGTAGCCAAAGGTAAGAAGTTCGCGTTAGTCGTGGCCCGGTTCAATGGTTTTATCGTTGAAAGCTTATTAGACGGCGCGGTCGATACCTTGAAACGGGTAGGTAATGTCGATGAGCAGGATATTACAGTGGTGCGCATTCCGGGGGCCTTTGAAATGCCACTGGCGTTGCAACGGGTAGCGGCAACAAAAAAATATGATGCCATTATCGCGCTGGGCGCGGTGATCCGAGGTGGTACGCCGCACTTCGAATATGTGTCCGGCGAGTGTACTAAAGGTATTGGCCAGGTAGCGATGCAACATGATTTGCCGGTAGCGTTTGGTGTACTGACCGTCGACAGCATAGAGCAAGCAATAGAGCGTGCCGGCACTAAAGCTGGCAACAAGGGTGCAGAGGCTGCAATGTCAGCACTGGAAATGGTTAATGTGCTGGACCAGCTGTAACAGGAAATAATATGAAACCAAATGTGCGTCGTCAGTCGCGTTCACTGGCGGTACAGGGAATTTACAGCTGGCAGGTTAGCCAGAACCCGATAGCAGATATTGAGCAACAATTGCTATTAGAGAATAACGTTAAACAACTCGATGTTGCCTATTTCCAGGATATTTTGCGGGGTGTCGTGTTGCACCACAGCAAGCTGGACGAAGCATTAAAGCCCTTTCTCGAACGGCCATTTGACGAGATTGATCTGGTAGAAAAGGCGGTTTTAAGGGTATCAGCATACGAGTTGAAATATCGTCCGGACGTACCTTACAAAGTGATTATCAATGAAGCAATAGAGCTGGCGAAGGCCTTCGCTGCGGATGATAGCCACAAATTCGTTAATGGTATTCTGGATAAAGCGGTTCGGGTACTGCGGGCCAACTAACGGAGAGCCGACGATAGTCGGCTTTTTTATGCTATGGGTGAATTTGAATTAATAGCCAGCTTTTTTGCTGATGCGGGAATTGCCCGGCAGGACGTCATTGTTGGTGTTGGGGATGACGGCGCGGTACTGCAAATGCGTGATGGCTACGATTTGGTCGTCACCACTGATACCATGGTCTCGGGTACGCATTTTTTTCCTGATGTTGACCCCCGGGCTCTGGGCCATAAACTGGTGACGGTAAACGTCAGCGATCTGGCTGCCATGGGCGCAGAACCAGCCTGGTTGTCGTTGGCACTAACGTTACCGGCGGTCGATGAGCAGTGGCTGCGCCAGTTTGCTGCCGGACTGGCTGAAACTGCCGACTACTACAATTGTCGCCTGGTGGGGGGGGATACCACCCGTGGGCCGCTGAGTCTGACCATGATTGCCAAGGGCCAGGTACCACATGGGCGAGCCATCACCCGCGCTGGCGCGCAGGTTGGCGATTACCTGTATGTCACCGGCACGCTTGGTGACGCTGCCATGGGCTTGAAGTTATGTCTTGGCCAGGCTGAAGCAAGTAAAAAGCATCAGGCGCATTTGCTGCAGCGCTTTCATTTCCCATCGGCCCGGGTCGCGTTAGGCCAGGCCCTGCGCAATGTGGCGAGTAGCGCCATGGATATTTCAGATGGTTTGTGTGGTGATTTACCCCACATTTTACGACGTTCTGGCGTTGGTGCTTATGTCGATGTTAATAAGTTGCCGTTATCACAAGCGTTAAAAGACAGTTGCGATGCGCCAACTGCGATGAAAATGGCGTTGTCAGGCGGTGAGGACTATGAACTTCTGTTTACAGTGCCTGAGAGCAAGCGTGGTAGTCTCGACGTACTATTGTCACCTTATGGCGTGCCCTTTACCTGCATTGGCCGTATAACAGGCGCTACCGGCAAGCTGGAGCTGAAGGCGGCAGAACAGGCTTTTGATTACCAGCACCAGGGGTTCAATCATTTCCCATGAGTAACGTTAAATTTCAACTTAGCCGCTGGCAGCACTTTTTAGCCTTGGGTTTTGGTGCGGGCCTGGCGCCACAGGCACCCGGTACCTTCGGTACTTTGGTTGCGGTTCCTTTTGTTATTGTCTTTTCTTCACTCGGTTTATATGCTTACCTGGCTTTTCTGGTGTCAGGCACCCTGCTGGGCATCTATATCTGCGGAAAAACCGCACAGGACGTTGGCGAGCATGATCATGGGGCTATCGTCTGGGATGAGATCATTGGTTACGGCCTGACGATGCTACTGGTCCCTGTTAGTTGGCAAAGCCTGTTGTTAGGTTTCTTATTGTTCCGTTTTTTTGATATCGTAAAACCCTGGCCAATTCGCTGGTTTGACCAGAGAGTGCATGGTGGCACTGGGATTATGCTGGACGATTTGCTGGCGGCAGTGCCGGCCTGGCTAATTTTGCAATTACTAGTGCATTATCAGTTTCTGAATTAACTCTCTGCAGGATTTATGCAGCAAGGATTTTGCAACAGGGCGGGTAAATGAATAAAGTCATGTTTATGGTGTTACTGCTTTGTCTGTCCTGGCAAAGCCAGGCTCAATCTGCGATAGCCGATTCAGCAGATAGTATTGTTGAAAAAATAAAACCAGTACAATCAGTATATGACTTTGATATCCGCCATTGGACCAGCAAAGATGGCCTTTCCAGTAACTCTGTGCGCGCCGTTGCCCAGGATGAGTTGGGTTATTTGTGGTTCGGAACCTTATATGGTCTGAATCGTTTTGACGGCCTGCAATTTGAACCCTTTACCACCGAAAACACCCGCCACCTTGCCAGCAATACCATCACCAGGCTATTACGTGATAGCACAGGCTACATCTGGGTTGGTACCAAAGCAGGCCTGTCTGGTTTCAATCCTGCAACACTCAAGTTCGAGCGCTACCCGATAGTGTCAGAGGTCACCGCCATTATTCCGGTAGCGGCAGATGAAGTGTGGGTAGCGGCCGATAATCTGTTTAGGATTAAGGCGGGCAAAATTAGCCGGATTGAAGCTGTTCGCAGTCAGGTTCATCAACTTGAAGTAGCGGGCAAGACAGTATGGGTCAGCACCGCAGAACATGTTTACCAGCTTGATATTGCCGGCACTCAGCAGCTGAACGCCTATAAGTTGCCGTTAGAGCTGGCACAAACGCCGGTTTACGATTTAACCGTGACTGAGCAAGGGTTACACCTGGCCGGTGAGAGCGGTTTCTACCATCTGACACCGGAGCAACAGATAAAAAAATGTGAGCTGCCTGATGGCGAACACAGTCCGGTATACCGGTTGTTTAAAGACAGCAACCAGGGGAGCTGGATATCGACCTACCGTAAGTTGTTTTACCGTCATCATCAGCAACAGTGGCAAACAGTTACCGGCAGTGAGCTTGGCACCATGCCCTGGTTTAGTGACGTATTTGAAGATGCCCAGCAAAACATCTGGCTGGCCAGTTTCAGCGATGGTATTTACCGTGCTACGGCAGGAAACATTCGCCGTCTGGTGGATGGTTTAGCTGATCCGGTAGTCCGCAGTGTGGCCCTTTCACCAACCAATGAACTGGTTGTTTCCAGCCAGTCTGCGCTGCAAACCCTGAATAGCAACGGTGAATTTACGACATTACTGAGTGCCGATATTCTTGGGGGCCAGACAATTCATGATTTATTCTGGCCCCAGCCGCATATTCTGTGGTTAGGCGCCGATAGCGGTTTATTACAGTTTAACCTGCAAAGCCGGGAAGTCAGCACGCCTTATCCAGGCCTGCAGGGCAATACGATCAAGGTCGTACAACCTGCGAAAAACGGCGGAGTCTGGGTTGGTGGTGTCAGAGGCTTATATCTTGTGGCTGACAACCAGCTTAATTTATCGCCTCTAAACGAACAGTTTGAGTCACGCAATATTAGCGTGGTGCAGCAAACTGAGCAGCAGCTATATGTCGGCACAACCCGGGGTATTTACCAGTATGACGGGGCGGTTTTGCAGCGGCTTGGCGTGGGATTGCCACTTTACAACAGTTATATTCTGGCTGTGTTGCAGCTTCCCGATAATACACTGCTGATTAGTACTATCGATGACGGTGTTTTTATTCGCAAGGCGGATAATTCATGGCTGCAACTGCACAGCGGCAACGGGATGCCACATGGCCCGGCAGTGAGTTTTAGTTATGATCATGATCAGCAACAGGTTTGGGTTAGCAGCCATAAAGGGATATTCCGGTTGGCCCTGGCCAGTTTGCCGTTAAACGCCAATCAGCCGTTTATTATTGATGAGGTACTGACTCCCTTTGACCGTCAGTTGGGGAGTGGCCCTAACCGGTGTTGTAACGGTGCCGGCCACGCTAAAATAGTGCGCTGGCAGGGAGAATACTGGTTCCCAACCCTGCAAGGACTGATTGCGGTGCAAGCTGATTTAGCCCAACTGTCAGAAAAAGCATTAACCCCCCATATTAAGCAGGTTACCACCAGCCAGCGCTATGTGCTTGCGCCGGAGCAGCAGCGGTTAGTGCTCGAAATGAATGAGCGCAACGTAACCTTGCATTATTCGGCACTGGAGTTTATCAAGCCGGATGCACTGCAATTTCGCTACCGGCTGGACGGTTTCGATCATCGCTGGCACGAGGTGGGAGAGCGTCGTGAAGCCGTCTATACCAATCTGCCACCGGGTAAGTTTGTGTATAAGCTCGAAGTGCGACAGAGCGGCCATAGCTGGCAAACAGCAGGGGTTACCGAATTAAGCCTGGTGGTACCGGAACGGTTTGACGAAACCATTTTGTACCGGACTTTATGGCTATTACTATTGCTTTGTTGCCTGTACGGCATATTGTGGCTGGTGCGCCGCAACACCCTGCATAAACAACTTGAACTGGAGCGCCTGGTCAAGCAACGGACCCAGGAACTGGAAAACAGTAATGTCCGATTAAATGAGTTGAATGAGCAACTTGGCCAGTTAACCCATAAAGATAATCTGACGGGGCTGCGTAACCGCCGGTTTATGTTTGAACAGTTGCCTAAGGATATTGAACATTTTCAGCGAAACCGGGATTCTATTCAGGCTCAGGGGAAGTGTCTGGCATTGTTGCATATTGATTTAGACAATTTTAAACAAATTAATGATCAATACGGTAATAGTGCTGGCGACAGCCTGATCCAGCAAGTGAGTGGTTTGTTGATCCGTGAAACCCGTGGCTCTGACTATGTTGTGCGTTTTAGTGGCGCCTCTTTTGTGCTGGTGTTACGGGATATTCAGGTTGATTTAGTTCGCCATTTTAGTTACCGCTTAAATGAACAAGTCGCTAAAGCCGCATTTAATTTACCTGACGGACAGATTGTACGGTTAGCCTGTTCTATTGGCTATGCCCATTATCCCTTGCCCTTACTGGGCGGGCAGCTTATCAACTGGGAAGTGTCGCTGCAGCTCGCTGAGCTGGCGTTGTATCATGTTAAACACAATGGCAAAAATGCCGTGGCCTGTCTGGCGTTCGACCCACAGCTGGATGCTTTTGAATTTGAAGATTCGGCGCATATCGAGGCGCAAATTGAAAAGTTACTGGCGGAAGGGCTGGTATGGTTTGAACAAGGCGATAGCCAGGCCCTTTGAGGCCTGGCTATCCGATTCAAATACTAACGCTGGCTGAAAAGTTTAACCTGCTGGCTGATGCCCGCGCTGTCTAAACTCAATTCTGCGTAAATTTCCTGCTGACTGCCGTGTTTAATAAAATGATCCGGCAAGCCTAAATTTAATATTTTTAATGCGTACCCCTGTTGCAGCATAAAGTCATTTACCGCTGAGCCGGCACCTCCGATAATGGCGTTGTCTTCAACGGTTACAAAATGACTGTGGTTCTCTGCCAGTTCACGCAACAGAGCTTCATCCAGTGGTTTGACAAAACGCATATCGACCAGTGTGGCATTCAGTTCTGTGGCAATCGCGGTACAGCTGTGCAACAGCGGGCCAAAAGCCAGAATGGCCAGCCGCTGTCCTGGCTGGATCACTCTGGCTTTGCCCGGTGCCAGCAACTGCATAGTGTGTTCAGCGTCGATACCGCTACCGATACCCCGGGGATAACGCACCGCCGCTGGCCCGCGATGCTGATAGCCGGTATAAAGCATTTGCCGGCACTCATCCTCGTCTGACGGCACCATCAGCATCAGGTTTGGAATACAACGCATAAAGCTGATATCAAAAGCGCCCTGATGGGTCGGGCCGTCAGCGCCGACGATACCGGCTCGGTCTATCGCAAATAAAACGTCAAGGTTTTGCAGGGCGACATCATGAATAAGTTGATCATAGCCGCGCTGTAGAAAGCTGGAGTAAATCGCAACAACCGGTTTTAAACCTTCAATTGCCATTCCTGCGGCCAGCGTGACAGCATGCTGTTCAGCGATGGCGACATCAAAGTAGCGTTTGGGAAAGCGTTTGGAAAACTGCACCATATCTGAACCCTCCCGCATTGCCGGTGTAATGCCCTGTAACCGCTCATCCTGTGCAGCCATGTCACATAACCAGTGGCCAAATACATTAGAGAAGGTTGGTTTACCGGCTTTTTTTACCGGCTGGCTGCTGGCGTCAGGGTCAAATTTGGCTACTGCGTGGTAACCAATAGGGTCTGCCTCTGCCGGGGCATAGCCTTTACCTTTTTTAGTTACGATATGTAATAGCTGCGGGCCTTTCAAATTACGCATATTGCGGATTGTATCTGCCAGCGTGACCACGTCATGACCATCGATTGGACCAATATAATTAAAACCCAGCTCTTCAAAAAAGGTACCGGGTGTCACCATGCCTTTAAAATGTTCTTCGGCGCGGCTGGCCAGTTCATGCAGGGGCGGTACACCACTGAGGATTTTTTTACCGCCCTCACGCAGGCTGGTGTAAAAGCTGCCAGATAAAATGCGGGCAAAATACTGGTTTAACGCACCGACATTCTCTGAAATAGACATTTCATTATCGTTCAGGATCACTAACATATCGGGACGGACTTCGCCGGCATGATTTAACGCTTCAAATGCCATACCGGCGGTAATGGCGCCATCGCCGATAACAGCAACAACTTTACGCTTGCTTTTGGCCTGACTGGCAGCAATAGCCATCCCCAGCGCTGCGCTGATTGAGGTGCTTGAATGGCCAACTGTCAGGGTGTCGTATTCGCTTTCTTCTCGACAGGGGAACGGGTGCAAACCGTCCTTCTGGCGGATGCTATGCATTTGATCGCGCCGGCCGGTCAAAATTTTGTGTGGGTACGCCTGGTGGCCAACATCCCAGATCAAGCGGTCAAAAGGGGTATTGTAAACATAATGCAGGGCAACGGTCAGCTCAACGGTGCCAAGGCCTGAGGCAAAATGGCCACTGCTCTGACTAACTGTCTTTAATAAAAAACGCCGCAGTTCTTCACTTAGTGCAGGCAACTTGTCCTGCGGCAATTGCCGTAACTGCTCTGGCAGATTCGCTTTGGCTAACAGCGGAAAATCGGTCATATCTAATGCCATCTCTAAGGCCCTGATTAAAACTTACGGGCAATAATGTAATGAGCAAACGCTTCTAACTCATCAGTATTGTATGGAAGGCTTGCCAATGCTGCTAATGCATCCTGATAAAGCTGCTCTGCTTTACGTTTTGCACCGTCCAGTCCAAGCAGGGCCGGGTAGGTTAGCTTATTGGCCTTGCAATCCGAGCCTTGTGGTTTACCCAGCACAAGGGTGTCACTTTCTATATCAAGAATATCGTCCTGAACCTGAAATGCCAGGCCAAGCGCGCTGGCAAAGCAGGTTAACGTCTCAAGGGTTGCCGGGCAATTGAGCTCACTACTGTAATATGCCAGTTGCACTGCACACTCTATTAACGCACCGGTTTTCAGTCGATGCATTTGCTCCAGTGTCGCTAAATCAGTGTGTTGGTTGGTCTGCGCTAAATCAATCGCCTGTCCTGCACACATGCCACCAACGCCTGCTGCCTTTGCCAGCAGGGCCAGGCGTTGCAGTTTACGTTCTGCGCTAAGCGGCGACGGTTCAGTGGCGAGCGCGCTAAATGCCAACGCTTGCAAAGCATCACCGGCCAATATAGCGGTCGCTTCATCAAAGGCTTTATGGCAGGTCGGCTTACCCCGCCGTAAGTCATCGTTATCCATTGCGGGTAAATCGTCATGAATTAACGAATAACTGTGCAAGCACTCAATAGCGCACGCTGCACTATCCAAGGTTGGCAACGAGCATCCCAGCATAGTACCACAACTGTAAACCAAAAAAGGCCGGATGCGCTTGCCACCATTTGTCAGGCTATAGCTCATTGCCTGGTGCAGCACGCTGGCTGTTTGCGGTTGGGCAGCCATTAGCTTCTGTAATTGTTGTTCTGTGCGCTGCTGATATTGGGTCAGGCTAACTGGTGCCAAGTCACTCTCCTGGCGGTGGTGTAAAAGTTTGCAGGCTTTCCTGCTGTTGCTGTTGAAGCAATAGCTGTACTTTCTGTTCGGCGCTTTGTAGTTGTTGCTGGCTTTGTTTAACCAGGCTGATACCGCGTTCAAACTGACTGAGCGAATCATCAAGCGTCATGTCGCCTTGCTCAAGTTGCTGCACTATATTTTCAAGCTCTGCCATTGCCTGCTCGAACTGGCTCAGGTCTGCTTTCTTTTTACTCATGACAACTCCAAAAAAAACTGTGCGCAACGTTACCTTAGCAGGCTATTATGGTCAATCATAACGGATAAGTGAAAGCCTAAATTAGGTGTTTTGTGTAATTCAGTACTTAATTTTTACGAAGTTTTGTCGATAACCGACTATAAGCTAATATAAAACAATCGAAATTGCCGTCTGGGCGTGTGTTAAGGAGTAAAGAGTGGATATAGCAACCCTGGTTGGCTTGATTGGCGCTATAGGCTTTGTGGTCATGGCTATGATTATAAGCAGTAGTGGCGATGTAGCTATGTTTGCTGATCTAGTGTCGGTATTGATAGTAGTTGGTGGCTCAATTTTTGTGGTCGTTGCCAAATTTACAATGGGCCAGTTTTTAGGCGCAGGTAAAGCAGCCGCAAAAGCATTTATGTTTAAAATTGAAGCGCCGGAAGAATTGATCGAAAAAGCGGTGCAACTAGGTGACTCTGCCCGTAAAGGCGGTTTTTTGGCGCTGGAAGAGGCCGAAATACCTAATGCCTTTATGCAGAAGGGGGTAAATATGCTGGTTGACGGCCACGATGCCGACGTGGTCAGAGCGACCCTGCTAAAAGATATCAGCCTGACCGAAAAGCGCCACGAAACCGCTATTGGGATATTTCGCAGTTTGGGAGATGTCGCACCAGCGATGGGTATGATTGGTACCCTGATAGGACTGGTCGCCATGCTATCCAACATGGATGATCCAAAAGCCATTGGACCGGCGATGGCGGTGGCACTGCTGACGACATTATATGGTGCCTTTATTGCCAACGTTATTGCTATACCCCTTGCTGATAAACTGGCTATTCGTAATCAACAGGAAAAGCAGAATAATCAGTTGATCCTGGATGCAATTCTCGGCATTCAGGATGGTCAGAACCCGAAAGTGATTGAAGGCATATTACGCAATTACCTGGCTCAGGGTAAACGCGAGGTCGCTGCCGGAGAGCCAGCATGAGCGACCAGGAAGAACAAGAATGTAAATGCCCACCTCCCGGGCTACCGCAATACATGGGCACCTTTGCCGATTTAATGGCACTGTTGATGTGCTTCTTTGTGTTGTTGCTGGCGTTTTCCGAGATGGATGTGCTGAAATTTAAACAAATTGCCGGCTCAATGAAGTTTGCATTTGGGGTACAGAACAAGATTGAAGTGGAAGATATTCCAAAAGGTACCAGCATTATTGCTATGGAATTCAGGCCTGGTCGGCCGGACCCGACCCCGATTGAAACCCTGCAACAACAAACCATGGAAATTACCCAGCAGGTTATCGAGTTTCAGGCTGGGGAGGAAGACTCTGCCGGTGGCCGGCAGGAGCAGCGGGAGGATATGACCGGCGGCCAGTCTGCTGCTAATGCGGAAGAAACTGCGGACGCCGAAGCAGCAGCTGCCGAGGCCGCCGCTGAGGCCATGCAGGAGCAAACTAATGAAATGGTTAAAAAAATGGCAGAGCAACTGGAGCAGCAAATAGTTGATGGAGCTATTGAACTGGAATCACTCGGCCAGCAAATTATTATCCGCATTCGGGAGAATGGTTCATTTCCGTCGGGTTCGTCGTTTTTGCAACCCCGCTTCCGGCCAATTATTCAGCAGATTGGTACTTTATTAAATGACGTACCGGGCGAGATTACCGTTAGTGGTCACACTGATGATATTCAGGTATCCGATGAATTACATAGTAACAACTGGGAGCTATCAGCAAAACGTGCGGTATCAGTCGCTACAGAAATAATCCGGGCGCCGGGGTTTGATCGGCAGCGGGTGGTGGTCATGGGCCATGCAGATACCCGGCCACTGGTAGAAAATGATTCCGAGTCAAATCGCCGGCGTAATCGCCGGGTCGAAATATCAATTATGCAGGGTAAAGCAAAACAGTCTGAACCTATCAGCCTGGAGCCCCAAGCCAACTAAGTTTGTAGTACATAACGTTTGCCAGAGCGATACACCAGGTTAGGTGTTCCTCTGGCAATGCGCTATACTACGCGCCACTTTTTAGCGCCCTTAATGTCATGTCTGAATGTTATGCTTGAATTTATTATTAAACTGCACCCGGAAATTTCAATCAAAAGTAAATCTGTGCGTAAGCGGCAGACTAAGTTGCTGGAACGCAATCTTAAAACCATTCTGACGCAGGTCGATCCGTCCGTTGTTATTAGCAACCTGTTTGATCACCTCACGGTTAGCTGCGACAACAATACAGCACCCATCCGTAGCAAGCTTATCGAGCGGTTAGGTTGTATTCCGGGTATTGTTACTTTTTCTGAGATGCGTACGGCGTCGTTCACTGATTTACATGATATCTATTTACAGGTGCTAGCGGTATATCAACCCCAATTGGCAGGTAAAACGTTTTGTGTGCGGGTCCGCCGTCAGGGGCAGCATAGTTTTAGCTCGATTGAAGCAGAGCGTTACATTGGTGGCGGCCTGAATCAGCAGGTGGCCTCGGCTAAAGTGCAGTTAAAGCAGCCGGATATTACGATTAAGCTGGAAATAAAGCAGGAAAAGTTATTGCTGCTGAGTGAAAGCTTCAAAGGGATGGGGGGCTTTCCGTTGCCGTCGCAATCTGACGTATTGTCTCTTATCTCCGGCGGTTATGACTCTGCGGTAGCCAGCTATCTGATGATCCGCAAAGGCCTTCGCACCCACTATTTATTTTTTAATCTTGGTGGTGCTGCCCATGAAGCGGGTGTGCGGGAAATGGCATTTTACTTGTGGCAAAAGTACAGCTTGTCGCACCGGGTTAAATTTGTCAGCGTTAATTTCGCGCCCGTTGTCGACAATATTCTGCAGCAGGTTGATAACGGTGTGATGGGGGTTGTTTTAAAGCGGATGATGCTTCGTGCCGCCAGCAGTGTCGCCCATAACCTGGGGATTAAGGCGGTGGTAACCGGCGAAAGTATTGGCCAGGTATCCAGCCAGACCATCGCCAACCTGGCAGTAATTGACCGGGTTACCGAAGATCTGGTGCTAAGGCCGCTTATTTATCATGATAAGCAAGAGATTATTGATATCGCCCGGCAGATAGGTGTGGAAGAGCTTGCCAAGAGCATGCCTGAATATTGTGGTGTGATCTCGAACAAGCCGACGGTTAATGCCGTATTGGCCGATGTAACAGAAAATGAAAGTAAGCTGGATATGGACTTGTTGCAGCACGTGGTTAACAGCGCCAAAGTGCTGGATATTCGTACTATTGATTTTCAGGCAGAGCAGGAAGCACATGTGGTAACAGAGCTGACTGAGCTGACAGACAATGCGGTAATTCTGGATATTCGTAGCCCCGAGGAAACTGAGCAGGCGCCATTTGACGATGTTGGTATACCCGTGGTTGAGTTGCCTTTCTTCCGCTTGGCCAGTCAATTTGCCAAGCTGGACGCCAGTCGTCACTATTATTGTTATTGCAGCAAAGGGGTCATGAGCAGATTACAGGCAGTGCTATTGCACGAGCAGGGCTATAGTAACGTCTCTGTGTACCGACCGCTTAACTGACAGCCGTTTTTGCGATGACTTGCGCTAGCATCGCCTGATTTGCCGGCACCGCAATGTTCAAGTGGGCCGCTTGCTGACAGACATAACCGCAAATAGCGTCGATTTCGGTCTGACGGCCACTTAGCATGTCCTGCTGCATGGATGAGTAATTAGCGGCTGTGGCCGCTATTACCTGATTTACTCTGCTAACCGTGCTGGCAACGTCCATGGCATAGCCCAGTGCAGTCGCTACCTGGCAGACCTCGGACACCAAAGCCGATATTTGTTGCTGATAGCGGGGCTGAGCCAGTTGGCCGTTCTGACAGTTTTCTAAAGCCGTCAGCGGATTAATGGCGGCATTTACCGCCAGCTTTTGCCATAGTATCGGATAAATATCAGCAACCATACTCAGCGGCCCCAGTGCGGCTGTCATTGCCGCAACAATACTATCATCCCAGGCGCAGCCCGCGGTTAATCTCGCCAAATAACTGCTACCCTCACCACTATGTACCACATGATGCGGCAGCAGTTTGTAGGCAGCCTGGCTGGTTGATAAAAACCAGAGCCCCTGATCAGGCTTCAGTTGCTGCAAGATGGGCTGCAACGGAATTATGCCATTGTGGCTAAGGATTATCTGCGCATTGTCGGCTAACAGAGGCGTTAACTGGGTTAGGGCTTTAGCCACATCATACGCCTTTACAGGCAACAGCAAGCGTCGGATCGGCGTATCAATTTGTTGTGGCGACAATAACAGCTGCTGATTTTTTTGCTGAATGTCGGTAAATATCAGCGCCAGTTTTTCTGGCTGCTTTAGCCATAGTGTGGGTAAATATCCTGCTAACTGTAATCGGGCGCCTGCCAGCAAACCAATGGCACCGCGACCAACGATGGTCCAGCTTAGCGCTGGCTGCGGGGACGGATACGATGCCATATTGCACGAACCAGATAGAACACGACGATACCTGCAATGTCAGCCAGCCAGTCTAACCAATCGCCGGTGCGCCGGGTAAAGTAATGTTGCGCCAATTCTACCGCTCCACCATAAATACCTAATATTAAAAAAGCGGTTACTGGCACCAGCTTAAAGCCCTTCCACAGCAGCGCCGTAAGCACGATAAAAATAAAAAAATGGGCGACTTTATCAACATGAGCAAAACCACCGCCAATCCGGTGCCCGCTGAGCTCAGCCAGAAAACCAGCGGTTGCCAGCGCAAAACACAACACACAAACCCAACGATAAAAAATCTGTGGCACAGCGAACCCTCTGTCAGAAACTGCGCTCGGATTGTAGCAGTTTTCTGGTTATAATCACCAGCAGACAGAATGGCTTATGCTAAGGAGATTTTTAATGCCCTCATTCGATATCGTATCAGAAGTCGATCAGCAAGAAGTGTTGAACGCCGTAGAAAATGCTAACCGTGAACTAACCACCCGTTTTGATTTTCGTGGGGTACAGGCTGAGTTTACCCTGAAAGAAAAAGTCATCACCATGAAAGCTGAGGCTGAATTTCAGTTACAGCAAATGCTGGAGATTTTTTTAGCCAAGGCAGTAAAACGCGGCCTGGATGTGCGGTCATTTAAAGAAGGTGATGTAGTGCACTCTGGTAAGACCTATAGCCTGAGTGTGAGCCTGTTACAGGGGATAGAACAGGATATGGCAAAAAAACTGGTTAAGTCGATTAAAGATAATAAGTTGAAAGTGCAAGCGGCCATTCAGGGTGATCAGGTGCGGGTAACCGGTAAAAAACGTGATGATTTACAAGAAGCAATGGCACTGGTGCGGGGCAGTGAGCTGGAGCAGGCGTTCCAGTTTACTAATTTTCGTGACTAGGTGGTTAGTTGATATTCTTTAGACATCTGGATATCTATTGACATTTTTTGCGTCAAAGATACACTGCTCGCGGCCTTCAATAAGGCCGTTTTTTTTTCAGGTTCTGCAGCATGCTGCAGTTAAACGGGAATCTGGTTCATGCCAGAGCTGCCCCCGCAACGGTAAATAACTATCAAAGCTTTGAAAACCACTGTCATTCGATGGGAAGGTAAAGTTTTGGCGCAAGCAGGTTGTAAGCCCGGAGACCGGCCTGAAAAGTCGACTAACTAACTAAATGTGCGGTGGGCACATTTGTAGGAGCTTGCATGTTTAAACCTGCTTTTGCAGCCGTAATGGTTGGTGCTTGCGCACCGGCAACCGCTACGACACTGAATAACCAAAATCTGGCCCTTGATAACACGGCCATTGAACACATCAGTATATACGCCAACCGAACTGCCAGGCTGCAGCATAATGTGCTGGCCAGTGTGACCGTGCTGGAGCGCGATGATATCGTCGCTCGTCAGGCTAATGATTTACCTGCACTATTAGCCCAGTTACCCGGAATCAACTTATCGCGTGATGGTGGTCGTGGCCAAAACAGCAGTATCTATGTGCGTGGTGGCAATACCGGCCATACCCTGGTGCTGGTCGATGGCGTGCGCAGTGGCTCAGCTACGTTGGGCTATAAAGCGCTGGCGATGGTACCGCTGGAACTGATTGAACGCATAGAGGTTATCCGCGGACCACGCGCAGCCTGGTATGGCTCGGACGCCCTGGCCGGCGTTATTGCCATAACCACCCGGCGCGGCAGTGAGTTAGAATTGCACGCTAATGTCGGCAGTTTTGGTCAGACGGGCGCTGATATCAGTGTCAGTCAACAATTTAAGCAGCTGGCGCTGCACGCCAGCGCCGGGGTTAGTCAGGCGGATGGTTTTAATGCACAACCAGCGTCAGACCCTGACAGTGACGGCTATCAGCAGCAGTATCTTAAAATCGCTGCCGACTATCGCTCAGACTATGGGAATTGGTCAGCCCAAGCCGATGTGAATTCGGGTTTTAATCAGTTTGACACCAGTTTCGGTACTGAAGATCAGTCCGATACGTTAAGCCGGGCTTATCTGCTGGGCTGGCAGCAGGAGCTGGGACATTGGCAACATCAGGCCCAGCTTAGCCGTAATTTAGACAGCGACAGCACATTTGGACCTGAATCGCGCAGCCCATTTGTCACTGAGCGGGATGAGTTCAGTTATCAGGCGGGGTCAGATATTTTCACCGGTTTGCAGTTTATTGGCGGCGTAAACTGGTATCAGGAGCAGGTCGACAAATCGGTTACCGCTTATGAGCAAACCAGCAGAATCAACCGCGCGGTGTTTAGTGGCCTGAATTATCAGCATATGGCATGGCAGTTGGAAGCGGCAGCACGGCACGATGCGATTAATCAGTATGGTTCGGCCACCACCTGGCAGCTGGCAGCGGGTTATCAGATAACCGGGGATTGGCGGGTGAGGGCCAGTCGTGGCACTGCGTTTAAAGTCCCCTCTTTTAATCAGTTATATTTCCCTGGGTTTGCTAATCCCGCTCTTAAGCCAGAGCAGTCTGTTTCAGATGAAATTGCCGTTAACTATCAAACCGCTGGCCTTCAGCTGCAGCTGGCCTGGTTTGACCGGAAAGTGACCAACCTTATCCAGGGCGTGGAGCAGGCCCAAAACGTACTACTGGCCAGTGTAAGTGGCCTGGAGTTTAGCCTGCGACAGCAATGGCAACAATGGGCCAGCAATTTCAGCTACAGTTGGCTGGACACCGAAAATCACAGTAATGGCTTTAAGCTTGAGCGTCGCCCTGAAAATACCGTGAACTGGCGGGGTAGTTATACTGCAAACAACTGGTCGGCATTTTTAACGGCAGATTATCAAAGTGCGACCTATCAGGGAGCCGACTGGTTTACCGGCGATAAGTTTGCAGATGCCCCCGCCCATACCTTATGGGGTCTGGGCTTTAGTTATGCGATTTCGCCCCGCTTAACTGTGCGTGGCAACCTTGCGAACCTGACCGACAAACAGTATTACACCAGCCGTGGTTACGCGACTGCCGGTGCTAATTTCGCTCTTTCAGTCAGCTATATTTTGCAGTAATCACCACCAGGCTCTGAGTAGCCTGGCAACGTCGCTGGCGGCTGTCATATGACAATGATGGCCACCTTTTATCTGCTTAACGGTTAGATGTTGATACCAGCTTTGCACTGCCGGCAGCTTTGCGGCAAAAGGACCGTCACTGGCCAATATTGCCAGAATCGGTGCTTGGACATTACGGCATAGGTTTTGTGCCTGCTCTGTGGTAAGCCGGTGCACTGACTTAGCGCGCAACCGATAATCATGTGCCCAGCTTACGCCATGCGGTGTGGTCACAGTACCGCGCTCTGCCAGGACCCGCGCCTCCGTTATACTGAAGTCACTTTGTACCAGTCTGGCGTTGGCGGCTGCCGTTAAATCCGGGTAGTAAGGTTTGCGTTTTGGTGGTGTTTTCAGCCGCGAGCTTATGCCCTGACGGAGTTGTTCAGTGCAGTTATCCGGGCTTTCGGTAACAAAACCCAAACTATCAATAAGAACAAGTTTCGCAACCAGCTGTGGAAAAGCGGCCGCTATTGCCGTTGCTACCATCCCTCCCATCGAATGGCCAATTAATGTCAGCTGCTGCCAACCCTGTTGCTGACAGAAAGCGACAATATCCTCCACCCAGTCAAAAAAATAATAGTGGGCGTCGCCGCTGCGGTTTTGCGAACGACCATGGCCTGGAAAGTCCAGCGCCAGCATCGGTATATCTGCCATGGCTTTAGCCAGGGGACTAAAGCTGGCGGCGTTATCCAGCCAGCCATGCAGGCACAATACGGGTGGGTTCTCAGCGTTGAAATCCACGCTGTTGGCCAGGGCTGCCAGCTGCACATTTGTTTTGTAGCCGCTTAAACTAAAATTAAGTGAATGATCCATAACCGGTACTTCTTGCGTTAATGAGTATACTTAGTCATTGACAGTGCTCGCCCGCTAGCCTTGCATGAGGCGACAATTGACAGTAAGGCGTTAGACAGGCTATACCAGAGCACTGCTATACACAACAAAGGTTTATGCTATGCCCTATACCCACAATACCATTGTTAAATTGCAAAAAAGCAGCCCGGCGCAAACCGAGTTTTACCAGGCAGTTGAAGAGGTATTGGATTCCTTAGGTTCAGTACTGGATGAAGATAGCCGGTTTTGTCAGCACGCCATTATTGAGCGGATGGTCGAGCCCGAGCGACAAATCATGTTTCGGGTTGCCTGGGTAGATGACAACGGCCAGGTGCAGGTTAACAAGGGATATCGGGTTGAGTTTAATTCGGTGTTGGGGCCATACAAAGGCGGGATCCGCTTTCATCCCAGTGTTAACGCCAGCATTATTAAGTTTTTAGGTTTTGAGCAAGTGCTTAAAAATGCCCTTACCGGTTTGCCGCTCGGTGGTGCTAAAGGCGGGGCTAACTTTGACCCTAAAGGCCGGTCTGACGGCGAAATAATGCGATTTTGTCAGGCATTTATGAATGAGTTATACCGGCATATTGGGCCGACAACAGACGTACCCGCCGGCGATATTGGTGTCGGGGCGCGTGAAATTGGTTACATGTTTGGCCAGTATAAAAAGCTGACCAACCGCTTTGATGGGGTGCTAACCGGTAAAGATAGGTTATGGGGCGGGTCTCTGGTAAGAAAAGAAGCAACCGGTTATGGCTGTGTCTACTTTGCTGAACATATGCTCAAAGGCCACCAGAATAGTCTGGAAGGTAAAGAGTGTCTGGTTTCAGGTTCTGGCAATGTCGCTATTTATACCATTGAAAAACTACTGGAGCTGGGTGCAAAGCCGGTAACCTGCTCGGATTCTGGCGGCACGATATATCAGAAAAGTGGGATTGACGTTAAAAGCTTAAAACAGATAAAAGAAGTGGAGCAGGGTAGGTTAACTGATTATGCCGAGCGTCACCCTGATGCTGAATATATTGGTCGTAACCGTTATCCGGATGATGGCCATGCGGTCTGGCGTTTTGCCGGTCAGGTTGCTTTTCCTTGTGCCACTCAGAACGAACTCACCGCAGCGGATGCTAAAGCGCTATTAGATAATGGCTGCATTGCTGTGTGCGAAGGTGCAAATATGCCGTGTACAGCGGATGCGGCAGAGGTGTTTTTAACCGCTAAAATAGCCTATGCGCCGGGCAAAGCAGCTAATGCCGGCGGCGTAGCGACCAGCCAGTTAGAAATGGCACAAAATGCCAGCATGCAGCATTGGAGTTTTGAGGAGGTTGATCAGAAACTAAAAGACATTATGCAGGGCATTTACCAACGTACCAGTGAAACGGCTGCTGAGCTTGACCAGCCGGCCAATTTTATTCTGGGCGCTAACGTTGCAGGCTTTCGGCGGGTGGCTGATGCGATGATTCAGCAGGGCGTCGTATAACAGCCCATGCAGGCATGGGCTGAGGAGACCAAGATCTGGATTTGGTGAGTAACTGTAAAATGTTATTTAATTAAAGTTGTTGCCGCATCAAGGTACAAGGCGCTGTTTTTCTTCACTTTGTCAAAATCCATACTCTCTGAGCCAAGGTGAACCTCTTCCAACACAACTTTCAACTGGCTTGTTTCGTTGTGGATCTTGTCCAGGGCATTTTCAAGGGTGTAAGTCAGCTGGTGAATTTCAACCATTGCTGCAGGCGTTAAATCTTCTTGCAGCAGTTGTTGCAGCTTTTGATTAGTAGCCCGAAACACGGATACAGCTTCAGTAAGTGAACCAACCTGAGCACCTTTAAAGTGGTCAGGCCGGTCATTATCAGCAATAACGCTGGATGTGAAGGCGGCACAAAGTACCGCGGTAGCAATAACAGTTTTCATAAAGCCTCGACTTGTTGATATCTAGATGATAATAATTATCAGTTACAATATCACAGCCAGCGCCTGTTGCAATAACTTAATCTACACTACCGCCCAAAAATTTACGTTTTCTGCTGTAAATAATCGATTAGGGCTAAATACATTTCCAGGCTGTTGATCTCCGCGGTAGGCGTGATCAGATATTTGCCATTCACTACCAGTGCAGGTACACCACGAATGCCATTTGTTTGCATCTCGCTACTACTTTGGCGCATTTTATTGACAACCTGTTCGCTGGTTTCGGCAATATCAAAAAACATTTTTTGATCAACCTGGTGCGTGGTAAGGAACTGCTGCAAATCTACCGGCGTTAGCTGACGTTTTTCCCGGTAGAGTGCAAATAGCGGTTCAGTCAGATGTTCCAGTCCCATTTGTTGCAAGCTATAGAAAATCCGTGCATCGGTTTGCCAGTGCGAAACACTGGCGGCATGTTTACGAACCAGACTCAGTTCAGGCCGGCGCAACATAATGGCTTCTAATACTGGCTCAAACTGCTGACAATGTTGACAACCGAACCAGAAATATTGCACCAGCAAAGGTGGTGTGGCATGCTCAATGTCGATGTTTTCAACGAGTTTATAATGCACGTCTTGTTCAAATTTTATTGTCTGCTCAGATACTTGAGTTTGTTCAGCAGCCGAAGTTGAACGTTCAGTTACTGCCTCGGGGTCTGAACAGGCTAATAACAGGCTACCAAAGCCCGCCAATACTAGTAATTTTGCTATTTTAACTGCCGCAAGTTTAACGTTCATAAAAGTCTGTTGTATTAGGAATAAAGTGACGATATAACAACAGGGTGTTTAATGCTTGTCAACAGACCGTCAGCGACTAATTGAATGCAGCGGTTGGGCAGGGCTGTAGACGGGTAAAAGGGGAAGTATATGCGTGTAAAATGGCGATGGCGACTGGTCGCATTGTTGATTGTCACCTCAGGACATATTATCTCAGGACATAACATAGCTGCACAAACTGCAGAGATCAGAGTCGTCACGGAGCTCTCTCCTCCTCACCAAACACTTGAGGAAGGTGAGGTTGGAGGGTATAGCACAGCATTGGTAAAAGCGATCTTGCAACAAGCTGATCTGACCGCCAGTATTGACGTTTATCCGTGGGCTCGTGCTTACAAGATGGCGTTGCAGCAACCCAATACCCTGATTTACAACATTGCACGAACACCTGAACGAGAGACTTTATTTCAGTGGATAGGGCCGGTGGCGGCATATCGGCTGG
This sequence comes from uncultured Chromatiaceae bacterium, assembly GCA_963975465.1. Lineage (GTDB taxonomy): Bacteria > Pseudomonadota > Gammaproteobacteria > Enterobacterales > Alteromonadaceae > Alishewanella. The sequence goes on from CAXBHB010000001.1 coordinate 63,942, forward strand.
GTTTTGTAAAACTGGCACACCGGCAGGATATTCAGCTTAAGACATTAGCTGATGCGCAGCGATATAGTATTGCTGTGCAGCGGCACGATGTTGCTGAAACCTTTTTAAAAGCCAATGGCTTTGATCAGTCAGATCAATTGGTGCAGGCCGCGGATATCATCGACTCCTGGCAGTTACTGTTAAATGGCAAAGTCGATTTAATTATTGATGACCCTATGGCACTGGCTGCGATGGCTAGTCATTTTAATATTAAACCTGAATATGTGGCATTTGAATTCGCTATTGCGCCGCTACAACAGCAAACGTATCTTGCGGCGAGTAAAGCAACGTCAGCAGAAGTGATCACTACCTTGCAACAGGCGCATAGCCAAATAGCCGCCAGCGCTTTATATAAGCAAGTTATGCGGTCAGAGTTTGATTAGCTCAAATTTTGTTAGGGCAAAATAGCGAAAAGAAAAGGCCGCAGTGGCGGCCTTGTCAGAGGGTAACGCTTATATTTTCTTATATTTTATCCGGTGTGGCTCTAACGCTGCCGCGCCGTAAGTGGCTTTTAGCCAGGTCTCATAGTCAGAGTAGTTCCCTTCAAAGAAATTAATTTGGCCTTCATCGCGGTAGTCGAGAATATGGGTGGCAATGCGGTCAAGGAACCAGCGATCGTGCGAAATAACCATGGCGCAGCCCGGGAAATCGAGCAGGGCATTTTCCAGTGCCCGCAGCGTTTCCACGTCTAAATCGTTGGTGGGTTCATCCAGCAGCAACATGTTGCCACCGGCTTTTAACAGGGCCGCCAGATGTACCCGGTTACGCTCACCACCGGAAAGCTCACCAATAAACTTTTGCTGGTCGTTACCTTTAAAGTTAAAGCGGCCAACATAAGCCCGGCTGGGAATTTGGAAACTGCCAATTTGCAGCATATCCTGGCCGTTTGAAATTTCCTGCCAGACCGTATTTTTCGGGTTCATGCTATCGCGGAACTGGTCAACACTGGCCACCTGCACCGTATCGCCAATCTCGATACTGCCGCTATCTGGCTGTTCGCTACCGGTAATCATTTTAAACAATGTCGATTTACCGGCGCCGTTCGGACCGATAATACCCACAATCGCGCCTTTGGGCACACTGAAACTCAGGTCATTAATCAGCAAACGATCGGCGAAAGATTTCCGCAGGTGGTTAACCTCCAGCACCTTGTCACCAAGGCGTGGTCCAGGTGGAATAAACAGCTCGTTAGTTTCGTTACGCTTCTGGAAGTCCTGGCTTTGCAGTTCTTCAAACCGCGCCATCCGCGCTTTGCTTTTGGCATGGCGGCCTTTGGGGTTAGTTCGCACCCACTCCAGTTCTTGTTTAATGGAACGCTGGCGGGCATTTTCGGTTTTTTCTTCCTGCTGCAAGCGGGCATCTTTTTGCTCCAGCCAGGACGAGTAATTGCCTTCCCATGGAATACCATAGCCGCGGTCGAGCTCTAAAATCCAACCAGCCACATTGTCGAGGAAATAACGGTCGTGGGTAATGGCGACGACAGTGCCGGGATAGTCGTGCAGGAAGCGCTCTAACCAGGCAACGGATTCGGCATCAAGGTGGTTTGTTGGCTCATCAAGTAACAGCATATCCGGCCGCTCCAGCAACAGACGGCATATTGCAACCCGACGGCGTTCCCCTCCCGATAAATGACCAATATTAGCCTCCCATGGTGGTAAACGCAGCGCATCGGCCGCCCGCTCCAGGGTATTATCCAGATTATGACCGTCTTTGGCCTGAATAAGGGCCTCCAGTTCACCCTGCTCGCGAGCCAGTGCGTCAAAATCGGCGTTTTCTTCAGCATAAGCGGCGTAAACCTGATCTAACCGGTTAAATGCTTCTTTTACATCTGCAACCGCTTCTTCGACAATCTCCCGCACGGTTTTACTGGTGTCAAGCACCGGCTCCTGCGGTAAATAGCCAATTTTAGTGCCAGCCAGCGGCCGGGCTTCGCCTTCAAACTCAGTATCGACACCCGCCATAATCCGCAGCAAAGTAGATTTACCAGCGCCGTTTAAACCCAGTACGCCAATTTTAGCGCCAGGGAAAAACGACAATGAAATATCTTTTAAAATGGTTTTTTTCGGCGGGACAACTTTCGACACCCGATGCATTGAGTAAATATATTGCGCCATAATGTTATTGCAGCCTGTTATTAACGATGGCGTAAATTGTACGTTATTTTCTGTCGTCAGGGAAAGCCGTAGGCTGGCGCAACGATAATGATGGCTTTTTACCCGCTAAATCTGTTTTAATAGCAGGCATTATTAGCCACTAAAGTGCAGGTAAGTTATGGCCGAGTTTGAACACGATCCGAGTTATCAGAAATTTGTTGAAGAAGCTAAAACCAATGGCGTGGTCTGGACCCTGGCCGATGGCGAGGATTTGCTGGTTGTAGAGTCGGTTGAGTTTGAAGAGACCGATGTCATGCCTTTCTGGTCAAACAAAACTGATGCTCAGGCGCATTGCTCTGATGAGTGGGCAGGTTATAAACCAGAAGCTATTCCACTTGATGTGTTTTGTGAAGGTTGGTTGAAAGAAATGTATGATGATGGTGTGTTAATTGGCACCAACTGGGATGAGTCACTTAATGGTCCGGAAGTGGAACCGCGTGAACTGCTGGAATCATTGGCCCGGGTGCAGTAAAGCCAGCCGGAGCAGCCAGGGTCCGATATTTAGCAGAAAGTTGAGTTAATTACTAAACTATTGCTTTTGTTATGCCGTAAAAAGGTCACAAAGCACTTAGTTGGATTGAAAGTATGTTGTCAGAAGAAGCTGTTTTGGTGCGCAGTGCACTCGAAGCACAGGGGTTAGAGACGCCCATGCTGGACAATGGTCTGTCCAGAGATCAGAAGTATCAGCGGATATCACAGTTAATGACTGAGGTAGTCAGCACGCTTGGCCTTGATTTAGCCGACGATAGTTTAAGTGAAACACCACATCGTATTGCTAAAATGTATGTCGATGAGGTGTTTGGTGGCCTTAACTACCAGAACTTTCCGAAAATTGCCCTGATAGAAAACAAAATGCAGGTGCGGGAAATGGTTAAGGTAAAAGACATTAGTTTTACCAGTACCTGTGAGCATCACTTTGTTACTATCGATGGTAGTGCAACGGTAGCTTATATACCGCAGGGCAGAATTATTGGTTTGTCGAAAATTAACCGGATTGTCCGGTTTTTTGCGCAGCGCCCGCAAGTACAAGAGCGACTCACTCAGCAAATTTTGCTGGCGTTGCAAACCCTGTTACAAACTAAAGACGTAGCGGTCACCATGGAAGCGGTACATTATTGTGTTAAATCCCGGGGGGTTATGGATATGAACTCGAAAACCCAGACCACTGCGTTGGGGGGCATTTTTAAAGATGATGGCCGCACCCGCGCTGAGTTTTTAGCCCGCTTCTGAGTCCTGTGTTGCCCGGGTATAACAGTTTCAATAAAAAAAGGTGCGTAAGCACCTTTTTCAGTTTAAAGCCGAACGGATTAATCATCCAGATCCCAGTCATCCAGCAGCTGGCGCAGCCGTTTTTGCTCCATCAAATCATCGATACGCCGGCGCGCTTCATATTTTTGCTTTGCTTTACTGTCTTTGCTGACTTCTTTGCGCAGCTCAATGTCAGTGGCAATATCGTCTTCTTCTACTTGCGGGTCAACAGCTAACAACATAGACAACACCTCCGTTTTTTTGCCTATTTACCGTTTTTCCGGCTGCTACAACAGTGAATTATTTTGCAAGTGACGATAAAAAATTTTTACTCAAGATCAATCTGCAATTCAGCGGCCGCCAGTAAAGGTTGAAATACCTGTTTTCGTGGCGAGACACCTTGTTTGCTCTCTAAAATATTCTCAATAAAATCAATAACCTTTTCTTGAAGTCGTACTTTGTTAAGCCGGTTAATCCGGGCAATCCCACCGGGGCTCATTACATTGACTTCAATCAGCTTGCCATTAATAACGTCGATACCGGCAAAAAATAAACCATCACGCGCAAGCTTTGGTCCGATATGGGCGCACAGCTTTTTCTCTTGTTCGGTAAGTTGATGTTTTAGCACGGTGCCACCGGCGTGCACATTTGAACGGACATCATCGGGTGGTGGAATGCGCCTCATGGCGCCAATGGGTTTACCATTGAGCATTAATATCCGGATATCACCCTGTTCTGCGCCCTCTACATATTCCTGCAAGATAACGTAGTTACCTTTATCACCGTCACCAATATAAAAATCCAATAGCGAACGGGCACTTTGTGCCGCCGACTTTTCCATGACAATGACCCCTTTGCCACCGTAACCGTTAAGAGGTTTTAAAATCATTTTGTCGTTGGCTGATTCCGCCAATACCCGCGCCAGGTAATCTTTATTTTTAGAGACATGGGTAATGGGAATAAACTCGTTTGCCGGGTCGTGCAGGGATGCGGTGTACATTTTATTATTGGCAATTCGAATACCGTCTAAATCATTCATAATAAATGTGTCTTCATGCACCGAGTCCAGAAAGTTCAGTACGATGGGGTCCAGTGGTGGGTTTAGCCGGATAAAAATAGCGTCAAAGGCGGCCAGTGGCAGTTTCTGTTGGTTAAATTCAACCTTTTGATAAAAACTGGCAATATTGCTGGAAATTCTCTGCCCCTTTACCACTACTTTGCAAAATGCCTGAGCAATACTGTCGCGAACCGTCAGGTTATTGGCATGAGTAATCGCCACACTATGGCCGCGACTGACTGCTTCGTGGATCATCCTGATGGTGCTGTCACCATCAGGCATCACTTTTTCCCACGGATACATTAGAAAACAAATACGCATTGGATACTCAGTTAATTAGTAGGGTAATTTATTGATAGTGTGCTAAGCATAATGGGCTTGAGCGAAAATGAAAGCGGATGATAGCGTACCCGTCGCTTTTATTACTGAATTTGAAAAATAATCTTTAATTGTTAAAAATGGATGTGCGGTTGCATCTGATTGGCGGGTCATGTCGTAGCTTGTCAAAAAAACCAAAAGGATCAGTTATGGAAACTTCGCAACAACAGCTGTTGGAGTGGTTATATGCCACCGCAAATGGCAATCGTGCGGCATTTGAAAAGTTATATGAGGCCAGTTCAGGAAAGTTATTCTCAGTGTCGCTGCACCTGCTGCGTCGCCATGACTGGGCTGAAGATGTGCTGCAGGATGCGTTTGTCAGAATTTGGCATAACGCTGCAGATTACCATGCCGAAAAAGGCACAGTGATGACCTGGATGATCAGTATTACCCGCTATCGGGCGCTGGATCTGCTTAAATCGCGGCGGATTAAGGCCGAGCACCTGGATGTTACCGACGATTTGACGGCAGAAATAAAGCCGGGGGAGGTACTGGGCTTAACCAGGGAAAAGGTTAAGTTGGACGATTGTATGGAGGCGTTGGTACCAGAGCAGCGTCAATCTATCCAGTTAGCGTATTTAAATGGCCTGAGCCATCATGAAATTACCGAGCACACCGGCTCACCATTGGGAACCGTTAAAAGTTGGATCCGCCGTGGTTTAACCCAGTTGAAGAGGTGCCTTGAAGGATGAATTATCAACAACAACAAAGATTGGATGCATTGGCGGTTAATTACGTGTTGGGTGGGATGCAAGGCAAAGCCAGAATGCGCTTCCAGCGCCTGATAGCAACGGATAGCCTTGTGCGCACTGCCGTCTGGCGCTGGGAGCAGCACTTAAATCCGCTGGCGGCGTCGCTACCTGCTACGCCACCAAGAACTGAACTCTGGCAACGTATTCAGCGCCGCTTAGGCTGGTTAGCGCCAGAGCCTGCAGTCAGCCGCAGTATCCGGCCGTTCTGGCTTAGCCTGGCCACAGCCGCCAGTTTGCTGCTGGCAGTGGTCTTGTTGCAGCCAATGCTGACCGCCCCGGTTAAAACCGAGGTGGCCATTATTCAGACCAGTGAAGCAAAAGCATTGTGGTTGGTATCGCGGCAAGAGCAGCAGTTGGTGTTAAAAGCAACCGCAGCCGTTACTGCTGCATCCGACAACGATTATCAACTGTGGATGTTGCCGGCCGATGGTCAGCCGCCGATATCGCTGGGTTTGTTACCGCAGCAAGGCGAAAGTGCAGTGCAGTGGCCTGTTGCCGCCCAGGGTATTGATATTGCTGCACTGGCGGTGAGTTTTGAACCATTAGGTGGTTCACCAACCGGCCAGCCCACCGGACCAGTGTTATTTACCGCAGAAATTATCACAATATAGAGCTGGTATAGCCGTGACTAAATAAAAAACCGCTTCGGCGGTTTTTTATTTATCTTTTTTTTACTTTGCTGCATCCACTAGCGAAAGTCAGTCGTTACTTGGTGGCAACTTAAATCAAAAAGGATCCAGGTTATGCAACGTTCAATCTTATTTTTAGCGGTTACATCGGCTTTAAGTGCCGCCATTATTGTTAGCGATGTTCAGGCATCAAGCCACCGTGAAGCGCCCAGTATTACCCGTTCACCGACTGTGGATGCAACAGACTTCTACGTCTTTAACAGCTATGAAACCGGCCGGGAGGGGTATGTCACGCTGATTGCTAACTATATTCCTCTGCAGGATGCATATGGCGGCCCGAACTACTTCGCGTTAGACCCTGCTGCCGTTTACAGCATTCATATCGACAATGATGGCGATGCGATGCCCAATTTAAGCTTTAATTTTCGTTTCAGCCAAAGCCTGGTGAATGAGGGCAATGGTGTGCAACTGGCGATCGGCCCCGAAGGCAATCAGCGAATGGTCGGTGTGCCCTTGAAAAATGTTGGTGGGATCAGCAGTGACAGCAGTGCAGCGCTTAATTTTATTGAGAACTACAGTGTTGAACTGGTTAACGGCGCTGATGTTAGCAACCTGATGCCTGCTGACGGTGCCATGCAATTTACCAAGCCCTATGACAATGTGGGTAATAAAACCTTTACCAGCAGTGCAGCCTACCAGGCCTACGCTGATCAATATGTATACGACGTTTCCATGCCGGGCTGCGATGCCATGAGCCGGATATTTGTTGGCCAGCGCAAAGATCCCTTTGTAGTTAATCTGGGGGAAACGTTCGACTTAGTAAACTATGTGCCGGTAGAAGGTGACAGCGCGCCGGGTGCTGGCGATGGTGCGGGCTTTCCCGGCGGCATTACCCAAAGCGATAGCAACGACGACCTGCTGGATAAAAACGTCACCTCGCTGGCCATTGAAGTACCTGCCGCCTGTATTACCGGCAGTGGTAACGGTGTAGTAGGTGCCTGGACTACCGCCAGCTTGCCGCAGGCGCGTATTTTAAATCCCAATGCCACGTTCGATAAACCAGAAGTTAACGGTGGTGCTTTGGTTCAGGTATCACGCCTAAGCAACCCATTGGTTAATGAGCTGGTGATTGGTTTGGCTGATAAAGATAAATTTAATAGCAGTAAGCCAGCAGAAGATGGTCAGTTCGCTGACTATGTGACACATCCAAGCTTACCAGCATTACTCAATATTCTGTTTAAAGACGCTGTAAACAGCACGCTTGGCACAAACATCGAAGATTTGGCACCGTCTAACTTCCCGCGTCTGGATTTAGTTAATGCATTTTTAACCGGCGTAGAAGGCGTCAATCAGCTAGCTACCGTGACCCCGTCAGAAATGTTGCGTCTTAATACGGCAATCCCGGCAAAACCCGCCGCAATGCAATCTGCGTTTGGTGTGGCAGGCAATGATTTGGCCGGCTTCCCCAATGGTCGTCGTCCGGGTGATGACGTGGTTGATATTGCGCTTCGTGTAGTAATGGGTGCGCTGTGTCATGACATTCCGGTAAATGGTACACCAACTAACCTTGGCTATTGTATGCCGGAAGATGCGCCCGTTGGCAATGTGCCGTTTACCGATGGTGCGCCACTGAATGCTTCTATGCTGAATAGCGAATTTCCTTACTTACTCACGCCGTTAGCCGGTTCACCTAACTAAGGAGGTTGTGATGAACAACTTAGCATTAAAAACGGCACTGGTACTGGCGGCTATTGCCGGACTGGCTGCCTGCAATAGCAGTGATAAGCCAAATGAAGCACCTGTGCTGGTCAGTACCAGCTTTGTAACTGAAACCGATGAGGCCATCAATGATAAATTAGTGGCTTCGGATCCTGAGAATGACCGGCTGGGTTATACCCTGGCAATGGCAGCCTCAACTGGCATGGTTAACGTGCAAAGCGACGGCCAATTTGTCTATACCCCGGGCAGTGAGTTTACCGGTACTGATAGCTTTGGTGTGTCAATTACTGACGGTGAAAATGTGGTCGAGGCAACCGTTATGATTGATGTTCAGGTAGCCGTCGTTTCATTTCTGGACTACAGCCGCACTGCGTTTAGTCAGGATGCAACAGATACACCCTTGTCGGTTAATGGTCGGGAGTTTACCGCTGACGCTATGGCCGAAGCAGATTATGCCGATCTGCTACAGGGGCTTTAACCGTAACTAAAACGGGGCGGATAGTCGCCCCGTTTTCTATCAGAGCATGCCGATGAAATATTTCCTGTTTTTACTTCTTGTTGCATGGTGTTCTGTCGCCTGTGCCCAGAGTTATAAGCCGGCCGCAAACGAGACGCTGGTGATTGGCTCAGCATTGCCATTAACCGATAAGATGGTGGCGTTACAGCAACGGATCACCATGCAACCAGAAGATAGTGATCTGCTGAAACTGACGGCCCTGTATTTACAAGGGGCGCGCCAGCCAGGATATGATAGCTGGTTTCATGACGCCGAGTATTGGCTTAGCAAAGTCAGTACAGATAGCCGCAGCGGCACCGACTACTGGTTACTGCTGGCAGATCTTGAGCAGCAACAGCACCAGTTTGACGCTGCGTTAAGCCGGCTTGAGCAGGTGTTTAAGCTGCAGCCCCAGCATTTATCCGCCAGCCTGATGGCCGCCCGCATTTATCTGGCGACCGCCCAACATCAAGCCGCTCAGAACGCGTGTGCCAGATTATGGCAGCAAGACTTATTTTTATTTTCAGTGTGCAGCTATGAAGTGGCCGGGCGTAAAGGCGATTGGCAACAAAGCTACACCGCTTTACAGGCTTTATATCAACGCCAGCAAAGCCTGCCGTTGGCGATTGAGTTATGGCTGCGCGGCATTCTGGCTGAGCAAGCCGAACAAACCGGGCAGTTAGCCCAGGCCCGGGAATGGCTAAGCCCGGTATTGGCGCAGGCACCGACCAGTTTATGGCTGAAGTGGGCTGATTTAAGCCTGGCACTGGCAGATTATGAGCCGGTATACCAACGATTACTGGCTAAGCACCAGCAGTTGGGGCTGGCTGATAGTTTGCTGGTAAGGCTGGCTGCAGCAGAGCAACGCCTTAATAAAAATTCTGTTATCAAGCCTGAGCTGGCGCAAAAAATAGCTCTGAGACTTAAACGGGGTGATACGGATCACGCTGCAGATATTGCCCATTACTACCTGAAAGTAGCGCCGGATGCAGACGCCGCATTGCACTGGGCTGAAATTAACTATTTAACCGCTAAAGAGCCTGATGATCTTGTTCTGCTTAAGCAAAGTAAACTGGCACTGCGCCACCAGCAAAGGAAACAGTGATGAACCGAAATGTTAAACTGGCCTGTTGTTTTATCGCCGCTAGCATAGCAGCGCCTGCAGCTCTGGCTCACAAATTCAGTACCGCCTACATGGATGTTAAGGTCATTAATGATCAGCCTGTGCTGCTCTGGAAAGTGGCGCTGCATGATCTGGCACAAGCGCAGCTGATTGATGCTGACAATGGGCATCAGGTGTCATGGCAGCAGGTGATGGATAGCGCGCCGGTATTAAATAGCTATCTGGCGGAGCATGTTAGTTTCAAAAGTGGTCAGCAAGCCTGCCAGATCACCCCGTTAGCAACCAGCGAATGGCAATTGCAACGCTTGCAGCGAGATTTATATTTGTTGTTGCCTATGGCTGTGCAATGTGCCGGCAATACTGACTGGCAGCTGACATATCGAGCTTTATTTCAACGTGAACCCAGCCATAAGCTACTGGTGTCCTGGCAAGTGCCGGGCGCCGGCGGCAATGCTGTACTGGCTGCTGATTCAGATAGCTTCCCCGTCTACTAACTTTACTTTAAGGCTCCCGATGAACATCTATCAACACAGTATTCTGTTTAGTGCATTATCGCTTTCATTAATCCCGGCAGGGGTCAGAGCCGATCCCTTGTCAGCTCATATGATGGAACAAATTACCATTAAAGGCCGGCAAACCGACTTGCTCGGTCAGGCCAGCTCGGCATCTGAAGGTATCATTGGCGATGCAGAAATAAGTGATCGGCCACTACTTCGAAGCGGCGAAGTGCTGGAGTTTATTCCCGGTATGGTGGTGACTCAGCATAGCGGCAGTGGCAAAGCAAACCAGTATTTTTTACGGGGGTTTAATCTGGATCATGGTACGGATTTCAGTACGGCTATTGATGGTATGCCAATCAATATGAGAAGTCATGGTCATGGTCAGGGCTATACTGATTTAAGTTTTATTATGCCCGAGCTAATCAGTCAGATCGCCTATCAGAAAGGGGCGTATCAGGCTACCGATGGTGATTTTTCCGCGGCGGGCTCTGCCCGGTTCAGTGTTCAAAATCGCACGTCAAACGAACTGGTAATGAGCGTTGGCCAGGATAACTATCAGCGAATGCTGGCGAAGGGCAGCAGCAAGCAAGGCAGTGGTAACTTGCTGTTAGCGGGCGAGTTGCAGCATTACGATGGCCCCTGGACTGATATTAAAGAGGATATTAAGAAATTAAACGCACTGGCGCGCTACAGCCAGCCATTGGGCAGCGGTCAGTTATCAGTCACCACCATGGCGTATGATAACAGCTGGAACGCGGCCGATCAGATACCCATGCGTGCTGTGGCCAGCGGCCAGATTGACCGGCTCGGTTCACTGGATACCACTGTCGGCGGCCAGAGTAGCCGTTATAGCGTGTCGGCAAACTGGTATAGCGACGCCTGGCAGGCGAGTGCTTATCTGATTGATTCTGAAATGGATCTCTGGTCTAACTTTACTTACTTTCTGACAGATCCGGTTAATGGTGATCAGTTTCAACAAGTCGACAAACGGCAGATTATGGGGGGGCAGTTAAGTCATCATTGGCATCACCGGGTAGGTCAGTTTGCCATAGAGCATGTCGTTGGGGTGCAGCTACGCTATGACGATATTGGCGAAGTAGGACTGTACAATACCCGTGCTCGTCAGCGTTTAAATACTGTGCGCAGCGATAAGGTAGAGCAGGGTTCTGTTGGCGTTTTCAGCCAGTCAGATATTCAGCTTAATGCCGATTGGACTGCCCATCTGGGTTTGCGTTACGACTATATGGATGCCACTGTTGACAGTGCCCTGTCGACCGCTAATTCCGGCGACGCGTCTGACGATGTCGTGTCGCTGAAAGCCGGTATCAGTTATCAGTTTTCGCCAAACTGGCAAGCCTACCTGAATACCGGTCAGGGCTTTCATTCGAACGATGCCCGGGGTGCCACTACTGTAGCCGATCCGTTAACGTTGGAAACCGTTGAGCCGGTCGACTTACTGGTAAAATCTGACGGTGCTGAGCTTGGCCTTCGATTCTTTGATTACACGGCGTTTAATGCATCCCTGGCAATCTGGTATCTTGAGCTTGATTCAGAATTGCTGTACGTAGGCGATGCCGGCACTAACGAGCCCAATCGTGGCAGCAAACGTTATGGCGTGGAGCTGGCAGCTTACTACTGGCTTGGCAGCAACTGGAGCCTGGATGCTGAGCTGGCATTAACCCGCTCCCGCTTTACCGGTACCGAGGAGGGGGAAGGAAATTATGTAGATGGTTCACTGCCACTGGTTGCCAGCATGGGACTGATTTATAAAGCCGATCGTCCGTGGCAAGCCAGTTTACGGTTACGTCATTTTGGTAAGCGGACGTTAGATAGCTTTAATGAACAACGTTCAGCGGCAACAACCGTGCTTAATGCCGGGTTTCAATATGCCTGGCAGCAGTGGCAGTTTGGCGTGGATGTATTAAATTTGCTGGATAGCAACGATAACGACATTGACTACTATTACAGCTCGCGCTTACAGGGTGAGCCGGCAGCAGGGATAGAAGACCGCCATTCGCACCCGTTAGAACCCAGAACGCTGCGTTTAAAGCTGACATATCGCTTTTAATTACACGCTGTTACTGTGATACAGATCGGTTTACGCTAAGCTTACGTAACAGCTTAGCGTAAATACCAACATGTCTCTGGAGAACTAAAATGAATAAGTGGTTAGGTGTCGCTGCGTTAGCAGGGTCGTTAATGTCCGTTTCAGCACTGGCTAACCAGTGTGGTGAGATTCTGGGCCATGCGATGCAACAGTTAAATACCCGTGAAACGGTCGATTTATGTGAGCAGTATCAGGGTAAAACGGTACTGGTGGTCAATACGGCCAGCAAATGCGGTTTTACCAAACAGTTTGAAGGGTTGGAAGCGTTATACCAGAAGTATCAGGACAAAGGTCTGGTCGTATTAGGTTTTCCGTCTGACAGTTTTAAGCAGGAATATGATGATGCTGAAAAGACGGCTGAAGTCTGTTACCTGACGTATGGCGTTAAGTTTCCGATGTTTACCACCACCAAAGTAAAAGGTGATGAGGCTAACCCGGTATTTAAAGCATTAATTGCCAAAACCGGTGAAACGCCATCATGGAACTTTAACAAGTATCTGGTCAGCGCCGATGAGCAAACAGTTAAGCATTTTGGCAGCCGCACCGCGCCGGATGATACAGACTTTATTGCTGAGCTGGAAAAAATGCTGGCTGCGAATAGCGCTGCGCCAGTGGCTGAAAAAGCAGGCGATTGATTTTTAGTATCGGCCCGTCAACTGCTTTTGCTACAACACTCGCTTCGGCTCATCACAGCAACTCGCTCGCACTTACGTGCTTGCTCAAACACTCTGTGATGACCGAATCGAGGCTCTAGCCGCAGTTGACTAATCTGAGTCAATTGTTGTTAATTTAATAGCAAACATACTACTTTTGGCTCTGCTCAAAAGCTTCATCAGCAGTATTAGGTTTCGCTTCGGCAGCTGTTCTGGCTAACACATCACAACGCTCATTCTCAGGGTGGCCGGCATGGCCTTTTACCCAGTGCCAGTTTACGGTGTGTTTTGCTGCAGCGGCATCTAACCGTTGCCATAAATCCTGATTTTTAACCGGCTGCTTCTGGCTGGTTTTCCAGTTATTGCGCTTCCAACCGGCTAACCATTGCATGATACCCAGGCGCACGTACTGGCTATCGGTGGTTAAATCAACCTGACAGGCTGATTTTAAGCTTTCCAGTGCAATAATTGCGGCCAGCAATTCCATCCGGTTGTTAGTGGTAAGGCGAAAGCCGCCGCTGAGTTCTTTGCGGTGTTCGTTGTACACCAAAATGGCACCATAACCGCCGGGTCCCGGGTTGCCCAGACAAGAGCCATCGGTATAGATCGCAACACTTTTCTGCATAAAGCCTTTCCTCGAAGCAAAACGGCGTATAATCTAACTTAAATGCAGTAAAAAGCGAAATCTATCATGGCAAAGCGACAAATTATTCTGGATACCGAAACCACTGGTATTAACCCGCGGGAAGGTCACCGCATTATTGAAATTGGCTGTGTAGAGCTGGTAAACCGGCGTTTTACCGGTAATAACTATCATGTGTATATTAACCCGGAGCGGGAAATTGAAGCGGAAGCTATCGCGGTGCATGGTATTACCAATCAGCGCTTAGCGGATGAGCCAAAATTTCGCGATATCGCTAAAAGTTTTTTTGATTACATTCAGGGCGCTGAACTGGTTATTCATAATGCAGCGTTTGACGTCGGCTTTATTGACCATGAATTTGCCCGACTGCGTCCGGTATTACCCCCGGTGCATGAATATTGTGCTGTGCTCGATACCCTGAAATTAGCGCGGGAGCTGCACCCGGGCCAGAAAAACAACCTGGATGCACTGTGCCGGCGCTATGACATCAATAATAGTCACCGTACGTTGCACGGCGCCTTGCTGGATGCTGAAATTCTGGCCGATGTTTATTTACTGATGACAGGCGGTCAGGTTAGTTTGAATCTGGCGGCAGAGCAGGAGCCTGGAGAACATGGCGATAACGGTCAGACCGCGATTATTCGCAGCAGTAAGCTAAAGGTAATTAAGGCATCGGCCGATGAACTGCAAGCGCATGAAGCGCGCCTTGATCTGGTTCAGAAAAAAGGGGGAAGCTGCCTGTGGCGAGACTAAACTGGCTAGTATGTTGCGTGCTGTGCTCATGTCTGGCGCTTTCGCTGGCTGTGCAGGCCCGTCAGGATGCCGCAGTAGCAACCGAAACGCCACCGACCGAAGAGCAAGTCAGCGCAGAGGCTGAAGGTTTTGCGCTTTTAGACGATTTACCGACCAAAAATCAAATTCCATTTTTTGATAATCGATTCAGGATTGATAGTGAAGTTGAGACCATTACCCTGTTAATGTTCCGACGCCCGGGTAGTTCATCTGTGGTTTTGGTAAGGCCAGATGGCAGTAAATTACACTTTTATACCGCTGAAGAAAATAACGTGCGTTGGCATGATGCCGCTACGTACGACTTAATTGAAATTAAAAACCCAATGCCTGGGCCCTGGCAAGCGATTGGCCGGATTTTACCGGAAAGCCGCATTATGGTGCTGACCGATATTAAACTGGATGTCGACCCGTTACCCGGGAACCTGATGGTAGGGGAAACGGTAAAAGTCACTGCCCGATTGCTTAATGGCGGCGTAGCAGTAAACGCCAGAGATTTTCGTGAAGTTCTGATGCTTGAAGTCATCTTTATCAGTACTAATAATGCCGGGTTTGACAACTTTGGCCGCGGTATCATTCAGGTAGCCACTTTTCGGGATGATGGTCGGGGTTTTGATGAGAGGGCACGTGATGGTGTATTTACCGGCGAGTTTAAGCTGGATTTTGTCGCTGGCGAATGGACCCCCAAGTATATTGTAAGAACAGCACTCTACACCCGCGAGGTTGAGCACGCGCCTCTTATTCTGAAACCTGCACCGATAGAACCCGAGGTATTGCTGGCGAAAACCGAAACTGAAGCGCATTCGGTGGTGTTTCACCTGACCGAGCCGGGCGTTGCTGCTGATAGTTTATTAATTCAGGGCAGGGTGCGTTACCCCGATGGCAGTGTTGAGCAGTTTGCCTTGAATACACCTGATAATACTGAAAAATCACTTTCAATTTTAAATAAGGGTTTTGGCAGCTACATTATGGAAACTGCCGTTTTTGGCAACTGGCAGGATGGTCGTGAGTTTATGTTAACCATGCCAGAGCTAAGCTTTGTGGTGAATCAACAGACCTTTGCCGCCCCCGAGTTGGAGAAATTACCGGAAGAGTTGCTGGCCGAAACGGTTGAACCGCAGCAATCACCACCTGCAGCGTTTCCGTGGGGCCTGGTTGTCGGTATCAATGTGTTTATTTTACTGGGCGGCGGCATAGCGCTATGGTTTGTTATGACCGGGAAAAAGTTCAGTACGTTATTGTTCTGGCGTAAAACGGCTACGGCAAGTGCCAGCAAAAATCATGCAGGCGAAGCAGCTGCGAAAAGCCCGAAAAATGAGGCCTCCCCGCCAAAAGCGCAAAAAAACAACGATCTGGATGATATTCTGGATCTTTCCCTGCCGGATGATTAAGGAATAGCCAAAAGCGGCAAAAAAGAAGTTGACGGGCTTTGGCCTTATCCGTATCATTCCCGCCGCACCAGACGATACCCAAATGAAATTGTCTGGTGTAATTAGCGCGGAGCGGTAGTTCAGTCGGTTAGAATACCGGCCTGTCACGCCGGGGGTCGCGGGTTCGAGTCCCGTCCGCTCCGCCATTTATTCCTTATTCAAAGAACGTCAGCTCAAATCGCATAAGCTCAGTATAATACCACGCGGTAGTTCAGTCGGTTGCTCTTAGCGACGAGCTTAGCCGGTCGGTATTACGCTACTTATTATTTTGGGCTGCCGGACAAATCGGGGGTAAAGTTACCCTGAAGGTTGAGCCTGAACCGGGTGTTGAGTCAACATTAATACTGCCACCTAGTGTGCTCACTACCAAATTATAAACAATGGCCAGGCCCAGGCCACTGCCGCCGTTACTTCTTTTGGTGGTATAAAAAGGCTCAAAAATGCGTTTTTGCACTGCTTTTTCAATGCCTTTGCCACTGTCACAAACACTTAGTTCGATTTTGTTTTTAGTGTTCTGGGCAATGGAAAAGACAATCTGGTTATCTGTCTTACTCTGTTCAAAGGCATGAATACAAGCGTTAATTACCAGATTGGTTATAACCTGCGCAATGGCCCCGGGGTAGGTGGTAATGCTCACCGGATGCTGACACTGAATAACATGGTTTACGTTATAGGCTTTAGTATAGGGCTTTAACGTTGAAACCAGGGTTTGAATATAATCGGCCAGATTGATGGTTTGAATATCGTAACTGGATTGATCTACTGCAGTTTTTTTGAAATTAACCACCAGCTCCGCAGAGCGGTTTAATGTGCGTTCGATAACCGCATGGCTATCACGTAATGCCAGAATTGTATGTTCCAGTTTGCTTCGGCTAAGGGTGTTGCTTGCCAGTAATGTCTGTAATTTGTCAGTTAACTCAACACAATGAGAATTGGCGGTGATGGCGATGCCCAGCGGCGTATTAACTTCATGCGCGACGCCTGCGACCAGGGCCCCCAGCGAGGCCATTTTTTCTGATTCAACTAACTGAGCCTGTGTTTGCTTGAGTTCAATGATATGTTGCTCAAGCTGTTCTGTCCGTTCTGCGACCCGTTGTTCTAACGTTTGATTGGCAAGTTCTAACTGCTGCTGGTAGTGCTTTTTTTGGGTGGCCGTTAATACACGGCCATACAAATCGGCCAGAGCAGCAACAAAGTGAGTCTCATCATCCGTCCAGTCTTTTTTGGTGTGTCTTTGTTCACAGCAGACAATACCGATCATTTCGCCACCAAACCGGATTGGCACATCGAGCATCGATACAATATTGGATGGAATGAGATAGCTTGCAGTGAACTCTGCTGTTGCAGGATGATTGTGGGCATCAACAGCCCGGATCACACGTTGATGATCAAGTGCATCAAAATACGCGGGTAAATCGCGGCGATAGAACGTCGACTTTTCACACCCTGGCTTTTCGTCATGATCTAAAAGTTGTTCACAGGTGATCAGGTTTCGTTGATCGTCAAAACACCAGAGGCTAACCCTTGCAATGCCTAACCCATTGCGACAGGCGTGCAACAACAGTAATTCGCCCGCTTCGCTGTCCCCGCTATCCAGTACCGGACTTAATGAGACATGCAGCAGAATGTTTTCAAGAGTGGTATCCACATTAGCCAACTTGATAAGTTAACGGGTTAACAGGCTTAATTACCTGATAATGCGACTATTTATTTTACAATTAACTATAGCAATGATTTACGTTCATTACTAACTGCTGATGGCAACAAGATAAAGTAGTAGGTAAGACGCTGCCAGTGATTGCACAGCGCACTCAGATAGCGGGTAAATAATTATTTAAGCGGTATTTTCTTGGCTAAAAACCAACCAAGCACCATCATGACGACAAAACCAGCTGTGCCATTGCTCGCGGCGGGTAACGCGGCGATAGCAGGGCCTGGGCAATAGCCGGTCAGCCCCCAACCAATGCCAAATATTGCGGCACCTGCCAATAAAGGTTTATCCAGTTGTTGCCGGGTTGGCAGGTTAAAGCCGCTGGCGACCAAAGGTGCTGCTCGCTTTATTGTCAGCCGGTAACCCAGACTATATACTGCCAGGGCTGCTGCCATAACTAATGCCAGACTTGGGTCCCAATCGCCTGACACATCTAGAAAGCTCAATACTTTAGTTGGATCGATCATTTTTGAAATAGCGATCCCTGCTGAAATAAGCAGACCGGAAAGTAGCGCATATATAAACTGCATTATGACCTCAGAATTAAAATAAGCTGGCGGTTAACACGCCTGTCAGCATAAACATCAGCGTGGCGGCGATAGAGCGCGGCGAAAAGCGACCAATACCACAGATGCCGTGGCCGGAAGTACAGCCACTCCCCCAGGCTGTGCCAAGCCCTACTAACAGCCCTGCAATCAGGGTTCGGCTGTCTAAGTCAGGGGTGCTATAAGTAAAATCACTGCTCAGTAAGCCAACCAGTAGTGGCCCGATAAGTAAACCGGCGACAAAAGCCAGCCGCCAGGCTCTACCTTCCCGTTGGAAAATTGCCTGACTGGCAATGCCTGATATACCCGCTATGCGGCCAAGTGCCACCAGCAATAACAAGGTACCCAGACCAATCAGACTGCCACCGGCAATGGCTGCGACAGGCGTAAAATTTTCCATAGTAGCCTCTTAGCTCTGGTCGTTAGTGGTGTGATACGGCAACCCGGCATCAAGCCAGCCTTGCATACCCGTGGCCACGGAATACACGTCAATAAAACCCATACGTTGCAACGACTCTGCTGCCAGTGCCGAACGGCCGCCGGAGCGGCAAATTAAATATAACGGTTGGCTTGCCAGCTGCACCAGGGCAACTTCTGCAGCGCAGCCACTGGCCGCAACGGCCGGATGATTGGCCAGTTGCATTTCCAGCACGCCACGGGGATAATTTATCGCGCCGTTAATATGCGCCTGAGCAAACTCAGCCGGTTCACGCACATCAATTAGCCGTGGTTCTGGCTGACGATGTAAATAATCTGCCAGCTCGGTGACAGACACCTCTTTAATTGCGCTTCTCGCCTCGGTAATTATTTGCTGTGAAGTTTTCATTGTTAATTCCTTACAGTGTTGTGTATTACAAAACGGACTGACTAATTACCACAATTGACATGATTACCAGAAAAATGGCAAAGCCGTGTTGCAGTTTTTCTTTGGGTAAACGCCTGCCTATCCAGCCACCCAGGTAACTACCGGCTATACCCGCTACGATCATTAGCATAATAACTGGCCAGTCAAATTGCAGGCCAGCTGCGCTGAATACAGCAAAATATTTAGCAAAACCAACAAAGGATTTAAGGGCAATAATCAGCAAACTGGTGGCCACACTGATGGCAATGGGTAGTCCCGCTATCAATACCAGGGCCGGGACAATTAAAAAGCCACCGCCAACGCCAACAAAGCCGGTTATTGCACCAACGGCCAAGCCATCGGCAATTACTTTCAGTTTGTTAAACGGTCGCTGCTCCGCGGTGTCTTTCAGCTTGCTACGCCACATAAATATTGCGGCGACCAACATCAGCATAGCGAATACCAATAATTGCCAGCGGCTGTCAGTCATAGTGCCTAGCCAGGCACCAGCGTAGGTGCCAAGCATGCCGGGCAAACCAAACCACGCGACATGACGCCAGCTGATCAGTTTTTTCATGCCATTGTGGACCGAACCAAGCAGGCTGATCCCGGCAACAATTAATAGTGAAGAGGCAATAGCGAGCTCGGGTTGCATGCCAAGCAAGTAGAGCAATACGGGTACGGTAAGGATAGAACCGCCTGAGCCAAACAAGCCAAGGCTTAAGCCAATGATTAATGCGCCTATCAATGCCAGCATGTGATCCCCATATTCCAAAAACGAATATATATATAACCAGAAGGCTATTCTAGATGCTTTTTACCTGTGCTGCAATCAATATTTAGAATGTTCTAATTTAATGAAGGGTGAATTTTTATCGAGGAATTTTCAGGAGCATTTGCAGGAAGTACGGATATTGCAACGGCATTGACTATCAATCAATGCCGTTACAATTAAGGGGTTTAACAGGTAGTTTTTAACTGTATATCCGCGACGACATTGCTGATATCGAGCAGCATTTTTTCACCGCTACGGCGGTTTTTGTACTCAACCTGCTGGTTATCAAGATTACGTTCACCGATAACAATACTGTGTGGTATGCCAATCAACTCCATATCAGCAAACATCACACCCGGCCGTTCGCGACGATCATCAAATAATACCTCTATACCCGCGGCAGTCAGCTGCTGATAAAGCCGTTCAGCCACTTCAGCTATTCGCGCTGACTTGTGCATGTTCATTGGAATTAACGCAACTTGGAATGGTGCAATAGCATCGGGCCAGATAATACCGTATTCATCATTGTTCTGCTCAATAGCGGCGGCGACAATGCGTGACACACCGACACCATAACACCCCATGGTCATTATCTGGTGTTTGCCTTCCTCATTCAGTACGCCGGCTTTTAATGCGGTGGAGTATTTTTCACCAAGCTGGAATATATGGCCAACTTCTATACCGCGTTTAATCACCAGCTGACCAAATCCACAGGGGCTTGGGTCACCCGCGACAATATTGCGAATGTCGGCAACCTGATATTGGCTGATATCGCGGTCCCAGTTAACACCGGTAAGGTGGTAACCGTCTTTATTAGCACCGACGATAAAATCAGCCATATGTGCCGCAGCCCGGTCAACAATAATGTTAACCGTTAACCCTACTGGGCCCACTGAGCCAGTCGCTGCACCACAAACTGCCAGTACCTGCTCATCGGAAGCGAATTGTAATGGGCTGGCTACGCCAGACAGTTTTTCGGCTTTTAGCTCATTAAGCTCATGATCACCACGCAATATCAGCGCGACTAACGGTTGCTGGCCAGCGTCATCGGCTTCGCCCAGTACCAATAGCGTTTTGGCGATGGTTGAGGTGTCGACACCCAGTAATTCAGCAACTTCGGCAACGGTATTAGCTGCAGGAGTGGCAATTTCACTTAAGCTGAGTTGCGGGGCTGGACGGCTACCCTCAGGCGCTAATGCTTCAGCCATTTCAATGTTTGCCGCATAGTCGCTGGTGTCAGAAAAGGCAATGGCATCTTCACCTGATGCCGCTAATACGTGAAACTCGTGCGAGACACTGCCACCTATGGCGCCACTATCTGCCTGCACTGGCCGGTAATCGAGTCCAAGCCGATTAAAAATATTGCAGTAAGCGTTGTACATTGCATCGTAGGTTTGTTGCAGGCTTTGCTGCCCCAGATGAAACGAGTAGGCATCTTTCATGATGAACTCACGTGCCCGCATCACACCAAAACGTGGCCGGCGCTCATCACGAAACTTTGTCTGTATTTGATACAAGCTTAACGGCAATTGTTTGTAACTGGTAATTTCGCGCCGCACTAAATCGGTTATCACTTCCTCATGCGTGGGGCCCAGCACATAGTCCCGCTGATGGCGGTCTTTAAAGCGCAGCAGTTCTGCGTCCATGGTGTCCCAGCGCCCGGACTCCTGCCATAATTCAGCAGGCTGTACCATCGGCAGCAGTACTTCAATTGCGCCAGCCTTGTTCATTTCCTGGCGAACAATGTCTTCAACTTTGCGCATTACCCGCACACCAGTGGGTAAATAGCTGAACATACCTGAGCCAAGCCGGCGCACCAGGCCGGCTCTGAGCATCAGTTTATGACTGATAACCTCGGCATCGGCGGGTGTTTCTTTTACCGTTGATAATAAATACTGGCTGGTACGCATACGGCTCTCAAAAAATAGTCATAAAATTGCCGACATTCTAGCAAGTCATTCAGTCGGGCAGAAGTTCAATCTGATGATTAATTGGTTTATTTGTTACTTGTTGCCCGGAAACCATGCCACCCAGGGTGTAAAATTCACCATTAACATTGAGCAGCGTTGCTGAATCCATGATAGCTGTGGTGGCAGAGGCCGTTAACCATTGCTGTTGAGCAATGGAATACACCCAGACGTTGCTGGCTGCTTCGGCAGGTTTGCCATCAAAGCCAATACCGCTAAAATTATGCGCAGCATGGCTGCCGCCAACAAAAATAATCACGTTTTCACCGTTTAACTGCGCGCCGCTGGCAGCCATCCGGTAACGGGCTTTTCCGGTGGGGTGAGGAACTTGTTGCCAGAGAATTTCATTGGGCTTGCCGGTGATCGTGCCCTGCCAGCAGGCAGGTTCAATGACAAAGGTTGCAGCTTGCGATGCCGGATAGTTTACGGTTACCCCATCGCACAACAATAAGTTATTTTCAATGATACCGCCGGCCAGTCCAAATACCGGTTTACCGGGAAAGGGTGTGGCTTGTGACCAGCGCTGGGTAAAATTATCAAACAGCTGCATCAGATTAACGGTGCCATAGTCGCTCCAGCCGCTGGCAAGGTATATATAGCGGTTTTGATAGGGCAGAGCCATCGCATCGTCTATCGGTACCGGAATATCATTAATCCGGGTATAACGCCGGGTAACCGGGTCGAGCCGGTAGCTGTCAGTCGCGGTTTGCTTGTTACCCTCCGCATTGATGGTATAACCACCAAACAAAAAGAAATTATTATTCAGTGCTACAGCACTACTGGCCGCGCGTCCGCTCAGGCGCTGCTGACTGGGAACTGCCGGTAGTTCGGTCCAGCCGAACTCGCCTAAGGTATGCATCCAGACTTTGTTATGAAAATCGGCTGCCTGCTTGCCTGGGCCAATACCCATCGCACTGATAACATAGGTTTTACCGCGCACAGTGGTGCTGGCCACGCTGTTGCTAGTGACAGGCTCTGGTAATTCTGGTATCGCGATGCTACTGGCAGCGGCTGTCAGCAAACTAAGGTAGCTGAGAGATTTCAGTAACATGATTGTGTTCTCCATTGACTGTCCATTTAATATTAAAGTGATACAGCGTCATACCATAATGTTGTTCGGCATCGCGCTGTTTTTTATAAGATGGCCTTGGATCCTGCTTCAGAACTTTTTCAATTAACACTGTCAGTTCAGGATAAGCGGTTTGCGCCAGGCAAAAAGTACTTGCCTGTTCACTGAAGCTTACCGTCATCATCGTTTGTGGGGCACTGTCGGCAAACCCTCCTGCGGCATCTGGCAGCGCATCAGCATAGGGTAAATAAGGTTTAATGTCTAAAATCGGCGTGCCATCCAGTAAATCAATGCCGCTTAATTCCAATACCAACCCGTTTTTTTGCCGGTATACCCTTTCCAGTTTTACGACAGAAAGCCCGATTGGATTAGGTCGGAATGTGGCGCGGGTGGCAAAAACACCTTTTCGGGCATTGCCGCCAAGTCGTGGCGGTCTGACTAACGGCGACCAACCCTGGCTGGCTGTTTCATGAAATACAAATACCAGCCATAAATGACTGAAACTGTCTATACCCCGCACAATGTCATCACTGGCATAGGGCGGGTTAAGGATTAATTTACCGCGTGCTTCACTAATTAAACCGGGTTGGCGCGGGATCGCAAATTTTTGTTTGTAAGGTGATTCGATGGTACCAATAACATTAAACTGAAACGCATTCATCAGGGGCATGCCAGGCTTTCTCAACTAAAAACGCATTATGCAATTGCAACTGTTAAACAACAAGCCGTAGCACAGACATCTAAATATCTTTGACGCTATATGGTTATTCGGTAAGAATAGGCCGGCAACTGTTAACCCGAGAGTACAAGATGGAACGAAAAACCCTGCTGACAGAATGTCCGGACTCAAAAGGCCTGATCGCCCAGATCACCAATATATGCTACAAGCATCAACTGAATATTATTCGTAACACCGAATATGTTGACCCTGTTACCGGGCAATTTTACATGCGTACCGTGCTGGAGGGCATGTTTAACGACACGACCTTGCTGTTCGACTTAGATCGGGCATTGCCAGCAGGCAGTCGCCGCAGTTTACTCAGTGATAACGCCAAAAGAGTTGTGGTGCTGGTTACCAAAGAGGCGCACTGTCTGGGTGATATCCTGATGAAGGTGTTTGATGGCTCACTGGCGCTGGATATTGCTGCTATTGTCGGTAATTATCCTGAGCTTGGCAGCCTGGCTGATAAATTCGCCATACCTTATCACCATATCAGCCATCATGGCCTTGAGCGCGCAGAACATGAGCAGCAAATCCTTGCCACTATTGCGCCATATAAACCGGACTACTTGGTCCTGGCCAAATTTATGCGCATTTTAAGTGCTGACTTTGTAGCGCAATACCGCAACCGGATCATTAACATTCACCACAGTTTTTTGCCGGCGTTTATCGGTGCTAATCCATATCAGCAAGCGTTTGAGCGTGGCGTGAAAATTATTGGTGCCACCGCTCACTTTGTGAATGAGCAATTAGATGAAGGGCCGATTATTGAACAAACGGTTCGTCATGTAGATCATAACTTTAGTGCTAAAGACATGGCCAAAGCCGGTCGAGATGTTGAAAAAGCCGCACTCAGCAGGGCATTGCAACTGGTCGTTGAGAACCGGGTCATGGTGCATGGCAATAAGACCGTGGTGTTATAAAGTCGGTTTTACTTTCAGCTGATAATCTTTAATACTTGAGCGACGTCGTCAACCGGATATAACGCAATGAAACTGATTTTCCTGATTTTCAGCTTAATGTTTAGTACTGTTTTAACGGCGCAGGAGGCTGCGCTGCACCCAAAACTGGAAGTGTTCCGGCCGTATTTGGGACAGTACTGGCAAGGTGATCTGAGTCAGCCAGGCAGTGACAAAGCGCTAATTGACCGCTCCCACTGGGCGCGGGCGCTTAATGGCCAGGCAATAAAAACAGTTCATTCAATTAATGATGGTGAGTACGGC
Source organism: uncultured Chromatiaceae bacterium (assembly GCA_963975465.1). Taxonomy (GTDB): domain Bacteria; phylum Pseudomonadota; class Gammaproteobacteria; order Enterobacterales; family Alteromonadaceae; genus Alishewanella. The sequence continues at coordinate 88,513 of CAXBHB010000001.1, forward strand.
GGAGAGTCATTTATTTTCTGGGATGAGAGTAAGCAAAAACTGGCGTACTACTATTTTACAACTGCCGGTTTTTATACGCACGGTACAATGGAGTTTAATCCGCAAAGCGGCGAAATTATTGCGTTAGAGCAGGTTGAAAATAATCAAAATGGTATTACGCAAGTGAAGTCACGTAGCAAGATTATGACCGATGGTAGCCTGGAAGTGCGTTCTACCTATTTGCAAAATGAGCAATGGGTTGAGGGCCACAGTGCTGTATATCAGCTGGTGGCTCCGCAACAAATTAAGTTTAAATAGGCTGAAGCCGCCAGCGCCGCTTAAGTCGGGCTGTCGGCCGGGTCCATTGCGTAAATATCATCAATCTTATCAGCGCAGGAATGACTAACCCGCAAATCTTTCACTCTGCCATTCCGTAAGCTGTATACCCAGCCGTGAATGGCCAGTGGCTGGCCTCGCTCCCAGGCTTCCTGTACAAAGCTGGTATGACATAAGTTACGTACCTGCTCCATTACATTTAACTCAATAAGCCGGTTTAAGCGTTCATTGTCGTCTGCCAGGCTATCAACTTCGTCCCGGTGCATGGCATAAACATCTTTAACGTTCCGTAGCCAGTTGTCGACAAAGCCTACCCGTTGTTTCATCATGGCGGCCTTAACGCCACCGCAGCCATAATGCCCGACCACCAAAATATGCTTTACTTTCAGGATATCGATAGCGTATTGCAGCACCGATAAACAGTTCATATCGGAATGCAGCACTAAATTTGCCACATTACGATGCACAAATAGCTCACCGGGCAGCAAACCGACTATTTCATTTGCCGGAACCCGGCTGTCGGAACAACCGATCCATAAATATTCTGGTGCCTGCTGTTCAGATAGTTGCCGAAAAAAACCGGGTTGTTCACGTTCAATACGGTCGGCCCAGTTTTTATTATTAATAAATAAGTCTTTAAATTTTGGCATAACACTGTTCCTGCAAAAAAGTCGGGCTAAGATAGCTGATTCTAATCCAATTAAGTACACCGACCAGCGTTTATCATGGTTGCATTTTACCGTGCGTACGGCAACGAAGAGAAATATTCCGGGTGACGTTAACTTAAAAAGCTGGCTATACTAACCACAGTTCGACATTGTTATTATTATGGAAAATACCGCAAGGAGTTGCAATGATCCCGGTTATATTGTCAGGAGGGTCGGGAACCCGGCTCTGGCCTTTATCCCGCGCCAAAAAGCCCAAACAGTTTCTGCCATTGGTTAATGAAAAAAGCATGTTACAAAATACCTTGTTACGGTTAAAAGGTATTGAGCATATTTTGGCACCCATTATTGTCTGCAATGAAGACCACCGGTTTATGGTGGCTGAGCAATTACGGGAACTGCATATTGATGATGCCTGCATCCTGTTAGAACCGGTTGGGCGCAACACTGCACCGGCAATCGCTATTGCAGCGTTGCAAGCCTTACAACTACAACAAGACCAACAGGATCCGATATTGCTGGTGCTGGCTGCCGATCATGTTATTCAGGATATTCCGGCTTTTCAGCAAGCTGTTGCCCAGGCACAAGTGGCAGCCGCAGCCGGCAAGCTGGTGACGTTTGGCATTGTTCCGACAACGGCGCATACCGGATATGGCTATATCCGGCGCGGCGAGCAAAGTATTGCCCAAATGTCCAACACCTATCAGGTTAATGCATTTAAAGAGAAACCAGATATAAAAATGGCAGAGCATTATCTGGCATCCGGTGAGTATTGCTGGAACAGCGGTATGTTTATGTTTAAAGCCAGCAGTTTGCTGGCAGAATTAGAAAAGTTTGCCCCGGCTATCGTCGGGGCCTGTCGTCAGGCGGTCGCATCGGCCAGCACAGATTTAGATTTTGTCCGGCTAGACAGCGCTGCTTTTAGTGCCAGTCCGGCAGATTCACTGGATTATGCTGTACTGGAGAAGTCAGATAATACTGTTATGGTACCCCTTGCTGCAGGTTGGAGTGACGTTGGCAGTTATGATGCTCTGTGGGAGGTGATGGCCAAAGACGCAGAGGGTAATGCCTGCCGCGGGGATGTCATGTTACACAACACCCGAAACAGTTATGTAAATGCTGAAGAAAAGCTGGTGACGGTGATTGGTCTGGAAAACGTGATAGTGGTCGAAACCAAAGACGCTGTGCTGGTTGCTAACAAAGACGATATTCAGCAAGTTAAGAATATTGTGCAGCGTTTGCAAAGCTATGGCCGCAGTGAGGTCGATTTACATCGTGAAGTGTTCCGGCCCTGGGGTAAGTATGACTCGGTTGACCAGGGTAATCGTTATCAGGTTAAACATATTACGGTTAAACCCGGCGCCAAGTTGTCGGTACAGAAGCACCACCATCGTGCTGAACACTGGGTGGTGGTCAGCGGCACCGCACTGGTAAGAAACGGCGACGACGAATTTATGGTGACAGAAAATGAGTCAACGTTTATCCCAATCGGCGTTATCCACTCGCTGGAGAATCCGGGTAAGATCCCACTAGAGCTAATCGAGGTACAGTCGGGTAGTTATCTGGGAGAAGATGATATTGTTCGTTTCGCCGACAAATATGGCAGGGGCTGAGATGAGTCAGCTTAGTTGTTTTAAAGCCTATGATATTCGTGGCCGGCTGGGTGATGAACTAAATGAGCACATTGCTTATTGTATTGGCAGAGCTTATGCCCGGGTTCTGAAGCCCGCATCTGTTGCCGTAGGCGGTGATATTCGGCACAGCTCTGAATCATTGAAACTGGCGTTGGCACTTGGTTTACTGACCGAAGGTGTTGAGGTGCTGGATTTAGGCATGACTGGCACTGAAGAAGTGTATTTTGCCGCTCAGCATTTACCTGTAGATGGTGCCATTGAAGTAACAGCCAGTCATAATCCAATTGACTACAACGGTATGAAGCTGGTGCGTGCAGACGCCAGACCAATAAGTGGCGATAGTGGTTTGTTTGCCATTCGCGATGAAACAGAACAACTGTTGCATGAAAAAGCGGATAAAACCCAGCTGGCAGAGCTAACCCGGCAAAGTAACATGCTGGCTGGCAACACCCATTGGCAATGTGGCCGGGGCACCTATACAAAGTGCAGTATTCTGCAACCTTACATTGAGCACTTAATTACTTACATTAACATTGCCAACATCAAGCCTCTGACCTTGGTCGTTAATGCGGGTAATGGTGCAGCCGGGCATGTTATCGACGCCCTCGAGCAGGTCTTTATTCAAAAAAACGTGCCGGTTCAATTTCATAAAATACATCATCAGCCTGATGGTAACTTCCCAAATGGTATTCCCAATCCGCTATTGGTTGAAAATCGCCAGGCAACAGCCGATGCAGTGCGACTTTACCAGGCAGATTTCGGGATTGCCTGGGACGGCGATTTCGACCGCTGCTTTTTGTTTGATGAGCACGGTAGTTTTATTGAAGGGTATTATATTGTTGGTTTACTTGCAGCTGCATTTCTGCAAAAGCAGCCCGGAGCAAAAATTATTCATGATCCGAGGCTGTTCTGGAATACTGAGATGATTGTTAAGCAACATCTGGGGCAGCCAATTTGCAGTAAAACCGGCCATGCTTTTATCAAAGAGCGGATGCGGGCCGAAGATGCAATCTATGGCGGCGAAATGAGCGCACATCATTACTTCCGTGATTTCGGTTATTGTGATAGTGGCATGATACCCTGGCTTTTAGTGGCTGAATTAGTATCGACTTCCGGTAAAACATTATCAGAGCTGGTCCGGAAGATGATTAGCGATTATCCTTCATCAGGAGAAATAAACTTTAATATTGATAAACCAGAAAAGGTAATTGCTAAATTAGCAGAACACTATGGTCCATTGGCAGAAAGCACAAATGATATCGACGGCTTAAGTATGTGCTTTGACAATTGGCGCTTTAATCTTCGTGTTTCAAATACAGAAAATGTTGTGCGATTGAATGTTGAAACCCGCGGTGACATAGAACTCATGCAGCAAAAAACTGCTGAATTAAAACAAGCCTTAATGCAGACTGAATAAAGCGGTTTTTTTATCTGGTATATCTTTATTTAAAGTACCTTGCCGGCTTTATTTAATCGGGTAAATTGCTTATTCTTTATGAAATTTATGTAAAGGAGCAAACCGTGTCTTTATTATTAGATAAAAGAGAATTGAAAAAAGCCGCAAAGGAGTTAACGCTTGTTAAGTTAACCGAGGTAATTGATACCTTAAATAGTGTTATGGCGGAACGTCAGCAGGAAGTTGAGTTGATTGCCCAGTTAGAGAAAATGGCTAAGGCTCAAGGCTATACTCTGGAGCAACTGGGTTATAAACAGAGCAGCGATGTGGTGGTTGCGGAAATCAGCGCGACGGCTGGCACAAAACGTCCGGTCAAGCCAAAGTTTAAAACGATTAACAAAGACAGCCAGTTCTTTTATGTAGAAAATGGCCAACTTAATTTGCTTCGTACCCATACAATGAAAAAGGGCTTGCAACAACGCGGTATACAGGTTGTTCCGCTGGCAAAAGTAGACAAGAAATTTGCGAAGGATATCGATCAGCTTATAAAAGTTGCAACGGCACAAGCCGTGGAGAACTTTAATACAAAAGTAACGCTGTGGAATGAATGGGCATTGGCAAATGGTGGTGAGATTTTAGAGAAGCGCTAAATATTGGTTTGTCGCTGACACAAAAAACCGGCCAATTGGCCGGTTTTTTATTTTGTTGGTATTTATTGAGCATTCAGTGACTGACCATTTACGGCTTTGCTGTCATCAGCCATTAAATATAAATAAAGCCACATCAGGTCATCAGCTGTTTTCAGGGTCATAGGGTCTTCGCCCGGGTATGCTCTGGCCCTCATAGCGGTGCGGGTTGCACCGGGATTAATACAGTTAACCCGCACTGAGCTATCAGCGTATTCATCAGCCATCACTTGCATTAAACCCTCAGTAGCAAATTTGGAGACGGCGTAGGGCCCCCAGTAGGCACGGCCAGTGCGGCCGACACCCGACGAGGTGAAAATGATCGACGCCGCGGGTGCAAGCTTAAGTACCGGCATCAGTGCCTGGGTCATTAGCATGGCACCAGTGACATTGATCTGCATAATGTCCTGCCAGCTGGCCAGATTAATATGCTCAAAGGGGCTTAATACGCCAAGTAAACCGGCGTTATGCAATACCCCATCAAGCTGACCAAATTCACGTTGAATGGTGGTTGCCATGTCACGGTAATTGGCCGGGGTTGCACCTTTTAAATCCAGAGGCACGATGGCGGGCTCTGCGCCACCCTCTTTGATAATTTCATCATAAACGGCTTCAAGTTTGCTGACCGTTTTACCCAGCAGAATAACGGTTGCGCCATAGCGGGCGTATGTCAGCGCGGCAATGCGGCCAATACCATCACCGGCACCGGTGACTAAAATAACCTTATTCTCTAATACCTGTGCTGGCGCAATGTAGTTATCCATAAAATCTAACCTGTTAGCGTTAAAAAACGGCGCAAGCATACGCCGAAAACGAATATTTTGCATCTTTCTTGCTGCCAACTGTATTTTTACGCTAGCGATCTGGCAGACTTTGAGTTAACTTTAACTGGTCGTAGCTGTTCGACAGGGGCAGCCACTTTATACCAACAAGAATTCGTAATAAGCAAAGCAAGGTTTTGCTTTGCAATAAAAAAATAAGCGTTAAGGACGGGGAGAGAATATGAAAAAGCTTGCTATAAGTATCGCTGTTGCGACGGCGGTCGGTCTGGCTGGTTGCGGTGATTCATTAGAAGATATAAAGCAGGAAGTTGCCGAGCAGGGGCCGGTCGCGCCGGCCACCAGAGTTATTTTTGATCCGACAGCAGGTCGGGTTTCGGTACCTAATGATTTACTGTTTCAAGGTACCACAGATGGCACCCTGACGCTGGATAGCGGTGCAAATCCGGATTATACCAACCCACAAACAGCTTTAGGTGCACTGGATGGCTGGTCTACCCAGAACCCATTCGCCATTGATCTTAGCTTCCCGACAGGCGTGACGCTAAATGCGGATTCCGCACAAACTCCGGGTGCTGTGCGCGTTTTTAAAGCGTTAATGGGTGATCCTATGTCGCCAGAAGCTGCCTGTACTGAAGTACCTCGCGGTGCCGCTTGCCAGGTGGTAGAAGAATTGGTATTCGGTCAGGATTTTGTCACCGCAGGCCGTGGCACCAGCGTAGCGGTAATCCCGTTGAAGCCACTGGAAAGTGCCACAACGTATTTACTGGCGCTTACTAACGTGTTGCAAGATAGCAATGGCGAGTCAGTAAAACCTTCTACAACCTATGAGCTGGTTAAACAGGACATCGCAACTTTGCCACTGGCGACTGATGCTCAGCGTGCGTTGCAGGGAGTTATTAACAGTTTTGAAAACGTACTGGTGCGTGATGAAGGGCTGAATAAGGATAATATTATTTATACCGCTGCCATTACGACCCAATCTACCGGAGCAGTGCTTTCCACCTTAAAGCAGTTGATGGCATCGCCTACGCCAACCGGTTATGGGCCCTCACCTTTGGTAGTAAATGATACCGGTTTAACCGTGTCACAATTAAACCCACTGTTTGCGGGCGATCCGGCTTTTGCCATTACCCGTTATTATACCGGTACGATCAACCTGCCTTATTATCTGGGTATGCCGACAGAAGCAAACCCAATGGCGCCATTAAATACGCGCTGGATGGCACGTTGTGATAGCGGTGCTATTATTGCGGCCGTGCCGCCGGCAATGAAACCTGAAACGCCGGTGTCTGAAAACGACGGCGCCTGTCAGGCATTCAGCGGTGGAGCTTTACGTGATTTGGGACTGGATCCCGCCCGCCATCTGACCAAATTTAATACCATTCCAAAAATAAATGGTTATCAGACAGTTGACGTGCAGATGACGGTGCCTGACGCTAACGTTATTACTATGCCGGCAGCAGGTTGGCCGGTTGTTATTTTGCAACATGGTATCACCTCGCGTCGCTCTGATATGCTGGCGATTACCGGTACTCTGGCATCACAGGGTTTTGCTACCATTGCTATTGATCATCCGCTGCATGGTGATCGCGGTTTTGGTCAGTTAAATGCCAGTAGCGGTAACGCAACTGTTTATATGAACTTAAGCAACTTGCTCGTTACCCGCGATAACCTGCGCCAGAGTATTGCCGATATGCTGTCGCTGCGGTTAGCGCTTAATTTCGCGCAGGGTGTTGATTTAGATACCAGCAGAGTGCAGTTTTTAGGTCACTCTTTGGGCGGTATCACCGGTACTTCAATGGTCGCACTGGCGAACACAACGACAGGTGTGCCTCAGTTAGATGCGTTGTACCAGATTGAAACAGCTACCCTGGCAATGCCTGGCGGTGGCGTTGCCAACTTCCTGTTGGATTCTGCGGCATTTGGCCCATTAATTAAAGCCAGCGTAATGCTTGGCGCAGGTGGTGCACTAACCGAGCACTTTGTTACTTATGTGGCAACCAATACTGCGTGTGGTGTACCAACAGCCGAAACTGCAGCAACCTATCCTGCATGTGCTGCACCGGTCGTTAATGCTTATCTGATGACCTTAACAGAGCCAGCCAATGCAGCACAGCAAGCACGCGTATCTGCAACATTAACCCAGTTTGCTTTTGCAGCGCAGACAGTTACAGACTCTGGTGATCCAAATAATTATGCAGAGCGCTTAGTTAACAGCGAAACACCAGTCTATATGATTGAAGTCGTTGGTAATGCTGATGGAAACCTGCCAGATCAGGTTATTCCTAATGGTTACTTTAACCCGCTAGCGGCTTTAGCTGCGGGTAAAATGCCATTGGCGGGAACTGAGCCTCTGGCACGCTTGTTAGAAGCAGCCGCCGTGCCGGCCAGTGCAGGTGGCATTCAATTAAATGGTAACAATGCTATTGCCCGCTTTAGCGCCGGCGATCATGGTTCAATTTTAAGCCCGGCAGCCAGCCTGGCGGCAACCCAGGAAATGCAGAGGCAAAGTGTGACGTTCTTCTTAAGCAGAGGACAGGGCTTACAAGTTGCAAACCCTGCAGTACTGGCATCAGGTAACTAACGCCAACACCTTTTAGTCTCAAAGCCCGGCAACGTTAAGTGCCGGGCTTTTTCTTTGTTTAAATCCAGATAGAATAGCGATATTCAGGCAGACAGGAGAGTTATTTTGGCATTTTTACTGGAGTACGGCATGTTTTTAGCGAAGGCGGCGACCATAGTCATTGCCATCGCATTAGTAGTTGGCATCGTGCTAAGCGCAAATCACCGGCCACGGACCAAAAAGGGGGAGCTGGAATTTACTGATTTGAGTAAACACTACCAACAGCAAACTACCGAGTTACAGCAGAGACTGCTGGATAAGAAAGCGTTTAAAAGCTGGCAAAAGAACCAACAAAAAACTCAAAAGCAACAGCCGGAGTTACCTTGCGTTTTCGTTGTTGATTTTAACGGTTCAATGGACGCACGTGAGACTGAGTCGCTACGTGAAGAAGTATCTGCATTGCTGGCCGTTGCCACGCCGCAGGACGAAGTGCTACTGCGTCTGGAAAGTGGCGGTGGCGTTGTGCATGGCTATGGGTTGGCAGCATCGCAACTGGACAGGATCCGCCAGCAAGGTATTACCCTCACCGTCGCCGTAGACAAAGTGGCGGCCAGCGGCGGTTATATGATGGCTTGTATCGGCAGCAAAATTCTGGCGGCACCCTTTGCGATTATTGGCTCTATTGGCGTTATTGCCCAATTGCCAAATTTTCATAAACTTTTGCAGAAGAATCACATTGATTTTGAACAATTTACCGCTGGTGAATTTAAACGAACGGTAACCTTGTTTGGTGAAAATAGTGACAAAGGACGAGATAAATTCCAGCAGGAGCTGGAAGAGACCCATGGTCTGTTCAAAACCTTTGTGCAGCAACACCGGCCGCAGCTGGATATCACACGGGTTGCTACCGGAGAGCACTGGTTTGGTTATCAGGCACTTGCGCTGCAATTAGTTGACCATATTCAGACCAGTGACGACTATCTGATGAGTAAAATGTCAAACCACCGGGTATATAAAGTCGCTTATCGGTTGAAAAAAGGACTGGCCGAAAAAGTAGGTATGGGCTCGGCAAACGTACTGTCACTTTGGTGGCAAAAGCTGATGCAGACTCAATCAGCGCGATGATTGGCGGGGGGTTACAACAGAAAAACAGGCATCGCCGCCTGTTTTTCTGTTAATGGGTTAAATGTTACGAAGGAAGAAATGGATTAGCGCAAATGATGAAAGTCGACATTCTCGTCTTTGGTGCCGGCATTAGCATCATTAAAAACGGCTGAGTCAAATTGCTTTTCGCTTTTACCCACAATACAAGACACCATAGCATCACCGGTGACATTGACTGCAGTGCGGGTCATATCCAATAAGCGGTCCACACCAATGATTAGCGCAATGCCTTCAACCGGTAAGCCTACCTGCTGCAGCACCATCGCCAGCATTATCAAACCAACACCCGGTACACCAGCCGTTCCAATTGATGCCAGCGTCGCAGTCAGGATCACCATCAGGTAATCAGCGATAGTCAAATCAACTAAATATACCTGCGCAATAAATACGGTTGCTACGCCTTGCATAATAGCCGTGCCGTCCATGTTAATGGTGGCACCCAGTGGCACAGTAAAAGAAGCCACGCTATTTTTTACGCCCAGTTTTTTGGTGACGGTTTCCATGGTAACCGGCATTGTCGCGTTGCTGCTGGAGGTACTGAAACCAAATAGGGCGGCATCCCGCATTTTACGTAAAAATATTAATGGGTTTAAGCCGGTTAATAACTTAAGAATGACACTGTAACTGACCAGACCATGGAATATGAGTACCGTCAGCACCACGCCAAAATACTTGGCCAGGCTGATGATGGTTTCAAAACCCAGGGTAGTGAATAATTTTGCCATCAGGAAAAACACCCCATAAGGTGCCAGGTTCATTAAAATAGTGACCAGCTTCATTATGACCTCACTTAAGTCATTGAACACCGCTGTTAACCGTTCTCCTGCTTTGCCGCTTAATGCCATTGCAAGACCAAATAAAACTGCAAAAACAATAACCTGAAGCATATTTCCCTGAGCCATCGATGCAAAGGGGTTACTTGGGAAAATATCAATAAATACCTGGGCCAGTGACGGGGCCTCAGAGACGTCAAAACTTGCATCAGATTGACGTTCAACGCCTTTACCGGGAGCAACCAGCAAAGCGGCAGTCATCGCCAGACTAATGGCAATCGCTGTCGTTACTAAATACAGGCCAATCGTTTTTCCGCCGAGTCTGCCAAGCGTTGAGGTGTCAGATAATGAACAGGTGCCACAGACCAATGAAACAAACACTAGTGGTACGACCAGCATTTTCAGGCTGGCAATGAAAACTTCACCACCTACGTGAAAGATGCCATCGATAAAAAAAGCTTTTAACGGCAGTGACATGCCAAACAGAATGAGTTCGCGTTCAGCCTGGCCGGACAGAATTCCTTTAAAAATGAAGCCGGTTAGCATGCCGGCAGCCATGCCGATAACGATGCGGGCGGTTAGTCCGAGTTTTTTATTATTGCTCATTGTTTTTGTTATATTTCAGTGCTGAATATGGCTAAGACTATCAGTTTGTTGCCGGATTGGGCAGGGCAGAGAAAAATTTTTTTGAAAATTGCTGTGACGTAGTGATAATTAATGGTTTAAGATGCAATTAACAAAAACTATATATAAAAAACAGCTAGGGAGAGTTTTCATGCAAAACATCCGGCAACTACTTGTTGCATTAATGATTATGTCGCTGGCCGCATGCGGTGGCGGCGGTACCTTGGGTGGTGGCGATGGTGGTGGTACCGGTGGTACTACTCCGGTGTATACCCTTGCCCTTACTTTAACTAATGCTGCCGGAGCTGAGTCAAACGCTCTGTCCCAGGACACACCGTTAGTTGTCACTGCAACTTTAACGGCGACAAATAGCGGCAACGTGGCCAACCAGCTGATAAGTTTTGAAGTGTCCGGCGACGGGCTTGCTACGCTGGGTAACGATTCAGGTTCTTCATCAACCAATGCTGATGGGGTGGCAACAATTCCACTGAACGTGGGTAACCGCTCTGGTGCAGGCCAGGTAACAGCGACCTTTGGCGAAGCTAGCGCAACGGTGGTATTTAATTCTGCCGGTGACGGCGGCGGTGATGTTGACGTGACAGTTGGTTCTGTTGCGCTTATTGCCGATACATTGCAGTTAGGCACCGGTGCGTCCAGCAAAGTAGAACTTACAGCGTTGGTTCGTGATTCGAACAATGTTGTTTTACCGAATGTACCTGTTACCTTTTCGGCAGACTCCGGCGAATTAGTGCAGATTGATAGTGTTACAGGTGAAAACGGTGTCGCCAAAGCAACACTTACATCGCAGACCAACAAGAGTAATCGTGATGTTATGGTAACAGCAAGGGTACAGCAGCAAACGTCGCAGTTGACGGTAGCTGTTATTGGTACGACTATCGAAATTGCTGCGCCAAATTCTGTAGTGCTGGCCGATACGTCAAATATCGATTTGTTTCTTACTGATGCAAATGGCATTGGTATTCAGGGTACTGTGATTGAAGTATCTTCGGCGTTAGGGAACACACTCAGTGATACCAGCCCGGTTACTGCCGGTAGCGCGGGTAAAGCCAGTTTGACTTATACCGCCACTACAAGCGGCACCGACACGCTGACTGTTACCGCATTAGGTGTAACAAACAGTACAACCATTAATATCAGTGCAGACGAGTTTTCGTTTTTAGCAATGACAAATGCTGATGGTTTACTTGACGGTGACCCGGTACAAGAAGTGCCGTTAAACAGTGCTCAGGAAATTCAAGTTGAGTGGAAAATGAATGGAGTAGCAAACGTTGGTGAGGACGTTATATTTAGTATTACCCGTGGTGAAATGGCTAATTCACCTGAAAATGAAGACGAAGAGCCTAATTTTAATGGGCTCGTTACAAGCGAAGATGTTACTGAGGTTGATGGTTTAGCGAGTGCTTTTATTCGCTCGCAGTTTGCGGGGTTAGCATCTATTAGTGCAGTAGGTGGTGATAATGCTGTTAGTGCTAAAAAGATTGTTGAGTTTATTGCGGTTGATCCAGTTCAAGTCGAAGCTCAGGCTTTCCCGACACAGGTCGGTGTCGGTGAGTCTAGTGCCATTCGGGCGATAGTGCGTGATGCCAGCAATAATCCAGTGAAAAACCAAACAGTAGTATTTTCGTTAGATAATGCTGCTGGTGGTACAATTAGTACCGGTACAGCAATAACCAATTCGCAAGGAGTGGCATCTACAGTATTTACTGCTGATTCAACCACCGGCGGTGGCATAAACGGCGAAAACCTGCTTATTAAAGCGAGTTTACAAGAAAAGAACCAGGTATTTGATACAACAGATATTGCTGTTGGTCAGAGAACGCTGTTTTTCCGCTTTGGTACAGGTAATGTGATTACTAAACCAAGTGCTAGCACTTATGCTAAAGAGTTTTCAATAATTGTGACTGATAGCTCGGGTAATGCTGTAGCCAGCCAACAATTGAATGTTGCTGTTGTCTCAATTAATTATCGAAAAGGTTATTGGGTTAAGTCTCCTGAGGCACCTGCGGCCTTTAAAAATTGGACGACATCAGGGTCTCCAGCGACCATTAGCTCACCAATAAAGTGTGACTCTGAAGACGCTAATTTTAATGGTATTTTAGATATCGATTTTAATGACGATGGAGATGTTATCCCTGGTTCTGGTGAAGACATCAACAGTGATGGTCTGTTAACTCCAGGCAACTTTGTGGTTGTGCCAGGCTCTGTAACTTCAGACGCTAATGGTATAGCATCTTTTGAGATTGAGTATCCGCAAGACGCAGGTAGTTGGTTGGATGTTCGTTTACAGGTATCCGGTTTTGCATCGGGTACTGAGAACATCAGTTTCAGAGAGTATTCACTGCCGACAGCTGCTGATGATTTAACAACAGAAACCTCGCAACCAACAAGCAACCCATTTGGAGTTGTGCAGAATTGTTCGAATGCGGATTAATCGTTAGATAGTAAAAAGGGAGCTTATCAAGCTCCCTTTTTTATTGGCTGTTTATTAAACACTTAACGCTGGAACTGATAAACCGGGCCTAAATTTAATATCCGGGTTAATTCATCCAGTGCTGTCCGTGATTCGGTCAGCAGCTGCGGATCGGCCAAGTCTGCTTCTGATATCTGGTCGCGGTAATGTTTGTCTACCCAGCTGTTAAGGGTATTAAACAGTGTGTCATTCATCAGCACATGCGGATTCACTGCCTGGCGTTCCTGTTCACTTAATGCAACGCGTAAACGCAAGCAAGCCGGGCCGCCGCCATTACGCATGCTTTGTTTTACATCATAGTAATGGACATGTTTAATCGGTGTGCCGCGGCCAGTTAGCCCGGCCAGATAACGGTTAACCGCCGGGTTGTCCTGACATTCCGTCGGGGCAATAATCGCCATTTCACCATTTGCCAGAGTAATTACCTGGGTATTAAACAGGTACGTCTTAATGGCTTCCTGTACCGATACTTCATTGTCGTTAACTTCAATCAGAAATAACTCGCTGTCATCGCCAAACTTACGTTTTAGTTCATTCAGCTTGTTTTGGGTATCAACAAAGGCTTGCTGATGATAAAACAGCACATTCTGGTTACCGACAGCAATGACATCGTTATGAAACACGCCCTGATCAATCACATCAGGGTTTTGTTGCATGTAGACTACGTTTGTATCACTTAAACCATGTAAACGCGCTACAGCCTCGCACGCTTCCAATGTATGGCGTGCCGGGAAACGTTTTGGGGCGGCTTTCGTCTGGTCGAAGGCATAACGACCAAATACGAACAGCTCAATCCCTTTGGTGCCGTAGTCGCTGCATAATCTGGTATGATTCGCCGCGCCTTCATCGCCAAAATGGTCGTTGTCAGGTAAATGCTGATGATGAGCAAAGTGTGCCGGATCAGCAAACATTGCCTGTAATATTCGGCCGGTAGTCTGAGGTTCCAGTGAGCGGTGAAATTTGTTGGTCAAATTTGCCGGGGTAAAATGCACTTTGTGGTCATGGGTATCAGCACTGGGTGATATGGTCGCCGCGTTGGCCGTCCACATACTGGATGCTGAGCAAACTGCACGAAATACCGCCGGTGCCTGCTTTGCCGCTTTGGCAATAATATCACCGTCTGAACCGGTAAAACCAAGCCGGCGTAAGGTGTATACATCAGGGCGCTCTTGCGGCGCTAATACCCCTTGCACCATACCTAAGTCGTGCAGGGCTTTCATTTTCTGCAAACCTTGCTTCGCAGCTTGTTTTGGACTGGAAGTGTTGTTAGCGTTAGACAGAGAGGCGACATTGCCGACAGATAAGCCGGCGTAGTTATGGGTTGGTCCTACCAGACCATCGAAATTTGCTTCAAAGTACTTCATTTTTGCTTTATATCCTTCTGTTGGAAGGGGCACTGTTTTTATTATTATTGCGGCCGCTTATGTTTTTTATGCTTCATTTAGGAGTTGGCTATCAAATAGCCGCTGGGCCTGTAAAATAGCCCGGATTGCATAATAATGAGTTTATTCACTTGTCACAACTGCGGTTTGCGGATATATGTTAAAAAAGGGCAGCCAAAAGGCAGCCACAGTTAGGGAATTCAGGTTTTAAGATGGCGAAATCACTGGTAATAGTAGAATCACCGGCAAAAGCAAAGACAATAAACAAATACTTAGGCAACGATTATGTTGTGAAATCGAGTGTCGGCCATATCCGCGATCTGCCAACAAGCAGTAGCAAAGATAAAGCCCGCAGTACCGACAAAAGCCTGAGCAAGGAAGAGAAAGATTATAAAGCCCTGGTTGATCGGATGGGCATTGACCCGGCGCATGGCTGGAAAGCCCGTTACGAGATCCTGCCTGGTAAAGAAAAAGTGGTGAAGGAGCTTAAAGCGCTTGCTGACAAAGCGGATACCATTTATCTGGCAACGGATTTGGACCGCGAGGGAGAAGCGATTGCCTGGCACTTACAGCAAATTATCGGTGGCGGGCCAGAGCGTTTTAAACGGGTAGTGTTTAACGAAATTACCAAAAATGCTATTCAGAGCGCGTTTGAAGAACCGGGCGAAGTCAATGTTGACCGGGTAAATGCCCAGCAAGCGCGCCGGTTTCTGGACCGGGTCGTCGGTTTTATGGTTTCGCCACTGCTATGGAAAAAAGTCGCCCGTGGTTTATCTGCGGGACGGGTGCAGTCTGTGGCGGTGCGCCTGGTAGTAGAACGAGAGCGTGAAATTAAAGCCTTTGTGCCCGAAGAGTATTGGACAATAGCAGCTGATACGCAAACCGTGGCTAAGCAAGCGTTAGTGCTGGATGTTACGAAACACCAGGGTAAAGCGTTTAAACCGGTTAATAAAGCACAGACGGACGTCGCTCTGGCGGCGCTTAACAAAGCTGAATACAAGGTGTTGGAGCGGGAAGATAAGCCCAGCAGCAGTAAGCCGCAAGCGCCATTTATTACCTCAACGTTGCAACAGGCTGCCAGTACCCGCATGGGTTATGGCGTTAAGAAAACAATGATGCTTGCTCAGCGTTTGTACGAAGCGGGTCACATTACCTATATGCGGACCGACTCGACCAACTTAAGTGCCGATGCGGTTGGTGCCTGCCGTGATTATATCGCGGCTCAGTTTGGTAAAAAGTACCTGCCAGAGAACCCGCTAAGTTATGGTAGCAAGGCTAATGCTCAGGAAGCGCATGAAGCTATACGGCCGTCTGATGTCAATGTACTGGCCAGCAGTCTGGGTGAAATGGAAGCAGATGCCCGCAAATTATACGAATTAATCTGGCGCCAGTTTGTTGCTTGCCAGATGCCGCCGGCACAGTATGATGTGACCAATATCATAGTGCAGGCTGTTGATTTTGAATTAAAAGCTAAAGGCCGCGTCTTGCGTTTTGACGGTTGGACAAAAGTACAGCCAGCCGTAAAACGTAAAGACGAAGAGGATAGCCTGCTACCCGACGTTAAGCCTGGTGACGTGCTGCAGCTTGAACAACTCAACAGTGCCCAGCATTTTACCAAGCCTGCGGCGCGGTTTAGTGAGGCCAGTTTGGTTAAAGAGTTAGAAAAACGGGGTATAGGCCGGCCATCGACGTATGCCTCTATCATTTCAACTATTCAGGATCGCGGCTATGTCCGGGTTGAAAACAAGCGTTTTTACGCTGAAAAAATGGGCGAGATTGTTACCGACCGGTTAGTCGAGAACTTTGACGATCTGATGAATTACGATTTCACTGCCAACATGGAGCTGAAACTGGATGATATTGCCAACGGCCACGCGCAATGGCGCAAAGAGCTGGACAATTTTTATGGTGACTTTTATCAGAAACTGAAAACAGCAGAAAATGATCCTGAGCAAGGTGGGATGAGGGCCAATCAGTTTGTGCTAACTGATATTGCCTGTCCAAGTTGCGGCCGTCCTATGGGCATTCGTACTGCATCAACCGGGGTGTTTTTAGGATGTTCAGGTTATAATCTGCCACCGAAAGAGCGTTGCACGACGACTCTGAATTTGTTACCTGGTGATGAAGCGGTAAAAGTTGAAGACGAAGAAGAGCTGGAAACAGAAGCGCTACGCCAGAAAAAACGCTGTAGTAAATGCGGTACGGCGATGGACAGCTATTTGATTGATGAACAACGTAAGTTACATGTTTGCGGCAGCAACCCGCAATGTGACGGTTATGAGCTAGAAGCGGGTACCTTTAAAATTAAAGGGTACGATGGCCCACTGATTGAGTGTGACAAGTGTGGCAGCGATATGCAGTTGAAATCGGGGCGTTTTGGGAAGTATTTCGGCTGTACGAATAGTGAATGCAAAAATACCCGGAAACTGTTGCGCAGTGGTGAAGCAGCACCTCCAAAAGAAGATCCGGTTCATTTGCCAGAATTAAAATGCGAAAAGTCAGACACTTATTTTGTGTTACGTGATGGTGCCGCGGGCTTGTTTTTGGCGGCGGCAACCTTTCCCAAGTCACGGGAAACAAGAGCGCCGTTAGTCAGCGAGTTGAGAACCTACCGTGACCGCATCTCAGCTAAGTTTTATTACCTGGCAGATGCGCCTGTTAAAGACAAAGAGGGCAACCCCAGTATTGTTCGCTGGAGCCGCAAAACCAAACAGCAATATGTGATGACAGAGAAGGACGGTAAAGCCACCGGCTGGGCGGCCTGGTTTGAGAATGGTAAGTGGGTGATTACAACCAAAGATAAACCGGCTGCAAAATAATCAGTTAAAGTTCTTTAAAAAAGTTCTAATAAAAATGGCACCTCTGGGTGCCATTTTTTACATCACCATTTGCGTTTCGGTGCAAACAGTTCGTCGATATCTTTGTTTTCTTTTTCTTCTTTTTTCTCACGGTCTCTTAAGTTGCCAGCTTTGAGTTCGGTGGCAATATCTTCAAGAGTTTGTACAATTTCAGCTTTACGACTGACAACATAGTCATCCTGATGATTAGTATTAGTTAGCGCTGTCAGCGCTTTTTCATAATATTGGCGGGCTGAACCCAGCATATTGTTGCTGCGGGCCTGATTTCCTCTTTTCATCTGGCTCTCAACATTGATCCGTAATTGCAGTATTTCAAGACGTTTGTCTTCAGCTATTACTGCTGAGGTATCAATATTGCCTCGGGCATGCTCACTGCGCAGGGTGTTCCGCAATTTTTTAATACCACGAATTAAACCAATAAGCTGTTGATCGTTGTCAGGTAAAGTCACTGTATCGCTGCTGGCCGCATCAGGGTTTACCGGTTCTTTTAAACGATTCTCGGTTTCTTGCAGCCGTTGTTTTAAATCTTTAATGGTGGGATCCAGTTCAACCATGGCGCGCAATGCAAAGGCAATGCGCTTTAACAGCATATTGGCAATAGCAGGTGTGAAAGGCACATTGGCGGTATTGACCAGCATTTCTTCGGTATCATCCAGTAAATGACGCAATTTAGTAAATTCTGTGCGTTTCAGAGCGGCTATCCGTTGTTTGTGTTGTTGCACCACATTGACAATGACAGCGATAATCACCAGAGCTACAATTAGCGAGATGATAATAGGTAACAGCATGCAAACCTCTGACCGATTTCGCGTTTTAAATTCGCGTTTTAAATTATAGTAATCTGAATTTACGGCAATGAACAGTTTTCTGCACGTCACGGTAACTGTATGCTGAATGTTCCGCCTTTCAGGTGCCCGCCATTATGCAATACTACCTGACCCTGCAGTTTTTTATTACGGTGAGCCTGTGCAATTAACTTAGCAAAAAATATACCAAGGCCAGTGTGGCCATGTCGTAAATCCAGTTTGTTCATATCAGGGTTAGCGTTTTTTAGCATAAAGTCTGGAAAGCCCGGGCCATCATCAGCGACCGTCATCAGTAAATTGTCCGCTGATAGTTTCGCAGAGAGCTCAATACGACCGTTGCTGTAGCGCAATGCATTAGCCATCGCATCATTCAGGACATTGATGATCAGATCCCGGTCGAAGTACCAGCATAAATTTTCATCCACCCGGACAATAACCTCAATACCGCGTTGCGACGCAAAATACTGGTTTTTTAAGACCAGCTCTTCAAATATTTCCGCGATATAATGTTGATCAACCTGAATCGGTAATTGTTCCCGCTCCAACCGGTACAGCGATAACAGTTGCAGTAGGTTAGAATTTAACCGGTTAGCTTCGTAGTTCAAGCGTGCTAACTCTTCCCTGGAGTCACCGGAAAGTTGATCGCTTTCTGCCTGAACCAGTTCAGCAGACTGGATCAGCATGCACAATGAGTTTTTCATATCATGGACACTACAAGCCAGCACGGTGGCAAAATCGATAGCAGGTGCAGCAGGCATAGAGGCTCCAAAAAATTGACATTAACGCTTGTTTGCCAGTTGTTACACGTTTTTTACTACTAATAGTTATAGCATTGCTACTTATAAAAATAAGTTGGAATATCTGCCAAGACAGGTATATTGAGCAGTGATCATTCTTTACCGGAACAGGGCAGATGAAATTACAGCAATTGCGTTACATTGTTGAGGTGCTTAACCATAACTTAAATGTGTCGGCAACGGCAGAAAGTCTTTATACCTCGCAACCCGGTATCAGTAAACAGGTTCGGATGCTGGAAGACGAATTAGGTATTCAGGTATTTGGCCGTAGCGGTAAGCATTTGACTCATGTTACGCCTGCTGGACGCGATGTAATTGAAATTGCTCAGCAAATTTTGGCAAAAGTGGAAAGTATTAAAGCGGTCGCCAAAGAGCATACGTTGCCTGATCAGGGTAAACTTAATATTGCGACAACTCATACTCAGGCCCGCTATGCGTTACCTGCGGTGATCAGTGGCTTTATGAAAAAATACCCCAAAGTATCGTTACATATGCATCAGGGCTCGCCGCAGCAAATATCCGAGGCGGCTTCCCGGGGGGAGGCCGATTTTGCCATTGCCACCGAAGCATTGCATTTATACGGCGATTTAGTCATGTTGCCCTGCTATCACTGGAACCGCAGTGTTATTGTGCGCCAGGACCACCCGCTGGCGCAGTTAGGCCGTAAAATTGCCGTAGAAGACGTCGCACAGCATCCCATCGTAACCTATGTCTTTGGCTTTACCGGCCGTTCAGAACTGGACCGTGCATTTGCCGCCAAAGGGCTTGAACCACGAATTGTGTTTACGGCAACGGATGCCGATGTATTGAAAACCTATGTCAGGCTTGGTCTGGGAGTCGGGGTGATTGCCTCGATGGCGATTGACCCACAACTTGATAAAGACTTGGTTGCATTAGATGCCAGCCATTTATTTGAAGCTTCTACAACCAAAATTGGTTTTAGAAAAGGCGCGTTTTTACGAACCTATATGTATGACTTTATCGAGCGCTTCGCTCCGCATTTGACCAAAGATGTGGTTGAGCGGGCGAACCTGCTGCGTAATCAGGAAGAAATAGACCGGATGTTCGACAGCTTCGAGCTTCCGGTTCGCTAAACCATCAACAGCAACGGCCAGTTAGCGAACCTGCATTCTGGCCGTGCTGATATCAATACTCCCGTCCGTTACAATATTTCGCTGCGTAATTCCTTGCAGGCTTTCACCATATTGGTCAGTGCTACACGGGTTTCGTTCCAGTCGCGGGTTTTAAGCCCGCAGTCGGGATTAACCCATAGCCGTTGTGCCGGAATTTTACTCGCCGCCGTCTGAATAAGCTGCTTTATCCAGCTTACTGTAGGAATGTTTGGCGAGTGAATATCGTAAACACCAGGGCCAATTTCATTTGGATAGGCAAAGTGTTCAAAGGCACTGAGTAAATCCATATTAGAACGGGAAGTTTCTATGGTGATGACATCGGCATCCAGTGCCGCAATCGCCGTGATAATGTCATTAAACTCGCTGTAACACATATGGGTGTGAATTTGAGTGGTGGCCCGCACTTCGCTATTGCAGTATTTAAATGCGGTAACCGCCCAATCCAGGTATTCCTGCCACTGACTGTGCTTAAGTGGCAGCCCCTCACGAAAAGCCGGCTCGTCAATCTGAATGATTTCAATACCTGCTTGTTCCAGATCCCGCACTTCTGCCGCCAGTGCCAGACTAAACTGCAGGGCAATGTCTTTACGGCTGATATCAACCCGGGGAAACGACCAACCCAAGAGGGTTACCGGGCCGGTTAGCATGCCTTTGACCGGTTTGCTGGTAAGGGACTGGGCATAGCGGCTCCACTCTACGGTCATCGGCTGTGGCCGGCTGATATCGCCAATAATAATCGGCGGTTTGACGCAGCGTGAGCCATAGCTCTGTACCCAGCCAAACTGACTAAACACGATGCCGTCCAGCAATTCGCCAAAATACTCCACCATATCGTTACGCTCTGCCTCGCCGTGCACCAGAACATCCAGTCCAATCTGCTCCTGTTCGGCGATAGCCAGCTGAATGTGCTGTTGTATTTGTTGCTGATATTGCCCGGCATCAATCTTACCGGTTTTGACAGCCAGCCGGCATTGGCGGATCTCTGCTGTTTGCGGAAAAGATCCTATCGTTGTCGTTGGCAGCAGTGGCAATTTAAAGTGTTGCCGCTGTGCCTGCTGGCGCACAGCGAATTTATCGTTGCGACTCGCGGACTGCCTGCGGAGCGTTGCTACGGCCAGTTGCACTGCCGGGTTATGCACCCGGGCTGATTCAGCTCTTGCCTGCACCGGTTGGCTATATAGGCTTATCGCAGCAAGGTCAGCGGTTATCAGGGCTTGTTTTAGTAAGGTTAGCTCCTGGCACTTTTGTTTAGCAAAAGCAAACCAGCTTCGGCACTCACTATCTAAAGCCGTTTCCTGTTCCAGATCGACCGGGCTGTGCAGTAACGAGCAGGACGGCGCCAGCCAGAGTTTGTCACCCCGTTGCTGATATACCGGCTGCAACTGCTGGTACAGTGCGCTTAAGTCACTGCGCCAGACATTTCTGCCATTAATAACGCCGGCAGACAGCACCCAGGTTGCTGGTAGCCGCTGATGCAGGGCGTCGATATCGCTGTGGTCAGCAACCAGATCAAGATGCACGCCATCTAACGGCAGTGTGCACAGCGTTGCCAACTGGTGGGAAATATCACCAAAGTAGGTTGCCAGCAGCAATTTCAACCGGCCTTTATCCAGCTGCTGATAAGCGACGACCAGTGCTTTCAGCCAGTCGTCTTCCAGCTCAAGCACCAGAATAGGTTCGTCAATTTGCAGCCAGCTAACCCCGAGGCTGTTAAGTTTATCAAAAATCTGCTGATATGCCGCCAGCAACTGGGGCAACAGGGCTAACTTGTCCTGGCCGGCGACACTTTTACCTAAATACAAATAGCTAAGCGGCCCAAGCAGTACTGGTTTTACATTAATACCTGCATGCTGAGCTTCAACAATCTGTTCGAACCAGAAGTTATCGGTCAGCTGGAACAGCTGGTTTTCAGCAAATTCTGGCACGATATAATGATAGTTAGTATTAAACCATTTGGTCATGTCACTGGCTGCAGCTGGCTTGCCCTTCGGCGCCCGGCCACGGGCAATCCTAAACAAGGTATTGATGTCTGACCCATTATCATCATTGCGATGACGTTCTGGCACGACGCCAAGTAGCAAAGACGTTGCCAGTACATGATCATACCAGGCAAAATCGCCTACCGGCACCAGGTCAATACCTGAGTCTGTTTGCAGCTGCCAATTTTGTTTACGCAAATTGCTGCCGGTTTCGAGTAATTGTTGAAGGCTTAGCTCGCCCTGCCAGTAAGCTTCTAATGCGTGTTTTAACTCACGTTTACGACCGATACGGGGAAACCCTAAATTGTGTGTCAGCATAATATTTTCCTTTTAGACGTCTGGGTGTCGACATGTCCATTGTTTGTGATTATGCTGTTACTGACAAATGAAAAAATGGCGGGCGGCATATGAAGAAACTTCATAATGATTGAAATTAAGCATTTAAAAGCGGTGCAGGCAATTGCTGATAAAGGCAGCGTGCAACGTGCTGCCGAGCTGTTATGCATAACCCAGTCGGCATTGTCGCATCAGCTGGCACAATTGGAGCTGCGGCTGGGGCAACCATTGTTTGTCCGTAAAAGCCAACCAGTAGTGTTTACCGCCAGTGGTCGTTTACTGTTAAACACCGCTGCTAAAGTGCTGCCAGAAATTCAGTCATTAAATGCAAAACTAAAGCCGGCAGCAGGTAAGGCTCAATTGCTGAGACTGTGCGTTGAGTGTCACGCATGTTTTCATTGGCTAATGCCGGCTGTTAAGGTGTTTGCCAGCCAGCCACCAGGTGATGAGATAGAGTGGGTGGCCGAAATTGAGCATCAGGCGGTAGAAAAGCTGCTGCAAGGGGAGCTGGATGTGGTCCTGACTTCCGATAAACGGTCTGAGCCGGGCATCAGCTATCAGCCACTGTTTAGCATGCAGTTGCGGGCACTTTTAAGCCCGGAGCACCCACTGGCGATAAAAAACTGGCTGGAACCTGCAGATTTGCAGCAGCAGACCTTGCTGGGCTATCCGTTGCCGCAGGCACGACAAGACGTTTTCCGGTTTTTTCTGGCAGGCGTACCATTTCAGGGCCGGCAACGTCAAATAAGCCAGGCCAGCCAGATCCTGCAGCTGGTTGCGGCCAATCAGGGGGTAGCCGTTTTGCCTGACTGGATGGCCCAACCGTATTTACAGCAGGGGCTGATAGCCAGTCTGGCTTTGTCACGTAACGGTCTGTGGCGGCCAATGTATCTGTGCTGTCGCCAGGCAGATGCCGACACGCCGGCGATCCAACGTTTGATCAGTGCGCTGTGCGCTAACCGCCCGCAAAGCACAATCGCGGCTTGTACTGATGAGCTGGATTAACGTACTATTTGTTGTCAGTTCTTCTAACAGCGAATAGTAATGCCACCCGTTGAATTAATTTTATTGTTGCTGAGCCCGGTGTTTTTAATCTGTGTTTTGCTGGAGTGGCGCTATGCCGTGATCCGGCGCCAGAACTGGTATCACTGGCGCGACACCCTGGCAAATGCCGCACTGGCGTTGCTGCATCAGGGCGCTGATATGCTGGCGCTGCTTCTGCTGATGCCCTTTTTTTACTGGCTGCATCAATACCGTCTGTTTGATATTGAGCTGACGACCTTAAATCTGCTGCTGGCCTTTATTCTGCAGGATTTTCTGTATTACTGGTTTCATCGGGGCTCGCACCATATTCGCTGGTTGTGGGCTTCACATGTTGCGCATCACAGTTCGCGGCTAATGAATTTCAGCACTGCGTTTCGGCAAAGCCTGACATATCCCTTGTCTGGCATGTGGTTGTTCTGGCTGCCTATGATCATATTCGGTTACGACCCAGTACTGGTTTTTGCGGTAGTTGCACTGAATTTGGCGTTTCAGTTTTTTGTGCACACTCAGGCTATCGGTAAACTGGGGCTAGTTGAAAAAGTGTTTAATACGCCGTCGCATCATCGGGTGCACCATGCCTGCAATCCGCGTTATATTGACCGGAACTTCGCCGGCGTTTTAATCATTTGGGACAAACTATTTGGTACTTTTGTCGCTGAGCAAACTGATGAGCCTTGTCGCTATGGTATTACCGAAGATTTTCAATCTACCAATCCACTGAGCATTACATTCTATGAATGGCGCAGGATGTGGCGCGACGCCCGTCAGCCGTCACGCCAGCAATCGCTATGGCATGTTTTGTTGAGAATGCCCCCAAAAGTAAAAAACGACGACGCAGCAAAAATACCGCAATAAGTGGCTTGGCAGCTGCGCAAAAAACAAATCTTGCACTAAGCTTGTACTAATATCATAACGCCCTGAGGTGAATTATGAAGTCTATCAAGCTTTTACTGTGCTTAATGTCGTTTTTGCTATTGACGTCGTGCGAACCGGCAACTGAATCAAACACCGCTATGGAAACTAATGATGCAACAGCATCGGAGCCCGCACCGCAACGCATGTCAGCCGTCTCCCCTCAATGCTCACTTACCATGGGGTTTGATGCCTGGGAGCCCTACCAGTATATGACCGTGGGGAATACCGTTACCGGACTGGATGTTGAACTGGTAAGAGCGGTTGCTGCCGATATGCAATGTGAACTTAACATTGTGCAGGGTAGTTGGGTCGAATTACTTAATCTGCTAAAAGAAGGCGAGATAGATTTTGTGCTTGGAGCATCGATAACTGAAGATCGCCAGCAATTTGCTTATTTTTCTGAACCTTATCGCCAGGAGCAGTTTTCGTTGTTTGTTCGCGCTGAAGACGCCGGTTCTGATTTGACGGATATTAAAAGTTTTGTGGCTGCCGGCAAAAAGCTGGGCATTGTTAACGAGTATTACTACGGTGATGAACTGGCTGAGTTATATGCCTCAGCCGAGTACCGGCCGCAATTTGTTGGCGCTATTATCAGTGAAATGAATATGGCCCGGCTGCTTGATGAAGAAATAGATGGCTTTTTAGAAGACAGTTTTGTTGCCGCCTCGATATTGCGTCGCAAAGGCCTGGATAAACTGATTAAACCGCATCAAATCTCGCTGGGCAATAATGATGTTTATGTCATGTTCAGCAAAGCGTCGGTTGAAGAGCAACGTGTTGCTGAGTTTAACCGTGGTTTAGCGGCGATTAAAGCCAATGGCAGCTATCAGCAAATCATGCAGCGGTATCAGGATTAACTAATGCCAAATTGCCGTTGTAAAATTGCAGCGGTAAAACTGGCTTTAAGATAAAAGCCCCGCGGTAACGTTTGGATGGGTTCACCGTCAGCACCAATAGCGGCAGTCAGTGCTTTGCTGTCTGCTGCTTTGGGTCTCAATTGCAGTACTTTGCCGTGCGCGCCGCGAATATGCTCAATACCACCCAGTGTAATTAATTCCATCAGCTCTTCCCAATCCTGTTGTAACGCCTGCTGTTCACTGGCAGATGGCCGCCATAAAAAGGCTGAACCTATGACCCTATCGGCAATAGGGATCTGCCGTTCAGCCAGAATGGGCACCCAAAGTACCTGCTGCAGCTTTTGACAGATCCAGGATTGGTGCCAGCGCTGATGGGTAACACCGGTCAGTGGTGCAACGCAAACGTACGTGCTTTCAAGGGGTTTGCCAAATTGGTCAATGGGCAGGGTTTTTAATTCGATACCCAGATCCGGAAAGTCGGGTAATGCCTGAGAGCCTGCAGTCGCCCCTAACGCCTTTTCCAGTAGCTGGCCTACCCAGCCTTTATCCCGATTTAAGTTTAGCGGCACGTTAAGCTGCAACTGCGCTGCTAACTGGCCCAGGGTCAATCCTGAGATGGCCTGACAGCGTTGAATAAGTTGCTCTGCGGTTAGCGGGTTATCTGGTGTCATATTCTGCAAAAAAGTTAGCCAACAAGGGCACAAATAACCCTAACACTTTTCTGCTACTGACGCTGCTTAAAAACGCAGCAAACCAACTTATGCACAGAGGAGAAGGTGTGGTATTGGTAGGCCAATAATCATAACGTCTTGTATTTCAATATTTTTGAGTGCTGGTAGCCGCTATTTCCGGCCCGGCATTTTCTTTTAATTTGTGACCATACGCAACTTAACAACAGATTTATCCACAGAGTCTGTGAAGAAGTTCACATTTATCCGGCAAATGCAGCGTGGAGTTGTGGATAAATGCCATATTGTTAGCACATTGATGTTAATGAAATTCCGTTTGCTGTCACCGCGACTTTGTGAAAGAATCTTTGTTATAGCAAAAATAGACTCGCTTGAGGTTTGTGTGATCGATGCCGAAGGTTTTCGGGCCAATGTCGGCATAGTGATTTGTAACACCCAGGGACAGGTGTTTTGGGCAAAAAGATATGGCCAGCATTCCTGGCAATACCCACAAGGTGGCATTGATGACGGTGAAACACCTGAACAAGCCATGTTTCGCGAGCTGCATGAGGAAGTGGGCTTACGGCCTGAAGACGTAGAAATTATCAGTGTGACCAAACATTGGCTACGCTATAAACTTCCCAAACGCTTAATTCGCAAAGACAGTAACCCTGTGTGTATCGGGCAAAAGCAGAAATGGTTTTTACTGCGTTTGACCTGCCGGGAAGAGGATGTAAATCTGGCTGTAACGTCGCATCCTGAGTTTGATAACTGGCGTTGGGTCAGTTATTGGTATCCAGTGCGCCAGGTGGTGGCTTTTAAACGAGAAGTATATCGTAAAGTCATGCGTGAATTTGCCCCGGTTGCTTTGCCATTTACCCGCAGAGATATAAAAAAGAAATATTAAACGTAATAATACCGACAGTACAATGAGGTTTCTATGCTAAGCCAGTTACGGCGGATTGTTCAGGATGTGGCCCAGGAGCCTGCTCTAGACAATGCTCTGGCTGGCCTGGTATCCAGCATTAAAACCGCACTGGCGACAGAGTGTTGTTCGGTATATCTGGCTGATTACAAACAACAGCACTTTATGTTAATGGCCACCGACGGCTTGAATCAGGAAGCGGTTGGCAATGTGGCTATTGGCTTTTCTGAAGGTTTAATTGGCTGGGTAGGGCAACGCGAAGAACCGATTAATCTTGCCCAGGCCCATCTGCATCCACGCTTTCGGGTAACGCCGGAAGTCAGTGAAGATCGCTTTTCTGCATTTCTGGGTTGTCCAATCATTCATCATCGTAAAGTTCTGGGGGTGTTAACCATCCAGCAGTCGGCTGAGCGGGTGTTTAGCGAAGATGAAGAGTCGTTTCTGGTTACCCTTGGTGCGCAATTAGCGTCAGTGCTGGCCAATGCCGAAATGCGGGATGCGGCGAGTCAAAGTCCTTCTGCTATGGCCCAGTCAGGCCAGCTAACTGGCTTGCCTGGTGCGCCGGGTATGGCTATTGGTGAAGCTTATGTGCTGCAACCGGCCAGTGATTTTGATGCAATTTCGCTGAAAAAATCAGATGAGCCTGAAAAAGAACTTGCCCTGTTTTACCGTGCGGTAAAGATCACGAAAGCGGAGTTTAACCGGCTGGCAGAGCGGATGGCGGGTCATATTCCAGCCGATGCATTAGCCATATTTGATGTTTATCATCAACTGCTGGATGCCGCCAGTTTAGGCAAGGAAATCGAACAACAGATTGCCGAAGGCTGGTGTGCCAAAAGTGCCCTGAAACGGGTGGTTGAGCGGTTTGCCCGTCAGTTTGACGATATGGATGATCCGTATTTGCGGGAACGCGGCACGGATATCCGTGATTTAGGGCAGCGGGTGTTAAATAACCTGCTTGATTCTGAGCAGCGCAAAGTAAAACTGCCGCAACGGGTGGTGTTGGTTGCAGACAATGTTACTGCGACGATGCTGGCTGAGGTGCCGCGTGAGCAGTTGGTCGCTATTGTTTCGCTACGCGGCTCAGTCAATTCTCATGCGGCTATTATGGCCCGGGCATTAGGTATTCCGGCCGTAATGGGGGTTAATGAGCTGCCCTTGCTGCACTGGCAGCAACAACAGGTCATTGTTGATGGCTATGAAGGCCATATTCTGCTGTCGCCGGTCGACGCTATTTGTGCTGAGTATCAACGGCTGATCAGTGAAGATGCCGCGTTAAGTGCCCGCTATCAGCAGGAAGTTGCCTTACCATCACAATCTGCTTGCGCTAAGCCCTTTAAACTCATGGTTAACTGCGGGCTGGCGATTGAACTGGAAACCAGTAATGCTGAATACACTGATGGTGTTGGTCTGTATCGCACTGAGTTTCCCTTTATTATGCGCAACCGCTTTCCCACTGAGCAAGAACAGGTAGAGCTATATCGTAAGGTGTTAAGCAGCTATGCCGGCAAAGGTGTGGTGATGCGCACCCTTGATGTTGGCGGTGATAAAGCCCTGCCTTATTTCAGTATTGTCGAAGAAAATCCGTTTTTAGGCTGGCGCGGGATCAGACTGACCCTTGATCACCCGGAAATTTTTCTGGTGCAAATCCGCGCGATGTTAAAAGCAAATATTGACCTGGATAACCTGCATATTCTGCTGCCAATGATTTCAGATCTGGCCGAGGTTGATGAGGCGATAAGGTTAATTAAACAAGCCAGTTTTGAAGTGAGTGACGAACTGGGCATTGCGTTACCAAAACCGAAAATTGGCGTGATGATTGAAGTCCCCTCCATTATGTATCAGTTGCCAGAACTGGCGGCAAGGGTAGACTTTTGCTCGGTGGGTACGAATGATCTAACCCAATATCTGCTGGCGGTTGACCGCAATAATGCCCGGGTAGCCAGCTTGTATGATGCATTACACCCCTCTGTCCTGCGCGCGTTAAATCAGTTAGCCATTCAGGCCAGGCAGTTACAGTTTCCGATCAGTATTTGTGGTGAACTGGGCGGCGAACCAGCCGGGGTGATGGTACTGGCAGCAATGGGCTACCGCCGTTTCAGCATGAATAACAGTAATCTGGCGAAAATTAAATGGTTATTGCGCCGGGTAAACGTTTCGGAGCTGGAAACCATGTTGCCAGCGGTGCTGGCTTGTCAGTCGCCTAAGCAGGTCAAGCAGCAGGTGCAGCGCTTTTTAGAACATAAACAGCTGCTTAGCCAGTTAAGAGCTTAATTTTTTAATAGGGTAGACGGTGTGGTTAGTTTGGCTGTGCCGCAGTATCTATATCGAGATGTCTTTTGTTAACAGTATTTCTGATCTCTGCACTGATAGGGTGTCTGGCTGGCTTTCTGGCCGGGCTGCTGGGTATTGGTGGTGGTCTGGTGATAGTACCTGTGTTGGTTGTGCTATTGCCGGCATTAGGCATAGTGAGTATCGAACAGGTTATGGTCGTAGCGGTGGCTACGTCTTTAGCATCCATTATTATTACCTCCGGCTCGTCCATCCGGGCGCATCATAAACGTAATAATGTAAGTTGGTCATTGGCGGGTGCGGTTATGCTGGGCGCAGGCATCGGAGCCGGCAGTGTTGGCCTGGTGGCGCATCATATTAATGGTGCAACTTTACGAATTATTTTCGGGGTGGCGGTATTTTTGCTGGCGGCCAGAATGCTTGGATCCCGCAGTGTGTTGGGCCGTGCGCAGTTGCCGGGTAAACCGGTGCTTGGTGGTATCGCTGCTGTACTTGGTGCTATTTCTGGCCTGCTAGGTATCGGTGGCGGAGCGCTGGTGGTGCCTGTATTAAATTACTTTTCGGTAGACATGCGTCGTGCCATTGGCTGTGCCGCAGCCAGTGGTATTGCTATTGCGGTACTGGGTACCCTGGGGTATGTTGTCGCCGGCTGGCATCGCTATCAGCTGGCTGATGGTTTTATTGGCTTTATCTATCTGCCTGCGCTGATTGGTATTGTTTCGACATCGGTTTTTACGGCAACCCTGGGAGCGGCAATGACCCAGCGCTTGCCCGTGTTAACCATAAAACGGGTGTTTGGCGTTTTTCTGATGCTGGTTGCCGTCAGAATGGTGTTCAGCTAGCTAATTACTATTGTGTTGATGTTACATAATAAAATGTGTTGTAAGGATAATAATGACAAGCGCTTATTTTGACTTCCCGGATATTGATCCCGTTTTAGTCTCGATTGGACCACTATTCGGTTATGGCCCGTTAAATATTCACTGGTATGGGGTGATGTACGCGGTCGCGTTTGGCCTGGCATATTGGTTAGCCAGCCGACAGGCTGCTAAAGCCGGTTCGGGCTGGAGTAAAGAGCAGGTAAGCGATCTGCTGTTTTTTGGCATGCTTGGGGTAATTATCGGTGGGCGCGTTGGCTATGTGCTGTTTTATAATTTTGAGCACTTCCTGGCGGATCCGGTGTATCTGTTTAAAACCTGGCAGGGTGGTATGTCATTTCATGGCGGCCTGCTTGGGGTGTTACTGGCGATGTTGTGGTTTGCCAAACGTAACGGCAAAAGCTTTCTGGCACTGGGTGATTTCGTCGCGCCGTTAATTCCACTCGGGCTGGCCGCAGGGCGGCTGGGCAATTTTATTAACGCCGAACTTTGGGGCCGCACCACAGATGTGCCCTGGGCAGTATTATTTCCCAATGCCGGCCCGTTGCCACGTCACCCTTCGCAGCTTTATCATGTTGCATTAGAGGGTATTTTGCTTTTTGTTATTATTATTGCAGTGCGACGGCTGAAACCGGCTACTGGTACGCTGGGTGGTGTATTTTTGTTAGGTTATGGCGTGTTTCGTTTTATTGTTGAATTTTTCCGTGAGCCTGACGCCCATCTTCGTCAGCTGGCCGAAGCAGGTTTAACCATGGGACAGTGGCTATGTTTGCCAATGATTATTGCTGGCATTAGCCTGATTGTCTTCGTCAATAAAAAACCGGCAACACCAGCGCGGGGGAACAAATGAAACAATATCTGGATTTAATGCGCCATGTGCTGGAGCACGGCCATAAAAAAACTGACCGCACCGGCACCGGCACTGTCAGCGTGTTCGGTTATCAGATGCGTTTTGATTTACAGCAGGGCTTTCCGCTAATCACCACTAAAAAATGTCACCTGCGCTCTATTATTCACGAGTTATTGTGGTTTTTAAAAGGCGAAACCAATATTGGCTATTTACAGGATAATGGGGTCTCAATCTGGAACGAATGGGCCACTGAGAGCGGTGAGCTGGGCCCGGTTTATGGTGCGCAGTGGCGCAGCTGGCTTAGTCATGATGGTCAGGTAATTGATCAGATAAGCCAGCTTATCAGTGATATTAAACGTACTCCGGATTCACGCCGTTTAATTGTCAGTGCGTGGAACCCGGCAGTGCTGCCGGACACCAGTCAATCACCGAGAGAAAACGCGGCGATGGGTAAGCAAGCTTTACCGCCGTGCCATACCTTGTTCCAGTTTTATGTTAATGACGGCCGCCTGTCTTGTCAGTTATATCAACGTAGCGCCGATATATTTCTGGGGGTACCCTTTAATATCGCCAGTTACGCATTGCTGACTATGATGGTCGCCCAGGTATGCGGTCTGAAGCCTGGCGACTTTGTTCACACCTTTGGTGACGCCCATTTATATTCAAACCATTTAGAGCAGGTCAATACTCAGCTGGCACGCGAACCCTACCCAATGCCAACAATGCACATAAACCCCGAGGTGAACGATATCTTTGGTTTTAACATTGCTGATTTCAGTTTAGAGAATTATCAGGCTCATCCCCATATTAAGGCGCCGGTGGCAATTTAATGACGATATAGCCACCTCTTTCTGGCCTGTTTCTTGCTATTGCAGTAGATAATGGCTTGTTGGCAGCCTGAAATGAGGTGACTATGAAATATACTACAGTAGCGGTATTGGGCATGTTAAGCGCGCTGATGCTTGGCGGGTGTGCCCGGCCTGCTGCGCCGGTAGCGGCAACACCAGCGGCAGGCAAACTAAGTGAGCAGCCGTTAGGGTTTTATACTGAACGTCTTGCCCGGCAATTGTTTGCCCAGCTTGACGGTAGCCCGCTGTGGCTGACTCAACCACAAATTGCAGTAAGTAGTTTTTTGCCGGTGTCAGCCCTGCAATTGCGGGATGCCAGCAGCGAACAGCGAGACTTTGCCAACCAACTCAGTGAAAGTATGCTTGCCCATAGCCGTCAGTTTGGCTACTCGGTATACGAGTACCGGCTTAATAATGAAGTTGTGCTGGCCGCCGACTACGAGCAGGCATTGTCACGTCAGTTAGCAGATATTAATGCTAAAGGCAGTGCCAACACACTGTTAACCGGTACTTATACTGTGCAGCAGGATGCAGTGATCGTAAATGCCCGTCTTATTCATATCCCTAGTAAGCAAGTGCTGGCAGCTGTAACCGATTATATTCCGGCCAACGTGTTATGGAGCACACAGCAAGTTAATAAACGTGGTGCAATGTATTACCGGCAAAGCCCGGCAGGAGACAAATAATGAAGCGGTTAATCACCTTAGCAATAATAACTTTACTTGGCGCTTGTGCAACACCTGAGCGAACTGTTGTGGTAACGGGCCAGAGTGATGACGAGAGCAGCAGCCGGCAACAACGGGTGGCATTGGCACAAACTGCGGTAATGCCGACCGGTAGCGAGTTATACAGTCCGGCTCAGCAGCCTTTACTAACCGTCAATGACTACGTTCGCAAGCTGGTGCATGAGCTTATGGCGTTGCAAAGCAATTTGGACAGCGATAGTCAGCTGGGCGTTACAGATTTTAGCTACGTAGACACCGCGTTAGATCAGGGAACGGTATTCAGCAATCATCTGAGCGAAGCAATTATTTATGATTTACATAAGTTTGGCGTGCCAGTACTGGACTACAAA
Source organism: uncultured Chromatiaceae bacterium (assembly GCA_963975465.1). Taxonomy (GTDB): domain Bacteria; phylum Pseudomonadota; class Gammaproteobacteria; order Enterobacterales; family Alteromonadaceae; genus Alishewanella. The sequence goes on from CAXBHB010000001.1 coordinate 121,249, forward strand.
GTAACAGACTATATCCGGGTAACGGAAAGCGGTGATTTTGTGCTCAGTCGCAATTATCAGGAGTTATCAGACGAAGTGGCCATTCGCTATGTGGTTACCGGGACGCTGACTACCCATCAGCAAGGTGTATTGGTGAATGCCCGTCTGGTGCAAATTGACAATAAACGGGTGGTATCCGCAGCCCGTACTTTTATCCCACGGCACATTGTGCAGGCAGTTATTTCCCGTCAGGGCGAGCAAGTTATGCGGATAAAGCAAGGTTAAGTCTCAAGAAACCGGTTAAGGCGCCGATACGATACTACAGTCATTTAGTCTATCGGACGCCTTATGTTACAAAAATTTGTTGTTAGTATCGCCGGCTCAGCGCTAGCGCTTACAAGCGGCTGCAGTTTATTGCAACCTGACACACAAACCCAAAGCAAAGTGGTCTATGAACCTTCACCTTACGTGCTGAGCTATGACAGTGAGAGCTCTCACAGCGAGAGTACAACCACACAGCACGCCATTGAGCCCTCATCTTACCCCGCCAGAAACCGGCTGTACGCCAGTCATAAGTTACTTGATGACTATGTGGCAGAACTGGCTATGCAACTTTATCACAGCAGTACGCATGCATTTGCTGACAATACCGTTGCGGTAGCGGGCTTCGCTGATGTAACGCCTGGCCGGGATACCCTGCAGCCACTTGGCAATGCGCTGGCAGAGCTGTTTTTACAACAAATGCCCCGTTACGGCGTCACTATGGTGGATCACAAACTGACGGGTAGTATCGCGCTGACAGCGTCGGGAGACAGGGTTTTCAGTAATCGCTCAGGCCAGGTGTCGGCCAATCAGCAAATAGATTATGTGCTTAGTGGCACCGTGCAGCACAGCCATCGCGGCGCATACGTAAACGTGCGGATTATGCATTTAAAAAATAAAACCGTACTGGCCAGCGCCAGTCAGCTGATACCCCAGTTTGTGTTGGAGTCAGCACCGCTTGCGATGGCATGGTAATAATGAAGACTAGAAAATGGCTGCCCCAGCAGGAATCGAACCTGCAACTGCCCCTTAGGAGGGGGCCGTTATATCCATTTAACTATAGGGCAAATGTACCGGAAGTAACGCGCAAAAGTTTAACAGAATAAATAGCTTAAGTGAACGGTAAAACGCCCTGTGATGTGGGCGTTTCATGCAGGTAGTTAGTGCTGTAAACTTGAACTAATCGTAATCAAATCACCAATCTGCAAATGACTTAACAGGGTAGGGGTGCTGGCACTCGCCCAGGCGTTGTCAGTGCTGACTTCAGTAATCTTCAGGCTTACCGGGCTTTTATGCAGTTTTTCCAGACCATCTTTGCCGGCAAAACGTTGAATTTGCATGACCGTTAAATTGTCACCGGGCTGTAAACCCTGACGTGCGCCTTTATTAATAGCAATTTGATGTTGATCAATATGGCTTATCTGCGCCAGTAAGCCCTGGCATTGCGTATGCTGCTGAATATCTTTGGCCAACGCTTGCAGTACAGTATCAATTTTCTGGCCGTAAGGCTGTTGCCAGAACTGCTGGCTATGACTGCCCGCTACGGGTAATTCGCTGTTCCAGATGGCCTGAGTGCGGTATTGCTGCTGATATACCAGCTGGTTGTTGAACAGATCGTATAAAGCGACATCCAGAGCAAAGTAGCGCTCGAAGCTGTCGTCTTGCCAGAAGCGGCTGGTACGTTTGCCAAGCGACAGATCAGTAATGTTGCTGACCAGCACAAACTGCTGGCCATCATTAAACAGTTGACGGTTTATATTGTCGGTCATCAGTTCGGGTTGCAGGCTGTAATCAACGGGGGTAACAACCAGTGCCGGGCTGTAGTCCTGCAAATGTCGGGCTAATTGCGCTGTAGCATTTTTATCCAGTGCAAATAATTGGCCGTGAATGGCATCGCGGCGCGCACCAAGCTCAACCTGTGCCAGCAACAACGGTTTCTTTTGCTGGCTGCCAGTGCATTGTTGCTGTTGCGGCAAAATTTCAGCTTGCAGCACCACGGTAACAATATCATTGCCGTAGTTCTCGCTAAGCAACCGGATTTCCCGGATCTCAGAACTGCTGTCGAGGCTAAGCTGATGTTGTTGCATAACGCCTGCAACCAGCTGTTGCTGACTGCTTACCCGGACACCTGCAAATAAGGCTGCGCGCTCTAACGCATCACTTATGGCTGCTTGTTTAGCTTTGGCGATGTCGCCTTGCTCTATTGCTGCCTGACCAGTCATTTCATACCAGTTCGCACTCAATGACGTGCTGAGGAAGAGCGCACAACACGTGCTGACGAGAAAATGCATTTTCATAGGCTGCCATTAGTCTGTTGATGTTTACAATACTGATAAAGACAAAGCAAAAACCATGCCTTAGTTATAACAATTTACAGGCGGGCGGTAATGCAACCTTGTTGTTGGCGCAAAATTTGCTTATTAACAACATATATTATCGTCACACTGTCAGGGTTTGCCTGACTACGGAACTAAAATGATAAAACCTGCATGGCTTACGATTACTGTACTGTTGCTGGCTGGTTGCAGCCAGATGTTTGATAAACATGTGGAGTATACATCGGTAAAACCTGATGCATTTCCGCTGCTGCACGCTGTTGGCATGGCACCGATTTCACTACAACCCGGTGAGTCTGAAAGCCAGAAAATGATACTGGCCATGCGGGCATCGAAGCTTGAAGCTTACAGGGAGTTAGCGGAGCAGGTATATGGTCAAAGAGTTGACAGTACCAACAGCATTAGTGTGATGGTCGCGAAAAATGATCAGTTTGGTACCTCGGTGCAGGGGGTGATTCGTGGCGCTAAGGTTGTAAAAACCTATGCCATTGACGATGCTTATATTACCGAGCTGGAGTTGGATTTTCAGCAGGTGTATCACTTATATCAGAACGTTTATCCACGGCAGAGTGTGAAGAGCATTCACTATTATTGATTAAACAGATAGTTATTAAACGGCATCGGTATTAAACGGAATACTGCGACAACAAATTACCCTGGCGGGTGCTCAGGCTTTGATGCCTTTACCCATGTTATCTACGGTGGGTTTACCTTTACTGGTGTAGGTTAGCCCCGACTTTCCTCTGGCCGACAACAACTCGGTTTTAAAACGCTGCAATGTTAACTGACTTTGTTCCAGCGTAATCTGATTCACGTCATTTTGTTGTTTGCAATTGTCGAGAGACTGCTCTAATTGTGCTACCTGCTCAGTAAACCAGGATTCTGCCCGTGCCGTTTCTAGCAGCGGACTGGTCGCTATACTATTGTCGGTTGTCTGAATTTCACTAAGGAGTGCTTGTTTCTGCTCAGTAACGACGCTGAGGGTGTCAATATCACGGGCGGCGAGGGCGGCAAGTTCTTGCCGTAATAACAACAAAAGCGCATCCAATTGCGCTTGTTGTTGAGTAAGCAAACTGTTCAGAGATTCATACTGGCTAGTCATTATTTATTAAACAAATCGCCTTCAAATTGCATAATGCGCCGGGCTAATTGTTCAACATTTACTTTGTATTTGCCTTCAGCAATAGCCTGTTTAATTTTATCAACTTTATCCTGGTCGATACCGCTTGCCGCGTTGGCTTTTTCCTGCAGTTTAGTAAACTGCTTAGCCTGTGGGGTAATAGACACAGAGTCCTGCCGCTGCTGGGCTCCCTGAACATTAGCCTGTTGGGTAGCATTTTGCTGCACAGTGGTTTGTTGCCGCTGCACATTCTGCTCAACTTTGTCATTTTTGACCTGAGAATTATTCTGCAGGTTATTGATATTTATAGCCATGATAGAACCTCTTTACCTTTCAACAGTTCCCTATGTTCAGGTTAACGGCCGAGCTTAAGAAAACTTTAATTTATTTTTCAAAATTTTACTCTGACCTGATTAACAGCAACAACTTCAGTTTGAATATTCCGCCCTGATTGCTGATTTCGCACCGCGATGGTATCGCCCAGAGTACCGTCCTGTTCAGCAATACCACTGGCCGACACGCTAAGGCCGCTGTTATCAATAAGTATTGTAACAACATCTCCGCGGCAGACAAGGCAAAGATCCTGCATTGTAACAGGCTGACCGATATTCAGTGCTCTTTTACTACGAGCGCCAATAATTTGACGTGGCTCTGTTACCAGGTTGCCTCTGACGAAGCGCCTCTCCTTATCGGTTATCTCTAACATATCGGCTGTGATCACGGTTCCTGTAGCAATATTTTGCCGTACTGTTACCGCCGCCACTATTTCGGTTATCTTTACCGGTAAATATAGCCGCCAGGGCGCTGGGCTGGTGCAACTGATATTGACCGTAAACTGGCGTTGGTTAGCATTTTTCGAGCGGTCAAACCCGGGTGCTGTCAGGCAGGTTTTATCACCTATCCGGTTATCCAGCGGGGTTACGTCAAGTTCAATATTGCTGTCAGCGGTGATGCCTAATTCGGCGCTAAGCCAGTCAGTGGTCATTTGGGTTAACTGCTCCGGGCTGAATATTGCAATATCATCACTGCTGGCCCAGCATAGATTGCTGATATTAAATAATAAGATATAGAGTATCAGATAAAATTTTTCGTACTTCTTCATAGGGTTTCAGCTATGCTTTACGGGCTAAGGGTTATACCATTGCCTGGGTTACTTGTGACATATTGTGGCTTATGCAAGAGTAACGCCAGTCCCGGTACAAGAGTAACGCCAGTGCCCGCAAGAATAACGCCGGTGCAACAGTAACGCCAGATAGAAATTACAGGAGTGCCTGATGGCCAGCATTTTAGATTCCGTTAACCAACGTACCCAACTGGTCGGCCAAAACCGTCTGGAGCTACTGATGTTTAAGTTGGCGGGCCGGCAGCGCTACGGTATAAACGTATTTAAAGTGCGGGAGGTGCTGCAGTGTCCACCCCTGACTGCTATCCCAAAACGCAATAAGTATGTACGGGGTATTGCCCATATCAGAGGCCAGACTATCTCGGTTATTGATTTAAGCCTGGCAACAGGTGGTAAACCCATTGAAGATTTAACCACCGCTTTTATCATTATTGCCGAATACAATCGCTCAGTGCAGGGTTTTCTGGTCAGCTCGGTTGAACGCATTATTAATATTAACTGGGAAGCCATTATGCCGCCGCCGAAAGGAACAGGCGGCAAACAAAGCTATCTGACGGCCGTGACTGAAATTGATAAAGAATTGATTGAAATTCTCGATGTCGAAAAAATTCTTGAGGAAATTTCACCTTCACCAACTAATATCAGTAAAACAATTGACACTGCCAGTATCAGTTCAGACTTAGGTGACAGAGTGATTTTAATTGCCGATGACTCTGCCGTTGCACGTAATCAGGTAAAAAGAGCGCTCGAAAGTCTGGGTGTTAAAATGCATCTGGTCAATAATGGCCGCGAAGCGCTAAATTATTTGCAGCAGACGGCAAAAGCTTGTCAGTTGTCAGTAACGGAAAAAGTGGGCTTGTTGATATCTGATATTGAAATGCCGGATATGGATGGCTATACCCTGACGGCTGAAATAAGGCTCGACCCGCAATTAAAAAACCTGCATGTTATTTTGCACACATCGTTAAGCGGGGTATTCAACCAGCAAATGGTGCAAAAAGTTGGTGCAAATGATTTTATTGCGAAGTTTAATCCGGATGAACTGGCTGAGTCAGTGCAAAAATGGCTGCATGCTGAATAAGTGTTAAGGGCGAGTAGTGACCAATAAAGAGCTTCAGGAAGGCGAGTATAAATTGTTTCGGGATTTTCTCGAGCAGCAATGTGGCATAGTGCTGGGTGACAATAAACAATATCTGGTAAAAAGCCGGCTTGGACCGCTGATGCAGCGCTTTAATATTGCTACGTTATCAGAGTTGGTTAATAAAACCCTTAGTCCGTTTGAACGGCAATTGCGCTCAGCGGTTATTGATGCCATGACAACTAACGAAACTCTTTGGTTTCGCGACAGCTATCCCTATGAGCTACTCAAGAAACAAATTTTGCCGGAACTGGAAAAAACTTGCCGCACCCTGAAGATCTGGTCGGCCGCCAGCTCGTCCGGGCAGGAACCTTACTCAATTGCGATGACAGGGCTGGAATATCAGCAAAGCCGCCCTGGAGCCTTTAGTTTAGGCTTAAACATTCTTGGCACCGACATCTCCAATACCATGCTGGAGCATTGTCAGCGCGCAGAATACGACGGTTTGGCGTTATCACGGGGGTTAGCGCCTGAGCGCCGCAGTCGTTTCTTTGAGGAAAGTGGTAACGGTATGATGCGGGTAAAAGATTTTGTGCGTAAGAATGTCAACTTTCGCCATCTGAATCTGTTAGACAGTTATACCCTGCTGGGTAAGTTCGACATAATATTCTGCCGCAACGTGCTTATTTACTTCTCCCCTGATGTCAAAGCCAAAATTATCAAACAGTTTGCCCAATCCCTTAACCCACGAGGTTATTTGTTTCTGGGCGCATCGGAATCAATTTCCAGTATTAATAACGATTTTGAAATGGTCCGGTGTAACCCCGGCATTATTTACCGTAAAAAAGTTTAACTGCAACTGCTGAAAAACTGGCCTGTGTTTTGCATTTGTCTTGTCATCGTATGGTACGAGGTGGCAAAAAAATGGCAATCAGTTTTGAAAAAGCATTTGGCATGCATCCCCATGCGCTGCTCATTCGAGAGAAGCGCTCAGAAGTATTGGCCGAAAATATCGCCAATGCTGACACTCCTGGTTATAAAGCAAAGGATGTTGATTTTCAGCAGGCCTTGTCTTTAGCTCAGTCACGACAAGGGCAAAGCGCCAGTCGTACCCACGAGCAGCATTTTCATATTGCCTCTACTATGGCTAAAGACAGCTTATTCCGTCATCCGGACCAACCTGATACGGGTGATGGTAACAGTGTTGATATTCACCGTGAGCGCAATGCTGTTATGCAAAACAATCTGGAATATCAGGCCAGCTTAACTTTCCTAAATAGCCGGATTTCAGGGCTGAAGAAAGCTCTTACCGGAACAGGGCAATAATTATGAGTATTTCAAAAGTATTTGATATTGCCGGCAGCGGCATGACCGCTCAGTCGGTACGCATGAACACCACCGCCAGTAACATTGCTAATGCCAACAGCGTTAGCAGCAGTATTGATGAAACGTATCGTGGCCGTCACCCGGTTTTTGCCACTGAGCTTTCTGAAGCGCGACGCCAGCAAGGCGATAGTGCCGGCGTAAAAGTGCTGGGTATCGTTGAGTCAGATGCGCCGCTCAATGTGGAGTATGCACCGAATCATCCGCTGGCTGATGACAACGGTTTTATTTATAAACCCAACGTCAACATCATGGAAGAAATGGCCAATATGATATCAGCATCACGCTCGTACGAGACTAACGTCCAAACAGCCGATGCTGCCAAACAAATGATAATGCGCACCTTGCGAATGGGTCAGGGATAATAAGGATTAGCAAATGAGTACGGTTAATAACAATACGCCACTTGATGGTATGTACTGGGACAACGGCAATAAAGTGCCGGATAAAAATAACGGTGCCCTGACGCAGTCTGACTTTTTCGCGCTGTTGACCCAGCAACTGGCTTATCAGGATCCGACCAAGCCGGTAGAGAATGATCAGATGATTGCCCAAATGACCAACTTTACCATGGCAGATGGCATTGGATCGTTAAATGAGAGCTTTAAAGGGCTGTCAGCGAGTATGACCTCCAATCAGGCTCTACAGGCATCATCGCTGGTTGGCCGCACGGTACTAACCCAATCAGATGAAATTGTATTTACCGGTGAAACCTTGTCGCGAGGTCATATTAATCTTGATCGGGCAGCGGACAATATGCGGGTACGAATTGAAAAACCAAACGGTGAGCTGGTCACCAATTTTGAGGTCAGTAATCCGGCTGTCGGCAAAAATGAATTTGTCTGGGATGGTACAGATGCCAATGGCGAGCCTATGCCACCCGGCGTGTATAAAATTAAAGTTGAGGCCAGCTTTAATGGCCAAAACGAATCGGTGCCCGTAAACGTGTTTACGCCGGTATCCAGTGTGAGCCTGGCAGGCAATGGCAACGGCATTACCCTTAATCTCGTTGGATTAGGGGCAATAAAATTAACTGATGTTCTGGAAGTTTCTTACGGTTAAGCAACCGTTTAAGGTGAGGTGATTTATGAGTTTTCAAATAGCATTAAGCGGCCTGGCAGCAGCCCAGAAAGATCTGGACACCACGGCAAATAATATTGCAAACGTGAATACTACCGGCTTTAAAGAGTCACGGGCAGAATTTGCGGATGTGTATGCAACATCTATTTTTTCGTCTGGCCGCACTAAGGTCGGTGATGGTGTGTCAACCTCAACGGTGGCGCAGCAGTTTAATCAGGGGTCGTTGCAATTTACGAATAACTCGCTGGATTTAGCCATTACGGGTGAAGGATTTTTTGCAACGACACCCGATTTGCAGTCACAGGATTTAACCTATACCCGGGCGGGTGCTTTTAAACTCAACAAAGATAATTTTATTGTTGATAACAGAGGCAACTTTTTGCAGGGCTTTAATGTAGATCCAGTAACGGGGGAGAACGGTTCAGTTAGTTTAAGTACCTCATCGCCTATTGCGATTCCGACATCAGCCGGTGCGCCCAGAGCAACCAATAATATTTTTCTTAGCATGAACGTTGATTCCCGCGTGGTTGCTCCGCCTGCAGGATTGCCTTTTGATGCAACTGATCGGGCATCATATAATCATTCAACGTCAGTAACTGTCTATGACAGTTTGGGTGAGTCGCACATCGTAACGACTTATTTTCGGAAACTGGACACAGTTCCACCAGCAAACAGTGAATGGGAAACCTTCGTGGTTTGGGATGATGTGACCGGCGCGCCTATTCAGGGTGATAATATTCTGTTTGACTCAAGCGGCAATTTTGTCACGCCGCCAATTCCGAATATAACTCTGCCAGCAGCTGTTTTAAACGACCCTGTTAATGGCTATTTAACCAATGGTGCTCAGTTTGCCAGCGATGTGGTGGTTAACTTCCGTGATGCCTCAGGCACCCGCACTCCAACTCAGTATGCCTCGGGCTTTGATGTGAATAATTTAAGTCAGGATGGTACCACTGTTGGTAACTTAACCGGGGTTGATATCGACTCTTTTGGTCGGGTACTGGCAACTTACAGTAATGGTGACTCGTCATACCTGGCCCAGGTAACTCTGGTGCGATTCCCCAATGTCCAGGGCTTAAAGCAGGTAGGTAATACCTCGTGGAAGCAAAGTTTAACCTCGGGTGAGCCGATAGGTGGCCAGGGTAACACCGGCACTTTTGGCGCGATTAACGCGTCGGCACTGGAGCAATCAAACGTTAACCTGACCACTGAGCTGGTTGACCTGATTAGCGCGCAGCGTAACTTCCAGGCTAACTCGCGGGCGTTAGAGGTTAACAGTACCTTACAACAGACAGTACTGCAGATCCGTTAATAGCCAACCGCTGTCATCAAAAACTGCAGCTAAAGCTAACACCACCTTCGGGTGGTGTTTTTTATCCATATTATGGCGCTTATCTGGCATTAAACTTGCTGTGTATTTAGCAGAGACCAGTAACGGAGCATGTTATGGACCATCTGTTGTATATCGCCATGAGTGGCGCTAAAGAAAACATGAATGGTATTGCTGTCAGAGCCAATAACCTGGCAAACACGGGCACAGTCGGCTTTAAAGCTGATTTTGAGCAAGCCCGTGCCATGCAAGCATTTGGTGCCGGTTTACCCACCCGGGTATTTTCATTAACCGAGCAGCCCGGTCAGAATTTTGACGCCGGCGCTATTATCATGACCGAGCGCGAGCTGGATGTGGCGATACAAGGCGACGGCTGGCTGGCAGTTCAGGCACCGGATGGCAATGAAGCCTATACGCGCAGTGGCAATTTGCAAATTTCGGCGCAAGGCATGCTGGAAACGGCCACCGGCTTACCGGTGATGGGCGATGACGGCCCGATACAGTTACCGGTGCCACTGGCCAAAGTTGAGATAGCCCAGGATGGCACTATCAGCGTGTTACCGCAGGGCGCACCGGCCGATGCCATAGTGCCGGCCGGGCGGATTAAGCTGGTACGGCCGGCGAACAGCGAGATGGAAAAAGGCAACGACGGCCTGTTCCGGCGCAAAGATGGCCAAATTGCACAAGCCGATATTGATGTCAGCCTGTTAAAAGGCGCGATAGAAGGCAGCAATGTGAATGCGGTGGGCGAAATGACGTACATGATTAGCTTGCAGCGCCAGTTTGAGCTACAGGTAAAAATGATGAAAAGTGCTGAAGAGATGGACCGTCAGCAAAATCAATTACTTCGAATAGTAGGCTAAACGCCTGAATAGTTAATGGGCCAAGGCCCGGGAGGCACCTATGAATCCAGCATTATGGATCAGTAAAACCGGTTTAGACGCCAAACAGCGCGATATATCGGTGATATCGAATAACCTGGCTAACGCCAGTACAGTCGGATTTAAAAAAAGTCGCGCCATCTTTGAAGATTTACTGTACCAAAATGTGAATCAACCGGGTGGCGCATCGTCACAGAACACTGAGTTGCCTAATGGTTTGATGCTTGGTGCCGGTACTAAGGTCGTGGCGACACAGAAAAATTTTACCCAAGGCAATATGATCACCACTGACAATAGTATGGATGTGATGATTCAGGGCCAAGGTTTTTTTGAAATTTTGATGCCGGATGGCACCGTTTCTTATAGCCGCAACGGCCAGTTTACCGTTGACGATGAAGGTAACCTGGTGACGTCTGGCGCCGGTTATCAGGTGCAACCCAATATTGTACTGCCACCTGATGCTCAAAGTTTAACCATAGCGCAGGATGGTCAGGTTTCGGTGCAACTGCCCGGCGCCGGTGAGCCTGCTGTATTGGGTCAGCTGACCGTCACCAATTTTATAAATCCGGCCGGGCTTGAGCCGGTAGGGCAAAACCTGTTTCGTGAAACCGGAGCCAGTGGCGATCCGGTGCAGGGTATTCCCGGCCTTGAGGGCCTTGGCATTATAGTGCAGGGCGCGCTGGAAACTTCTAACGTTAACGTTACAGAAGAGCTGGTTAACCTGATTGAAAGTCAGCGGGTGTACGAGATGAATTCCAAAGTGATCTCATCGGTCGATCAGATGCTGGGCTTCGCAATCCAGCAACTGTAAGCGGAGGAGTTATGCGTACTTATATCGCCTTATTACCCGTGTTGCTGGCCGCACTATTGCTGTCAGCTTGTGCGTCGCTGGAGCAGCCTTTTGCTGACGATCCGCGTTATTCGCCTATTCCGCCAGAGCCGGCACCACGGCCAGTGTTGAAAACCGGCTCGCTGTTTGCGCAACATCATTCTAACAGCTTGTATTCTGATAATAAGGCCCGGCATGAGGGCGACATTATTACCGTCGTATTGCGGGAGCGGACCCAGGCGTCCAAACAGGCTAAAACAGAAACTGGCAAAGACAGCAGTACCAGTTTTGATCCAATGATTGGTCTTGGCGGCCGGGCCGTGTCAATAGCTGGCAATACATTGCAGTTTGGTGCTAACTCCACCTCTGAATTTACCGGTGACGCCAAAGCCGATCAGAGTAACAGCCTGGTGGGTGATATTTCCGTTAACGTACTGCAGGTGATGGCCAACGGCAACTTAGTGATCCGCGGTGAAAAGTGGCTGACCCTGAACACGGGTAAAGAGTACATCCGGCTTACAGGCATTATCCGGCCGCAAGATGTTAACGTTAACAATACCGTAGAATCGACTAAAATTGCTAACGCCCGCATTGAATACAGTGGTACCGGTTCTCACCATTCTGGTCAGTCACCGGGTTGGCTTAGCCAGTTCTTTAACGGTCCACTGTGGCCTTTTTAAAAGCGGTGGCGTGTGCAATACAGGGTAGCAATAGTGCCGCCATTTAAGGTGGCGGCTTTAGGCGATTTAGGAGTAACGACAATGTTCCGGATAAAACTGGCGGGCATCATTATATTGTTGCTGACCCTTTGTTTAATAACAGGGCCGGTACAGGCAGCCCGTATTAAAGATGTCGCTGATATTGATGGTGTGCGTTCAAACCAACTGGTGGGTTACGGCCTGGTCGTTGGTCTGCCGGGTACCGGCGAGCAAAGCCCGTTTACCGAGCAGAGCTTTCGTACCATGCTGGCTAACTTCGGCATTAATATGCCGGCTGGTCAGCGCAGCCAGATTAAAAATGTCGCGGCAGTAGCCGTGCATGCCGAGTTACCGGCTTTTGCCAAACCTGGCCAGACTATCGATATCACGGTGTCGTCAGTCGGCAGCGCTAAAAGCCTGCGTGGCGGAACCTTACTCCAGACCTTTTTAACCGGCCTGGACGGTAACGTGTATGCCATTGCTCAGGGCAGCCTGATTGTCAGTGGCCTGGGTGCCGAAGGGCTGGACGGCTCGAGCATTCTGGTGAATACCCCTACAGTTGGTCGTATTCCTAACGGTGCAATGGTAGAGCGGGAAGTTATTTCGCCCTTTGGTAATGGGGACTATATTACCTTTAATTTAAAGCGTGCTGATTTTACCACGTCAAAACGGCTGGCCGAGGTCATTAATCAGTTTATCGGACCTGATACGGCCTATTCGCAAGATGCCAGTTCGGTGCAGGTTCGGGCGCCGCGTGACGTGTCGCAGCGTGTATCATATCTTTCTACGCTGGAGAATCTGGCGTTTTCGCCAGCTGATCATTCGGCTAAAATTATTATTAATTCCCGCACCGGTACCATTGTTATCGGTAAAGATGTCAGGCTTTTTCCCGCTGCCGTTACTCATGGTGGTTTAACGGTTACCATCGCCGAGAACCCGCAAGTGGTGCAACCTAACCCTTTTGCTGAAGGGGTAACCGCAATTGAAGAAAACACCATTATTGATGTGAGCCGGGAAAACTCGCGAATGTTTAAATTTGACCCCGGCGTTACTCTGGATGATTTGGTCCGCACCGTAAATGCGGTTGGTGCAGCGCCTGGTGATTTAATGGCCATTTTAGAGGCGTTAAAAGAAGCGGGTGCCATTCATGGCGAGTTGGTGGTGATCTAACATGAGCCTGACTAAAACCCAAGTCTCTTATCATGACGTAAACAGCCTGCAGAATATAAAAACTGCAGCGAAAAGCGATGAAAAAGCGGGTTTACGCCAGGCGGCTGAGCAGTTTGAAGCTATCTTTATGAGTATGCTGCTAACCAGTATGCGAAAAGCGAACTCGGCGTTTGAAGCCGAAGGCATGATGAACAGCCAGACCACTGAATTTTACCGTGATATGCATGATAGTCAGTTATCGACCGATTTGGCGCAAAAAGGCGCACTTGGCCTGGCTGATTTACTGGTACAGCAGCTGGACCCGACTGCCGGTATTAACCGCCCGGGTAAAAGCCAGGAACTGAACATGCCAGGTTCAGCCAGTTTTAATCCGCTACCTGAACGGCCGGACACCGGTAAAACACTGCAAAACAGCGATTTGAGCACTGGGGTCAGACAGACACTCCAGGCGATATCCGCGCTGCCGGCTCAGTCACCGGAACATGCAGACAGCAAACGTGCTGCTGAGTTGTCAGCCAGCAAGGCGTCTGCGACAGCACAACCAGCGGCAGACTGGCAGATCAGTTCACCACAGGAGTTTGTTCGCAAATTGCTGCCAGCCGCGAAGCAGGCGGCGAAAGCACTGGGTTTAGATCCAATGGCCATGATTGCTCAGGCGGCGCTTGAAACCGGCTGGGGCCAGCGTATGATAAAAACGGCAAAAGGTGACAACAGTTTTAACTTATTTGGCATCAAAGCCCATAATAACTGGCAGGGTGACAGTGCCGTGGTAGATACGCTTGAGTTTCGAGGGGGGATAGCCCAGAAAGAGCAGGCCAGGTTCCGCGCTTACGGCTCGCCCGAGCAAAGCCTGCAGGATTATGCCAGTTTTATTACCGACAATCCCCGCTATCAGCAGGCATTAAAGTTTACAGCAGAACCCGCAGCCTACTTTAATGAATTACAGGCGGCAGGCTATGCGACAGATCCCGCATACGCCCAAAAAATAATGGCAGTGTATCAAAGCCCGGCCTTCGATCTGGTGCGGGATGAATTATCAGCCGCACAGGAAACCGCTCAAGATTTCAACAACGGTGCCGATGAATAGCATGTTAGCCAGTAAACAGGGCAACGGAGCAACTTATGTCAGATAATTTACTTAGAATTGGTACTTCAGCGGTACTCGCCAATACAACCTTGCTGAACACCACAAGTAATAATATCGCCAATATTAATACGCCAGGCTATGTCAGGCAGCGTACTGAATTTGAATCGCAAATTCTTGGGCTGGGCGTGGGTAAGGGAACGACTGAACGCTTAGTCAGCGAATTTACCCTGAAACAGTTGCGTCGTGATACCTCGAACTATTCGTTTGCCCAGCAGTATGTTTCAGAAGCCAACCGGGTTGATGCACTGTTTTCAAACCCGGCCAATAGCATTGCAACCGGGGTAAATGATTTATTTAAGCAGTTCCAGATTGCTAACAATGAACCCGCTACGCTGGCAAACCGGCAGCTGATTATTGGTAGTTCGCAGGCGTTGCTGGATAAGTTTTCGACCCTGTCGAGTCTGGTATTAGATCAGGAAAACTTTGTTAACCAGCAACTGGATATTTACACCAGCGAAACCAATGGCTATATAAAACAAATTGCTGATTTAAATACCGAAATAGCGTCATTTGGTACTGGTTCCAGCCGGCCGGTACCACTGGACTTGCTGGATAAACGTGACTTTGCCATTCAGAAGCTGGCTGAAATGGTCGAAATACGAACCCTGGATTCAGCAAATGGCGAGAAACTGGTTTTCTTAGGCACGGGCCAGTCACTGGTGGTGGAGCGTGGTCAGTTTAACCTGATGACCATGCGTGGTGAGCCCGACCCGACCGAGCGGGAATTAAAGTTGCAATTATCGTCACGTGACACTGTTGAGCGTGATATTGACATCGAGGCAGTTGGCGGCAAAATTGGTGGTTTGTTGAAATTCCGCGAAGAAATTCTGATCCCAACCCAAAACCGTTTAGGTCAGCTGGGGCTGTCAATGACTGACGCTCTCAACCGCCAGAACCGGTTAGGTATGAATTTAAATGGGGAAATAGGTGGGGATTTGTTTACTCTGCCGATGAGTGAAGGTTATGACTTTGCAACAAATACCGGTACAGGCACGGTTAGTGTTGCCATTGAACCGGGTAAAGGCAACAGTTTGCCACCTAACGACTTTTTATTAACGGTAACGGCTGCCAATGAAGTTACCTTGCAGGCGCTGGATGCCAAAGGTAATGTTATTGCGGGCTCTGATAAAGTTATTACTGGTTTAACCTTTCCGGTGACCATTAATTCAGCTGATGCTGCCGGTGATTTGTATGGTCTGGAACTAACGATAAATGGCGCGCCTGCGGTAGGCGATCAGTTCGAATTAAAGCCACTGAGCACAGCCTCGCGTACCTTGCAATTGGCCACCACCCGGCCTGAAGATATTGCGCTGGCGCTGCCGGTACGAACAGAATTCACCGTGACTAATCTGGGCAATGCCCAGATCGAAGATTTGCAGGTATCTGATACAACGCCTGTAACATTGCCGGATTACGGTTTTGATACACCATCTGGCTTAATTAATGGCCCCTGGACCATGACTTACGTTGGCGGTGATACCTTTGAGATCGTCGATAACCTGGGTAACCCGGTGGCCACCGCCGCTTTTGGCTCCAATCAGTATCAGGATATTTTTGCCCAGGCAGGGGTCGATGTCGGTTTTGATTTCTCTGTAACAGGTGTGCCTGCTATTGGGGACACCTTTAGTATTAGTTTTAATGACGGCGGTTTTAACGATAACCGTAATGGCCTGGCTTTATCAGCACTGCAAACGGCCCAAACCACCCGGTTAAACCCGTTATCTGCTCCTAACAGTGCGAATGCAGTAAACTTTAATCAGACCTATGCTGATATGGTAAGTTTAATTGGCGAGCGTACCAGCCAGGCCAGAAATAACGAGCAAGCCAGTAAAGCGTTGCTTGACCAGACCACCGCCTGGTATGAATCACTGTCGGGCGTGAGCCTGGATGAAGAAGCATCAAATTTAGTGCGCTTCCAGCAGACGTATGCGGCGGCGGCAAGGATTATTTCGACTTCGCAAACGGTGTTTGACACCTTGTTAGCAGCGGTGAGGTAGCAATGAGATTATCATTTAATATGAAGTTTAATGCCGGTTTAGACGGTATTTTAAACACTCAGCAAAAAATGAACCGGGCGCAGGATCAACTCACCAAGCAGACCCGAATCTTAACGCCGGCCGACGATCCGGCTGCGTCTGCCAAAGTGTTGGGGCTGGATCAGAATTTACAGCAGGTTGAGCAATTTCAGAATAACAGCGTATTACTGAAAAATAATCTGGCACTGGAAGAAACGGTGCTGACCAATATGCGAACCTCTATTGACCGGGCCCGGGTGCTGGCTATTGCCTCAGGCAACGGTGCTTACACCGACAATGACAAGCAAGCTGTGGCACAGGAGCTGAAAAACATTCAGGTTGAATTGCTTGATTTAATGAATACCCGTAATGCAGAAGGCGGCTATATTTTCTCCGGCTATCAGGACAAAACACAAAGTTATACCTTTAATGCCGCTACCGGCATTTACGAATTTCAGGGTGATGACGGTCAGAAAGCGCTGCAAATATCTCCGACAATAGCATTACCCGGTAACGACAGTGGTAAGTCGGTTTTTGAAAACGTTAACGCCCGGCTGAAGACCACACCAGCTACTATTGTAGCCGGCGCTGCTACTGCCGCCAATGTATCAGTGAGCAATCAGAGCCAGTTTGATACGTTTTATCAGCAAACCTATGATAGTCTGACACCTGCCAATAATGACTTTAATGTTATTCTGACGGCGCCGTCCAATTATGAAATTCAGCAAAATGGTACGCCCTTAGTCCCACCGGTAACCGGCACTTTTGTGCCCGACGCGCCCATTCAGTTTAAAGGCTTGACCATTGAGATAAGTGGTGCGGCAGCAGTGCCCGGACAGGTTGATTTTTCGCTGCTGCCACCAGAAAAGAAAAATATTCTGACCACGATTGGTGAGTTTATTACCGCACTGGAAGACCCGACGCTGTCTATTTTTGAATTTGGCGAGGCAATTAGTGACACGCTGACCCAGGTGACATCAGCTTCTTCAAATATTGACAGTACCTTATCGACGATAGGTGGCAGGGTTAATGTGCTTGATAGTGTGTTTGGTACCAACGAGGATTTAACCATCAACAACAAATCCTACCGGGCTGATCTGTCCGAAGTTGATTATGCCGCAGCGCTGACCGAAATTACTAAACAGGAAATTGCACTGGAAGCCATTTCCAATACTTTTGTTAAGGTATCCGGTGTTAGTTTGTTTGACTACATCAGATAATGCAGTGGTTTTCGCTTGATAAAAGTGAGTCTGCAACGTCAACCACAAATAATAGTTAAAAAATCCTCAAGTTTTCATATTTAGCACCGATAAATAAGTATCAGGCAGATAAATCAGGTTTTAAGGGCCGGTTTATCACTAGTTACGGAATATCGGGAGCATTATCATGGCTTTATATGTAAACACCAACACTTCATCATTAAATGCCCAGCGTCAGTTATTTAACTCTGGTAATGCTTTGGACACCGCATTTAAACGGTTGTCTTCTGGTTTTCGGATTAACAGCGCTGCCGATGATGCTGCAGGTCTTCAAATCAGCAACCGCTTAACCAGTCAGATAAATGGCCTTGATCAAGCTGCCCGTAATGCTAACGACGGTATTTCACTGGCTCAGGTTGCAGAAGGTGCGATGGACGAAATTACTAACTCGTTACAGCGCATTCGTACCCTTGCGATTCAATCGCAAAACGGTATTAATAGCTCTTCTGACCGCGCTGCGCTGCAAAAAGAAGTGGCTCAGCTAAAACTGGAAATTAGCCGGGTTGCGTCTACTACACAGTTTGGTACCCAAAACCTATTGGCCGGCGGTTTTTCTGCAACCTTTCTGGTTGGTGCCAATGCAGGTCAGAACATTGATATTCGCCTGTCACGGGCTGCTGGCTACGGCACATCTTCACTGGGTTTAGCTGCACTGTCAGTGTCTTCAGTGGGTGGCGCATCTGCTGCTCTGGCATTAATCGACAGCGCTATTGGTGTTATTGATGGTACCCGGGCCGATTTAGGTGCTATACAGAACCGCTTTCAGGCAACTATCCGTAACTTAACCAATATTTCTGAAAACGTCGCCGGCGCCCGCAGCCGGATCCGTGATACCGATTTTGCCAAAGAAACGGCTGAGTTAACCCGTACTCAGATCCTGCAGCAAACCAGCACGACAGTACTGGCGCAGGCTAATCAGCGGCCACAGGCAGCATTAAGTTTACTACAGGGTTAATATAATAACGCGGTATTTTAAACAGCCACCCTTGGGTGGCTTTGTTTTTTGTGGTTTATCCTCAACATAGTCATGCAAAGTCTCATTTTTAAAAAATAACTAAAGTTTATCTATAAGTATCCGATATATATGTAACACGAATTAGCAGTTTTCATTAGGTTTAAGGTGGCTTCTGCTAGTGTTTAATTTAATATCAGGAGAGTAACCATGGCTTTATATGTCAACACCAATACTTCATCACTTAATGCCCAAAGGCAGTTGTTTAACTCCGGAAATTCTCTGGATGTGGCGTTTAAGCGGTTGTCGTCAGGTTTTCGGATCAACAGTGCCGCGGATGATGCTGCAGGCTTACAAATTTCAAACCGCCTTACCAGCCAGGTGAATGGTCTGGATCAGGCCGCACGAAATGCCAACGATGGCATTTCATTGGCTCAGGTTGCAGAAGGTGCAATGGATGAAATTACCAATTCATTACAACGTATCCGTACCCTGGCTATCCAGTCACAGAATGGTATCAACAGTTCAGCAGACCGGGCAGCTTTACAAAAAGAAGTTGATCAGTTGAAGCTGGAAATGAGTCGGGTTGCGTCAACTACGCAGTTTGGGGTAACCAATCTGCTGGCGGGTGGCTTTTCTGCGACTTTCCTGGTTGGCGCTAATGCGGGCCAGAATATTGATATCAGATTATCCCGGGCCGCTGGCTACGGTACGTCATCATTAGGTCTGGCTGCGTTATCGGTATCAACGGTTGGTGGCGCGTCTGCAGCATTAGCGCTGATTGACAGTGCTATCGGCATCATTGATGGTACCCGGGCCGATTTAGGTGCTATTCAGAACCGGTTTCAGGCGACCATTCGCAACCTGACCAATATTTCTGAAAACGTATCAGGTGCCCGCAGTCGTATTCGTGATACTGATTTTGCTAAAGAAACGGCTGAGTTAACCCGTACTCAGATCCTGCAGCAGACCAGCACCACGGTATTGGCGCAGGCCAATCAGCGGCCACAGGCTGCTCTGAGCTTACTGCAGTAAAACCGTAAGCCGGGATAAGCTCCCGGCTGCGCAAGGTTTTTACAGAGGAGCAGTAATATGGCACTTGTTGTCAACAGCAATCAGTCGTCTCTGGCCTCACAACGCTTGCTAAGTAATGCCACTGCGGGTTTAACCACCAGCTATGAGCGGTTAGCATCGGGCTTGCGGATAAACAGGGCGGCAGACGACGCCGCCGGACTGGTTATTTCTAATGTATTGACTAGTCAGGTTAATGGTCTGGATCAGGCAGTACGCAATGCCAATGACGCTATTTCGCTGGTGCAGGTTACTGAAGGTGGCATGGATGAAGTCCAGGTCAGCTTGCAGCGTTTACGTATGCTGGCTATTCAGTCTGAAAATGGCATTAACAGCAATGCTGATATTGCCGCCCTGCAGCAGGAGTTTGATGAACTGACTGCAGCCATTCAGAATATTGCCGACAATACTGAATTTGGAGGGATTAAATTACTGGACGGTTCAGTACCTGAGGTTGTGTTTCAGATTGGTGCCAATGCCGGCCAGAAAATCAGTATTGATTTAGCCACCGGCTACGGCAGCGATGCCAGCGGACTGGATATAGCCGACATCATGCTTGGAACCGATGATATTGCTGACACCCTGCAACGATTGGATGATGCCCTTATGACTGTAGACAGTGCCAGAACGGATCTGGGGGCCTGGCAAAATGTGCTGGAAACGACCATTCGTAATCTGAGTAATATCAGTGAAAATGTCTCGGCCTCCCGCAGCAGGATCAGAGATACTGATTATGCCAGGGAGACCACGGAGCTGACCCGGACTCAGATTATCCAGCAAAGCAGTACTTCGGTATTGGCTCAGGCTAATCAGCGGCCACAGGCAGCGTTAAGTGTCCTGAATTAATGTATGTCTGGGCACAATATATCTTTAGATAAGGTATATTGCCTGCTTAACAAGGCAAGTAATATTGCAAAGCCATGCATGATTTTTTCTGCATGGCTTTTTCTTTTTTAAAAAAATAAAAAAAATTAAATTTTTTCCTAAAGTTCTTAAGAGTGCTGCCGACAACCTGATTAAGCCAAGTTGCAGCTTGGCTCAGATAGCGGGAAATCCGTATTTTTAATCATAGTCTGACGTAGTTTATTACTGATGACTAAGGAGTGACTCATGGCTTTATATGTCAATACCAATACCTCGTCGCTGAATGCACAGCGGCAGTTATTTAATTCAGGTAACAACCTGGATACTGCGTTCAAACGTTTATCGTCAGGTTTTCGCATTAACAGCGCTGCTGATGATGCGGCTGGCTTACAGATTTCAAACCGCTTAACCAGTCAGGTAAATGGTTTGGATCAGGCGGCACGTAACGCCAACGATGGTATTTCAGTTGCGCAGGTAGCTGAAGGCGCAATGGATGAAATTACCAACTCGTTACAACGTATCCGTACCCTGGCAATTCAGTCTCAGAACGGTATTAACAGTTCAACTGACCGTGCTGCGCTGCAAAAAGAAGTAACAGCATTAAAACTGGAAATGAGCCGTATTGCGTCAGACACGCAATTTGGTACCCAGAACCTGTTAAACGGTACTTACTCTGCATCATTCCTGGTAGGTGCAAACGCCGGCCAGAATATCAGCATTGCTTTGTCTCGTTCTGGCGGTTACGGTACTTCAGCGTTGGGTCTTGCCTCGTTGTCAATTTCAACCGTTGGTGGTGCGTCTGCCGCGTTAGCATTAATTGACAGTGCTATTGGTGTAATTGATGGTACCCGGGCTGATTTGGGTGCGATCCAAAACCGTTTCCAGTCAACTATCCGTAACTTAACCAACATTTCTGAAAACGTATCAGGCGCTCGTAGCCGGATCCGTGATACAGATTTTGCGAAAGAGACAGCTGAACTGACCCGGCAGCAGATCCTGCAGCAGACCAGTACGACTGTTCTGGCGCAGGCGAATCAGCGGCCACAGGCAGCTTTATCGTTATTGGGTTAAACTAATACGCGTAGTGGTGGAAGTGTTCGTTAAAGCTTTCACCCTGCGCGCCGATAAGGAGTCTGATTATGAGCAGTATTAATGCAAACACTGCAGCGGTGTCACGATTCACGCCAGTTGCTGACAACATTGCCAAACCACTGACAGCCGAGCCGCTCAAGGTTTCATTGGCTGAAACGGCCAAGGTGGTCACGCCGGTAACTGATATCAGCAAAGCTGAGTTGCAGCAGGCGGTAGATGTGGTTAACCAGGCGGTGTCACTGGAACAACGTTCGCTGAGTTTTTCCATTGATGATGCATCGGGTCGTTCGGTAATAAAAGTGGTAGACTTTGCAACGGATGAACTGATTAAGCAAATCCCAACAGAAGAATTGCTTAAAGTAGCACAAGATATCAAGCGGTTACAGGAAGAAATGGGGCAATCTATTGGCCTGCTAATCGATAATAAAGTGTAAATTGTAGAGGTGTGTTATGTCTGGTATTAATTTTCTGGGTTCCGCGTCCGGTTTGCCGCTAGAAGAACTGGTGTCAACGCTGGTACAAGTGGAACGTGATACTAAATTAGGCAGAATTAACACCACAAAAAAGACGTTAGATACCTCTTTGTCTGGCGTAGGGCAGTTAAAATCCGCCCTGTCAGCTTTTCAAGACGCGATTAAAAAGCTTTCTGGTAATACGCTTAACGCCCGTACCGCTACCGTTGTACAGCCTACTGAAAACAAAACCTACATTGAGGCCACGGCGTCTAATACTGCCGCCGCCGCCAATTTTGATATTAAAGTGAACCAACTGGCCTCTGGCAGCCGTCTGGAGAGTGCCGATGGTATTTATGCCGGCGCTAATGATGTCGTGTCCACTACCGACGGCACCCTAACTTTTGCTGCCAATGGCAAAACCTTCGACGTTGCCGTAACGGCAGGTATGACGCTAAACGAGCTGCGTCAGCAACTGAATGCCCAGAGTGACAATTTTGGGGTTAATGCCAACATTATTAATGCCGGCGGTGCAGTGGGTACCAAATTGGTACTCACTTCTGATGAAAGCGGCCTGGGCAATGATTTAGTCATTACCAATAACAACGCCGAGCTTGATGGGGTATCGACAATCCCTACCGGTGCAACCGCTGGGCTGAGTATCAGTCAGCCGGCCCAGGATGCCATCATTGAAATTGATGGCATAATCGCCACTAACAGCAGCAATACCTTTAGCGATGTTATTCAGGATGTCAGCCTGACAGTAAAAGCGATAACGCCAGATGGTAATAATGCGGCAGTCAGTATCGCAACCGATAACGCCGCTGCTGAAGAAAACATTCAAAATTTTATTAATAACTATAATGTACTGGTTGATCAGGTAGCCGCTTTAACCAAAAAGCGTACTTTGGGTGCGGACGGTAAGACAGTTACCGCTGAAGGCGGTGCTTTGGCTACCGATCAAATGCCCAAAAATATTATGAGCCAGTTGCGTGGCTTGCTTGGTAATGTTGTTGAAGGCGCAGATGCTTCACTGTCGACTTTATATTCGTTGGGTATTACCTTTCAGGATAATGGCAAGCTACAGATATCCGCCAGTGGCGAATTTGGTGCAGACTCTGGTCGGACCCGGTTTGACCGGGCGCTGAATGAAAATTATGACGGGGTTGCGGCTTTTTTCGGTGGTGAAACTGGCTTAGCAACGACGCTGGACAGTTTTTTAAAAGAATTTACTCAAAATGGCGGCATTATTGCCAGTAAAGAAAACTCGCTGAAAACACAAATTGATAAAAACACTAAAGATTTAGATGCAGCTAACCGATATATAGCTAGCTTCGAGCAGACTTTACGTAGTCGTTACACCGCACTGGATGCCTTGTTAGGCTCAATGCAGAATATGACGTCTACGGTGACAGCCCAACTGTCCAGTCTGCCCGGCTTTGGCACCAACAAATCGAATTAGTGGAGATCATCATGAGTTACGGAATTAAAGCATACAAAGCAGTTGGCATTAAAGACGATTTGGCTGTTGCTGATCCACATCGGGTTATTCAGTTGTTAATGCAAGGTGCTCTGGAGAATATGGCGACCGCTAAAGGCTGTATAGAGCGCAAAGATTTTGCGGGAAAATCGGCGTCGTTGTCAAAAGCCATGACCATTATTGCCGCGTTGCAGGGCTCGTTGGATATGGACGCCGGTGATATTTCAGAAAATTTGTTTGCGCTATATGACTTTATGCAAAACCACCTTATCCTGGCCAGCCGCGAGAAGAGCATTGCAAAAATTAACGATGTATTGGAGTTAATGGTGACAATTAAAGGCGCCTGGGATCAAATCCCGGTGAGTGCCCGTGAGGAAGGCTATGCGCTGCAGGCGCAGAAACAACAGCGAACAGCCTGATGGATAGTTTGCAACAACGCACCGGCACTGCAGCCGGTTTAAGGCTGCAGGCAGAACAATTAATCAAAGATCCTGCTTTTTCTATTGAACAACTAGAA
Organism: uncultured Chromatiaceae bacterium; assembly: GCA_963975465.1. GTDB lineage: Bacteria > Pseudomonadota > Gammaproteobacteria > Enterobacterales > Alteromonadaceae > Alishewanella. The sequence goes on from CAXBHB010000001.1 coordinate 145,147, forward strand.
CAGCTGTTACAACAACTGCAACTGCTGTTACAGCAACCCCCTCTGCAACCTACAGCTGATTATGCGGCTTTTTTGCAACTTAACCTTGACTGGCTGCAAGCTTTAATGGCACAACTGACTGCACATAAAGAGGCTATAGCTGCAGATATGCTGGAACTTCAAAAAGGCAAAAGAGCTAAACGCAGTTACAGCCAGAATAATTAACCCGCCACCGGGATTTGCCATGCTTAAATATATCAATTATCAGGTAGCAGAAGATTACCAGCTACAGAAAGACACTGAACTGGCATTATCCGCGCATATTCAACAACATTTTATTACCAACTTACAGGCCTTTAAGCACTACATGCCGACGGTGGTGCCACTTATTGAGCAACATCAGGTGCAGCAATACTCGGTGTTTGCGACGGCCAGTACTGAGCTGAACATCGTTGACTTTGCAACTGGCAGGGTGTGGTACTCTGAGCGCCCGCAGCAGGACGTGCAACAGGAAGTTGAGGCATTCTGCACTGCAGCACCCTATGTAATGATTGATGCTGCTGGTGCACCAGCAGAGCCCTGGACTACAGCGCCATTGCCGGTTAAAGCGGAAGCGGTTTTGATGTTTGGTCTGGGTTTTGGTTTTCAGCTAACGGAGCTGCTGCAAAACTGTCGTATAAAGTATCTGGTGTTATATGAACCCGACCTGGACGTGCTGTTTTGTTCGGTGCAGAATGTTGACTGGCAGGCATTGTTTGAATTAGCCGAGGCAACCGGCACCCAGTTATTTTTGCAATTAGGCAATGACGGCCACACCATTAATGAAGATTTAGCCGAGCTCCTGCCGCTGTTACAAAGCGATCGAATTTATGTATATCGACATCGTTTTCACCCGGTGCTGGATGAAGTTATTCAGTCGCTATGGCGGCACAATGGCAAACTGCACCAGTTTGCAACCAGTAACCAGAATATTTCGCCTTCCGAAAGCTTTTACGATTATGTTGCCGAAAGAAACGCCGGGGTGTTAGGCAATTGCCCTGTGGCAGAGACGGTTGGCAATGAACAGCAATATCAGCGTAATTTGCAGGTCTTGGAAAAGTTTTATCCCGCCGTTTTTAAAGCCATTCAGCAACACAATAGCAAACACTGGCAGTTAGTCACCGATCATCAGCAGCGCATCAATCTGTGGCATCCGGGACGCAATGCGTTGTTTCATTATGATATGGAACAGGAAGCGGCTGGCCTTGTTCAGTATTTTATTCGTCATCCCTACAAAGATGACGTATTGCTTGGGCAGCAATCGTTAGGCAAATTGAAGCACTATATTCACTTTTCCCATGTTAATCAGGTGCAACCCCTAATCAGTCAGCAGCTGGAGCGGCAAAGCGTACTGACAGATGAGGTTGACTCATTAATTATCTTTGGGGTTGGCCTTGGCCGGCATATTGAACTGTTAACTGAGCAGAGAAAAATCAAGAATCTGTATATTTGCGAGCCTAATCTTGATTTTTTTGCGGCTAGTCTGCGGGTGACTGACTGGGCAAGCATAATTGAGCGGGCCGACGAGCAGGACTGCCGGATTTATCTCAATCTGGGCGGTGATGGCTCAACCTACTTTTATGATCTGATGGCACAGTTTTACCAGGTCGGCGCATACTCTATTGCCAATACTTATATGCTAAGTTCATATTTCAATCACAGTATGCAAAAATCTATCAGCGACTTACGTTCAGAGCTTCGGGTGGTGCTGGCACTTGGCGAGTATTTTGATCATGCCAGATACGGTGTCGCTCACACCTATCAAAGCCTGGCCAGTCAGCATAAATTCCTGAAGCAGGATAGCACTGAATACCGTGATTTACCAGTCCTGGACTTACCTGTATTTATTATTGGTAATGGCCCCAGTCTGGACGACTGTATCGATTATTTAAAAGAATATCGTGATCAGGTGCTGCTGATCAGTTGTGGCACAGCCCTGGCGTCGTTATACAAACACGGTATTAAGCCTGATTTTCATGCTGAGGTAGAACAAAACCGGTCAACCTACTACTGGATTAGTCAGGTTAATGATCCTGATTACCTGAAAGATATCTATCTGTTGAGTGTTAATGGTATTCATCCTGATACGGCACAGATGTTTAAAGATGTGTTGCTGTGCTTTAAAGATGGCGAGTCCTCTACTTTCATGTTTCAGCAAGGACTTAAGAAAAAAGGTTTGCAAATCGCTTCTTTAAGCTATGCCTATCCAACAGTCTCTAATTTGGTTATGAACTTCGTAATTCGCCTGGGTAGTAAGGCACTGTATTTGTTTGGTGTGGATTTAGGGTATATCGATATACGGTATCATCACTCACAATCTTCTGCTTATTATCGTGCTGATGGCAGTGAAGTATACAATTATCAGCAAGCTCATGGCGGCGGTATTCCAGCTAAAGGTAACTTTTTACCAATGGTGTTTACTAAGCGTGAATTTGAGGTTTCCCGTAAATTACTTGAGCAGGCAATCGAAAAAGCAGGTCGCAAGTTAGAGATTTATAATTGCAGTAACGGAGCTTATATAAGCGGTGCTGTGCCATTGCAGCCGGCAAATATCTTATTGGGTAACGATAAAGTAAATAAGCCAGAACTTTTCGCTGAACTGATAAGCCGCGCATTCTACACGCCTGATCCATCGTATGCTGAAGATATCTTTAATTCCCTGGATTTAGCATTGTTCTCACAGACTATTGAAAAGTGGTTGGCGTTATTTGATTCTAAAATTACCGACAGTAAAACAGCCAGGGAATTTGTTGAGAAACAATGGGTTTTACTCCGCTCAACAGTAAAAATGCCAGCAGATCCAACTTTCTGTCTACTTTACGGTAGTACTAACTATTTTGGTGGGGTATTAACAAAGTTAGCGTCATGTATCAGTTCTGAGTCGCCTGAGATACTGGATACTTTTATGAAGGTAAAAGAAATATGGCGTGATTATTTAATTGTTGCCAGGAATGATTTTGTCGAACAGCCACTCAAACTTGACGATGTGAATGTTGAAGATCTATTCAAAGCTAATAATAGTTAATTAAACGTGCTGTCTGCCGATAGCTTATACAAGCAACATGACATGTGATAAAGAGAAGGTATCATGCGCAAAGGCATAATATTGGCAGGAGGCGTGGGTAGCAGACTGTTTCCAGTGACAGAGGTTATATCAAAGCAACTATTGCCAGTCTACGATAAACCAATGATTTACTACCCATTGTCGACACTCATGTTGGCAAACATCAGGGATATATTGATTATTACGACACCTTCACAACAGCCTCTGTTTGAGGCGTTGCTTGGTGATGGTTCGCAATGGGGTCTTACGCTTAGCTATCAGCCTCAGGATAAGCCCGACGGTTTGGCTCAGGCGTTTGTTCTGGCAGAGGAGTTTTTACAAGGTGCTCCGGTATGTTTAATTCTTGGTGATAACATTTTCTACGGCAGTGGTTTTTCTCCAAAACTGCTCAAAGCAACTGCCAGTCAACAGGCCACCATTTTTGGTTATCAGGTTAAAGACCCTGAAAGATTTGGTGTAATTGAATTTGATGAAAATTTCAGCGTTAAAGCTTTGGAAGAAAAACCAACACATCCGAAATCAAATTTTATAGCCACGGGCTTGTATTTTTTTGAGAATGAAGTGGTCAAAATGGCAAAAGAAATTCAACCATCGGCACGTGGAGAATTAGAAATCACTGACTTAATCAACTTATATTTGAGTGTTAAACCTTTAACGGTTGAAAGGCTTGGTCGGGGTATAGCCTGGCTTGACAGCGGCACGCACGCCAGTTTGCTGGAGGCTGCGCAGTTTGTTGAAACAGTTGAAAGAAGGCAGGGGTTCAAGATTGCATGCCTGGAAGAGATTGCCTTTAACAAAGATTGGGTTACTGCCTCGCAACTTATGGTTCAGGCTGAGCGTTATGCAAAGAATGACTATGGACAATATCTACTCGACTTAGTAAGTACAACATGATGACTGGAAATCACATATATTTATGATTCTTTCTTATGAAAGCAATGCCGTGTTATTCAGTGGTTAAATAAATAGAATGGTACTGTCAGTGTTGCTTGAAAAATGACTTATATTCTGCAGCAGTTACTCAAAATATTATTGTCATGGTCTGCACTTTCAGGAATTCTATTTTTATTTTTTTAGATCAATTTATCCTGTTTACGATGGAGTTGGAGCGTTTTATGGTGATTCCTACTGAGTCTGAAATTATCAGCCAATTTGAAGATAGTGATATTGCATTAACAATAGTTTGCTTCTCATTCAATCATGCAGCGTTTATAAGTAGCGCGATAAAAGGTTTTTTAATTCAAAAGACTAAATTTCGTTTTGAAATTATTTGTTACGATGACTGCTCAACAGATAATTCCAGGGATATCATTCAATCATATAAAGACAACTACCCAAATCTTTTTACTGTAATATTCCCGGATGAAAACCATTTTTCTAAAGGTCGAAATCCATTTATTGACAAAGTGTTGCCTCACCTAAAAGGGCGCTATATTTCCTGCTGCGAGGGTGATGATTTTTGGGTCGACCCGAATAAAGTGCAATTACAATTAGAGTTTCTGGAAGCTAATCCTGATTATGTTTTAGCAACGCATGATGTTGCTTCAGTTGATCAGAAGGGAACGCTTGTAAAGGAATCATGTGTTTCAAATTACTATAAACAAGACTTTTCAGAAGTTGAGTTAAAGTTAGGCTGGGCAGGGCCGCTAACACAAGCATTAATTTATCGAAATATATATTCATCTTACCCTGAAGAATTTCACAAAGTGCATTTAGGTGATGCTTTTTTAGCTGCATTACTCGGCGAGCATGGGAAGTCAAAATACTTAGAAACTATAAAACCTTCTTATTATAGATTACATAATGGCGGAGTTTTTTCTCCTCTTGGTACAGATGACAGGCATGATGTACAGTCATTAACTTTCTTTTGGATGTATAAATATTACAAAAGAGTAAACGACTTAAATGCCGCACATGTATATAAAATGAAAGCTTTGGAAAAGCTTGTCAGAGGAATAAAATTCAAAGACTTTGTGAAGCTGTTCTTAATAAGATTTTTTGGTATCAATATGACCAAGCTAATAAAAAGCAGAAAATAAACCGTGCTTTTAATGATGAATCACAGTGATTTTTCAAAAGAGATACTATGAAAAATAAAATTGCATTAGTTTGTGACGCAAACTTCGCTACTTTACCAGTAGTGTTTGCATTGAAACAGTTGGGGTATAGGGTCGCCTGCTGTGGCGCTTTAGCTTCAGACCCCTGTCACGCAATTGCAGACTTATCTTTCTTGATTGATTATTCTGATAAAAATGCGTTGCTGGCTTTGGTATGTGAGTTGAAACCCGATTGTCTGATATCAGGTTGTAATGATGTTTCTTATCTTTCCGCTGCTTGGGTTGCACAGCAGCAAGGGTATCCTGGTTTTGATCGGTACGATACTGCACAAGTTATCCACGAAAAAGTATTGTTTCGTAAACTCTGTCAACATAAGAACTACCCAAGTCCTGGTTCGGCTAATTCAGTTGCGCAAGCTATAAACTTGACGTTCCCCGTTATTGTTAAACCCACCGCATCTTTTAGCGGTAAAGGGATTCAGAAGTTTCAAACAGAAGATGCTCTTACTGATTTTTTTGAAAGTAATTTTGTGCATTCAGAAGATTATGTCATTGAAGAGTTTGTTAATGGCAAGCTCTTTAGCCACTCAGCATTTATTAAAGACGGTAGTATAGTCGTAGATTTTTTTGTTAATGAATATTGCACTGTTTATCCGTATCAGGTTAATAGCTCTCATCTATCAACAGATTTATCTGAACAAGTCAAACTGCAGGCTCGCAATTGGCTAGTGCAGTTTGCCCAGGATTTATCATTGGTTGATGGTTTGGTGCATACTCAGTTTTTGTCCGATGGTAGCTCTTTTGTTATTTTAGAAGTATGTCGGCGCAGCCCTGGTGATTTGTATAGTCTATTGATTCAAAAATCAACTGGACTGGATTATGCAAGGTTATTTGCTGATGGATTTTTAAAGCAACTGCCTGCCGAAGTAACGCATAGAATTAAGCCTCATTTTATTACAAGGCATACAGTTAGCGTTGATTATGATTGTATATTTTTAGGCGCAAGTCTGAAGTTAGATTGTGTTGATATGGTAAATTATCAGCTTAAAAAAAGTGGGGAAAAGATGAAAGCGGCTCCTTATGATAAATCTGGAATTTATTTTATTGAACATTACAGTGAAGACGAAATGCTAGAGCATGCTGAAAATATGCGTTATTTTGTTAATGTTGATTGTGTTCGAATTGAGGAGCCGTTATGAATAGCCACACAAAGCTTAAAGTAGCAATTATTGGTGGTGGCATAGATTCAGCGGTTGGATTTGCGCATAAAATTGCACTTGAAATGGATGGAAAATTCGAAATTGTTGCAAGTTGTTTTAGCCGCTCTGAAGATACTCGACAGAGAACAATAAACGAGTGGCGACTACCGCATTGCAGGAGCTACGCCAACTGGAATGAGTTATTGGTGAATGAGCGTGACATTGTTGATGTAGTATTGGTACTTACTCCAACACCAGCACATAAAGATATAGTTATTTCTGCTTTAGAGCAGGATTATCCGGTAATTTGTGAAAAAGCGTTATGCATAAACAGCACCGAGGCTACTGAAATCCAACAGGTGCTAAAGGCGAAAAATGGTTATCTTGCAATAACATATAATTATACGGGTTACCCAATGGTGCGGGAGCTCGCTGAAATGATTCGCCAGGGAATGCTGGGTAAAATCTGTCATATTCATGTTGAAATGCCTCAGGAAGGTTACATGAAGTTAAATAATAAGACCCGTTCCCCAGCGAAGCCACAGGCATGGCGTTTGCGAGATGGGTCCATTCCGACGGTTTCTCTTGATTTGGGTGTGCATTTGCATCAGCTTATTAAATTTTTAACGAGTGCAAGACCACAGTCTGTTGTTGCAACAGAAAATGCATTCGGAGGGTTTTCTTCCGTGGTTGATGACGTTAATTGTCTGGCAAATTATACTCAAGGGATAACGGCAAATATTTGGTATGGTAAATCTGCCTTGGGTCATAAAAATGGCTTGAGAATAAGAATCTATGGTGATAAAGGCTCTGCAGAATGGTTTCAAATGGAACCTGAGGTTTTACATATTTCTGATGAATTTGGTCATAAGCGACTAATTGATCGTTCTAATCAAGATCTACTGGTTGTTGATCAAGCTCGCTATCATCGTTTTAAAGCCGGGCATCCATCAGGGTTTATTGAGGCTTTTGCGAACTATTATTCAGATATCTCAGACGAGTTATTGCTATTTAGGAAAGGAATGGTACCAACACAAAAACTTGTAGGTGGGCTTATCGATGCCGTTGAAGGTTTTATTATGTTAGAAGCTATACATCAGTCAGCACAGCAAAAAAGATGGCTGAATCTCCATGACTAAATCATTAGTAGCGCTAATCAAAAAGCTCGACGGGAATTTAGAGCAATTATTTATATACGGACGCAACAAATATTCTAAAGAACTTGCATCTTTATTGAATATTCAAGCTTTTGTTGATGATTTTACAAATGAGAAACTTTACGAAGGCAAACCCGTGATTAAACTAACGCAATTGCCTCAAAACGCTTTTGTCATAAACTGTTCTTACTCAATGTATCCTGTATCGGTTTGGCGTAGGCTCAATAAACTGGGTTTCAAGCATGTGAGCATTAGTCAATTGATATGCAAAGGCTATATATCACTACAGTCGAATTTTTTTGCAGCAGCGAAAATGGATATTAAAGAGAATCATGCCGCATATACAAAAATACGAAAGAAGTTTAAAAATTTCGATTCGTTGCAGGTATGGGATAAATTAATAGCGTTTCGTCAGAGTGGCGATTTGGCAGTGATGCAAGACTTTGTCGTTGATACAGATGGACAGTATTTTGCTGAGTTTGTAAAACTTGACGCTGAAGTCTTTGTCGATCTAGGTGCTTATGATGGTGAAACGAGTGAAATTTTCATTAGCAAATGTCCTAATTATCAAGCAATCCATCTATTTGAGCCTTCTTCTATCAATATGCAATTAGCAAAAAGCCGGTTGCAAGATAATAGTAATATTTACTACCATCAACTTGGTGTTTCTGACGGTCCACAACAACTCAGTTTTAATAGTAGTAGTGGCTCAGCGTCAGCGGTAGATTCAAATGGTATTGAAACTATACAGCTTGATTCTCTCGACAATGTAATTGCAGAACCCATATCCTTTTTAAAAATTGATATTGAAGGTTTTGAGCGTCAGGCTATTATTGGCGCTACGCGTCACATATCGCAGGATCATCCTTTAATTGCGGTGGCGGTCTATCACTATCCTAATGATTTATGGCAAATCCCTGAACTTGTTTTTTCAATTCGTGATGACTATCAGATCGAATTACGTCATTACACCGAAGGAACCGATGAAACAATAATGTATTTTTTACCAATTAAGGATACTTTTTATGAGCATGGCTAACATCGTTTCGATTCGTCCAAAAGTCATATTTTCGCTATGTGAAAAGCAACTGTCTGCCACACAACGACGTTTCGTAGTTAATATTCCGTCCAGTGAAATTGGTGGCTTGACGTTGCTTGAAAGCTCTATTTTAGTATCTTTGTGCAAGCTCATAAATGCACAGTCTATTTTTGAATTTGGTACCTTTATGGGAGCAACATCATCGCTATTGGCACTTAATACTGATACTTCTTGTCAAATTGTGACACTAGATCTGCCGAGAGAGGTATCACAAGTGGTTAATGTTGACAACAATCAAATCCTTTCAAGTGGTATTGAAAACGATAAATATTTGACCAAAAAATTTGTTAGCTCTGGCGCCGTCTATCTTGAAGATATTAATGAACTATGCCCAGGAAAAGTTAAGCAATTGTTTGAGGATAGTCAGAAGTTGGATGTTGAGCAGCATGGCTTTTCTCAGCAATTTGATTTTATTTTCATTGATGGTGGACATGATTATGAAACTGTCAGTATTGATACAAAAAACGCAATGCAAATGAAGTCAGAAAATAGCATTGTTATCTGGCATGACTATAAATCTACTATTCATGGTGATGTCAGTCGTTTTGTAGACGAGTTTTCTTCTAAAACGACAGTAATTCATGTTGAAAATACAATGCTTGCAATTGCTTTGTTCGGCTCATATACAAATTTAATTTAGTATTGCCGGGATGGATATAATGAGCAAACAAAATTCAGATCAAAATCTTACACGACATTTCAGGGTTAAACTTGCACCTGAATTACTTAAGAAATTGAGTGTACGCTCAAATTGGTACGGTGGATTTAGCCTGTTAGTGCATTTGCTGCTGCTTGTAGTTTGTTGTTACCTTTCTATTGCATTATTTCAGAATGAACATTATGTGTCTGCGTTTGCTTTTCTATTGCTTTATGGTGTCTTTTTTTCTTTTCTTGGTTGGGCTGGTTTGTCACATGAGCTTTCGCATAACACTGTTTTTAAAAGTCGTTCATTGAATCAATTTGTATTAAGAGTTATTTCGTTTTTTCTATGGAATAATCACGTTTATTTTAGTGCTAGCCATGCTATTCATCATCAACGCACATTAGAGACTGGAGTTGATTTTGAAGTCAAACTGCCGATAAAATTTAGTAAACCATTGATGATATTTGGTTTTTTTAACGGCGCTTTTGATTTTTATCGTGTTATTTTATATACACTGAAGAATAGTTTGAATGTGGTCGAAGGGCCATTGGCTGATACTGTATTTGGCCGAGGAAAAGAGAAGAGAAAGGCTTTAGTTAGGAATGCTCGCTTTATTATAATAGGTCACATAACATTGATGGCTATTTTTTACTTTACTAACAATTTATCGCTTATAATATTTGTTTGTTTTGGTAATTTTATTGCCCCTTCATTTAATAAGGTCTTTGGTTTAAGCCAACATTGCGGAATGCAAAGCGATGTATCTGACGTAAGACTTAGCACAAGAACGATTATATTACCGCGCTTCTTTTCTTTTTTATACTGGAATATGAATTACCATATTGAGCATCACATGTATCCTAACATTCCTTTTTATCAGTTACCAATACTGCATCAGAATATCAAATTAGAAATGCCAAAATCTGACACAGGCTTATTTCGACTTTTCAAATTAGTATTTTCATCTAATTAGTTAGCTTTATTTTTTACACATAAATATGATGTATTGATGCTTACTTTTAGCGGAATCTAAACGTTTTTGATTAATCCGACAATTTCATCAATATCAGAAAGCGTTAATCCTGTATGTAGTGGTAGACAGAGTATACGATCTGATACAAATTTGGCATTCATTAAGTTATCAGATTGAGCGGAAGGTAAGCCGCGATACATTGGAAATTCGCTGATTAGTGGATAAAAATAACGGCGTGCCATTATCTTGTTATCTCGCATTTTATCGTAAAGGTCATCACGACTTAACATATAGTCAGACTTTACCAGTATTGGAAAGTAGGAGTAGTTTGATGTGAAACTTACGGACGGGGCTATGATGCTAATGCCCGCTATATTCGATAGTTTTTTTGTGTATATCTCAGAAATATTTTTACGTTTGGCAATGTAGTCGTCAATATGTTGCAGCTGTAATAGTCCAAAAGCTGCATTAATTTCACTCATCTTACCATTTATTCCTGTAGCCAATACAGTAGTTTCATTAACGAAGCCAAAATTCTTCAAATGATCTATATGGGCTTTAGTTTTTGCATCATGACAGATGATAGCGCCACCTTCAAAAGTATTAAACACTTTGGTTGCATGAAAACTTAAGATAGACATATCGCCAAAGGCACAAAGACTTGTATTATTTATTTTCGCGCCAAATGAGTGAGCAGCATCATAAATAACTTTTAAATTATAGTCTTCCGCAATTCTCTGTATTGCTTCAATATTGCAAGGGATGCCATAAACATGCACTGGCATTATAGCTGTGGTTTGAGGTGTGATAGCCGCCTCAATTGCTGCAGGATCAAGATTGCAGGTATTGGGGTCAATATCAACAAAAACTGGCTCGATACCGTTCCATTTTAAAGCGTGGGTTGTTGCTACAAAAGAGTAGGGTGTTGTTATTACTTCACCTGAAATACGCAGTGCTTGCAATGCAGTCATTAAAGCAAGCGTGCCATTAGTAAACAAGCTGACGAACTTCACCCCAAGATAGTCTGCCAATGATTGTTCCAGTTGCTGGTGAAAAGGACCATTATTAGTCAGAATTTTATTTTGCCAAATTTGTTCCAGATAGGGAATAAACTCATCTAAAGGTGGCAATGCTGGTTGAGTTACATAAATTGGTTTATCTTTCATCAGGCCACTCGAATAGTCATTCTCTGGGACGTTAGACGCTATCTTGTGAAGAATCTAACAGTTTTTTTATTTATATTTATTCGGACACCAAACTTTTTATATAGAGGCAACTATATTGGATTTGTTTTAAATTTCCGCTATTGCTAGTAACAGTATAGAACAGTCTCAAACCACCCTTTTGTGTGGTGTCCTAAGCTCATCTTGTAGTCTGGTCGTAAACTACGAATATATTGAGGAATAACCCAAAGATCATCCAGGTGGTGATACAGGCAGATAGCTAAGGTCGGTTTGTGTGTTGTGATAATATTTTTAGCGCCTTCCAGTGCTGCTACTTCTGCACCTTCGATATCCATCTTAATAAGATTAGGAATAAATTCCAGCTCAGCACAGATTGAATCAATAGAGCGGGTGTTAATCACAATGTCGCCATTATCATCAACGTTGCAGTTTGAGTTAGAACCGCTTGCTGCAGCTGAACTGAACCTCAGTTGTGTATCTTCACACCATAAACCAGCTTCAATTACGTCGACGTTTCCACCCAACTGCATTTGATTAATTTTGTTTTTTAACAAATGAATATTGCCATGTTCCGGTTCGAAACACAGCATGTTTATCCTGTTTGGAAAATAATCCTTAAAGCTATCTAAACTCTCGCCGAGACAGGCACCGCCATCAATCATATTAATATGTGGAATGTGCTCGATTTTAGGATGAAGATATTGGGGGTAGTCACTAAGCGGCAGTGCTGAAGCTGAGTCGTCCAGTAAAAACGTTATTAGATTACTGAATACCGCTTTAGAGTCCTCATCGGCAAGTAGTTGTTCTATATCAAGCAGCTCTTTTTTGATATTGCTATTAAACGGTTGTTTGGCAATACCTATCAGGCTTAAGTTCAAGATATCAGTTGCGCCAGCTGCTCTTAAAGCAGCGATAATTTGCGGATACCAGGTACTTGCAACAATAATCATCTTGTTGCTTGCAACGGCTTGCTCTGGAGACAGCACAGGGTAACCATAGAACTCAGTACCATGCTTTTTGCTGTCAGAGTCACAGAATGCAATCAATTTTGCCGAATAATTCTGCAAATAGTCGGCAATTTTTTGGCCGTTAGAACCTGCGCCATAAATAATATAATCTTCCGTGCTTTGAATAAAAGTGCGTATTTGATTGTATTTAATTATAAAACTGTCTATTGCCATGTTTTTCTCCAGCGCAATTTATACGCAAATGTTAGTTTATGCCGTACTCCCGCCATCTACTGTAATAACGGTACCGGTTATTGCGCTGGCCTGTTCACTGAGTAAATAAACTACAGCGCCCGCTGCATCATCTGGCGTAGCCAGCCGGCCTAACGGGCTTCGCCGCTTGATGCTTTCCAGTTTTTCGCCTTGTAAGCTATTGGTCATTTCAGTTTGCATATAACCCGGGGCCACGCAATTCACGGTAATGCCGGCTTTGCCGACCTCGCGTGCCAGCGATTTGCTGAAACCTTCCAGTGCGGCTTTGCTGGCAGCATAAACACTTAAGCCATTAAAGCCGGTACGGGCGATAATCGACGAAATATTGACGATGCGACCAGTCTGATTCAGCAGCATTGGCCTTAGCAGGTATTTACTAAGCAAGATTGGTGCCTGCACGTTAATATTCAGCAAACTGCCTATTTCACTGTTATGCATGGTGGCTAGTACACCGTCGTAACCGACGGCAGCATTGTTAATTAGCGCATAGGGACGGCCTGCCGTTTTCACAATACGAGTGCACAGCGCCGGTATTTCTGTCAGTTCAGCCAGATCTGCCTCTATAAAATGCAGCTCAGGGTGTTGCTGTTGTAACTTCTGCAAATCTGCACTGTGGGTTCGGGCCAATGCCAGCACCGCATACCCCGCTTGCAACAGTTGCCGGCAAATGGCCAGGCCTAAGCCGCGACTGGCACCGCTGACCACCACTAATTTTTTCATTCTACTGTCCTTGCTTGTTTACCACTGCCGGCAAGCGGCAAGGCAGCCATCAGTTGAAATTTAATGGGTATTTGGTGACGTTGCAGCTGCTGCTGACAATGTTGACTAACCCGCGCTACCAAATCCGTAGTGTCTGTATCCGGAGTGGCGACCAGTTGTGACACGACCAGCTGACCCAGAATGCTGCTGCTTTTGCCATAAACCCGGCATGCCGCGACCCCCGGCACCTGCAATATAACCTGTTCAACCTGCTCAGGGTGCACCTTATTGCCACCAACATTTATTACCCCGCTGGCTCGCCCCAGAAACAGCACACGTTCAGCGGTAAGTTCAACCAGATCCTCGGTATCCAGAAAGCCATCAGCATCCACTCTACCTGCCAGTTCGGGGCCAAAAGGGGCAGGCCCTTTCAGCCATAAATGTTGCTGTGCATCGACTTTCAATTGCAGATCATAATAGCCCTGTTCCAGGTAACGTCGCGGAAAACCAGCGTGACCGTCACTCACGGCAAAGCCTACACCCGCTTCGGTAGAGGCGTAAATATGGCGTAGTTGTGCCTGCGGAAATAGCTGCTTAAGCCGGCTTATTAACGACTGATCGGCAATTTCACCGCCCAGCGTCAGTTGTTGTAAAGGCAGAACAGTCAGTTTGCTGCTGAACAAAAATTGCCGCCACAATGATGGCGTCGCAGACAGCGCCGTAACGCCACCCTGTAGCAAGACACCGAGCCGCTGTTCAATAGCGCCGGTAGTGGCGTCAATCAGGCTGGCTCCGGATAGCAAACTTTGCAGAACAACCTGTAAACCGGCAAAACGAAACGGCTGATAAACCAGGCCCCAACATAGCTGGCTGCTGGCCGCTTTGCAGGTCACGGTTTTGGTCAGTTGCGCCAGACTATGCCCAATCCATTTGGGGGTGCCGGTGGTACCTGAGGTCGCCAGATACCAGCTGCTCTCAATATTAGGTGGCTCAGCCGCAGTAGCGCCTGCTACGCTTGGCATTGCAGGTGCTGTGGTATCCTGGTCAGGCAGTAAGTACAAGGCGGCACAAATGCCATCATACGCCAGCAGGCTAACAATGAAATCGGTAAGTTGGCGATAAGGCAGGGCTATGTTTTGTTGGTCGTGCTGACTGATTTGCTGGCGTTTCAACTGTGCCGCGGTTGTTAATTGCTGATAGCTGATCCTGATCACAGACCCGTCAGCAGGGTCGCAATACTGCAACGCTATGGCCGCGCCCGGGTGTTTTTTGATACGGTCCAGCAGACAGGGGGCCATTTATTCTCCGGCGTGCCTGGCCAGATATTGCTGATAAATTCCGACAAAATCAGCGAAAGTGCGCGGATAAATGGCTATCTCCATCTCACTGAAGGGATCAAAGCCCAGTTCTTCATCCAGCTGAGCAACCAGCATGGCAAAACCGAGCGAATCGAGGCCACTTTGCAAGAGTACCGTGTCATCAGTAACCGGTTCGGTTAGCTGGCAGTTGGCCAGCTGCGCCACCTGCTGCAGGCAGGTTTTGATTTGATGATGTAAGTTTGTCTCGGTCATTAATTAGTCCTGAAAATGAATAAAATCGGCTGCTGCGGCAATTTGTTTGGGCAATTTTGCCAGCACCTGGCTGCGCTGAGCCCGCCAATCTGCGGTTTTATACTGAAATACTTTAACGCTATGTCCAGTGTTCTGTGTGTCAGAAGTGGCAGGTTTATCCTCGCAGCTCTGATAACCGAACAGCCGGTGCATGTTTAATACACTTTGATTAAACGATAATACCTCGGCGTGCAAAAAACGGATGCCCGGCCTGGTGGTAGCATAATCCAGTGCAGCAATTTCCAGCAATAAACCGCTGCCTGGCCAAACATCAGTTTCGCCCAGATAACAGCCCCACTCAAGGCCGTCAGCACCGACCGGGTCAAAATAAAGCGCGCCAATCGGCCGTTCATTCTGGCGGAAAATATAAAAAACTTTGGCGGATTGCGGCAATTGCTTAAACCAGGCCTGATGTTCTGACCAGCTTATTTCTTTGCTGTTATGCATGTTTTGCCGGATAGCGGCCTGATTACGCCAATGCCAGAGCTGTTCAAGCTCAGTTTGCTGCAGCGGAGTAAACAGGCTGCGCGGATAGACTTTGTTGCTCCTGTTATTGCTTTTGATATCGTTCATGGCGCCAGCCTGATTTCACGCTCAACCATAAACGCCTCCGCCGCGGCTAGCCCGACATTACTGCCACGCCATTGCTGGCGAATGGCAATGGCTTGCAATGAACGGCTGTGTGGCCAGGGGCGTAGCTCGATCGCATAACAATGTAAGGCATCGGTAACTTGCTGCTGAACTGAACTGATATCAATAAAAAGCTGAGGCCGGAATGCTGCTTGTTGCTGCGCTGCCCATTCAGTGCTGCTGGGCACTTCAAAACAATAAATACTCTGCACGCTCTGGCCAGGTTGTGGCCGGCAAGCCGTTAACACCGCCTGATACGTCAGCCGGTGATCAATATTTAAATCACCACCAAAATGGGTATAGATAAGCTCAGGCTGCAGGGGCTGCAACGCATTTTCCAGCGCCTGCGTAATAGTTAACAGCGGCACGCTGTCCATCGCATTGTCAGCAAAGTCTAAAAACAGGACTGATTGCACGCCCAGTACTTTAGCGGCGGCATGGGCTGCCTGTTTGCGCTGCGTTAACTCTGGTGCTTGTCCGGCTCTGGCATTTTCGCCATCGGCCATAAATATCAGATGCACCTGATCGCCGGCTGCACTATGCAAGGCGATAGTACCGGCACACCCCAGCACTTCATCGTCAGGGTGCGCTGCCACAACTACGACTGTTTTCACTTTTGTTCTCCATGGTACAAGGCAGGTACAAATGTTACCTGTGCACTAAGCTGGCCATCATTGTCTGCTTTCGCTTCGGAAAACTCCAGTCGCCAACCACCATGCTCGATGTAGGCGGGCGGGTAGCCTTCGCCATCCAGCATCCGGATAAAATCATACAATTGTGTTGCCGTTAACGCAGCCGGCAGCTGGCTTTGTGCCGGGGTACGCCGGTTAAAGTATGTCACATTGCCCTGTTGTGGCTGCGGTGCCAGTTGCTTACTGATAATCTGCGTTATCAGCTGATAAACCAGTGGTGCAGCACGGCGCATAATCTGCTGGGCAGTACCGTCAAGTGTCAGCGGCATTTTGCCATAAACCGGACCTGCATCCAGTTCGTCAGTCATTTGCAGCGCGGTGAGCTGAGTCTGTTCAAAACCCGCTAAAATCAGGTTCTGTAGTGGGCTGCCGCCGCGGCCAAACGGCAGGTCAGTCATATGGAAGCAAACACAAGGGTAGTTGCGGGTTATCTCGGCGGGCACTTTCCAGCTCCAGTGTGGAAAGAAAATATAGTCTGGTTGCAGCTGTGCTAAATAGTCGCCGGTCAGTTGTTCCGGACCGGTAATCAGATACCAGCTGCCCGGCAAATCAGCAGTATGCTGTTGAAATGCTTCTATGTTCCAGCTTTTAACTGTTGCTACCAGATAAGTTGCCATATTATTCGTTACTTTTGCTCAAATGATCCCAGCTTAGCGCGGTACCTTTGGTCAATGACTGACTGGCTGCCCGGCCTAAAAACAATGGCAAAAATTTCGGTGCCAGACCCTGTCCCGGGCGCACAGAACGAAGGTTAGCGGCTGTGAAAACGTCACCTGCCTGTATATCCTCAGCAATATACAATGAGCGGCGGTACTTGCGTGAAGCCTGTTCCCGTTCGGTGCCGCCATAAGTGACTTTACCCAGCGCGACCGAAGCCCTGCTGCACTCCTGTACCAGGGCACTGAATTCAGCTGGTTCCAGCGAAAACTCGGCGTCAACACCGCCCTCGCTGCGATCCAACACAAAATGCTTTTCAATAACGGTGGCACCCAGCACCACACTGGCGACCGCAACGCCAATGCCGGCTGTGTGATCAGATAAACCGACCTGACAATCAAACAGCGCCGCTAAATGCGGAATAGTCGCCAGGTTGGCGTCAACCGGGTTGGCCGGATAGTGGCTGGTACATTTTAATAAAATAATTTGAGTACATCCATTGTTGCGCAGTACTTCTACCGACTCTGCCAATTCGGTTTGGGTTGCCATACCGGTTGACATAATGACTGGCTTGCCCGTTTTTGCCACCGCGGCCAGCAATGCATGGTCACTGTTTTCAAAGGAGGCAATTTTATAGCACGGCACATTAAGCTGCTCCAGAAAATCGACAGCGGTTAAATCAAACGGCGTACTGAAAGCCAGCATACCGTGCTTCTGTGCCCGCTCAAATATGGCCTGGTGCCAGTCCCAGGGCGTCATTGCCAGTTGGTAAAGCTGATACAGAGACTGACCTTGCCACAGGTTACCCGGATCGTTGATCACGAAATCGCCATGCCTGATATCCAGTGTCATGCTATCGGCGGTATAAGTCTGGATTTTAATGGCGTCAGCACCGCAGGCAGCAGCGGCATCGACCATCGCCAGTGCTTTGTCCAGTGACTGATCATGATTACCTGACAACTCAGCGATAATAAAAGGCGGTTGCCCGGGGCCTGTACGTTTTTTCCCAAGCAAAAAATCTGACATAGTTAACCTCTTACTAATGTTTGAATGGCGCTGACAACAGCTTTCGTACCCGCCGTTGCAGGCACCTGTGTTGCCGCCTGTTTGCTGATATCAGTTAACAGCGTGGGTTGGGTCAGGTAATAGCGCAATTGCTCTGCAAAGTAACTGGCTGACACCTCAGCAGCCTGACCCAACCACACGCAAGCACCAACTTTGGCTAAATAGGCTGTGGTCGCCTGCTGGTTTTCCGCCACAGTCACTACCAATGCTGGCAGGGCACATTTGCATCTTTCCCAGTGGCTGGCACCGCCGGCACCAAGCATGAGTCGCGCCTGGTACATCAAACGTGCCATATAATCGCACTGAACATGTAAAGACACCCCGGGTAGCGAAGCACAGCGCTGTTCCAGCTCTGCCCGCAATGGATGTGTTGCCCCAATTACAATATCGGCAACCAGATCAGGAAACTTTAGCTCAACAATAGCGTCAATTGCCATTCTGGTTAGATGAAACGGGTCTGCACCACCAAAAAAAACCAGCAAGCGATTCTCCCGCAGGCGGTAATCCGTGACCTGTGGCTGATAAAACTCTGGTCGCAGCAACGCGTAATACGGGCCGATTAACTGCAGACAATGTTCAGGCAGCCACTTTTTATAACGAGTGGCAGCATCGGCCAGCAGGTTTTGGTCCAGCAGCAAATCACAATCGAGATGACGATTGGCCAGGTCATCAATTACCATCACTTTTTGGCAGCGCTGGCGCAGCTGTTGGCT
Source organism: uncultured Chromatiaceae bacterium (assembly GCA_963975465.1). Taxonomy (GTDB): domain Bacteria; phylum Pseudomonadota; class Gammaproteobacteria; order Enterobacterales; family Alteromonadaceae; genus Alishewanella. Next base: position 163,827 of record CAXBHB010000001.1, read on the forward strand.
GTAATGGGCTGCCAGTGAATAGTGATCAATAATCAGTAGCTGGCAGGGTACATCCAATGCTTGCAGAGACTGAGTGGCATCGTTTTCTTCCGTTAGCGGCACTGTGGCACTAAGCAGGCTGAGCTGATAACCCCGTTGCTGGATAAGCGATGCCAGATGGCCGGGCTCAGCACGACATAGAAAATGAATGTCTGTTGGCTTTGTCAGGTTGCTGGTTAAGGCATCAGCCAGGGTCAGGCAGCGCATAACGTGGCCTGAGCCAATAACATTGGAGGCATCGCAGCGAAAAACGATGTTCACTGCTGCTTTTCCTGTTGCAGCATTTTGAACAACAACTCAGCACGATGCCAGTCAGCGGCCGTATCAATGTCCTGCACCAGATGATCGGGCAATACCCACATTTTACTGTTGTCACCGAATATCGGTTGCTGGCCAAGCCAGGCCTCGGTGCGGCCCCAGTAAAACTGACCGGCATCGTGAAATGTCGCGGCTAAGTCCTGTGAACGCCGGCCAATACTGCTTTTATCAAAAGGAACTACGCCATTGCTGGTTTGCAGCAGAGCACGTTGAATCGGGAACGAGTAGCGTGCGGCAGAAAACACATAATTAAGCTCAGGTTCGTTGCTCAGTTGCTGCCAGGCTTGCTGCAATACCGTTGCTGATAGCAGTGGGGTCGTGGCGTACAGGCAGCAACAGTGGCTGATAGTTATCCCTTGTTGCTGCAACTGCTGCAATTCATAGCAAATTACCGCACTGGTACCGGTGTGATCGTCAGCAAGTTCTGGCGGCCGGGGGGGGGGAACCTCTGCCCCATAGCGACGAGCTATTTCAGCAATTTCGTGGTCATCGGTTGAGACCAGTACCCGCTCAAAGCAGCCACTTTGCAGTGCCGTCTTAATGGGATAGGCCAGCATAGGCTGGCCACAGAAGTCTTTTATATTTTTACGCGGTATGCGTTTGCTGCCGCCTCGAGCCGGGATAATGGCGACTTTCATCCGACTAGCCCGGTTAATGTGTCAGCAATAAACTGTTGTTGCTCACTGGTCAATTCCGGAAATATCGGCAGGCTGATAATGCGCTCGTAAAAATCTTCAGCCACAGGGAAGTCACCCCAGTCAAACCCCAGTTGCTGATAATACGGCTGGGTATGAATAGGAATGTAATGCACGTTGACACCAATACCGGCTGCACGCAGGCCATCAAACACGGCTTTGCGTTTGGTTTTGTCATCCAGCCGGATAATATATAAGTGCCAGGCACTGATATTAAACGCGTCAGGTTTTGGTAAGCCGACAGGCAGAGTTGCCAGCAGGCGCTGGTACTGGTTTGCCAATAGCTGGCGTTTTTGAATAATGGGTAGCAACCGCTGACTCTGACTTAGCCCCAGCGCGGCTTGTAAATCCGTCATCCGGTAATTTAAACCAAGCTGTAACTGCTGATAATACCAGGCACCATGACTGGGTTCGGTCATTTGCTCTTCATTGCGGCTAATACCATGGCTTCTGAGCAGACGCATTTTATCTGCGAGGTGGCTATCGTTGGTCAGCGCTGCACCACCCTCGGCGGTGGTAATAATTTTAACCGGATGAAAACTAAATACAGTGATATCACTGTAGCGACAGCAGCCAACCGGTTCATCCTGATAACTGGCTCCTACCGCATGTGAGGCATCTTCAATCACCTTAAAACCAAACTCGGTTGCCAGATAATGAATTTGTTGCATATCACAACTGGCGCCGGCTAAATGCACCGGTATCACTACTTGTGGCAGGGTATCGGTGCTTCGTGCCAGCTCCAGTTTTTGCCGTAGCTGGTCAACCGCCATGTTGCCGGTATCGGGTTCGATGTCTACAAAGTCAATGGTCGCACCACAGTAGCGGGCACAGTTGGCTGAGGCAACAAAGCTGATTGGCGATGTCCATACCCGGCTGCCTGGGCCAACGCCCAGCGCCAGACAGGCAATATGCAATGCCGAGGTAGCACTGTTTACCGCTATCGCCTGGGTTGCTGTTGTCAGCTCACAAAGCCGTTTTTCAAACGCCGGTACGGCCGGGCCCTGGGTTAAAAAGTCACTTTGCAGTACATCAATGACTGCATCAATATCCTGCTGGCTGATATGTTGACGGCCGTAGGGGATCATTCAGGCATAATCCTGGTTAAACTGGCGAATAGTGTCAATATCCATAAAGTCAGGGTTGGTGTCAGACACATATTCAAAATTAGTTGCCACCGGTTGTCCTGTTTCACCCAGGGCATTGCCACTGAAGTCATTGCTGCGATTAAAAAACTTTATTGCCGGCGCAATCACATAATGGTCAGCAAACTCAAAGGTATGGTAAGACATATCACCAGGACACATCATTTCATGCAGTTTTTCACCTGGGCGAATGCCAACAATTTTAATGGGCAAGTCGGGGGCCATGGCTTTGGCTAAATCGACAATCCGGATAGACGGGATCTTCGGCACAAAAATCTCACCACCAAGCATCCGTTCAAAGTTTTTCAGCACAAAATCTACGCCTTGCTGCAAGCTAATCCAGAAGCGGGTCATTTCGGCATGAGTAACGGGTATATGATCATGACCCTTCGCTATCAGTTGCTGGAAAAATGGCACCACAGAGCCGCGGGAGCCGACGACGTTGCCATAGCGCACCACTGAAAAACGTGGTCGGGTGCCGCCTGATATATTGTTGGCGGCGACAAACAGTTTGTCGGAAGCCAGTTTGGTCGCACCATATAAGTTGACCGGATTTGCTGCTTTGTCAGTCGATAAGGCAATAACCTTTTCGACGTTATTGTCCAGCGCAGCATTAATAACGTTCTCAGCGCCATTGATGTTGGTACGTATGCATTCCATTGGGTTGTATTCAGCTGCCGGCACCTGCTTCAGCGCTGCAGCATGAATAACATAGTCAACGCCATGCATGGCGCGGCTCATCCGTTGGGCGTCACGCACATCACCAATAAAGTAACGCATGCAGCTGTGGTCAAATTTCTGCTGCATTTCATACTGCTTTAGTTCATCACGCGAGTAGATAATAATTTTTTTCGGCTTGTAGCGCGCCAACAGTGTCTCGGTATATTTATGACCAAAAGAACCGGTGCCACCGGTAATTAATATGGTTTTTCCATCAAACATAGCGCGCCCTCAGCAAATTATCTGGCATGTTAGCTGCCGTTGTGACTGTAGCACAAAGCTATCAGTACAATCTCTTCTATTAAAGCTTTTAGCATAAAGCATGCCTAAACTGACATTGTTAGTATTTTTATGATGTTAGGCTAACTTTAGCGCCGTTGTATCCTGGCCGCCAGTTAATTGGTAACTTTGCCCCGGATCGGTTAAACTATAACCAATTTTCTCGCACAAGTGGTATTGCTATGAAACTGAATAACCCAACCGGTTTAAACAATCTGAATCAGGCACAGTTGCAACAGGAAAATTTGCTGAAAAAGCTGGCAACGGCGCGGCGGATTAACAGCGCTGCAGACGATGCCGCGGGTTTGCAAATTGCCAACCAGCTCAGCAGCAGCATTAATGCTAAAGCGCAGGGTGAGCGCAACGTTTATGATGGTATTTCACTAGCCCGTGTTTACGAGCAAGGCTTGCAGGGTATCAATGACAACCTGGGTGAGCTAAATCGATTAGCGGTAGCCGCCGGCAATGGTATTTATGGTGCGCAAGAGCGTCAGGCATTGCAAACAGAAGCCGATAGTTATTTGGCGAATATTCAGCAAACAATTGATAACACTGAGTTTGCCGGCAAAAAGCTATTTGGTGCTGATGCTTCCGTCGCTTTTGGCACTGGCAACGGAGCAGTCAATTTGACCACAACTGATGTCCAAACTGCGTTGCAAAACGAAGATGCATTTAATATTGATTTTAGTTCTGCAGCCTCAGCAGAGCAGTCGCTTGGACGGATCGCTGACGCGATTGACCTGATTGGCGGGTTACAGGCACAGGCCGGTGCCGAAGCCAACCGGTTTGCCAGCACCGCCAACAATTTAAATGGTCAGCAAATTGCTGAGTCTGCAGCACGCAGTAGGATTGAAGACTTAGACTTCGCCAAAGCGACCAGCGAAAAAACCGCTGCGGATATTCTGACCCAGAGCTCAACCAGTGTGGCAATGCAAGCCAGAATGCAGCAACAGCAAGCATTATCACTGCTGGGTTAAGATTTCTGTTTAAATAATTACATCGATGCAAACGCTATTTTTTTGACAGCTGTCAAAAAAATAGCGTTTATTGTTGCAAGCTGAGGTTAGCGCAGTACAATAAAACCAAAGCAATAACAATAAAGCGGCATCATGGCAGCTCAAATTCCTCTTTTTATTGTCGACTCACAGCCACGACGGGCGGAACGCCTGGCCACTGTTCTAAGCTTTATTAACGAAGTACATCAAATGGTTAACGCTCAAACGCTGGTTAAACAACTGGATGAGCAAACCCCGGCCGTGGTGTTATTAGGTGCTATTGGCGATGCCGGACATGCTGAACTGCTGCTGCGCTTCCCCAGTTGTGCATTTTTGCTTATTGGGGATGTATTAACACCGCTTTTGCAGTATCCAAACGCGGTTGGCCTGCTAACAGAGCCATTTTCGTACAATTCACTTACCCAACTTTTGCGCGATTGTCAGCAGTACCATCGACTGCTGCCTGGCCAGCGACAACCAGACACCGTGTTAAAATTCGACGGCATGGTGGGACAAACCGAGCCGATGCAAAAAGTCCGCTTTTTAATTTCACAGGTGGCAAAAACGGATGCCAATGTGTTGGTACTGGGTCAATCGGGTACAGGGAAAGAAGTGGTTGCCCGCAATATCCATTTGTTATCCAATCGCGCTGCCGGACCTTTTGTACCCATTAACTGTGGCGCTATACCGGCTGAGCTGCTGGAGAGTGAGCTGTTCGGTCATGAAAAAGGGGCCTTTACCGGCGCAATTTCAACCCGCAAGGGCCGATTTGAACTGGCTCAGGGCGGTACATTATTTCTGGATGAAATTGGCGATATGCCACAACCCATGCAGGTTAAGTTGTTGCGGGTGTTGCAAGAGCGGATTTTTGAGCGGGTAGGTGGCAGCCAGGTTATTAAGGCTGATGTCCGGATAATTGCTGCAACCCATCGTGATTTAGAGCAGATGATTGATGAGGGACAATTTCGGGAAGACTTATTTTACCGGCTTAATGTCTTTCCAATTGAAACACCCGCTTTAACGGATCGGACCGATGATCTGCCGTTGTTAATTCAGGAGTTGCTGAACCGACAGGCCGCGTCTGAGCGCGCGCGAGTCCGGTTTACCGAGCGGGCACTGGACAGTTTAAAGTTGCACCGCTGGCCGGGGAATGTTCGTGAGTTAGCAAATTTACTGGAACGAATGCTGATTATGTATCCGGACCAGGTAGTAGATGTGGCTGAACTTCCCAAAAAATATTGTTATCTGGACGTCGAGAGCTATCAGCCAGAATATCCTGAATCACTGTTGGAGCGGGACATGCTGAACGATATGTTTGCTGCTGACGATGATGATAGCGAGGACACTGAAACAACAGGAGCTGGCAACCCGGGCTTTCATTCGTCCGGCAATGCGGATCTGTTACCCGGTGCGCCGCAGTTGGCTGATATTCCCGCTACAGGCTTTGATTTGAAAGAGTATCTGGCGGAACTTGAGATCCAGTTAATTTCAAACGCGCTGCTACGGCATGACTATGTTGTAGCACGGGCCGCAGAAGTATTGGGGTTACGTCGCACAACCCTGGTCGAAAAAATGCGTAAGTACAATCTTGGCCGGGATGATTAAGCTTGCCGTCAAGTCTTTGACGCCAAATTAGTTTAATATATCTATATAATTCAATAGCTTGTTATTGGCACAATCTCTGCATTGGCTATCTTATTTAGTCAGGGTAGAGTGTGTTATGCCTAATGTCAGTCATCTTTCATCCGTTGCTGCAGCACCACAGCTGCGTAGCGTCGTAAATCAGGCATTAACGGCTTATGACACGGATACCGACAACAGGTTACAGCACATTCTCAATGTGTTGCCGGCAGGTGTCGTGTTGCTGACCGCCAGAGGAATGGTGTCAGAAGCCAACCCGGTGGCGGTTAGCATGCTGGGCCAACCGTTGCTGGGGCACTCCTGGCTGGAGGTGATTAACCGCTGTTTTGCGCCCCGCAGCGATGATGGCCTGGAAGTCTCGCTGAAAGACGGCCGGCGGCTCAAGCTGGAAATCAGCCCGTTGACGCCAGAGCCTGGCCAGTTAATTGTGCTGACAGACTTAACCCAGACCCGGCAGCTACAAAGCCGGCTGGCGCATTTACAGCGTTTATCAACCCTGGGCAAAATGATGGCGACGCTAGCGCATCAGATCCGTACGCCACTGTCCTCTGCAATGTTGTATGCCGAAAACCTGGGTAGCGCTAAGCTTAATCCGGCATCACAACAGCAATTTCAGCAGAAATTGCTGGCTCGTTTGCATGACCTGGAACAGCAGGTCAATGACATGCTGTTATTTGCCCGCTCAGGCACTGCGCAGGCCGTTCAACCCTTTACGCTGCAAAGCCTGTTAAACGAAATTAATGCCGGTGCCGAAACGTCGCTGCTGCAGCAACAGGCACAACTGACTATCAGCACCGATTGTCCGCATGTATACATGCTCGGTAATCTTAGCAGCATCGCCGGGGCGATTAATAATCTGATCCAAAACAGTCTGCAGGCAGTTTGCAACGGTGCACATATTCATATATCAGTTCGGCAGCTAAACAATGATTTGCATTTTACCGTAACCGATAACGGGCCCGGTATCAGCAAGGAACTGCAACCGCATATTTTTGAGCCTTTTTTCAGTCAACGGCAACATGGCAGTGGTCTGGGGCTGGCGGTGGTGCAGGCTGTGGTCAATTCACATCAGGGCACTGTGCACTATGCCGCACGACCCGATTGCGGTGCTTGCTTTGTTATCACCTTGCCACTGCATAGTGCTCACGGCAAAGCGCCAGATGCAGATACCCGGACCAACGCTCATAAGCCTGTTCAAACCGGAGGTGTCGAATGACCACGGCTACGCCAATTCTTATTGTTGAAGATGACGACGGGCTGCGTGAAGCGCTGTGCGACACGCTCAGCCTGGCCAGTTATCAGGTATTTTCCGCCGACAGTGCTGAAAGCGCTTTGTTGTTGCTGAAAAAGCAGCGGGTACAACTGGTGGTGAGTGATGTACAAATGGGCCAGGTTTCAGGGCTAACCTTACTGAAAACCTTACGCCAGCATTATCCCCAGCTACCGGTATTGATGATGACCGCCTATGCCAATGTGCAGGACGCTGTAGAAGCTATCCGGCTTGGTGCGGTTGATTATCTGGCCAAACCCTTTGCACCGCAAGTATTGCTTAACACAGTCAGTCGTTATGTATTGCCTGAGCAAACTAACCCGGCAACGCCAGTGGTGGCCGCACCATCCAGTATCGCTTTACTGGAGCTAACGGCCCGGGTAGCACGTGCCGAAGCCAGTGTCATGATTTCCGGGCCCAGTGGTTCCGGTAAAGAAGTGCTGGCCAGGTACATTCATCAGCAGTCGCCGCGAGCCGCCGGTCCCTTTGTCGCAATAAACTGCGCCGCCATACCGGAGAACATGTTGGAGTCGACCCTGTTTGGTTATGAAAAGGGCGCGTTTACCGGTGCTATAGCCGCCTGTCCGGGTAAGTTTGAGCAGGCGCAGCAGGGTACCTTATTGCTGGATGAAATAACGGAAATGGATTTAAATCTGCAGGCAAAGCTGCTGCGGGTATTGCAGGAGCGCGAAGTAGAGCGCCTGGGGAGTCGTAAAACCATTAAACTGGATGTGCGGGTATTGGCGACCAGCAACCGTGATTTACAGCAAGCGGTGGCAGAGGGCAGTTTTCGTCAGGATCTGTTTTTCCGGTTAAATGTCTTCCCGCTAAACTGGCCGGCGCTGGCAGAGCGCCCTGAAGATATTGCACCATTGGCAGAGCATTTTGTCAGTAAATACTGCCAGCAGCAGGGCCGGGCTGTACTGTCATTACATCCGAATACGGTTACCATACTGACCCAATACCGCTGGCCGGGTAATGTTCGCGAACTGGATAACGTGATCCAACGTGCGCTGATACTTTGTCAGGGTGAGCAAATTACCCCGGCTGACATTTTACTATCGACGGATCCAACCGCGGCTGCCGAACAGCGCGTGGCAACGCCAGCCACAGCGGTGCCTGATGATTTTAAAACCGAACTGCATGATCAGGAACATAAAATTATTCTGGCAACCTTAAAAGCCTGTGCCTACAAACGAAAAGCTGTAGCCGAAAAACTCGGTATCAGTGACCGGACTCTGCGCTACAAACTGGCACGCATGCGTGAATCAGGTATAGAGTTGCCCGCCTGAGTTCTTGTCTTTGTTTGCTTCTGAAAGCCGGCTTGCCGGCTTTTTCTTATTAAAAAACAACAGTGTAAATGTGGCATAACTCCTGCTTAGTTAAGCTAATCGCCAGCTATTGGCAATTTATTGACAGAACACTATTCGCTCAGGTTCGTAAAACAGGGTACAGCTATGAACATTAAAGGTCAGGCGTTATACGCCCAAATGCAATCGATGGCCAGCCAGGCCCGCAGCGTATCGGCCGAAATGAAACCGCTACAGCAGCTGTCAGAGGTTAACCCCAGCCAGTCTGAGTTCAGTACGTTGTTTAAAGACGCATTAAAAACGGTGAATACTACTCAGGTTGAAGCTGGTGAGCTGAGAACCCGGGTAGAGATGGGCGATCCGAATGTTTCACTGGTGCAGGCGATGATCGCGGCACAGAAATCATCATTGGCGTTTGAGGCAACAGTACAGGTGCGCAATAAAATGGTTGAAGCGTACAAAGACATTATGTCAATGCCGGTTTAAGGGGTAGCACGTGGCAGATAATCAATCAACAGAACTGGCCATTAGTCCAAACGACTTTAACAGTTCAAACAATTCTGAAGCACAGGAACAAAAGTCCGGTTTCCTGGGGGCCATAGGCGGGGTTGATATGATGCGTCAGATAACGCTGATGGTCGCCCTGGTTATTTGTCTGGTTATTGCCGCATTGATTTTTTTCTGGGCCCGTCAGGCCGAAATGCGTCCTCTGGGAACTTACGCCACGCAAGAGCTGATCCAGACACTGGACCATTTAGATGCCCAACAAGTGGAGTATCAGCTGGAGGGCAATGTTATTTATGTGCCTGAAGATGAATTTCAGGCCATTAAACTGGGCCTGTCACGGGCGGGCTTAACCCAGGAGCCGTCAGCCGGCACCGAGTTTTTATTACAGGATAGTGGTTTTGGAGTGAGCCAGCGCCTGGAAATGGAACGGTTAAAACATAGCCGTGAACAACAATTGGCACGAACCATTGAAGAGCTGCAAAGCATAGCCCGTGCCCGGGTTTTACTGGCTATTCCGAAAGAGAATGTATTCGCCCGACGCGCGGCATTGCCGTCTGCTACCGTGCTTGTAACTGCAAGGGGTGGCACGGTGATCCGTGATAGTGAAGTTGATGCCATCGTTGATTTAGTGGCGTCTGCTGTGCAGGGGCTGGAACCGTCGAAAGTCACGGTAAGTGATCAGAGTGGCCGCTTATTAAACAGTGGCTCGCAAGATGGCAGCGCGGCCCGTTCACGGCGAGAGCACGAGTTACAACGCGCCCGCGAAGATGAATATCGCCAGAAAGTCGATTCTATTTTGCTACCGGTGCTGGGCTATGGCAACTATACCGCTCAGGTTGATTTAGTGCTTGATTTCACCGCGGTTGAACAAACCCAAAAGCGCTTTAACCCTGATTTGCCGGCTATTCGCAGCGAAATGACGATTGAAGAAAACAGCATTGGTGGCACGACCGGTGGCATTCCGGGTGCGCTGTCCAATCAGCCGCCACTGAATTCTAATATCCCTGAAGAAGCTGATGGTGGTAACAGCCGGCCAGTGATCCCGGGGCGTAACCATAAAGAAGCCACCCGCAATTATGAGCTGGATACCACCATCAGCCATACATCACAGCAAAGTGGGGTAATTCGCCGGTTGTCAGTGTCGGTCGCGGTAGACTATGAACCGGGTGAGCCCAATGCCGAGGGAGTGAGTGAACCTCAACCCCGTACTCAGCAAGCGCTGGCCAATATTCGCCGCTTATTGCAAGGTGGCATTGGTTTTGATGCACAGCGCGGTGACACTATTGAAGTGATATCGGTACCTTTTGTGCGGGAAGAATTGCTGGTTGAAGAAACCCTGGCGTTCTATCAGGAAGAGTGGTTCCTGCGCATGCTGCGCCTGGTGATTGGCGGCATTATCATACTGGCATTGATGCTGGGCATTGTGCGGCCTATGCTGAAAAAGCTGATCTACCCTGAACAAACTCAAGACGCCTATGACGATGATGCGCTCAGCAGTGGTCTTGATCTGGGTGATGACACCATAGATATGCTAAATTCATCTTTTGATGAGAATGCAGTGGGCTTTGCACCGGATGGCACCTTAATGCTGCCTGATTTGCATGGCGATGAAGATTTACTGCGGGCGGTTCGGGCCCTGGTTGCAAACGAGCCTGAATTATCCTCACTGGTAGTGAAAAACTGGTTGGCTGAAGATGAATAAAATAGAAGAGAAACCGTCATTTGACGTTGGCAAGCTGGACGGTGTTGAGAAAGCCGCTATTTTGTTGCTTAGCTTATCAGAAGAAGATGCCGCTCAGATCCTGAAACACCTGGAACCGAAACAGGTGCAAAAAGTGGGTCTGGCTATGGCGCAGATGACTGATTTAAATCAGGCCAAGATATCTGCCGTGCATAAGTTATTTATCGAGCAAATTCAGAACTTCAGTACCATTGGCTTCCAGAGTGAAGAGTTTATTAAGCGGGCGTTGACCGCCGCTCTGGGCGAAGAGAAAGCTGCCAACCTGATCGATCAAATAGTACTGGGTGGTGGCGCGAAAGGCCTCGACTCCCTGAAATGGATGGACTCAAAACAAGTTGCCAATATTATTCGTAACGAGCACCCGCAAATTCAGACTATTGTGCTGTCATACCTGGATCCTGAGCAGTCAGCTGAGATCTTGTCACAGTTTGCGGAAAAAGTGCGGTTGGATTTAACCATGCGAATTGCCAACCTGGAAGAGGTGCAGCCAGCGGCATTACAGGAATTAAACGAAATTATGGAAAAACAATTTGCCGGGCAGGCGGGTTCACAGTCAGCGAAAATGGGCGGCTTAAAAGCGGCTGCAGATATTCTGAACTACCTGGATACCAATATGGAAGGTCAGTTGATGGATTCAATCCGTGAACATGATGAAGAAATGGCACAGCAAATTCAGGATCTGATGTTTGTATTTGAAAATCTGGTTGATGTTGATGATCGCGGCATTCAGGTGTTGCTGCGTGAAATTCAGCAAGACGTGTTGATGAAAGCCTTAAAAGGCACTGACGAGAACCTGAAAGAAAAAATACTGAAGAATATGTCGAAACGGGCTGCTGAATTACTGCAGGATGATTTGGAGGCTATGGGACCGGTTCGGGTCAGTGAGGTTGAAACTGCCCAAAAAGAAATCCTGTCTATTGCCCGTCGCTTATCAGATGCCGGTGAAATTATGCTGGGCGGTGGTGGCGGTGAAGACTTCCTGTAAAACATGTCCTGAACAGGCTGCGGAATAATTAATGAGTAAAAGTTCGTTTAGCCACAATCGGCCGTATTCGCCAGATGCAGATACTTCAGAGCAGGTAAAGCATTGGCCTACGCCAGATCTGACCGCTGAGGCCCGCAGTCAGGAAACCCGCACCAACGCCTTAAACATGCACTTGCCTGAGACAACGGCCAAGCAGCAACAGCAGGCTGAAGAAGTACTGGAAATTAAACCCCTTACCGCCGACGATATAGAGCAAATGCGTCAGGCTGCTTATGATGAGGGGATGAGCCAGGGCAAAGAAGAAGGCTTTGCCAAGGGGTATAGCGAAGGCCGTGAACAGGGCCAGGCGGATGGTCTTAAACAAGGCCAGGCTGAAGGCAAAAAGCAAGGGCTGGCAGATGCCAGTACTGAACTGGACGCACTGCGCGCTGAACTCAGTGCTCTGCTGAATCAGCTGCAGCGGCCACTGGCTGGTTTAGAAAACCAACTGGAGCAGGAGTTACTGACACTAAGCCTGGCAATGGCCAAAGCGGTGATTAATACCGAAGTTAAAACCAACCCCAAAGTAATATTGCAAGCGTTGCAGGACGCTGTCAGTGCTTTGCCTGCGCAAAGCGGCCAGCTGGTGATTAAACTTAACCCGGCAGACGTTACCACTGTAAAGCGCCATTATAATGACACTGAGCTGAGCGAACGTGGCTGGCAGCTGCGGGCTGAGCCGTTGCTGGAGCCAGGCGGTTGTCTGGTAGAGTCGGTAAGCTCCAGTGTCGATCGCAGCTTAGAGCAGCGGATTGAAAGCAGCTTAGATCATTTTTTACAGTTAGCAGCGGTCAATGACCGGACAACTGAACCGGGTGGCGCTGCAGCGGCCACGCCAGCTCAACCTGCGGCAGAAGAAGCCACTACACAACCGGAAGCAGCGGATCCGGATAGCGCAACGGGTAAGCCTGATGAGCAATAACAGCAATTTACTGCAACGATTGCAGCAACAGCATCAGCATATTCAGTCTGCTAAGCCAACCGTATCCGGGCATTTGGTGCGGGTTGTCGGACTAACACTTGAAGCGACCGGTTGTCGGGCGGCGATCGGCCAGCCCTGTCTGGTAGAAAGTGCCCGTGGTGCAATTCTGGCCGAAGTTGTGGGCTTTGCAAACGACCGTTTATTTCTAATGCCGCAGGATGACATTGCCGGTGTGGTACCCGGTGCCCGGGTTACGCCCGTAAGCCAGTACAAAGGGGTACCGCTGAGTTTTAATTTACTGGGTCGGGTGATTGACGGTGTTGGTAAACCGCTTGATGGCAAAGGCCCTGTGCAGGCAACCGAATTTAGTAAAGGTAAAGGAAAACCAATTAACCCGCTGTTACGCCGGCCGGTTAAACAACCACTTGATGTGGGTGTACGGGCGATTAACAGCATTATAACTGTCGGTATCGGTCAACGGATGGGCTTATTCGCCGGCAGCGGTGTGGGTAAAAGCGTATTATTGGGCATGATGACCCGTGGCACGGCAGCCGACGTGATTGTGGTTGGCCTGGTGGGCGAACGTGGTCGTGAGGTAAAAGAATTTATTGACGAAATCCTGGGTGATGAAGGTAAAAAAAGGGCCGTAGTGGTCGCAGCGCCGGCCGACGTATCGCCACTAATGCGGTTAAAAGGCTGTGAAACGGCAGTACAAGTCGCCGAGTACTTCCGAGATCAGGGACAAAATGTGCTGCTACTGATTGATTCTATTACCCGCTATGCGCAGGCGCAACGTGAAATTGCCCTGGCGGTCGGTGAGCCTCCGGCAACCAAAGGTTATCCACCATCGGTATTTGCAAAGTTACCGGCTCTGGTTGAGCGTGCAGGCAATGGCAGTGGTCATCAGGGCTCAATTACCGCGTTTTATACCGTGCTTTCTGAGGGCGATGACTTACAGGATCCGGTAGCGGATGCGGCACGTGCCATTCTGGACGGCCATATTGTGCTGTCACGTACTTTAGCTGATAGCGGTCATTTTCCGGCGATTGATATCGAAAAATCAATTAGCCGGGTCATGCCAGCGATCGCAAGTCCGGAGCATCAGCAACTGGCGCGACACGTAAAGCAGCTGTATGCCAGTTTCCAGCAAAGCAAAGATTTAATAGCCATTGGCGCCTACGTGCGTGGCAGTGATCCGCAACTGGACCAGGCAATTGGTCTGATGCCAAAGATTAATAATTTTTTACAGCAAGGCATGCAACAGGTGGTGCCATATGATGACAGCTTAATGGCACTGAGTCAGTTAGTACCCGCACAAAGGATGGCCGGCTGATGGCAGCACATCGTTTTAGCTTAATCATCAAAGTTCAGCGTGAACGCGAAGACAACTTGCAGGCGCATTTTATTAAAGCACAGCAGTATTTTCAGCAGGCAGAACAAAAGTATCAGGGTTTAGCCAGTTATCGTACTGAATACATTCAGCAAAGCCAGCGAGAGGGAAGCCAGGGGGTGCAGAGTCGCCAGTACAACCAGTATGTCAATTTTATTGGCAAGCTGGATCAGGCACTTATTCAGCAAGCCAGAGTGGTACAGCAAGCGAGAACCGTTGCCGAACAGCGCAAGCAAAGCTGGCTTAAAATGCAAACCAAACGAAAAGCACTAGAGCTGTTGGTTGAGCGGGCCGATAGTGCCGCATTGCATCTACTGGAAAGACAACAGCAAAAGTTAAGTGATGAGTATGCTGGTCAGCAATTTTATCGGCGTCAGTTAACGCAGGACCTGTAGTTTAACCATTACTAAAAACTGGCGCGGTTTTTGTATAAAGAATAACTAACTAAGCATTACCGTTAAATATCAAGTGTAAGTGCCAGGTATCAGTATAGTCAGGAGATACAGATGAATTCGTTGTTGTCGCTGTCTTTTTTAAACCCGGGGCCGGCGGTTACCAGTGCCGGTTCAGCTATGAGTGATGCTGCAGAGACGACAGCTAATGCTGACAGCAGTGATGCATCAGCAGGCAGTGATGATTTCGGCCGTTTACTTAATCAATCCGGCCAGCGGCAAGATACCGAAAGGCAGAGTTTTGCCGGTTTTAATCTGGTTGGCAAAACAAAACTGACTACCACGGCACTGAAAGACCAGGCAGAGACCGGTGCTATCGCGCTGTTGCCCGATGTGCTGTCTGATGCTGAGCTGACAGACGCTGATGAGCATCATGCCATCACCTTGCTGGGTGTGTTGCAGCAAGCCGGTATTACAACTAAGCAGTTGGCCGCGCTGGCAGAAAAACACAGCAAAAGTGGCCAGACAGAGGTGGCAGATGTGCCGGCCAGCGACAAGGTAGCAAAAGACCAGTGGTTTATTTTGCCTGTTGATCCAGAGCCGGCTGAAACATCGAAGGCTGATGGTACGTTATTGGTGATTGACACAGAGGTCGTGGCTGATGATAAAGCCGTTCTCAACGCTGCCGAAGCCGGAACTAAAGCTGCCAAAACGCTGCTGACCGCCGATAATGAAGCCTTGCTCAACGCTGAAAATGCCGATGCCGAAACATTAGCCGGTGCTGCAGCGGATAAAAACGGCCATGTCGCCAACCCTGCGGCAGCAGTGGTGGATAGCGCAACTAAACTGGCGCAAGGGGTTGCCCAGCAAGTGTCAGATGCTGATGACAAACAGCCGGCATTAGCTGGCAACACTGCTGATCCCGGCTTGCCAGCTGATGGACAAACTGCCGCAGCCAGCCCGGCATTGCAGGCATTAGCTGCAGCAGATGAGGCAGCTACGCAAAGTGATTTAACGCCCGGCGCTATTGAAAAATCGATAGTTGCAGCAACGGTAATGGTATCAGGCAACGCGGCCAGTGCAGACGCTAAAGTCGTAGCGGCTGACAGTACAGAGCCGGCACGGTTTAATAAGTTTGCAAGCCAGACGGCGCAAGCCGCTACCATTTTCGATAGTGCGACCCCTGCAGCGAAAGCGGATGTCGCATCCGTCGCGGCTAATGCGGCTGGCGCTGCTGTTTTGTCAGAATCTGCGTTGGCAAAGCAGCAATTAAAAACCGGGCTGGCTGACGCCGGCGCCGCGGCTAAAACACCGGATACCGCAGAAAGCGAAACCAGCGGTAAAACTGATAATACAGCTGCCGCAACTGGCCAGCGGTTAGAAACAACCACTGGTGGCTTCAGCAACATGCTCAGTGGCGCGGCAAACACCGGCCCCGCTGAAACAGCGGCTGCCCGGTTAGAGGCCACTAACATTACAGGTGCGCAGCAGCTGGCTGAGCAAACTAAAACACAGCGTGCTAAACCTACAGCAGCTGAACAACTGAAGCAGGTTAATTTACTGGAGCAAAATGCCTCAGGGCAGCTGAAAGAGCGGATAAATCTGATGGTGCGGCAAAATATTCAGGTTGCTGAAATCCGGCTCGACCCTGCTGAGTTGGGCCAGATGCAAATTCGGGTAAATTTACAACAAGAACAAGCGTCAGTGCAGTTTATCGTCCAGCAGCAACATGCCAAAGAGCTGTTAGAGCAGCAAATGCCAAGATTACGTGAAATGTTGCAGCAGCAAGGGATCCAGCTGGGTGAGGGCCAGGTACAACAGCAACGCCAGGGCGAAAGCCAGGCCAATAGTCAGCGCGGCGGTGAAAAGGACAATGGTCAACCAGGCCAGCAAACAGCTGAAGAGCAGGCGACAGCCGTAACGTTAGACGTTAAGCTTAGTGAGCGAATCGTCGACTTCTATGCGTAAGGCAATGGCAAAAATACAGCTTTAACCTACTGCTGACGATGAACAGAGACCGATTAGTATTTTACATAAGCCAGGGCCAGTGAGCATAATAGCCCATAAATAAAACACGACGGAGTTCCAATGGCAGCCGATGGTGACCTTAAGCTTAGTGAAGGTAAAAGCGGTTTAAAGAAAATATTGATGTTTGGCGGGATAGGGCTGGTCGTGTTGGTGCTTGCCGCAGGCGCATTCTTTTATTTTTTGGGTAGTGAAAGTGAACAAGCCGGCACGGCAGCCGATGAGACTGCCGTTTCAGCAACAGGTGAAAGTAGCCGGCCAAGTGGTCCGGACGGCAATGCGCTGTATGTGTCGATGCCCAGACCTTTTGTCTTTAATGTGCCTGGTTCATCGCGTGACCGGCTGGTGCAGATAAAAGTGCAGTTGCTGGTGAGGGGCGCCAATAATGAGACTCTGGCGCTGCGTCATATCCCGCTGATAGAAGCCAGCCTGTTAAGTGCGTTCAGTAGTGTAAATGCTGATGAGCTGGTAACAACCACAGGTAAAGACGCGTTAAAAAACAAAGCTCTGAGTGATTTGCAGCAGGCCTTGCTGGAAGTAACAGGGACAGTGGTGGTGGAAGAAGTACTTTTCACCAGTTTTGTAATGCAATAAGAGTGAGCAATCGTGACCGATTTATTGTCGCAAGATGAAATTGATGCGCTACTACATGGTGTTGATGACGTCGAAGAAGAAGAAATAGACGACGGCGGTGATGGCCGTGGCCGTTCTACCATGGAATACGATTTCTCGTCGCAGGATCGGATTGTCCGTGGCCGAATGCCCACTCTGGAAATGGTTAATGAGCGGTTTGCCCGCCATATGCGCATCAGCTTGTTCAATATGATGCGCCGCACGGCTGAAGTGTCGATCAACGGCGTACAGATGATTAAGTTTGGTGAGTATGTTCATACCCTATTTGTGCCTACCAGCCTGAACATGGTGCGGTTCCGGCCACTAAAAGGCACCGGGCTTATTACCATGGAAGCCCGGTTAGTGTTTATTCTGGTTGATAACTTTTTTGGTGGCGATGGCCGTTATCATGCCAAAATTGAAGGCCGCGAATTTACCCCGACTGAGCGGCGCATTATTCAAATGCTGCTAAAACTGATTTTTGAAGACTATAAAGAAGCCTGGGCACCGGTAATGGATGTATCATTCGAGTATCTGGACTCCGAAGTAAACCCGGCCATGGCCAATATCGTCAGCCCGACCGAGGTTGTGGTGATCAGTTCTTTTCATATTGAACTGGATGGCGGTGGCGGTGATTTCCATGTGGCGTTACCGTATTCAATGCTTGAACCGATCCGCGAGTTACTGGATGCAGGTGTGCAAAGTGATAAAGAAGACACAGATTTGCGCTGGAGTAAGGCATTACGAGACGAAATTATGGATGTTAAAGTTGATTTATCCACTAAAATGCTGGATGTCGACTTAACATTGAAAGAAGTGATGGAGCTGAAAGCAGGCGACATTATACCGGTAGAAATCCCTGAGCATATCACTGTATTAATTGAAGACTTGCCAACCTATCGTGCCAAACTGGGGCGGTCTCGTGAGAATGTGGCACTAAAAATCATTGAAAAAATAAGACGACCAGAGTCGGTTAAATCTGAACTTCATGTCTTTACCAAAGGTGGCCGGCGGTTAGACAGTGATGCCGATATTTCAGAACTGGAAGCCGATTTAAATTTAGCTGAGCGGGACAGAGGGTAACATTATGGCAGACGATAAAGACACGATGGACGAATGGGCAGCCGCTATGGCGGAAGCTGAGGGCGGGGATGACGGTGCCCAGGCAGTCGATCTGGAATAACTTAAAGATGAAAAAGCCAGTATTACCGTTGATGAGCAGCGCAAACTAGACACTATACTGGATATTCCGGTCACTATTTCAATGGAAGTAGGGCGGGCAAAAATAAGTATTCGCAACTTGTTGCAGTTAAATCAGGGCTCTGTAGTTGAATTAGAGCGGGTGGCCGGTGAGCCGCTTGATGTGCTGGTTAACGGTACCCTGATTGCCCACGGTGAAGTGGTTGTAGTGAATGATAAGTTTGGTATTCGCTTAACGGATGTTATCAGTCAGATAGAACGGATAAAAAAGCTACGCTAATGCAGTTATCTCTTAAAGCGGTTATTGTTGCGCTATTGTCGCTGTGGCTGACCACCTTTGTCGTGGTTGCTGAGCAGCCAATTGAGCAAGCGGTTGTGACTGAAGCTGAGGTTGTTCCTGAACAACAACCAGAGCCAGAACAAGCAGAACAAGCAGCACAATCAGAACCAGAGCCACTGAGCCGTGCTGAGTCTGAGGCAGCAACAGAGCGCAAAACTGACGCCAGAGAAAAGCTGCCGTTTCAACGACAAGAGCCGCCGGCAGAGCGAAGCAACAGCGCTGGTTTAAGCCTGGGAAAAATCGCCATTTCTCTGGCGGCGGTGCTGCTACTTGTGGTGGTGCTGGGCTGGTTATTCAAAAAATTGACATTACGCCTGCCGGGCAGCCAGCACGTTAAAGTAATTTGCTCGGTGCCATTGGGGCAGCGGGAGCGGTTGTTAGTTATTGAAATACAAGGAAAACAACGTGTGCTTGGTGTTACCCCTCACAGTATAAATATGCTGTTTGAGTTAGAAAATTCCCTTCCCGAAACAAAGTTGGCATCAGACTTTCATACACAGTTGCAATCATTCCTGAAAAAGTAAGTTTTTATGTTGCGATTGCTGTTTGTGTTGTTGCTGTTACTCAGCCCGGCGGTGTTGGCTGATAACAGCATGTTGTCAGCTGTAACCGTTACTACCAACGACGATGGCTCGCAGCAGTACAGTGTTACCCTGCAGGTATTAGCGTTAATGACCATGCTGAGTTTTATCCCGGCAATGGTGATTATGATGACCAGTTTTACCCGTATTATTGTGGTGCTGGCAATTTTGCGCCAGGCCATAGGCTTGCAGCAAACGCCGTCAAATCAGGTGCTGATTGGCATTACCCTGTTTCTAACCTTTTTTATTATGGCGCCGGTATTTAAAACGGTAAATGACCAGGCCATTCAACCTTATCTGGATGAGTCTATTACGCCGGTCCAGGCGCTTGATGCGGCAATCGCGCCGGTCAAAGCCTTTATGTTGTATCAGACTCGCGTTAAAGATCTCGATACTTTTGCCCAGATTGCTGGGCTGGAAGTACTTGAACAGGCACAGGATTATCCGTTAACCGTGGTGATCCCAGCATTTATCACCAGTGAGCTTAAAACCGCGTTTCAAATCGGCTTTATGTTGTTTATTCCATTTCTGATTATCGATTTGGTGGTGGCAAGTGTTTTAATGGCAATGGGTATGATGATGTTGTCACCGATGATTATCTCCCTGCCGTTTAAACTAATGATGTTTGTGCTGGTTGATGGCTGGATTTTAGTGATGGGCACGCTGGCTACAAGTTATGGGGTGGGAACATGAGCCCCGAGGTTTTTGTCGATGTGCTGCGCGATGCGCTGTTCATCGTTATTCTGCTGGTAAGCGCTATTATTCTACCCTCGTTGTTTGTTGGTTTAATTGTTGCGGTGTTTCAGGCCGCTACCTCTATAAACGAACAAACCTTAAGCTTTTTACCCCGGCTTATTGTTACCTTGCTGGCGCTTATTTTTGGCGGCCACTGGTTTGTAAGGGTGATTATGGATTACACCCAGGAGCTGTTTCTCAGTATTCCCACCGTGGTGAGCTGATGGAATTTCCGCTGTCTACCTTAATGCAGGGCATCGCAGATTTTTTGCTGCCGCTGTGCCGGGTTACTGGCATGCTGATGATTATGGCCGGCTTAGGCGCCCGTAATATCCCAATGCGAATTAAAACCGGGTTGGTCGTGATGATAACCCTGGTGATGATGCCAATGATCCCACCGGTTACCCCGCCGGATTTACTGTCAGCGGCGATGTTTGTTGAAGTCTTTTTTCAAATAATGATCGGTTTCGCGCTTGGCTTTATTTCTCAGATGTTTATTACCACTTTTGTGCTAGCCGGGCAGTTACTTGCTACCCAAACCGGCCTGGCCTTTGCGTCAATGGCGGATCCAGCCAGCGGCGTCAGCGTACCGGCAATCGGTCAGTTTTACCTGATATTAGCGACGCTATTGTTTTTTGTGTTTAACGGTCATTTGATTATGATCCAGATGCTGGTATTTAGTTTTGACACCTTACCAATTAACGGCCAGTGGTGGGAGATCAGTAGTTACTGGACCATTATTGAATTCGGTGGCTGGATGTTTTCAACCGCACTGGCCATTGCGCTGGCGCCCATTGTTTCAATGCTGGTGGTTAACCTATCCTTTGGCATTATGACCCGCGCCGCGCCGCAGCTTAATATATTTTCCATCGGTTTCCCTATTACCATGTTATCGGGCTTGCTGATTTTATGGTTAACCCTGGATACCTTTTTATTCCACTACGAAAAGCAATGGCAGCACGCGATAGACTATAGCTGCCGGCTGATCGGTTGCTGACGGAGGCTGAGTATGGCAGAAGATTCCGGTGCAGAAAAAACCGAACAGCCCACCCCCAAGAAGCTGCAAGACGCAGCGGAAAAGGGCCAGATTGCCCGCTCAAAAGACCTTGGCACGGCTTTTGTGTTAATAGCCAGCGCAGCTGCCATGTTGATGTTTGGCAAAATGCTGGCGGTTGGGGTGTTAAATGTCGGGCAACGGATGATGCGCCTCGACCATAAAGATATGTTCGAAATCAACTCTATGTTTACCGCCTGGACAGAGGTGGGTAAAGAATTGCTGCCGCCGCTGGCAGCGATTTTTGGTTTTATTCTGGTGGCATCCTTTGTTGGCAATTGTTTATTAGGTGGCTTCAATTTCAGCTGGCAGGCCGCAGGGCCAAAACTCAGTAAAATGGACCCGCTGAAGGGCTTTAAGCGCATGTTTGGTTTGCAGGCGTTAGTTGAGCTTGGCAAAAGTGTCCTGAAGGTGGCGGTGGTGGTGACTGTTGCCTATCTGCTGTTGAAATTTTTCTTTATGGACATTATGGCGCTGTCACTAATGAGTGAACCTAACAACATTGAGTCAGCACTATATGTGTTGGCGTGGCTGTTTCTGGGGCTTTGCAGCAGTGTCTCCATTATTGCCATGGTCGATGCGCCATACCAGAAGTGGAACCATATTAAACAGTTAAAAATGAGCCTGCAGGAAATTAAAGACGAGCATAAAAACTCGGAGGGTAGTCCGGAAATTAAAGCCCGGATCCGGCGCACCCAAATGCAGATGTCGATGAAACGGATGATGCAGGAAGTACCCACGGCTGACGTTATTGTTACCAACCCAACCCATTTCGCCGTGGCCCTGAAATATGATCAGGGCAAATTCCGGGCACCGGTTGTCGTTGCCAAAGGGGTCGATGAAGTTGCGATGCATATCCGTAAAATTGGTAATGAACATAAAGTACCGGTTATAGAATCGCCGGCACTGGCCCGGTCAATTTTTTATACCACTGAGTTAGATCACCCGATACCGGAACAACTGTTTGCCGCAGTAGCGCAGGTTCTTGCTTATGTTTATCAACTTAAAATGTACAAAAAAGGCAAAGGTAGCAGGCCGAAGACGCTGGCCAGAGAGCTACCCATCCCAGCTGACTACCGCCACTAACTGCTTAATCAACAGAAAAGATCCAAAAAGGGGTCGGAGCTAATTTAGCAAAATTAGCTCCGACCCCTTTTTGCTTTTAGTTATGGAACGGTTTTTGCTGATACAGCTTAGTGTCCGCAGCTTTGCGCCAATAATTTGTTAGGTACGCCATGCAGTTTGTTCAGTATTTTCACAACTTTGATAAATCTAAACTGTCATTTATGAAAGGGCTGGGTACGCCACTGCTTATTTTGGCGGCGCTGGCCATGGTGGTGTTGCCGCTTCCACCGATTCTGCTTGATACCCTGTTCTCATTTAATATTGCCTTGTCGCTGGTGGTATTGCTGGTGACTATTTATACCCTTCGTCCGCTGGATTTTGGTATTTTCCCCAGCGTCCTGCTGGTTGCGACGATTATGCGCCTGGCACTGAATGTCGCGAGTACGCGGGTTGTTTTGCTGGAAGGTCACAACGGAGGCGATGCTGCGGGTAAGGTGATTGAAGCATTTGGCTCGGTGGTTATTGGTGGTAACTACGCTGTTGGTATCGTGGTCTTTTTAATCCTGATTATTATTAACTTTGTGGTGGTAACCAAAGGTGCCGGCCGCATCGCTGAAGTGTCGGCCCGGTTTACCCTTGATGCGATGCCCGGTAAACAAATGGCTATTGATGCCGATTTAAACTCGGGGTTGATTACGCAGGAAGAAGCCCGGACCCGGCGTGAGGAAGTGACCAGTGAAGCCGACTTCTACGGTTCAATGGATGGTGCCAGTAAGTTTGTTAAAGGCGACGCTATTGCCGGTATTGTTATCCTGGTAATCAATTTAATCGGCGGCTTATTTATCGGCATGCTGCAGCATGATTTAAGCTTCGGCGATGCGATGGAAATCTATACACTACTAACCATTGGTGACGGCCTGGTAGCACAAATCCCCTCATTATTATTGTCAATTGGTACCGCTATTATTGTCACCCGTCAGAACAAATCGGGTGATTTAGGCGAGCAAATGACTGCTCAGCTTAGCGACAACACCCATGTACTGTTTATTGCTGCCGGGGTACTGACTCTGATGGGTGTGGTACCGGGTATGCCGCATTTCGCCTTTTTAAGTCTGGCGTTGCTGATTGGCGGCATTGCCTGGGGCTTGCGCCGAAAAGCGGCCAATGTGCAGGCAGAGCTGATTACCAGAAATGCCGCGCCAGAAGCCGATAACCCGGTGCAACAAGTGAAAGAAATTGGTTGGGATGATGTACAGGCCGTTGACACCATTGGTTTGGAAGTCGGCTATCGTTTAATTCCGCTGGTTGATAAAGCGCAGGGTGGCGAGTTACTGAACCGAATCAAAGGCGTGCGTAAAAAATTATCGCAAGAGCTGGGTTTTCTGGTACCGCCGGTACATATCCGTGACAACCTGGACTTAGAGCCTAACAGTTACCGGGTAGCGCTGATGGGCGTGACCAGTGGTGAAGGTGAACTGCGGTATGATAACGAGTTGGCGATTAATCCGGGCCAGGTATTCGGTCAGGTAAAAGGCGTGGCTACCAAAGACCCGGCTTTTGGCCTGGATGCGGTGTGGATCAGTAAAGACCAACGCGAGCATGCACAGACGTTAGGCTATACCGTGGTAGATGCTGCCACCGTAGTTGCTACTCATTTAAGCCAGATTCTGACTAATAACGCGGCCAATTTACTTGGTCATGAAGAAGTACAAAATCTGTTAGATATGCTGGCTAAGCACTCACCTAAACTGGTTGAGGGGCTGGTACCGGACATGCTGCAACTGACAACAGTGGTGAAAGTGTTACAGAACCTGCTGCAGGAAGGTGTCCCCATCCGCGATATGCGTACTATCGTGCAGACACTGGTGGAATATGCCGGAAAAAGCCAGGATGTGGACGTGCTTACAGCGGCGTGTCGTATTGCCCTGCGGCGTTTAATTGTGCAGGAGGTAGTAGGGAGCAAACCCGAAATTCCAGTCATTACCTTTGCCCCTGAACTGGAGCAGATGTTACATCAGTCAATGCAGGCAGCAGGCAATGATGGTGCCGGTATTGAACCGGGCCTGGCGGACAGGATCCAGCAATCTTTACAGGAAGCGCATAAGAACCAGGAGTTGAGTGGTGAAAGCACCGTCATGCTGACGTCAGGAATTTTACGCTCAGTCATGGCACGATTCGTGAAATACACTATTCCAGGACTACGGGTGTTGTCGTATCAGGAAATACCCGATGATAAACAAATTCGAATTGTCAGCGTTATTGGCCAGCAAAACTAGGAGTAACTCATGAAAATTAAACGCTTTGTCGCCAAAGATATGCGTACTGCTTTGACCGAAGTTAAAGAGTTCCTCGGGCCGGATGCGATTATTCTGTCAAATAAAAAAGTGGCTGAGGGCGTAGAAATTGTCGCTGCCATTGACCCTGAGAGTCAGCCAGCAAGCAGCATGCCGGCAGCACCGGCGCCTGCCGCAAACCGCGAACTACGCTTTAGTGCCCGGGTGGATGACAGCGAGCCGCTGGCTGCTGCGAATGCAGCAGCTGTTGAAAATACAGAAGCACCTGCTGATTCATTGCGTGAGTTATTGGCGCGGCAAATGATCAAGCAGCAAAGTCGTGAACCGGCAGCACCCGCCACTAAGCGGGCAGCAGCAACGCCAGCACCGCAGACTGCAAACCACGCGGCAGCGTTTGAGCGTCAAAGTTCTGGCAGTGCGGCTGTTGCCACCAGCCAATGGCAGGAGCTGAGCAAACAGCAACAACAGCAGAGCCAGGTGATGGCCAGCCAGTTTGAAGCGATGCGTAACGAAATGTTGTCGATGCGTCAGTTGTTGCAACACCAGGTATCAGGTTTAATGTGGCAGGATTTAGCCCGCCGCGAACCACTGCGTGCTATGGTAATTGAGCATTTGCAGCAGTTAGGTTTGTCTGAACAGGTGGCCGATCAGTTAGCGTGCTTTATGCCTGAAGACATTAATGCCGCTGAAGCCTGGGATACCGCAATGGAATTACTCAGCGGCCAACTGTCGACCACAAATGATGATATTTTACGCCGCGGCGGCATTATCGCCCTGGTAGGACCGACCGGGGTAGGTAAAACGACTACCGTTGCCAAGCTGGCCGCTGGTTTTGCCAAACGCCATGGTGCTGATCAAGTGGCGCTGATTACCACTGACTCGTACCGGATTGGCGCCTTTGAACAACTGGCAACTTATGGGCGGATTATTGGCTGTCCGGTCAAGCAGGCTAAAGACAGTGATGAGTTGGCGTTATTGCTAAATCAGCTGGGGCAGCGCAAATTGATATTGATTGATACTGCCGGTATGAGCCAGCGCGATGTGCGTTTAGCTGAGAAACTTGCCAGTTTAGTGCATAATTCACGTGTTAAAATAAAAAGTTATCTGGTATTGTCTGCCACTGCGCAGGCCAGAGTAATGCAGGAAACGGTTGCGCAGTTCAAACGGATTTCACTGGCAGGTTGTATTTTTACTAAACTTGATGAATGCTTAAGTTTAGGCGAGGTGATCAACGTGGCCATTCAAAATGCACTACCGGTTAGTTATTTAACTAATGGTCAGCGGGTTCCTGAAGATATCGTTGTTGCTAGTGCGGCTGATTTGGTCCAACGTGCAGAGATACTAAGGTTAACCCATAGCAGTGCCGGACATCAGTGGTATCAGGAAGAGGTGTCCCGAGTGGAAACAACCTATGCATAATCACGAATTAATTGACGATCAAGCCAATGGCCTGAGAAGAATGAATAAGCAGATGGTAAAAGTAATTTCAATAACCGGTGGCAAAGGTGGCGTGGGTAAAACTAACGTCAGCTTAAACATGGCTATGGCTATGGCACAATTAGGCAAAAAGGTGCTGGTACTTGATGCCGATCTTGGTCTGGCTAATTGTGATGTGATGCTGGGGTTAAGAGTCGAAAAAAACTTATCGCATGTCCTGTCGGGCGAATGCGACTTAGATGACATTATTATCGATGGCCCTTTTGGTATTAAAATTGTACCCGCCACCTCGGGCTCCCAAAGCATGACAGAATTATCGTCGGTCGAGCATGCCGGGCTTATCCGGGCATTCAGTGAGCTAAAAACGCCGGTAGATGTTTTACTGGTTGATACTGCCGCTGGTATTTCTGACATGGTATTGAGTTTTTCAAGAGCCTCGCAGGATGTGGTGGTAGTGGTGTGTGATGAACCCAGCTCTATTACCGATGCTTACGCCCTGATGAAAATACTCAGCCGGGACCATGGTGTGGAAAAATTTAAAATTGTTGCCAACATGGTTCGCAGCATGAAAGAAGGCCAGGAACTGTTTGCTAAATTAAGTCGGGTTACCGATCGTTTCTTAGAAGTCAGTCTGGAATTGGTGGCGACGGTTCCCTACGACGAGAACGTGCGCAAAGCGGCACGCAAGCAAAAAGCCTTTATCGATATTTTCCCCAAAAGCCCGGCCAGTATGGCGGTAAAAAGTCTGGCGCTAAAAGCCATAAAATGGCCTGTACCGGCTAACGCGTCAGGTCATCTTGAGTTTTTTCTGGAACAGCTGCTTCAGCCGCACGCTGATCAGGGGGTTATGTGAATAGTAAACTGGCCGCATATGGTGGTGTAGACCAGATGCAACAGCTGGTTGAACGTCACGCACCATTGGTTAAACGAATTGCGTATCATTTGATGGCACGTTTACCGGCAAGCGTGCTGGTTGATGACTTAATTCAGTCTGGCATGATTGGGTTAATTGAGGCCACTAAAAACTTTGACGGCAGCAAAGGTGCGAGCTTTGAAACCTTTGCCGGCATCAGAATTCGTGGTGCCATGCTTGATGAAATGCGCCGTGGCGACTGGACACCACGCTCGGTACATCGCAATGCCCGCCTGATTGCTGATACCATCGCCGAGCTTGAAGGCGAATTCGGTCGTGATATAAAAGACAGTGAAGTTGCTGAAAAACTTGATATATCCCTCGATGAGTACCATCATATGTTAACCGATGTCAGTTCAGGCAGAATTATCGGTATTGAAGATCTCGGCGTGTCAGAAGATGTTCTGGTAACCTCTGATGACAAAGATGGTGATCAGTTATATGAACAACAAGCAAATGAAGCTTTTAATAAAGCGCTGGTAACGACCATTAGCAGTTTGCCGGAGCGCGAAGCTCTGGTACTCTCACTGTATTATAATGAAGAATTAAATTTAAAAGAGATTGGGGCGGTGCTGGATGTCAGCGAGTCCCGGATCAGCCAGATACACAGCCAGGCACTGGTGCGCTTAAAAGCCAGAATGCAGGCATGGGTATAAATTAAAGCAGTTGAGATACCAGGTGTATTATCTCGTCGGAGGGGACTTTGGATAAAAACATGAAAATTCTTGTGGTCGATGATTTTTCAACCATGAGACGCATCATCAAAAATTTGCTGCGTGATTTAGGCTTCACGAATGTATCAGAGGCTGACGACGGTAGTACTGCGTTGCCGATGCTGCAAAACGGTGAATTTGATTTTGTGGTGACTGACTGGAATATGCCTGGCATGCAGGGTATTGACCTGTTACGTGCCATTAGAGCTGACGCCAAGCTAAAGCACATTCCGGTATTGATGGTAACTGCTGAAGCGAAGAAAGAGCAAATCATTGCTGCTGCACAGGCCGGTGTTAATGGCTACATTGTTAAACCGTTTACTGCCGCGACGTTGCAAGAAAAGCTGGCAAAAGTGTTTGAGCGTTTAGGTTAAGCCGTAACTGACAAGGAGTGACACGATGTCTGACACTACGGCTGCTGATATAACGCTGGAGCAAGCAAAAGAGCTGGTACAATTGTTAGAAATGGGCGAACAACAACTGGCTAACCAGTTGGTGCAGTCGATAACAGTTCCCGGTTCTTCTGAGTTATTCGCTGAGGTGGGCAAGCTTACCCGGCAACTGCACGATTCATTAAAAAACTTTCATATTGACCCGTCGCTGAATAACTTACTTGAAGAAGACATTCCTGACGCAAAAAAACGTCTCAATCATGTTATTGATATGACTGAGCAAGCAGCAAATAAAACCATGGATGCGGTTGAGTCATGTCTGCCGATTGCTGATCAAATCAGTCAGCAGTTAAATCAATTGTTACCTCAGTGGCAGCGGTTGATGCAGCGGCAATTGCAGCTTGGTGAGTTTAAACAGCTTTGCCACGGTGTGGACGGTTTTATGCAACAGGCCAGTACTGATTCGGCCACACTCAACGCTTTACTAACAGATGTACTGATGGCACAGGATTATCAGGATCTCACCGGGCAAATTTTACGGCGGGTTATAGAGTTAGTGCGTGAAGTTGAAGATAGCCTGATAGGCTTACTGACTGCATTTGGCCAAACCAACCTTGAGATAGCTGAGGTAAAAGCGAAACCGGCCAAAGCCAAAGCGAAAGCAGCGCACGAAGCCGAAGGGCCGATTATCGATGCCGCTGAGCGCGACGATGTGGTGTCTGGTCAGGATGATGTCGATGATTTACTGTCCAGTTTGGGTTTCTAACAGAGGTGTCTGCGCATGAGCTTTGATATGGATGAAGACATTTTACAAGATTTTTTGGTCGAAGCTGGCGAGATCCTTGAGTTATTACAGGAACAACTGGTAGAGCTGGAAAATAATCCGGATGATGCCAACCTGTTAAATGCCATTTTTCGTGGGTTTCATACGGTTAAAGGTGGCGCGGGCTTTTTATCACTGACCGAATTGGTTGATGCCTGTCACGGTGCTGAAAACGTGTTTGATATTCTGCGGACCGGTAAGCGCCGGGTCACACCAGAATTGATGGACGTTATTTTACAAACACTTGATGCTATTAATGCCATGTTTGTTGAAGTTAAAGCCCGGCAGCCGTTAACAGCCGCTAACCCAGAACTCCTTGATGCGTTACATTATTACAGCGAGCCAGCTGGCGCTGAGGAGTCTGCGCCAGTTGTCAGTGTGTCCGTCGCGCCTGAACCGGAACCAGAGCCAGAGCCTGCACCTGTTGAAAGTCACGCAGCAGCTGATAGCGGTGATATTGACGATATCAGTGAAGATGATTTTGAAAAAATGCTCGATGAGTTGCACGGTAAGGGCGCACCCGGTCGCACCGAGCCACCGGCAGCGGCAGCCACCACAGCTGGTGGCGAAAGCAGCGATATTACCGATGATGAATTTGAAGCGATCCTGGATCAGTTGCATGGCAAAGGGTCGTTTGTGCCAGATAGCAATCAAACAGCCGGAGCACCCGCTGCCGCTAAACCGGCTGCAAAACCTGCTACCAGCAACACAAACGCTGATGAAATAAACGACGACGAATTTGAAGCGCTACTGGATCAGTTGCATGGTAAAGGTAAGGCTCCGGTAGATGTACCGGCGGCCACCGAGCGTAAGCCTGCCCCAACGGTGGCGGCCAAACCCGCTGCGCCTGTTACTAAAGCTGATAAGCAGGCAGCACCTGTAGCTAAAGCCGATACGCCAGCGGCGGCACCGGATAAAGCGGCTGCAGCTAATGCCGCACCGGCTGCTGAAACGACGGTACGGGTTGATACCAAGCGGCTGGACCAGATTATGAATATGGTTGGCGAGCTGGTACTGGTGCGTAACCGGCTGGTCAGTTTATCTACCAGCACCCAGGATGAGGAAATGACCAAGGCCATTTCCAACCTGGATGTGGTCACTGCAGATATTCAGGGCGCGGTAATGAAAACCCGGATGCAGCCCATTAAAAAAGTGTTTGGCCGTTTCCCGCGGGTAGTTCGCGATTTGGCGCGTTCATTACAAAAAGATATTAACCTGGTACTCGAAGGTGAAGAGACAGATTTAGATAAAAATCTGGTCGAAGCACTGGCCGATCCTTTGGTGCATTTAGTCCGCAACTCGGTTGACCATGGTATTGAGATGCCTGATGTGCGACTAAAAGCCGGTAAACCGAAAATCGGTTTGGTTAAGCTTGCTGCCACCCAGGCAGGGGATCATATTCTGCTGACTATTCAGGACGATGGTGCCGGTATGGACCCGGAAAAGCTCAAGGGTATAGCCATTAAGCGCGGTATTCTTGATGTTGATGCCGCGGGTCGCATGTCAGATAACGATGCATTTAATTTAATCTTTGCGCCAGGTTTCTCAACCAAGGAGCAAATTTCTGATATCTCCGGCCGCGGCGTCGGAATGGATGTAGTAAAAACTAAAATTACCCAGTTAAACGGTACTGTACAAATTAATTCTAAGTTGGGTGAAGGTACCTTACTTGAAATTAAAGTACCATTAACGCTGGCGATATTACCTACATTAATGGTGATGGTTGGCGCGCAAACTTTTGCTTTACCGCTGGCTGGTGTTAACGAAATTTTCCATCTTGATTTGGCCAAAACTAATATTGTTGATGGGCAATTAACGATTGTCGTTCGCAATAAAGCCATTCCGCTGTTTTACCTCGAGCACTGGTTGGTGAAGGGGTCTAACAAACAGTTGCGACGTGAACAGGGCCATGTGGTAATCGTGCAAATTGGTACCCAGCAGGTAGGTTTTGTCGTCGATTCGCTGATTGGTCAGGAAGAAGTGGTAATTAAACCGCTGGACGCCTTGTTGCAAGGCACTCCGGGCATGGCGGGCGCGACTATTACCTCAGATGGCGGTATCGCATTAATTCTGGATGTACCTAATTTGCTTAAACATTATGCGAAAAAATCCAAAATTAAATTTGATCGGTTTAATAAGCTGAACGCTTAAGAGAGTGCCGCATGACGATCAGGGTGCTGATTGTAGATGATTCAAGTTTTTTTCGCCGTCGGCTAACGGAAATTCTGAATGCAGATCCACAGCTGGAGGTTATTGATACCGCGATTGATGGACGTGAAGCGGTAAATAAAGCGCTGTCGTTAAAGCCCGACGTCATTACCATGGACATTGAAATGCCGGTGCTGGATGGGATCAGCGCTGTGCGTGAAATTCTGCAAACTCAGCGCATACCTATCTTAATGTTTTCCTCGCTGACTTATGAAGGGGCAAAGGCTACCTTCGACGCGCTGGATGCCGGTGCGGTTGATTTTCTGCCGAAGAAATTTGAAGATATTGCCAGAGACAAAGAAGAAGCTGGCAGTGTGCTGCGCGAACGGGTTAAAGCCGTGGCGCGGAAAAGGCCGCTTGGTCGCAGCACATTCAGCTCCACCATTCGGTCGTCGCAGTCTGACAGCAGCCCGGCGCGGCCGGCCGGTATCAGTACAACCACTACGCAGGGTTTAACCCGCAGCTCACTCGGCAGGCCACAATTGTCCGAGCGTCTGGGCACTAAGAGCGGGCCCGTTGCAAGCTTCCGGGCCAGCGGCAAAAATTATAAATTGGTTGCCATTGGTACCTCTACCGGCGGGCCGGTTGCTCTGCAACGGATCCTGACTAATTTACCTGCCAACTTTCCGTTACCTATTATTTTAATTCAGCATATGCCCGCCGCCTTTACCGGCGCTTTTGCGCAGCGTCTGAATACCTTGTCAAAAATTGAAATTAAGGAAGCCGAAGATAACGATATTCTGCGGCCCGGGGTCGCTTATCTTGCACCTGGCGGCAAACAGATGCTGGTTGAGGGCAGCGAGAGCCAGGCCCGGCTGCGGATTAAAGAGGATGATTCACCGCGAATTACCTTTAAACCCAGTGTCGATGTAACCTTTGCCACAGCAGCAAGAGTGTTTAATGACAAGGTCTTAGCTGTGGTGTTAACCGGCATGGGCTCTGACGGCCGGGAAGGGGCCAGAATGTTAAAACAAGCGGGTTCACGGGTGTGGGCTCAGGACGAGGCAAGTTGTGTCGTTTATGGTATGCCTCAGGCGATAGCGGTGGCAGGTTTAATGGATCTTGAAGTAAGTTTAAACGAAGTAGCCAGCCGACTGACAACGGAAGTGAATAATGGATAAACTGGCAATCAGTGGTTTTATACTGGCGGTCGTCGCCGTTGCGGGTGGCTTTTTGCTTGAAGGCGGTGCCCTTACGACCTTACTGCATTTACCGGCTTTTATTATTGTGGTGGGCGGCACAGTTGGTGCAGTGATGCTGCAAACGCCCTTGCCGCAGTTTAAATTGGGGTTAAATATGTTGCCCTGGGTACTGCGGCCACAAAGCTTGCCAATGCAAAACACGGTTGAGCGGATCGTCAGTTGGGGTAGCTCTGCCCGGACAAATGGTTTTTTGTCGCTGGAAAATGCCGCGTTGGAAGAGCATGATCCTTTTTTGCATCGTGGTTTAAATCTGTTAGTCGATGGTGTCGAAGCGAAAGTATTGCAAGATACCCTTGATGCCGAGCTAACGCTTGAGCGAGAGCGGTTATTGCGGGGAGCTCGTATTTTTGAAGCTATGGGTGGTTATAGCCCGACAATTGGTATAGTGGGCGCGGTGTTAGGCTTAATTCAGGCCATGGCGAATATTTCTGAACCTAAACTGCTGGGGATGGGCGTTGCCACGGCGTTTGTTGCGACGATTTACGGCGTAGGCTTTGCCAATCTGGTGTTTATACCGGTCGGCAATAAACTGAAAAGTCTGGTATTTCAGCACACGCTCTATCATGAGTTGATTGTCGAAGGTCTGGTGTCTATTGCCCAGGGCGAAAACCCACGAAATATCGAGCGTAAGCTCGCAGCGTACCGGTTAAGTTAATTATTATGTACCGGCATAAGCAGCAACATCAGCACGTCGAACCCGAGCAACTCGATCGCTGGCTAGTGTCTTATGCCGACTATATGACGTTAATGTTTGCGTTGTTTGTTGTGCTGTACGCTATGTCGGTTGTAAAAGACGAAGAGTTCAGTGCTTTGGCCGACACTCTGACCAACGTATTTGAACGCCCGGCAAGAGACGGCAGTGGGGTTAGTGGTAGCAGCGTTCTAACCCAGGCAGCACCACAAAGTGATTTTAGTCAGTATGGTAGCTCGCTGGAGAATGCTGAGGGACCTGAATTAGTCGCCGATGCCAGTACATTGTCAGAGGTTCGCCAACAACATCTGGGTAGCCCGCTGGTATCGCTGGAGCAGGAACTAAATCAGGCGCTGGCAAATCTGATTGAACAAGGCGTTGTGAATATTCAGCAGGATGAAAACTGGTTGATTATTGAATTAAGCAGTGGCTTGCTGTTTGCCAGTGGCAGTGCAACAGCCACAAGTTCAGCTACAACGTTACTGGCTGAAATTACCGACATTATTAACCCCATTAATAATTTTATCCGTATCAGGGGTTACACTGATGATCAGCCAATCAGCAATGAGTTATTCTCGTCCAACTGGGAATTGTCCGTTGCACGGGCAACGTCAGTTGTGCGGGCGTTGGAGTCACTCGGGACACCGTCTTACCGGATGGCAATTGAAGGCTATGGTCAGTACTATCCGCAAACTGACAATGACAGTCCTGAGGGGCGGGCAGCCAACCGTAAGGTGGTTATTGCGCTTTCACGCTATGGTTATATGCCCGATGCTGAACAGCAGCAACAACAAAGTGAACAGTTGCAACAACAACTTGAGCAGGTTACTCAGGATGATGGCAGTATCAGAGTAATTGCTTTGCCAGGTGGTGGTGTAAGGATCACCACCCGTCAGGACAATCCGGACGTACTGCCCGAACAACAGGAACCCTGAATGTGGTAATTTGGACCGTTGCGAATCAAAAAGGTGGCGTAGGCAAAACCACTACTACTGTTACCCTGGGTGGTTTACTGGCTGAGCGTGGCCAGCGGGTGCTGTTAGTGGATACCGATCCACATGCTTCGTTGACATACTATTTCGGTATTGATGCTGAAGAGCTTGAGAACAGCGTATATGACATTTTTATTCGCGGTAAAGATATTACCCGGGAAGAGATTTTGCAGTCACTTTGCCCAAGCGGTGTCAATAATCTTGATATTCTGCCCTCATCTATGGCGCTAGCAACACTGGACCGCTCGCTCGGTAATAAAGGCGGCATGGGACTTATTTTAAAAAAAGCGCTGCAAAAAGTTAAACATGAATATGACTATGTGTTGCTGGATTGCCCTCCGGTAATGGGAGTATTAATGGTTAACGCCATTGCGGCCTGCAATCGTATTCTAATTCCGGTGCAAACTGAGTTTTTAGCCTTAAAAGGCCTGGAGCGCATGATTGCTACCATGGCGCTGATGCGCAGCTCTCAGCAAAAAGATTATGCCTTTACTATAATTCCGACTATGTATGACAAAAGAACAAAAGCCTCACTGGAAGCCTACAAAGAACTGAAAGCAAAATATCAGGACAAAGTGTGGTCTGCAGTGGTGCCGGTAGATACCAAATTTCGTGATGCCAGTGTTGCCCAAACTCCGCCGAATGTGTTTGCGCCGGCGTCACGCGGTGTATTTGCTTATAATACCTTGCTTACTTACTTGTTACAGCTGGCACCGGAGGCGTAATGAGCAGTTTAATTGCCAGCCAGAAAGTGATGCAGCATTATTTGTCTGCGTTGCTAACCGATGATGGCGCAACAGAAACCAGCCTGGTTGAAGATGCCAAAACCCAGGAGCTAAACCGTCTGCTGGCCCAGGCCAGCCCGGTTGCAAAAGTACCTGAAGTCAGCAGCGAACAGCGTAATATTGTAACAGCGCCGGAACAGCGCTTAGTGACGCCAGCGGTTGCTGTGCCCCGGCAAACAGCTCCCGTGCAAAGTCGTGATATTCCGATTGCCGAACGGCTGGCTCAGGCAGATAGCGAGCCAGCAGCTGCTTTAGAGACTAAAAAAGATTATCGGCAGGGACGTTTTCAGGCGTTATTTTTTACTGTCGCCGGTTTAAAGCTTGCTGTGCCGCTGAAAGATTTGGGTGGCATTCATCAGCTGGGTGATATTAACAGTTTGTTTGGTAAGCCGGCCTGGTTTCAGGGGGTCATGTTATATCGGCAGCAAAAAATCAATGTCGTGGACAGCGCCTGTTGGGTAATGCCAGAAAAATATGACCAAAGTTTGTTAGAAAAGCTAAACTATCAGTATGTTATTATGCTGGGCGCCAGTAACTGGGGCCTGAGCTGCGAAACCCTGATCAATACCGTCAGTCTGGAGCAGGATGAGGTAAAGTGGCGGGAAACTGACGGTAAAAGACCCTGGATGGCAGGGCTAATTAAAAAGCATATGTGTGTTTTAATAGATGTTGACGCTATGATTAACTTACTTAATCGCGGTCAGGACATAAATGCCTGAGCAGGCAGCACAAATCACAGGAGCGTTATATGAGCAATAATCAGGCAAAGTCCGCCGGCAAAGACAGTACCGATCTGGTGTTGCAATGGGTTACTTTTCGATTGCAGGAAGAGACCTACGGTATCAATGTAATGCAGGTTCAGGAAGTTTTACGCTACACCGAAATTGCCCCGGTACCAGGTTCGCCAGACTATGTCATGGGTATTATTAACCTGCGAGGCAACGTGGTAACGGTTATCGATACCCGTGCCCGTTTTGGTTTGGCACCGGGTGATGTCACCGACAACAGCCGGATTGTCATTATCGAAGCCGAACGGCAGGTTATTGGTATTCTGGTCGATAGCGTAGCCGAAGTGGTTTACCTGAAACAATCTGAAGTGGATACTGCGCCGAATGTCGGTACAGATGAAAGTGCCCGCTTTATTCAGGGCGTATCTAACCGCGAAGGCGAGTTATTGATCCTGGTTGATTTAAATAAACTGCTTAATGATGAAGAGTGGGAAGAAATTAACAGCCTGTGAGTGGAGAAATCAGCATGAATGCATGGATGCTGGCTATGGCTGTTATGGTCATAATGTTAGCAGGGCTGTTAATCTGGCAATTACTGAAACAGCGTAACTCTGCCAACAGCCAGCTTAACATTTTAAGTCAGCAACTGGAGTTGAACCAGCAACAACTGGCGGCTGCACAAAGCGAAACCGAAGAGCTGCGCGCCGGAATTATTGGCGTTGGCCAACGGGTGTTAAGCCTGGAACAACAACTGCAGAACCAGCAGGTTTCTTTACAACAGGTACAAAGCAGTTGCAACGAGCTGGCCGAGCAACAACAAGCGCTGTCGTTAACTGATCCGGAAAGTAAAATTTATACCCGGGCGATGAAAATGGTCCATCTTGGCGCTGATTTAGAAGAAATTATGCGCGAATGTGAGTTACCCCGTGCTGAGGCTGAATTATTGTTTAACCTGCATCAGGCAAAAACCTGATAAAAAGCTAAAAAGGGGTCGGAGCTAATAAAATATTAGCTCCGACCCCTTTTTAGGTTTTTAAATCAATCCGCTGGTGGATATTTTGCCAGTTATCAGGAAATTTCCCCTGTAGTACATAAGAAAAAGCAATGAGTTCGGCAATAATGATATACAACTCTTTGGGGATGTTATCGCCCAGCTGCATTTGGCTTAGCAACCGGTTTAATTCATCGTCCTGATGAATAAGGACGCCGTGCTCCCGGGCCAGCGCAATAATATCATCTGCCAGCTCGCCATGGCCTTTGGCTACGATAGTTGGCGCCGATTTACCGTCATACTTCAGTGCCGTGGCGCTTTTCTGAGATTTACTGGTTTGCTGATCAGGATCTGACATTGTGTTTCTCCTTATACTTTCACAGTCAGCAAGCTGTTGTGGCGTGGCAGCAAGCTATCAGGAATCTTACCCAGTTGGCACTCTGCCTTACTTATTGTCAGCCCCTGAGCCGTGCAGCGATCTTTTAGCAATGGCAGAAATTTCTCAGCCAGTTGCAGCGCCTGGTTATGATCGGTATAAAACTGCAGTTGTAAGTCTTGTTGCTGCAGTTTAGCCACTGCCAGCAGGTTGCCATACTGCTGTAAATCAAATTTCATGGTGAGTTGCCACTGCTTTTGTTTTGCTTCGCCGTTTTTCCCATCCGCCTCACGTTGCTCCAGCAACAATTGCGGTAAAATCGTCTGCCCCTGTTGCTGCAGCGGCAATTGCAACAGCCATTGTTGCAACTGGCTTTGCGCATCCAGAGTGGCCAGCTGACTTTGTTGTAGTGGGCTGCTTAAGCTTGCTAACTGACGCAGCGCAGCACCAGCCTGGCCGGTATCTAACAGTGAGACCAGCTGACTAAGCCGGTTTGCCGGCGTAGTATTAGCTGGCGCTAACTGTTTCTGGCTTAAATGACCTAACAGTAGTTGAATGGCTAACGCCAGGGTACCACCGGTCGTTTGCAGATTAGGCTGGCTTTGCAGTGGCTGAAATTGCAGTAATGCATTAAGTTGCGCGGCTAAAACGGGCGGGGCAAGTGGTTTGCTAATATCGGGCAGGCTTTGCTGAACCTGGCTAAGCAGTTGCTGTAACGGCGCTGGCAGGCTTGGCATGTTACCTGGCTGCATAAGTGGCTGCGACAGCAATGGTAACAGATTACGCCAGGCCTGGGTTTTTGTTTCTGGTGCCAGCATATTAAGTTGGCTGTTTTGCACCGACCCGCTGGTGGTTGCCGTTGCTGCGGTTTTGGCTTGCTCAGGGAGCAACAGCTGGACCGGCCGGTCGGCCTGGTTTACAGGCAAGTTCAGCTGCTGACTTTGCGGCGCTGTCTGGATCAGCAGTTGCCATTGGCTGTTGCCGGCTGTGGGCGCCTGCAGTTGCAGCAGTAATGGCAGGACGTTGCTGCTGGCAGATGCCGCAGCGGCCAGCTGTGGCGGCAGGCTGATTGTCAGCGGGCCAAGCGCTATTTTGTCTATACCGGCAGGCAGAGCCTGTTTAACCGGGGCCAGTTGACCGATTAATGCCTGCAGCAGCTGCTGCTGAGTGGCAGCCGAAAGTGCTACAGCCGATGGCTGAGCTGCCCCGGGGGCTTGCCAACTAAGCTGCACTGCCGCAGGGCCCTTATTAAATTCCAGACGCAGCAGCAAGGGTAGCCTAGCACTGCTGTTTGGCGCAGGCTGGGCAACGGGTTGCTGCAAAAGCTTAGCAACATTCGCCAATTCTTTATTTTTTAACGTCAGCAATATGGCGCCGCCGGGCGCTGTGCCAGCCAATTGTAACTGGCCACTTTTCAGCGCCAGCTGCACTGCCAGCACCAGGCTGGAGTCTGACTTAGTCACAGCGGCATTGCCAGCACTGAGCGCATTCGTAACGGCTGAGTTCGGCTGCTGGGGTAAATTGGCCGCTGGCTCGCCAGAGGCTGGTTTCAATAACTGTGGCAGTTGTTCGCTAAGCCACTGCTTTAACAAGGGTTGCAGCTGCGCTTGGGTAAGCGCAATGTTATTAATCAACCCGGGCGGGCTTTGCAGGGTAAGGCTTAACTGATTATTGGCAGCAGGGCTAATGGATATCTGCATCTGCTGACCAAATTGCTGGCTTATTTGCTGACCAAGCTGCAATGGCAAACTGATGCTCAGTCGGCCTTGTGGGGTTTGCACCTGCAGCTGTTCACTCCCCGACAGCATTTGCAGACGCGCACTATACATTTCATTCACCAACAGCTTTACGGTGCTAACGCTGCTGGTATCAGTGCGGTTGGTGGCCTGTGTGGCATTTTTTAGTAATTTGTCCAGATTTATCTGGTTCATAATATCCCTGATTAATCACGATAGTGGCCGTGGTTCTGATTCGTATTCCGGCTACGGTATGCTACTATGCGCCCAATTTTAACCGCAGTTGAAACCACGGTCAGTGAACATAACTCAGCCAAATTATGCCAGTAGCGACCAACCCTTATTGTCAGGCGACAACCTTAGTTGCGTGCGACAGGACCGGGTCCTGTTCAGCCAGTTGTCTTTGCAACTCTGGCCTGGTCAGCTGTTGCAGATCCAAGGCAAAAACGGTGCTGGTAAAAGCTCGTTGCTGCGTATTTTTGCGGCAATAGCGCATAGCGACGATGGTCAGCTGTATTATCAGGCTAAGCCATTCGCGCAAAGCTTGCCAGCTTATTGCGCCAACCTTTGTTATATCGGCCATCAAAGCGGTATTCATGAGCAGTTAACCGCGTTGGAGAATTTGCACTTCTGGCGGGCGGCGGCCGGGCTACGGCATGCTGATGACTGGGCATTGCTGGCGCAACTCGGACTGGCCGGGCTGGAAGATGTGCCCTGTCGCATGTTATCGGCCGGACAGCAACGGCGGGTGTCTCTGGCCCGTTTATGGTTAACGCCAGCGCAAATCTGGATTCTGGATGAGCCTTTTACCGCGTTAGATCAAAGTGCCATTGCGGTGTTGCAGCAGCATATGCACACACATCTTAATAATAATGGCGCTATTATCCTGACCACCCACCAGAGCCTGACATTGCAGTTTGAGTCGCTGGTGCAGCTGGAGCTGGCTTACCGATGGTAACTTACGTATTTTTACAACGCGAGTTGCGCTTACTGGCGCGGCAAAAAGCCGACTGGCTTAATCCGATACTGTTTTTTATTATTGTGCTAAGTTTGTTCCCGCTGGGCGTTGGACCAGAGCCGAATATGCTGCGTATTATTGCTCCGGGCGTGGTGTGGATTGCTGCGCTGCTGAGTGTGCTGCTGGCAGCAGAGCGTTTATTTAAAGATGATTATCGTAACGGCGTTATTGAACAGCTGGTCGCCGGGCGGCATAATCTGCTGGCTTTTGTGCTGGCAAAAACCGTTGCCAACTGGTTGAGTACCGGATTGCCACTGTTACTGATATCACCATTAGTGGCGCTGTTACTTGGGCTGGATAGCCCTGCGCTTGGTGCTATGGCGCTGACCTTATTGCTGGGTACGCCCTTATTAAGTTTACTCAGTGTACTGGGGTCTGCCCTGACCATGGCTGCCGATAAGGGCGGTATTTTGCTGGCGTTGCTGATCCTGCCACTGTATATTCCGCTGTTAATTTTCGCCAGTAGTGCTATCGAAGCTGCCGGCATGGGAATAGGTTATCAGGGTCAGTTGGCCATTTTACTGGCCATGTTATTATTGGCGTTAGCATTGGTGCCGATGGCTGTGGCCAGTGCGCTGCGAATTAATGTGAGTTGATATGTTTAAGTGGTTAGATCCTTACGCAAAAAGTGAAACGCTATATCATTTTTGCGGCGTCTTATTACCGTATCTGATGATCAGCAGCGTGCTGTTGCTTCTGCTAGGCAATATCTGGGGGCTGGCGTTTACGCCGCCTGATTATCAACAAGGCGATAGTTACCGGATTATTCATATTCATGTGCCCTCTGCCATTATGTCAATGGGCGCTTATGCCTTTATGGCCAGTGCAGCTTTTGTTGCGCTGGTATGGCAAATAAAGGTCGCCCATTGGGCGGTAATGGCAATAGCGCCCATAGGCGCGGTGTATACCGCTATCGCGCTGATAACCGGCATGGCCTGGGGCAAACCGATGTGGGGAGCCTGGTGGGTATGGGATGCGCGGTTAACATCTGAACTTATTCTGTTATTTTTATACTTAGGTGTTATCGCATTAAACGGCGCCTTTAGCGACCGCCAGGTCGGCGCTAAGGTTTCCAGCTTACTGACATTGGTTGGCGTTATAAACTTGCCCATTATCCATTTCTCTGTGGAGTGGTGGAACACCCTGCATCAGGGAGCAAGTATTACCAAGTTTGCCAGACCATCAATCGACCCGAGTATGCTATGGCCATTACTGATCAGTATCCTGGCTTTTGCTGTATTATTGGGTGCATTAACCTGTTTGCGGTTAAGAACAGCCATTTTGGTTAACGAGCAACACCGGCCCTGGGTCAGAAAGTTGGTAGGAGGTTGAATATGCATTTTAGTTCTTTCACTGATTTTCTGGCGATGGGCGGCTACGGTTTTTTTGTCTGGTTATCTTTTGGCATAACCTACCTGTTATTAGCAGGTTTAATAGCAGTTAGTGTTTTTCAGCAAAAGCAGTTTAAACAGCAACTTAAAGCCACTATTGCCCGTGAGCACCGTGTTAAGCAGTATCAGGAGCAGTCCATCTAATGCAACCAAGACGTAAAAAGCGCCTGTTTTCAATTTTACTGATCATCAGCCTGATTGGCGGTGCTATCGGTGCGATGCTGTATGCCTTGCAGCAAAATATTGATTTGTTTTATACGCCTACCCAATTGGTGGAAGGGCTGGGTAAAGACAAAGTAAAACCGGTAGTGGGCCAGCGCCTGCGTATCGGCGGTATGGTAGTACCCGGCAGTGTGTCGCGGGATCAGCAAAGTTTAAAAGTACGCTTTCAACTGGTGGATACCGGGCCCACCGTATGGGTTGAGTACGAGGGCATTTTGCCTGACTTATTCCGTGAAGGGCAGGGTATTGTTGCGCAGGGTACCTTGCAATCTGCCAACGTCATTGCCGCAACAGAAGTATTAGCAAAACATGATGAAGAATATATGCCCGCTGAAGTGGCTGAAGCCATGAAAGGTATTCGCCATGTACCGCCGTCTCAGGCCGGTTATGGTGCAGCTGATAAGGTTGATCCTGATGCGG
The DNA here is from genome assembly GCA_963975465.1 of uncultured Chromatiaceae bacterium. Classification (GTDB taxonomy): domain Bacteria; phylum Pseudomonadota; class Gammaproteobacteria; order Enterobacterales; family Alteromonadaceae; genus Alishewanella. The sequence continues at coordinate 205,159 of CAXBHB010000001.1, forward strand.
GTGGCTATCGCCAGAGTACTGATAATTCAGGCAATTAAGAGGTAGTTTATGATAGCTGAATCTGGCCAGTTAGCGCTAACCTTTGCCCTGGCACTGTCAGTACTACTGGCTGTTGTGCCACTGTACGGTAGTTTTAGTGGTAACCAGCGGGCATTGTTGCAGGCTAAGCCACTGGCCATTGGCTTATTTATATTCTGCTTACTGGCAAAAATAGCGCTTATTCATGCCTTTTTAACCAGTGATTTCACCGTTATCAATGTGGCAACTAACTCCAGTTCTATCTTGCCCTGGTATTATAAAATTACCGCCAGTTTTGGTTCGCACGAGGGGTCCATGTTGCTGTGGATCTTAATGCTATCTGGCTGGACAGCACTGGTAGCGGTGTTTTCGAAAGGCTTGCCGCTGTTAATGCAAGGCCGGATCCTGGGGGTGATGGGGCTGATTAACATCGGTTTTATAGCGTTTTCATTATTTATGTCAAACCCCTTTGCCCGCAGCCTGCCTTTTTATCCGGTCGAAGGCATGGACTTAAACCCCTTGTTGCAGGATTTTGGGATGATTATTCATCCGCCACTACTTTACATGGGTTATGTCGGCTTTGCAGTGTCGTTTGCGTTTGCTATTGCCGCGCTGATTGGCGGTAAGTTTGACAGTACCTGGGCCCGCTGGGCGCGTCCATGGACCCTGGCGGCCTGGTTGTTTTTAACCCTGGGCATTATGTTCGGCAGCTGGTGGGCTTATCATGAACTGGGTTGGGGCGGCTGGTGGTTCTGGGATCCGGTAGAAAATGCCTCCTTTTTACCCTGGCTGGTTGGCACAGCCTTGTTGCACAGCCTTGCTGTTACCGAAAAACGCGGCACTTTTAAGTCCTGGACAGTACTGCTGGCGCTGGGAGCATTTTCGCTCAGTTTAGTTGGCGCATTTCTGGTGCGCTCTGGCGTGCTGGTGTCTGTGCACTCCTTTGCCGCTGATCCGGATCGCGGCATCTTCCTGTTGGTATTTTTATTATTGGTTATTGGCGGGTCACTGGCCCTGTATGCCAGCCGGATGAACTCGGTACGCAGCCAGGCCCGCTATCAGCTGTTTTCGCGTGAAGTTATGCTGTGGGGCAACAACGTATTTTTACTAACCGCCACCCTGGTGGTGTTTCTGGGAACCTTATTTCCGTTATTTCATAAAGAACTGGGGCTGGGGTCAATTTCCATCGGCGAGCCATTTTTTAACCAGATGTTTTACTATCTGACTATTCCGTTCGCCCTGTTGTTGGGTTTAGGCCCCTGGGTGCGCTGGAAACAACAGCAGGTTAAGCCCTTGCTGGGGCCGCTAAGCTTAATTGCCGTTGCTGCGCTTATTCTGGCGCTGGGTACGCTGGCAACCCTGCAAAGTGTCCAGGCTAACCTGGCGCTGCTTGGCCTGTTGCTGGGCGCCTGGGTTGGTGTATCGGCACTGTATGAGTTATATCAACGGATGAGCCAGTTTGGCTCGGTCAGTAAAGGCGCTTTTAAATTAAATGCCAGCCACTACGGTATGACTATCGCCCACATCGGCTTTGCCGTGTTAGTGGTAGGCGTGGCAATGACCAAAACATACAGTGTGGAGCGCGATGTGCGGATGCAGGTTAATGACAGTATTAACCTGGCCGGATATCAGTTTACCCTGCTGGAGGTCTATCCGTTACAAGGCGCTAACTTTGGTGGTGAAGCCGCCGAAATTGCCGTGCACAACAGCCAGGGAAAGCTGATCAGCCAGCTGCATGCTGAAAAACGCTTTTATACTATTCAGCGCACCGTCATGACCGAGTCTGCGGTGCATGGTCGTCTCAGTCGCGATTTATATGTGTCGCTGGGTGAAGCACTACCAGGTAACGCCTGGGCGCTGCGCTTGTATGTCAAACCCTTTGTACGCTGGATTTGGCTTGGTGGCCTGCTGATGGCACTGGGTGCACTGATAGCCCTGCTGGATAAACGTTACCGGCGCAGCAGCGTCCGGGCGCCAGCCGCAACTAATCAGGAGCAAAGCAATGCGTAAACTTATATTTTATGTGCCGCTTGCGTTGTTTCTTGGGCTAAGTTTGTTTTTACTTAGTGGCTTATTTTCCAACCCAATGGAACGCGAGTCGGCCACCCTTAATAAAGCATTACCGGCGTTTAGTCTGGCAGATTTAATGAGTCCGCAGCAGCGCTGGCAGCCTGCGCAATTGCAAGGCGAAACGTTTTTACTCAATGTCTGGGGTACCTGGTGCCCCACCTGCAATGCTGAGTTGAGTTACATGACTGAGCTACGCCAGCAAGGCGTTAAAATTGTCGGGTTGTATTATGTGCTGCCGGCAGATCCGCTGCTGGGTGAGCACTTCGATTTAGCCGGGCTGCAAGCTGACGTTAGTCACAAATTGCAACAGCACGGTAACCCTTACCAGTTTAATATGCTGGATATTGATCGTAGCCTGGCACTGGATTTAGGTGTGAGTGGTGCGCCGGAAACCTTTATTGTCGACGGCAACGGCATAGTACGGGTACATCATATTGGTGATATTAACCCACAGGTCTGGCGCAATAAACTGGCGCCACTTTATCAGCAATGGCGCCAGCAAGATAAACCGTCAGGCCAACAGGAGGAAACGGCGCCATGAGCCGACTGTCATCGGTATTAACACTGCTGCTGGTTATCCTGCTACCGTTTTCCCTGGCAGCTACAGAAGAAGCCCTAAACTTTGAAACGGAGGCGCAACGTCAGCTGTATTTGCAAATCACTGCTGAGCTTCGGTGTCCACAATGTCAGAATCAGAATATCGCCGATTCTAATGCAGTGGTATCCGTCGATATGCGCCAGAAAACCTACGAAATGGTTATGCAAGGTAGCGCGCGCAGTGAAGTACTCGACTATATGATTAACCGCTACGGCAATTTCGTGCATTATCAGCCGCCGCTAAACCGTTACACTTTGCTGTTGTGGCTGGCGCCGGTATTGCTGCTGGTTGGCTTATTTGTGCTGCAGTTAAAACGACGGGCAGCGCAAAGCCAGGAGTTAGGCGATGCGGAACCGGCTGGAAGTGCTGATGCAGCGCTGGATAAACTGATCGATCAATACCGGAGTAAAAAATGATGTTATGGCCGTTGTTGTTCGCCGCAGTGCTTATGCTGGCTCTTAGCGCCATTATTATCAGCTGGCCGCGCCGCGCCAGTGCCGTGAATAATCAGACGCCATTACAGTTATTTGAAGAACGGTTGCAACTGTTGGCATTAGCCCGGGACGCCGGCGAGCTTGCCGAGCAGGACTTTGCCAGTGCCGCAGCAGAGTTAAAGTTACAGTTCAGTCAGCAACAACAAGCGGTCAGCTATCATCAGCCTGCCAGGCAACTGGGCTGGCATCTGGGATTGATCGCACTGGTATTGCTTTTGGTAGCCGGTATTTACCGGTTTAACGGTCATTATACTGAGTTGGCCGATTGGCAGCTGGCTAAAGCCGAGCTGGCCAGTTACGGCGAACGCTCGTTACTGGGTGAGGGTGAGCCATTGTCAGCCCACGAAACCCGCTTATTTGCGCTGGCCCTGCGCAGCAAACTGGCCGATGAAGGCGATGATGCCGTTGCCTGGATGCTGCTTGGTCGTATCTGGATGTCGCAAGGCTTGATGGAAGATGCTATTGCGGCTTTTGAGAAAGCGCTGGGGCTTAGCCCAAACCGGATACCACTGCTGCTGAATTTTGCCCAGGCCTCGATAGTTGTCGGGGGCGATGATAATCTGGCCCGTGCCGGCCGGGCAGTGGCCCGAATTTTACTTACTGAGCCTGAAAACCTGGATGCCATGTCGCTAATGGCCCTAATTGCCCATGAGAAAGGCGATACGGCAGAAGCCAGTAAAGCCTGGAGTATGCTGGCTGAAAAACTGGATGAAACTGATCCGCGTTATCCGCTGGTGCTGAGTAAACTGGCAGAGCTTGGGGTGGATACTAACGACAGTATTGGCCGGCAAATCAGGGTGCAACTCACTGTTGATCCGGCCCTTGCCGCTGCTAACCCCGATGCCAGCTTATTTTTGTTTGCTAAAGCCGCCGGCGGTCCCAATTTACCGCTGGCGGTGCAACGCATTCCATTGCCCAGTGGCCAGGTGGAATTATTGCTGACAGAAAAAATGGCAATGCAGGCTGACTGGAGCCTTAGCCAGGCGGAACAGGTTGTTGTGGTGGCGCGACTGTCACAGGCCGGTACCGTTGAACAAATGCCTGGCGACGTCCAGGTAGAGTCGGACATTTTAACTTTTGTTGACGCAAAACTCAGCGTCACCCTGATCCTGGAACCCTGACATGGCTGCATTAACCTATCGCCAGACTTTACCGTTGTTATTTGCAATACTGCTATCTGCCTGTGCCAGTAAGCCACAACCCGAGCAACTGGCAGGCTATGAAGCCGAGCAAAACAACGAATATCGCCAGGCAGCCGAAGCGGCAGAGCCTGAAGCCTTGCCTTACGTTGACCCACGTGACCCGCTGGAGCGGATCAACCGGCCGTTATGGGATTTTAATTATGACGTGCTGGACAAATATCTGCTGCGCCCGGCGACAGTCGGCTACATGACAGTAGTACCGAAACCGGCCCGCAAAGGCTTAATTAACGTGGTAGAAAACCTGAACGAGCCGGCCAGTTTTTTAAACGGTTTACTGCAGGGTAAACCGGGGCGGGCTGCAGTCAGTGCCGGCCGTTTTCTGGTGAATTCTACCGTTGGTATATTGGGTCTGTTTGACGTTGCCACTAAAATCGGTCTGACAGAGACAGAAGAAGATTTTAATCAGACACTGGCGGTATGGGGAGTAGGCGACGGGGCGTTTTTAATGCTGCCGGCCCGAGGCCCAACCACCGTGCGCGGTACAGCCGGTGGTATCGTTGACGGCCTGTACTTCCCGCTGGGACTGTTAAACACGCCATTGACCATTAGCCGCTTTGTTATAGATGCGCTGGACAGTCGTGAGCAGCTGATGAACGTCGAGCAAATGCTGGAAGACTCACTTGATCCTTACTCCTTTGTCAAAGAGTCTTATTATCAACGGCAGGAATTTAAAATATATGACGGTAATCCGCCGCAGCCAGAGCAAGAAGAACTGGACGACGAGCTGCTGGATTATCTGGATGAATTCCAGTAATTAAATTAGCTCCGATCCTTTTTACTTTTTATTGTAAATTGGGGCAGAACAACATTAAAAAGGATGTTTATGATCAAAGTTCTCAGTGTGTTTGGTACCCGCCCGGAAGCGATAAAAATGGCGCCGCTGGTCAATTTGCTAAAAACAGACGGCGACATAGACAGCCGGGTGTGTGTCACCGGCCAGCATCGTGAGATGCTGGATCAGGTGTTAAGCTTATTCGCCATTGAGCCCGAATATGACTTAGCCATTATGAAAGCCGGTCAGGATTTATATGACGTCACAACCAGTATTTTGCTGAAAATTAAACCGGTGCTACGTGATTTTCAGCCTGATATAGTGCTGGTACATGGTGATACCAGTACCACCTTTGCCGCAGCGCTGGCCTGTTACTATGAAAAAATTGCTGTAGGTCATGTTGAAGCAGGTTTACGTACCGGTGATATATACAGCCCCTGGCCTGAAGAGGCAAACCGCAAGCTGACCGGTGCCATTACCCGGTTACATTTTGCGCCGACTGATACCTCGGCTGCTAATTTGCTTGCTGAAAATGTTGCAAAAGACACAGTTGTTGTTACCGGTAATACGGTTATAGATGCGCTGCTGGAAGTCGTGAATAAAATCAATCAGGATGACGAATTAAGCAGCGATTTTGGCCGTCAGTTCCCTTTTGGCCAGCAGGGCAGGCGTTTAATTCTGGTTACCGGTCACCGCCGGGAAAGTTTTGGTGGTGGTTTCGAGCAAATTTGTGCCGCGCTGGCTGATATTGCCAAAGCGTTTCCTGATTGCGATATTGTTTATCCGGTGCATTTAAACCCGAATGTGCGCGAGCCGGTGTATCGTTTGCTTAGTGACGTGAGCAATGTGCATCTTATCCCACCACAAGACTATCTGCCTTTTGTCTACCTGATGAGCAAGGCTACTATCGTACTTACTGACTCTGGCGGTATTCAGGAAGAGGCGCCGTCGCTGGGTAAACCGGTGCTGGTCATGCGTGATACTACGGAACGCCCCGAGGCAGTGAGTGCCGGCACGGTAAAACTGGTGGGTACCGACCGGCAGAAAATTGTTGAACAGGTTAGCCGGTTATTAACCGACAGTGCCTATTACCAAAGTATGAGCTTTGCCCACAACCCTTATGGTGACGGCAAGGCCTGCCAGCGTATTGTCGCAGCGATTAAACAGCTGCCTGGCACAGCTTAATCATCTTTAAAGGCCTGAATCAGTAGTTTAAATCGGCTTGTTAGCCGTGTTATGCTCAAATAAGTAAAACCCGATTATGACGTTACAGTTGGAGACAAAATGGATTTTAGTCAGATTATTGGCGAGTCAGAGCAGAGCGGTGTAAGCCGTCGCTGGCTGATTACCGGTTGTGCCGGTTTTATCGGTTCAAATTTATTACAGGCATTGTTAAGTGCCAACCAGCATGTTACCGGCTTGGATAATTTTGCTACCGGCCATCAACGTAATTTAGACGAAGTACAGAGCCTGGTTAGTCGCGAGCAATGGCAGCGCTTTAATTTTATTGAAGGTGATATCCGTAACGCGGCACATTGTAAGCAAGCGGTTACCGGTGTCGATTACGTGCTGCATCAGGCGGCGCTTGGGTCAGTACCACGCTCACTGGCCGATCCGGTTACTACTAACGAAGTGAATATCAGCGGTTTTCTGAATATGCTGGTGGCAGCGCGGGATGCTGGTGTTAAACGTTTTGTGTATGCCGCGTCAAGCTCCACATACGGTGACCACCCGGCGCTGCCCAAGGTTGAAGCCAATATTGGTAAACCGCTATCACCTTACGCTATTACTAAATATGTAAATGAGCTATACGCTGACGTATTTAGTCGCAGCTATGGTTTTCATAGTATCGGCCTGCGCTATTTTAATGTGTTCGGCCCACGGCAAGACCCAAATGGTGCCTATGCTGCAGTTATTCCTAAATGGACTGCCGCCATGATTGCCGGTGATAAAGTGGTTATTAACGGTGATGGCGAAACCAGCCGCGATTTTTGTTTTGTTGATAATGCAGTGCAAGCTAACTTACGCGCTGCGCTGGCCGACATCGAACAAAGCGAAGTATTTAATGTGGCGGTAGGTGACAGAACCACCCTGAATCAGCTGTTTAGTGCTATTCAGACTGCCTTGGCCAGTAATGGCATTGCTTACCCGCAGTGTCCGCAGTATGCCGATTTTCGGCCTGGCGATGTGCGCCACTCACAGGCCGATGTCAGTAAAGCCCGCCTGATGCTGGGTTACTTGCCCAGCCACACTATTAACGAAGGTATTGCTGTGGCAATGCCCTGGTATATTGCCCAACCAGCCCAATAACGGCAAAAGGATAGATATGACAGCTTTAACAGATGCAAAACTGGCCATTATTGGTCTCGGTTATGTCGGTTTGCCACTGGCGGTAGAGTTTGGTAAACATTATCAAACGCTGGGGTTTGATATTAATCAGGCGCGGGTAAAAGAGTTACAAAGCGGTAGCGATCACACGCTGGAAGTCAGCAGTGAAGAGCTGGCCAGTGCCGATAAGCTGCAGTTTAGTCATCAGCTGGACGATTTAAAAGCTGCCAATATTTATATCGTTACCGTGCCTACTCCCATAGATGAGCATCGCCGGCCAGATTTAACGCCATTACTTAAAGCCTCTGAAACCCTGGGTAAAGTTATCAGCCCGGGGGATATCATTATTTATGAGTCTACCGTGTATCCTGGCGCCACAGAGGAAGACTGTATCCCGGTAGTAGAGCGGGTTAGTGGGCTTAAATATAATGTTGATTTTTATGCCGGTTACAGCCCGGAGCGGATCAATCCGGGTGATAAAGAGCACCGGGTTACCACCATTAAAAAAGTCACCTCAGGTTCTACTCCTGCTATTGCAGCTACCGTAGACGCGTTGTACGCCAGCATTATTACCGCTGGCACCTATCAGGCCAGCAGCATCCGGGTAGCTGAAGCCGCCAAAGTCATTGAAAACACCCAGCGTGACTTAAATATCGCACTAATTAATGAACTGGCCGTTATTTTCAATAAACTGGGTATCGATACTGAAGAAGTGCTGCTGGCAGCAGGTACAAAATGGAACTTCCTGCCGTTTCGCCCGGGTTTAGTTGGTGGCCACTGTATTGGTGTTGACCCATACTATTTAACCCATAAAGCACAATCTATTGGTTATCACCCGGAAGTTATTCTGGCTGGCCGGCGCATCAACGACAGCATGGGCCGTTATGTGGTCAGCGAACTGGTTAAAGCGATGGTGAAAAAGCGTATTCATGTGGCCGGCGCCAAAGTGCTGCTGATGGGCTTAACCTTTAAAGAAAACTGCCCGGATATACGCAATACCAAGGTTATTGATATTGTTAACGAGCTGAAAGAATATGGTGTTACCGCCGACGTGTACGACCCCTGGGTCGATGCCAAAGAGGCTGAACACGAATACGGTATTACCCCTATCAGCAGTCCGGCTGCAGCGAGCTACGACGCCATTATACTGGCGGTGGCCCATAAGCAGTTTCGGGAACTGGGCGCAGCCGGCATTAAAGCGCTGGCCAAGCCCTCACATGTGTTGTACGACCTTAAATACTTGCTTAATGCAGGTGAGGCTGATTTACGCCTGTAACCCAGACTGCAAAATTTAAAAGGGGTCAAATTTAAAAGGGGTCGGAGCGAATAAAATATTAGCGCCGACCCCTTTTTGTTCTTAGCGCTATTGGCGTACGATAGCCGCAACCACTTCCAGTAAAAGTAATAAATGAACATTAGTAAACTGGCCTTACCGGGCGCCTTATTATTAGACGTTGAACAGCATAGTGATGCGCGTGGCTACTTTGCTGAAACCTATCGCCAGCAGCAGCTGGATGAGGCGTTAGGCTACCCGGTGCGGTTTATACAGGACAATGAAGCCCTTTCTCAATATGGCGTTTTACGCGGGCTGCATTATCAAAAGCCGCCTTTTGCGCAAAGTAAGCTGCTTCGGGTAGTGCGGGGGACAGTACTGGATATTATTGTTGATATTCGACATGGCAGCCCCACATTTGGCCAGTATCTGGCTACAGAGTTATCTGCCGACAAGCCGCAGCTTCTGTTTGTACCCCGTGGTTTTGCTCATGGCTACCTTACGCTGACGCCACAGGCATTATTGCAATACAAAGTCGATAATTATTACAGCCCGGCAGATGATTGCGGTTTACATTATGCTGATCCAACGCTTGCCATTAACTGGCTGATGCAGCCAGCGCAGCTGTGTTTATCAGAGAAAGATCTGAGCCAGCCGTTGCTCAGCCAGGTACCTGAACATTTTAACTTTGCTGACAAGCTGTATGATTAACAAGATAGTAGTCTTAGGGGCGTCTGGCCAACTTGGCCAGGCTCTGCAAGCCGAAGTGGCTCTGCTGCCAGCGTCGCAACGCAAGCTGTTCAACTTTGCTTTGCGTCCCGCGTTGGACGTGACCGATAGTATTGCCCTGCAACAATACCTTAGTCATCACGCACCCAACGTTATTATTAATGCCTGCGCATATACTGCAGTAGATAAAGCAGAGCAGCAGCCGGAGTTAGCTTACCGGCTAAATCATTTACTGGTTGCCGAGCTTAGCCAGTATGCTAAAGATAATGGTGCGGCTTTGCTGCATTTTAGCAGCGACTACGTATTCAACGGTAACCAACAACACCCCTATACCGAAACCGATATCACAGCACCACTTAATACCTATGGCAAAAGTAAGCTTGCCGGAGAGCAGGCTATGCTAGATATTGCCCCTGCTGGTTTAATATTACGTACCAGTTGGCTATACAGCGAGTTTGGCCACAATTTCGTTGGTAGCATCTGGCGTAAAGTTCATGCGGGTGAGCCGCTGCGGGTAGTAGACGACCAAACCGGTAGCCCGACTTATGCCTGTGAGCTGGCAGCACTGTGTATTAAGCTGGTTACAGCAGATAGTTTTGTTGAACGTTTTGCCAACACCCGGCTGCTGCACTTTGCCGGGCAAGGGCAATGCAGCTGGTGCCAGTTTGCCATTGAAATTGCCCGGTTAACGGGTAAAAATGTTCCAATAACTGCGGTGAGCAGCCAGCAATGGCCAGCGCTCGCCAGCCGACCGGCCTATAGCGCACTTAATAGCGGGCAGCTACAACAGCAGCTAGAGTGCAGCTTGCCACCGTGGCAGCAAAGCCTGGCAACTTGCCTGAAAAAAATGGGTCATAGTGAATAATTGAGTGGGTCAGGATGAATAATTAAATGGTTCAGAGTAATGTCAAAGTGCTTGTTACAGGCGGCGCCGGTTTTATCGGCAGTGCGCTGGTAAACTATTTGCTTCAACATACTCAGCATCAGATATTGGTACTGGATAAATTGACTTACGCTGCAGACCTGGCCGCCGTTGCCCGTTTTGAAGCTGAAGCCAGAGTGACGATGGTGCAGGGGGATATCTGCGATGCCAGCGTGCTGCGCGAGCTGTTTGCCACATTTTCACCCAACGCCATCATGCATCTGGCAGCAGAAAGCCACGTCGACAACTCCATCAGTGCGCCAGCGGCGTTTATCCAAACCAACATTGTTGGCACCTATACCCTGCTGGAAGCTAGTCGCCACTTTTTTGCCAGCCTTAACGTCAAGGATCAGCAGCAGTTTCGGTTTCATCATATTTCTACTGATGAGGTGTTTGGTGATTTAGCAACAGGCGATGCACCTTTTTCTGAAAGTACACCATATGCGCCCAGCAGCCCCTATTCTGCTAGCAAGGCCAGTTCCGACCATCTGGTGCGGGCATGGCACCGAACTTATGGCCTACCAATAGTTATTAGTAATTGCAGCAATAATTATGGTCCGGGTCAGCACAGTGAAAAGCTCATTCCGAAAACTATTAGTAATGCTTTGGCAGGCAAGCCTATTCCGCTATATGGTGATGGCCTGCAAATTCGCGACTGGCTGTATGTTGATGATCACGCTGCTGCGCTTTATCGAGTGCTTACCCACGGCCAGATTGGCGAAAGTTACACTATCGGAGGCCTGAATGAATTAAGTAATCTGGCATTGGTGCATACCATCTGTGATCTGTTGGATGAGTTAGCTCCCCGTAGCTTTTGCAAGTTGAGCGAGCATTTAAGCTACCGGCAGTTGATTCAGTTCGTCGAAGACCGGCCGGGACATGACAGGCGCTATGCCATTAACCCTGAGAAAATAATCAACACACTGGGCTGGAAACCATTGGAGAGTCCTGTCAGCGGTTTACGGAAAACAATTTTGGCTGCGCTCAAGAACCCAGCTGAAAAGAAAAGACCAGAGTCACTGTCTTAAAGATAAAATTCTGTTAGTATTTGCCGCCTGAATGTAGCGGAAACAAGCAGCTGGCATGGTGTTTGCCACTTTTATATGAAGTACCAGCTACGCTAAAAAACGTTATGTTAAAGTAATAAAAAAACCTTAGAACTGGAGTTTACGGGTGCATAAAGTAACTAAAACCCTGTTAGCGTGTTTGTTATTGGCGTTGCCACTAAGCAGTGTAATTGCAGCGACACCGTCCCCTGCCATGCTGGAGCAGTTTAAAAAGCTGCCACGGGCCGAGCAAGAGCGTTTGGCGCGCCAATATGGCTACGAGTTACCCGCATCAGGTTCTGCCAGCGCGGCTACCGAAATGCCGCAGGAAGTTGAACGTCTGCAACAGCCGCGTAAATTGCGTGAAGACATGCAATGGCCAAAACCTAAAGAAGATCCTGCTAAGGTTCAGCGTTTCGGCTTAACATTATTCGATGCTGAAATTAGTACTTTTGCGCCTGTTGGCAATCAACCTGTTCCTGAAAACTACGTATTAGGTGCAGATGATCAGTTGTTATTACAGCTGTTTGGTAAGCAAAATGACACATTTACCCTGGTTGTAGCACGGGATGGCAAGGTTAATTTACCTGATATTGGTCCGGTTAACGTGGCAGGTCTTACCTTTGACAAGGCCAGCGAATTAATCACTGAGCGTATTCGCAGCGCCAATATTGGCTTAAATGCTGCCCTAAGTATGGGGCAACTCCGAACGATTAATATTTTTGTCGCCGGTGAGGCAAAGTACCCGGGCGTATATGCCGTTTCGGCACTCACTACGGTTACTCAGGCATTATTTGTCGCAGGCGGCGTATCGGATATTGGCAGTCTGCGGGAAATTGAAGTAAAACGCGCAGGCGACACGGTAGCAAAGTTCGATCTTTATGATTTATTGCTGCGGGGTGACAGCCGCAATGATGTGCATCTCAAACATGGTGACGTGCTGTTTGTTGCGCCGGTTAAAGCATTGGCAGAAGTGCGGGGCGAAGTAAAACGGCCAGCCATTTATGAAGTAAAAGCCAACGATACCCTGGCAGACTTGTTGGCAATGGCTGGTGGCGCCAAAGCTAATGGCTATATTAATGCAGCGGTGCTGGAACGCTATAACGACAGCCGCCTGCGTGATTTCAAAAATGTTAACCTCAGCACGGCCGCTGATAAAGCTTTACCGGCCAGAGCAGGTGATGTACTGCGGATTGCTGCTAGTTCGCAGCGGGTCGAAAATCAGTTAGTACTGGCAGGGGCGGTAGCCCGTCCTGGGTTTTACGCCTGGCAGGATGGCTATAAAGTCACCGATGTTATCCGCTCACTGTGGTCAGACTTAATGCTCAGTGCCGACTTGCACTACGCCATTATCGTAAGGCAAATTAACAGCGCTGGTGATATTGACGTTATCCAGTTTAATCTGGCAGAAGCATTGGATAACCCGGCCGGGCAGCAAAATATTGCGTTAGCGCCACGCGACAATATCATCGTGTTTCACCATGCCAATCAATTTTACCAGCGTGACAAGCTTAACCAGCATTTACGCGATACGATTCTTGAGAAGCTTGAATGGCCACCGGAGCAGCGCTGGTTAATTGGTGATTTAGCGACCGGTGCCTTTGAGCAGCTGCAACAACCTATTGAATTCGAAGAAGAGCAGCCGCTGCCAGGGGCTGTCGAAGAAGAGCAACCGGTCATATTTATGACAGAGCAGGAACAGCAGCTATTGCTGCAATCAACTCTGCTTTCCATTCTGGATTCTGTTTACAGCGATAACGAGGCATTACAACTAAGTGCCCATTTTAACCGCCAGGAGTTGTTGTACCCGGTATTGCAAAAATTACGGCAACAAGCCCGTGCCAATGACAATTTAAAAATTGTTACGGTAAGCGGCGATGTTAAAGTGCCCGGTGATTATCCGTTGGCAGTTAATAGCCAGGTTACCGACTTAGTTGCAGCAGCAGGTGGCCTGAATGACTCTGCGTACTTCAACCGGGCTGAGCTTAGCCGCACCACCGGAATTAACAGTCAGCTTAACGGCGTGAGTATTAATCATAAAGTTATTGATTTAGCCGCAGTGTACAATGGCGATGCTGAAAATATCGCATTGCAAAGCCGCGATCGGTTAAATATTTTTGCGACACCAGATTGGAAAACTAACCGTGAAATTACCCTCGCTGGTGAAGTGCGCTTCCCGGGAACCTATAAAGTGCGGCAGGGAGAGCGTCTGTCTGACGTTATCCAGCGTGCCGGTGGTTTAACCGACAACGCCTTCGCTTTTGGTGCTGTATTTACCCGCGAGCAAATTCAGAAAAAAGAAGCAGCTCAAATGGAAAAGCTGTTAGAACAGCTGAAATCTGATGTGGCAACCCGGGCTTTATCAACAGAGCGTGCGCAGGCTACACCGAAAGACTCGATGTATTTGCTGCGAGAACTGGGTAAAATAGAGCCGGTTGGCCGCCTGGTTATTAACCTGGAACAAATTGTGGCGCAAAACCCGCTGTATGATTTAGCAGTAGAAGACCAGGATATGCTGCATGTACCACGTTACAACCGGGCTATCACTATTGTTGGTGAAGTGCAGTATGCCGGCAGCCATCGGTTTGATGGTGCGTTGTCAGTTGAGGATTATTTAAACCTGGCAGGTGGCTTTCGCAAACGGGCCGATGACGACCGCGTCTATATAGTGCGGGCTGACGGCTCAGTAGCACTTCCGGACTCAGGCGGCTGGTTTAGCAGCAACAAAACATCGTTGCTACCGGGTGATACCCTGGTGGTGCCGCTAGATACTGAATACAAAGACAGCATTAGCCTGTGGGCTCAAATCACTCAGATATTCTATCAGAGTGCTGTAGCGCTGGCTGCGATTACCAGAATATAGGATAGTTAACCAAACGCTGTGCTGATAACGATGCCCGTTATTGCACAGCAAAACGTTAGTAAATATGGAGCTACCGCTTTTTTGAGTGATGTGATGGCCATACCTGTTTGCAAGTAGTGATTAAAAAAGTAGTGTGCGGCAATAGTCAGAGCCGTTTGCACAGCAGATAACGCAACAGCGACAATAATTACACTCTTACTAATACTTGCAGCAATGACAACCAACAACATTGTTATTCCTGCCACGATATTCCATTTGAATTCGATATCAGTCCGGCCATTTGCCTGAGCTATTGAAGCAAACACCGCTCCAATAGGTCGAACCATGCCGAAAAGCGCTAAAATAGAAATTAATACCGCAGTTAACAAAAAGTCGGAGCCATATAAAATAATCACTATTGGTAGCGCCAGCAAAGCTATAAGTCCAAAAAGCAAGCTGTTGCTCCAACTTAAAATCGCAATAGTCTGATGATACAACTGGTGTTGTTGCTGTTTATTATCTTGGTTCTTAGCAAAACGGGGCATTAATAGCCGCTGGATAAGTGGTTGAATAAAGCGTCCGGGCTTGAGAATGAGTTCTTTTGCCAGACTGTAAAACCCCAGTAGCTCCATACCAAGTAGTTTACCTATAATCAATTGGTCGGCTTGTGAACGGAATTGATTAATAAACTGCGCTAAAAATTGAAAATATCCGTAGCGCCAGGCTTGCGGCATGATTGACCAGTCAGGGCGGTACCACGGATGAAATCCGGCTGCCGAGAAGTACCATAGAGCAGACATTTTAAGTGCACTGCCGGCTAATAATCCAATAACTACAGCTTGAAGGCCCAACTCAAAACGTAACAATAACAATAACGTCAAACTAAATGCGGCAAATCTGCATAATATCTCAATTTTAGCCAGTCCTACCTGCCGAAATTTTTTAATAAACTCAGCCTGATACAAAGCAGTTGCGCCCAGTAAAATAAACTGTATTGCCAGTAATTCTAAAAGAGCGGAAATCTGATCATGTTGATAAAAACCAGCAACTATTGGTGCCATCAGCCAGGTAAAGGCAGCAACGAGAACGCCCAGTATAAAACTGATGATAAATAGTGTGCTGAGTTGGTTGTTTGTAGATTGTTGTTTGTGAATATGGAAGTTACTTAAACCAACATCTTGAAAAACAAAAGCAATAGCAATAAAAATTTGGACTATCGCCAATATGCCGAGACTTTCAACATTGAGTACTCTGGCCAACACTGCCAGCTGGATAATTTGCAATACAGCCGCGACTAAAGATGAAGCAAATGTCCACGCGGCTTGTTTTTTAACTGGGCTCATTAACACAACCGTCAATTAGAGACGCCAGTTCTGCTGCCAGAAGATGCTGATTAAATCTGCTCTCTATAGTTCGTCTTGCTTGTTGGCGAAGCAAATTGACATTTTCCATTTCTAGCAGACTAATCATTGCATCGGCTATTGCATTACTGTCGCGTTCCGGTACCAGTAAACCCGAGTGTTTGTCTTCAATAAGCTCAGGGATACCACTATGATAGGTAGACAAGCAGATAACCCCTTTGGCCATTGCTTCCATAAGCGATACAGGCACGCCCTCCATGTCACCATTAGCGGCTGTAACACTTGGCAGCAAAAATACATCGCTTTGCTGAAGTGCACTATGAATGGCGGTTTGGTTCTGAAAACCGGCAAACTCGACGAATTCGCTCAAATTTAGCTGTTCAACCTCGTGCTCTAACTGCTGAAGCAAAGGCCCGGTACCGATTATTTTATAGGTAACCTTAATATTGCGCTTAACTAATTCAGCTATTGCTCTAATGGCGAAAATTAAGCCTTTCTTTTCCGTTAATCGGGCAACACTTAACACTTTTAAGGGCTGCGTCAATATGTGGTTATTTTCCTGATAAACAAAACAATCAGTATCAATACCCATGCGGTGTACCTGGATCTTTTGCCGGGGGCAACCGAGTTCGACTAATTTTTCTGCCCAGAGCTCACTTACCGGTAAGGTTAAAACATCAGACGCAAACAAAGTCTTATAATCATCTCTATACTGTTTAACCAATTCCGTAGAGGAAATATCAAAACCATGAAAAACCGCAAAAAGTTTGCCTGAGAGGAGCTTTAGTTGGCGTAGTTTGTCGGCAAGTACTGCGTTAGTGCCAAAATGAGCAATTATAATGTCTGCTTTAAAGCCATCATGCCCGGTTTTAAGCTGTTCTCCATAGATGCTGGCCAATAACAGCTCTTTGCTGTGTATGCCAAACTTGCTAAAATTTAAAGAGGCTCTGGCATCCTTATTAAAGAAGCATCGTAGGCCATGTCGCAATCGATAAAGCACTTTACTCAATCTGCCTGACTTTTGCTGAAGCATAACATGGCATCTGCTTTGCAGTTGTTGCAGTAACGCGGGGTCAACAGAGACTTTAGGATCGCCAGGCAGTAATGACACAATACGTACATCAAAGCCACGTTGCACCAAACTATCTATCTGCCTGACTACAAATGTCTCTGAGTGCGCCGGAAAACGGCTGGTAAAAAACAATACTTTCTTCATACTAACTTTTTCCGTTAAACATCAGGCTTATGGCATTTTTGGCTTTAGTTTTTTCAGCAACGACAGCTTTGTTTACTGCCATTGTTAACTGGTCGATATCATTAAGCGCATGCATAACATGCTGAAAAATGCTCCTGTCAATTAACGCTGTCAAAGGTTGCGCCAAATTCGGCAGATCTAAATTGGCCATAATGCCTGCAGATTTATGTTCATAATTAAGTGCAAAAGCTGGTGTACCAAAATTCATTGAAATAATTGCGCTATGTAGCCTGGTACCAATAGTTAAAATGCATAAAGACAGTGCCTCTCCAAGCTCAATATCATTGAGTTCATCCATTACAACATGCATTTTATCCGGTTGCTTACAGCTATCTTTTATCCGCAACGCCACCATCCGGTCATCTTTTGGATAGCCATCAATACCAGTGCAAGTTGAAAAAGCTTTAACCTGATAACCGAGGTTATGCAGCTCATCTATTAAGTACGTAAATGCATTTTCATAGTCTTGCTGGTTAATTCCCAGTATGCGATCAAAAGGAGTTAGTTCGCGGAAAGTAACCGCAATTATTTGCTGCTTGTCAGCACTTATTAGTGATTTTTCTGACTCTACCAACCAGGCAGTGTCAGTCGCCATTATTACATCTGCCACGGTAACGCCGTCTTGAACAAGCCTCTGCTGGCTGTACGCTTCTCTTAATACCAATGCGTTACAACGATTAAAAACCAATTGTGAGAGTTTCTTACTTTCTTTATTTCTGAACGGCCCCACGCTGTGGCCAAAAATATAATAGGGCGTTACGCTTTGCAGAGTTAACAAAGCGTAGTCATATTGAGCGCTACCATAGACGTCCACAAAGAAAGAGCCACCAACCTGAACAACTAAATCGAATTGCTCAATTCTGAGCAATTCTTGTTTAAAGACAGCAGGCATTGGCAACCAGGTTCTCAATACAGCATTTTTTGCCCGCAAATAAAGTATTTTTGATAACAGCTTGTTGGCAGCAAATTTGTATAACTTTTTAATTAAGCCTCCAGCAGCTCTTTTACGATAATTATGTAATTTATCTGGCTCAACCGGGTGGTTGAGTAAAAATGTAGAGCTTTGTGGAAAGCGACTCAGCACGGTAATCGCGCAGTCAGGTTGCTGAGTTTTAATTTCAGAAATTAAGCCGCGTAAAATAGCTGCATCGCCACGGTTACCGCAGGTATGGTTTCCTACCAGCAATATTTTTTTCAATGTAAGCCGTCCCAGTATGGCAAAAGCGCGTAGTTTAGTCTGTCACCCTATACAGAACAAGTGCTGCTGTGTTGCATTTGATTGAACCTTTCCCTCATAATACCGCCAAAGCAGCCGTATATGGCGTGAAGTATAGATAGTAGTGGAGCCGAATGAAAAACAGTAAAGGTTTTACCCTTATAGAGTTGTTGATTGTCATGGTGATTCTGGGATTACTAGCGTCGTTGGTTGCGCCTACCATGTTTTCTAAAGTGGACTCGTCAAAGCGGGACACTGCAAAAGCACAAATGCAAATGCTGGCAACGTCACTTGATGCGTTTCGGCTGGACGCCGGACGCTATCCTGAACGTTTGGACGAATTACGTCAGTCTGACCGACGCGGTTGGGATGGCCCCTATTTACCCCGTGATGTGCCGCTCGACCCATGGGGTAGCCCTTATGTTTATCGCTTCCCCGGTCAAACTAGTGCATACGACTTATTAAGTTATGGTGCTGATGGCCAAGAGGGAGGCGAAGAAAACAATGCCGACATCAGTTATCAGTAATCTGAATGACGCTGTTGATGCGCCGTCGTCAAACCTGGCTGAACATATTGTTAAGCTTGGGCTGATTTCAACCAGTCAATTGCAAAGAGCGTTAGAATACCAGCGCCAGATTGGCGGGCGTATAGAACATATTTTGGTTAACCTGGGCATTTTGCAAAAAGATGACCTGGCTGACGTTTATGCCTCTTATTTACAATTGCCATTGTACGAGTCGCTGGCTGAACAATCTGAGCTCACGGCTGAGTTTATTAAAACAGTTCAGGTTGATAAAGCGTTTAAAGCCGGAGCTTTACCTTTCAGGATTACCGACGACGAACTGGATATCGCGGTTGTCGACCCCTTTGATCTGCGGGTTTACGATTGCTGGCCGCCTTCAGAGTATCAGCTTAAATTTCATCTTTGTAAGGTCGCGCAGCTTGATGCCTTACGGGCCCAAATACTGTCCGAAAAAACCGCTGAACAGATGCAGGCGCATGAAACGGGCTCTGAGCTGGAGAGACTGCGGGAACTGGCTTTTGGCGCGCCTACCGTAAATCTGGTAAATAGCATGATCGTCCGCGGTATTAAGCTGCGGGCGTCTGACATGCACCTCGAGCCACTCAATGGCCGGTATCGTGTGCGCTACCGGGTAGACGGTATCTTACATGCCGGTGACTCTATACCGTTAGATTTGCAATTGGGTGTGTTGTCCCGGATAAAAATTCTGGCGGGAATGGACATCGCTGAGCGCAGAAAACCACAAGATGGCAAAATTGAAACCAGCGTGGCAGGCAAAGAACTTGATATACGGGTTTCATCTCTGCCACTGGGGCAGGGAGAAAGCATGGTAATGCGTTTTCTGCTTAAAGAGTCTGTTAAGTTTGATTTGGATACCATTGGTTACGAATCAGATTTAGTCAATATGATAGAGCAGGATCTGAAACGAACGTCTGGCGTTATCTTAATGACCGGTCCAACCGGATCGGGTAAAACCACCAGTTTGTACTCATTTTTATCCAGACTTAATACGCCAGCGGTTAAAATTATCACGTTGGAAGATCCGATAGAATATCAGTTGGACGGGATCAATCAGGTACAAGTGCATACTGAAATTGGTTTTGATTTTTCGCGAGGCTTGCGCAGTATCGTGCGGCAGGATCCTGACATCATTATGGTTGGTGAAATTCGAGATCATGAAACAGCCCGTATTGCCATGCAATCATCGCTGACCGGTCACCTGGTATTCAGCACAGTTCACACTAACGATGCACCAACAACATTTACCCGTTTAATCGACCTGGGTGTAGAGGAGTTTCTGCTTAATGCCTCGGTTATTTCGGTAATGGCACAGCGTCTGGTTCGGACCATTTGTCCGCATTGCCGGGTTGCTGACGATAACGCCGGGCAAATCATGCAACAAAGCGAAGTTAAGCAGTTACTGCCTTTCTTGCAAAGTGCGCCAAATATCAGCCGTGGTAAAGGTTGTGAACAATGCGGTGGTTCAGGCTTTTTGGGCCGGGTGGCTATTCTGGAATATCTGCCGAATGATGAACAAGTGCAGGCAATGCCAAAGGATCAACGATTTTTAGAGAAAATCAGGGCGTATCGACAACAGCAGGGCTGGCGTACACTGAAGCAGGATGGCTTGCTTAAGGTATTAAGTGGTATTACTACCTATGAAGAAGTCATGCGGGTGGCCGGCTAATGCAAAGTTGGGAGTTTCAGGCCATTGACCAGGCAGGTTCTAAAGTGCGTGGCAGATTAAGAGCCGAAACAGAACAAGCTGCACTGGCAATGGTAATGGAAAAACAGTTGTCACCACTGCAGGTGAAATTAATAAAGCCTGATGCCGGTTTATTTAACCGGATTAGTGTTTCTGATCTGGAACAACTCACTACAGAACTGGCATTACTGCTGAGAAATGGTGTCCAGCTTGACCGTGCATTAGACATGATGAGCCAGGCAAACCCAAACCCCGCTGCTGCCGAAATGCTGGCCAATATGACCGAAGCAGTCCGCAGTGGCAGCACGCTGAACTCTGCCTTTGCCAGATACCCTCGTTATTTTGACTCACTGTATTGCGAAATGGTCAGGATAGGGGAAGAGTCAGGGCAGTTGGCGATTACGTTGGAGCGATTGGGTCAAAACCAAAAGTTTCAGAATGAACTAAAGAGCAAAGTTAATCAGGCGATGATATATCCGGCCTTTATTTTTGGCGTGTGTCTGGTTGCGCTTTTTGCCATCTTTAATTTTATTGTGCCCAGTATGGAAGGTCTGTTTGCGAATATGAAGGACATTCCGGCTTACACGGAATTCTTAATTAACAGCAGTAACTGGGTCAGGTCCAATCAGCTATTAATAGTATTGTTCGTGATTGGGCTTATTGTTGGTCTGATGGCCTCATGGCGTAAACCATGGTTTCAGACCTTACTGTTCAGCGTGTTGCGCCGTACACCGGTGATGAAAACGGGTTTATTGCTCAGCGAACGTATTCGTTTTATTTCGTCTATGCAGCTTATGCTACAAAGCGGTTTGCCACTGGCGACGTCGTTGGGCTTTTCCGTCAACATTGTCAAAGATATGCTTATTCAAAAACAGCTGCAGCGGATAAAAGACGAAGTGTCACAGGGCAAAATGCTCTCTGATGCGCTGTCATCAACCGAAATACTTGAACCCGTTATGTTATCGCTGGTAAAAGTGGGGGAAGAAAGCGGCAGGCTGGACTCGGTATTTAAAGAAATGGGTGACCGCACCCGTTGGCGTTTCGAGCAATGGGCAATGAAAATGACCAGCATGCTGGAGCCTATTCTGATTATTGTTATGGGCGGGCTGGTTGGCTCTGTCGTCGTGACTATGTTATTAAGTATTGTGTCAACATCTGATGTACCACTGTAAGCGCCTGGCAGGGTTTACCCTGATAGAGCTGCTGGTCGTAATGGCGATAATGGCGGTCAGCCTGAGTATTGTATTGCCGCTAACCATGCAGCAAATTGACGGTGCCAGATATCGTGCTGAACGCGCCAGGACACTGATTTTTTTAAGTCAGTATCAGTCATTAAGTTACTTCAGGGCTGAGCCAATTACCATTGCTGTCAGTGGTAAAACCATTGTTGCAGATTACAATGACACCTCCACTAGCATGACATTAGAATACATTTCTTTTACTGAACAGAGCTTTGCATTTTCCCCTTCATTGTTTACTGAAACGATAGAGCTTAATGCCTACATTAATCAACAACCGTGGCGACTGGTGGTAGCTGATGAAGCAACAGAATGGCTTAACACTAATTGAAGTATTAATAGCCTCCCTTATTCTTTTTTTATCGCTGGGGGTGGTAGCGACAGTATTTCAGCAAAGCTACCTGACTCAGGCACAGGCAGAGCGGTATTTATTGCAATTGTCCGATTATAACAATCTGGTTGCACAAATTCGTTTTAACCTGGAGCAACAGCAGCTGCAGGGCGAAATTATCACGCCTGCTGGAAGCTACCAGTGGCAAGCCGAGCGGTTGGCGCAGGGGCGGGAGTTAACTGGTATCAGCCCTGAAACCTTTGAACCCGTGGGTGCTGAAGGCCAGTTAGTGTTATACAATGTAATTGTTGAGCTAAATCAACAAGCTGTATTTGAGTTAAGGCAGGCAGTATGGCATCACAACGTGGTTTAACCTTACTTGAAATGCTGATTTCACTGGTTATTTTGTCATCTGTTATGGCAATAGCCAGCACGGCCTATTCTTATTACGCTACCGGTTTTAACGAGCGTCAGCAGCGGTTTGGCAGCCGGCTTAACCAGCTAAAAAAGGAACTGAGCTGGCAGGATCAACTGGCTTCAGCCTTTTATTATTATGTTGAGACCGCCCCCAATAATTACCGGCCGGTATTTACCGGCGACGCCGAAGAGTTAAGCTGGATGAGTACAAGCGGAATACTTCAGCCCGGCACTATGGCCCGCAGCTGGTTGGGTATTAGCGAGGGGTATCTGACTTATTGCGAACAACCTGTCAGTGAAAAGCTGATTACCAGTATTGCGTATAATAAAACTGAAATGTGCAATAGCTTTATGCAACGCTTGTATCCGTTGGAGTCAGTAGAAATTAGCTATTTTTCCTGGCCAAGCATGATAGACCGGCATATTTCCTGGGGCGATGAGCTGCCGGTGCAGCCAAACCGGGCGCCGCGCTGGGCTAACTCGCATAATAGTGCAGAAACCGAAGTGTTGCCGGGCTGGGTGAGGTTAACGTTGCAGGCTGAGCAGGCAGAGCCATATGCTATCTGGATCCGCATTGAAAATAACGATGTCGACCGGCTGCAAATATTTGCAGGAAATAGCAATGCCTGATGCGTTAGCCCGACACTCTCGTTTTAAGCTAAATAAACAGCAACATGGTGTCGCCATGCTGCTGGTTTTAATGATTACTGCCGTTATCGCGGTAGTCGTGACAGTTTACCAGTATAAAAATAAAACTATGGTGCAACTGGCAACCCAAGCCAAAGATCATATGCAGGCCCGGGCCCGACTGGAATCGGTAAAAGAGCAACTTATTTTTACCTTATCTACCACCACACTTTGGTTAGAAGGCCCGCGGCCAGAGTTACTACAACAGCTTAAGTTACCGGCTGATATTAATTTCCGGGGCAAAATGTTTAATTGGCATGATGCCAAAATAACACTAACTGACACGTCAGGGCTTATTGCTGCCATTCCGTTTAACGATGCCGCCTGGCTTAATTTACTGCGGCATCATCAGGTGCCGGAACCAGAAAGTGCACTGGCAGCCCTGCAAGACTGGTATGACAAAGACGAGTTTGTCAGGCTAAATGGCGCCGAACAACGCGATTATGTTATCCCGGGTTTGCCCCGCAATAATCTGCCGCAGCAGGCGTCTGAGCTGGCATTCGTTAAAAACCTTGGACCTTACTGGCCAAAACTGGCACCTTATATCACTTTTTTAGGTAGCTCAGTGGTAAACTACGAGTTTTCACCCGATGAGTTATTGCCAGTGTTATTGGGCAACTACCGGGCTGAGCGTATGTTAGAAAGCCGAAATGGTTCGGCGGAGCAAGAGCCGGATTTAATGCTTGAGCGGTCAGAGGATATGAATATCTACCCCAGTGGCCGCTTGCGCATAACCATTGCAGTTGAGCAGGGCGATGCTGCTTACCGGCAAAGCTTTTTGCTGATGCGGGCGCGTTATGCAAAGCGCATAACGTTTGTTGCTGAAAAACAGCCAGGTTTTATTTTGACGGAGGTCAATTGAGCTTTTTACTGAAATGGTTAAGCACCCCAAAGTGGCCCGGAACCGACTCCGTGCCGGGTACAGCGGCAAGTAATCGTTTGCTGATGCTACCCAAAGCGCTTTATAAAGAGCACCGGCGTAGCTATAAAGCCAGTCCGCTTGAACTGTTAAAGTTAATCAGCAATGAGCGTAAAGTATACGCCGGGCAAGGGCAACGGGTTATCTGGCGTTGCCGGCAGCAAAAACCTGGCCAGTTTACCGTGTTATATGCCGTAATTGACAACAGTGCCGAGTCGCTGCTGGTTAACGGCTGGCAGCTGGTGTTACCTGAAACCTGGCTACTGTATTCGGTACTGCAGCCTGAAACACTGTATCAGGTGCAATCGGCAGAGCAATATTGGGCCTGGTTGAGCGCCGATCAGCAATTGCACACCACACCGGTGCGGGGGCTGATGAATCAGCCGCAATATTTTTTAGACGCCATTGGTGTAAGTTATCAGTCAAAGCCAACGGTATTGACCTTGCCACAAACTCACGAAACGGCAGTTATTAATCCGCTAAGTATCGATTGGTTGGGGTTAAGCGTCTGGCGTAGTGCATCGAAGTCAGCCGCACAGGTGCCGTGGCGTAAACTTATGTTGGCGACAGGCATTATTGCTGTCGGGTATATGGCAGTATTGTCAGCAGCGTTAACGCTGTATGAGCAGCGCCTGAGCGCTCAGGTTGCTCAGCTACAAACTGAAGCGAATCAGGTGTTCAACCGGCAGCAACAATTATCAGATCAAATGAGCATATTGCAGAGCTATCAGCAATTTTTGCAGCGCTTTCCTGCCGGATATCCGGTTTTGGCCTTGCTAGCTGAGCAACTGGAGGGCCAGGCAATACTGCAGTCGGTGCAGTTAAGTGGCCAGTTGATTCAAATCAGCGGCAATGCTGAGTCGGCCACTGCTGTGTTAGCAACATTATCACAGCAAGCACAATGGTCTGAGGTGAAGTTTGAGCGCAATGTGCAGCGTATTCGCGGCCAGGAAAACTTCACTATCAGCATGGTGTATAACGGGTTAAAGGAGCAAAGCGTTGACTAAGCAACACAAAGCAGGTTTGGCGCTTATCATCGTACTGGTTATGATACGTTTTGTAATAGTGCCCTGGCTAAACTGGACTGACAGTAAAGTAGAGGCAATACAGGCCCTTAACCAAAACAAAAAACGTTTTCAGTCAATTCAGCTGCGTAATGTACAGTTAACCACGCAAGAGCAAACGATAGCAGATGGCTATCAGCGTTTGTCGGCACTGTGGTTTGCTGGCAAAACGGCGCAGGCGCCGGTACAGGTGTTGCAGCATGTCGAACAGTTAGCACAAAAACACCAGGTAGAGCTTAGCACCCGGCAGACCGGGCAGCCTGCGGTCACCGAGGGTGCCTCGGTAATGCCCGTAAGCTTATTTGTGCAGGGGCGGCCGCAATATATCTATGCTTTTCTGGCTTCATTAGAAAGCCAGCAGCCATTAGCTGTGGTACAAAACCTGAGGTTAACCAAACCCAGCGCTGCCAGCCAGAATATGACCGCAACCCTGGATTTGAATATTCTGTTGCAGCCGGAGGACGTTATCTAATGCCGGGTATTTTCCAAGTAAATAAATGGCTGGCTGTACCAGTTTTATTAATCATTTTTCATGCCATTACGGTATGGCGCAACACGTTAGTACAGGATAATAACGCTGCCCGCTCGACGACAGCCGAGCAGTTTTCAACCGGTAGCCGTGGCCAGGCAGTGGCTGAGCAGCAGACCGGCGCTTTTAGTTTGTTGTTTGGCGTTCAGCCTGAGCTGCAAACCTCAGGAGAAGATGAAAACGCGATCGATCCGCAATATTTACGCTTAACCGATATTGGTCCCAGGCTGCTGGCAGTAGATGAAGTTAACAATACCCTGACGGCCAGGCTATGGTTTCCGGAAGAGCATGCACCGCGGTTACGTAAGGCCATGCAGGGCGATACTTTTTATCACTATCAGGTTAGTGATGTTAGTTTAGCGGCAATCTATTTTCAGTTTTCGCCAACCATTGAGCACAATTGGCCAGACGATACGCCAGAGCAACTTATACTTCACCTTTTTAAGCCAATTGAGGCTGCAACAAATACAACAAACGGGCCTGAATAACTCATGACATTACAACGCAATCATAAACAGTTTCTGTTGATCAGCTTTTTTGCCTGCATCACGGCAAGCTGTGCCAGTATCAACCAGCCCAATGACACGTCTGATAGCCAGCAGGGTTTTGCTGTGCCGGGGTCTTTTCTGGCCACCAAGCAAACACAGCGACAACCAGAGGTTGAACCCGAGGTTATTGCAGAGCAGGATAAAACTTTCAGTGAAGGCAGAATTGCCAGTATGGCAACGCTGCAACGCGGTGCGCCTTTGCTGACTCAGGTACCCAGTTTTGCCAGCGACCAGCCAATTAAGGTGGCGGTAAACGAAATGGAAGTGCCGCAACTGGCGCATTATGTTTTCGGTGAGTTGCTACAGCTGAGCTATGTGGTTAGCTCCGAAGTAGAGCGGATGCGTGAGCGGGTGGCCCTTAACCTGCAAAAGGATGTCTCACCGTCCGAGCTATTCCAGATTAGCCGGCAGGTTCTGGCAGGGCAGGGTATTGAGGTGTACAGCAAAGACAATATTCTGTATATCGGAAAGCGCAGCGGCCAGGTACAAAACCGCTCAATTGGTATTGGCCGGGAACTGGGCGACTTGCCGCAATCCGGTGATGATATTATTCAACTGGTGCCCTTTGTCTATAACTCGTCACGTTCAATTACCAGCATTATCAGTAAAATGACCAATGTGCAGGCTTATCCTGATAATACCAACCGCTTGCTGGTACTGGAAGGCAATCGTGCTGACATCGAGCGAGCGCTGCAAATTGTCAATATGATGGATGTGCCGCACGCTCGCGGTCGTGATATCCGTATGTTGTCGTTAGTCTACCTATCGCCGGAGGATCTGATAACCCAGATTCAGGCATTAATGATGGCAGAAGATATCCGGATAGGTGAAGACATTGCCATGGTGCCAATTGCCCGCTTAAACTCAGTGGTGGTGTATGCCAGCAACCGTACTCTGGGTGACAGGGTGAGTATGTGGGCCCGTACCCTGGATGTATCAACCGGCGGGGCTACAGAGCGCTTTTATGTCTACCGGCCACAATATGCTAAAGCAGCCGATTTAGTTCGCAGTGTCCGTTCGTTAATGCAACCCGTGCAAAGCAGTGATTCAGATAGTGGTGGTAGCACCGTTAGCAATAGTCCGGAGCAGCAGCGCCAGGGCCGCGGGGCCGGACGCCAGGGTGGTGGTACGGCGAATATAGAAGGTGCCCGTATTACTGCTGACGAAACGCAAAATGCCGTGGTTATTCAGGCATCACCCAGTAAGTATCAGGAAATTATTGGTTTATTGCAGCAACTAGACCGCTTGCCGGGCCAGGTTGCCATGCAAGTCATTGTTGCCGAAGTTGATTTAAGTTCAAATACCCAAACCGGTATCGATTGGTTTTATGATTCTACCAAAAATGCCGATTTTTCCGCGACAGCGGGTTTGGTCGCAACCTCTGGCCAGTTTGCCTTTGGCGCCATTGGCGGTGACTGGCGGGTGGCACTAAATATGCTGGCGACCCGGACCAACGTTAAGGTGCTGTCCCGGCCTTATTTAGTCGTTCGTGATGGTGAGAGTGCCAGCATTAACTCTGGCCGGCAGGTGCCGGTGCTGGTAGAAAGCGTCAGCTCTGACCTCAACCCCGACGTTAGTCGCAATTCTATTCAGTATCGTAGCACCGGTATCACATTGTCAGTAACGCCAACCATTAATGCAGATGGCCTGGTGAGCTTAGAAATAAGCCAGGAAACGTCTAACAGTGAAGGTTCAGGGCAGGGTGAATTAGCCCTGGCACCGGTCATTATCAGTCGTAGCATAACAACGAGCGTGCTGGCAGCCAACGGCCAGACGGTGGTGTTGGGCGGCTTAATTCAAGACAACACCAGTATCAATGACAATAAAGTCCCGTTGTTTGGTAGCATCCCTATACTGGGAAAACTGTTCCAAAGTAAGGGTGATACCAGCAGCCGTACCGAACTTATGGTACTTATAACTCCGCGTATTATAAGAGAAACCAGCGAGTTGGATGAGTTTGGTCGCAAACTGGCTGAATTATATAGTTTTCCGGTAGAGCCCTGAATTGTTGAGATTGCTAAAAAAACGAACAATTACAACAATTTTTTTAAATATACTGGTTGACGCGGAGGGGACTAGCTAGCTATGATTCGTACCGTTAAATGTCCTACGGCGACTTTTGCAGGTGGTGAACGCATGCAAGCGCCGGCTGCTGTACTAAAGTCGCAGTAACATTTGATACCTATTGGATAAAAGTAATTTGCTTTGTTCCTTTCTCAAACGGGCAGTTATTTTTAATCCTGGGACACGTGTTCCAAAAGCGGAAGTTCCGCTATAAAATTTACGGAGAAAACGGAATGAAATTACTTAAAAAAGCGCTTATCTCATCTGCAGTATTGGCAGGTTTAGCGTCTACCAATGTGTTTGCAGGTACTGAAGCATGTTTTGAAATCTACAAAGGTGATGTGGTCGTCGATCACGGCGTTCAGTTCGCTGCAGCCCAGTGTTACACTGGTGATGTTCGTGATGCAAACCTGGAAGCGTTAGATGAAGGTTCTGTAGCATATGAACTGACTAAAGGCGGCACAAGCGGCTACGCTATCGAACTGGGTCAGGCTGCTTTTGAAGTGCCGCCAACTACTGGTACTGCAGGTAACAACGGCTTGCAAATTGTTTATATTCCTACTACTGACTTACCAGGTGCATCACGCGTTAAAGTTAAATTAACCAATGCTGTATTCTTCGGTAATGCTAACCAGATCTTCTTATTAGGTTCTGGTGATAACGTATTAGCTACTTCTGACGGCGTAGTTGATGGCCAGGGCGAAATTGAGTTCTTAACTCAGTCTGGTATCACTATCCCAGCTGGTACCCGGATGGCGTTCTCTAAAGGTAATACTTTAGCGACTCTTGAGCCTGTAGGTATCCGTACTCAGAACACTACCTGTACTGACAGCACTTCTTCTGCTGTTATTTCAATTGCTGCTACTTCAGCAAGAACAGATGGCGGTTCAAGCATCATCGGTGGTGTTTCACGTGCTGAAACCTTAATCGATATTTCGCCACAGTATGTAACCTTCTTAGGCACTGCTACTGATGCAGAAGTAAACGCCCAGAGCACAAACTCTGCTGACGCTGAAATCGTTGCCCGTACTGAGTTTGTATTCGAAGCAAACAGCTTAACTTTACAACGTACTGATATCATTGCTCCTTTCGCATTCGTTGACCGTGAAGCAGCGCTTGATTTAGCTCATACGTTAACTGCTGATGACGAGTTGGAACTGATGTTCACTACTACTGGTGACACTGGTTCTTCAGTAGCGTTTGGTATTTTTAATACTCAAACTGCTGCTCCTGGTGTTTTAGGTGGCCAGGTAACTCTGGATGCTGACGACGATTACGGCTATGCTGATACTGCTTACGCGTTACCAGCTCCTGCAGTATTTACCCCAGTAGCAACTGGTGCAGAGCCTGCAGCAGCGGCATCTTACGGTCTTGGTGCTACGTCAAACAGCCATTTCTTCACTGTTACTCAAACTGATGACACAGTGCCAATGGGCTTTAACTATGCAGTTAACGTTAAGAGCACGCTGAACTTTGATCCAGCAACGCTGTTAGATCACTGTCAACAAACCACTAATACCCATAACATCGGTATTAACGGTGCGGTGTTAAAAGTTCCTTACGCTGTTGCTGCAGAAGGTAACTTTGTTCGTGTAACTAACGAACATACTCAATCTGCAGAAGTAACCGTAGACGTATTCAGCGAGTCTGCTGATGGTACTACTGGTAACCGTTTTGCTACTGCCGTAACGTTAGGTACTGTTCCAGCTAAATCTTCAGTGGTTTACTTCGTTCAGGACGTAATTGACGCTGCAGTTGACCAGAAAGGTTATACTGGTGCTGATGGCGGTTTCGCTACCGGTTCTTACGGTTCTAACGCACAAGCTGGTCTGTTACGTCACACTCTGACTTTTGCTGTAACTTCTCCACGTGACACTGTTCACGGTGTTACTGTTCAGAAGATCCCTGGTGGTGTTGACCGTGTAATGCCAGTTCTGGATCAGAACAACTGGAACCAGTAATAACTCATTAGTTATTTGGTAATTAAAAGCCCTCGCTAGCGAGGGCTTTTTTATTCGGAGTTATAGTAAATGATTAAGCAGTTAATGATGGCTTTGTGTATTGTTGGAGCCCTATCTTCTTGTAGTAAGGATACTCAACAAAGTAAAGATGCCGAGCAGATTGAGCAACTAAAAGCACGGGTAGCAAAGCTCGAAAACATCCAAACCGCTGTTGCACAGCGCGTAGGTTTAGGCGCACTGGTACGGCCTGATACCATCGAATTTGGTGATGGTCATTTGATTGGCAGTGAGCAAGCAGAGGTAGTAGTTATAGAATTTACGGATTTACATTGTCCGTTCTGCGCGAAGTTTCATTCTGAAGTTTGGCCGCAGTTAAAAGCAGATTACATCGACTCAGATAAGGTACTGTTCGTCGGACGTGAGTTACCCCTGATTAAGCTTCATCCCAATGCAGGATACGCTGCAGTATCATTGCGTTGCGCCGCAAAGCAGGATCAATATTCTGCAGCTAAAGATTCGCTATTTAACAGCAGTCAAACGTTCGATAATGAGTATTTAGCGGAATTGATGACTGAGTTAAATTTAGACACAGAAAAAATGTCTGCCTGCTTGCAAAATATGGATGTACACAATGGTATTTCTACATCTTTGAACTATGCAACATCCCTGGGTTTTAATGGAACACCGGTCTTTGTTGTCGGAAGACGACAAGGCAATACAGTTACTGACTACGAAATTGTTACCGGGGCAAGTACAGTTGAGAGCTTTTCTGACTTATTTGAACGATACCTGTCTAATTAGGTAAGTCGAATATCATCAGGTTTTTCTGAATACAGCTCATCTGGTTTTAGATGGGCTTCTTGCTAGTTCAGGTACTAAAATGTTCTCAAAAAAAAGTGGGCTAAAAGAGTCAAACTCCAGAACTCATATTCTGGCAAATATCTTTTGGCTTGGTGCAGACAAACTGTTGCGGCTCGGATTGACATTACTCGTTACTATATATGTTGCCCGATACCTTGGACCAGAACAGTTTGGTATTCTGAATTTCGCTACTGCCTTGGTTGCTGTTTTCACTGTTATTTCTGCGTTGGGTTTTCAAGGAATTGTGGTAAGAGAACTTGTAGTTAACCCAGCGGACTCTGGCAAGATCCTCGCCAGTGCAATGATGCTGATGGTTATCGCGGCGGTCTTATCCTATTTGCTGCTCATAATGTCCATCACATTTTTAGAACCAGACAATGCGTTGAGCCAATATATGGTTGCTGTGCTGGGTACGACTCTTCTCTTTAAATGCAGCAGTATTTACAAGTATTGGTTTGAATCTCAAATCAGGTCTAAATATGTTGTTTGGGCCGAAAATGCGGTTTTTTTGCTTATTGTTGGTTTTAAATTACTACTGGTTTACCTCCAGGCCCCATTAGTCGCTTTTGCATGGGCTGTTTGGTTAGAGGCATTATTAACGGCACTATTGTTAAGAACAACATTTAGTCGTGCTTTTGCCAATGTTCCCTATGTATGGAGACATAACTGGGGTATTGCCAGACGTTTGTTAAAAGAAAGCTGGCCGTTAGTTTTGTCTGCTGCCGCCTGGATTATTTACGCCCGTGTTGACCAGATAATGATTGCCCAACTCTCCGGTGATGCTGAAGTAGGGCTCTACTCAGCCGCTGTCAGAATCAGTGAGGTGAGTAATTTCTTACCAGGTATCATCGCGTTTTCGATAATGCCGGCAATTTTACCACTGCTTAAAACAGACGAAAGCGTTTATCGACAACGGTTACAGCAACTATTCGATGCCGCTTTATTGCTGATGTTAGCTTTCGCTTTGCTCGTTACGTTTACGGCGTCTTGGTTTATGCCGGTTTTGTTTGGGACAGCATTCACGGGAGCTGCAGAAATACTGGTAATTCATGTCTGGTGTGGTATTTTTAGCGCCTTTGCGGTGATCAGTGCCAGACATTTAATTAATATTGGTATGCAGACCGTTTTGATGCAGAGAAACTTGCTCGGGCTGGCGTTGAATGTGCCACTAAATTGGTGGCTTATTCCGCAATATGGGGGCGTCGGCGCAGCCTGGGCAAGTTTGATAGCTATTTTATGCGTCAATTATTTGTTTGATGTTTTTCATCCGGTGCTCAGAGTCATGTTTGTCCAGAAAACAAAAGCAATGTTGTTTCTGAACATGCGGCATAATTTACGAGAGATAATGAATTTGATGAACAAGAGTAAAAGTTTATGAGTCGTGATGCAGTGGTTGAGCATAAGCTACTAATGACTTTCTTAGCCGATAAGCACCGTCTTATCGCAGACGTTATTGGCAATAACAAGGTAAGCTATATCGATGTGCCGTTATATCGAAACGTTGGTGATCTGCTAATCATGCAGGGCGCGCTGAGATTTTTTGAGCGCTATGAAATTAAGGTCAATTATAAAGCAAACTGGTTTAATGTGGCCAGCAGCTGTATCTCAGAAGACGATGTGGTGGTGTTTCAAGGTGGTGGAAACTTAGGCGATTTATACGGCGGTTGTCAGGCTATAAGGGAAGAGCTTATTCCTAAATTAACAAAACAACGCGTAGTAATTTTGCCTCAATCTATTCACTTTGAAAGTGAAGTAAATTATCAGCGTTGTTGTGAGCTATTCCGCCAGCACCCTGACTTGCACGTGTTTGTTCGAGACCAGCCGTCTTTTGAATTAGCGCAGAACATGACCAAAAATGTCTATTTAATGCCTGATATGGCCCATCAGCTTTATCCGATTATTCGGAGGAGTAAGCCAGAGAGAAAGTTGTTGGCACTGATGCGGATTGATAAAGAGGCTTTGCAAGACCGGTCAGAACAGCAAGCAGACCGTGTTACTGACTGGAATGTACTGTTTAATAACAGCAATAAAGTACTGATTCTCACGATGCGAGTTCTTCGGCTAAGTGCAATGTTAGGGGTTAATCGTCTACCTGGCTCATTGGGCACTTCTCTTGGCATTTTAATGGCCAATACGTTGGTTAGTCGTGCGATTAGGTTGTTTTCTGATTATCAGTATGTTGTTACCGACAGATTGCACGGGCACATATTGTCGTGCTTGTTAGATATTCCTCATCAGGTTATTGATAATAGCTATGGGAAAAACAGTCGTTACATCGCGTTGTGGACGGGTAGCAGTGATATTGTCAAAACGAGCTTTACGGAGCGCCTGACTAGTGATTGATAACCCTTTAGTAACGGTCTTACTACCGGTGTATAACGGTCAGGAATATATTATTGAAGCGGCTGATAGCATTTTACAGCAAGATTACCGTAATTTTGAATTGTTATTGATTAATGACGGTTCAAAGGATGATACCGATCGATTAATACGACAAAAGTTACTGGATGATCCGCGTGTACGCTATGTCAGCAGGGAGAATAAAGGACTAGTGGCAACCCTGAATGAAGGAATTGCTATGGCAAAAGGAGAATATATTGCCCGGATGGATGCAGACGATATCGCTCATACAACAAGACTGAGTAAGCAAGTGAAGTTCTTGCGTCAAAACCCTGATGTTGCACTCGTCGGTTCGGCTTACAATGTTGTTAACCAAAAAGGAGAGTTAACTGGCAAGCGCAGACCTCCTTGTCGTCATAGCCTGATTAAACCGATGTTTATGTTTGGATCACCTATGGCGCATCCTTCTGTAATGTTGAATAAAAAATTGGCGTTAGCAGATTTGTATTATGATTCTCGTTACATCCATGCTGAAGACTATGAGCTGTGGTTAAGGTTATCGCTGAAGTACAAACTCGCTAACATATCTGATATTTGTCTTGATTACCGGGTATTGCCGCAGAGTATTTCGCGGCGGTATACAAACGAGCAGCAGCAATCTGTGGTAAAGGCTCAGCTCGAGCATCTTTATTACTCAGAACATGAAAGCAGTATGTCAAAACATGCTGCGGTGTTGCTTGGTTTTCAGTCAGCTAATGTTATTAGAAAAACTAAGGCTTTCTGTTACGCTATTCGACTTCTTAAAGTTCAGTTTAGTGTGCTAATTGCATTTGGTTATTTGGTAAGACATGCGTTTAGAAAATAAGCAGTTTTACTGCTAACTGTTAAGGCAGGTGTTATGGCAGTAACCTGCTTTCCCTGCTTTGGCTTTTGCTTTATGATCGCCACATTATTTATACCGAGGAATTGTTGTGACTGAAAATAGGCATAGCGGCAGGGACGTTGACCTTAGCGAATTAGTGCAGGTGCTATGGTCAGGTAAGTGGTGGCTCGCAGGTATAACCCTGGCTGGTGCAGCATTATCTGTGCTACTTGCATTGAGTTTGCCAAATATTTACCGCTCAGAAATTTTATTGTCACCGGTTGATTCGTCATTACAGAGTTCACAATTGGGTCAGTTAGGCGGTGTTGCGGCGTTGGCTGGTATTAACCTGAACAGTAGCGGCAATAAAAAAGCAACGCTGGCATTAGAGGTTTTGCAGTCCCGAGAGTTTGTTAGCAATTTTATTGAACAGCATAACTTGTTCGTTCCTTTGTTTGCAGTAGAAAGCTGGAATATTCATGATAACAGCTTTAATTATAAAACAGGCGATTACGATGTTGAAACCGGGACATGGCTAAGGGAAGCAGACCCGCCAAGGCAAGCAAAACCCTCATTACAAGAAGCGTATAAAGAATTTATGCTAGGAATGGAAATTCAGGAACGCAAAGCCAATGGTACTATTGTGGTCGCCATTGAACATTATTCTCCATATCTTGCTCAGCGCTGGGTAACCGATCTCGTCACTGAACTTGATTACAAGATGAAAGCGCTTGATATGGCAGAAGCCACGCGAAGCTTGCAGTATCTTGAACAGCAATTACAAAAAACCTCTGTCGAAGAGTTACGCCGGGCGTTGTACCAGTTAATTGAAGAGCAGACAAAGACGTTGATGCTGGCCGAGGTGAGTGACCAGTATGTGTTTAAAATAATTGATCCGGCTATAGTCAGTGAAATACAGCATAAACCGAGACGTGCCTTGTTATGTATCGTTATTACGCTGTTTTCTGCACTTTTAGCAGGTTTTATTGTGTTAGTCAGATATTTTTCCAAACGTTCTGCATAATAACATGCGGCATAATATTGCAGGCTGTGGTTAGATGAACGCGAAAAAAGACACGCCATTTCTGGCGCTGGCTGTTTGTAGTTTGCTGACGCTGACGTTTATGAAGTTTCGGCTGGCGGCTATTCCGCTTTCTGACATTTTACTGTTATTGTGTTTTGCTATTTTTTTCTTACGCACCGGCTATTTCAAGCTAACCCTGTACAGCTATTTGCTGGCATGTTTTGTTATCTTATCATTGGTGTTGTCGCTGTTATCAGGTGGCGCTGACAGTTTAATGTCGTCATTAAAGTTGCTGCTACCCTTGTTCTTAGTTATGGCCGCGAATGGCCGTTTTCAGCAGTTTAATGGCGCCGATATGCTGAAAATGACCAAATGGCTACTTTATTTTGGTGTTCTAAGCCAGTTGCTGGTTGTTGTTCTGTTTTACACTGGTCTGGCAGGTTGGCTGTTTAATGTAGTTGAACCAGGCAATCTAAACCGGACCATTATTGAGTTTAAAATTAATGTGTTTCTGGTACCGTTAATCGGTTTACACCGGTTTAGCTCGTTGTTTATTGAGCCTTCCTGGTATGCTTTTTTCTTTGGCTTTTTTCTTATTTTATATTTTTACCAGTGCAGAAAAGCCGGCCTGAAAATAACCCTGTTACAAGACGGAGCAATAGTGTTGGCTTTTGTGCTGACGCTGTCTTTCACCGGTTTGGTGTTTTTGCTTATTGCTTATTTATACCGCTTTATTGATGGTCGTTACCCGTTAAGATTGGTTATTGCAGTACCACTGGTTATTGCGCTGTTAGCCTGGGTATTGCTTACCAATGATTATCTGGCACACCGGATATACTTAATTAGTACCGGCAATGACGGCTCGTTTAATGCGCGAATATTTGCAAGCTTCGACAAGGCGGTTTTTATCCTTAAACATAGTGATTGGCTTGGCGCAGGACCCGGCCAGACCCTGCCGTTAATTAATGAGTACTTCAACGAGAACTTAACGATTCAAAACGCTTATCTGGAAGCTTTTGCTGCGACTGGTGTGTTTGGCGGCTTACTGTTTATTATTGTGATGCACTTTTCTTTATTGCGCCACGGCAATGTTTTTTTGCAGCTACCGCTAGCGTTAGCACTTTGTGTTTCAAGTGTTATTTTTACGCCGATTTTCTGGCTGTTTTCATTTTATATTCTTCATTTAGCCCGGGTGCTTGCTGAACAAAAACAGAGCGATGAAAGCCGGCATGCAGGCACCGAAAGAGAACCAGTTTGCAATGAGTAGCGCCACACCACATTTAGAAATACTTATCAGCACCTGCAATGCGCGTTTAGCTCAGGTATTATCTTGTTTGCTGCCGGCTAACCCGGCAATTGGCTATATTGTGATACACCAGATTTTTGCTGAGAACACCGAACAGAGCTGGCAAGACGCTGCGGCTCGCTTAAAAGCTAGAG
Organism: uncultured Chromatiaceae bacterium; assembly: GCA_963975465.1. Lineage (GTDB taxonomy): Bacteria > Pseudomonadota > Gammaproteobacteria > Enterobacterales > Alteromonadaceae > Alishewanella. The sequence continues at coordinate 241,799 of CAXBHB010000001.1, forward strand.
CAGATGTTTGCCTGCTGCAGACTGCTAGCCGGGGTCTGGCTAAAAGTCGTAATATGGCCTTGCGTGCTGCAACAGCACCGCTGGTATTGTTGGCAGATGATGATATTACCTTCACCCCTGAGTTGTTGGCTATTGTTACCGGGGCGTTTGCCGCATTGCCGGCAGCTGATGTTATTACTTTTCGTTTTACCAATGAGCAAGGTCAACACCGTAAACGCTACCCGACGGCCATTGTGCAACGCAGCTACCGTAACTTCTTTAAAGTATCGTCAGTTGAGGTGGCGCTGCGCCGTGAAGCACTGCAAAGCAGTGGTGTGCGGTTTGACGAGCGGTTTGGCTTGGGTGCCGAGTACCCTGTGTCGGAGGAAAATATTTTTTTAGCTGATCTGCATAAAGCGGGAAAAAAAATCTACTTTTATCCGGCCGATTTACTGGTGCATCCTGATGAAACCTCGGGGGCTAACTGGAATAATACCTACTTGCGGGCCAGGGGAGCTTTATTTAGACGCGTTTTTGGCTGGGTTGGATTGCCCTTACTGCTACTGTTTATAGCCAAACACAGGCGGCATGTGCGGGCGCAGGCCGGTTTTGTTAAAGGCAGTGTAACCGCTATAAAAAGCTTTATTAGTTTTGGTGGTAAAGCATGAGGATTAATTCTGGATTACCTTATTTGCCATCTCAGAAAATTCTGATGATAAGGACAGTGCGTGAGCCATTCCAGCTATTATCTATGTTTAAGTTCATTACTAATGGTAACTGGAAAGCCGCGGTTGCGTTGTACTTCAATACTAACCTGGGTGGGTTGAAAGTGTTTACTGATCGGATTCGTCGCAAATGAATGATATAGGACCAATAATGCCAGGGTCGGACAAACCATTGGATAACTTAGTTTCTGTAATCACTCCGGTGTTTAATGGCGCAAAATATATACATTCCTCTGTTGCGGCTGTTGCCTCACAAAGCATAAAAGTACTTGAGCATATTGTTATTGACGATGGCTCAAGTGATAACACGCTGCAAATTTTGCAGCAATTGCAGCATGAGTATCCTCATTTGAAAGTGCTAAGCCAACGCAATCAGGGCGCTGGTGTGGCGCGTAATGCTGGTATCGCGGCGGCAGAAGGTAAATATATTGCGTTTCTGGACAGCGATGATGGCTGGCTAAAAAACAAACTGGAACAGCAAATTGGTTTTATGGAGACCACTGGCGCCGTGTTTAGTTACGGTGACTATGATGAAGTAGATGAAGTGAGCGGCCAGACTATCGCCAGCTTCAAGCTGCCTCAGCGGTTAACGTACCGGCAATTACTCAATGGCTGTCCAATTGGTTGTCTGACAGCTGCTTACAATCAGCTGGCTCTTGGCAAGTGCTATATGCCTCTGGTGCGGCGTGGTCAGGACTGGGGGTTATGGCTGGCAATTACCCGCACGGGTGCTGATGCAGTAAAATATCCAGGCAATTGTGCGCGTTATAACCGGTTGCAGGTATCATTGTCTAAAAACAAACTTAAAAAAATGCTGGATGTGTATCAGATTTACTCTACAGAAGAGCGTCTGAATCCTGTGCGTTGTGGTTATCATTTATTCCGACACTTTCTATATGTGCGCAAAAAACACAAGGCTACATCGTGAGTAGCCGTATTCTGATAACAGGTGCCAGCGGATTTGTCGGGCATGCGGTGTTTACACAGTTACAACAACAGGCAAGTATGCTGCCAGTTGCTGCTGTGCGTACCGGGCAAGCTGCGTTACAATCTTTTAGGCTTTGCACCGACTTTAATAATGTTGACCAGGTTGCGGCTTTGGTTGCTGATATCGATTGTGTTGTGCATTGTGCTGCCAGGGTGCATATGATGGACGAACAAGCGGCAGATCCCCTGGCCGCCTTTCGCGAAGTCAACACGTTCGGCACGCTAAATCTGGCTAAGCAAGCGGCGGCGGCGGGTGTTAAACGTTTTATCTTTGTCAGCACTATTAAAGTAAATGGTGAATCAACCACGTTAGATAAACCGTTCAGGGCTGACAACACACCACAGCCTGAGGATCCATACGGTATATCTAAAGCAGAAGCGGAAGCAGGTCTGATGCAAATCGCTAAAGACAGCAAGATGGAAGTCGTAATTATCCGGCCGCCTCTGGTTTACGGGCCAGGCGTTAAGGCCAATTTTGCTGCAATGCTTAAACTAGCCCGGAAAAACCTGCCTTTGCCATTAGGTGCGATACATAATAAGCGTAGCCTGGTAGCGTTGGATAATCTGGTTGACCTTATCATTACCTGTATTGATCACCCTAAGGCTGCCAACCAAACATTTTTGGTAAGTGATGATCAGGATGTATCGACCACAGAGTTACTGCAAATGATGACCGTTGCCACTGGCAAAAAACCATGGTTATTACCGGTGCCGGCAAGCTGGCTGCGTTTTGCCGCCAAACTAACTGGTAAGCAGGCAGTGATTGACAGACTGTGCGGTAATTTGCAGGTAGACATTGAGCACACCAGAGCAACGTTGGGCTGGACGCCACAGGTTTCGGTAGAAGAGGGGATTAAGCGTTGCTTTAATCTCCCCCCAGCCCCCTCTTTGCCAAAGGGGGGGAAGTAAAAACAGTTAGGCCTCCCTTTAGTAAAGGGAGGTTTGGAGGGATTTACTGTTACTTGTCACTCGCTATTATTTTCTTTTGAGGATCTATGTTAATTCGTTTGTTAGATATTATTTTCGCCTTTTTGGGCCTGGTGTTTGGCTTTCCGGTGCTGGTTATTCTTACCATTATTGGTTTGTTTGATACCGGTTCGCCGATATTCCGTCAGGTCAGGGTTGGCAGAAATAAAGCGCCTTTCACCCTGGTTAAATTTCGTACCATGAAGCCGGATACCGCCCATGTTGCCAGTCACTTAGCCAGCAGTAGTGCGATAACACCCTTTGGTGGCTTTTTGCGTAAAAGCAAACTGGATGAATTGCCGCAGTTGTGGAATGTATTAAAAGGCGAAATGAGCCTGGTTGGTCCGCGGCCTTGCCTGTTCAATCAGGTCGAATTAATTAATGAGCGCGAACAACGCGGTGTACTGAATGCCCGCCCGGGTATTACCGGTCTGGCGCAGGTTAACGATATTGATATGTCAACGCCGGTGCTGTTGGCTGAAACAGATGCCAGAATGTTAGCTACGCTTACAGTAGCTAACTATTTTAAATATATTTTTATGACCGTCGCAGGCAAAGGCAGTGGGGATAGGGTTAAATAGTGTTGAGTTGTATATTTTTGATTTTTAATTTGTAAAGTTATTGAGTTTTGGTTATAGGTAGTGCAGGGTTTTGATTGCACTAAAAAGGACATCGGATGTCGACTATTTTCCCAGAGCCAGAATTTATCCACCACGGCGCGGTAGATGGGGTTACCGGCTCCTGCCATGAGTATCGCATAGCAGATGATTACGGCGTACTGATCGACTGCGGCTTGTTTCAGGGCGCTGAATTATCTGGTGCTGCCTCTGCTTCGCCGCAAATTAATTTTGCTATAGACCACATTAAAGCGCTGATTGTTACTCACGTGCACATTGACCATGTCGGGCGTATTCCTTATTTGCTGGCCGCCGGCTTTAACGGCCCGATATATTGCACGCTTGCCTCGGCTACATTGTTGCCACTGGTGCTGGAAGATGCCATTAAGGTTGGGGTAAGTCGCGATGCCACATTGATTAACAGCGTACTGGCCCGGTTACGCCGGCAATTGGTGCCTTGTGAGTTTAAGCAATGGTTACCACTACCGGCGTTATCAGGTGCCGCCCTTCAGCTTCGTTTTCAGCCAGCAGGCCATATTCTGGGCTCGGCCTATGTCGAGCTTAAACATAAAACGGCCAGTGGTAGCGGGTTTAAAACTGTATTTTCCGGCGATTTAGGTGCGCCCTATGCGCCGTTGCTGCCGGCGCCGAAGGCGCCACTGGCCGCCGATGTAGTGGTAATTGAAAGTACTTATGGCAACCGGCTACATGATAACCGGCGAGAGCGGATTAAGCGCTTAGAGCAGGTGTTGCTGCACGCGTTGCAGGATAATGGCACCGTGTTATTTCCGGCTTTTAGTATTGGCCGGACTCAGGAACTGCTATACGAGTTGGAAGCGATAATTCACCGGCTGCGCGGGAAGAAAATTCACCAGAGTTTGCGCTGGGATGAGCTGCAAATTATTGTCGACTCACCGTTAGCCGCAAAATTTACCAAGGCCTACAACCAACTGCAGCACCGCTGGGATAGTGAAGCGAAAAAGCGTCTTACCCATGGCCGTCACCCATTGAGTTTCAGCCAGTTGCATACCATTGACAGCCACAGCCAACACCTGGATTTAGTCCAGTTTTTAGCCCGCACTAAACAACCTGCCATCGTGATCGCCGCCAGCGGCATGTGCGAAGGTGGCCGCGTGGTCAATTATTTAAAGGCTTTGTTAACCGATAAGGCGCATCAGGTGGTTTTTGTCGGCTATCAGGCGCGTGGCACTCTGGGCGCTGCCATTCAGCGCTACGGCCCGGGCGGTGGGTATGTTGAAATAGACGGTGAGCGGATAACCATTAACGCCGAAGTGCTGAGCTTAAGCGGTTATTCGGCCCATGCCGACCAGCAGGGGTTGCTGAATTTTATCTGCCGGATACGACGCAAGCCGCAGCAGGTAAGAATTGTGCATGGTGATGACGACGCCAAGCAGACCTTGCAAGATGCCTTCAAGGCAAAAGGCATTAACGCTATTATTGCCGGTAGTTAAACCTACGCTATATCTTATACCAAACAATTCCTTGAACTGATGCCGTGGCAGGCGGTATATTTCTGCCGGCTGCAGCCATCTACACCGCTGCTGTCTGCCGCTATGGCTGGTTTATTAGTGTTCACTATCTGGTACTGCAATGACTATTTCTGTAAGCTATGCCAACGAATCAACAGGAGTGATTTATGCAAACGTCTGTGCAAAACCCTTTGCAAAATTCTGTGCAAACTAAGGGAATGACCCATCTTCAGGCGCTGGAAAACGAATCTATTCAGATTTTCCGCGAAGTGGCCGCCGAGTTCGACAATCCTGTGATGCTGTATTCGGTGGGAAAAGACTCGTCAGTACTACTGCATCTCGCTCGCAAAGCCTTTTATCCGGGCAAAATTCCGTTTCCGTTGCTACATGTTGATACCACCTGGAAATTCAAAGAAATGATCGCGTTTCGCGATAAGGTCGCCAAAGATCTGGATCTTGAGTTACTGGTGCATATTAACCCTGACGGGCTTGCGATGAATGTTGGCCCGTTCAGCCATGGCAGCGCGAAACATACTGATATTATGAAAACCCAGAGCCTGAAGCAGGCGCTGGATAAATATAAGTTTGATGCCGCTTTTGGTGGTGCCCGTCGTGATGAAGAAAAGTCGCGGGCCAAAGAGCGGGTGTATTCGTTTCGTGACAAACACCATCGCTGGGATCCGAAAAACCAACGGCCGGAGCTGTGGAATATTTACAATGGCCGGGTAGATAAGGGCGAAAGTATCCGGGTGTTTCCGTTGTCTAACTGGACCGAACTGGATATCTGGCAATATATCTATCTGGAAAATATTCAAATTCCTGATTTGTATTTCTCGAAAGAGCGGCCGGTAGTGGAGCGCGACGGCACCCTGATTATGGTTGACGATGAGCGCATGCCATTAAAGGATGGCGAGACTCCGATGCAGAAGCATGTCCGTTTTCGGACCCTGGGTTGCTATCCGTTAACCGGGGCGGTGGAGTCGACAGCGGCTACCTTGCCTGAAATTATTCAGGAAATGCTGCTAACCAAAACATCAGAACGTCAGGGCAGGGTAATTGACCACGATAGCAGTGGTTCGATGGAAAAGAAAAAGATGGAAGGATACTTCTGATGAGCCACGCTTCAGCATTAATTGAACAAGATATTCTGGCTTACTTAAAACAGCACGAAAATAAGCAGCTGCTACGGTTTATTACCTGTGGCAGTGTTGATGACGGCAAAAGCACCCTGATAGGCCGCTTGCTGCACGACAGTAAAATGATCTTTGAAGATCAGTTAGCGGCCATTACTGAAGACAGCAAAAAGTCTGGCACCCAGGGCAATAAAGTTGACCTGGCTTTACTGGTTGATGGTCTGCAATCAGAGCGCGAGCAAGGTATTACCATCGACGTCGCGTATCGTTATTTTTCTACCGACAAGCGTAAATTTATTATTGCCGATACGCCGGGCCATGAGCAGTACACCCGCAATATGGCAACTGGTGCCTCTACCTGTGATGTCGCGATTATTCTGGTCGACGCCCGCAAAGGTGTGCAAACCCAAACCCGGCGCCACAGTTTTATTTGCAGTTTGTTGGGCATTAAGCACGTTATTGTTGCGATAAACAAAATGGATTTGGTTGAATATTCGCAAGCGCGTTATAAAGAAATTCAGGATGAGTATTTAACCCTGGCGGGGTCGTTGGATATTCCTGATATTCGCTTTGTGCCAATTTCGGCCCTGGAAGGCGATAATGTGGTTAACCAAAGCGAAAAACTCAGCTGGTTCCGTGGTTCTACGTTAATGCAGTATCTGGAAACAATGGAAATAAGCGCTTCTGCTGACAGTCCGGAGTTTCGCTTCCCGGTGCAACTGGTCAGCAGGCCAAACTCTGATTTTCGTGGCTTTGCCGGCACTATAGCCGCCGGTAGCGTGGCGGTGGGCGATACTGTCCGGGTATTACCGGCAGGCACTATTTCAACCGTAAAATCTATTGTTACTTTTGACGGTGAGCTTAACGAAGCACATGCGCCGCAAGCGGTAACCTTAACGTTGAATGATGAAATAGACATTAGCCGCGGCAATATGCTGGTGAAAAAAGACGTGCTGGCCCATGTCTCGTCACGACTAAGAGCTAAGTTAATCTGGATGCATGAGCAACCAATGAAAACCGAGCGCGACTATTACTTTAAGTTTGCCTGCAAGCTGGTCAGCGGCGAAGTAGCAAAACTGCATCACCGGATTGATGTTAATACCCTGGAAGAGCGCGATGCGCAAAACCTGGGATTAAATGAAATTGGTCTGGTTGATATTAACCTGACCGAAGCGGTGGCCTTTGACGCTTATTTGAAAAATAAGCAAACCGGCGCTTTTATTGTGATCGACCGCCTGACAAACCTGACGGTGGCAGCGGGTATGGTTGATGCCGCACTGGCAGCGCAACCTGAGCCGCAGGCCGAGCAGGAAATAACCGGCTTAAGCAGCTTTGAGCTGGAGTTTATTCAGTTGCTGCGTAAGCATTTTCCTGAAATGTCGCAAAAAGGCCGTAAATGAGCTTGCCGGCCATTGCGCTGGTAATAATGTTAGTGCTGCTGGTTGCAGCACTGATCCGCTTTTCAGCTCATTCTGCCAGCATTTTTGCTGCCATGCTGCTGGCATTGCTCACCCTGGGTTTTATTGATACCGGGGTATTGTTGCGTAATGCGGCAAACCCCGGCCTCGCGACGCTGGTGCTACTGGTACTTATTTCGTTTTCACTGGAAAAAACCAGTTTACTGCGGCGCTTATCCCGCTTTTTATTTACCCGCTCGGTGCCAGGGTCTATCTGGCGTACAATCGGTTTTTCGGCATTGGCGTCATCGGTATTAAATAACACTGCCGTGGTGGCAGCGATGTTAAATGCGGTGCGTGCAAATAAAAAAGTGGCCCCGACCAAGTTACTTATTCCGCTGTCCTATGCTGCCATTATGGGCGGTACCCTGACTTTAATTGGTACTTCAACCAACCTTATTGTGAATTCTATGCTGGTGGAAGCCGGTGAGCCGGGCTTTGCCTTTTTCGATTTCACCCTGATTGGTTTGGGCGTGCTGGCCGGTGGCAGTCTGGTGCTGTTTATTATGAGCTATTTGCTGCCAGATGAGAAAAATAAGGACGTCGCAATAACCGAATACCTGCTCGAAGCCAAACTTAATGCCGACTCGCCCTTGCTTGGTCAAAGTGTGGAGCAGGCCGGGCTGCGCCATTTAGATGAGCTGTTTTTAACTGAAATTGTCCGCGGTACGGAGGTGATCCGGCCGGTAGCGCGTTATGACATATTAAAAGCCGGCGACAAACTGATTTTTACCGGTAATGTCCATAAAGTGAATGTGCTTAAGCAGTTTGCCGGTATTAGCCTATTTGCCGATGAAAACGGCCTGGCAACTCAGAACTTAACTGAAGTAATTATTAAAGAAGAGTCGGTTTTAAAAGGTAAAACTCTGAAAAATACCGGCTTTCGGGCCCGGTTTGATGCTGCTGTGGTGGCAGTTCGGCGCGAAGGCGAGCGGGTAAACGGCAAGCTGGGTGAAATAGAGTTAAAAGCCGGCGACTTTTTACTACTGGCCACCGGCCCCGATTTTGCCAGCCGGCATAACATCAGTAAAAACTTCTATTTGTTGTCCGGCATAGAGCCCGAGCATATGTTAAGCGGCTGGCGCGAGCGTTTAACCTGGTGGGGCTTTGTGGCGATGATCGCCGGCACGGTATTAAGCGGTACGTCGCTTCTTTTGGCAGCCATATATTTACTGGCGGCGCTGTTGTTCAGTGGTTGTTTAACCATTAACGAAATAAAACGACGCTTTCCGGTGGAGATATGGTTAATAGTTACCAGTGCGCTATGCATCGCCAGTGCCATGACCCATACCGGTTTGGCGCAGGATATTAGCGACTTTGCCGGTAGCGCCTTAGCAGGTCAGGCGCCGATGGTCACTTTTATTGGTATATTCCTGTTGACGTATTTGCTTACGGAAGTAATAACCAATAACGCCGCTGCGGCATTAATGTTTCCGTTGGCTTACAGTCTGGCTAAGGGCATGGGAGTGGACATTATGCCAATGGTAATGGCTGTGGCGTTTGCCGCATCTGCCAGTTTTATTACGCCCTATGGTTACCAGACTAACCTGATGGTGTTTAACGCCAGCAGCTATAAGCTTAAGCACTTTTTAATGGTGGGCGGGCCGGTTGCTCTAACCTATGTTGTATTAAGCGTGTTGCTGATACCCTTGGTTTTTCCATTTTAGTACGGTTTCCATTTTAATAATGTTTTCGTATTAACGAAATTTGTCACCCCGATTAATGTTAAGAGACAGCCGCAATGACTAACAATATCGTCTGGCACAATGCCGCAGTAAGCCACAGTGAACGACAAAGCCGGAATGGTCATAAATCCTGTTTATTGTGGTATACCGGCTTGTCAGGCTCGGGTAAGTCGACCATTGCCAACGCGGTAGACCGGCTGTTGTTTAATTTGGGTTGTCATACCTACTTGCTGGACGGTGACAATGTGCGGCACGGCCTGAATAACGATTTAGGCTTTGATGATGTATCGAGGGTTGAAAATATTCGGCGGATCACTGAAGTCAGTCGTTTAATGCTGGACGCCGGTTTAATTGTCGGCACGGCGTTTATTTCGCCTTTTGTTGCCGATCGGGCTCAGGCCAAAGCCTTAGCTGGCGATGCTTTTATTGAAGTGTTTGTTGATACGCCGCTCAGTATTTGTGAGCAACGCGACCCCAAAGGCCTGTACAAAAAAGCCCGTGCCGGTGAAATTGCCCATTTCACCGGTATCAGTTCACCCTATGAGGCGCCGCAAACGCCAGATATCCATCTGCAAACAGCTGAAATGACTATTGAGCAGGCAGCTGGCCAGGTGGTGGCGGTGTTGCGCCAGCGCGGCATTGTTAGCTGATCTATTGTTCGTCTGCCTTAATTTGTCGTATTAAGCATCAGTTCAGGCCAATACAGTATAAACGTGTCACTTGTTAAAGCGATTCCACAGTCTGAACACTCGCACAGTATTTCGCATTTCCAGCATTACGGATAAATGCTATTATTACCGGCTGATTTTGATCTGCTTACTCATAGTGCCGTTTGCCAATAATTTACCTGATGGCAACTGGCAATGGCAAAACAAGGATATGCACAACGATGTTAAATATCGCAATTGCCGGCACCGGCTATGTTGGCCTGTCTAACGCTGTGTTGCTTGCACAGCACAATGTCGTTACGGCTATTGATATAGTGCCAGAAAAAGTGGCACTGCTTAATGCAAAAAAATCGCCGATTGAAGATACGGAAATTTCGGATTTTCTGGCGAATAAAGCGCTTCATTTTACTGCGACGCTGGATAAACAGCAGGCTTACGCTAACGCTGATTTTGTAATTATAGCCACACCTACAGATTACGACCCCGAGACTAATTACTTCAACACCAAGAGCGTAGAGGCGGTAATTGCTGATGTTATAGCAATAAACCCAACTGCGGTAATGGTGATAAAGTCGACTGTGCCGGTAGGCTATACCGCCAGCGCCCGGGTGAAATTTGCTACAAACAACATACTATTTTCACCCGAGTTTTTACGCGAAGGTCGCGCGCTGTATGACAATTTGCATCCCAGTCGGATAATAGTGGGAGAACAAAGCGAGCGTGCCGGGCAGTTCGCTAAACTACTGCAGCAAGGCGCCGTTAAGCAGAATGTGCCCGTGTTGTTTACTGATAGCACCGAGGCCGAAGCCATAAAGCTGTTTTCAAACACCTACCTGGCGATGCGGGTTGCTTACTTTAACGAATTAGACAGTTATGCTGAAAGCCATGGTTTAGATAGCCGGCAGATTATTGAAGGCGTAGGCTTAGACCCGCGTATTGGTAACCATTACAATAATCCGAGTTTTGGCTATGGTGGTTATTGCTTACCAAAAGATACCAAGCAGTTATTAGCTAATTATAAAGATGTCCCCAATAACATGATCCAGGCGGTGGTAGAGGCTAATCGAACCCGCAAAGACTTTATTGCTGACGCTATTCTAAAACGTAAACCTGAAATTGTCGGTGTATACCGGTTGGTAATGAAATCGGGCTCGGATAATTTCCGTGCGTCGGCCATTCAGGGCATTATGAAGCGTATTAAGGCCAAGGGTATTGAAGTTGTGGTGTACGAGCCGGAGCTGAAACAGACTGAGTTTTATCATAGCCGGGTGATTAAGGACCTGGCTGAATTTAAGCAAATTTCCGATGTCATTGTGACCAACCGGCATAGTGATGTACTGGCTGACGTGCTGGAAAAGGTCTATACCCGCGATTTGTTTGGCAGCGATTGATAATTAGTTTTGAGTGGTTCGTTGTAAGCGATGAGGGTAATGAGCAACTTAACATCAAGCACTCAACACTTAAGACGTAAAGTTGGAGTTTAAATGAAAGTAACAAAAGCGGTCATACCGGTTGCGGGTTTGGGCACGAGGATGTTGCCAGCGACCAAAGCGATCCCCAAAGAAATGTTACCGGTTGTTGATAAACCACTTATCCAATATGTGGTGCAGGAATGCATTGCCGCGGGCATTAAAGAAATTGTGCTGGTAACCCATTCATCTAAAAACAGCATAGAAAACCATTTTGACAAAAGTTTTGAGCTGGAGTCGATGCTGGAAAAACGGGTAAAACGGCAGTTGTTGGATGAAGTACAAGGTATATGTCCGAAAGATGTGACCATTATGCATGTTCGTCAGGGCGAGGCGAAAGGTCTCGGCCATGCGGTACTTTGTGCGCGCCCGCTGATTGGCGATTCACCTTTTGCGGTACTGCTACCCGATGTGTTAATTGATAGCTATGACAGTGACTTAAGCCAGGATAATCTGGCGCAAATGAATAAGCTGTTTGCAGAGACAGGTGTCAGTCAGGTAATGGTAGAGCCGGTGCCGATGCAAAGTATCAGCAGTTATGGCGTAGCGGATGTTGAGGGGCATAAAATGCAGGCGGGAGAGTCGGTTAATATGACTGCTATCGTTGAGAAACCACAACAGGGCGTGGCGCCGTCAAACCTTGCAGTGGTTGGGCGCTATGTATTTACCCCGGACATCTGGCAGGCTTTACGTTGCACGCCTACAGGAGCTGGTGATGAAATACAGTTGACGGATGCCATTGCTATAATGATGAATACCCAGCCGGTTAATGCCTATCATATTATTGGCCGTAGTCATGACTGTGGTAATAAGCTGGGCTATATGCAGGCTTTTGTTGAATATGGGTTACGGGACAGCACACTGGGTGCAGATTTTAACCATTGGCTGCGTCAGATTTCTGAGAGATATAAAGCGTCGTAATGGTACTCATTCGTTGTCTGTAAATAAGCAGGATATACTGCTAATGTTATACATTAGACTTTTGTTTACAATGCATTTGGTTTATGACCACCTCTGGTTGGGAGTATGAAATGTTAGCTTGGTTACTGGCATTGCCGCGTTCCATTAAGCGACTTATTTCTGTGTGCGTCGACATTTGTTTTTTAGTGATGGCATTGATTGCAGCTTACTTTCTGACCCAAAATGGTAACAGTACTAAAGTTGCTGATATTGCCCTGTCGTTTGCGGTTGCACTGCCGCTTACCTTGTTTATTTTTATTAAGCTGGGCTTGTACCGGGCGGTAATTCGATATATCGGCCAGCATGCCTTGGGCGCAGTGTTAACCGGTATTGTCAGCAGTGCTTTTGTACTGGCACTGGCCTTTGCTGTTTTGGGTGTGCAGGATAAAGGCAACCTGATCTTTGTTTACGCAATTCTGGCACTGGTCAGTTCTGGTGGCGTTCGTTTGCTAGCCAGAATGTTTTTGGTGCAGCGTAATAACAACCACAAAACCCGGGTGCTAATTTATGGCGCAGGCTCGTCAGGCCGTCAGTTAGCCCATGCCCTGTTAAACGGTGAGCAATTTCATCCGGTTATGTTCATTGATGATGACAGCACCCTGCAACGCTCAACCATTCTGGGTATTCCGGTGGGGTCGCCATCGCAAATCACGGCGTTGATAAAGAATAAAAATATTAGTCGGGTGTTGCTGGCGCTGCCCTCAGCTAGCCGGGCGCGCCGCCGGGAAGTGCTGGATGCGTTGGATGAGCTGCCAATACCGGTGCAATCGATACCCGGTATGAGTGACCTGGTTGACGGCACTATGCGGATTGACGAATTACAGGATGTCAAAATTGAAGACCTGCTTGGCCGGGATGCCGTGGCACCGAAGACCAAGCTGATGAATGCCGACATTAAAGATAAGGTGGTCATGGTTACCGGCGCGGGTGGTTCAATTGGTTCAGAATTGTGCCGGCAGATAATCCGTTATGAACCAAAAATGCTGGTACTGTTCGAACTCTCGGAGTTTGCACTGTACAACATTGAACAGGAGTTGGTTGCGCTGATAAAGCGTGATGAGCTTGAGGTTCAGCTTATTCCGGTGATGGGTACCGTGCAACGACAAAACCGGTTAGAAACAGTTATGCGCACCTTTTCAGTAAATACGGTATACCATGCTGCGGCTTACAAGCATGTGCCGCTGGTGGAATATAACGTGGTAGAAGGCGTGCGCAACAACGTATTTGGTACCTGGTATACCGCCGAAGCCGCGATTAAAGCCAAAGTTGATACCTTTGTGCTTATTTCAACTGATAAAGCCGTGCGGCCAACCAATGTTATGGGGGCATCAAAACGCCTGGCTGAGTTAGTATTGCAGGCGCTGGCGGAACATCAGAACACCACCCGCTTTTGTATGGTGCGCTTTGGCAATGTGCTGGGTTCAAGCGGCTCGGTTGTGCCGCTATTTCGTGAGCAAATTCGTAAGGGCGGCCCGGTCACGGTAACCCATAAAGATATTATTCGTTACTTTATGACTATTCCGGAAGCTGCTCAATTAGTGATTCAGGCCGGTGCCATGGGTAAGGGGGGCGATGTATTTGTACTGGATATGGGTGAACCGGTAAAAATAGCCGATTTAGCCCGGCGGATGATCCATCTGATGGGGCTGGAAGTGAAAGATGAAATTCACCCAAATGGTGATATTGAAATACAGTACAGTGGCTTGCGGCCCGGCGAAAAGCTATTCGAAGAATTGTTAATTGGTAAAAATGTCCGGCAGACGGATCATAGCCGGATAATGGCGGCTGACGAAGTGTTTTTAAGCTGGCCTGAAATGGGCCATATGCTGGCGCGGTTAGATCAGGCGTGTGAAGAGTTTGCCGTTGAAAAAATTATTGAGTTAATTCGCAGTGCGCCAACTGACTTTAATTATAGCTGTGCGACCAGCGACCTGGTAGTTCGGGCTGCTTGTGATGTCAGTACAGTCAACCCGGTTGCTGCCATGTCACTTGATAATGTAGCCAGTGCTAATAAGGGTTCTGGCCTGGTACGGAAGCAAATTGCATAGGTTTTTTTTACGGTTTCCGGTTGAGTATCGGCAGTGTTTAGTTTAAGCTGCTGGCATATCGGAATATTATTTATTAATTGAGGGACAAGCTATGAAAAAATTAGTCGTCGCCGCTGCGGTAGCGCTAGCTTTTGCCAGCACTGTTGTTGTAGCGCAAGATCAAGCTGGTGGCGCCGCTGCCTCTGGTAATACTATTGGCGGTATAGATGCTGAAAAAATCGTTGCCGGTGTAGTTGGTGTTGCAGTAGCCGCTGCTATTATCTCTAACAACAGCGGTACTACGTTACCAATCGTACCGCCGCCGCCGCCACCACCGGGTGAAACCTGTGAAGGTGACGATCCGTTAGTTGACGGTGTTTGTGTTGGCACTACAACTACAGTAACAGTAACGGGTACAGGTACTAATACCTCGACTATTTCAGTTCCTGTTAACTTTACCTATGCGCCAACAGTGCAGTAAAGTGTAACCTTTTGAAAAAGCCGCCGACAGGCGGCTTTTTTATTACAAAAGTATTAATCTAAAATATCGCCTTGCAGGCGATTTCAGACATATTTCGCGGTATGCTAGGCGGACTTAAACCCAATATGACTCTAAATGTGATCCGTAATCTCGCCTTATTATTCAGTTTGTGTTTTCTGGTTGCGTGTGCGGGCACCTACCGCGCCTATATTGATACCCTTAAATACGCTTTTAAGTCGCCAAGTGATGCCAGCTTAACACTACAGCAGGTGGCCAGTGCAAACTCTGATTTACTGTATCTGCGACATGGTGACCGGCCACAGGCTGTGCTGGCACTGGCATTTATCGAGCAGGGGCAGCACAAATGGATTTCTGCGGACGGGGTGGTGTTGCTGCTTGAGCACGGCCGGTTGGTTCGAACTGCAGGCTTGAATAACGATTTACTGTATTTAACCAATCGCGGCGCTGATCCGTTAAAGCGTTTACCAGGAGAGCTGTTCCGGGCACCCTGGCTGCGTCTGGCAGATTGGCAGCAAGGCGAATATGGTTATCAGATCCGTTCTGAGTTTAAAGCGACCGGTCAGCAACAGCTGCAGTTTTTTGAACGTAAACTGGATACCTTAGTATTTGAAGAGCACCTGCAGTATCCAAATCAGGCTAATTTTATCGGCGCTAGTAAAACCTGGCTTAATATATACTGGTTTGACAGCGAAAGTGGCGCCTTAATAAAGAGTAAACAGCAGTTAACCCCACAGGCAGAACCGATTGAAATGACGTATATCAGTCGTATTGTTCGTCTGCTGGAGGCGCAACCACAATGAAATTACTAGGTTATGGATTACTTACGCTTGGTTTAAGCCTGGTGGCGTTATGCCCGACATTCGAACTGGATGCCGCAGTGGCGCCTGAGAATACTGTCAAAGTTAATGCTACAAACATTAGCGCTGCCACGGTCAATGTGCAGTTAAATGACATGTTTTTTCATTATCAGCAGTTGCCCCGCTTAGCTGACGTGTTGCAGCCGCTTGCCCTGCAGCAAGACTGGTATTGGCCTGCGGCGGCATTGTATCGCAATGATAGCGACAAGCCTGAATTACTACAACAGCAGCTTTTGCAGCGTTTAGCCGCCTTAAAAGGTAAATGGCAGCAAGACAGTAACTATGTCAGTAGCATTGAACAACTGACTTTTCAGCTGCGCCAGTGGCGCCTGGCCGAGCGGATAATGCTTGATATCGATTATGATGTCGCCCGGTTAACACCGGCGCGTAATCCCCAGTTCGACCCGGGGGAATATCTGCTGCAGCTTACTGCGCGACCACAACATGTCCAGGTATTTGGTTTAGCCCGAGCGGAACGGATCAGCCATTATGGCAATGCATCAGCCCAGGTATATGCCAGACAACTACGTCGCTTCGCCGGCGCAAGCACCGACTGGCTATATATTCTGCAACCTGACGGTGAGGTCATAAAGGCAGGGATAGCCAGCTGGAATGGACAACATACAGAGGTAATGCCGGGGTCTCAATTGTTTGTGCCCTTTGATATTGCGTTTTTTGGTGATGAGTTTAACGACATTAACCATTTGCTGTTAGAACTGGCTAAACACAGGGTGTTGCGATGATGGCTGCGGTACGTATTGTTTTTTGGCCTGCTTTGCTGGTTGTAATGATGTTTCTAACGGCAGTTGCCAGCACCTTGCAGCAACAACCTGCGGGTTATTCTCAGGCGGTGCGTGGTGGCACAGGCTTGCTGCAAACGCCGACAGCGCGGATGGCAGCAGATGGTGAGCTGTCAATAAACTATAGCGATAATGAAGAATACCGGTTCTGGTCGGTTAGTATTCAGTTGTTTCCCTGGTTGGAGTCTACTGCACGTTACACCGATGTCCGAACCCGCCTGTACAGTGACTCGCCAGGTTTTAGCGGCGATCAGACCTTAAAAGATAAAGGCCTTGACGTTAAATTTCGCCTGTTGCAAGAAAGCCGTTATTTACCGCAGGTGGCTGTAGGGTTTATGGATTTTGGCGGGACCGGTTTTTTTGAAAGTGAGTTTGTGGCATTGAGTAAGCGCTGGGGGCCGCTCGATTTTCATGTCGGCATGGGCTGGGGGTATTTAGGGTCAGCCGGCAATACGCTTAACCCGTTTTGCGAAGTGCGTGACAGCTTTTGTAACCGCCCCGGTGGCTTTAGTGGTTCTGGCGGTAACATTGATTACCAGAAATTTTTTAAGGGGCCTGCGTCGTTATTCGGCGGCATAGAATACCAGACACCCTGGCAACCGCTAACCCTGAAACTGGAATACGAAGGCAATAATTACAGCCGTGATCGGGCCGGTGACTTGCCGCAGGACAGCCGCTGGAATATTGGGGCGGTTTACAGCTGGGGCAATTTTGATTTTAATTTAAATTATCAGCGTGGCAATACTCTGGGCTTTGGTTTCAATTATGCGTTGAATATGCATACTATTCGTCAGATTAAAATTGAAGAACCACCACGACCGGTGAGTGCTCAGTCAAATCAAATTGTTTTTGACGACGTTGAACGGGCGAAACTGGTACAAGATCTGTTTCACGAGGCAGGTTTTCTGGTTCGTCGCTCCCGGCTAACCGAAGATGAGATAACGCTGTATGGTAATCAGTTTGCTTACCGTGACTACGAGGTTGCCAACGAGCGAATGGGGCGTATTTTGGCAGCAACATTACCGGCCAGTATTAAGCGCTACCGTATTGTTAACTTTGCCGGCCAGCAACCTATGGTTGAGACGTTAATAGACGCTGAGTCCTTTATTGAAAAAACCAGTTATCAGGGCTTTGAAAAAGACTTACGTTCCACATATGTTCGCAGCGATATCAGTGGCGATACGCTTGCAAATTATGTGCCTGGCAAGGTAGCCGGCTTTGGTACCGGGATGGAAACTTTCTGGGTGCAGACTTTTGGCAGCCCGGAAGCCTTCTATTTGTACCAGGCGGGTGTTATTGCCACCGCAGGCTACACTTTTAACCGCACAACCTCGGTACAAGGTGCTGCTAAGGTGACGTTGTTTGAAAATTTTGACAAGTTTAATTTTAAGGTAGATGCACAAGATACCGCCTTACCACGTGTGCGTACTTTTGTGCGAGAATATGTAACCCGTAGTAGTTTGCAACTGGAGAATCTATACCTGCACTGGCAGGACAGGATAGCGCCCAATGTCTATGGCCAGATGTATGGTGGTTACCTGGAAACCATGTATGGTGGTATTGGCGGTGAATTACTGTACCGGCCTGTAGACTCGAACCTGGCATTCGGTTTCGATCTTAACTATGTGCAGCAGCGTTCATTTGAAAACGACTACGACTTTTTTGATTACAAAGTACTAACCGGGCATGCCAATATTTACTGGCAGCCATCATTTTTAGATGACACCTTGTTGACCTTTAACATTGGTCAGTTTCTGGCAAAAGACAAAGGGGTGAACGTTGATTTTGCCAAGCGATTTGACAGCGGTATTATTGTTGGTGCATATGCCGCGATAACCAATGCTTCGTCGGCAGATTATGGTGAGGGCAGCTTTACCAAGGGGTTTTATGTGTCGATACCCTTTGATTTATTCTCACTAAAACCGGCGATTGGTCGCGGTAAATTACCCTGGATCCCGATTTCACGTGATGGTGGCCAAACGCTGAACCGGCCTAACCTGTTATATAATTCAACTGAGCAACGTTCACCGTTTCAGAATTAAAGTGGGTTTAGGGAAACTGAAAGCTAATGGAACTGGGGCGGCTTAGCTATTGTTTACTGTAATGGTGTTCCTGCCATCAGCCTTCGCCTGATACAGTGCTTCGTCTGCTTTAGTCAGCATATGTTTGGCGTTGGTGTCTTTGCTGGCAACAACGCTGTAGCAGCCCATGCTGGCGGTAAGGTGGCGGGCAACATCAGACTTACAGTGCTCTATTTGCAACGCTTTAATATGTTGCTGAACCCGCTTGGCGACGTCCAACGCGTCGCTGCTGTCGCAGCCAGGCAAAATTAACGCAAACTCTTCACCGCCGTAACGGGCGGCAATTTCACCCTGGCGCCTGGCTTCTTTACTTAATGCACTGGCGACTTGCTGTAGCGCCTCATCACCCGCCTGATGACCGTAATGGTCGTTAAACGGTTTGAACAAATCAATATCCAGCAAAATTAAACTAAGCGGCAGTTTGCTGCGGGCGCTACGCTGGATTTCTTCCAGTAGCTTTTCGTCAAACTGGCGACGATTGGCCAGGCCGGTTAAACCGTCCTGATTAGCTTGTTTCTGTAGTTCCAAATTTGCCGCCAGCAGCTCGCGCTGGATACGATACAATGAGTCCCGGTAATTAACGTTCTGAATACTATTGGCAATCATTTCGCCAACCAACTTTATCCGGCGCAGGTCATTACTGGTCCAATCGCGCTGTCGCGCCACCATATCGCAGCCGACAAAGCCAATTAACTGCTGGCCAGCCAGCATTGCAGTGCAGAGAACTGAGCGAATATCTTCGTTATTAAATTCCTGCTGCTCGCTACTGGCTTCGGACGGCAATTTGCTGACGTCGGCCACCACAAAAATATGATCACGTTGGATCTTATCAAAAAAATACGGCAGGGCATTGTCGGGAATATGTTGCAGGTTGTCTTTATGGGCCATTACGCCCTCACGAACCCATTCGTGAGTGTTACTCATTTCAGTCATGTCATCATTAAACTGAAACAGATAGCTGCGGTCTGCGTGACAAAATTCACCCAGTGCGGCTAACGCATCTTCAACATGCTGATCCAGGGCGTCACTTCTGACATTTATCAGCTCGGTTGAAATAAGCGACATCAGTTTGTCAAAGGCCAGTGCTTCTTCTAACTCGGCAATATCGACATTGTGATTAATAATATCCATGTCAGGCAAGCTGGCAACGTGTGCTGTTGTAGCAAGATTTTGCTGCGGGCAAAGGGTAACAATAATGGTATTACCAACACTAAACAGCAGTTTATTAAGCTGACTTTGCAACAAGAAGGAGCACATGCTGCCATTGACTTCCAGGGTAATACTCTGGCATACCTCCGTACCACTCAGTGCCAGTAATAACGGATTACTCAGTAAACTTATTTTACGCTGCTGATTGTCCAGCAAACGCACCTCAGACAGCTGCGGCAAGCTTAGCGGCTGTTCGCTGTTCACGACGTTAAATAGTTTGCGGGCCGCAACGTTAGCGTGAATATCTGCTTTCGCACTCTCTTTGTACAACAGGGCTATTGGCAGTTTATCAAGCAATTCCCAGAAGTGCGGCCGGTTGTCTGAGCTATTAACCATTTGCCACCATAAATGTTAAATTCCGTTTTGTTTTCACTATAACGGATTACAGCTTGATGGCAAATAGTCGTTTGTCGGGAGATTGAATCAGGCCGGCTGCCAAACCAAATGTTTAAAATGCTGACGACACATGGACACATAACTTTCATTGCCACCAATTTGGACCTGACTGCCGGCGGTAGCCGCATTGCCGGACGCATCCAGCCTCACCACAAAATTCGCTTTGCGGCCACAGTGACAAATGGTTTTCAATTCAATCAGTTTATCGGCCCAGGCTAGCAGTGCCTCGCTGCCGGCAAAGGTTTCGCCAAGAAAATCTGTGCGTAAGCCAAAAGCCAGCACCGGAATATGTAGCTCATCAACAATATCAGTTAGCTGGCGCACCTGAGCCTTGCTAAGAAACTGTGCTTCGTCAATCAGCACACAGTCTAAGCGGCCAGCTGCTTTTAGTACCTGGACATGCTCAACGAAGTTGAATTCAGGATCAAAAATATGCGCGTCCATTGCCAGGCCAATCCGCGAACTGACCTTACCCAAACCAAAGCGGTTATCCAGCGCGGCGGTGTATATAGCGACGGTCATGCCCCGCTCCTGATAGTTGTACGCGCTTTGTAGCAACGAAGTGGATTTGCCGGCGTTCATTGCCGAATAATAAAAATAGAGTTGCGCCATGACCTGGCTCCTGAGAATAACTCTGAAAAATGACGGCTAAGAATAGCCAAAGCTAAGCGCACTGTAAACGACAACACGCCCTAAGCTTGGCAAGTATTGCGCCGACAGGCATACTTGGCAAATTACTCATAAACGACAGGATAAGTTAATGGAAAAATTCATGTTTTTGCCGGTGTTCGCCCAGGTATTGCTAACCAGCGTCGTGATGATTTTAATGGGCCGGCGCCGGATTGCGGCGGCAAAAAGTAAAGAAATAAACGCCAGTGCGTTTCGCACTATGGACCTGACCGGCGCCAATGAGCAGGTCATTGCCACCAGCCGTAATTTTGACAATCAGTTTCAAATGCCAATGCTGTATATTTTCAGTGTGTTGTTTTGTCTGCAACTGGGTTTGGCCGACTTAACTTTTGTGGTGATGGGCGCCGTTTTTGTCGCACTCCGTTACTGGCATACCCTAATCCATATTGGCAGTAATAACGTGCGGTTGCGCTTCAGAGTTTTTTTACTGGGTTGCCTGACATTGTGGCTGATTTGGATCCGTTTACTGGTGCTGGCATTTATTTAAACCACAAGTTTTGCATCGGATAGGGTTTTTGCCTCGTATAGCTTACTATTTAGCCAGTGCATGATCTAAGCAGCTTTAAAGATCCGGAGTAAGCTATGCCCCTATATTTCAGGTTTACCATATTAGTTATTGCCGCTCTGGCAGCACTGTTTGTTTGGCCGGTAAGGGCTGACGTCACCCGTATTATTGTGGCAACTGATTTAACGGTATCCGCAGACAGGCACGGGCGGGCTGCACTCTCCGATACACTGTTGCAAAGCAGAATGAGCAGTAAAGTAGAGCTTGTTTCAGCTGCAACGGGGTTACTGCGGATAGAGTTGAACGACGTTGCCGATGCTGAGCAGGCATTGGCTTATTATCGAGCCTTACCCGGTGTACGTTTTGCTGAGCCAGATTACCGCCTGCACAAGCAGCAAACTCCTGACGATCCGCAATTCAATCAGCAATGGCACCTTGGCGCTGCACAGGGCATCAATGCTCCGGCAATCTGGCAGCAGAGTATTGGTGAGCGGCAACTGGTTGTGGCGGTAGTAGATACCGGTATCGATTATCAACACCCTGATTTGCAAGCCAATCTCTGGCGCAACCCGGCAGAGACGCTGAACGGTGTTGATGATGACAACAATGGGTATATCGATGACATTTATGGTATCGATACCGCAAACAACACCAGCGACCCGGTTGACACTGATGGCCATGGGACCCAGATCCACGGCATTATTGCGGCAAGTACTGATAATACGCTGGGCGTGGCCGGGGTAAACTGGCAATTGCAGGTGATGCATTGTAAGTTTTTAGATGAAACAGGCAGTGGTTTTGTCAGTGATGCTATAGCCTGCCTCGATTATCTGCTGGATTTAAAGCAGAACCAGGGCGTAAATATTGTCGCGAGCAATAACTCCTGGGGAGGGGCAGGGCAATCGCAGGCGTTGTATGAAGCTATAGCCCGGCACCAGCAAGCGGGAATGTTATTTATTGCCAGTGCCGGTAATAGTGCCAGTCAAAGTCCGCTGTACCCGGCGGCTTACGACTTACCGAATATCATTAGCGTTGCGGCCCACACCCGGCAGCAAACTAAAGCGAACTTCAGTAATTATGGCCGCGATTGGGTCGACGTTACCGCGCCCGGCGTTGCGATACTGACCACAGATTTAAGTAACAGCTATGCAGCAGTTGCCGGCACCTCAATGGCTGCACCCATCGTAACAGGGCTGACAGCGCTGTTAAAAGCGTTTGAACCCGGCCTGGACTGGCAGGCACTGCGTGCCCGGTTGTTGCTGACGGGGAAACCTGCCAGTGACCCGTTAATTGCTGATCATACCCTGAGCGGTAAGTTGCTGCTGGCAACTAATGTTGCGCTTGACGGCGCCGGGAATATTTCGGGCAGCGGGGTGCTGGAGTGCTCACCCCAGTCGGCCAGACGTATTTCACCAGCGGCTGACACCTTATATTCAGAGCCCGGTAGTGTGCTGGATGTGCGGGTGTTAAGTATTGATTGTGCGGGGAACAGCAGTTTACCAACCGTTACTGATAATCGCTCAGGTGTCGAAATAACGCTGACCGAAAGCGATAATATGCTGGATGGTATTTTTAGCGGCCAATGGTTGTTCGACGGCCAGCCAACGGAACTGCTGTTTGCCGACTCGGTGGTGACGGTCTTACTTCGCAACGATAATTTTTGTAGTGAACTGACTAACCCGCCGGTGCCGCTGAGTCAGTGCAATGCCCTGGTGCAGTTATACTACGATACTATGGGCCAAAGCTGGTTAAATAACACTGGCTGGCTGGATCCGACTACACCAGTATGTAATTGGGCTGGTGTAACTTGCAACAACGGCCAGATAACGGCGCTCGACCTGAGCAACAATAACCTGACTGGTCAGCTGCCAGCGGCGTTAAGTGGGTTAACTGCAATAACTGAACTGGATCTCAGCTTTAACAGTCTGAGCGGAAGCTTCCCTGCCGTGCTGTTACAACTGACTACCCTGCAAACTTTGAGCTTATGGCAAAACGGTTTTAGCGGCGCTATTCCTGCTGCCATCAGCGAGTTGGCAGCGTTGAATCAACTGGACGTGTCTTTTAATAATTTCAGTGGCAGCTTGCCGGCCAGTATTGGCCAGATAGCAGGCTTACAGCAGCTGTTTGTTGAATCAAATCAGTTGGCTGGTTCCGTACCTGCAGCATTAGCCGAACTGGCTAATTTACAGGTGTTATGGTTGGCGGATAATGATTTTAATGGTACCTTGCCGCAAAATTTTATTGAACTTGCCAGCTTAGCGGCGTTCAGTTATCAGGGTACCAACCTGTGTCCGCCGAAAAATCTGGCGTTTTCCAGCTGGCTGGCCGGTATCGCCAATCTGGAGCGGAACACCGACTGCGCTAATAGCAGCCCGCAGGTGACTGCCGCAGCCAGTATAACGGCCAATAGCGGCACATTGGTACAGTTAGTGGCTTCGGTTACGGATAGTGACAACGATTTTTTACGTTATCGCTGGCAGCAGCTTGCCGGGCCGACGGTAACCCTGGCTAATGCCGGCAGTTTAAATGCCAGTTTTACCGCACCACAGGTAACGGCCAGTGTCAGCCTAGTATTTCAATTTACTGCTGACGACGGCATAAACCAGAGCAGCAGCAACAGCACGGTGCAGGTTAGTCCGACAGCTTCCGGCGGCGGTAACACTGGCGGCGCCAATTCGTCAGGCGGCAGTGGCGGCACTTTGGGGCGCTGGTTGCTACTGTTAGCGTGTTTGCTGGGTTGGCGCGGGGTGACGACATCGGCAGCTTAAAACACAATTGAGGTTATTTTGGTTCGACTATTTTTAGCAGTAATAGTATTAACGTTTGCCTGGCCACTGACCGCTGCGCAAGCTATGGCGTCAGAAGTACCGGCAATCGAAACGTTAGTGTCAGAGCCGCCAGCTAACGAATTACCCGGCACTGAACTGGCAGCCTTTGATGCGTACTTTAATGAAAAAATGGCAGAGCATGATATTCCCGGGGCTGCTTATGCCATTGTCTATAAAAATAAAATTGTCAGCGCCAAAGGCTATGGCGTTCGCGAGGCCGGCAGTAGTGCGGTAGTCGATCCCTATACCGTGTTTCGGATTGCATCCGTATCTAAAACTTTTGCCGCTGGTTTAGCCAGCCTGTTGGAGCAGCGTGGACATTTCCGCTGGGACGAGCCGGTGGTGCAATATATTCCCGAGTTTTCTTTTAAAAATGCCGCGTACAATCCGCAACTTAAAATTGAGCATCTGTTGTCACAAAGCAGCGGTGTGATGCCCAATGCTTACGATAATCTGATAGAAGCCGATATTCTTCCTGAACGGATATTGCCACAGTTTCAGAAAATTGACCCGCTGTGTAATCCAGGTCAGTGTTATGGTTATCAGAATGTATTATTCAGCCTGATTGAACCTATCATCAGCCAGACCACCAGTAGCGACTATGCCAGCTTGCTGCGCACCAATATTTTTGAGCCACTGCAGTTGCCCACAGCATCTGTTGGGCTGGAAGCTTATTTGCTGAATGAGAACCGCGCCAGCCCGCATATTAGAGCCAGAGGCCGCTGGCATGCCCGTAATGTTAATCAAAGCTATTACCGCTTTGCGCCGGCGGCGGGTGTTAATGCCAGTGTCATTGACTTGAGTCACTGGCTGATCGCCCAGCTGGGCTATTATCCGCAGGTTATGCCGGTTGCAGTACTGGATAAAATAATTGAAAAAAGGGTGCGCACCCCCCGTGATTTACGCCGGAAGCAGTGGCGTAAACATCTGAGTGACGCCCATTATGCGCTCGGCTGGCGGGTATATCAGTTCGGCGAAGAGCAGCTTATTTATCATGGTGGCTGGGTACAGGGTTTTCGGGCAGAGTTAGCTTATTCGCGGCAGCGCCAGATTGGCCTGGTTATTTTGCTGAATGCGGAATCTAATGTGGTCAATGAACTGACACCTCATTTCTGGGCCATGATGTTTGCTGCATTACAACAGCAGGATAAAGCCCGCCTGGCAAAATGCAATGCCAGCGAGCAGGGCGGCAGGCCCTGCTAATAGCTTACTGGCGCTGGTAAACGTCTAACAGGAAATCGATACTGATTTGCCGGGTTTCAGCAACAAACTGCTGGCGGCTGTCGGCAGTAAACTTCCAGGCCAATGGCACCATCTGCAATAAATTGTCTAATTGTTGTGGCTCCGCTATCTCAAGCATGTAGTGCAATCTTTGCCGCCGGATGTGGTTAAAGCCAGCTTCTGGACGGATGGCGTCATCATGCTGCTGAACATCAGTATAAACGGCCTGTTTCATTTCAGTTAGGTGCGCCGGGCCGGGGCTGACGCTGATTAACGCGCCCTGAGATGGCAGCAGCCGTTGCAGCTCGTGGTTGGCAGAAGGCGCATAAATACGGATGACCGCGTCAAGGCTGTTGTCAGCGTAGGGCAGCTGATAAGCACTCGCCACGGCAAAACGAATTGTCGGGTAGTGACGCGCGGCGTATTTTATGGCCGCTTTCGATATGTCGATGCCAGATAGCAGGGCGGCGGAACCCAGCAATTGCTGTAAACGGCCGCTGTAGTAGCCTTCGCCACAGCCTAAATCCAGGATCCGGTTCGCCGCTGTGTTCAGTACCAATTGGTTAACTGCATCTGACAGTGGCTGATAAGCACCACTTTGCAAAAATGCCCGGCGTGCCTGGATCATCAGTTTATTGTCACCCGGGTCTTTTGAGTTTTTTTGCTGTACCGGCAGTAAATTAACATAACCTTCTTTGGCAACATCAAAGCTGTGATTGCTGGCACAGCGAAACACGCGATCTGTCAACTGCAATGCTTGCTGGCATAACGGACATATGTACATAGTCGTTCCCGCTAAATTTAAGGCGCACAGTGTAGCAGCATGGCAGCTTTCAGGGCAAAGGCTTGCTATACTGCCAGCCACAACTGATGTAGTAATAGCAACCTTGGTATGGACATACAGATGCAGGATTTAGAAATGTGGTCGTTAGACGAGCTTTGCGACCATGCGTTTGATATTTTTGAAGAATTAGCAGCAGATAACCTGAGTGCTGATGACTATAACCAGTATCAGCAGCAATATGAACAGCGCGGTTATGTAGATTTGGTGGTACCCGGACCCGAATGGGTTGAGCTTATCATGCAGGATCTGGAACCCGAACTGCATTATGAAGCACAAATCGGCATTAGTGGTCTGGATGGCAACCCGGATAAAGTATTAGCCCGCATTTTATTAAGCCGCGAAAAACATGATGCGTTGTGTCATGCCCAATGGCGTGGTCAATAGCATAGTTAGAAGAGTGCGGCGCGGCTAATAGCAGAATATGGCACGCCGGTAGCATAATGTCCTGCAGTTGAAAAAATTAAATTAGTTTAACCCCCAATCGAGTCCTCCGACGTCTAATCACTAAACCCGGAGGATAACCTATGCATACCATTCGTTTTTTAAGTCAGGCCAATACTATCAACCGGCTAATCAGTAGCATGTTACTGGCGGCCCTGGTGACATTCAGTTTGTTTGTCATTATGTACCAGCTGATTAAGTCGCCGGATGCTGAGCGGCCAGTGCCAACTGTATTGCCGGTGGTGGAACTGTTCGTTACCCAGGAAGATCCGCCCGTCGTGGTAAAAACGTTGCCGCCGCCACCGCCGCCGGTCGAGATGCCACAGCCCACGCCGCAAACTATGACTCAGGTAACCAATGTTACTGTTCCCGGGCCTGAAATTAACGTTGTGCCACCGCAAATAACCACGGCTATCAGTCGATTTGGTGCGGACAGGGACAATAACGCAACGCCAGTGGTAAGGGTTGAGCCGCGTTTTCCGCTGGTGGCATTGCGTGATGGCGTCAGTGGCTGGGTAAAGCTGAGTTTTAGCATTGACGAGACCGGCGGTGTTACCGATGTTCACGTGGTGCAGGCTGAACCCAGAGGCGTGTTTGAACGGGAAGCGGCCAGAGCCTTGCGTCGCTGGAAATATCAGCCACAAGTTATTGATGGAAAAGCAATTAAACAAACAAATTTACAGGTTGTACTCGATTTTACCGTGGATGCTGGCTAAGCTCAGATCAGGCGCACTGATTCATAAACCCTAGCAGAAGGATGTGGCTTATGACATGGTCTTTAGTATTGCCGGGCTGGTGCAACCGGACCAGCTGCGCCGATGAGCTGATGCAACAATTTCAGCAAAGTGGCGAGCTACAATGGCTGGACAGGTTGATTCAGCATTGTAGCGATGATTTGTATCACTTTTTATTACGCCAGGCCGACCCACAGCTTGCGGCAGATATCAGTCAGCAATGTTGGTTAAAAGTGCTGGAAAACCGGTATAGTTACCGGGCTGAGAGTCGCTTTAAAACCTGGTTGTTTACCCTGGCCAGAAATGCGCTGGTAGACGAGCTGCGTAAGCAGCAGCGCTGGCAGTTAACCGAGTGGCAGGATAGCCATAACGGCCTGACCGCAGACAGCTCATGTGGTGATGATATTGCCGGGCAATTGGCGGGGCTGCAACAGAAGCAGCGGTTGGCAGCTGGATTGGCAGCATTGCCGCCGCTGCAGCGTGAAGCCATATTATTGCAGTTAGAAGGGTTTAGCCTTGATGATATCGCGCATATTACCCGCGAACTACCAGAAACCATCAAAAGCCGTTTACGTTATGCACGTGAACGCTTAACTCAGTTTATGGGAGAGGATAATGTCTAAGTCTGAGCCAGTTAAAGTGGTGTCGGAGAATACGCCCGATGCCCGCTTATCCGGTGCGTTTCAGGCCCTAAAAGCTGAGAAACCCATGCCAGAAGCACTGAAACGGCGTATTTTAGACCAGGCAAAGCAGTCAGCCAAAGCCAGAAACTGGCGCTCATGGTGGTATTTTTCGCAATTTGCTCTGGGTTGTGCTGCTTTAATCCTGGTGCTCAGTTGGCATAACCCTGCTTCGCTTCCCGCTTACTATCAGATAGACACTATTGATGGCCTGGCTGAAACTAACGGTGAGTCAGCCAGGGTGCAATGGCATCATTTAACCGCGTCAGCTTCAGCAAAAGACGATGCCAGTATAGACCCGCGGAATCTGCAAACGCTACGTTTGAAAACCCTGAAAGCGCAGCAGCACAAATTGCAACAGTCCGGTGAGCTTAGTGCTGAGATGCAGAGCCAGGTTGGGTTGTTGACCCGGCATCAAGATTCCTGGCAGATTGCTATGTGCGATAAATTACAACTTAATCTGGCAATTGAACTGGTACAGGAGCTTAATACTACGGTGCAGATTACGCCGCTGCAGCAACCGCAGTGGGTGGAGTTACAGTTTGCGCCAACAGGACATATTCTGGCTATTGCAACTTTACCCACCAATAAGAGCACCAGACAATGTCTGTCAGTACAGCAGCAGGCTGTGGTGCAACAACAGAGTTAAGTATTGGAGCGATGATGCTGCTACAAGCTAACAATAGTGTCGTATTACTTATCGATATTCAGCAAAAGCTGGCGCCGGCAATTTTTGATACCAAGGCAGTAGAGCAGGCGGCTGCCTGGGTATTACAGGTGGCGTTGCAACTGGATATTCCGTTACTGGCGACCGAGCATTACCCGACGGGGCTGGGTCATACTGTCGAAAGCTTAGGTGAGTTGCTGCCTGATGACGCTGTGCTGGAAAAAATTCACTTCAGTGCCTGGCGCGAGACGTCTGTGCAACAACGCCTAGTTAGCCTGGGTCGGCAACAAATCGTGGTTCTTGGTACCGAGAGCCATGTCTGTGTGCTGCAAAGCGTGCTGGATTTACTGGCGGCCGGTTATCAGGTTTTTGTGGTATGCGAGGCCGTTGGCTCAAGAACGCTTGAAAATAAACAACTGGCATTAAGCCGGATGCAGCAGGCGGGCTGTCAGATTATTAGTAAAGAAATGCTGGCCTTTGAATGGCTGGAGCGGGGCGACCACGAAAGCTTCCGACAGATAAACAAAGGCTGGATCCGCTAAGTCTTTACCTGGCGCTTTAGTAATAGTTACTTTTCAGCAAATACCTCATCAAGGGTAGCGGCTAAACGCACCGCTGCCTGCAGCAGACGCTGTTCCAGTGCTGGCTGATGCTTCGTCAGATAGCTGTCCTCAATTAACATACCCGGCCGGTATTCCTGATAAAGGCCAACGGTGATAGTGGCCGATTCATTGGTCCAGTCCATTAAGGTGCTATTGCGCCAGTTTTGCTGCTGCTCAGGTGTTAAACTGGCAAACAGTTGTTGCTGTTTTGCCTGTTCGGTATAGCCTAGTTTATTCAGCATAGCGGTATCCCACAGCCCGTGTAAATTAGAGGGTTCACCATAAAAATACACTGCTGTACGGTTGCCGCCTAAATCATCGGCAAAGCTGACATGCAAAGGCTGGTGTAAGTCACTGATATAATGACTTAAAAACAATAAGGCCTGCCAGTCATCTTTATTTTTCTGCAGCCGTTGCTGCATATCTTCTATGGCTGACACCACGCAACCTACCTCGGGGCAATGGTTACGGGTCACCACGGTTTCACCGCGTTGCAAATTAATGTAGTGATGTGGCCGGGTCCAGCCAAACTCATCTTCAGAGCGAACTTCGTCTGGCCAGACACAGGCCGGCCCAAAGCTTTGGTAAGGTGTAGCCTGTAATAGTTTATCCAGTTTACTGCGGGTAGCCGGCTGAATCAGCTGGTAACTCATATTGCAGATCATTTTATGGCCTGTACGGCCAAAACCCTGGCTATCAGCTGCAAAGAGTAACAGCAGCAAACCGGTCAGGGCGTAACCTGGTACCTTAAGCATGTTAGCAAATAATCTCATCGGTTACTCCGCAACCAGCTGGCTTACTTGCCATAAATCGCTGGCGTTAAGCTCATCAGCAGCCACAATCGGCGCCATCTCAGCCAGGGCCTGGCGCATGTTCTCTGCCAGGGTGTAGGGCGGGTTAATGACCAGCATACCGCTACCACTCATACCAAAGCCCGCTTTATCGGCTTGAGGGCAAAACTCTATACGCAGCTGATTTTTGATGCCCGTGCCGACAATGGCTCTAATAAACGCCTCTACGGCCGGGCGTTCAATTACCGGGTACCAGATAGCGTATGTCGCTTGTGGGAAACGGCGGTAGGCTTCGGTGAGTCCGGCCACCACGTCGTGATACTCGGTTTTAAGCTCGTAGGGTGGGTCGATTAACACCAGGCCACGTTTTACCAATGGCGGCAACATGGCCTTGAAACCGGCCCAGGCATCAATATTTTCAATGCGGCTGTATCGTCTGCGGGCAAACTGGCTTTGCAAAATAGGAAAATCACTCGGGTGCAGCTCGGTTGCCTGAATGCTGTCTTGTTGGCGCAGCATGAGCGCAGCAATTTTCGGCGAGCCGGGATAAAACGCAAGCTCACCGTCCGGGTTGAGGCTGTTGATCAGCTTTAAATAGCGGCTGAGCGGCGCCGAGGTTGGCTGATGCTGCCACAGCCGGCCAATGCCCTGCTGGTACTCGACGGTTTTTTGCGCCTGCTCGCTGCCAAGGCTATATAAACCGGCACCGGCATGGCTATCGTGATAACAAAAAGGTTTATCCTTTTGCAGCAAATAATCGAGAATAGTCACCTGAACCAGGTGTTTTAACACATCGGCATGATTGCCGGCATGATAACTATGGCGATAACTGAGCATATAGGCCTGGCCCTGATTTATTAACATGTTAAATAGTGCCGCCAAGGATACTGAGCCAGTGGAAAAATACAAGTAATAGCGCGGTAGCGATGCTAAAATTGACGCCATTCAGGGTGATGCAGGATTATTCAATGGTTGATAGACCAAAACGAGCGGGCCGCAGCCCCCAGCGACAAACTAAGCAGGCTGACAAAGACCCACAGCATAGCGCCCTTCAAAAGCCGTGGACCAGAACCGATAAAGCTGGTGTTAATAAACCTAAGCGTCATGCAGCAGCTGCAAAACCGTCGCCGGCCAGAGCAGTAAAAGACGGGCAGGACAATGAAAGCAAAGTGTACGGTGATAACGCCTGTCGGGTGCTGTTTAGTCAGCGGCCAGACGCTATTGTCCGTTTGTATATCTCACAACAGATGGCGCCAAAGTTTGCGGATGTGATGAAATACCTGGCAACAGCGAAAAAGGCTTACCATATTGTTGATGATGCAGAGCTTGAGAAAGTCGCCGCCAGTCAGCACCATGGCGGCATTGTACTGCTGGTAAAGCGCAAGCCAATAGCCAGCATTGCCAGTTACTTAAGCAAAACAACCAGCCGCCAGGATTGTTTACTGGCACTGGATGGCGTGGGCAACCCGCACAATTTAGGGGCGATTGCCCGCACCTGTGCCCATTTTGGCGTAACCGGTATTGTTATGCGCGAGCCGCAGTTGCTGCAGTCGGGTGCAGCGCTGCGCACAGCTGAGGGCGGCGGCGAGTTTATTGCACCGCTTAGCTGTGATGATATGCCGTTAGCATTGCAACTGTGTAAGCAAGCTGGCTACAGCCTGGTCACGACGTCCAGTCATGGCGGTCAGTCACTTTATAAAACCGCCTTGCCACAAAAAGTGGTAATTGTGTTTGGTGAGGAAATGTTTGGTGTGTCTAAAGCGGTAGCGAACAGTGCAGATATTGCGCTGCAAATACCGGGCAGCGGTAAGGTTGAATCATTAAACGTCAGCGTGGCCGCCAGTTTAATAGTAGGCGAGTGGTACCGTCAGCACGGCGGCTGACCGGATGAAATTTTAGAAACCGCTGAACAACTGGCGTAGCTGCTGTACCTGGCGCCGGCTTACTTCGATTTGCCATAAAAAGAATGTGATAAGCGGTTAATTGCGATGATTTACGGCAGAATAACGGAGGAAGAGTGTCAGTGCGGAGGCTCGTTACCGATGAACTGGAAGCGGGCTAGCTCTTCGCCGGCAATTTCTACCGTTTCAGCAAACATGTCAGCGGGGCGGGCCCAAAGGCCGTATTCGCCATACAGCGCACGGTAAATAACCAGCCATTCTTGTGTTTCGCTATGGCGGGCCAAATGTAAAACCTGATAATAAGCGCCTTTGTAATGTTGGTAATAACCGGTGGCAATGGGCGGTTCAAGTTTGTTGTTCATACCAGCCTTCAAAAATAATCTGGGCCGACAGACTATCTACTTTGTCTTTTGCCAGCTTACGAAAGCCTCCCTCCGCAAACAGCCGGCTGCGGGCGTCGGCAGTGGATAAGCGTTCGTCATGAAATTCAACCGGTAAACCATAACGGCCATGCAGCCGGTTGGCAAATTTACGGGTACGGACGGTAAAATCCTGCTCACTACCGTCCATATTCAGCGGTAAGCCAACCAACAGCAAATGCGGTTGCCAGTCGGCAATAAGTTTGGCTATTTGCTCCCAGTCGGGAATACCGTCCCGGGCTTTTAAGGCGGTGAGTAATGTGGCACTGCCGGTAAGCTCACTGCCTACCGCCACGCCAATACTTTTGGTGCCGTAGTCAAAACTGAGTACGGTTCTATTGCCACTTACTGCGAGGGTGTTACTCATTATGCGTGGCCAGCCTCAGCGGTTAACTGCCAGGGTTTAATGCCCATTTTAGCCGTGGCTGACTGCCATTTTTCAGCGTGGCTTAAATCAAAAATAATGGTGTTGTCAGCAGGAATAACCAACCAGCTGTTGTCAGCAATTTCTTGTTCCAGCTGACCTGCGGTCCAGCCGGCATAACCTAACGCTAACAGAAATTTCTCGGGTGCTGCCGGGGTGGTTAAGTCGGTTAATATGTCTTTGGACGTGGTGACCATCAGGCCATTATTCAGCTCAAGACTGCTAAGGTAGTCTTTTTTGGGGCTATGCAGCACAAAGCCCCGATCGCTTTGCACCGGACCGCCTGCACACACAGCACTTTGGGCAATCGGGCTTTTAGCATCAAATTCTATTTCTAACTGTTTTAGAAGCTCGGCAACGGTAACGTTCAACGGATGGTTAATAACAATACCCATGGCGCCTTCGCTGCTGTGCTCACATATATAGGTAACGCTGCGCTTAAACATTGGGTCATCCAGCGCAGGCATAGCAATTAAAAAATGATCCTGGAAATCTTGCATAACAACCTCACTTTTGCAATTAAAGCATTGTGATTACTGCATTGTAGGTGCAGTACTAATGTTGCAGTACTGTGGTTACAGCACTTAGTTTGCGGCCAGACGTTGTTCTATTGCATCAAATAACATTCCGGTAATACTGACCGGATAAGCCGCTTCGATTTCGCGAATACAGGTGGGACTGGTGACATTTATCTCAGTAAGCTTATCACCAATTACATCTAAACCCACAAAAATGAGCCCTTTTTCTTTCAGCACCGGGCCAAGTGCTCTGGCAATGGCCCAATCAGAATCGGATAAAGGTCTGGCTTCACCCCTGCCACCGGCAGCCAGGTTGCCCCGGGTTTCGCCGCTGGCCGGAATTCGGGCCAGGCAGTAGGGTACCGGTTCACCATCAACTACCAGAATGCGCTTGTCACCCTCACTGATCTGACTGATATAGCGTTGTGCCATGGCAAAGCGGCTGCCATGTTCTGTCAGGGTTTCAATAATAACACTAACATTGGCATCGCCTGGCTTAAGCCGGAATATCGACGCGCCGCCCATACCATCTAACGGTTTTAAAATGACATCCTGCTCGGCCTGGTAAAACGCTTTAAGCCTGGCTGCATCGCGGCTAACCAGGGTTTTGGGGGTAAACTGGCTGAACCAGGCGGTATAGAGTTTTTCGTTGGCATCGCGCAGGCTTTGCGGCTTATTGACGATTAAACTGCCGGCTTGCTCTGCCCGTTCCAGAATATAAGTAGCGTAAATATATTCAGTATCAAAGGGTGGGTCTTTACGCATCAAAATAACGTTTAAATCGGCCAGCGCTATGTCTTGCTGTTTATTAAACTGATACCAGCTTTGGCTGTCTTCACGCAAAGTCAGGGTTTTGGTATTAGCCCGCGCCTGGCCTTCCAAAAGATATAAGTCTGCCATTTCTATATAGTGAATTTCATAACCACGGTGTTGCGCTTCCAGTAACATGGCAAAGCTGGAATCTTTTTTAATATTGATCTGGCTGATGGGGTCCATTACAACCCCCAGTTTAATTGCTGTCATAGAAGCCTCAGGCGAGATCGCCAAATTGCAATTGTAAGGCACTAATTGCCGTCAGTGCCGCTGTTTCGGTGCGCAATATCCGTGGTCCAAGCTGAATACCGGTAAAGCCTGCCTGGCTGGTTGCTGCGACTTCATCGTCAGTAAAACCACCCTCAGGACCAATAACCAGCCGGATATGCTGGCTGGCTGTTAAGGTTTTAATGGTGGCGCTGGCCCGCGGATCCAAGGTCAGTTGCAAGGAATTTGTTGCCTGGGCCAGCCACAGTTCAAGTGAAATAGCCGGGTGAACCCGTGGCACAACACTACGGCCGCTTTGCTCACAGGCGCTAATGGCAATTTTCTGCCATTGCTCATTACGTTTTGTTAGCCTGTCACCGTCAAGCTTTACCCCGCAACGCACCGTAAACAGGGGGGTAATGTCGGTCACCCCGAGTTCAACTGCTTTTTGAATGGCAAAGTCCATCCGGTCACCGCGTGATATCGCCTGACCTAAATGAATGTTTAGCGGCGACTCGACCTGATTATTAACAGCGTCACTGATGGTAATGGTTACCTGCTTTTTGCTGACATCAGTAATGGTGGCTGAATAATTATTGCCGTCACCGTTGAACAATTGTAATTGCTGGCCGGGTTGCATACGTAATACCCGGCCAACATGGTTGGCGGCGTCGTCATCCAGCGGCATAGGCGTATTCAGGGTAAAGGTTTGGGGCGAATAAATTCGGGGTATGCGCATGGCAACTGCTCCGGCATAAAAGTGCTTAATGGTAGCAGGGAATATCGCTTTCCAAAATAAAAAACCGCTGCAATGGCAGCGGCTTTGACGAGTAAACAAAATTTAATGTTACTTGCCTGGCAGGTACTCATAACTTGAGTCAATACCAAGTGGCAGGCCCAGGGCCCAGAAACCAAGCAGGAACGTAGTCCACAATAACAGCATGGCCACTGAGAACGGCAGCATTAACGCAACCAGGGTGCCAATACCGCTATTTTTAACATACTTCTGACAGAACACCACGATTAGCGGGAAATAGGGCAGTAGCGGGGTAATGATATTGGTGGATGAATCACCTACCCGGTACGCAGCTTGGGTAAGATCGGGTGAAATACCCAGCTCCATTAGCATCGGCACCATAATCGCACCAATTAATGCCCATTTAGCTGAAGCAGAACCGACGACTAAATTGACAAAGCCCGATAAGAACACAATACCCACCAGAGTCATACCCAGCGGCAAGCCCATTGCTTTAAGGGCATTTGCGCCTTTTAACGCCATCAGTACACCCAGATTAGACTGGCTGAACGCGTATAAAAACAAGGCACAGAAAAAAGCCATAACAATGTAGTAACCCATGCCGCTCATGGCATGACTCATCCCGGCAACCACGTCGCGGTGGTTTTTTACCGTACCTGAGACATAACCGTAAACAATACCCGGCACCAGAAAAAACACGAAAATAATAGTAACAATCGACTTCATCAACGGTGCGGCTGCTGTCAGCAGAGGGTTGACGCCAGGTAAGACATCTTCAGGTTTGGCGGCCCATGGTGTGGTTTCCGGTAACACTATGCTCAGTACTAACAGACCAATAACGGCCAGCATTGAAATACCAGCCGCTTTTAAACCACGAGACTCGGCGGGCGTTAAGGCTTCCATTGTCACCATTTGCGAGGTATCACCGTCTACTTTAGTCGCTTTTAAGCGCGGCTCTATTACTTTATCGGTTAAAAACCAGCCGATAGCGACAATTAAAAAGGTTGATGCCGTAGTAAAGAAGTAGTTGTTAAGTGGGTTGACTGTAACGGTCGGGTCCATAATTTGCGCAGAAGCCTGGGTTAAACCAGCCAGCAACGGGTCTAAACTGGACGGCACAAAAAAAGTTGCAGAAAAGCCGCCGGAAACACCGGCAAAGGCTGCCGCGATACCCGCTAATGGGTGGCGGCCGGCTGCATAAAATATAACTGCGCCAAGCGGCACAACCAGTACATAACCGGCATCGACGGCAACATGACTTAAAATACCCACTGCAACCAGCACAGGTGTCAGCAACATTTTGGGGGTAACCGATAAAATGGAGCGTAGGCCGGCGTTAATAAAGCCGGTATATTCGGCTACACCTAAACCTAACATCGCGACCAGCACAACACCCAGTGGCGGAAACGTAACAAAAGTATTGACGATGCTTGATGAGAAGTTGGTTAACGCTTCGCCAGATAATAAGTTTACAATCTGGATGGCTTCACCGGTTTTTGGATGAAGTTCAGTAAAGCTGACCCCGGACAAAAGCCAGGATAGCACCCAGACAATTACCATCAACAGGGCAAACAGTACCGCGGGATCGGGTAATTTGTTCCCGACCACTTCTATGGTATTGAGCGCACGATTCATCCAGCCGTTTTTCTCGACGGCAGTAGCTTGTTCAGACATAGATTTTCCTCTGACTTTTTCTCATTCTTATCTTTTTATTTGTCAGCCGCCAATGCCGGCAACTTAACCCTGGAAGGTAAAACGCCTTTATCATACACAAAACGCTGGGGCAGGTAAGCGGAAAATAAGCTGAAGTGCCAATTTAAAAAGAAAAAGAGAGCCTAAGCTCTCTTTTTTGCCCGTCGTCTTGCAACGACTATTTGGCGTATTGGCGCAGCAAATCGGCTTTATCCGTTTGCTCCCACGGAAACTCACTGCGGCCAAAATGACCATATGCTGCGGTAGCGCCGTAGATTGGCCGCTCCAGGTCCAGCATTTCAATCAGGCCATAGGGGCGCAGGTCAAAGTGCTCACGAACCAGCTTAATTAGTTGATCTTCAGACAATTTACTGGTGCCGAAAGTTTCCAGGCTGATCGAGGTCGGCTCAGCAACACCAATCGCATAAGATACCTGCAGTTCACAGCGATCGGCCAGGCCGGCCGCTACAATGTTTTTAGCCACATAACGCGCCGCATAGGCCGCCGAACGGTCAACTTTTGACGGGTCTTTACCTGAGAACGCCCCACCACCATGGCGGGCCATACCGCCGTATGTGTCAACGATAATTTTACGACCCGTTAAACCACAGTCGCCCATCGGCCCACCAATAACAAAACGGCCAGTGGGGTTAATAAAATATTTGGTGCTTTTGGTTAACCATTCAGCGGGTAAAACCGGCTTAATAATGGTTTCCATCACTGCTTCACGTAAATTTTCGGTGCTGATAGTGTCGCAGTGCTGGGTAGATAACACTACTGCATCAATACCCACCGGTTTACCGTCTTCATAAATAAAACTTAACTGCGATTTTGCATCCGGGCGTAACCAGGGCAGGGTACCGTCTTTCCTTACCTGAGCCTGACGCTGCACCAGGCGGTGAGCATAGGTTACCGGCGCTGGCATCAATACGTCGGTTTCATTGCTGGCATAGCCAAACATTAAACCCTGGTCGCCGGCACCTTGTTCGCGTGGGTCGGTTTTATCTACACCCTGATTAATATCAGGCGATTGTTTACCAATCGCGTTTAAAACGGCACAAGAATCGGCATCAAAACCCATATCAGAATGGGTATAACCAATTTCACGCACCGTCTTACGGGTCAGCTCTTCAATATCTACCCAGGCCGTGGTAGTAATTTCACCACCAACCAGCACCATGCCGGTTTTAACAAAGGTTTCGCAGGCAACACGGGCCTTAGGGTCTTGTTCCAGAATTGCATCTAATACGGCGTCAGAAATTTGATCGGCGATTTTATCCGGATGTCCTTCAGATACCGACTCAGAAGTAAAAATATGTTGTGCCATCTGTTGTGTTCCACCAAAGTTGGTTAATTCATCACGCTGGGGCCAATTTACTATTCTGTCAGTCCTGAAAGTCAGGCATGACGTTGCCGCCAGAAAAATAGCCGCTTATTTTAGTAAAACAGACCGGCCTTGGCTAGTAATATTTGACGCCCAGACGTCTTTAATGCCAAAGTTTACGGTAAAGTTAACAGTGCGATCAGTTATTTCTTAAATTAATTTCCCGCCTAGATAATCATTTGCCATCTGGGCGGCAGTAAGTGAAAATAAGGCCGATATTTTATACGGTCACCTTTGACGTCATTAGCAGGAGCTACAATGCCATCTCGTAAACAACTCGCCAATGCCATCCGTGCCTTAAGTATGGATGCCGTTCAAAAAGCAAAATCAGGCCACCCCGGCGCCCCGATGGGCATGGCGGATATTGCTGAAGTACTCTGGCGTGATTTTCTGAAGCATAACCCTGCAAACCCGGCCTGGGCCGATCGTGACCGTTTTGTATTGTCAAATGGTCATGGCTCTATGCTGCTGTATTCACTGTTGCACCTCAGCGGCTATGATTTAGGCATTGACGATTTAAAGCAATTTCGTCAGTTGCATTCAAGAACACCGGGCCACCCGGAGTATGGTTATGCACCGGGCGTTGAAACGACTACCGGACCTTTAGGGCAGGGTATTACCAATGCGGTTGGCATGGCATTAGCTGAAAAAGCGCTGGCAGCCCAGTTTAACCAAGCCGACTTTGATATTGTTAACCACTTTACTTATGTGTTTTTAGGCGACGGCTGCCTGATGGAAGGGATTTCCCATGAAGCTTGCTCACTGGCTGGCACCCTGGGGCTGAACAAACTGATTGCCTTCTGGGATGATAATGGCATTTCAATCGACGGTCATGTTGAAGGTTGGTTTACCGATGACACACCGGCGCGTTTTAAAGCCTACGGCTGGCACGTTATTGCAAATGTTGATGGCCACAACAGCGATGCAGTTAAAGCGGCAATTGCTGAGGCTCAAGCCCAATCCGATAAACCTACCCT
The DNA here is from genome assembly GCA_963975465.1 of uncultured Chromatiaceae bacterium. Taxonomy (GTDB): domain Bacteria; phylum Pseudomonadota; class Gammaproteobacteria; order Enterobacterales; family Alteromonadaceae; genus Alishewanella. The sequence continues at coordinate 280,902 of CAXBHB010000001.1, forward strand.
GATCTGCTGTAAAACCGTTATTGGTTATGGTTCACCAAACAAAGGCGGCAGTCACGATTGTCACGGTGCACCCTTAGGTGATGCTGAAATAGCCGCTTCCCGTGACTATTTGCAATGGCCACATGGACCGTTTGAAATTCCGGATGATATTTATGCCGCCTGGAGTGGGCATGAGAAGGGCGCAACGGCTGAGCAGCAGTGGAATACCTTGTTCAGTGCCTATCAGCGAGCTTACCCGGAACTTGCTGCCGAGTTCAGTCGCCGAACCGCAGGTGAGCTGCCGGCAAACTGGGCTGAGCAATCACAGGCCTATATCGCAAAACTGCAGGCGAACCCAGCAACGATTGCCAGTCGCAAAGCCTCGCAAAATGCCCTGAATGCGTTTGGACCGATGCTACCGGAAATGTTAGGTGGCTCTGCTGATTTAGCGGGTTCTAACCTGACTATCTGGTCGGGCTCTAAACCGCTGACCGCGGAAGATGCCAGTGGTAACTATGTTTATTATGGCGTGCGTGAATTTGGCATGTCGGCGATGATGAATGGCATCGCCCTGCATGGTGGTTTTGTGCCTTATGGTGCCACTTTCTTAATGTTTATGGAATACGCCCGCAATGCCGTGCGGATGGCAGCATTAATGAAGCAGCGGGTGATCTTTGTCTATACTCACGATTCAATTGGTTTGGGCGAAGATGGCCCTACACACCAGCCGGTAGAGCAGCTGGTTAGTTTACGCGCTACGCCTAACTTAATGAACTGGCGCCCTTGTGATCAGGTAGAATCTGCAGTTGCCTGGCAGGCAGCAATTGAGCGCAATGACGGCCCAACCACATTAATTTTCAGCCGGCAGAATCTGGTGCAGCAGCAACGTGATGCAGCAACTGTCAGTAATATCAGACGCGGTGGTTATGTGCTGCTAGACAGTGAAAAACAGCCAGAGCTGATCATTATTGCGACCGGTTCCGAGGTAGAGCTGGCGGTACAGGCAGCAAAAACCCTGACAGAGCAGGGCAAGCAGGTACGGGTCGTTTCGATGCCATCAACCGATGTATTCGATGCTCAGGATGCCAGCTACCGTGAAACTGTGTTGCCATCTGCGGTGTCCAAACGAATAGCGGTTGAAGCCGGAATTGTAGACAGCTGGTATAAATATGTTGGCCTGAATGGCGATATAATCGGCATGACCAGCTTTGGTGAGTCTGCGCCGGCCGAGCAGCTGTTCAGCCATTTCGGTATTACGGTTGCTGCCGTAGTGCAGGCTGCCGGCAAACAACTTAACAGTTAATTTTTAGCATTTGTGCAAACCCGGGGCCGCTTAGCGGTCCCACTTTTATGTGGTGTTATGGCAATTAAACTGGCAATTAACGGCTTCGGCCGCATTGGCCGCAATATTTTGCGGGCAATTTATGAAAATGGTTGGCAACAGCAGTTACAGGTAGTGGCTATAAACGAGCTGGCTGATGCCAAAGGTGTTGCTCATTTACTGAAATATGACACCTCGCATGGCCGTTTTGGCTGCAAGGTTGAATCCTTTTCTGGTGGCATCCGGGTGGCGGGGGATCAAATTAACTTATACAGCGAAGCTGATCCGCTGGAATTGCCATGGGCTGAGTTGGATATCGATGTTGTGCTGGAATGCACCGGTGTGTTTCATAGCCGCGACCACGCCAACTGGCACCTGACTGCAGGTGCAAAAAAAGTGTTGTTTTCACATCCGGCAGATACCGATATTGATGCCACTATAATCTATGGCATTAATCAACATTTGCTCACCCCTGAGATGACAGTGATTTCGGCCGGTTCTTGCACCACAAATTGTATTGTGCCGGTTATCCAGGTGTTGGATCAACATTTTGGGGTAGAAAGCGGTACCATTACTACTATTCATGCCTCTATGCATGATCAACAAGTAATAGATGCCTATCATCCTGACTTACGACGAACCCGGGCTGCCAGTCAGTCTATTATTCCGGTTGATACCAAGCTGGCACTGGGTATAGAGCGCATATTGCCGAAATTTGCCGGTCGCTTTGAAGCCATCGCGGTACGAGTGCCAACGGTAAACGTTACGGCCATGGATTTAAGCGTTACCTTGCACCAAGATGTCAGTATTGCGAAAGTAAATGCGGTATTGCAACAAGCCGGTATTACCAGTCTGGCAGGTATTCTGGATTATACTGAAGAACCACTGGTCTCGGTAGATTTTAACCATAACCCGCATTCCTGCATTGTTGATGGCTCGCAAACCCGGGTTAGTCATAAGCGCCTGGTAAAATGTCTGGTGTGGTGTGATAACGAATGGGGTTTTGCCAATCGTATGCTCGACACGGCACAGGCCATGTCGCAACAGAATTTTTGACAAGGAGCAATTAATGAATGTAATTCGGATGAGTGATCTGGATTTAGCAGGGAAGCGGGTACTAATTCGCGAAGATTTAAATGTGCCGGTTAAAGACGGTAAGGTAACCTCAGATGCCCGTTTAAGAGCCGCTCTGCCGACCCTGAAGCAGGCGCTGGCGCAAGGTGCAAAGTTGATGGTGATGTCGCATCTGGGCCGTCCCGAAGAAGGCGTGTTTGCGAAGGAAGCCTCGTTACAACCGGTTGCAGATTATCTGGCAGAGGCGTTGCAGGTACCGGTGCGGTTGGCCCAGGATTATTTACAGGGTGTGTCGGTCGAAGCCGGCGAACTGGTGGTATTTGAGAACGTGCGCTTTAACAGCGGTGAAGCAAAAAATGATGAGCAATTAGCGAAGCAGCTTGCTGCTTTATGTGATGTGTTTGTGATGGATGCGTTCGGAACGGCTCACCGGGCTCAGGCTTCAACCCATGGTGTGGCGAAATTTGCCCCGGTTGCCTGCGCCGGACCCTTGCTGGTGGCGGAGCTCGATGCGTTAACTGCGGCACTGAAAAACCCTAAGCGACCACTACTGGCTATCGTAGGGGGGTCTAAAGTATCAACTAAACTGACTGTGTTAGAATCACTATCAGGTTTGGTCGATCAGATGATTGTCGGTGGCGGTATTGCCAACACTTTTATTGCTGCCGAAGGTAATAACGTGGGCAAATCTTTGTATGAACCCGATCTTATCCCGGAGGCAAGCCGTCTGATTGCTCAGGCCAAAGCGCGCGGTGCAATTATTCCGGTGCCGACCGATGTAGTTGTGGGGCAAGAGTTTAGTGAACAGACCCCGGCCAATCTGAAGTTGGTTTCTGATGTCGCCAGTACTGAAATGATTTTTGATATTGGCCCGGCAACTATCGGCCAGCTAACGGACATGATAAAAAATGCCGGTACTATCGTCTGGAATGGCCCGGTAGGCGTGTTCGAATTTGAGCAATTTGCTGCCGGTACCAAAGCACTGGCTGAAGCTATAGCCCAAAGCGACGCTTTTTCTATAGCTGGCGGTGGTGATACCCTCGCGGCTATCGACAAGTTTGGCATTGCTGCCGATGTGTCATACATCTCTACAGGTGGCGGAGCTTTTCTGGAATTTCTGGAAGGTAAAACCTTGCCGGCGGTCGCGATTCTCGAGCAGCGTGCAAATAAAGCATAAAATCTGAGCGTCATAAAAAATTCACAAAATAATAAACAAAACATTTTACCTACAAACTGTACCTTAGTATAAAAGAGAGGCTTACATGGCACTGATATCATTACGGCAAATGCTCGACCACGCCGCAGAGTTTAGCTACGGCGTACCGGCATTTAACGTAAACAACCTGGAACAAATGCGAGCCATCATGCTGGCCGCTGATAAAACGGACAGCCCGGTTATCGTGCAAGCTTCAGCAGGTGCCCGTAAATATGCGGGGGCTCCTTTTTTGCGGCATCTGATATTGGCAGCAGTGGAAGAGTTTCCGCACATCCCGGTGGTCATGCATCAGGACCATGGCACGTCATTGGCCGTTTGTCAGCGCTCTATTCAACTGGGCTTTTCGTCAGTAATGATGGATGGTTCACTGGGCGAAGATGGTAAAACGCCAATGGATTATGACTACAACGTCAATGTGACCCGCAAGGTTGTTGAAGTAGCGCACGCTTGTGGTGTCTCAGTGGAGGGTGAGTTAGGTTGTTTAGGCTCGCTGGAAACCGGCGAAGCGGGGGAAGAAGATGGTATTGGCGCTGATTGTGTTTTAACCCACGATCAAATGCTGACTGATCCGGAAGAGGCCGCACAGTTTGTGCGGGAAACGCAGGTGGATGCGTTAGCTATAGCTTGTGGTACCTCGCATGGGGCCTACAAGTTCAGCCGGCCGCCTACAGATGATATTCTGGCGATTGATCGTATTAAAGCCATTCACCAACGGATCCCTGATACCCATCTGGTGATGCATGGTTCATCGTCGGTACCACAAGACTGGTTGGAAGTAATAAATGAGTACGGTGGTAAGATCCCTGAAACTTATGGTGTTCCGGTAGCTCAAATACAACAGGGCATTAAGTTTGGGGTGCGTAAAATTAATATCGATACCGATTTACGATTGGCGTCAACCGGAGCAATTCGTCGATACCTGGCGCAACATCCGGCCGAGTTTGACCCCCGTAAATATTTACAGGCTTCGGTGAAGGCAATGGCTGACATTTGTATTGCCCGTTACGAAGCGTTTGGTTGTGCCGGCAATGGTAGCAGAATAAAGCCACTGTCGCTGGATACTATGGTTGATTTATATGGTGCTGGTAAACTAACGCCGCATATAAAATAACCATAAAATTTAATGAGTCATTAAATACTAACAAGTATCGCTTTAATGACGCATAAAATTGGTGATAAATCGCGCTAAACATGGCGGTAACGTGCATGGTTAGGCAGCTTTATGCTGTTGACAACCAGTATTTTAACTGCAATGATGCGGACGGTTTACCCTCTAACCGAGGGCTTATTGTCTCTGTATTTCAGAATAGGCCCTTACTCTAATCAGGTTACGTTAATCAGCAATAATTGGTTGGGAACTATGTTTAACAAAAAAATTCAAAAGAGTCTTGTTGCCTCAGCATTGGCTGGCAGCTTAGCTTTTGCTGGCTCTGCCGCTGCAACAGACTTAAAAGATTTACACCAGGCTAATAGCCAGATCCAACGTGCTGCCGTGCAGTCTCAGGAAAAAATCAACACTATTTACGAGCAAACTCAGGAATTACTGGGTGAGTATCGGGTAGTGGTTGTACAAACTGAAAATTTAAAAGTTTACAACGACTTTTTGCAGACGCTGGTTAACGACCAACAGCGCCAGATTAATTCATTACAGCGCCAGATGGACGACCTTGAAAATACCAACAAGGGTACTGTGCCACTGATGTTCCGCATGATTGATGCGTTAGAACAATTTGTTAACGCTGATATCCCACTGCGTACTGAGCGTCGTTTAGAGCGGGTTGAAAAGTTACGTGAGTTGATGGAACGTTCAGACGTGCAGCGTTCAGAGCAATATCGTCAAATCCTCGAAGCTTACAGCATCGAAATGGGTTACGGCACTGAGATGGCTGCTTTCCAGGGTACCCTGAATTTTGAAGGTCAGGATATTACTGTTGACTACTTAAGCGTAGGACGCCTGGCGTTAGTTGCACAGTCATTAGACGGCAATGCAGCCTGGGCTTACAACAAAGAAACAAAAGGCTGGGAAAAGCTACCTGATTCTTATATGAATTCAATCACGAACCTTATCAAGATGTCGCGTCGTGAAGCGACCCCTGATATGGACCGTGTACCACTTTTCGCAGCGGAGTAAGAATAAATGAGAAAGGCTATTAAAACATTGGTGGTTGCTGCTGCGGTTACATTATCTGCATCAGTGGCATTTAACGCTGCAGCAAACACCGCTCAGCTAGACCAGCTATTAGAGCAAATTAAAAAAGAACGTGCTGTAGAAGGCCGGATGAACCAGGAGCGTGAGCGTGCATTCCTGGCAGAGCGTGCTGATAAACAAGCATTATTAAACACCGCTAAGAAGCAATTCGCGGATGAAGAGGCGCGCGGCAATCGTCTTGCTAAAGCTTATTCTGATAACGATATCTTAATTGCTCAGAAAATCCAGGAGCTGGAAAGCGCTCAGGGTACTATGGGTGAAGTGTTTGGTGTGGTTCGTCAGTCTGCTAACCAGGCCATCGGCGTTATCACCAGTTCTTTAATCAGCGCACAGTATCCGGGCCGTGAAGAACCCCTTCGTGCCATTGCTGCTGCAACTGAATTACCGACATTAAGCCAGATGGAAGATCTATGGGTCGCCATGCTGACTGAAATGACTGAGTCAGCAAAAATTGCTCAGTTTGATGCTGAAGTAGTTAAGTTAGATGGCGGCAGCTCTACTGAGCGGGTTACCCGTTTTGGTGCTTTCCACCTGACTACTGCTGATCAGTACTTGATTCGTAACGTAGATACTGACCAAATCCAACCATTAGGTCGTCAGCCACAGTCTAAAATTCACAATTCTGTTGCTGAGTATCACAGTGCCGCTAAAGGTGAGTTAGCTGGTCTATATGTTGACCCGACTAAAGGCAACAGCTTACTGCGTTTGAACCAACAGCGTAGTACTTTAATGGAATACTATCATCAGGGCGGTACAGTTGGTTACCTGATTACAGTACTTCTGTTTATTGGTTTACTGATTGCTCTTGAGCGTTTCCTGGTGTTAACAGTAGTGGGTGGCAAAATGCGCTCGCAGCTTAAAAACCTGGCCAACCCGTCAGACAGCAACCCACTGGGCCGTATCCTGAATGTTTACCACCAGAACCGTTCTGCTGATGTAGAGAACCTGGAACTGAAGCTGGATGAAGCTATCTTACGTGAAACCCCCAGCATTGACCGTGGTATCGGCTTAATCAAGCTGTTTGCCGCTGTAGCACCATTAATGGGTCTGTTAGGTACAGTTATCGGTATGATTCTGACGTTCCAGCAAATTACTTTGTACGGAACTGGCGACCCGAAACTGATGGCCGGCTCAATCTCTCTGGCGTTGGTAACCACTGCCCTGGGTCTGATTGCTGCCTTACCATTATTGTTTGTACACAGTATCGTGCAAGCTAAAGCGAAATCTATTTTACACGTGCTGGATGAGCAAAGCGCAGGTATTGTTGCTGCTCACGCGGAGAAGGAGAACGCCTGATGATGACCCAGCTAGTAGGGCTGTGGGAATCGGTACAGGATTTTATTCATACCGGTGGCAACGTATTATACGTTGTTGCCGTGGTCCTCTTCATCATGTGGTTTTTGATGTTAGAGCGCTACTGGTACGTTTCGGCAGTGTTTCCTAAAATTAAACAGGATATTATTGCCAGATGGGATGCCAGAGCAGATACCACGTCCTGGTATGCTCATAAAATCCGTGATACCTGGATTTCTGAGGCGACAAATGACCTTGATCAGCGGATGTTACTGATTAAAACCCTGGTTGCAATGTGTCCATTAGTAGGTTTGTTAGGCACGGTAACTGGCATGATAGCTGTATTCGATATTATGGCAACGCAAGGTACCGGTAACCCGCGTACTATGGCAGCCGGTATCTCGATGGCAACAATTCCGACAATGGCGGGTATGGTTGCAGCGTTATCAGGTTTGTTTTTCAGTTCGCGGCTGGAAGTGAAAGTGAAACGGGAAAAAGCAGATCTCGTTGACAGCTTACCGCATCATTAAGAGAGAATTTTATGGCACGTAAACGTATTCGTGAAGACGAGGAAGCGGCAATCGACATCACGCCGATGATGGATATCGTTTTCATTATGTTGATATTCTTCATCGTAACGACTTCTTTTGTAAAAGAGGCCGGTATTGATGTAAACAAGCCGGAAGCAACCCAGGCCCAGCAGAAGCCATCAGCAACTATCTTTATCGCTATTCGTGAGAATGGCGAAGTATGGATGGATAAGCGGATGGTTGATATTGAGCGGGTTTCTGCCAACATTGAACGTTTAAGAGCTGAATCACCAACAGATACTATTATTCTGCAGGCTGATGTTGGCGCTAAACACGGCGTAGTAATGGAAGTAATGGATCAGGTTAAAGCTGCTGACCAGTCGCTTATAATTACCATTGCCGGGGAGAAAAACTGATTATGATGCGTTTCCTAACATCGTTAATTATCGGTGCAGTGGTAACGTTTCTGTTGTTTCTGATTATGGCGCTGCTTATTCAAAGCAGCGACAAACGTCGGGCGCCTGAGCAAGAGCGTATTGTTGTTGAAATCAACACTACGCCGCCTGATTCAGATACACAGGTGCGGCGGCCACCACCGCCACCACCACCACCACCACCGGCTGAGCCGCCAAAAACGCCAGAGCCTGAACCTCAGCAGACGAATACTGCTGGTGCCGTCGGTTTTAATATGCCCGGTATGGATTTAGGTGCTAACGTAGGCCTTAATGAGCCAGGGTCGTTACTGCGTGACGGTGACGCTACACCCATAGTGCGAATCGAACCGCGCTACCCGGTGCAAGCAGCTCGTGATGGCTTGCAAGGTTGGGTTCGTTTGAGCTTTACTATTATGGAAGACGGTAGTGTTGATAACGTCGAAGTTATTGAAGCCGAACCGCGTCGGGTATTTGACCGGGAAGCGATCAGGGCACTTCGTCGTTGGAAATACAGTCCGAAAGTGGTAGACGGCAAAGCTCAGCAGCAACCAGGCCAGCAAGTGCAGCTAGACTTTACCCTTGATATGGCAGGAGGTTAACTATGAAAAAACTTACGTTATTAACTTCCAGTTTAGTGTTTGCAGCGAGCTTCAGTATATTTTCGTTGCCGGTCGTGGCGCAGGATTTAACTGCGGCTGACCGGGAGCGGATTGAAGCGCGCAAAAACGCTAAAACCCAGTTACCTGGCGAGCGGGTAGGTCGGGTAATTACGAAAGCGTTGGAGCTATACAACGAAGAAAAACTGGATGAAGCAATAGCTGTTTTGCTTGATGCTGATCCCAGTGGCGACTTTGACAAAGCATTTTTAAACCGGTTCTTAGGTAATATTTATGCCTTTAAAGATCCTACTCAAGCATTAAAGTATCTGGAAATGGCGGTTAAACCCGACATCCTGGGTTATGCTGATCAGGCTGCAGCATTAAAACTGCTGGCTGATCTTCAAATTCAGGACAACAAGTTTAAGGCATCCATTGAAAGCTACAACCGTTGGTTGCGCTTTACCGGTGAAAATAATGCCGATGTTCACTTTCGGATAGCTCAGGCTCATTACCAGTTAGGCGAGTTTGATAAAGCCATTCCGGCTGCGGATAACGCCATTCGTTTTAATGATGAGCCTAATAAGAATCATTATTTGATGAAAATGGGTTCTTTTTATGAGCTGAAGCGTTATCCCGAAACGGTAGCAACGGTTGAAACTATGGTGCAGTTATTCCCCGAAGAGAAAACCTATTGGGGCTATCTGGGTAATTTCTACACACTGGTTGAAGACTATGCTAAATCGTTAAGTGCTTTTCAAATTGCTTATGCACAGGGCTATCTTGAGAAAGAGTCTGAGTTCAGGGCATTGGGCCAGATGTATGCAAACAATAGCATTCCATATAAAGCGGCTTCAATTTATGAAAAGCATTTAAAGAGTGGTCAGATTAAGAAAGATCGGACTATGCTCGCTGCTATCGCATCAAATTATCAGGCGGCCCGTGAGTTTAAAAAAGCCGCTGAATACTATGGTGAGCTGGCTAAGCTAACTAACGAGTCTGATGCTTACCGTCGTCAGGGTATGGCGTTAATGTCGATTCAGCGTTACCCCGATGCTATTACTGCATTTGACGCTGCGCTAAGTCGTGATGCTGACCGTCCTGGAAGTATTTACATGAACATCCTGGAAGCATACTTCTATCAGGGTAAATACAAGGAAGCTTACGCTGCTTTGCAGAACGCTAAGAAAGACCCGTCTACCTCACGTCAAGTGCGCAGCTGGGAATCTTACATAAAAGATCGTGCTAAAACTAAGGGCATCAGTCTGTAGTTTTTCGCTTATAAAAAAACCCGCATTTTGCGGGTTTTTTTTATTTTTGAATAGCAGGTTAGTGCTCTTGCTCGGTATGGCGCAGGTCGTGCAGCCGATATTTATCTATAAGCGCATACAAGGTTGGACGGGTGATCCCCAACAAATCCGCCGTCTTGGATAAGTTAGTATTGGCAACGTTATAAGCATGACGAATAGCCTGAGTCTCTGCTAACTCCCGAACTTTGCGTAAGGTTGCCATTTTGTCGTGGCCACAGCTGTTTAAACCAAGATCAGTTGCGTCAATTAGCTTATTATCTGCCAGAATCACAGCTGATTTTAGTTTGTTTTGTAGTTCACGGATATTGCCCGGCCAGTTGTGAGCCAGCATAGCCCGAATAGCATTATCAGTAAAACCATGTACTTGAGAGTGATACTCCTGGTTAAACTTCGTTAATAGCGCTTTAGCGATAATAATTATATCGTGACCACGATCACGTAGTGGTGGAATAGTCAGGGTAATTTCGCTAATTCGGTAGTACAAATCTTCCCGAAATGTTTTGCCGGCAACCATTTCTGCCAGATTGCGGTGGGTAGCGCAGATCACTCTGACATCTGCTTCCAGTTCCTGCCGGCCGCCAATACGTTCGATAACCCGCTCTTGTAAAAAGCGCAACATTTTTGCCTGCAGGCTAAGCGGCATATCACCAATTTCATCCAGCAGTAAGGTTCCGCCATTAGCACACTCAATTTTACCCAACGTGGTTTTATTGGCGCCTGTAAAGGCGCCTTTTTCGTAACCAAAAAGCTCACTCTCCAGCAAATTTTCAGGTATTGATGCGCAGTTTATTGCTACAAAAGGTTTATTAACTCGGGGGCTTTGCTTATGTATGGCCCTGGCGAATACTTCTTTACCAGTGCCGCTTTCACCCAATAATAAGGTGGTAATCTCAGTTGGTGCTATTTTCTCTACGGTACGGCATGCTTTGTTCATAGCTTCGCTGTTACCGAGAATATCAAGTTGAGCGCTATTACTGGCTTTCAAAGCCAGGTTTTCATGTTCCAGCTCGGCCAGTTTAAAAGCACGCTGAATAATAATATTAAGTACATCAGCATCAATCGGCTTTTGATAGTAGTCATAAGCGCCAAGGGCAATAGCTTTAAGGGCATGTTCGTTGTCAGTATTGCCGGTCAGCACTATAACCTTGCAGTTTGGTTGGGTGGCCAGGATCTCCGCCAGGCAAGCCAAACCTTCAGAGGCGTTAGCCGGGTCAGGTGGTAAGCCTAAATCAAGCGTAACAACAATTGGCTCGTAACGGCGTAGCTGGGTCATCGCAGTAGCTTTATCTTCTGCAAATACCAGTTCATAGTCACTAAGGCTCCATTTTAATTGCTTTTGGATGCCGATGTCGTCTTCGACGACTAACACGGTATTCATATTACATTCCTTGTATTACTGATTCGATATTACAGATCGTATCTGCTATTGATTTTAGCGGAAGTCGCACCGTAAATGTAGTCCCTTTGCCAGGTATGCTGCTGACATTAAGTTGTCCGCCCTGTTGCTCAATAAAATGCAGGGCATCATGTGCACCAATTCCCATACCGGCATTACCTTTGGTAGAGTCAAAGGCTTTAAAAAGCCTGTACTTTATAAAATCATCACTCATCCCACAGCCCGTGTCCGCGATAGTCAGGATAAGCTTGTCATCTTCACAGGCTAGGGTTACTACCACCTCACCTGTTTCTTCGGTGGCGTGCTGCGCATTGTCAATCAAATGATATAGCACACTACTGAAGCGGTCCTTATCTATGGTGACAGTACAGTCTTGTTTAATTCGTAATAGTGGCACTGGCATACGCACTGAACAGCGGCTAGTGATTACATCCTGTATCATGTGAGCGACAGATACTTCGCGTACAGTTTGTTGTTCAGATCTTTTGTTACTCAACTGGTTAAGCATATTCTGTAACCGTTGCTGCATAGCTGCCATAGTGCTGAAGCTGTCGTCAATAAACTCCGGGTTGGCCCGGTGCTTAACCGCATTTTTCAGGATAAGATCGATTTGGGCTTTAACATTTTTCAGATCATGCACCACAAAAGCAGACATGCGGCTAAAAGCAACAAACTGGGCATTTTCGCTGAGGGTCTGACTGGCCTGCATCAGCAATAACTGGCTGGATATTTGTTCTGATACCAGCGATAAATAATCACGAAGCTCCCAGTTCATTTTCAGTTTATTCACTTTGGGTGCGTTCATAATACACAGGCCCCAAAGTTGCTCTTTCGTTTGAATAGGAATAATAAACTGAATATCCACCGATTTTTCAACCAGTGCCCGCTGCACAAAAGGATCGCTGATATCAGATAAATCGACCAGCCAGTTCCGTTGTTGGTAAAACTGCTGATAGTCGGTCAGCAGTTGCAACTCATCAGCTTGTAATGCTGCTCGCTGATACAGTGCAAGTGTACTGATGCTGTTGTCGGCTTTGAATTTGATAATTGCACCGCGGCTGTAGCCGATACTGTTAAGCCAGGCCTGCAACAGGCTCTGGTAATGACCTGGTTGAGTAATGTCTATCTTCTGTAGCGTCCGGGTCAGCAATAACCATTTTTCACGGTAATCAAATTTGTTGGCAAAAAAATGTTTTTCAATAAAAACTTTTAGTTGGCGTCTTACCGTGCCTGACAACATCAGAAAAATAAGGATAGCAACGCCGAGAATAATAAAGGTTGCCTGAATTAAGTTAGACCAGCTACCGCCAAAATAGCGAATGTAAAAGCCGGCGATGGCCAGCAGACATAAATACACACCGGCACCGAGCACCAGCGAGCTTTGCAGGACGATATCCCGTGAGATATAGACGTTAATGCCCCAGGCTTCTATTCTGCGAACAGCAATAACCATAAATGGCAGCATAGCACTGTAAACAAAGCCCCGGGCCAGCCATATCTGGTCGTCAATCCTGCCAAATAACGCCGACTCTGCCAGCAAGGCAAAGTCGAACAGGGTGGTTACAGTGAGAGCCAGAACCAGAGGTTTGTATTGCCATTTTGCAGCGCCCGACCGTCTGTATAGTGCCTCAAGCAAGGCTAGCTGCAGAATGCAGATTGCCAGATAGCCGGTAAAAATATTGCTGGCACTTAAGATGTCGCTGGTAGAAAGAACCAGCCAGGCCAGCATGGTAAATAACAGGCCGCCAACATAGGGGAGTTTGAAAAAACGGCTGACACTGGTATTCGCCTGGTTTAGGGCTGCCAACAGGAACAGCAGCAAAATGGTATTTTTTGCACTTTCAATGATATGTGATGGCAGGGAAGTGTATGGCAGGGCAGCAGACCAGCCATAATAAAGCGCCCAGCATACGCTGACAACCGCCAACGCCAGCAATAAATACTTGGGTAGATTTGTTACCCGGGTGGCTAGCAATAGCCCGAAAAAAAATAAGTAGGCTATAACAGCAATAATAAAGCCGGTTTTTTCGATGCCGAAACTAAATAGGTCTGTCATTCATGCCGGCCTAGTCTGGCTGAACCATTAAGTCGAGCAAGTGCTTACTAGGTATGGCATAGCTAATACCACTTGGGTCGCTTAAAACGGCTTCCCGACTCGATTTAATATATACCTGATTAATAATACCGACTACTTCACCATTGGCAGGATTATACAGCGCGCTGCCGCTATTCCCCGGGTAGGCCACAGCATCCAGTTGATACACGAGATAAGGCTTATCGAGCTGTTTTAATATATTCGCCTGTAACACGCGTGAATTATCAACCGGGATGGCAATCGGCGTATGTGCGGCGACAATGCCACTGTGGGTAGCCGGGTATAAACCTAATACCTGGGTTATCGGAAAACCGGTAAAAGCAATAGCTGAACCTTCTGCCAGCAGTGGTGCTTTGCTTACCGTTAATGCCGGTAGTTTTTCGGCAATAGTTAATAGTGCTAAGTCAAAGGCAGGGGCTTTTTTCTGTTGTAGCACTGGGTGCACTTTAATCGTCGCGCCCTGGCCGGACAGCACTACGTACTGTTCCAGTCTTTCTTCATCCAACTCATTAGCAATAACATGATAATTAGTGACAATACGGTTGCCGGGCGCCACTGCAAAGCCGCTGCCAATTAATCGGATACGTGGTGAACCGGTCGGGTTAGAAATGCCAATAGCAACAACAGAAGGCTTTACCCGCGATATGGTGTTAACAAGCTCAGCGGCCTGAGTTACCGTGCTGCAAAGTAACAGACTAATTGCCAGATAAGTGTGCTTAACCATAGCAGTGTTGCTTTCCCTTTCCTTAGTGAACTTTGTCATACTAGCGTATTTGTTTACAAATTGCTCTAGTCGTGTTTAAAACTTATGGATATTCACCCATACTGAATAAGAAAACATTATTAAACAGATAAGGTTACTGATGCCAAAGGAAATTGTGCCCATTTTGTCCGGGGGCGGCACGCGTTTATCTTGTTATATTGGAATATTACAGGCCTTGCAGGAGCAGGGGCTTAAGTTCCGGCATATTGTTGGCGTATCTGGTGGCAGTATTGTTGCAGCATTATATGCTGCCGGCTGGAATCTACAGCAAATGCATCAGTTGGCGATGACTACTGATTTCAGACAATTTCGGGGCTTGTCGATTACCAAGCTTGTGCGCTTAGGGGGCTTGAGTGATGGGAATGCCTTTGAATCCTGGCTTGACAAGATTCTTGAGGGCAAGCGGTTTGTTGATTTACAGCTTGATTTACATGTCCTGGCGACGGATATTCAGGGCGGCGGGCCAGTTGTATTCAGTCGGCAACTAACCCCAAATCTCAAAGTCTCACAGGCTATCCGTTTTTCAATGTCTATACCGTTGTTTTTCTCTTTTAAACGGTTTGAACATCATGTTATGACAGACGGCGTTATTTTATCTGAAGATGCATTGCACAGAGACTGGTCAGAGCAGGGCTTGCCATTGGTTTGCTTTCGCTTAAAAAGTGAAGCCGATAGTAAACCCATTGCACCCAGCAGGTATTTTCCCGTACTTTCATATATTTATATGTTAATACAAACGTTTATGAACGCAATTTCGCGTGAGTATGTGCATGCTGAGTACTGGCACAATACTATCGTAGTTAATACCGGCGTAATTTCATCCGTCAATTTTGACATGACAATACAGCAAAAACAGTGGCTGTATGATATCGGCTATCAAACGGCCGTCGACATTGTGCCGGTAAAACTGGCTGAATTATTTACTTAGTTTCATGATTTCGACATGAAGTAAGCATTTAAGTGGTAATCTGGTAACAGAATATTCTCTGATGATCATCTACACTAAATTAAGCGTAGTGATGTAGTGACCAAAGCAGTATCAGCTGTTTTGGGAATGCAGTAATGACTGTCGTGAAGAGTGCAGTGATAAGGACATAAAAAATTGCTTACGAGGGGTCTATGAGACGGCTTAAAGCTCTGGCAGATAAACCCATAATTGGTGGCATGGTTAAAAAAGCTATGGCTGGCTTAGCCAGCAATGATGCAAAAACCATTTCTGCACATTTTTCTAAATATTTGCGGCCGCAAATTGCTAATACGGACGCTCTGCGCCATGAGGTATACCGTCTGCGCCATCAGGTATACTGTGAAGAGTTGCATTTTGAAGATATTAAAGAGGGGTACGAGGAATCTGACGAGTTCGATCTGCGTTCAATTCATTGCTTTATCCGTCACCTAAATTCCAATGCTGTTGCCGGTACTGTCAGACTCATTACCTCTGCTAAAGATGATGAACTTTTGCCTATTGAAAAGTTTTGCGCCAATGCTATTGAAGATACTGAGTTTGCTCCCTGGAATTTTCCCCGCGAAAGTATTTGTGAAATTTCGCGGTTAGCCGTGCCAGAGAATTTTCGCAAACGGGCAGTTGACCAGTTTAAAGGGGCCGCTACTGGTGCCTTTAATGAAAAAGACTATTCTGAGAGTGAACTTCGCTGCTTTCCCTATATTGCGGTCTGTCTGTATATGTCTGCTGCAGCGATGGGATTTCACTCAAACCGCTTTCATGGCTATGTCATGATGGAACCGCGGCTGGCTCGCAGTTTAAGTTTTATCGGTATTAATTTCAGACAATTGGGTAAACCAATTGACTATCATGGAAAGCGGGCAGCCTATTACATTAACTCGGATATGTTCCGCACCAGTATTTCTGCCGGCTTTACCCGTCTGCTTGAGTCAATAGAGCGGGACCTGTTTGCTCAGGATAAAGGCGATGGCGATAATCGGTTTGGTATTAACTTCAGTGGCAAGCTGGGAGCCAGCTATTGAACCAGCAACATTGTCAGGACAGCGCCGCGCTTAGCGAGGCGATTCAACCCATACTCAGTGCAGCCAGTTATCTGATCACAGAGCCGGCACAGTTGGCCAATTACCAGCTCAATTGTGAAGGTAGTGCCCAGCAACCGAGGTTAGTCGTAAGTATTGGCAGCGAAGACGATATCGCTGCAGTGTTAAAGCTTGCCGTTAGCGTCAGCCAAAGTGCCCGGGCTTTTTCAGTTCATCCTATCAGTACCGGCCGCAACTGGGGCTATGCCTCAGCCCGGGCTAATGATGCCAGTGCAGTTATTCTGGACTTATCCCGGCTAAACACCATTAACTGCGATAACGCTACTTTGGGCATTTTTACAGTAGGGCCAGGCGTTACCCAGCAGCAGTTAAGAGACTACTTAAATCAGCAGCAATTGAAATTTATGGTACCGGTAACCGGAGCCGGCCCCGGCTGCAGCATACTGGGTAATGCGTTGGAGCGAGGCTATGGCATCACGCCTTATACCGACCATTTTGCAGCGGTTAACAGTATTCGGGGTTACCTGGCGGATGGCAGCCGGTTTCGCTCGGCGGTCGCTGAACTTGACGCCAGTGGCCACGATTTTATTGATAAAACCTATAAATATGGTGTCGGCCCATACTTAGACGGGCTATGGACCCAAAGTAACCTGGCCGTTGTTACCGAAATCAGCCTGCGGTTAAAAGCCGACCCGGAAGCCTTTAGTGCTTTTTATCTGCAGTTTGCCAGTGATCATCAGTTTGAACAGGCGCAACAAATCGTTTTTACCATTTTGCAGAAGCTGGAAGGGGTAGTGGGCTCAGTTAATATGATGGATCAGCGCCGGGTCGCGGCCATGCTAGCCGCCAACCCGAACGGTCCGGCCCAACATACCGTTATGAGCGAGCAGCAGCTGGCCGATATTGCTAAAACCTATGATATTCCCGCCTGGACGATTGCCGGAACCTTATACGGCCAGCAGTCAGTCGTGCGGGCTGCAAGGCGTGAAGTAAAACACTTTGCCGCTGCTCACACTAGCAGAATGTTGTTTTCAGATAGCCTGTTAGTTAAAGCAGGGCGCTTTGTGTCGCGACGGCTGCCGGCTTTAATGCCCGCTAAACAACGTAAAATGCTGCAGTCATTGGATGCCGGCATCGACATTATGTGTGGGCACCCTAATCAGGTAGCGTTGCCGCTGGCTTACTGGCGAAATGCCGGACAAACTGCCGATAGCGGGCGCGAACTTAACCCGGCTAAGGACGGTTGCGGGCTACTCTGGTATGCACCCTTAATTCCGATGGATAAACACGCCATGCGGCTTTTTATCGGCCATGTCAGGGCCATCTGCCCAAAGTATGGCATAGAGCCGATGATCACCTTTACCAGTTTAAAGCATGATACTGTCGATAGTACTATTCCTATCGTGTTTAACCTGGCCGATAATAACGCCCTGGCTCAGGCGCAAGCCTGCCTGGACGAGTTAGTCAGTGAAGGGTTAAAGCAGGGCTGGGTGCCTTACCGGCTTAATCTGGCGCAGCAGGCCAGCCTGCTCGATGCCACACAGCCATTCTGGCAAATCAGCGCCAAAATTAAACAGGCACTAGACCCGCATAATATTATCAGCCCCGGCCGCTATCAGCCCGCCAGCGTTAACTGCCCCAAATCGCAGCCATAAAAAAACCTCCATCAGGAGGTTTTTTTATCAGCTAACTGATTAGGCTTTACGGCGACGGCGTGACACTGCACCCATGCCCAGTAAACCCAATCCTAAAATGGCCAGAGAAGCCGGCTCAGGTACAGTTACTGCGTTCAGAATCACGTTGTCAGGTGTAATGAAAGAACCAAACTGTGAGGTAACACGTGCGTCTGCACCGTAACGTTGTGAGTTTAAATCAAAATTATCGAAAGCTGCACCACCGGTTGCATCCAGGAAAGTGCTACCCATTCCCAAAATTATTTCGTCATAAATAACTGAGTTAGTAACTGGATCAAACGCAATAGTAGCATTAGCAATCAAACTTGCACCAAAGCCCAAATTTGGAGCTAATGACAACCACAAATTGCCATTAGTCGCTGTAGTAGCATCGTTGGTATCAAAGTCAGGAGAATTATCTACCCATAAATTGGCAAAACCGCCAGTAAATTCAAAAGCCACATCAATTACCCAACCAGTAGACGACTCAGGTGCAAAAAAGCCTGCGTTAGTTGGTGTGCCGGCAACTATACTTGATGCAGTAAAACCGCCGAATTCAAACGTTAGCTCACAGCCAGGACAAAAGTCTGATTGATCATTTCCGTTGATTGAGCCAATTCGACCCCAACCAGACAAGGTATCACCTGGATTACTGATGATGCTCTGGGTAAAGAAATTGGTATCAGCAGCAAAACTCAGTGGATCAGTTGGATCCCAGGTAACGCCATTGATATTTACCGGACCGGCTGATGCAGTAAAGGCTGATAATGCCACTACTGACGCGCCTAATAGAGTGGTTAACTTTTTAAACTTAGTCATACTTCATTCCTTGTAGCTACTACGATAATTCGCAACTTACAGTAACTAAGCACTAATCGTGCCACAATGTACCTGTTTTTAAGTTGCTGATTATATTCAATTAAATATTGGTTTGGTTTTTCATTACTTGGGTGTGTAAAAAAAACCGACAAAAAAGCCGGGTTTCCCCGGCTTTGTGCAACATGTACTGTTAGTTTTTCTGACAGCTATTGTTCAATTTGCTGCTGCAGTGCTTTTGCTCTGTTTTGATAATCAAGATTATCTGTTTTAATGGCAGCCAGTAACTCGCCGGCTTGTTGTTGCTCACCGATTTTAATCATCGCTTCGGCCAGGTTCAGCTGCACTTCCGGATGGTTCGGACGAATAGCTAAAGATTGCTCAAACTGCGCTTTTGCTTGGCTGGCCTCCCCTTTAGCCAATAACACTTTACCATAGGTATCAATAACATCCGGATGTCTGCTGTTGATTTTCAGTGCCTGCTCAATATAGGTTTTGGCATCATCAATTCTGCCAACTTCCAACAACACCCAGGCGTAGTTATTTAACGCAATTAAGCTACCAGGTGTTTGTTCTACAATTTCACTGTATACCGCTACGGCTTTATTAACATCGTCTTCAATTAACAAATTAGCGTAATAAGCATTCAGCTCGGCGCTGTTTTTGCCGTGTTTGGCAAAATGGTCTTCAATAAAGTTAACTGCCCGCCGGAACGAAATATCTTTAGCGTAGGCACCGGCTATGGCAATCGCTGTGGCAGGGAAGGGGTTAATGTTGTAAGACTGGTTCAGGGTTGCCAGGCCAGGGCTTATCTGGTTATTTAAAATCTGAATACGCCCTTTGTGGTACAACATTTCAGCACTGTTGGCTATTTCAGTTGGTAGTAATTCATAGGTTGCCAGCGCACCCTGATGATTACCGTCTTCAGATTGTGCCGCAATTTTAGTACGTAATAGTACCGGATGCTTCTGATGTATTTTCAATTGTTTATCCAACACGACAATCGCATCTTTATAGCGCTTGGCATTCGCTAATAAGTTGGCATAGGCTAAACCGGCCTGCATACTTTTCTCGTCGGTGTTATACCAACGCTCGGCCAGGGCCAGGCCTTTATCAGACTGAGCAGTTCTGACATACGCATTAACCATCAGTGTGTAAAAGGCTGGGGTAAATTGCTGCTGGGTATCACTTATCGGTTGTAAAATCGCCAGTACTTCAGTGAAACTGCCACGGCTTTGATACAAATTTGCCAGTAACATCCGGATCTGACCGTTATCCGGGTGCGCTCGGTGCGACTCTTCAACCTTTGCCAGGCCAAGATCGGCCTTGCCCTGTTGTTGCATTGAGCCAAAATAGGCTATCAGTGCCGGTACATAATCCGAGCGTTTAGCAATTGCCTGCAACAGTAGTTCATCACTTTTGGCAATGTCATCTTCATCGCGGGCCACCGCCGCCAGCATATACATCGTAAACACGTTTTCATTGTCGGCTTTTTGCGCTTCGGCCAGCATCAGCTTACCGTTTTCCAGATCTTGCTGTAGTAAGTAGGTCAGGGCCTTCAGGTTATAACCGGCATTGCGGGTTTCAGCTGTTTTTAACCATTCATCAGCCAGTTCTGCTGCTTTATCAAATTGCTTTTGACGGATATAACTACCGGCCAAAACCAGACGGGTATCATGTAAACTCGGGTCCATCAGTAACGCCTGCTCCAGGTTTTTAATACCCTCAGCACTGCGATTAGGTAACCCCAGTTTTAAACTTCCCAGAGTACTGAGTGTGCGGCCATCCTGAGCACTCACCATATTTTCATAGCGGCTGATAATGTCCTCAGCCAGGCTGGCATCACCTTTAGTGATCAGTTGAAAGGCCGTACCGGCCACCAGCGACAAATCCTGCTCGTTAAACTCGGCGTTACTCAGGCTGGCTGCCGCATCGCTTACCTCACCGGCGCGCAATTGCAATAAGGTATACAGGCGCTGAGCGGGGGGGTAAGTATGCAGGCTGTTTTTAACTGCAGTTAAATGGCTTAGGGCTTGTGCATCCAGCCCAAGCTGATGGCTAACAATACCGGCCAGAATACGGCTTGGGGTGTTGGTAAAACGGGCGCTTATCGCTTTATCGATATGCTCTTTGGCTTTAGCATAGTCTTGTTTTTGATATTCTACCGTGGCTTTTAAATAGTTAGTCAGGCCATGTTCCGGCGCCAACCGCAGAATATAATTCAGCTGTTCATCTGCTTCACTGAATTTTTGCTGCTGCACATAAGTTTGGGCCAGCAATAACCTAACCTTTAAAGCTCTGGGCAATTCAGCAATGTAGGTTTTTAAATTTTCAATGGCGGCATCTGGTTGTTGGTCAAACAACTGCAGCTGGGCTTTTAACAGCAGCGCTTCTCTGGCAATTTTACTGGCAGGATCAATCTGGTCAATGGTGGTCAGTGCGTCCTGGACATTGCGGGCATTTAGCATTAACGCGGCTTCAGAATATTTACTTAAGTCCTGATAGTCAGAGTTAAGCAATTGATCAAAGATCACCACTGCATTTTCAAGTGCACCCAGCTCTACTTCAGCCAGTGCCCGGTAAAACCTCAGGTAATGTTCAGTGTCAGTGCTAAAACCCTCGGTTTCAGTAAACAGGCTAAGTACATTCTGATAATTTTCTGCCAGATAACTGGTTTGAATAACCTCTAACGCAATATCATCAGCCGCTATGCCGTTGCGTATTGCCCGTTCATATTCTTTTTCTGCCGACACCACATCGCCTGTCTTCAGATACACTCTGGCCAGTAACAAGCGGTAGTCGGCATTATCCGGCGCCTGAGAAATGGCAGATTTCAGCTCAATAACTGCAGCATTATATTCATTGTTCTGGCTGTAGTTCAGCGCATCCTGATAGTGCTCTGCAGCGTCTTTACCACTACAGCCGCTTAGCGCAGCCAATAGCAGTACCGCTGTTAAAGACATTTTTATCATGTTACTACACTCCCTTGTCGTTAAGGTCCAATGGTGACAAACGTGTTGACAACTCAGAGGTTAGGCTTAGCCCTACTGTTAACCAAAAATCCCTCTGGTATCAATGACAACCTTAGTTGTTACATCAGCCGGTTGCAGGCTTTTAAACTGTTTATGGTCAACCAGCACCACTAATATATTGGCCTGCTCCATAGCCTGGTTCAGCGTTGTCAGTTCAGCATCATATTTAGCCAGTTTAGCCGGTAAGGTTTTAATATTCGGTTCAACTAATAATATTTTACCGATATTATCGTTTAACAGCTGTTTTGCAATATCCAGCGCCGGGCTTTCCCGTAAATCGTCAATATCAGCTTTAAAGGCTAATCCGAGGCAGGCAATAACCGGCTTTTTAAACTGGTCGGCGGCCTGACGAATTTTCTCAATAATATAAAGCGGTTTATGGTCATTAATTTCCCGGGCTTTACGAATAATTTGCGCCTGTTGCGGGGCCGAGTCAACAATAAACCACGGATCAACAGCAATACAGTGGCCACCCACACCCGGACCCGGGCTTAAAATGTTAACCCGTGGGTGGCGGTTAGCCAGTTTAATTAATTCCCAAACGTTTATTTTCAGGGTGTCGCAAATAATTGACAGCTCATTGGCAAAAGCA
The DNA here is from genome assembly GCA_963975465.1 of uncultured Chromatiaceae bacterium. Lineage (GTDB taxonomy): Bacteria > Pseudomonadota > Gammaproteobacteria > Enterobacterales > Alteromonadaceae > Alishewanella. The sequence continues at coordinate 303,235 of CAXBHB010000001.1, forward strand.
ATATTGACATCCCGAAAAGCGTTCTCGGTTAGCTTGGCCATTTCGGCGGTGCGGGCAGTGGTACGTAAACATTCGCCGCGCACAAATAACTGATACAGTTCAATGGCCCGCTCAGCACAACGTGGGGTTATACCACCAATAATCCGGTCGTTACTGACCAGCTCCTGTAATACCCGCCCGGGTAACACACGCTCAGGGCAGTGGGCAATGTATAAATCAGCTTGTTCACCATCGGTGTGTGGCAGTTTAAAATCAGGGCGTAACTCGGCCAGCCATTCTGAGATTTGCTCGGTTGTACCAACCGGCGAGGTCGACTCCAGTACAATTAAATTACCTTTAACCAATACCGGGGCTATGGTCTCTAAGGCCGCTTTTATATAGCTTAAATCCGGGCTTTTATTTTCTTTAAAAGGCGTAGGTACCGCTATCATAAAGGCATCGGCCGGCTCAGGCGTTAACGCCGCCTTTAACTTACCCGTCGTCACTGCCGCCTGTACCAGCATGTCCAGGTCGGGTTCAACAATATGTACTTTACCCTGATTAATAGTATTGACGGCATGCTCAGACACATCAACGCCCAGTACTTCAACCCCGCGAGAGGCAATAACAGCTGCCGTAGGCAAACCGATATACCCTAATCCAATTACAGACACCCGGCTAAATGGCAACATAATTCATCCTGTTTAAAAATAACGGTGACGGCTCAGGCCGCTTGTTTTTCAGCAATAAAGGCACTTAACCGGCCAAAGGTCTCAAAAATTTCTGCTGATATTTCATCGTCGTCAAATTCGATACCCAGTTGCTCTTCCAGTTCAGTGATTACGGCAATAATGGCCATAGAATCAAATTCCGGAATCGCACCCAGCAAGGGGGTGTCGGCGCTGAAATCTTTTTCTATCTGTAGTACAGTGCGCAGAATGTCGGCAAGCAGTTGTTGATTGGGCATGCAAAGCGTCCTTTTTAAAGTCATTATCCTGATTAAGGTGGGCTGAAGCATGCTGTTAACAGGCTAAAATTTACCACAACCTCAATTTACTATCGGTTTTTTTATAAAACTGATTTATTATTGCACACAAAGGGATTAAAAGTGAAAGGTCTAGAGGACACAATGACCAATAATCTATATCAATTGTTACAACACGCCGGACAAGCATTTCCTGAGCGCACTGCACTGTACTTTAAAGATAACAGCTTAAGTTATGCTGAACTGCTGCAACAGGTTGACGCCGTTGCGGCCAATTTGCAGCAGCAGGGCATTAAGCGTTTTGACCGGGTTGCCATTTATTTACCGAAGCAGTTTGAAACTATTAGCAGCATCTGGGGTGCCAATGCCTGTGGTGGCGTATTTGTACCGGTTAATCCGGCACTAAAGCCGGTGCAGGTGCAGCATATTCTGCAGGATTGCAATGTCAGGGTGCTGGTAACCAGCAAAGACCGGCTGGCGACGCTGGCCGATGTGCTGGCAGAATGCCCGGATTTACACACCATTTTATTAACTGATGCCAGCGATAGCAGTCAACTGGCTGCGCATCTGGCGGTAAAGCCTTTATTGCCGGAAAATGTGCCTGATACTTCAGCCAGGCAACAGGGCCCGGTATTTACCGGTGCACTTACCGACAGTGATATGGCGGCTATTCTTTACACCTCCGGCAGTACCGGCAAGCCCAAAGGGGTGGTGCTGTCACAACGTAATATGCTGGTTGGCGCCAGCAGTGTTGCCAGCTATCTTGGTAATCAGCGGGATGATGTTATTCTGGCGTTGCTGCCACTGAGTTTTGATTACGGTTTAAGCCAGTTAACCACTGCCTTTTTAACCGGTGCCAGTGTGGTGTTACTGGACTTTTTCCTGGTGCAGGACGTGGTTAGAGCGGTAGCCCGGCACAAGGTAACCGGTATTGCTGCTGTGCCACCACTGTGGGCGCAACTGGCTAAAGCTAAATGGCCAGAGGGCAGTAGCGATAGCGTGCGCTATTTAACCAACTCGGGTGGTGCTATGCCACAACCCCTGCTTAACCAGTTGCAAAGTATCTTCAGTAACGCAGCGCCTTACCTGATGTATGGCTTAACCGAAGCGTTTCGCTCTACTTATTTACCGCCAGCTGATTTAGCCCGCAAGCCGGGCTCTATGGGCAAGGCGATTCCGAATGCCGAGATCCTGGTTGTGCGCGAAGATGGCAGTTTATGCGGGCCGAATGAGCCGGGCGAACTGGTGCACCGGGGGCCGCTGGTTAGTCTGGGCTACTGGAATGCACCCGAGAAAACGGCAGAGCGTTTTAAGTTCGACCCCATTATTGCCGCCGGCATTCAGCTGCGTAGCCCGGCAGTGTGGTCGGGTGATACTGTTAAAGCCGACGAAGAGGGCTATTTGTACTTTATTGGCCGGCGCGATGAAATGATTAAAACCTCTGGTTACCGGGTAAGCCCGACTGAAGTAGAAGAAGCCATTTACCGGCTGGATCCGGCGCTGGTCGATGTCGCCGCTATGGGCGTGTACGATGGTGTTGATCAGGCTATTTTAGTGGTCGTGGCAACGTCGGGAGACCAGCCGGATATTGCCAGCTGGCACATGCAGCTAAAACGCAGTTTGCCCAATTTTATGCAGCCTAAAGAAATTATTGTGCTACCCGGCCTGCCAAAAAATGCCAACGGCAAAATCGATCGCAAAACACTGGCCAGCCAGTATCAGGACTACTTTGTCGACAGTAATAGCAGCATGACAGGAGCGTCAGCATGAGCAGTAGCACCACGCCACAGCATGAACAAATGAGCCAGTTCAGGGTAGAGCAGGGACAGGTGCTGGCAGCGGGTTACAGCATGGCTGAAATAAGCCAGCTACTAAACCGGCCGGCATTCTATGTGTACGATCGCAGCGTTATTAATCAGCAGGTTGCCAGTTTCCGGCAGCATATTCCAGCAAGGATAAAACTGCATTATGCGGTTAAAGCCAACCCCTACTGGCCGGTCGTTGAACATTTAAAACCGCTGGTTGATGGCTTTGATGTAGCCTCGCAAAAAGAAATGTTGCTGGCGCTGCAAAGCGGCATGCCGGTAGCCGATATCAGCTTTGCCGGCCCGGGCAAGGGCGATGCAGAGTTATTGTCTGCGATTATCGCCGGCGTTACCCTTAATGTGGAGTCGCTGGGTGAACTGCAGCGCATTTGCGCACTGGGCGCACAAAGCCGCCACACGCCACAGGTGGCACTGCGGGTTAATCCGGCGTTTGAACTAAAAGCTTCGGGCATGAAAATGGCCGGGGGTGCCAAGCCATTTGGTATTGATGAAGAGCAGGTATTGCAACTGCTGGCTGACATTGCCAGTATGCCGGTTAAGTTACGTGGCTTTCATATTTTTTGTGGCTCACAAAACTTAAAAGCCGAGGCATTAATTGAAGCGCACCAGCATACCTTTGCGTTGGCAGCGAAGTTAGTGGCAGCCTGCCCGTACCGGCCCGAGATGATCAACCTCGGCGGCGGCTTTGGTATTCCATATTTTGCCGGTGAGCGCCGGCTTAATCTGGCGCCGGTTGGCGACTCACTGCAGCAGCTATTACATCAATACGACAGTGAGCTGGCCGATATCGAACTGGTAATTGAGCTGGGGCGTTATCTGGTGGCCGACGCCGGCCTATATGCCTGTCAGGTGGTGGATAAAAAGCATTCCCGTGGTACTACCTATCTGGTGTGTAACGGTGGTTTACATCATCATCTGGCGAACTCCGGTAATTTTGGCCAGGTTATCCGCAAAAACTATCCGGTGGCCATTGCTAACCGCATGGCACAACCGGAGCTGGAACTGGTCACCATAGTGGGGCCGCTGTGCACGCCGCTGGATATTTTAGCCGATCGCATGACGTTACCCAAAGCCGACATTGGTGACTGGGTGGTGGTTTATCAATCCGGTGCCTATGGCCCTACAGCCAGCCCGCAAGACTTTTTAGGGCATCCGAATGTAGCTGAGATATTATTATAATTATTGGCAGCGTTTATCTGTTCATTTGTGTAAAAGGATTTTCTAATGATTGAAAACAGGCCAATATTGTTATTTGGAATGCCTCGTTCTGGCACAACCTGGTTGGGTAAGCTATTTGATGCACAGCGTCAAACCAGCTATTTACATGAACCAGACAGTGTTGATGTTAACATGGGTATTCCTTTATTACTCAGTGCTGCTGAGGCTACAAGCAGTCCTTTGCCAGCTCAGTTGCCAAAGTGGTTTGCTAATAAGGCCGAGAAAGTCATTGCCTCGCGCCCCTTTTTTAGCAAGGACTATTTTAGTGTCGCTGACTGGTGGCTGTTTGTAGGCAGCGCCTATGCGACCAAAGCTTTTGGCCGGGTTGGCTTGCAGCCTTTGGTTAAGCCCATACGCAAACAGAGTGACAATGCCCGTTTCGTATGGAAGTCGATCGAATCCCTTGGTCGCATGGCGGCGATCAAACAGCTCATGCCGGCATTGAGTATTCATATATTGCGTCATCCTTGTGGCCATATTGCCTCAACCCTAAAGGGACAAGATGCCGGTTTATTCGATGGTGGTATACCGATTTGGCAAGACTGGGATTTATATGACAAGTTGCTGCAACAAAGCGGTGAGCATCGGTTCACGCTTGATGACATAAAGCAAATGACCACAGAAGAACGTCTGGCATTGCGCTGGGGCATCATCAACGACTTTGCACTGGCGCAATGCCAGGATGACAACAGCAATATGGTGCTTATTTATGAAGACTTATGTAAAAGCCCTGTCGATGTTTTCAAAAAATGTCTGGCGTTTTGCCAATTGCAGCCAGACCAGCAATGCCTGAGTTACCTGGATAGCTCGGTTCAGGGCGATGAAAACAGTGCTTATTACAGCACAACTAAAGACCCGCTAAAATCGGCCTACAAGTGGCGAAAACAGTTGCCCGACGACGTTCAACAAAGAATAAAACATATCGTCGGGCAATTTAATGTGGGCAAATATTATCTGGACGATTTTTAACTTTTACCTGCTAATCACTACAGTTATGCAAATTACACAAGACGTCAGGTAATTTCGGATGGGCTGGCAACTGCGCCGTTGCTCTATCTGAAACCTGATGATTGCCAGCAAAGTCGTCATTAGCACCAATAATCAGGTTGCTACTAATGTTCACCTCTGGCTGGTTTTTGCCAGCATGTAATACAAAATTACTGTTGGCCCGTTCCAATAACAAGACACTGTTACTAATTAGTACCTTGTTGCTGTCGTGTTTTACGCCCTCCAACCCAAAACCAATAGCCTGGTTATTCACGGCGCCGGGGCCATGTTGTAGTAGTGAATTAGTAATATGCAACTCACCGCCATTTGAAATATCGATTAACCTGCTGCTTTTACCTGAAAGTGACGCAATAATACTGTTATCCACTACCGTCATCGGGCCACGTGATTTCAGGCTGTGCTGGTTACGGTTAGCCAGAATCACTGATGAAGTCAGCAGCAGGCTGGCTGTGTTTAAATAAATAGAGTGGGCGCGGGCATCTTTGGCGAGGTTTTCAAAACGGCTGTCGGTAATTATAATCCGGCCGTGTTTTTTGGCGGTTTCCAGTAAGCCTGATTGGCTACTATGAAAATAAACATGCTCCAGGGTTAGGCCGCTACCCTCCAGCCGGACGCAGGCACCATTTTTACTGGCTACTGAGATAAAACGGCACTCAATATTTTTTACTTTAAGGTTATCGCCGCGGGCTAAAATAGCACCTTTACCATCTGCTACCGCTTTTTCAAAAACAACATGGCCATAACCCTCAATAATGACATTGTCACCTCTGACAATAATGGCGCTGTTATAAATACCCGGGCCTAATTTTAAATGGCTACCGTCTTTTAACTGTTTTGTGGCCTCGGGCAGGCTGGTGTATTGCTGCCCGTCCAGCCAAATCCCGCTGAGGTTTTCGGTCTCTAAGGGTTGCCAGGCAGGCATTATGGTTAACAGCTCCTGCTGTACCAGCTTATCAACATCAGCAGCTTTAAGTGTACTAACCTGAGCAGGCGGGAAAATAGCGCTATAAAAGGGTACTTGCTCAATTGCCTTATGCACCAGTATCGGGTGAAACAGAAAAAAATAGCCGGCTACTGCATGCAATAGCACAGCGCTGACCACAATATAGCTTTTAACCAATAAATGAAAATAACGCATTCCCTGTCCCTTTTTACATCCTGATAAGCAACATCTGCTGAGGTGCCGCTAAAATATACTGCAAGCGCCAGTCTTATGCAAAGTCAGCCTGGCATGGCGTTAAACTCTGTTTGCCGCTAATGGTAAAGCGCCAACTGCTGCAGACGATCAAATATTTTTTGCTCGGTTTGTTTAAATGCCTGGCCCTGGTAGCCACCAAACTGTAGCTGCATTTGGTGCTCCGACAGCCCTTCTGGTAAATCTGCTATGTCAGGCATAACTGCGGCTTCAAACTCTGTAATACTCATTGTCTTAAGCTTTGCTGCATTAATGCTATGAATATGCTCGGCGAAATAAATTCCGGCATAATCTGCCGCTAAATCAACAAAACTAAAGCCAGAGCCGCCCTCAGCTGCATCCATAATTTCTTTTAAGTTACCTATCTGTTGTGACAACTGGGTCGAGCTTATAAGTTTTATCGCTGCCGAATATAAAAAATGCAGCGTTAAATCATGGCGACCACGTAGCAGCACTGGTCTGAACGAGGGTACCTGGTTAGCAGGCACTTCCGAATTGGCATAATGAATAAATCGCCGGCTGCCAAAGGCGACAATCAGGGCCCAGGTGGCATCATGATACTGGCTGTTTGCTATATTGTTGGGCTGGCGTTGTTGCGCGGTATTGAGCAAGTTCAATGCAAAAAATGCCAACCGGCGTTCAGCGGGGTATTGCTGTTGTAACTGCTTTAACTTTTCGAGATAAAACATGATATCCGGTGCCAGCACCAGCGGTTCCTGCCGCAGTGCGGCTGGAGTATAGGATAGGTTTCGCAGGTTCAACTCTATCGGGCTGGCGTTTTCATCAATAAACACCAGCCGGTTAGCTGTTAGCTGGCCGCTGGCAAATAAGCGAAGCAACTGTTTATCTGCTGGCGTTGTCACGGTTCTTTTAACTGCCTGCTTTAGTATCCAGTTTGCCAGTGCGCCTGGCAGAGGTAATTTGCCCAGCCGGCAGTTAATAATAGCAAATTGCCGGCTTTCATTTAGTAGCAAACAGGCAACCGTTACCGAGCGTCCGCTCGACAACAGCGGCGCCTGCGCGTTAATAGCCACACCGTAAGGGCTGATTACGCCATTAAAGTGCGCTGCAGGCAGCGCATAGCTGGCGACATTCAGTAGCGCATCTAACTGCGGCTGCTCAAATATCAGTTCAATCCGGCCACTATTGCTGCGCAGCTCTGCCAGTGTATGGCTTAGAATAGTTTGGGAGCTGATAACGTCGGCGCTATTGATATGGCTTTTGGGCACCACATCGTTGCTGCTGATTAGCCAAAACAGCAGCAGTAGCAACAGGCTGCCACTTAGCATTAGCAATAGCCAGATTTTTAACCACTTTCTTAACATAACTTCGTGTTTAACTTCCCTTTTAACTATCTTTATAACTGCGCATTCTGCTCAGCCTGGGGGCGCGGGATAGTGCCGGGCCTGTTTGCGGGTTCAGTCGCTGAGCCAAGGCGTAAAACCATGCCAGTAATATTAAAATGGCGCTGTAGCCAATAGCATAGCGCAGCATTAATTCATCTGGTGCGGCATAATTGGCCCGGTTACTGCTGAGTAAAAACTGTATCGCAGAAAATACCTGCTGGTATTTAACTATCAGACTTTCGGTAATAGTGTTGAGTAACAGCCATGACAATCCAAAAACCAGCAAAATAAGAATGCACAGCCACCAAAAACGCCGGCGCTGCGGCATAGTGAAATAACGGCCCAGGTAGGCGGCAGCGCCAAACAGCAACGCCTGATAAAGGCTCAGCCCCAATGCACTGCCATAGCTGCCGCCGTTTGCCAGCAGCTCGGTAATATTGTCGGTAGCGGCAAGCTTAATCACTGCCAGATACCAGATAACGGCAAACAGCAGGCTAAATAAGGCCCAGACAATTAGTGCCGGGAGCTTATTCTGCTCCTGCACCAGGCGCCCGGCAAACAGGTAGTTTAATTGGAACAGGCTAAACAGACCAATAAATCGCAGCATCAGCTCCACGCTTTTTGGCAGGTTTGTTACCGGCGCGCCGAGAATATCGTATAGCGACTCGGTGGGCACTGTTAAATACAGCAGCCAGAAAATCAGCGTGCTTTGCAGCAACACCAGTAACGGTAACCATAGCGCAAACACAGCAAACTGCTTAACACGCAGCAATAATGGCAGGCTCATCAGATAAAACATCAGGCTTAAACCGACAGCTGCCATGCTGTTATCAGTTAGCAGCTCACGCACATTATAAGGGAGCAGCGGTACCTGGCCAATCAACAATAACGCCAGCACTGTAACCGCCAGATGTATTGCAATTAGCAGTAGTGGTTTGCGTTGTGCAAGCGTTAACCACGGCGGGCCCTTTTGTTCTGTAATACTGTGGTTAGTTTGCACCATTGCCGCTGCCGTTGCAGTGCTGTTTTCGGCTGCAGGCTGGGTAGCGCGACGGTGCAGAAATAGAAAACCGGCAAAGCCAATGCCAGCCCCCATTATTTGTAGTAATACATCAGTACTGTCAACCGTTTTACCAGGTAACGCCAGTTGCATGGCCTCGCTAAAGGCGGCCAGGCCGGTAATATACAGCAAGCCAATAATGGCAGATGCCTTACGTTGCCAGCTTTCGTGCTGGGCCTGCCAGGCCAGAGCAAACAGCACGCCTAATGGCAAAAATACCAGTATTTTCTGGGCCAGGGCGGTAATGGCGCGGTATTCGGTACCAAAGTACAACGATTCCAGCAGCACTTTACCCTTTACTACCTGCCAGCGTTGGTTAATAAAGGCCCAGTCAAAGTTAAAATCAAACGGGTACCAAAACAGCAGCAGGATAAAAAAACTGTAAAACAGCACGGCGCCAAGCCACAGCAAGGAGCGGCTTAATGGCGTGTTGTCCGGCGCTGATTCAGAGCTCTGAACAGTCTGGCCTTTATTCTGCTGCCAGAAGCTCAGCATATAACGGCTTAACAGCGCTGCCAGCAGTGCACACAGCACATCACTAATATCGGTTACCCGGCTGTAAACAAACAGCTGGCAGAATTCCAGGACTATTGCCAGCAGCGCTATACGGCTGTAAAACGCCAACTTACTTTGTTGTGGCTTGTGCAACTGCCACAGCAAGGCAATGGGCAGCCACAGCACAATATCGCTGACAACGGCATAGACTATTTCGGCCATGCTGCCTTTATAGGCCGAAAAGGGTAACAATACGATGCGGCCATCCTGCCACTTTTTATACAGCTCTATCGGGCTGAGTGTCAGATCAAGTGGCAGGATCTGATAAAGAAAAAACAATGCCGAATAGCCCAGCAGCAGGTAAAAAAATACCGATGCCTTGCCCCGCATCAAAGCTGCAGCCAGCATAAATTGCTTAAAGCGCTCGCCGAATAGCAAATACAAGCTGATACCGCTAAAGGCTCCCAACGACTCAGCAATAATGTCGTTAACTGATACGGTACGCTGCGGAAAAAACAACTGAATAAATTCGATACTCAAGGCCAGGCCTGTGCATAGCAGCTGGATAAGCAGTGCCAATACCAGATTACGCAGTGGTGAAGCGACTTTAAAGCTGACAGCGGCTAATAAAAACGCCAGCGGGATAAATAATAAAATATTGGCAACCCAGTCAGCACGCGACTGGATACCCAAATCCAGATAGCGGATTTGGCTATAACGCTGTATCGCCTCATCGAGGCTGATCCCAACATAATGCAGAGGCACCAGGCTGCCGTAAATAACAAAAGCCAGGTATAAGCACAGGCTCATTAGCAGCCACTTCTGCAGCGTCGTCTGGGCTGTTATTGCTCCGGCCTGTGCCGCAAGATGCGGTGCTGTATTATGCATAAACATCCCGGTTTATTTGTGCGCCACTCCGTAGTGCAGCAGTGTAGTTTATAACGTTGATTTTATAAACAGATAGCTGTGTTGCTCTACCTGGCTGCGCCAGTCAGCAGAAGCAAAAGTATGGTTAGCATCGGCAATGTGTTTGTGTTGTGCCTGTGCCAGGCACGCGCCCCAGGCGCAGTCATCATTACAGAGTTGTAAAAATTCCTGCGCAGTTAAATCGTTGCCGCTACTTAGTAGCAATACCTTGCCGCTAAAGTTTTGCCAGCCAGATAGCATCAGCTGCACATAGTTATGCTCGTTGGCCAACGGTGTGACACTGGCACTGCTTTGTTTTGGCTTCCGCTGACGTATTGTTTTCAGCAGCTCGGTGATGCTATGGCGCAGCGCCAAGCCGCCCCCCAGCGCTTTTTGCCAGAACTGACGGCTAAGTAATCGCTTAAGATAATAATGCTTTAGCATCACCGTGGCATGGCTGTGCTGCTGGCGTACCCAAGGGTTAAGCAAAATAATGCCGCTAATGCGTGGGTCGGGCTGGTTTAACTTAATTAAAATAGCGCTGGCGGCATCGCACAGGCCCCAGAGCACCACTTTTTTTAACTGAGGGTAATGCTGAAAAAACGCCGCTATGGCCTGGTTAATATCGTGGTCCTGCTGGTAAAACGCTGTTTTAGCGCCGCTGCTGTCACCCATGCCGGCCGTATCCAGCCGCATCGAAGCTACGCCCTGAGCCGCCAGTGCGCGGCTGAGTTTCACAAACTGGCGGTGGCTGCCTACCCGGTACTGCGGGCCGCCGACGATAATCAACACGCCGGTATCAGCTATGTCAGCGGCACTGTCCGTAGCTGGTGTATGCAAAATGGCGCTTAGTGTGGCACTGCTGCTTGCTATGCTGATATAGCGTTCTGTCATACGCTGTCTCCGGCTAATTGCTTCACCGTTGCTGCAATAAGCTCATCGGCACTGGCCAGCTCGGTGGTTTGCCAGTAGGGCTCAGCTTTTAGCGGCACAAAGTTTACCTTGGTTTGTTGTTGCAACTGCTGCAGCTTTTTTTGAACAGGCAGGGCAACAGTGTCGAGTTGAGAGGTTTCAAACCAGCTTAATTGATATTCTGCTAAGCGTGCCGGCAAAGAAGTATTCATTTGCTGCAGGCTGTGATAAAACGCCGGGCTTATCGGGTAACCGGCAATTTCTATGTTGTCGCCATTGTCCAGCTGCTGTTCCAGTTCTTTCTGGCTTATTTTGGTGCCGCTGGCCATCGCTTCGGCTACCTTAATTCGGACAAACTGTTGCCAGAATTTAGCCGGATCAAACATTGGTTGCCATAATACGATTTGCTCCAACGGCAAAGCTAAAGAGTTGTTATTCAGTAAATCCAATAGTTGTAATGAGCCAAAGCGAATGGCGATAACGTTTAAATTTTGGTAACCTTGCTGCTGCAATAGCTTAATAAATTCATGAATATCTTCACGCCATATATCTAAAGACGCCTGATCTAAATCGCCCTCACTATCACCGGTGCCAAAGTTGTCGAGCATAAAGCTGTTACAGTCAGCTGTTGCCAGTTGCTGTATTACTTTATTGGCAAGATGCCGTGTTTTATTTATTTCTTCGGCGAAGGGGGGGAGAAACAGAACTGCATTTGGACGGCCTTTTGAGTTTCCGGTTGCACGAAGAAATAATCGCCGGCCATTCAGAGTGATAAAACTGCTGGCAAGTTGAGATTGCACGTTACCTTCCATGGGTTAATCATTAATAAGTAACATCATAACCGCAGCATGACTTATGAACAAATATGTTTATTATCGAATTCCCTGAATATTCCTTCCGAATTTATTTTTTATCAAGAAATTTTGTGGGATACCTAAGCATTTGGTTAAGTTTTTTATCACTAGTGCCTATGAGATTGATTTAAAAGCAGCTTACCAGTTATTTTTTTTCAAAATCTTTAGCAATCTTTCATCAATGAAAGGTTTCTCTGAAAGTAGCTGTGGTACTTCTAAATTTGGCTCTGTGTTTAGTTCCATCAGTACCGGCCCTTCCTCACAAAAAGCAATGTCCCAACTCTGCAACGACAAGCCTGAAAAAATGTTTGACGCAGCTATACATTGTTGTATAGCCAAATCCCAATCTGGTATCTGAAAATCAGAGAGCTCAACTCCTGTATCAGGGTGAATGGAAGTAGGATTTTTTTCGGGCCAGAAGCCAGTAATTACGCGTTTAATATGGCCTGTGGTGGTATCTACATCTGCTAACAAATTACCATGCTTGCCATACGAAAACGTATCAGTAATATTATTGATTCGTGCGATCTTCCAGAACGCACGATGAACAAAGGCATTTAAACCATCACGAATTAAAATAACACGTACACAGCTTATATTGTCGCCCACTGCATTTTTAATAGTAGAATGATGTTTGAAGCGTTTTTGTATTAATAGACCTTTATAGCCAGGGTTATTGCCGGCTGATACTATTTCATCAAATGAAATATTTTTGCCAGTGCTGCTTTGAAACGAACATCTATTTATATCATATGAAGAAAGTGAAAAAGTACCTCTGCCGTAAGTGCCATGCACTGGTTTTATAAAAAATGGATCTTCCTTATGCTCTGTGAAAAAATCATGTAGTTGTTCTGGGCTGGATAACGACTTTTCGTTATCGATTCGAGCATTGCCAGCTCGATAGGTTGCAATTGTTTTAGGAATAGGGAAATTAAAGTGAGTTAATAGCGAGTAATTTAATATTTTATCATTTGCTGTTGCTCGCCAACCGTCTTGGTTAAGTGCTTTGTCTATCTTCGCACTAACTTTGCGTCCAACACAATTTTTTAATGTAGGGTACTTCTTTTTATCAAAAAGCTCTAGCTCAAAGTATTCTGAAACACCCAGCTTTAAAGTAAAGCGGCTAGTAATTATGTCTATAATTTGTGTGGATTTTGGGGTGCCATATTCTTTTTCTACTTTTTTTAACCAGCTGTAAACTAACTTTATCACTTATATCTTCCTTGATTTATTTATGAATTTAAAATAAATTATTCGATGTCTGAAGCCTATCAGGGTTGCTTAAAGGGTACAATATATTTTTCAGTTATGGCAAACGAATCCCCGCGAATAGCATATAAAACAAAAGGTTAGGAGCAAAGGGGTGATTTGTGGCAGTATGGTTCTAGAAGGCCGTGCCGTGGTTTGGACAAATATGTAACCTAGGCCTGCTCTAAATCGCATAAGCTCGCGGCAACCAGTGGCTGTAACTGGCTTGCTGTTTGGCCTCACTTAATAGTAGCGAAAATCCGATAAACACAAGCATATGTTTATCACCGCACTGCTAACCATTTATCCTGTTGTATGAGCTGAGTAACTGCTATAGCATAAGATAAAATGATTTCAGGGAATGAATCAATGTCTGTTACATTTTCCGCACCACTAATGGACGCAAAGCACTTTCCATCTTCGCTTATCAAAGCTCAGCCTGCTTTTAAATTAAGTACATGCCGGTTGCGACGAAATAGTATGCCTATGAGTGACGTCAGTACTTTTAACAAGGCGCGGTATGCGCTGGCCGCCGCCGCTTTTCATTTGAAAGATACTGAACAACAAAATACCGTGTTATTGCCGGCTTACCATTGTCCGGCGCTAATCGAGCCTTTTATTTACGCGGGTTACAAAATCATTTTTTACCCGCAATTAGCCGATTTAAGCTCAGATTTGAAAGTTTTTAACAGTCTACTCACTCCTGATATTACTCACGTTGTAGTGGTGCGTTACTTTGGGTTTTCACAAAATGCAGAGCTGCTGATGAACTCTGCACATAGCGCTGGCAAAAAAGTCATCGAAGACAACGCACATAGCTTGCCCCATTTTTGGCGAACTTGTGCTTCTAAACCTGTAGAGGTGAGTGCCAGTGTTAGTAGTATTCCAAAAACTCTTGGCGCTGCAGATGGTGGAGTGCTATATCTGCCAGGCTACAAAGCTAATGTTCAACGACCTGATATTTATGTTGAATTAAAAGCGCTACTGTCTGGTAGCCGACTCACGCCTATCTCAGCAAAGCACTCTAAAGACATGCGCTATTTTCACGTTGGTATGCAAGCTGCCGATTGTTTGCGCGCCAGCCGCTGGTTAATGCTACGTAGTGATTATGATGCTATCAGCAGACAACGGCGGGAAAATTACCAGTATCTGGCAAAACAGCTGCTACACAGTGCAGCAGGTGAGGTATTATATCCAACTCTGGGAGAGCATGATGTGCCTTATATGATGCCATTTTTGTTGAGTGATACTAAGTGGTTTAGCAAGTTGCGTGAAAGTCAGATCCAGGTTTTGCGATGGGAGGAACTAGTGACACCAGCAACAGGTATTGCGACTGATTATCAGCAGCAACTCGTGCAATTACCCGTGCATCAGGATTTATCAAAATCACAGCTAGCCAGCATAGTTAATGTATTTCAGTGATTGTGCGAGGCAACGGTAAATACTAAAGGACTATTTTGAACTGGATTTGGGTTTTAGATTAGAAACATAGTTGACGAATGCCCTCATTTTGCCTCGCCAGCTATTAATATTGCATAACTGAATACCATAAAGTGGTTGTTTTACGGACATCCAGTCTTTTTTATAATCATCATTACCGGTAAGAAAGTCTAAAGTAGAGACGTTATCGACAGAAATAACGTGCTCCAGCAGCGCCGCTGTTAATATAGTGCCCGGACTGAACCGGGTGTACTCTTTATGATAAGCCAGTTTGAAAATAGCGGCTGTTTTGTTATGTATAAACCAAATTTGAGCAGCTATTGGTTTGTTACGATAGTAAATTATACCGATGCGCAGGGCATTAATGTGCCAGCTATATTGGCATATACAATCAATAAATGCAGGAGAAGGTTCTAAGCGTTTCCAGCTGTGATAGTAGACATGATGATAATCAATCAAAGCTTGAATCAATAATGCAGGGGAACCTTGGCTGTAGATTTTTATCTTAAAGTTACCGTCTTTGTTCATTAGTTCTTGTTTACGTTTCAGCGTGTTTTTCAATTTGCTGGGTCGGCGTTGCCAGTACTCCGCTGTGCTAGCAATGTTTGGTTCATACCAGTTCATTGAATGTTGATAAGTAAAGCCTTTAAAACCCAAAGTTGCAAAAGCTTTGATCCAAGCGTCAGCCTGCCTGCTATAGAGGGGCAAAATATTAATATAGTCAAAACTCGAAAACACATTTGCGTGCTGCTGTAATATTTCGGCCGAAGGTACAGTAGTAACCGGTTGTCCAGCTATACCGAATATGGGCGAATAATAGTTTGTCATGCTTTCCAAAACATTTTCTGGCTGATTGGTATTTTTGCGGCTGAAAAAAGTAAGGCCAGCGCTCTCGGTTAACGGCAGACTAATGTTTTGTCTGTCATGATTTACATGCTCAGCAAAAGCTTTAAACCAGTACTCGCTGACAAACACTGGTGTTAAGGTTGAAATGTCCCGTTGTACTGTTGACTCTGTCATTCTCCAGCCTCTGTTATTGTAGGTAAAGACTTTTTCTTTAGTATTTGTTTCAGCTGGATTAGTAATTTAAACACTTTGCCAAAAATATTTTCAGCATAGACAGAACTGTTGTATATCTCGCGGGTATCAGTAGCCCACTCAAGCTGTTCTGGTGATGCGTTAGTATAAAAATCGATAACTTTTACAGTATTGTTTTCAAACAGTGTATTAAGAATTTGCTTTAGCAACAGACGACCAAGAGAGAAATTCTTAAACTCTTCATCAAAAGTTGTTTTCAGAATAATCAGCATATCGCCTTTTATACAACATAACCTGGAGGCAACAAGACGGTCTTTTATAAAATATTCGTAAACAACAGCGGTGTTCTGTTGGGCCAAGCGGTATAGAAAATCGCGGTAAAATTGGCCTTGCTGGTTACTGGGGTGCAGTGCTGTGCCAAGTTTTCCTTTCCATCCTTTTGATTCGAGCATGCCGTAGCGATCTACGGCAGACAGAATATCTTGCGGATTAATGATTTGGTGAAAGTTCAGTGTTGTATTTTCCCGCTGCAGTCTATTTTCATAGCGAGACATATTTTTTCGCAAGTTTTTTGAACGTTGCTGCCAGTAATCTTTAAAGCTGCCTTCCAGCTTGATTTGCATGTTGGTAGCATAAAATGTGCGCTGGTGATCTTTTAATGTACTTAGAAATGCCAAATGCTCCGCCTGATCAAGGCTGAGAAAGTCTATACGTGCTGCCATACCTGGTAACGAGCGCAGTAATTCTTTTACATCGGGCTTAAATGCAGGGTTTATAAGCATTAAGCCAACTTGTGCCTGACTGGGTTTATACAACTCCCAAATCAGCTTATCCCGCTGTCGCAGTAACATCAGGCATTGCACCTTTCCTTGCCAGATGGCACGAACCTGATATAACGGGTTGTGGCCAAAATAATGTAACAACGTTGCAAGAAACTCGGTGCTAAGTAACCTATTGTTAGCATGATAGCTATTGCTTAACGTTTCCCAGTCTCCCAGGAAATGTGGATCAGCCATGTCAAATAGCTCAACTTTCCAGCAAGCCTTATCAGACATTTGAAGATTTGGCATGGTTAAGGACTAACCTTAAGTGAAATTTTAGTGGTTTTTTATCCCAGGGCGTAAAGCGCTTAAGTTTAAACAGCGGCGTTTGTGGGGTTGATACACCCCAGTTTGTAATCACGGCGCTGCTAAAGCCAGCTTGTTGCACTAGCTTAAGCGTAACATCATCAAAATCTACACCTTCTACGCCATTTGGGTAAGCAAAGTGGTGTACTGACTTGCCGAGCCAGCTTTCAAGATGTTGCTTAGAGTCGCTAATTTCCTGTTGTTGTTGCTCAGGCGACAGCACTTTTAAAATCGGGTGATTTACCGTATGGGCGCCAATGGTCACACCGCACTCAGCCAGTTGTTTAATTTGCTGGGGGTTCATCATCAGTGGCGCTTGCTCTGCCGCATTGTTTTGCTGATAAAACTGCTCAATTTTTGCCAGCCGCTCGGGAACAGGCAAATATTTAAGCTGCTTCAGCCAGTGCTGTGCTTTACTGCGCCGGTCTGCAAAGTCAGCCAATTGCATAACCTCATTATCCAGCTGTAATTGCTGGCGCTCAGGCTCAGCAAATAAATACATTAATCTGTCGTTCCACATATTACTGCCGCTGCTAAAACCGGTAGCAACATACACCGTTGCCGGAATGCCATATTTAGCCAGGATTGGCTGGGCCACCGTCAGGTTATTCAGATAACCATCGTCAAATGTCAGGCAAACCGCATTAGCAGGCAACGTATTGTTGTTAAGATGAACCAACGCTTGGTCCAGTGACAAGGGCGTAAAATAGTCGCGCAGCAAGCGCATCTGCCAGTCAAATACTGCAGCAGTGGGTTCGCTTGGCCGCATTGGGTCTGGCTCAGCAAAAACCTGATGATAAATCAGAATGCTGAGTTTGTTACGTCCCAGCAGTTTACCGGCCAGCTGCAGTACTTTATGCAGCATCAGGGGCTCCATGCTGCTGTAGCCATAACTCCATTACCACGATAATCCAGACCAGCTCACCGTAATAACCAGAATGGCCTTTTTCATAGGTATCAATTACCTGTTCAATAAACGCCGGTTGTAAAATATGGCGTTGTTTAAAGCATTGCAGGGCGTTTATGGCAATCTGCTGTAAGTCTGGCCGCTGTTTCATCCATACACCAAAGGGCAGGCCAAAGCCATGTTTACTTTTGGTAAGAGTGGCGTTGGGCAAAAAGCCACGGAAACTATTTTTGTAAAAATCGCGCAGCTTTTGCCCAGGCGCTTTCACGTTGGCCGGTACGGTGCAGCTAAAGTCGACCAGCTCTTTTTCAATTAATGGAAAGCGTACTTCAACCCCAGCCAGCTGACACATCTGGTTTACTTTAACAAAGTCGTTATCGGCTAGGGTGAACTTCCAGTCCAGATACATCATTTTATCGATCGAATCGACTGATTTGCAGGCGTGGTAACGCTCACGTTTTTGCTGTGCCGGCTGGCCAGCATCTATCTGTTGCAACAGCTGAGGGCTGAACATCTGGTTTAAATCAAAACGGTTTACAAAGTTATAGCTATCCAACCGGTCTGGTAGCGGCACTGTAGCCTGGCGCAGATAACTGGCGCCTTTTTTCAGTAAAGGCAGCTTATCAGCAATACTGTTATCCAGTCCCAGATTTAATAGTGTCTGCAATGGACCGGGCAGGGCACCATAGCGCTCGAACACTTGTTGTTTTACGTAACGCTCGTTACCGGCAAAAATTTCATCGCCGCCATCACCGGCCAACAGCACCTTTATGCCGTCTGCTTTGGCGGTTTTGGCACAAACAAAGGCAGCCATCGCCGAAGAGTTGCCAAACGGTTCATTAAAATAACCGGCAACTTCTGTAAAGTGGCGGGCTATTTCATCCGGCTGCAAGTAATGCACGTTGTGCTCGGTGTCAAAGTGCCTGGCGGTTAGCAGGGCATATTCGGTTTCATCATAGCCTTTGGCTTCAAAACCAATAGAATAGGTTTTAGCCTTTTGGCCACTGCTCTGACTATGTTTGGCCAACAAGCCGGCCACGGTAGAGCTGTCCAGGCCGCCACTTAAAAACGCCGCGCAATCGTTTGTTGTATTACGCCGCACTGCTTCCGATATAAGTTTGCGACAGCGCTGCATTAACTGTTCTGTAGTGTCTGGCGAGGCGGTAAATGCTGGCTGATAATAGCATTGCTGCTGTAAACCTCCGTCGCTATCAATACTGGCAATAACACCGGGTTCCAGCTTGCTGATTCCCTGATAAATACTTACAGGCGAGGGAATGCAATGAAAAAACACATAGTTAAAAACTGCCTGTGGATTAAGCGCAGCGTCGGCCATGGCTGGTTGTAGTGCCGGCATGTTGTCGCTAACACGCAGTACTTTACTGTCGCGCTGGTCGATGTAGCAGGGAATACTGCCAACATGGTCGTTGATGATGTGCATTGCGCCAGTAGCTTTGTCGGCAATAATCAGCAAAAAGAAACCGGCGATCTTTGCGGTTAAATGCTTCAGATCAAGCGGCAGTTGCGTCAATAGCCAACTGGCGTTGTTTGTGACTAAGTAATCACCATCGTAAGGCCTTAACCTGCCGATAACGCATACAATAGCGTTATCATTTTCTGCCACACTAAGTTGACTGGTGGCAGTGTTAAGTTGTACCGAAAGCTGCTGCATGTTGTTGCCAAAAAGCAGTTGCTTGTGTGAAGAGTGAGTTATCGTCCAGTACATCTGAAGCTTCCTTATAAAAAACGTGTACCTGCATCGCAATTGATGCCTGAGCAGGTTATAGCGTATTTACTGTGCATTTTTCTTTTGCAGGCGACTTAGTAGCAGGCCCTCTACGCTATCCTTGGGTTTATGGCGTAGATAATACACTAGTGTTAAACAAAGCAGGTAGCTGAGTACGCCAAGTAACACTTTGCCTGGTAGCAGAAAAAATACGGAGGCGTCTGGCCAGGGAACATATTTTATCAATGCTAGCATCGACAGCGCCGCTAACACCGCCGGCCACCAGTGCATTAACAGCTGCCACATGGGCAACTGCAGAGTGCGTGCAACGAAAAAAACCGTTAACGGCAACGCTAGCAAAGTAGATAAAAATAGCATTAACGGCAGCATACTGTATTGTGCAACGCTAAGTGTGGCCGCAATGGTACTAACTAAAATAACGTTTCGTAACCACATCAACCGGTTCGACATTTTCTCTTTATGCATCAGTACTAAAAACTGCTCACTGACAAACATCAAAATACCACCAACGGTACAGTACAGGCTCAACCAGGCCAGTATAGGCACAGCATCCGTCCATTGAGGCCCCAGTAACACCGCAACCAGTTCAGGTGCCACGGCGGCCAGTCCCATTCCTATGGGTAAAAAAACATACACGGCGCTCGCAATAATAACGCATAACATTTTTTTGTAGTGTGGGGTTTGTTGTATCGCTGCCAAGTTAGGAATTAAACCGCGAATAGCCGGAATAAGCAGCTCTTTAGTAAACATCGCTGCTAAATTAGAGGCCATATGATATTTACCCAGAAATTCAGTGGAGGCAACCTTACCCATTACTACCACATCCGCCTGATTATTGATAAAGCGACCAACACTTAGCGGTATAGTCGATTTACTGAAGGTAAACAGCTCGCGCCCCCGGTAAAAATCGAATTTTGGGCGGTATGGGTGAATAACATAACCGAATAGCAAGCCAAAGACCGCTGACGCCAGCTTGCCAAAGATTATGGCCCAGAAATTTTGCAGCCAAAATGCTAAGGTTACAGTCGCTGCTAGATAAACCAGTTTAACGGCAAAGGTAAAGTTAAAATCGAGCCTAAAGTTTAGCTGCTTTTGCGCAATTAAAGTACCAATCGAATTAAAGCCCGTGAGCAACTTCACAAGCGCTAAACAATACAAGACTTCGGTTAAAATTTGCTCACCATAAAAGCTTGCCACCCAGGGTGCTGTCAGCACCATAATCATTGCAATACTGGCTGCCTGAATAAAAGTTAATGTCCATACTGCATGTTGTAAGCGAGGATTGGCATCTTTGCTGCGAAATAAATACAGATGCACACCGGTTTGGGTGGCTGAGTCCAGCATATTAATCATAATGCTGGCCATAGCAACAATGCCAAAATCTTCAGGCGACAGCAATCGGGCCAGTATGATGACATTAATCATCCCCAGGCCCTTTGATGTCCAGCGTGAAAATACTGACCAGAGAATACCGGCAACAAAGCGGGTTTTAGGTTTCTCAGTCATATTGGTAGGGCAAAATACCGTAGATGGCTTCAATACTAGCGCTGCTAAACTCGTAGCTGCCCTCTACTTGTTTGGTGCGCATATTATAGGCTACCACTAATGCTTCATTACCATTGCGGTATTTAAAGTTGCCCTGGCTGATAAATTTCAGTTTTGCACTCAGTTTGGTCTTTCTTAGCTTGGAGTAGCCGATATAAAACATGTCGCCGTCGATATGCAGGCCTCTACACCAACCACGTGGTCTATTACGCTCCTTAGCAAAAGGGTCATGTTTATCTAGAACTTTACCGCTGATAGGGTCGTAAATAACTAGGAACCCATCAACGCGTGTAAATGCTAATTTTTCACCCCACCATAAGCCATCATGAACACTAATACACTCGCCTTGACTTATGTCAATTCTCTTATCTAAGTTATTCAGGCAAACAGCATCTTCTTGTTTACAGCGGGTTACCCAAAGCTCATTGTTTAATTGAAATACATAATTCGGGTGTGCATCATGAGGCCGGGTTGAGTGAATAAGACGATAATCAACCTCAGAAGAAAACCTATGCCAAGGATTTTTGCCTTCGGTGTTTATAATTCGCTTAATTTCGCCCGATTCAGGACACAGCACCACAATATTATCAATACCAGTAGACGTTACTATCAGTTCGTTATCGAACAGGTGTACCGAGTGAATATTCTGAAAGCAAGGATGGGAAAAGCATTTTAATTCTTTAAACTCAGGTAATTGATACTGATAAACCTCTGTATCGGTGGGCAACCATAATGTATCACCATCCAGACACGGCGCGGTATATTGCAGATTTGGGTGCTCGGATGGGTAGTGTTTGCCACCATCGATTTTACTTAATCGTGACTGAAACTTACCAGTTTGTAAATCAAGCACAAGCAGACTGGCTTTTCCATAGTACTTGCCTTCACCCAGTTCAAATCCGTTTTCACGCAGGCAGCCACCTGCCACTAAGAGTTTTTGAATTGACACCTTACAATCCCTGTTTTGTCTATAATCCGTTGGGTATTTTAGCGCTAATGCCAATAAAACTAAAGTGTTTAACTGTGCTAATGCAGCAACCATGACTGGTACAGTACAAAATGTCTGGTTATACTGTCACATCAACATTACTAACAGGGACGTAGAAATGAAACGGTTATTTTTGGTTGCAGTTGGTTTTTTTTCAGCTTTTCAAGCTTTCGCATTTAATTTCTCTTTATCAGAGCTTGAGCTTAACACTTTGGATGAGCGCTGTAAAAAAATATTAGCCTCTAGCAGTGCAGGGCGAAGCTCTGGTTTTTATCGTAATATGACGCCTCAACAAAAAGCTGACGCTAAGCGATTTGGTGAAGAAGCTGGTGGTGCATGGCACTATTGTGCCGGGTTAATCCTGTTGCAAAGAGCCAATAATACAATGGGTAAGGAACGAGAAGAAAACTTAAGTAGGGCTGCTAAGGAAATAAATTTCACAGCTGTTCGTATTCCACAAAACCACAAATGGTACCCAGAAATTTATGTTAATTATGCCCGAGCCCAATATTTAAATGACAAAAAAATAGAAGCTTTTACTACCTTACAGCGGCTAATTACAACTCACCCCACTCATTCACTTGCCTACACTGCTCTCGCCTATTACCTGAAACAAGAAAATCAGCTGGAGCAAGCTATTGCGGCCCTACAACAAGCTCCTGAGCTGTTATTAAATGAATCGGCAGAGCTTAACTACTTTTTAGGTTGGTATTTAATGGAAGCCGAAAAAACCGAAGCTGCATTAGCTCATGCTAAGCGGGCATACGAATTAGACTATCCGGTGCCTACGCTGCGTCAGCGCTTAGCAGAAAAAGGCTTAAGCTGGTAAAAAAAGAGCAATCAGTTCTGAGGGCATTTAATAATGATGTCAGCCGAATATGATCGTGAAAGGAAACAAATCAGATTTTTTAGCTAGGATAGCAACCATGGCAATTACTATGTTTATCGATAAGGTTACGTTGGCTTTATTCTATGCTCCATTATGTACAGTTACATCATCAACGAGGAGTATGTTGTGATGAGTAGACTAGCGCAATACCGTGAACTCAAAGACTGGGCGAGCTTGGCCTCACAGCAAACTGGCAAAAGCTTCTTTACTCAACTTCGAGAGATCAAAAACCTCAAAAAATTTGGTGGCGAATGTGGTGTATCTGATTACTACTGGTACAAGCTTTACGATGATGCATATTTGCATGGTAGAGGAAAAGCTGACTTTTTAGGGTGGAGGCTGCAAAGTAAAATCAGTTTGGCACTTAATCCGAGAAGCGCTGTATTGCCCGCATGGGACAAAACCGTTTTTATGCTTACAGCTAGCGCAGCTGGCTTGCCTGTTGCACCAGTTTTTGCATGTTTTCATCCAGCATTTCAAATTTCGGAAACTTTGGGTTTGCACCTCAGAAGTCTGGAGCAGGCAGGTGCTTTTTTAAGGGATAGTTCCATATACCCATTATTTGGAAAACCAGTCTATTCGCAGCAAGGTTATGGTGCTGAGTATTTAGCGGGATACGATGAATATACGGATCACTTGATTCTTTTAAACGGCAAGTGCATCTCTGTAAACGAATTTCTAACTCGACTTCAGCAGGCGGTCGATATCCGCTACCATAAACCGGAATGTGGCTATATATTTCAGAGTCTATTAGCTGTTGCGCCAGAAATTTTAGAATTTACCCAGTGGCCAGCTCTTAGTGGTGTGCGTATAGTTTGTCTAAATGGGCCTGAAGGCGTTCGCCCGATCAGAGCTGTATGGAAAGTTGCAACGGCTCCCAATCATGTGGATAACTTTAGTTTAGGCAAAAATGGAAATTTTTTAGCCGATATAGATCTCGGTACTGGAGAAATAAGCAGGATGGTTGGAGGTTTATGGCCAGCTACATCCATTATCGAAAAACATCCGACGACTGGTCATTTAGCCAAAGGTTTTAAATTGCCTGGTTGGAGTCAAATACTCAATATATGCCAACGTGCCGGTGCAGTATTCCCACTGATGAAAATTCATCACTGGGATTTTGCATTAACAGACCGGGGACCAATGTTATTAGAGTTAAATGATGTTGGAGCAACTGAGTTTCTCCAAGTTCATGGCCATGGCCTTTTAACCTCTGAAACAAGGGAGTTTGTAAAGCGCTATGGAGATGTAAAAGCTCATCCTTGGATTGATAAAATATAATATTGAGTATGCATTTCTGTCATTTATTAGCTTTGATAGATAACGTATCTTGTAACATTTTTATTTTGAGTAAATTGCGATGTATTGGATTTCAATACAGCATAAAGATAGCCAGTGGTCTGTTGAAACACTTTTTTATCTGGCTGCTCTACCGGCCGGATTAAACTGCTGACCGCGGCCATTAGCAAACGCTGAAGTTGCTACGTTTGCTGCAGCTGGCTGTGGTAAATACAACTTACGAATGGCAATAACCGTAATAATACCGCCGATAGCGTATAACAAATCGAAGTAAGCCAGACTAACATTATTACCGGTAACCCCATAGCCGACCATCGAAAGTAAGATGGCGTTACTGAGTTGCACACACCACTGCTGGTTATGCTTAAGTGCCAGTTTGCGGTTACGGCGGTTGATCCAGAGAGTTGCCAGCAAAATCATCCCGAAAATAAATAAGCCAGCATAGCCATGGTCGCCCAGCACCTGCAAATAAATATTATGGGCAGCTTTAGGATCGAGAGTTTCTGGTATAGGCGGTGTCACTATTGGCCCAAATTCGGGGGTGAAGGGGGCATAGCCGTGCCAGATAATTGGCTGAGTTACTCCTTTAAACCCGCCGCCGGTTAAGGGGTTATCATTGGCCAGCATCACCGATATTTTCCAGGCCCAAAGCCGGCCAATAAAAGAGGCATCATCAGTACTGGCGGTTTGAATGGTATTTTGCCGCTCGCGCCAGTGCTCGGGCGTATACTGATAGGCCACTGGCAACGCCAGGGCGGCCAGTAAAAACCAGGTGACTTTGTGCTTGGATTTCCACCACATGGCGATAGCCAGAATGCTTAAGCCAATAAAACCACCACGCGAGCCGGTACCGACAATGGCGATGATATTGCCAAAAAACAGCCCCCATAAGCCCAGCTTCAGATAATAATGTTTACTGATATAAATAAGATACAAAATAAGCGGTAAGCACATATTAACCGCCACGGCAAAGTCGTTGCGGTCGCGCAAGGCACCAGAGCGGCCCTGCACCATATGGCCGCCGCCAGAGAGCACCACTTTAACGGCTTCCATCGCGGCATAGGAAGAAATACCCAGCACTATAGCCCAGATCAGGGCGTCGACATGCAGTTTTTTACTGAGTACCAGGGTAATAAAAAAGTAAAATATTAACACCCGGATAAACTGGCTCCAGTAACCAAGGGCATACTCCTGATTTATTGCGGTATACGATGACAGTAAAGTCCAGCCGGCAAAAGCCAGTACCCAGAAACTTAAACCATTAAAGGCCAGCTTTTTATCTTTTTGAATAAACAGATAAGACACTGCGGTAACCGCTACGATAGTCAGGTTAAGCCGGAAACTGTTTGAAAAACCAAAGGCCCAGTTGGCCGGTGCTAACAGGGCGATAAAAGCCCAGGCGGCAATACCCTGAAAAGGCCGTTTAAAACAAAAATAAATAGCGGCAAATAAAAATAGTACTAATAACAAATCACGCATCAGGATTTATCCTGCTTATCGGCCCAGTAAAACAACACACACATGGCCCCTAACACACAAAGTAAATACAGGCTGTCTATCATGTTGTTACCTTACTTATCACATAACGATATTTGCCGGATTTTTCCGGCGCTATTTCGTTTAGTTGTTCAATCTCAATGTGGACGTTATCGCCCAGCCTGGCTTGAAAACCGCTACGGATCTGACTGCTGATGGTATCGGGCAAGTTACCGGCCGGCCATACCAGCTGCACTGTGGTGAGGCTTAGGCTATGCTGGATAATTTTAAAGGCGGCAATACCATCAAGGTCGCGCAGAATATAAATAAGTGCCAGGCCATGCATCATAGTGCCATCAGCCGCCACCACAAAATCGGTGCTGCGTCCTTCAATCGATTGCAGCAATGGCAGGCTGCGGCCACAGCTGCAGGGTTCAGTGGCTAGGGTGGCAATATCACCGGTACGATAACGGATAAACGGAAATTCAGAGGTGGCCAGGTGGGTAACCACTATTTCACCGGCTTGCCCTGCGGGTAATACCTGGTTGCTTACCGGATCGATAATCTCTACTACGATATCTTCGAACGACAAGTGCATACCACCGGCCGGACACTGGTGCGCGATAAAGCCGGCATCACGTCCGCCATAACCATTGGCTACCGGTGCGGCAAATACCTGTTCAATAAGTTCGCGCTGATAAGGGTAAAGCCGTTCTGAGGTAACAAACACGACTTTGATCCCCAGATCATTCATGGTAATACCGTGTTTTTGCGCGGTTTGCGCCAGTAAATGATACACCGACGGATAGCCAAACAACATTTTGGGCTGATAATCACGGATGCGTTGTAAAAAAGCCAGCAGCTTTTGCTCGCTCATATCAAAGGCTGGAATAAGCTGCGAGCGAAACAGCATATCGCGCAGCAGGCGGGTTCTGTCCTGGGCGCCAAGCTCAATAGGTGAGCCCCAGGCGACAATTTCTTTATCGCCAATATCGACATCCCACCAACGGGTAGCGCGCCATTTGGCAGCAACGTCGTGCGATACCCGCTCATTACCGAGTAAAAAAATCAGCGGCTGGCCACTGGAGCCGCCGGTATTAAAGCGCTTTAACGGGCCGGCATTAGCGGCTTTTAGCTGCTCAAAATTATCCGTTATCACCGCTTTCGTCAGAAACGGCAGTTTGGCTAAATCAGCGACGCTTTGAAAGTCAGCCGGGGTCAAGTTAAGTTGCTGCAACAGCGTGCGATAGTAGGGCACCTGCTGACAGGCGGTGGCAATAAACTGCTGTAATTTGGTATTTTGCTGCTGTTGCAAGCTGGCCAGTGGCAGCCATTGGCTTTGCTCCAGTTGGCGCAGCCGGCGCACAGTGTCATGTTTTTTCAGCCATTCTTGTAGAGGAAATACCACTGCTGAGACAAACCGGGTATACAGGCTTTTCATACCACTTGCCCCTGTTGCTGCGTTACTGCCAGGTATTGCTCAAGCAGCTGCTGTTTTACCTTTGGCCAGTAAAAACGTTGGCTGTTTTGTAAACCATTTTGAATAAGTTGCTGGCGCAGTTGTGGGGTTTGCAGCAGCGTTAATGCCTGTTGATACATCGCCTGATGATCGCCGGCGTTAAACAATAAGGCGTCTTTGCCATGGCTGACCAGCTGACTAATGCCGCCGACATCGCTACTGATGATTGGCACGCCGCAGGCCAGTGCTTCAATAAGTGAGTTTGGGCTGTTATCGACCAGGCTGCTGTTTAGCATTAAATCAGCGCTGCGATACAGCTCTGCCATTTGTTCGCTGCTAAGCCGGCCGGCAAAATGCACCGCGTTAGTTAGCTTTAGCTGTTGCACCAGTTGCTGCAACATAGCACGCTGCGGGCCGCTGCCGGCAATGGTAAGCCGGGCTTGTGGCAAGTTTGCATGTAACAGAGCAAAGGCCTGAATACTGGTGGCAACATCATAAATGGCTTCCAGGTTGCGGGTAACAATACAGTGCGGTGCCGTTAGTGGCGTATTACCAGCGTTGTTATCGCTGGACTGGCGTGGATAAAACAATTGGTCATCCAGAATATTGGGCACTATGGCGACGGGTATCGCATTGTTGCCTGACTGATAGCGGGCAAACACTTGTTGTAAAAAAACCGACGGCACCACAATAGCGCTGGCATGGCGTAATGAGCGATTAACCAGACGCCAGCTTTTGGCAAAGAAACTATCGGCATGGCCGCCACGATAATTGACCAGCACCGGCGTGCCACGTATACGGGCCAGCCAGATAGCCGGTGCGGCAAACAGATGCCATGACCAGCCGGAATTGGCCATAATATGCACCACCTGGGCTTTACCATAGGCACGAAACAGACGGTACAGGTAAGGTACTAGCCGGAATGCGGCTCTAAGCCCCGGCAGTTTGCCAATAAAAGCCGGTTGGTAAGGCGCATTTACCGCCACCAACTCAACCTCGGCGCCGTCCTGACGCAGCAGCTCGAGCAATTGCCGGGTCTGATTAGCCATACCACCCGCTGGCGGCGCTATTGGCCCAACCAGGCAGATGCGTAGTGAGGTCAGCTGCGCTGTCATGCCGCTTGCTCTGCAGTAAGACGCTGATACAGGCCAACATAGCGGTTAACTGACGCGGTCCAGTTGCGCTCGGTTGCGACAAAGTGCAAACCATTTTCAATGATCTGTTCGCTGGAACCAAGCTGTTGTAGCACTCTGATAGCTTGTTCAGCTAAATCATCAACATTGTCGCGTTGAAATAACCAGCCGGTTTTACCATGCTCAATCAGTTCCTGGTGGCCGCCAACATCAGACGCCAGCAAGCGCATACCCTGCGCCATGGCTTCTAACGGTTTTAGCGGAGTAACCAGTTCGGTCAGGCGCATGGCTTTACGCGGATAAACCAGCAGGTCGACCAGACTGTAATATTGCATGACCTGACTATGAGGTACTCTGCCGGGCATAATAACGGCATCTTGCAGCCCAAGTTCTGCGACCAG
Source organism: uncultured Chromatiaceae bacterium (assembly GCA_963975465.1). GTDB lineage: Bacteria > Pseudomonadota > Gammaproteobacteria > Enterobacterales > Alteromonadaceae > Alishewanella. Next base: position 331,716 of record CAXBHB010000001.1, read on the forward strand.
TTTTTCTAACTGAGCTTGCTGCGGGCCACCGCCTACCAGTAGTAAGGTAGCACTGGAGATTTGCTGGCGAATTACTGGCAAGGCCCTGATCAGCAAGTCGAGCCCTTCATAGGCATAAAACGAGCCGAGAAAACCCAGCACAACTTTATTTTGCAGCTGAAATTGCTGTTCAAGCAGTGGATCTTTGGACGTTATTTGAGTGAACTGTGTCGGGTCAACGGCGTTGGGAATAACGGTAATTTTATCGGCACTGAGGCCGCGGCTGATCAGATCGGTGCGCAAACCCTGACAAATTGTAGTAACCGCCGCCGCTTTTTTGGCGACATAGCTTTCCAGCGCATGGCTGAGTTTGTAACGCAGATCATGTTCTTTGCAGGTACCATGATCAACGGCCGCATCTTCCCAGAATGCACGGATTTCATAAACAACCGGGATACTGGCTTTTTTAGCGGCCCAGAGCGCCGCTAAACCATTTAGCGCAGGCGAGTGGGCGTGCAGAATATCGGGCTGCTCGGTTTTAATCAGTTGCACCAGTCGCTTTTTTAACGCCAGTACCACGGCCAGCTCTTTTAGTACCGGTAGGCGCCAGAACCAGCTTTGATAGGCTTTGGTACGATGAAAATCAAAACCTTCTGCGGTTTCTGTGGCCTGTTCGGTTGCCGGATGCTTTGGGCTGGTAACATGGCAGGTAGTAAACCCCAGCTTACGCTGCTGCTGTAAAATGGCCCGGGAGCGAAAGGTGTAGCCGCTGTGCAGGGGCAGTGAATGATCAAAAATATGCAGGATCTTCATTGGCTGTTGCGCTCCAGAAAGGCGGCGAACATCAGTAAGGTCCATAGCGGTGCGCTATTGTCTTTTAAACCACGTTTATGATCATTTATCAGTTGTTTTAACTCGCTGACATTGAAGTAGCCGCTGTTAACCATGACGTCTGACAGCAGTTTATCCTGCAATTTTTGCTGCAGCGGGCCACGGAACCATTCAGCCAGCGGCACGGCAAAGCCCATTTTTTTGCGGTACAGGACATCTTGCGGCAAGTGTGGCTCCAGCACCTTTTTCAGGGTGGCTTTACCCACACCGTTTTTCAGGTTAGCGGCTGAGTCGGCTTCAAATGCCCATTCCACCAATTTATGATCTAAAAACGGTACCCGCACTTCTAACGAGTGGGCCATAGAGGCGCGATCTACCTTGGTCAGAATATCGCCCACCAGATAGGTTTTCATATCCAGATACTGGGCCACTTTCATCGGATCCATGTCGCGGGTTTTCTCACCATAACGCCGAAACACCTGCAACGAATTGTAGCCATTTAAACGTTGTTTAAATTCTGTTGAAAACAGCCGCTGGCGTTGATCGGTGCGTAAAATAGCGATGGAGTTATGGTAGGCGGCAACGGTGTCCAGTGCCATGGACTGAAAAGTGGTTTTAGCCCGTAAAAAACGCGGTGCCCAATCAAGTTTTGGGTATAAGCGGCCAAGTAAGCCAAACACCGGCCGGCGGATGGCCAGTGGCAATAAGTTGCGAAAGCGTTCTTCCTGCGCATGCAGTTTATAGCGACGGTAGCCGGCAAAGAGTTCGTCGGCGCCGTCGCCGCTAAGGGCAACGGTAACATGCTGGCGGGCCATCTGGCATACCCGGTAGGTGGGAATGGCAGAGCTGTCGGCATAGGGCTCGTCATATAAGTCGGCTAATTGGTCCAGCAGCTCAAAATCGTTCTGGCTGACAATGTTTTCGTGATGATTGGTTTGATAACGTGCCGCCACCTCTCGGGCGAAATCGGTTTCGTTAAATTCCGGGCTGTCAAAGCCAATAGAGCAGGTATTTACCGGATCGGTTTGCAGGCCGGCCATCATGGCAACAACGGCGCTGGAATCGACGCCGCCAGATAAAAAAGCCCCTAACGGTACTTCGGCGACCAGTCTGATATCAACCGCTTCACGAAAGCGGCTGATAAGCTCGTCGCTAAGCTGTTGTTCAGTTAAATTATGCTGCCACTTGCTTGGCACATCCCAATATTGTTTGGGCTCTGGCAGGCTGGTTTGGCCGTGTTTAAGTAACAGGCTGTGGCCCGGTGACAGTTTGTAACTGTGCTGATAAATGGTATAGGGTTCGGGTACATAACCAAAACTAAAATAATCTTCGATGGTAGTATCGCGCAGTGCTCTGGCAAACAAGGGATGCTGGCGCAACACTTTTAGTTCTGAGCCAAACACAAACTCGCCGTTATCCAGCAGCGAGTAAAACAGCGGCTTAATACCCAGGCGGTCGCGCGCCAGAAACAGTGATTGCTGTTTGTTGTCCCAGATGGCAAAAGCGAACATACCGCGCAGGTGATGCACGCAGTCTTCGCCCCATTCCAGCCAGGCATTGAGGATGGTTTCGGTATCACCGCTGGTATTAAACTGATAGCCTTTATCCAGCAATTGTTGGCGCAGCTCACGGTAATTGTATATTTCACCGTTAAAAACAATACAGGCCTGTTGGTTGGCACTTTGCATTGGCTGTGGGCTGCCGGCGATGTCAATAATGGATAAGCGGCGATGGGCCAGGCCAATGGTTGGCTGATAAAAATAGTCACCGGCATCGGGGCCACGGTGTAGCTGGCTGTCGTTCATCACCGATAATATCTGATGATCAGGCGTGGCCTGAGAACTGAGTTGGTAAATTCCTGCTATACCACACATGATTCAGTTTACTTCCTTGTTAGTGTTAACGCTTGCGCTCATCGCCGTATCAGTTTGAACGCTTCGGCTTGTTGTGTCTAGCCCTATGTAGCCTGTCAAACCAGCCAGAGTATTTTGCCAGGTAAAGTTGGCTAAAATCCATTGCCGGTTACTGATGTCTGACGGCGGTGCTTGCAGCAAGACCAGGCAAGCCTGACTAAATTGGTCAGCACCGTCTGCCACCAGGCAAGAGGGGCCTGCTGGGGCATTGATACCCGCCATGGCCATAGCGCTGCATACCACGGCTTTGTTCATGGCCATTGCTTCGAGTACTTTGTTTTGGATGCCACGGGCAATTAACATTGGCGCCACGGCAAATAAGGCCTGGCCAATATAGGGCCTGATATCATCCACCCGGCCGGTTACTATCACGCCGTCGATGCCCGCCAGTGCTTGCACCTCGCTTGCCGGCCTGCCACCGACAATCAGAAAGTGCAGTTGTGGGTGTTGCTGCTTTAATTGCGGCCAGACATTGTGACAAAACCAGCAGACGGCATCGACATTAGCCCAGTAATCCATGGCGCCGGTAAACACAATAAACTGTTCGGGCAGTGCGTTGCCGGCCGGCGCAGTAGCAGGGTTAAAAAAGTCAGTATCGACGCCGTTTAACACACTATGCACTTTAGGATGCAGCGGAGCGGGTAATAGTTGACGAAAAGCCGCAGCTTCGTCTTCTGATACAAACAAACTGGCGTTAAAGCGCTGACAAATGGCTATTTCATAGTGTTGCAGTAAACGGGCTTCGCGTTGATAAAACCAGTGTTTAACGCCGCTGGATTTATCTGCATACTGGCGCCATTTGTCTGAGTCGATATCGACAAAATCAATAACCCGCTGTAATGGCTGGCAGCTTTGGCTATCGACATACTGGGCCATTGACGATGAGTAGACTAATACGTTGCCAATATTTTCGGTATGCAGGGTGTGTTTGACCCAGTCTGCCATGCCGGGGTGATAATAATAGGGTAGGGTAATCGGCTTGCCAGTGATAAAACCCGTGAGACCACTTAAGGTAGCACGCCACTTTGCCAGCTTTAAACAACAGACACTGCTGCACCATTTGCTGAGGGTGCTGATATATTGCTGATCATAGGGGTCGTCGTAAAAACACCCCAAATGGATCTGGTAGTGCTCGCTTAGTGCTTTCATCAGATTGAAAGAGCGAATTTTATCGCCTTTGTTTGGCGGATAAGGAATACGATGCACCAGCAATAGCAGCGAGGGTTTAACTGCACTCATAAATTCACTTCCCGTTGTGTTTGCTGCTTTTCCTGATGCGAGTTTACACATTGTTGCACAATGCTGTCTAACTGTTGCATCGATAAATGCAATTGATGATGGGTGAGCATGCGTTGCCGGCCAGCTTCGGCCAGTTGTTGGCGGTATGACGGGTTACGCATTAGTTTTACCAGGGCTGAGGCATATTCTGAGGGGGTGTCTGCCACCAGAAAATGTTTGTGTAGTACCGCATCTATGCCGCCGGCCGCCTGACTACTGGCGACAACCGGGACACCCATGGCCATGGCTTCCAGAATTTTGTTTTGGGTACCCCTGGCTATATTCAGTGGTGCCACCATAGCGGCGGCGGCAACAAGGTAGGGCCTGACATCAGACACTGAACCGGTGACCGTAACGCCGGGTAAGTTGCTTAGTGCCCGTACCGCCGGGCCAGGGTTGGCACCGACAATAATGAGTTTAACATCTGAGATTTGCTCACGGATTAATGGCAGTGTTTGCCGGCAAAACTGCAGCATTGCCTGTTGATTAGGGTAATCATGCATGCGGCCGACAAAACAAATAGTGTGTGGCTGGTGGGCGACTGTAGCCGGGGTAAAATGCTCAGTGTTTACGCCGTTTGGAAACCAGGCGGTGGGTACCTGAGTATCATAGCTTTGTAATGTGGCCAGCTCGGCTTTAGTTGCGCAGCTGCACAGGTCAAAGCGCCTGGCCAGCCGCTTTTCTGCCCGCAGCATTTTTTTGCCTTCAAGGTAATAAGCTAAATTGAGAGGAAATGGCTTAAATGACTGAAAAGCAAACCACTTATGCGAATCCATATCACCAAAATCCAGTAATTTGGGCAGGTGTTTAACCTTGCTGACATAGTGCGCCACCGCGGCATTATGCACGACGATCAAATCGAACGGGTGCTGCGCCAGCAAGTGCTGGACGTGTCGTTGTAAGTCCTGACTATGGAAATAGCCCATAGAGGAGGGGGTTAGTAAAGGCAGCCGGACCAGCATGCGGGCAAATTGAGCGGGCTCATGCACCACTGCGCCATAGTAATGATGACAGTAAGGTGCAATGCCGTGACTGGCACTGGCTTCAGCAGCGCTGCGGGTCAGTGAGGCGACATAGACTTGATGACCTTGCTCGGTAAAGTGCTTGATCATATTAAAAGGGCGCAGTGTTCTGCCACGTTCAGGTGGAAACGGGAAACGATGACAGAGAAACAAAATTTTCATAGCGACGTCCTGATTGTCTCTGAAATGTGTTCGGCACTTTGTTTGTCTAAATACAGCCGACACCATATTTCCAGATTCATAAGTGCTAATAAATGGTCAGTATGATCTTCCTGCTGGTTAAAATGTTGGTTTAATGTTTGCGCTATCAGGGGCCAGCTTAACAAGCCACGCTGTTCTATGGTGTCGCGATTAACAAACAAGCGCAGCATGGTGGCCAGCTCTTGTTTTAGCCAGGCACCGAGGGGAGCGCCAAACCCTTGTTTACGCCGGTTAAGGATGCCTGCAGGTAAAATGTCGCTCAATGATTCTTTCAGTAGGTGCTTTAAACGACCATTTTTCATGGTCAGACTTTGCGGTATTTTCACCGCCAACTCGACCATCTGATGATCTAAAAATGGTACTCTGCATTGCAGCGATGCGGCCATGGTCATTTTATCGGTTAACAGTAGGACGTCGTCCGGCAGTTGGCTTTGCCGGTCGGTATCAAACATACGCCATAACTCCTGGCCGGCCTGACTAAACTGATAATGAGGTTTAAGTACGGTTGCGGGCTTACGGGTGCTGAGCAACTGCTCGGTTTGTTGTTGGCTGAAAACCTGCAAATAGTGCTGGTAACGCTCGGCATCGTTTAGCTCTGCCGATTGGATAAAGGCCTTGGTAAGCCTTAAGGTATTAAGTAGTGATGAATGGCGATCGCTGGGTAACTTGCCTGCCAGTGGTAACAATAATTTTTGCCGCAGCCAAACCGGTAGCCGGCGATATATTTGCAGGTAATGCGGCCCCAGGTAACGCTGATAACCGCCAAACAGTTCATCGCCACCCACACCGGACAGCACAACCGCGACTTCCTGCCGGGCAAATTGTGCCGCCAGATAAGTTGTAATAAAAGCACTGTCAGCGATAGGCTCGTCCATATGCCATAGCAGTTTAGGCAGCAAACTGACGACGTCCGGTTTGACCATAATTTCACGGTGCGCTGTCGCAAATTGCTCAGCGACTGCCCGGGCGTAGGGCAGTTCATTGTAATAGTGTGCGGCTTCACCGGTGTTAAAACCTATGGCATAAGTTTGCACCGGCCCCAGGTTATGCTGTTTATTATGGCGGGACATCATGGCAACCATGGCGCTGGAGTCGACACCTCCAGATAAAAATGCGCCTATGGGGACATCACTGGCCATTTGCATCGCAACAGATGTTTCTAACTGGGTGCGGATTTTTCTGGCCCAGCTTTGTTCGCTTAATTCAGCGTCCTGGGCATAGTCGGGTTGCCAGTACTGGTGTTGGCTGGTGCCTTGGTGATTGATCAGTAAATAACTGGCCACTTCCAGTTTCTGAATGCCGGCAAACATCGAGTAGGGCGCAGGTACATAGCCCAGCTGCAGATATTGCTCCAATGCTTGCGGACAAATAGTTGCGGTCATGCCGGGTAAGGCCAGAATGGCTTTGCTTTCGGTTGCAAACGCCAGGCCGCCCTGGTACTGACAGACATATAAAGGCTTTACGCCCAGCCGGTCGCGCGCCAGCATTAACTGCTGGCGCTGGTGATCCCATAAAGCAAAGGCATAGATACCGTTAATATGCGCCAGACAATCGGTGCCGTATTGCTGGTATAGCGCCAGAATAACTTCCACATCAGATTGGGTTGTAAAGTGATAATGTGGCGCGAGTTGCGCCCTGAGCTGCTGGTAGTTGTAGATTTCGCCACTGCACACCAGTACCAGGTTGCCATCGTCACTGCAAAGCGGTTGTTGGCCGCCGTTCAGATCGATTACCGGCAGCCGGCGCACGCCAAGGGCAACATTGTCGGCCAGATAATGTCCACTGTGCTCTGGTCCGCGATGCACGGTGATATCGGCCATCTGGTGTAGCCACTGTGCCGGATACTGTTGTGGTCGCGCTATGGCAACAATACCATGGATACCAGACATCAGTTTAACCCTGTTGTTGGCGATGATGGCCAAGATACAGCTGCTGGTATTGACTGACCATATTATCAAGGCTGAATTTTGCCACTGCCGCCTCGCGGGCATTTGCAGCAAACTGCGCCAATTGGCTACGATTATGCAGGCAATCGGTCATAATTTGTTGCAGCTGGCGGCTATCGTTACTGGTGAACAGCCAGCCCGTGCTATCCTGACTGACCAATTCCGGGTTGCCGCCCACATTGCTGGCAATAACGGGTAGGCCACAGGCCATTGCTTCTAAAATGGTATTGGAAATACCCTCGGCCAGTGAGGGCAATACATATACCGATAAGCCGGGTAAAATAGCGGCAATATCATTGCGATCGCCTGGCAACCAGCATTGCTGGCTAAGGCCGGCTTGCTGCAATTGTTGCTGCAGAGCGGGCCGGGCAGGACCATCGCCAACCACGACTAAGGCGGTATCTTGCCTGAACGCCTGATCCTGCTGACATAATGCAATGTAAGCGTTAACGAGTAGTTGTTGATTTTTAACATCGGCAATGCGACCGACGCTGCCAAAGATGATTCTGTCTGATGCGGCCAGTGTGTCGGGCAAGGCACTTTGCTGTCGTGCTGCCGGCTGAAAGCGGTTGGTGTCTACACCGTTGCAAATCAGGGAAATGTTGTCGGTTGGCACACCAATACGTTGCTGCAGGTAATCGCGCCCTTCAACTGACAGGGCAACGTAGTGATGAATAAGCCTTTTTAAAGTACGCTTTAGCATAACGTACTTTTTGTTCTGGCCAGCGAGATCGGTCAGATCCCAGCCATGCTCTCCATGGATGCGCCGGGGTACTCTCGCCAGCAAGGCAGCCAGCTGATATTCCATAGCAGCCAGATTGCGACTATGGCAGATGTCTGGTTTAAGTTGTTGCAGCAAACGCATACAGCGCCAAAACGATCCGAAATCGTGGCCCGGCTTTTTATGCAGGTTGAAAATCCGGACGTTTTGCCGGGAAATACGCTGAAAAAAAGCCGGATCATAATCTGTCAGGCAGATGATACTGTGCTGAAACTGGCTATCATCAAGCTGGTTAATTAAATTCACTACACCGTTTTCCAGGCCGCCGGTACGCAGGCTCCACAGCAGATGACAAATATGCACTGTCATACTATGGGCTCCGGTTGGCCAGCGCCAGCCTGGCGTCATCAACGGTATTGGCGGCATTAATCAGTGTAATGCGTGCATCCAGCTCAGCATTCAGTGCTGCACGTGCCTGGTCGATGTCGTCGTCGTAATACACGCTCAGTGCAATAAAACTGCCGTGCTGGCTAAAGTGCAACACCCGGCCAAGTGCCTGCATCGCGGTGATCAGATAAGGGTTGGCTGACCAATAATCGCCACTGCCATACCAGTACCACAACAGGCGTTTTTGACCGTTAGCGGCCCGCAGATCCAGTTCCTGCAGGGTAAAATTACGCTGGTCAAATGACACCCGCTGCTGTTTACTGCCGGCCGGTGTCCAGCTGGCAACCTGATAAGGCTGATTTTGCCAGCTAACGAGCTTTTTATTGTGCACATGTTGATAAAAAGCAGCATAAAACCAGACGTCTTGTCCGGCCTGTTGCCAGATACCGGCGAGCTGCGCTGAGCTGTCGGTAAATTGTGGTAAGGCGTTATTATCCGTAACCGGTTTCAGACTTTGTTGCAGCGCCTTGATAGTGTACAGAGGCTGCGTCGTTAGTGGTGGTATCAATGCATTGATCATAAAAGGCAATAACATCACTGCCACACCGCTAAATAGTGCCGGTTTTGATGCAACTGAAACAGCTGCCGCTTGCTCAACATTTACCGCAGCGTGCTTGTCAGCAAAAAAGCCGCCGATAAAAAACATAATAAAGATCACGAAACCAAAAAACAGCCAGCCATAAATTAAATGATCAACACCGACTGCATGCTGCATATCAGTTAACGATGCGATTAACACAATACCATAAGCACGAACGCCATTTGCCAAAATGGGTACTAGCACGGCCGCCAGACAAAACAGGCCTTGCTTCAGGCGACTGGTGTAAGTGAGATATGCATACAAGGTGCCCAGCGCAACTGAGGCAATCAGGTAACGAATACCCGAGCAGGCTTCTGCCACCAGAAATAAGCCGGTGGGTGTGCTGAGGTACAGCCCGTCACGATAGACAGGTATGTTGGTCAATTGCAAGGCCGCCACCGTAATATCGGCGGTGATGTCCTGTAGCCAGGGCACCAGATTGTCGCCCATCGGCACTGCAAATAACAGATACAATAACGGAAAACGCAGCAAGGTAAACAGGCGCCAACCTAAGCATAACCACACCAGTACCGGCAACATCAACACCACCGCCAGCTGGCTTACCACGTTTACATCAACCGCATCGGCGAAATACCAGCTAATGACCAGCAATAACAATAACGGCAGCGCCGCAAAATGGTGCCGTAATGGGGTTGCCGCAATATGCCGGCGTTTACGCCAGATTAAAAACAGTGTAATGGGAAAAATCAGAATACCATGAGCATAGGTATCTGAGCGTAGCCAGATTGTTATCATTGACCACAGCGTATCGGCAAAACAGATAAGCCAGACCAGCAATAACGTTGTCAGTGCCAGCACCTGGGAGCGTGCCGCTGCGGATAATGCAGTTATTTTAGGACTTATCATACAACTACCCCAAATACCGTGAAATTTTCGGCCCCAGCCATTGGCTGACCGCCAGCGGTAACTTTTGCCATAACTTGATAAACAACTGGTACTTAGGATTATTTGGACTTAAGTTAGGTAAGGCCTTGGCATTAATAAGCTGGTACTGATAGTGCAACTCTTGTGGTTGCATGCCCCAATGTTTTTTATAGGCATAGGCGCCAGAGTCGAGTTTGCTTCTGCCAAAGTCATAACTGGTGCAGTCTTGGTTGGCGCGGGCATGACACATCAGCTGGTAGTACATAAAGTCGTTGCTTTTCAGATCGCGTGCAGCGTTAATGCCACCACCATAGTAAGGCAATACCTGATTTTTGTAATAAAAGCTCAGCACACTGGATACCGGCTGATTATCTTTACGAACCGTCAGGATTTCAGTGTTCTCAGCAAATACGCTTGCTAATGACTGAAAATAAGCCTTGCTGAATACCGGCGTTCCGAGGTTTCTGACGCTTTCTGAGTAGGTCTGATAGAAATCATTCAGCTCTTTATCAAGGGTGTAACTGAGCTGTTGATTGAGCGAATGTCTGATGACTGCCCGTTGCTTTTTTTTGATACTGGCTAGTATATCAGCATCGTTGTCGGCCAACGGCAGCTGAAAGCAGGCATGCTGAATACGGGTGGTCAACTGATTCTGCTGCGGATGCTGGTATCGTAGTTCCAGGTAATCTACTGCCAGCTCTGACGCCAGGGTAATAGCACTTTGCTCCAGATGTCGTTTAACATCGTCCTCGCCCAGCGCGCCGCCATAAACACAAAATGGTGTTGAAACCAGCGCATCACCAAACAGCCTGCTTTTAACTCTTGCCAGCGGCAACACGCCGACAATTTGTTGATTAATGGTAGCATACAGATAAAAACCCTGATGACCCAGATTGGCTAATACCTGCTGCCAGCCTGACAAATGAAAGAAGCTGCCATCAGTACTGCTATTTACAAATTTATCCCAGTCTGCGCTGCGTTGATCATGCAGAGCTAACATTGTCACCTGATACATGCTAGTCCTTAGCTGTTAAAATATGGCTGGTATACCTGATTAACTGAGCGCCAGTTAAAGTCCTGCAGTAAACATCCTATTTTAGCTTCCATTCGGCCAAGATTAACATAGTGCCGGAAACGTGATTTGAGCGGAGCATCGGCTATCCGTGGTTGTTCCGGGTCGATTTCCCACGGGTGGCAATAAAACATGTAAGGAATGTCTTTTTGCGCAACATAGCGGGAAATCAAACGCCGGGTTAACCAATATGGGAGTAAACGAAAATAACCACCACCGGCAATGGGCAACTGACGACCCAGCATACTTAGTACCGGCATTGGACACTCCCAGATTCCCTCGCTGCGAAGATAAGGCTGTTGTGGCCAGTCAGGCGTGCCATATAAATCATGAACAACGGGGTAAGTGCTTGAACTATATTGATAGCCAGCTTGCTTCAGGGCCGAAAACGCCCACTCATTTTGTTTGCCAATAGAAAAACTTGGCGCGCGATAACCGGTAACAGGGTTACCCGTGATGTCTTCAAGCAGCGCCTTTGCCAGGCTGATATCCTGCAAAAATTCATCAGGGGTCTGACTGCTTGCTTTGCCATGGTTATAGCCATGACTGGCAACTTCGTGCCCGCGTTGCTGGACTTCCCGCACCAAACCTGGAAAACGCTCAGCGACCCAACCTAACATAAAAAAAGTGGCTTTTGCGTCGTGGGTGTCAAACAAGTCAAGCAACTGATGGGTGTTTTTTTCAACCCGCGCCGGCATTTTATCCCAATCCGCCGGCACAATATTGCGTTCAAAGGCCGCAACATGAAAATAATCTTCGACATCAACGGTTAGCGCACTGAACACGGAACTACGTTTGTTCATTATGGTTAACGTCCCTTACCAAACAACACAATTTCTACCGTACGGATTAAAATCATCAAGTCCAGTAATAAACTGCGATGTTTAATGTAATACAAATCAAACTTCAGCTTTTCCTGGGCATCTTCTGCCGTTGCGCCGTAAGGATACTTTAACTGTGCCCAGCCGGTCAGGCCTGGCTTGACGTTGTGGCGCTGGCTGTAATAAGGAATGTCTTTTGCCAGTTCGTTGACAAATTCCGGGCGTTCAGGTCGTGGACCAACAAAGCCCATTTCGCCTTTAAATACGTTTAGTAGCTGGGGTAATTCATCAATGCGGTATTTACGGATATATTTGCCAACCCGGGTAACCCGGTCGTCGTCTGCACTGGCCCATCTGGCGCCATTCTTTTCAGCATCAGGTTTCATACTGCGAAACTTCTGAATGTAAAAGGGTTTACCATCGAAACCGACCCGCACTTGCTTGTAGAAGATTGATGCACCCGTTTTACGACCATCCTCAAGATAGATAAGTAGGGCGGTAACCAGCATGATTGGCCAGGTGACTACTAGTAATAATAATGCGAGTACTAAATTTAGTTTATAGTCTAAGTTAGTTTTAAAGCGCTGGTTCAGATCAAGACCATTACCGTAAATAACCCAGCTGGGGTAAATCAGGTTAACCGCTATTTGTCCGGTTTCCCGTTCAATAAAATCGAGGATTTCAATAACTTCAATGCCGCGGCTTTTACATTTGAACAAATGCTCGACCGGCAGCATATTGCGACGCTCATCACAGGCAATCACTAACTGATCAATGCCATTGTCGACGGCATATTGGAACAGATTTTCTTTGTAATCAAAGGAAATGAGTTTTGACTCAGGAATCCCGGCAGACTTGTCGCCATCAATGTTGGCGAAACCAACTAAGTCGAAAAATCGTCTGTCAACGTTGCGGCGCATTCTGCGTTCAATAATAGAAGCGCGTTCGCCCGCGCCAAGCACCAACACGCGGCGACGACTAATCCGGGTAACATCGTGATAATGAAACAATGCTCTGAAACCTGACAGGCTCAATAATGCAAATATACAGGCAGCGAGCAGATACAGCGGGCTGATATGTAAGAAACTGAATATATTAAAAATAACGCCTTCAAGCAGTACTGCACTGAATAGCAGGGTGATAAGAACCCGCTTGAGAATGCCGCCCTGGCTCTCTCTGAGCTTCTGATCATACAGACCAACAGAAAGCGCGCACAACATTACAGTTGCGGCAAACAAAACAGCGTTAATTAATCGATAATCCAGCGGGACCTGAGCGTAGTACTTACTGTAAATATAGCTGGCAACTAAACTTGACAAGCACAACAATGTTACCTCACTAATAAGGAACAGCTTGTCAGCGATGGTACTTTTTCCGTGTCGGCGATACGTGCCCATAACGACTTCCTTGTGTTCATGCTGCTTGTGCAGAGCTTCCAACTGCTACACTGAGGGCCTTAATTTAGCCTAATTATCAGACTAATTCTAGAACTATGTATAAATTTAATTTTCAAAAAATGCAGCACAATAGTAAACTTTTGCGTTATATTAAGCCCGCAGCAAACAAAAGGACGCGTTTTATGATTGCAAACCGACTCTTAGCGGCACTGGTAGTAGTGCTGGTATTACTAAGTACACTGACCGCCTGTTCCAGCAGCCGGACGTTGCCTCGTGCCACAGTTCAGGAATCCCTGACCACTTCTGTAACAAATTATCAGTATCTTGTTGGCCCAAATGACAACCTGACAATATTTGTATGGCGTAACCCTGAACTATCAGGCAGTTTTGTCGTCCGGCCCGATGGCAAGATTTCAACGTCGTTGGTTGAAGATGTACCGGTTAGTGGTAAGACTCCTACTCAGGTCGCCAGAGATATGGAAGAGATCCTGGGTAAGTATATTCGTGATCCGGTCGTGACAGTGTCGGTAACCAACTTTGTTGGCCCTTATAGCGAACAGGTGAGGGTGATTGGTGAGGCGACTAATCCACAAGCGATAAGTTACCGTGAGTACATGACGTTGCTGGATCTGATGATCGCGGTTGGCGGTTTAACAGAATTTGCTGATGGTAATTCAGCCAAGTTGGTTCGCAGCAGCAGTGGTGCACAGGTTACGTTCGAAGTACGTTTAGATGATTTAATCCGGGATGGAAATATCAGTGCTAATGTTGATATTTTGCCTGGTGACATCGTGATTATACCGGAAGCCTGGTTTTAGAAAGTTGTCTGGCATCAATGGATATGTTGTTCACGGAGGATAAATGAGAGAGTTGCATCAGGCGATAGAAGCTGTTCATACCTACATGCAGGGTATTTGGCTACGCAGAAGGTATATCGTTATCACAGCATGGCTGCTGTGTCCGGTTGGCTGGTTTTATGTTTACAGTTTACCACCAACCTATGAAGCTAATGCCAGACTGTTTGTTGAAACCCGCACGTTCCTGGAGCCATTGCTGAGGGGCCTTGCGCTGCGCAGCAATACGGATCAGGAAATTCAGTTAATGGCCCGCACGTTGCTCAGCCGGCCTAATCTTGAAAAAATAGCCAGGGCTACCGATCTGGATATTCAGGCCAGAGACGAAAAGCAATTTGAAGCTTTAATTAACACTTTGCAAAAAAATATTAAAATCAGCTCATCAGGCCGTGAAAATATCTATGTCATTTCTTACAGCAATCCGGTACCTCAGCGCGCATTGAGTGTGGTTCAGGAAACGCTGAACACCTTTGTTGAAAATCGCTTAGGGTCAAGCCGGGCAGACTCTCAGGCTGCAGAAGTATTTCTTAATAATGAAATTACTGAGTATGAGAATAGGTTGGTGGCAGCAGAGACCCGTTTATCTGACTTTAAGAAAAACCGCATGGCTTTGTTACAAGGGAACGAAGACGACTATTACTCCCAGCTTGGCCAGGAAAAACGACGTCTTGAAGCTGCACGGCTGGAGCTACGTGAGCAGGAAACTCGCCTGGCATCGGCACGCAGCCAGTTAGCTGGCGAAGAACCCGTTTTTGGGGTAATGCCATTTGCTGGAGCTCGTGGCGGTGTAGCGACCCAATATGATGAACGGATCCGTAGTCTCAGAGCCCAGCTTGATCAATTACTCATTAAATATACCGATAATCACCCTGATGTGCTGGAAACGCAGCGTTTGCTTGATCGCTTGAACAGCCAGCGCGAGGAAGAGCTGCAAATGGTTGCTGGCAACAGTGCAGACGGTCGCTCAGGCACCAGCTATAACCAAAGCCCGGTTTATCAGGAGCTGCGGATTAATGTTGCCCGACTGGAAACTGAGGTTGCCTCAAACCGGGTCAGAGTTCAGGCTTTTGCTGATAAAGTTGATGAGCTGGAAAGCAAACTGAATTTGATTCCGGAAATTGAAGCCGAGTTTACCGGCCTTAACCGTGATTACGATATTACCCGTTCAAAGTATGAAGCGTTGCTGAGTAAGCGTGAACAGGCAGAGTTATCGCGCCGGGCTGAAGCGACTGAGCAAGATGTGCAATTCAATATTATTGAGCCTCCGCGTGTGCCGTTGACACCATCCGGACCGCCACGCGGTTTGCTCTATACATTGGTGCTGTTTGTCGGTGTTGCCGGTGGTATTGCAATGGCCTTTTTGCGTAGTTTAATTTCTCCTGTGCTATCAAGAGCGTCGCAGCTACAGAGCATAACTGATTTGCCAGTATTCGGGGTGGTATCGCATACTGAGAAAAGTGCAATTTTAAAGCAGGTTCGCTTACATTTCGTGTACTTTACCGCATTAAGTGGCGCGTTATTGTTGTGTTATCTGGCTCTGCTGAGCAATGAAATGTTGTTTGGCCGTTCTGCAGAGATGCTGTTGAGGGTAATCCGATGAGTACGATAGAAAAAGCCGTCACAAAATTGAGTAATAACAACCTGGCAAAGCCAGTGAGTAATGAAACACAACAGCAGAGCGCGGTCTCTGCAGAGCCGACGGTGCAACGGGCAACCGTTGCACCTGATTCTACAGCCCATATGGTGAGTTTAGACCTGGCTCTGCTGGAGAAAATGCATTTCGTGTCATTATCCAGTGAGCGACGCCTGATTAATGAAGAATACCGGGTAATAAAGCGGAAGCTTATCAATAATGCCTTTGGTGCGCTGAGTAAAACTCTTAAGCATCCTAACCTGATCCTGGTCACCAGCTCCAGACCGGGTGAAGGGAAAACATTCTCTGCCGTTAATCTGGCGTTGAGTATTGCACTGGAGCAGGACAAAACAGTGTTGTTAGTGGATGCCGATGTACTAAGGCCCAATGTGAGTAAAACATTGAATATTAGCCACGAGTTAGGTCTGACCGACTATTTGCGTTCAACCGATGTGACAGTGCCTGATATTTTACTGAGCACTAATGTTGAGCGCCTGAAAATAATTACCGCCGGCTCGCCACACCATTTATCGACTGAATTACTGGCAAGTGAGCGCATGCTGCAGCTGGTCAATGAATTCGCTACCCGCTATTCAGACCGTATTGTTATTTTTGATGCGCCGCCATTATTGGGTGTTAATGAAACCGCCGTAATGGCTGCGATGTGCGGACAGGCTGTCTTGGTAGCAGAAGAAAACCGTACCCGGCTGGCCGAAATTGAACAGTCTGTGTCGTTGCTGCCAACGGAAATGGCAGTTGGTTTTCTGATTAATAAAGCTCATCGCAACCAGGGTAAAGGTTATGGTTATGGCTATTACTATGGGGCAAGTTAATACGCGCTGGTTAGCGCCGGCAGCAGGATTTTTCCTGACAGCTCTGTTAGCAATGCCTGCGCTAGCGGTTGAAACCCGTATTACTCCGCAATTGCAAACCAGTGGCTATGCCTATCAGATTGATGAGGCAGATACTGCTGGCACAGATGACGGCCTTGCGTGGTCTGTCGCACCTTCTATAGACATCAGCTTATCCTCAAAGGCGTTACAAACCCGGTTTAGCTGGCAGCATGAGTCGTTATTCTATAAAGACAGTCAAAGAAGCACCAAAAGTTTTGATGATGTTGATTTCAGTAACAGGTTATCCCTGTTTAATGACAGGTTTAGCTGGGGGGTAAATGCCCGCAATAGTTACCAGGTGCGGAATACCCGGGCTGGCATTTTCAATGATAAAATTACCAGTAGCGGCGAGCTGAGTGAAGCGACCAGTTATGGTACTTTTTTAAATATTAATACTGCATCTTACAGCGATATTGACGCGGCATTGCGGCTGGATTACAACCACAGCGAGTATGACGAGCCGGATATTGACGATGGCTTGCCAGCGTTTGAGAGTGACAATTACCGCGCCGGGTTATTATTAGCCAGCAGAGACCGGTCTAATACTACTTTTTGGCGGTTACAAGGTTCTGCAGGTAAGACAGAACGGCTGAATTTCCGTGATTATGAAAACCGTGCTGCTCAGGCGTTGCTTGGGTTACCTTTGTCGTCGCGGTTATCACTAATTACCCGTGGTAGCTATGAATATACTGACAATAATAATTTTTATCAGAATGAATTTTACTCCTATGGCGGCGGCCTGGAGCTCAAACTGGGCCGGGTTTCCTGGATAAATGTGTCAGTTAACCGGTCCACTACCAAGCGGTTTGAAGAAGAAGATGAAATTAATACCTATTGGGCTACCGAGTTTTACCTGGCGCCAAGTCGCAGAACAGTGCTTGAAGGCTCGTATGACAGACGTTATTTTGGCCGGACAACCAGTTTAAGCGGTCAGTATAATGTTCGGGCTTTAACGATGCGGTTGAATGTTTCAGACTCTGTGCAAACACAAACATCGTTAGATCGGGAATTAGACGATTTAGGGATTTTTGTCTGCCCGGATGCTGCGGTTGACGTAACTGATTGCTTTCGCCCGCCTAATGCTAACTATACACCACAGCCGGGTGAATCTTTTCAGCAGGTATTTGACGTTGGGGTTGAACTTGATGAGGAGTTGGTACTACGACGATCTGCCAGTTTTACCCTGGGTTATAACAAGAGGCGGCTGAGTGTTAATTTAGGTCTTAATCGCACAGAAACTGAATATGTAGAACGCAATGATGAGCAGGTGAGTAACAGCATCAGTGCGCGTCTTGGCTGGCGGTTTTCTGAGCGTAATAGCATTAGCACCAGTGTCAGGTTTTATCAGCTGGAATATCAGTTTGCTAATCGTGAGGATGACAATATCTTAGTATCAGTTGCCTATAACGCTGCGCTGACTGCACACTCTGATGCTACTTTTTCCTTGCGCAGAACCGAGCGAAACTCGAACATTGAAAACTTTGATGCCAGTGAAAACCGGCTATGGCTAACCTATACCTATCGGTTTTAATGATTAGCCTGGTCTGTCGTGTCTGACTAATTTTCTTTATGTTGGGTTTCCAGTAGTTGCCGCTGTTTTTTCAGTAATTGATCTAAGTCTTTTGCTAATTTAACTTTTTGCTCTAACGTGCTGTCCAGCATGGCATTTAGCTCGGTCTGGACAGTTGATTTGGGTTGCTCTGCGGCTTGTTGTGGCGCCTGATTGGCCACTTCTTGTGATAACTCTTCTATAACTTCGACAACGTCAGACTCACCGATAACACTAAGCTCTTCCAGATAGCCGTACAGCATTACTCTGTCCATCAGTAAATTAATTTTGCGCGGAATACCGCGGCTGAATTGTTGAATATGGCTATAGCATTCGTCTGCAATTAAACCTGGCACAGCACCTGCCTGATTTAACCGAAACTCAATATAGGCCTGTGTTTCTTCAGTTTGCAATGGCGTCAGATGCGATGAGGCAATAATTCGTTGGCGAAACTGTTCCATATTCGGTGCCTGAATAATTGGGTTCAGCTCATTTTGACCTAATAAAAAACTTTGCAGCAGTGGCTTGCCATTAACCTGGAAATTGGAGAGCATTCTAAGCTCTTCAATAGACTCCAGAGGCAAGTTCTGAGCTTCGTCTACCAACAAGAGTGCCCGGCGATGTTGAGCGTTTAAGCGCTTTAAATAACTGTATATTGCGTCCAGATAACTGGCTTTATTGTGCTCGGCAACGACCAGGTTGAAACTTGAAGCAATCATTCTGATCAAATCATCCGGTTCAAGTTTCGAGGTGACAATTTGCTTGGCAATAATTTCGTCCTGATTAAGCTGATTAAGCAATTGATTCGCAATAGTGGTTTTTCCGGTGCCAACATCGCCGGTAATAACGATAAAACCTTCACCTTGAGTTAACCCATATTGCAGATAGGCCAGGGCGCGCTTGTGCAGCTTGCTCGCAAAGAACCAATTGGGGTTGGGGGTCAGCTGAAACGGACGCTCCTTCAGACCGTAATAAGATTCGTACATTATAATTTCCTTATTAATTAGACAGCTACTACCAGCGAGCTTGCAGGGATGCTGCTGGCTGAAGCGCTGATGCACAATAAAAGCAGTGTATACAAAATTAATGTTAAAAACGACAATTGCAGCTGGTTTTCGGTAGCTGTTTGCCTGAATGTGGCTGACATTGATGTACCGACGATACTGATGCTGTGATAAAGTCTCTGAAAAATCAGCAAGCTGACAATCATTTAGCTGGAATTTTAGCCTTAAAGTTTAAAAAATGGCCGAACGAAAACCCGGCTCGAAAAAACTGTTGACACATTTACGGTGTCACCCTAGAATGCGCCCCGTGTTCAGCGATAACGTTACGATGAAATTGCTGATATCAAAGTGTGGGGCTATAGCTCAGCTGGGAGAGCGCTTGCATGGCATGCAAGAGGTCAGCGGTTCGATCCCGCTTAGCTCCACCAAGATTTCCAGTGCGTCCCCTTCGTCTAGAGGCCTAGGACACCGCCCTTTCACGGCGGTAACAGGGGTTCGAATCCCCTAGGGGACGCCACTTAAATCTGTAGATTTTGACTAAACATTGCGTCCCCTTCGTCTAGAGGCCTAGGACACCGCCCTTTCACGGCGGTAACAGGGGTTCGAATCCCCTAGGGGACGCCATCCAGCTTCAGTAAAACTCATTATCTTTGTATCTATAGTCAGCAATGCTGATAGTTAGCATACCTATTTGCCGTGATGGCGGTGTCGTGACACCGCGCCAAACCAATTAGCACGGCGGTAACAGGGGGTCGAATCCCCTAGGGGACGCCATCTTTTTTCACATCAAAACGTACATTTCATTAGTTGTTATTTATCTTTAACTCCGCCAGTAACTCCGCCATAAACTCGCTAATCAACGGCTGTGCTGTAATGTTTGGATGAATACCATCTGCCATCATTAAATCACTGTTAATCGCAATACTGTCCATAAAAAATGGCCAGAGTGTAATATCGTGCTCTTCTGCAACTTTGGCGTAAACCGCAGTAAATTGTCTGACGTATCGTGGTCCATAATTTGGTGGGATACGTATTTGCATTAGCAATGGTTGCGCATTATGCTGCTTTGCCAGTGTAATGATTTTGCTGAGATTTGCCTGAATTAGCTCGACTGAAAAACCACGCAGGCCGTCATTGCCACCCAGCTCGATAAGCACAACAGCGGGTTTATGTTCGGCGAGTAAAGCGGGTAGCCGGGCGAGGCCGCCGGCAGTTGTTTCGCCACTGATACTGGCGTTAATAAGCTGCCAGTCAGTATTTTTCTGTAGTAAAGCCGGCCAGCCTTGGTGTTGCTGCATACCATAAGCAGCACTTAAACTATCACCCAGAATGAGCAGCTTTTGTGCATAACTAACGTGGCTGATTAAACCGATTAACAACAATAAGATGATGCGCATGAATCAAGTACCTGAATTACATATTAAAGCGATAAACCTTACTAAACGCGTCAAGGTTCCAGAGGGATCACTGACTATCCTGCATGATATCAGTCTGACAATCAATCGTGCAGAGACCATCGCCATCGTTGGTGCCTCGGGATCTGGTAAGTCAACGTTACTCAGTTTGTTAGCCGGCTTAGACACTCCAAGTGCCGGCGAGATTTACATGGCGGGCCAGCCGCTGCATACGATGTCAGAAGACGAGCGGGCTGGGATCCGTGCCAGTGATGTTGGCTTTGTATTTCAATCGTTCTTGTTGTTGCCCAGTTTAACTGCGCTTGAAAATGTAACATTGCCCGCAGAATTGTCTGGTGATCGCAATGCCCGTAAACGCGGCTTGGCGCTGCTTGAGCAGGTTGGCTTAAGCGCCCGGGCTGATTTTTATCCTACTCAGCTTTCAGGCGGTGAACAGCAGCGCGTGGCTATTGCCAGGGCATTTATTACCCGACCGGCTATTTTGTTTGCTGATGAGCCGTCCGCAAACCTGGACGCCGTTACTGGCAAAATGATTGAAGATTTACTGTTCGAATTGAACGATCAGCAGGGTACTACCCTGGTTTTAGTGACGCATAACAATGAGCTTGCCAGACGCTGCCAGCGTCAGTATCAGATGCGCTCAGGCAGTTTCATCAACCCTGAAGTGGCAACTGAGGAGGCTGTGGATGTGGGCTAGTATTGCAGGACGCTTATTTTGGCGCGAGCTAAAACGCGGGGAACTGTGGGTTATCGCGTTTGCATTATTTTTGGCGGTAGCGTCGGTGGTAAGTTTAAGCGGTATTACCCAAAGTGTAAAAAGTGCATTGCAGCAACGCAGTGCACAATTTACTGCTGCCGACCGGGTGCTGGGTTCGAGCCAACCATTTAATGACGCAATTTTTGCGCTGGCAAACGACGCCGGTGTAGTCACCGCGAAACAAATGCAGTTTGATTCTATGCTATTTGCTGGCGAGCACATGCAGCTGGCAACGATTAAAGCCGTAAGTGACAGCTATCCTTTGCGTGGAGATCTGGTACTGCACCGATCAAACAGTATTGTCGAAGGCCCGCCCGGCCAGTTAAAGCCGGGAGAAGTATGGTTTGAAGCCAGGCTGCTTGATTTGCTGCAGGTTCGCCCTGGCGATTCAGTTGAACTTGGTGAAGCACAACTCAAAGTGGCCGGCGTTATTGTTAATGAGCCAGATGCGCCACTTAGCGTATTTGGTGGCTCACCACGAGTGATTATGCACCTGGCGGATGTGGCGGCAACCAACATTGTCCAGCCAGGCAGCAGGATAAGTTATCGTTATTTGTTTGCCGGCAGCACAAATGCTCTTGATGACCTGACAGAGCAGGTTAAACCCATGCTGACGGTGCATCAACGCTGGCGAAATATGGATAGAGAGTCTGCTATTGGCAGCGCGCTGGAGCGTGCTGAGCGGTTTTTATTACTGGCCGGCTTGCTTGGGATTGTTTTGGCCGCTTGCGCCGCTGCTGTGGCAGCCAGCCGTTATAGTCAACGTCATACCCAGGCGGTAGCGATTATTAAAGCGTTAGGCGCAACGACGGCGAAAGCCAGGTTAATCTACAGCAGCCATTTACTGCTGGTGGTTTTGTTTAGTTTAGTGTTGGGGTTGATGGGTGGCCAGCTGGCAATTTTTGCAGCAGAAATTGGTATAAGCCACTATATTAGTGATTACAGGACTGAATTTAGCATCAGGCCAATTCTGCTGGGCACACTAACCTGCATTATATGTGCGCTGTTGTTTGCGGCACGGCCGCTTTGGCAATTAGCTAAAACGCCGGCAATTGAAGTGCTAAAACAACCTGCCGCTGCGATAAGTCTGGATAAATGGCAGTTGCTGTTTGGTGCGCTGGCTATCTGGGGATTAATGTGGCTTTTCAGCGGAGAGCTGATTATCAGCGTTGCTCTATTTTTCCTTTGCGCCTTGTTTGCGGCCATTTTGCTGGGTTTTGCCGCGGTAATGGTAAAACTGGCAAAACCGGTCGCTGCGGGGCAAAGCAGTGCAGGGCGGCTGGCCCTGGCTAACTTGCGTCGTCGTCTGTGGCCCAATAGTTTTCAGCTAATTACCTTCAGCCTGGCTATATTTCTTACCTTGTTACTGTATTTTTTGCGGGCAGAATTAATTGGTCAATGGCAGCAGCAAATTCCTGCAGGTGCGCCGAACCACTTTTTAGTTAATGTCACTGCAGAGCAACGGTCCACGGTAACAACCTTTACAGAGCAAAACGCTTTGCAGCCTGAGCCATTCTATCCTGTGGTCCGCGGCAGGCTGCTCAGTGTTAACAGTGAACTACTGCAGCAGGAAGCGACCAAGGAAGATCGGAGCGAGCAACGGGTTGGTGTTGGCAGGGAATTGAATTTAACCTGGTTAGCCGACATACCTGATAATAATAAAGTGACAGATGGGCAGTGGTTTACTGAAGACACCACAGCCGAGGTATCTGTTGAACAAGAGTTGGCTGAACGTTTACAACTAGTATTGGGGGACGAGCTTGATTTTTCAATTGGCGGGCAACAGGTTAGTGCGACTGTTACCAGTATCCGCCAGGTCGACTGGAATAGTTTGCAGCCAAATTTTTATATGATACTCAGCCCCGATGTACTGGCAACCTTTCCGGCGACCTATATTACAGCTTTCTATCTTGATTCAGGCAGTGGCAACCTGATTAACCAGCTGGCGCGGCAAATGCCAACGGTAACAGTAATAAGTGTCGACGCTATTATTAATCAGGTTAACGATATTATTGCCCAGGTAACTGTTGCATTGAGTTTTATCCTATTAATTATTGCCATGGCGGCAGCGTTAGTGCTGGTTGCTCAGGTGCAGGCGACACTGGAGCAACGGGAGCAAGAGTTGGCTATTTTACGCACGTTGGGTGCTAAATATCACTTTTTACGCAACGCCGTGCTGCTTGAGTTTGCTTTTTTGGGAGGCTTGGCCGGTTTATTTGCCACTATTCTGGCAGAGCTGCTGTTAATGAGCCTGCAGCAACGGGTGTTTGATATGCCGTTTCAGTTCCACTTCGCCCTGTGGTGGCTTGGGCCATTGATTGGTGTGTTACTGGTAAGCGTGCTGGGCTGGTGGCAATTGCGCCGGTTGTTACAAATACCTGGCGCAGTGTTAATCAGACGGGTAATTCAAAGTTAAGTTGTCTTGTTGTTACAAATCCAAATCTGCCAGCGCTGCCGGCAGTTTTGGATAGGTAAATTGGAAGCCGGCGTTTAGTGCTTGCTGCGGCATTACGCGCTGACCATACAATAAAATATCTGACATTTCGCCAAATAGCAGGCGTAACATAAAAGCAGGCATGGTTAACTTGGCTGGCCGATTTAACCGTTCAGCTAAGGCCTTACTGAACTCTTTGTTCGTCACGGGCTTTGGAGCTACTGCATTAAAAGGACCATGCAGGGTGGGGGTTTGCAGCAAAAAGTCTATCAGCTGCACCATGTCATCAATATGGATCCATGACATGTATTGCTGGCCATTGCCCAACGGCCCGCCGCAGCCAAACCGGAATGCCGGAAGCATTTTAGTTAAGGCGCCGCCGTCAGCAGATAACACTATGCCAGTGCGTAGCAAACAAACCCGCGTTTTATCACTCGCTGAGCGTTGTGCCAGGTTTTCCCAGCGCGCACAAATGTCGTGACTGAACTCGGGGTAAAATGCACTGTGTTCTTCGCAAATGAACTCAGCACCCTGGCGGCCGTAAAAACCTACTGCAGAGCCACTGATTAAACAAGCTGGCGGTGTGTCAGCAGCCTGAATAAGTTCGCTAAGTTGCTCCGTAATTTGCCAGCGGCTGTGACAGATCTGCTGTTTTTGTTTTTCAGTCCAACGTTTGTCGGCAATAGGCTCACCTGCCAGATTAATCACGGCGTCAAGCTGGTTAAAATCAGCATGTTGCAGCTCACTAATATAAGTGAGGTTTGCTGATGACGGTAGACTGGCCGGAGCCTGACGGGTTAACACCGTTAGCTGGTGCTTATCACGCCAGTATTTCAGTAAGGCTGAACCTATTAAACCGGTACCGCCGGTGACTAAAATACGCATGGCGTGCCCCCTGATTGCTAATATAATTGTTAAGTATAGCGGACTAAAGCGGTTTTACTATTTGTTAACGGATAAGGTTAACGAGACTGAATCAGCAAAACGCAGCGCGTGCGGTTTATCAATTTCTACTTCGGCAAAACGCACGGCGGGGTGAGCACTGGCCAGAGCCAGCACATCAGCAGTCAATTTTTCCAGCAGACTGAAGCGGTTCATTTCAACCAGTTCAATAATTTGTTTGGTAATCGTTCTGTAGTTGAGGGCGTTGTTCATATCATCGCTGTTGGCAGCATTAATTGCACTGTATTGAATGCGGGCATTAATAATAACGTCTTGCTTGTTGTTGATTTCATCGTCCTTAATGCCAATAAAGGTTCTAAGACGCAGGTTTTTAATTTTTATGGTCGCAGGGTTAAGTTCCATCGTGTTTTATCCTGTAAGTATTTGCAGCAATTACGGCCTAACTATCCGGTAAGATCAGTGACAATTAATAGTTTTCCAATCCAGTTACGGCTTAATCGGGAAAATTAAGGTCAAACCTGGCACCACCTAATGTGCTTTCTGCTATTAACATACCACCAGAATATGATGCAACTAATTCAGCAACAATTGATAAGCCGACACCGTGACCATCCTTGTAGGTATCGAGACGGGTACCGCGTTTAAAAAGTTTTTTTCGGTCTTCCTGCGCTATACCAGGCCCATCATCTTCAATTACCATATTTAATGGGTTTTGGTGAATAATAAGCTTTACCTGATGCTTACATGCTTTACAGGCGTTATCGAGCAGATTGCCCAGAATTTCCATTAAATCGGTTTCGTCGCCCCGAAACATTGCATTGTCAGCACAATCAATATGAATAATCAGGTCCTTGTTCCGATAAATTTTTTGCAGGGCATTACAGAGTTTTTCAACATGGGGCCGAATTTCAAACTGTTTTTTCCAAATATCCTGACCAGAACTACTGGCGCGCTTCAATTGATGTTCAATCATGGCGCTGATGCGGTCGAGCTGTTCTTTAAGTTCGGGCTGTTGGCTGAGCGCGGAGGTATTGAGCACCGCAACCGGCGTTTTCAGTGCATGGGCCAGATCGCTTAGGTGATTGCGATACCGCTGTTTCTGGCGGTTCTGATTAGCCAGTAGTAAATTTAAGTCCTCTTTAATGGTTGTCAGTTCTGCCGGGTAATGGCCGCTCAGGTGATCCTGTTCGCCCCCTTCTAATTTCCGGATTTCCTGATCAAGCTTACTCAATGGTTTGGTGGTCCAGTAATATGCCAGAACGCTGAACAGTACCAAAGCAGCACCGATCCAGATGAACCAACTCAATAGTGTGTTACGAAAACTAATATAAGGTGCGGCCAGCATACTATCAGTTTGCACAATATGAATGGTCAGCGGCCGGGTTTGCTCACCTGAGTCGAATAGCAAGGCGATACTTAACAGCCAATAATCCTCTGCTAACGTATTGCGGTAGTTATAAAACAGGTGTTCTCCGGGGACCAGGTTGGTATCAGGCGGGGTAAAGTGTTGATTTAACGATGAGTCTGACTGCCAGACAATATTGCCGGCACTGGTGATATATGCGCTTAATCCCGAGTCAGGTCTGAAAAAATCTGGTGCTAACGTATTATTATTTAGCTCTATTTTATCTTCATTAATTTTTAAATCAGACAGAATAGCGTACATATGTACTTCAAGCTTCTGCTCAGCGTTAGTCAGAAGCTGAGTATAAAAAGCCTGATCAATTGCAACGAAAGAACTGGGCAGCAACAGCATTAACAACACGATGCTGACCAGACCTTGCCGTAGTTTTAATGACAGCGTCATTACTAACTAATTGATAAATTAAAGCGGTAGCCCCGGCCCCGCAGGGTTTCTATCGGTTTTAGCGAGCCTTCAGGATCCAGCTTTTTGCGTAAACGTAGCACAAATACTTCAATTACATTGCTGTCTAAGTCAAAGTCCTGATCATAAATGTGCTCGGTCAGTTCGGTTTTGGAAATAACCTTGCTGGGGTTAAGCATAAAATACTCGAGCACTTTATATTCGTATGCTGTGAGGCTGACTTCGTCATCATGTAACCAGACCTGCTGAGTACGGCTATTCAGTGATACCGGACCAGCACTTAACGTAGGATCCGGCTGGCCTGCAGCACGACGGATCAATGCATTACAGCGTGCCAGTAGCTCTTCGCCATGAAAGGGCTTGGTCAGGTAATCATCAGCGCCGGCATCTAGGCCTTCTACTTTCTCTTGCCAGCTACCACGCGCAGTCAAAATAATGATTGGGGTTTTAACGTCTTGCTGACGTGCTTTGCGGATTAAACTCAGGCCGTCCATTTTGGGTAAGCCCAAATCAATAACGGCTAAATCGTAAGGATACTCGGTCAGTTTAAACCAGCCATCATCACCGTCATGCGCCACGTCAACACTGAACTGTTGTTGGGTTAATTGTTGTTTAATCTGTTCAGCTAATAAGTTTTCATCTTCAACTACTAATACACGCATTACTTATCATCCCTTTTAACTTGTCCGGTGCGAATGTTGACCAGCACAGTAACTACTCTGCCATCTGATTGCAGTAAACGAACCCTGTAGTGCTGACTCTCGGTCTGTACTTTAAGCACTTTACCCGGGTAGCGCTGTTGCGCCAACATAGTTGCCTGTTCTTTGGTAACGGCTACATTCTTGTTGTCTAACGCCATTGCTTTGGGCCCGGACATGACAACAGACAGCAAAATAAGTAGCAGAAGTGTTCTAAACATCTGGTTCTCCGCGTTAAGTCAAATCTATGTTACCGGACTCTGTCCAGCCCGGCAATAAATCCGATAAACCAATGATGCCTAGCGTAGGCGAGACAGCCTTAATTGTTGCTGAACCTTGCTGAGTAAGAAAACACAATAAAAGTTAAATAAATATTGCAAAAGTAAAAATATATTCTAATTTATATTTGATTGGTATTAAAAATGTTGCTTCTCTGGGTTTTAGTCCCCAGCCACTGTTTACCTCGCCAATCTGAACAGTCGTAGTGGTAATTGACCGGACATTTGCATTGCAGGGATGCAGTTAAATTAAAATATTAAGGATTACACCATGAAGAACCTGTTAATTGCCGTAATATTTACCGGACTGACATTGAGCGCGAACCTTGCTCTGGCCGAAAAGCCCGGCACCAGCGTTAGCAAAGAGCAGGCAATTGCTCAGCAGCAGCAAAAGTTAAATATTAATAAAGCCACTGTGGAACAACTTGAAGCCGTTCCGGGCATTGGTAAAGCGAAAGCCCAAGCCATACTTACGTATGTGCAGAACAGTGGGCCAATAAAAAGTCAGCAACAATTAACTGAAGTAAAAGGCATTGGTGAAAAGCTTGCTGCAAAAGTGGCGCAGTACGTCAGCTTTGAATAAACACGAACAGCCTGAAGTAGCCTGGCCTTAGGATTAGTCTCCTAAGGCTTTCATTTGCTCATTTGCCCATTGAACTGCACCATGATAGGCGTCAGGCACTTTGTCAGCAGCAATACCTAAGGCATCGATTGCTTTATTGGCGTGCTGCCACTGTGCTGTTTCATAATACTTAATCAGCGTCAGATATTCTGCCAGTACGCCACTGTTATCCACTAAAGCATCTTTTATTTCTTTAGCCAATGGCAGTTTTTCCATCACGCTGGTAATCGGCTCATCCAGAATGGCGTCCATCAGCGACATTAAACCGGTTAAGAACGCTTTACCGGTATCAACCTTGCCATCAATAGTCGCCAGCCCTTCCGCGAAACGTGCGCGGGTCATGGACATCCGCATCAGTTCAGCCGGTTTGTCACTGCTGATTTGTGCTGTAAACAATAGTGATAAAAATTTCTTCAACTCGACCTGGCCAAGCACAACCAGAGCCTGTTTGATGGTTTCAATCTCAGCCCGGCGTTTAAATATCGAGGAATTACTGTAACGCAATAATTTATAGGACAAGCTAACATCACGTTGAAAAACTTCAGTTATTTTTACCAGGTCCATTTCAGCTTTTGATGTTTCATACAGTAGTTCCGCCAGTGTCATCTGAGCAGGTGACAAGGCTTTAGTTTGCATCATTTCCGGCTGGGAGAAAAAGAACCCCTGAAAGTAACAAAACCCCATATCCAGAGCTTGTTGGAACTCTTCATTTGTTTCAACTTTTTCTGCCAACAATTTAATATGCGGAAAATCAGCGATAGCGAGTTGCACATCTTTAATCGTTTCGATGTCGGTGCTGCGAAAGTCAATTTTAATAATATCGATAAACGGGTAAAAGTGCCGCCAGACTGGCTGATGAATATAGTCATCTAGCGCCAGGGTATAACCTGCTTCTTTTAAATGCTGGCATTCAGCTAACAATCGCTTACCAGGCTGCACTGTCTCCAGAATTTCTACCACTACCTGCTCTTTGGGTAGCATGCTGGGATATTTTTTCAGCAAAGAATCCAACGTAAAATTTATAAAGCCTGGTTTATCGCCCAGAAAGTCTTCCAGACCGAAACTAAACTGACTACCTTCAATCATTTTAGAGGTGGCTTCGTCGCCATCAATTTCGGGGAACGCATTACTCAGGCCATCCCGAAATAACAATTCGTAAGCGTACAGTACTTTATTACGGTCAAGAATAGGTTGACGGGCAGCGTAAAAATACATAGGGCAGGTATCTCATGTGACGGATTATAACTAATTTAGCAAATTTACCCCGCAACGCGATAGTCTTTTATTGCATTGCGGGGAACTGGTCGGTTATCTCTGGGCGGCTAGTTGCTGTTGCATTTTCTTAAACATATCCAGCACCGCTGGCGCCGGACTGCGGGTGCATAAGCTGACAACAATAATGGCCACTGTACTAAGAATAAAGCCCGGTACAATTTCATATATCGTACTGCTAAGGCTGGCGCCATTAATAGTGAATGGCGCATAAATCCAAACCAATACTGTCACGGCGCCGACCACAATACCGCTTAACGCGCCGGCAAAGGTCATACGCTGCCAGTATAAGCTTAGGATGATCAGTGGTCCAAAAGCCGCACCAAACCCAGCCCAGGCGTTGCTGACCAGTTGTAATACTGAGCTGTCTCTGTCGTATGCCAGCGCAATGGCTACCAACGCTACCGCCAGTACGGACAGCCTGCCAACCAACACCAGCTCACGCTGGGTTGCGTCACGTTTCACAAAGGTTTTATAAAAATCTTCTGTCAGTGAACTGGATGTCACCAGTAGCTGTGAAGAAATGGTACTCATAATGGCCGCTAAAATAGCGGCAAGTAAAAAACCGGCAATAAAGGGGTGGAATAAAAACTGCGAGAACACAATGAATATGGTTTCGGGATCACTTAGTGACATTTGAGTTTTCGCAACGTAGGCAATACCAACAAACCCGGTCATTACAGCGCCAACTATAGTTACCAGCATCCAACTCATACCAATATGGCGAGCCATTTTAATATCTTTGACTGAGCGGATTGCCATAAAACGCACAATAATATGTGGTTGTCCAAAATAACCCAACCCCCACGATAACAGCGAAATAATACCTAAAACACTTAAAACTGTACCCTTATCTGCGTCAATAAACATATCAGTAAAATTAGGGTTTATAGTATTGACCTGCGTCACTAATGAGCTGAAGCCGCCTAAATGGTCTACGGCAACTACAGGCACCAGCACCAACGAAACAAACATAATACAGCCCTGGACAAAGTCGGTCATACTGACCGCCATAAAACCACCAATCAGGGTGTAAATAACCACAACACCTGCTGTAACGTAAAGGCCCAATTCATAACTCAGATTAAAAGAGCTTTCAAACAATTTACCACCACCCACCACACCGGACGACGTATAAAGGGTAAAGAAAACAACGATAACCAACGAAGACACAACGCGTAACAGCCGGGTTTTATCTTCAAAACGTTTTTCAAAGTAATCAGGAATGGTAATGGCATCATGGGCAACTTCGGTATACACCCTAAGCCTGGGAGCAACCACGATGTAATTGACAAAGGCACCGATTAATAAGCCTATTGCAATCCAGGCACTGCTGATGCCTGATAAATACATTGCTCCAGGCACTCCCATTAACATCCAGCCACTCATATCTGAGGCACCAGCAGACAACGCGGTAACGCCGGGGCCCAGTTTACGGCCACCCAACATATAACCGGAAACGTTTTCATCTGTATTGCGGTAGGCGTAAAGGCCTATACCTATCATGGCAGCGAAATATAGTCCAAGGGCAAAAATAGTTGCAGTTTCCAAAACATAGACTCCTTATTATTTGTTTTTATGCTAACAAGATGAACCTTAGCTTACCAGTGCTTTATACCAAACAACCGGACGCCGGCATTAGCCGGCGTCAATACGTGTCAATTAAGATGGCGCTTAAGACCAGTGTTTAATGCGGATATAGCGGGGGCAGGGCATCGCCTCTGGCGCCAGGTGGCGTGCTTAGCTGAAAGTCAGACCAGGCTTGCAGCAACTGATTACCTTGCCAGCTAACGGCGCTGTCACTGTAAAGCGCTGCATTAAGCTGGTCTATCTGTTCTTGTAAGGCCCCGGGGCCAACCCGTTGACTCAGGGTGCTTAGCGAGCCATCTTGCAATAAGTTATGATGCCTGGCCCATAACAGCAACTGCTGGCGTGCTTTCGCTTTATTGTGCTGACGACAGGCCGTTCGCAGCGCATTGCTGTCAAACCGTACTGGGGTATTGTTTGGATGTGCCTTTGGCCTTGATGCAGGCCGGCGCTGCCAGATTAGCAGACCGATTGTCAGCAGCCAGCCGGCTAGCAGCAGCGTGCTGGTATTACTCCAGTGCCATGCAGACACCGACACCGGATTAGCAGCTGCGGTAGTAATAACTGGCGAGGTAACATCAGTACTGACGAGTGGCGAGGGCGAACGACCCGGCACGGCTTTAACCTGCACGGTACGCGCGGGTAATACTGCCATTTCCTGACGATTAGTCTGGCTGTTCCACCAGGGCACATTAACTTCTGGTAATTCAAATTCCCCCGGTGTATTGGCAATAATAGCGCTGGTAATGACCTTTTGGGCGACTAAACGTCGTGCGCGTTCTGCACCTTTGATTTGCGGTTGCTCCTGATAAACCCGAAAGCCTTCTGGCAAGGTGCTGCTGATATCGGGCAACTGGTTTGCGGCAACATCAACGGCTGACAAGGTGATAATCCGGGTAATGGGTTCACCCTGGATAAGCTCTGTTTGCTCGGGCTGCCATTCTTCATGCAGGGTAACGAGGCCCGCGACTAACCAGCTGCCGCTGAAGTCGTTCGGCTGCGCCTGTACGGTGATACTCACCGGTTCAGCTTCCCGCACAACGGTGCGGCTGCGGGCGTAAAAGTTTTGCCTGGCGCTGTTACGGTCTATCACATCGCCGCTAAAGGTTGGTGGTGTAATGGTAAAGGTACCACTACGCTGCGGAGTTATAGCATAACGTCGGGTAATCGAGCGGTAGCGCTCGCCATCAATCAGCTCACTGCCTTCCTGATCCTGGCCGACCCGTTGAATAGTGGCGTCGTCCAGCAGTGGTTCTGACAGCCCGCCATTTTGAATATCACCGCTAAAATAAATGGTTACATCGTAGTACACCATTTGCTGAACGATAATATTGTCGGTGCTGAGTTTACTTTCAAGAAAAACATCCCGCACAGCACCACTGCCTTGTTGAGCGGGTACCACCTCCAGCAAGATGCTACTACTGCTTACACCCTCTACAGAAAAAGCCGGGATCCGAAATGTGCCACTGGCTTTGGGCAACAGGGTAACGTTCCAGGTAGTATTATGACTGGCGTCTCCATTAATAATCCGGCTGCTCTGGTTCACCGATGGCACCATAACGGTAAAGTTATCTTCCAGTACTCTGAAGTTAATGCTAGTGCCTGCTACCCGGCTGTCTGCGCTGACTTCTAACAGTACGCTCTCACCAAGCATTACCGGGTTTTTATCCAGCCGGGCCGTTAACTGAGTGACAGCCATTATCGGCATACTAAACAATAAAATTAGCCCTAACAGGCCACGAATTACCATTCCTGAACTACTCCTTTGGGTAAAGCGTGTTGGCGGCGCTTCTGATATTCCAGATTCATCCGGTTGCGCAGCAGCAAGCCCGGATCGTCCTGCACCTTACGTAGTAAATTATCCAGTTGCTGCTGCTCTTCCTGATTGGCATTGGGCCACATTTCACGGATGGCCCGCTGTTGCCCCTCGGTTAACTGGTTTTGCTCTTGCTGTTCGGCTTCAGCAGCGGTTTGTGCCGCCTCTTTCTGTTCTGCCTGCGCGCTGTCTTGAGTCTGTTCAGCGTCACTCTGGCTTTGTTGGGCGTCACTTTGGCTTTGCTCGTCACTGGCGCTTTCAGACTCTGCCTGGTTATCTTGCTGCTCAGCAGATTGCTGCTCTTCTTTTTGCTGCTGATCCTGTTGCTGTTCTCCATTTTGTTGTTGCTGGTTGTTTTGCTGCTCACCACTTTGTTGTTGCTGCTGTTGTTTAAGTTGATTAAGCAGTTCAGCATTTTGTTTAGCCTGGGCATGCTCAGGGTCCAGCTGCAGTGCCTGCTGATAACTCTCAAGCGCCAGTTCATATTTTTGCTGCATTGCCAGGCTGTTACCTAAATTGGCGTGGGCATCGGCACTGGGTTGTTGCGCTACAGCCTGCTTAAATGCCTGTTCAGCGCCGGCGTAATCCTGCTGCCGGTAAGCCGCGTTGCCTTGCCATAAAGGGTCTGAAAATTTCTGGCGGGCATTCTGATAATCTTGTTGCTGATAATCAGTTATCGCCTGCTGTTCGGAAGTTTGCCATAAATCCCGCCAGATATTGGCTTGCGCGTCTGGTAAATAACATAGCGGCAACAGCACCAGTACCGGTGCACGTTTTGCGAGATAAAGCGCCAGTGGTAATAATAACCAAACGAAGTAAACGGCACTGTCCTGCCATAAATCACCCGCAAACTGGCCGGTTTTTTCAGCTTGCTGTTCAAAAGTACGGTCTATGGCAGCAATTAAATTGCTAATATCACCGTTGTCAGCGCTGGCACTGACAAAGGTACCCCGGCCTTTACGGGCTAACGCAGCCAGCTGCGACACCGGCACTTTAGGGATCACAACCGCGCCCCGGTTGTCTTTCAGTAACTGACCGTTTTCCAGCTGCACCGGCGCCCCCTGTGCGCTGCCAAATGACAAGACAGACAAGCGGTGTGGCCAGTTATCCAGTCGCTGCATAATTCTGTTGTAATCTGCAGCGGCAAAGCCGTCGGTGAACAAGATAACATCGCCTTTAGGGTGGCCGGCTTGTTGCAACAGGTTGTTAGCCTGTTCGAGTGCCGCATCGATATTGGAGCCCTGGACCGGCATCAACTCCGGTTTAAGTTCATTCAGCAACAAACGGACATTATTAAAGTCAGGCGTTAATGGCGAAATGACAAAGGCATCACCGGCAAAACTGATCAGGGCCAGCTCGCCTTCTGCCAGTTCATTAATAAAATCCAGTGCTTTAAAGCGCTGCTGACTGAACCTGTCGGGAGTCATATCAGTGGCACGCATAGAAATTGACATATCAACAATTAACACCGTTGCTTTGTTCAGAGTAAAAGCGGGTTGTGCCAATTTTTGCCAGCTGGGACCGGCCAGTGCGATCACGCCAAGTAACCAGCACAGCATCAACAATGGTAAAGCCTGTGGCTGGCGACGCAGTAACAGCTGGCCGCTTAACATTAAATGTTGCAGGTGAGGGGCGATTACCCGTTGCCAGGCACTGTGTTGATGCCGGTAGTGTTTTAATAACAGCCACAGCACTAAGGCTGGCACTAAGGCCAGCAGCCACCATGGCCGTAGTAAGTGAAAATCAGCCAGCAGGTTCATTCAGCCTCCGCCAGTTAATCCGTCTGATTGCCAGAATAAATGAAAGTATCAGCGCCAGAGCCAATGGCCAGTGCAGCAGGCTGTGCTGTGGCCGGTAAGTCAGGTTATCTCTGCTGATAGGTTCAAGCTGATCCAGCAACTGATAAATTTGCGCCAGCTCTGGCAGACTGCGCGCTCTGAAATAACGGCCACCGGTTTCATTGGCGATATGATTTAGCAACTGTTCGTCTAAGTCCTGCGAAGGGTTAACGGTGCGCTGCCCAAATATGGTTTGCTGCACCATTTGCTCGGCACCAACGCCGACGGTATAAATTTTAATGCCCGCTGCTTTTGCAAGTTCCAGTGCTTCCAATGGCAGGATGTTGCCTGCATTATTGGCACCGTCACTTAACAGCACTAATACTTTATTGCTGGTTTCATATTCGTTAAGGCGCTTAACGGCCAGCCCAATAGCTTCGCCTATTGCGGTGCGCTGTCCAACCAGTTTTAGTTGGCTGTCGTCGAGAAACGTTTTTACCGTGGCTAAATCGTAGGTCAGCGGGGTTTGCTGATACGCCGCATCTGCAAACAATATCAGGCCCAGCCGATCACCCTTACGCTGCACAATAAAATCGCTTACCACCCGCTTAACCGCCGAAAGCCGGTTCATGCTCTGGCCATCCAGCGCCATATCATGCATATCCATTGAGCCGGACAAATCAATGGCTAACATCAGATCCCGCCCCTGTTGGGGCATTGTGACCGGCTCACCTAACCAGCGTGGCTGGCAAGCTGCAGTGACCAGCAACAACCATATTATGGCCTTGGGCAAGGTGCTGACATGACGCCGCCAGTCTGGGCGCTGCTGTTGATGTATCGCCAGTTGCGCCAGCGCCGGCAAAGTCAGGGCGCTGCCGCTATCCTGTTGCTGTTTTTTAAACAATAGCGGCAGGCCGGCCAATAACAATAACCAGGGGTAACTGAGTTCAACCATCAGCGACCTCCGTCAATTTATTTGTTGGGTTAATCTGAGCCAGGGTTGCCGGACGTAATTGCTTTAACCATATTGCTGCAAACTGATGAAACTGGCGGCACGTCGCGTCTTCTTGTGTTGAGTTATATAGCAACATTGTTAGATCGGGCAGGGGCTCAGTGGGTAACTGCTGTTGCAAGAAGTGCTGCCACTGGTTTGCGCTGCCTGTCAGAACAGGGTGTGCTGGCGCATAGCTTTGCACCACACGCTTCAACAGCTGGTTTATCTCAGCGACGGCGTGGGGTGATAACTGGCCAAATTCACTAAGCGCCTGCCGTTTTGCTTTGCCTTGCTGCCAGTAATGATTGAGTTTCCAGCCGCTATACGACAGTGCCGCCAACAACAAGGCCAGCAGCAGGTAAACGCCTGGTGGTATTTGCCAGGATAGCTCATAGGCTGGCTCAGCAATATCAGCCAACTGTGCGAGCAGTTGTTGTTGGTGTTCAGCGGCCATGATGAATTTGCTCCAACTGGCTGATTATCGGTTCGCCGGCACTAATGTCTAACCATTTGCATCCAATTTGTTTCAGAGTTGCCGAGAGTTTTTGCTGCTGGTCGGCTTGCTGTTGCTGATAGCGCTGGCGCAAGCTGGCATCAGTCAGTTCAGCCACAACCTGTTGTTGCTGATCGCGAATGGCGGCACTACCACGCGCGGCATCTGGTATTGCGCGCTCCAGCGGGTCACTTATCATGCAACAGTGTACTTCGTTGTGCTGACTTATGGCCCGGATATGACGAAGCGCCTGCTGATCCAGATCTTGAAAGTCCGACAAAATATAAACCAGACTTCCCGGGCGACTGAGGCGACGTTGCTGACCAAGCGCCTGAGATAAGTTCAGGCCATTATTTAGACCGCCAGTCTGGTGGCATTGCTGTAATGCTTGCAGATAACGTAACACGCCATGACTGCGGCCCTGCGGTTTTAATTCCCTATGCTGCTTGTTACTGAATACCAGACCACCGAGCTTATCGCCGTGTTGTTTAACATGCCAGGCAATAACCGCAGCCAGATGAGCCGCCTGCACTGATTTAAACAATAAATTGCTGCCAAAACGCATACTGTCGGTCAGATCGGTAACAATAAACACCGGCCGTTCTTTTTCTTCACGAAATAATTTGGTGTGAACCTTGCCACTACGGGCAGTTACGCGCCAGTCAATGGTTCGCACATCGTCGCCCGGCTGGTAATGGCGCACCTCGTCAAACTCCATACCCCTGCCTTTACTCCGTGCCAGGTAAGTGCCCGCCAGTTTACTTTGAATACTCAGGGTTGGTTTAAGGCTTAATACCTTTGTATGACGCTGATACCAGAGTAACTCGGGTAGCTTAACTGACGTACCGTCGGCAGAAAGTTGTTGCAGCCATTGGCTGGCAGAAAATACGTTATTCATCACGTTTTTCAGGGCACTGGCACGCAATTAAGGATTTCAGTCAGAACGTCGTCGGTCGTCACGCCTTCAGCTTCTGCGGTGTAGCTCAAGATCAGACGGTGGCGCAACGTATTGTGAAATACGGCCTGAATATCATCGGGTGTAACAAAATCACGGTCGGCCAGCCAGGCCTTGGCTCTGGCACAGCGCTCCAGCGCTATGGTCGCTCGCGGGCTGGCGCCATAACTGACCCAGCTCGATAATTTACTGCTGTATGCCGCACCATTTCGGGTGGCCATGATTAATTGCACGATATAGTCTTCAAGACTATCAGCCAGATGTAACTGCAGTATTGCCTGGCGGGCGCTGAAAATATCAGCCTGGCTGATTGCTGCCGGCTGGTTTTGCGTTTTGTTCATGGCCTCGTTTCGGGTTAATCTCAGAATTTCCCGTTCAGTTGCTGCATCAGGGTAGTCAACTTTCAAATGCAACAAAAAACGGTCCAGCTGCGCTTCTGGCAGTGGGTAGGTACCTTCTTGCTCCAGTGGGTTCTGAGTCGCCATAACCAGAAATAATTCAGGCAACTTATACGTCGTGCGGCCAACCGTTATTTGTTTTTCTGCCATCGCCTCTAACAATGCTGACTGCACCTTTGCCGGTGCCCGATTAATTTCATCGGCCAGAATAATATGATGAAACAGTGGCCCGGACTGAAATTCAAACTGACCGGTTTCCGGCCGGTAAATATCGGTGCCGGTTAAATCGGCGGGCAGCAAATCAGGGGTAAATTGCACCCGGTGAAACTCGGCCTCGACCCCGTGAGCCAGCGCATTAACTGCCCGGGTTTTAGCCAGGCCTGGCGGGCCCTCAACCAATAAATGGCCGTTTGCCAGCAATGCCAGCAAGATACCCTCGGTAAGCTCAGGTTGGCCTAATACCTGACTGTCAAGATAGGATTTTAAGGCGGAAAATGCATTTACCATAGTGATATAAGTCTTTTGTTTAAAGTTTTGGTTATTTTCTGCACAGTTAGCGATAAAAACAGCTAGGCTATGACGTTATAACCTAAATAAGGTTCAGTTTGCATTAAAACAAGTGTTTTAATTTTCAGCAACTGTCGTTACAATCGGAATCATTCACAGGTCAGACCTGTATTGCCGACGACAATGTCGAATCATATAAGAGGAAAGCCATGTCAGCGCCCATCAAACTTCATACCCAAAGTGGTGACCGCATAGCCATTGTTGCCGGGTTACGCACACCTTTTGCCAAGCAAGCGACAGAGTTTCACGGTGTATCTGCATTGGACCTGGGTAAATTAGTGGTTAATGAGCTACTTATCCGCAGCGAGCTGGATGCCAGTCTGGTGCAGCAAGTGGTGTATGGCCAGGTTGTACAAATGCCGGAAGCGCCCAATATTGCACGTGAAATTGTGCTGGGTACCGGGATGGGCGTGCATACTGATGCGTTTAGCGTTAGCCGAGCCTGTGCCACCAGTTTTCAATCGGTTGCCAGCGTGGTTGAGACAATGATGGCGGGGGTGAACGACATTGCCATTGCCGGTGGTGCTGACTCAAGTTCTGTATTGCCTATTGGCGTCAGTAAAAAGCTGGCCAGAGCATTGGTTGATATGAATAAAGCCCGTACCTTTGGTCAGAAAGTGACTATTTTGCGGCGTTTAGGGTTAAAAGACCTGTTACCGGTTCCACCCGCCGTGGCGGAGTATAGTACCGGCCTGTCAATGGGTGACACTGCAGAGCAAATGGCCAAAACGCACGGCATTAGCCGCGAAGCACAGGATGAGCTGGCGCACCGTTCTCATTCGCTGGCGGCCAAAGCCTGGCAGAGTGGCTTAATGGCTGATGAGGTTATGACGGCCCATGTGGAGCCTTATAATAAATTTCTGGCCGTCGATAATAATGTCCGGATGGAGTCTAAGCTTGAGTCGTATGCCAAATTACGGCCGGTGTTTGACCGCAACCATGGCACAGTTACCGCAGCCAATAGCACGCCATTAACGGATGGTGCATCAGCAGTATTAATGATGACAGAAAGTCGTGCTAAAGCCCTGGGCTATAAACCGCTTGGTTACATTCGCAGTTATGCTTTTTCTGCCATCGGCGTGCATGAAGATATGCTAATGGGGCCATCTTATGCCACACCAATCGCGCTTGACCGGGCGGGTATGAGCCTGAATGATCTGACCCTGATTGAGATGCATGAGGCCTTCGCTGCGCAGGCACTGGCGAACGTAAAAATGTTTGCCAGCAATAAATTTGCCGCAGATAAATTGGGCCGCAGCCAGGCTATTGGCGAAATCGATATGGCTAAATTTAATGTGAATGGTGGCTCGTTAGCGTATGGCCATCCATTTGCTGCAACCGGTACCCGTTTAATTGTGCAAACTCTTAATGAGTTGCGGCGCAGGGGCGGCGGTATAGGGCTAACCACCGCCTGTGCGGCAGGTGGTTTGGGTGCAGCGATGATTGTGGAGACCGAATAATGACTAACAAACAACAAAGCAGTTTTAGCCTGGACGTGCGGGATGATCATGTTGCGGTAATCACCATGGATATTCCGGGTGAGAGCATGAATGTGCTTAAAGCCTCTTTCGCCGATGAAATCGATACTATTTTGCAAAGTCTGCAGAGTGACAGCCATGTCAAAGGCGTGGTGTTTATCAGTGGCAAAAAAGATTCGTTTATTGCCGGCGCCGATATTTCGATGCTCGATAGCTGTAAAACCGCAGAGCAGGCTGAAGATATTGCCAGAATGGGCCAGCAAATGTTCGACCGGCTGGAACAAATGAACATTCCGGTGGTGGCTGCGATTAACGGGCCATGTCTGGGTGGGGGGCTGGAGCTGGCGATGGCCTGTCATGCCCGGATAGCAACTGATTCAGCAAAAACAGTACTGGGTTTACCAGAAGTACAGTTGGGTTTATTGCCTGGCAGCGGTGGCACGCAGCGCTTACCGCGGCTGGTAGGCGTTCAAAAAGCACTGGATATGATACTTACCGGTAAGCAGTTACGCGCTGTGCAAGCCAAAAAAGCAGGTTTAGTCGATGAAGTGGTGCCGGCAAGCATTTTGCTGGACGCTGCTGTAAAGCGGGCGCTAAACGGCAAAGCAACGATAACCACCAAAGAAAAAGGTTTAGTGGCAAAGCTGCTGGAAAATACCGGGCCGGGACGCAATATCCTGTTTTCTCAGGCATTGAAGCAAACGCTGAAGAAAACTCAGGGCAATTACCCGGCACCAATTCGCATCCTGGAAGTGGTGCGCAAAGGGCAGGACAGTGGTTATGTAGCAGGGCTGGCTGCCGAAGCACAAGCCTTTGGGCAGCTTTGTATGACCAGCGAGTCTGCGGCGCTGCGTAGTTTATTTTTCGCGACCACTCAGATGAAAAAAGAGAGCGGCGCAGGCGATAGCAAGCCACAACCGGTGCGCAAAGTGGCTGTGCTTGGCGGTGGCCTGATGGGCGGCGGCATCGCCAATGTCAGTAGCACCAAAGCCGGAGTGCCGGTCAGAATTAAAGATATTAATGAGCAGGGCATTAGCAATGCGCTTAAATACAGTTTTGATTTGTTGCAGAAAAAGTTTAAGCGCCGCTTTATCAGTAAATCTGAAATGCAGAAACAGTTGTTGCTGTTAACCGGCAGCACGGACTACAGCGGTTTCCATGATGTTGATCTGGTTATCGAAGCAGTATTTGAAGATTTAGCATTAAAGCAGCAAATGGTTGCAGATATTGAACAAAACTGTGCTGAACATACCATTTTTGCCAGTAATACCAGTTCGCTGCCTATTGGCGATATCGCAGCTAAGGCGGCGCGTCCGGAAAATGTAATTGGCCTGCATTATTTTTCACCGGTGGATAAGATGCCGTTAGTGGAGGTTATTGCTCATGAAAAAACCTCTGCCCAGACAATTGCGACCACAGTGGCGTTTGCCCGCAAACAGGGTAAGACGCCAATAGTAGTTAAAGATGGTGCAGGTTTCTATGTTAACCGAATATTGGCGCTGTACATGAATGAAGCCGCCAATCTGCTATTGGCCGGTGAGCCTATCGAGAAAATTGACAAGGCACTGGTGAAATTCGGGTTCCCGGTAGGGCCGGTTACCTTATTAGATGAAGTCGGGATTGACGTAGGTGCCAAAATTTCACCAATCCTGAGTGAGCAGTTAGGCGAACGTTTTACCGCACCAGCGGCTTTTGACAAGTTACTGGCTGACGGTCGCAAAGGTAAGAAAACAGCAAAAGGCTTTTATATTTACGGTAAAACAGCCAAAAAAGGTGCCAAGACAGTCGATAGCAGTGTTTATACTGTGCTGGGTGTCTCGCCGGCCAGTAAGCTTAGCAGCACTGCGATTGCCAGTCGTTGTACCGTGCAAATGCTCAATGAAGCCGTGCGTTGTCTGGAAGAGGGTGTTATTGCATCAGCGCGCGATGGTGACATTGGCGCTATTTTTGGTATTGGTTTTCCACCGTTTCTGGGGGGGCCGTTCCGTTACATTGATACCCTGGGAGTGACCAACCTGGTTGCAACCCTTCGTCAATTAGAGGCTGAGCATGGTGAGCGTTTTGCGCCTTGCCCACGGCTATTGCAAATGGCAGAACAAAACAGTCGTTTTTACGAATAGCGCGTTCCAAAAAAACAACTAAAGCTTAACAGTCACTAACAGCAGCCGGCGTTATAATAGCCTGCTGCTGAGTTATTTGTTGAGTGTAAGGTAAGGAGTGTCTGGTGTTATTAGTACCTGTGGTGTGGCTTTGTGTGGCGATAGGTGTATATGTTGCAGCACTACGCAGTGGTATGCAGGCTTTATTGTGGGCTGTAGCGGCATTATTTACCGGCCCCTTGTTACTCCCCTTATTTAATAGCCATAAACGTTTGCTGTTGTGCAAAGTGCGGGGTAAAAACAGCGGGTTGTTCCGGCCTTAAGCGGCCAGTTGCCGGATATGTTCCCGCAATTGCCGGGTAATAGTCTGCAGCAGTTGCTCGTTAGTTGCCTGGTGCAATGTTGCGGCATATAACTCTCTGCTCATCTGGGGTGCATCATCAATAGTGCTTAACCGGTTTTGCTGGACAAGGGGTTGCACCATAATCTGAGGTAAGTAAGCTGTTGCCGGGCCTTGTAGCAGCATTTCAAGCGCAATTTTAGCACTTCCGGTGCGAAGTACCGGAGGTGGCATATCCGCAAAGTATTTGGCATGCTGAATGTCAAAAGACGTACCCCAATCAACCAGAATATAGCGTTGTGTCATGGCGGCTGCTATCGCATGATGCTCAGTACTGGTTACTGCGATAAGTTTAATGTCATCCAGTTTTTCTACCTGAATTTCCTCTACTTTAGGCGGATCAAATACTACGGCTAAGTCCAGATTCCGTTCCAGTAGTAAGCGACTTATTTGTTCCCGTCCCAGTGATTCTGCCCGCCAGGCCAGTTGTGGATAATGCTGTTGGATCTGAATAAAACCTGGCAGTAGAAAGCTGTCCCAGACATTCGCTGTGGCCGCGATAGACAGTTGCTGGGCCAGCTGATTACCCAGAGCAACTTCTTGCTTTGCACGCTGTAAAGCCGTGAGCATTGCCTGCGCATGCGGTAACAGGCGCTCGCCGGCGCTGGTTAACTGTATATTGTTACGATAACGACTAAATAAATTTACCCCTAACTGTTGCTCTAATTGCCGGATACGGAAACTTACTGCTGATTGGGTTAAGTACAGGTTTTCAGCTGCTTTCCCAAAATGGCGTGTGCGCTGCACTTCAAGAAAGGTTTTTAGCAGTTCAGTATCCAATGTTAAGTCCTAAAAAATTTATCGTCTCAATAAAAAATATTTGTTTTACGGCAGGAATTTTGTTAACCATACTCCGCACAGTTTAAACAGGTTGGCTTTATATTCAACGACATTAGAGGAAAAAAGTGATGCAGCAAAGTTTTGTCGCTACCCGTCGCTTTTTCGATGACCGTAATTTCCCTCGTGGTTTTACGCGGTCAGGGCGCTTTACGCTGGCAGAAGGCAATCTGCTGGAGAAACACGGTTTTGCAATGCAGCAGTTAGAGCAAGGTGCACGTGACCCGGTAAACGAGGAAGAACAGCGTTTTGTACTGGTGTGTCGCGGTGAAGCTGAAGCAAGCTCAGCTTATGAAAAAACCTGGCTGAAATATAAGCAGCGCTTAAACGAAAAACGTAAGTTCCATACTGTTTTTGGTAAAAAACGAATAGCTGACGGTGCGGACGATTTTTCGTATGTCGAAACGGATACTGACTAATCGCCATTGCCTTAAAAAGCCCGGATGGGCTTTTTTTATGTTCGTTATCCGGGAATA
Source organism: uncultured Chromatiaceae bacterium (assembly GCA_963975465.1). GTDB lineage: Bacteria > Pseudomonadota > Gammaproteobacteria > Enterobacterales > Alteromonadaceae > Alishewanella. The sequence continues at coordinate 374,824 of CAXBHB010000001.1, forward strand.
GCGCTTAAGCGTATTTTTTGTTTCTGAGCCGATAAAAACTCAGCAAAGTCAGCGGAGGACAGCGGCTTGCTGTAATAGAATCCCTGAATGGTTTCGCAGCGAAGTTTGCGTAGCATATCCAGTTGATCTTTTGTTTCTACCCCTTCGGCTACCACATTCAAACTCAGGTTATGCGCAATCGTCACGATAGTGTCAACCATGTTGCGGCCACGGGCGTTATCCATATCATCAATAAAGGCTTTATCTATTTTCAGCGTGTTCAATGGAAATTGTTTCAGATAAGCAAGTGAAGAATAACCGGTTCCAAAATCATCCATAGCGAGGTGAATGCCGCGCGCCCGTAACTTCTTCATGGTATCAATGGCTAATTTGGGTGACTGCATTACCGTGCCTTCAGTTATTTCCAGCTCCAGATGGTACGAGGGCAGTTCGCACTGCTCAAGCACATCATCAATTTGCTGGCATAAGTTAGGCAGCATAAATTGTTTGGCTGACAAGTTAACGGCTACCCGGCCTTGAAACAGCCCCAATGACAACCATTTTTTCACGTCTTCACATGCTTTTCGCAATACTACGGCACCAATATCAACGATTTGGCCGGTCTCTTCCGCTACCGGAATAAAGCTGGCAGGGCTTACCAGACCGCCTTTAGGCGTGATAAATCTGACCAGTGCTTCCATACCGACGATCGTACCGGTCAGAATGTCCATTTTCGGCTGATAATACACACTAAAATAATCTTCTTTTAAGCCGTAGCGAATTAAGTTTTCTACCTGCAGTCTTTTTACGGCTTGTTTGTTCATGCTGTCGTTAAAAAACAGATAGCGGTTTGCACCATCATTTTTAGCATGATACATCGCCGTATCAGCATTTCTCAGCAGCGCTTGCGGGTCTTTGCCATCATCTGGAAATAATACAATACCGATACTGCTGGTAACGGCCAGCTCATGCTGACTAATAAAGAATGGCCGGTTAATTTGTTCCAGCAAGCCTTTTGCCATAGACGAAATAGTATGAATATCGTTAGTGTCGTTTAACAAAACGGCAAATTCGTCGCCACCGAGCCGGTAAAGTTTATTCTGATAACGCGGGTCACTGTGCAGGCGCTGAGCCAGCTTACATAATAAAGTGTCACCTAGTTCATGGCCCAGTGAATCATTAATTTTCTTAAAGTTATCTAAATCGAATACCAGCAAAGCATGTACTGCGTCATGGGTAACCAGGCTTGCCAGCTTGGCCATAAAAACGGCGCGATTCGGCAAGCCGGTCAACGTGTCGTTATTGGCCAGCCGACTAAGCTCGGCTTCCCGTTGTTTCCGATCAGTAATATCGGACAGTACGCCAACGTATTGCTGCGGATTGCCTTCTTCGTCTTCAATAACATCAAAGGTCAGTTCAGCCTGATAAATGTCGCCATTATCTTTTTGCTCTCGAATCTCGCCACTCCAGCGGCTGTGCTTGGCCAGTTGCAGCTGGATATCCTGCATAAAACGGCTGGGGGATAGGGTAAGCTCAAACCGACTGTTTATGACTTCGCTGCGGCTTTTACCCGTGATCTCATTAAACGCAGGATTCACTTCAATAATGTTGAATTGAGTATCGCAAACCAGTACCGCATCGGAGATATTCTCCAGACAGCGGGCAAATAACTGCATTCTGCCTTCTGCTTCTTTTAACTGATGGATATTTTTTAAGGTGCCGGTCATCCGATTCGGGCTGCCATTGCTGGCATAGGCGACAACCTTGCCCCGGTCCAGAACCCAAATATATTGTCCCTCTGCGGTCCGCAATCGGTAAGTTGCTTCAAAAAAAGCACTGCCACCATTCAGATGTTCATTCAATAAGTTGATAACGCGGTCTAAATCCTGCGGGTGAATTTGCTGTTTGTTGGGTGGGAAATCATGGGTGTCGGGTTTAAGTTCGACCGGCTTCAACCATGAGCTGGAACGATACAACTCGCCAGAATGGATCCGCCAGTCCCACAACTCATCACCACTGCCCCATAAAGATAAACGCAGGCGCTCTTCACTTTTTGCAAGACGCTTATGATAGCGGCGCATTTTAACAATACTGGCATGAGCCAGCAGCAAGGCAGAACAGGCAAAAAATAGAACTATAGAAAAAAGATAAGGCTGAACACCATCCCAGCTAAAAGCAGACAGCACAGCGGGTTGAGCTGCCAGTAGTAATATGGCAGGCCTGATAATGTAATGGCAGTGATTTCCCACAAATGGCAACAATTTTATTATTATTGGCCCTAAGTTAACTAAGTTTACTTAAACTGTCAAAATCAATTTACGCCAATGCGATTTTCTGTCGTAATTGCTCGTTGGTTAGTGCTTTTACGTGGTTTTTTGCAGAGTTGGGGCCAGAGGCAAGTATTAGTGCATCATAGTCGCTGGCCAGTAATTGCTGCAGCAGGTCACAAAATTGCTGTTTATTGAGCGCCTGCATCGCGTTTACAATTCTGGCAGTGAGGTCAAACCCGGTATCGCTCTGACCAAGCGCCAACCACAAGCGTTTTGCTCTGGCACCCAGACTGCTGTCACGTTCGGTTAGTTGTGAGATTAAGCCTTGCTTCAGTTCACTAAATTCAATGTCCGATATCTGCTGCATATAGCTGAGAAACTCGTGAAAAAAGTCAACGGTAGCCTGATAAAGCCGGGTGCAATCAACGTTTGGAGATTGCACATAAAAGGCAATGCCGGGCAAGGTATTAATGGGCACATAACCGGTACCCACTAAATAACCCAGTTGCTGTTCGGTGCGCAGCTGATGAAAGTAGTGAGGTGACATGACGTGATTCGCCAGCATAAACAGCGCCATTTGTGCGGCCGAGGCTTGCTGAGCCGCCAGATAAATGACCAGCGCGTTATCGCTGCTGTCAGTATCAATTTCCAGCCAAACCGGCCCGACACCACTAATACTGTTGGTCTCGGGCGCAATTTTCGTCCCCAGGCTAGCTTGTTCAGATAGCCATTGTTGCAACATCTGCTGTAAATTATCGGCATTGGCTGTTGTCCAGTTACCGATCATCAAGCTTTCGAGGTGAACATCTTCCAGTAATTGGGCTGAAAACTGACAAAATTGCGAAAAACTTAACTGAGTTAGTTGCGCCGTTAACAACTCAATTTCCGGGTTCAGGGGTTGCAACATTGCTGACAACTGACTGAACAGTCTGGCGATAGGTTTACTTTTGCTGCTATTGCTCCAGTGCCGGCAAAGTTGTTGTTTTATTTCATTAAACCGTGACTCACTGAATGTCACCTTATTAAACTGTTGTAAAACATCCTGTAACAGTTTTATCTGATTTGCTGCCAGGCCAGAGGTGTGAATGCTGATACCTTGTTTCTGAACGTGTAAGTGATAACTGAGGCCTGCTGTGGTCGCGGCATAAAACTGCTGATTAATGTGATCCTGAAACAACTCCAGCCAAAGGCGGCTGGCAGCCAGTTGCTGAGTATTGGCAATACTTTGTGGCAAACTCAGCTGCAAAAAAATATGACCTTTTGGGGTGCCAAATTCAGTGTCGGCTTTATACCAGACATTTAACGCCTCGCTGCTGTAACGTTGCTCTGGCGCCGCCATATGGGCACTGCCCTCCAGCAATTGCAACTTGCCAACCAGATAAGGGTTGGCAGCGGGCAGGGTAATCGACGCATTTGGTGTCGTGGCTGCTAATTGTTGTAGCAGCGCATCACTGATTTTTGTCACAGAGTAGGGGGTGGCATACCATTTTGCTTCCTGCAGTACTGGCACGTCCGGTGAGATTAGCATCAAACGCATATTGTCAGGCCTGAACCAGCTTAGCAGATGCTGATACAAGTCCTCAGGAGGCAACTCCATGCGGTAATCGCCAAAAATGATGTCCTGCACCGGATAGTGCTGCAAATTAACCGATAACTGGCTTGCCGTTTGCAACGCGTCAGAAGGCTCCTGATAAATAAATGACCAGTGTAATAGTTGTTGTCGTTCTAAAAACAGTTCGCGCGGCAGCGGCTGACCTTTGATGCGGGCTAATGCCTGGTAAAGCGCCGTTAGAATTGACTCTGTATTAGTGCGACCTTTTCGGGTCAGTTCAAACGACACGGTAAAATCTTTGTAATTGCTGCCGTCAATTCCACCGCCAGCACTCAGTTGATTAACCAGCCCTGCCGTTTTCAGGTAGTCCAATAACGAGCCGGTGCTTTCGTCGCCCAGTAGTGACGCCAGAAAGCTGACAATTTTGTAAGGATACCACGGCTGAATATCGGGCAGGGCAAAGCTGACGACCAATTTATCAGCGTCTTTATGCGGTTTAATATTCAGTAGAACGGCCTGTTGTTCAGCTAAGTATAACGGCATGCTTAATGGCGCCCTTGCCGGCAAAGCTGCCGGCAAGTCAGCAAAATAATCTGTCACCCAGTGTTGTAGCTGCGACAAAGAGCCAGAAGAGACAACACACAATGACATGCGGCTGGCACTGTATTGCTGTTGATAGAACTCCTCGACCGCTTCGCGCAGCGTTTGCCCGGGTTTATCATTTAATGTATCAAGGTTACCAACCGAAAATTTTGCAAAGGGATGCGCCGGGTTAATGGTTTCTTTATGTACCTGATAAATCCTGCGGCTATCATCTTTTAGCTTTAATGAGAACTCGGCCTCAATCGCATGCCGCTCTTTATCAACGTAGGGCCCGGCGAGCAGCGGCTGGCTCAGCATATCAGCAAAACGGGCAAGTGCAGATTCTAACTGGGCGGTATCAATATCGAAGTAAAAATGGCTATGTTCAGTGCCGGTCCAGGCATTATGGCTACCACCATGCTGGCTGATAAACTGCTGATAGCCTCCCGGATCAGGAAACTGAGCTGAACCCAGAAACAGCATGTGTTCTAAAAAGTGGGCCATACCCTGACAATCGACCGGATCATCGAAGTGACCGACATTAACGGTCATGGCGGCCGCGCTTTTTTCAGCAAGTTTGTCATGTACCAGCAATACCGTAAGACCATTGTTCAATGTCAGATGCTGATAGGCTCTGTTATCGTTGGGGCTTTGCTTTATATGTACTTTTTCCAAGAATAATCCTATTTCGGGCTGAGAGTACTGCGAGATAGCCGATTGTTCATAGCATTTAGTAATAAACAAGCTTTGTGTTATGCGTTAAAAGCAGTTACGTTGGCGCCTGACTTTATTTATCATAGCGCACAATTTTTGCCCAGCGAATGCTTTTTAACAATGGCAAACACAAACACACTGACAAAGTAGTACGGTATCACGAAAAATGGTTAACATTGTTATTATGCGCCACGGTGAAGCTGAGCCAATGACTCAACACGATAGTCAACGTCAGCTTACGCAAAGGGGAACCCTGGAAGCACAACAAATGGCAAGCTGGCTGCAAAGCTGCTACGGCTTTTTTGATTGCGTATGGGTCAGCCCTTACGTACGCGCATGCCAGACAGCTGATGTGATGCTTACCAGGCAAGGGCCTGACTGCCAGCTCCAGCGATTTACTGAACTGGTTCCAGAAGGCAGTGCTCAGCAAATACAAACCCTGCTTGATGCCAAACTCGCTGAACAGCCAGATGCCAGAATACTACTGGTAACACATATGCCGCTGGTGAGCTTTCTGGTAGAGACTCTGACCCACGCTGGTCAGACGCCGGTGTTCAGTACGGCCGGAATATGTTGCATTGATTATAACCCGGCACAGGGTGGCAGATTGCTGGAGATAACCTCTCCGCAAGAGTTAATCTTGTTGTCTCACTAATCTTGTCATACTAAACGTGGCTTAGTAACGACGCAGTTCTGCTTCTGTCTGATTGACTTTCAGTAACAGCAGCAAGGCACCATGTTTACCCCAGCTTTTTGGCGCGGTATGAAATGCCCGGACATTGGGGTGCTGAATTAACCAGTTCGGCACTTTATGTGCCAGGATACCCAGGCCTTTTCCATGCACGACACAGGCACAATTAAATTGTTGTTGCTGGCAGTATTCAAGTAAACCTGCCAGTTCAGTTTTTGCCTGCTGCTGGGTTAAACCATGCAGATCCAGCAGTACTTGCGGTTGGTATTCAGCTCGTTTCAGACGCCGGGCCAGATGAGGGTCTTCTCCGGGTTGAACAAACGACAAAGTAGCGCTGTCACTGACAAACCCTTCGAAAGCATCAGAAAAGAAAAACAGTGCCTTATCGTCCTGTGCAGCAGACAATACTTGCCTGGCTTTTTTCTTGCCCGGCACACTAACTGGGGCTATCTTGTCCTGCATCAGCGGACGGGCGCCCGCGATAGACTGGCGAAATAATTCGCTGTCTTCACTGGACAAACCGGTTTGAGATGAAAGCTTCTTTCGTTGCATCGTGCAAGTCTATACAATCTGCCCATTTTTTACAAAGAGCGAATATTGCTATGGCTGAATTAAATCCAATGTTTTCTGAGGCAAACATTAACGACGCACTTGATACTTTAGTCAGCGTGCATGATTGGTTGCGCTTTGCCGTTAGCCGTTTTAATGAAGCCGGAGTATATCTTGGCCATGGCACAGATAACCCCTGGGACGAGGCCGCGGTACTTTTATGTCATTGTTTATACCTGCCGCCGTTAACAGACGATAAACTGCTTACTGTGCGACTTACCCGCCAGGAGGCCAAAGCATTCATAGATTTGCTGGCGCAACGAATCGAATTGCGCATGCCTGCGGCTTACCTGACCCATCAGGCTTATTTTTGTCAGTTGCCGTTTTATGTTGATGAGCGGGTGTTGGTGCCGCGCTCGCCAATTGCGGAATTAATTAATGAAAGATTTTCCCGCTTTGAATTGCCACAGCCACCAATGCGGATCCTTGATTTGTGCACCGGCTCAGGGTGTATTGCCATCGCCTGTGCCTATGCTTTTCCGGAAGCTCAGGTCGATGCGCTGGACATTAGCCCGGATGCGTTGGCGGTGGCCGATATTAATATTAACGAGCACGGTCTGTTAGATCGGGTATACCCGATTTTGTCCGATGTTTATGACGCTATTGCCGGTCAGCAATACGATCTGATTGTGACCAACCCGCCATACGTGGACGCCGATGATATGGCTGATTTACCCGAAGAGTACCGCCACGAGCCTGAGTTAGGCCTGGCTTCCGGAGTGGATGGTCTGGCCCTGACCCGGCGTATTCTGGCACAGGCAGCTGCCCATCTGACCGAGCAGGGTGTTTTAGTTTGTGAAGTTGGCAATAGTATGGTTGAATTGCAGGATAGATATCCAGACGTCCAATTTGACTGGTTAACGTTTAATGCCGGTGGCCTTGGCGTGTTTGCGCTGAGTAAAGCTCAGCTTATTGCGTATCAACACTTGTTTGAGGAAAACTAAATGGCAGGCAACAGTATTGGTCAATTGTTTAAGGTCACGACGTTTGGCGAAAGCCATGGCGTGGCAATCGGCGGTATTGTTGATGGTTGTCCGCCAGGTATGGCGCTGACGGCTGATGATCTGCAGTTAGATTTAGACCGACGCAAACCAGGCACATCGCGGTATACAACGGCGCGACGTGAAGAAGATCAGGTAAAGATACTGTCCGGCGTATTTGAAGATACCACTACCGGTGCCAGCATCGGTTTACTGATTGATAATAACGATCAGCGCTCACAGGATTACTCCAACATTAAAGAGCAATTCAGACCCGGCCATGCTGATTACACCTACTGGCATAAGTTTGGAATTCGCGATTACCGCGGTGGCGGCCGTTCTTCCGCCCGGGAAACTGCTGTGCGGGTTGCGGCGGGTGCCATCGCCAAAAAATACCTTAAAGCGCATTGTGGTATTGAAATTCGCGGTTATCTGGCGCAATTAGGGCCGGTTAAAGCGGAGTTGGTAAGTTGGGATGAAGTACACAATAATCCTTTTTTCTGCCCGGACGCGTCGAAGCTGGAAGCACTAGACGACTATATGCGTCAGCTGAAAAAAGATGGCGACTCAGTGGGCGCCAGGGTCAATGTGGTGGCAAGTGCGGTACCGGTTGGCTTAGGTGAACCGGTGTTTGATCGGCTGGACGCAGATATTGCGCATGCCATGATGAGTATTAACGCCGTAAAAGCGGTAGAAATTGGTGATGGCTTTGCGGTTGTAGAACAGCGTGGCTCAACCGGACGTGACGAACTGACTCCACAAGGCTTTAGTGCGAATCATGCCGGTGGTACCCTGGGCGGCATATCTTCTGGCCAGGATATTACTGTCAGTATTGCGCTGAAACCCACTTCCAGTATCAGTATCCCGGGCAAAAGCATTAACGTGCAAGGCGAGGTTATTGATGTGGTAACCAAAGGCCGGCATGACCCGTGCGTTGGTATTCGTGCCGTACCCATCGCCGAAGCGATGCTGGCCATTGTGCTAATGGATCATTTACTGCGTCATCGCGCTCAAAATGCCGGGGTGAGCGTCAGTACGCCGGACATTGCCCGCGCTGGCAGCTAGCGCTTACGTAGCAGGACCTTATGACATTGATGGCCGCGAGGCCAGCCCTGGCGCTGGCCTATTTTACGTATTTTGGGGTGTTGGGCATTTTTGTGCCTTACCTCGGCTTGTTTCTGGATGGGCGCGGTTTTGACTCGCGCCAGATTGGTCTGATGCTGGCCATTGTTACGGCCACCCGCATTGTCGGGCCAGCTATCTGGGCAACGTTGGCAGAACGCAGCAGCAATCCACTGCGGGTCATGCAACTGGGTGCGCTGCTGGCCATAATTGGCTGGCTAGGCAGTTTTTTTAATGCTGGTTTTGGGTTGCTGCTGGTGGCACTAGCCCTGTTCAGTTTTTTCTGGACCGCCATTCTACCGCAACTTGAAGTCGCTACCTTTCTGTTTCTGAATAACAATACCGAACAATATAGTCGTATCCGTTCGGCCGGCAGTGTCGGCTATATCGTACTAGTGATGCTGGGAGGCTGGTTTTATCAGTTGTATGGCAGTGAGTTTATGCCGGCGACGGCATTGGCGTTTCTGTTGTTGCTGGTGTTTTGTTTGTTTAACCTGCCTACTATAATACCGGCACATGACAGCACTGCAGTAGCCATGTCATTCCGGCAGCTGGCAAAGCACAAGGTGCTGTGGATTTTCATGGGCGCCGCACTGTTGATGCAAATCAGCTTTGCACCTTTTTATGGTTTTTTCACGTTGTATAGCCGTGATCTTGGCTACTCGGGCAGTCAGACCGGTCTGTTAATCAGCCTGGCGGTGGCTGCCGAGATTGTCGCGTTTTACTACGCCGGGCGCATCATGCGCAATCGCAGCTACCGGCTGTTGCTGGGTATCTGTTACGGCATAACCGCTATTCGTTGGTTAATCGTAGCGTTATTTGCACACTCAGCCTGGTGGCTGGCGGGCAGCATGCTGCTGCATGCGGGGAGTTTTGCGATTGCCCACAGTTGTGCCATGCAGTTTATTCAGGAGATATTTCCCAAAGCGCAACGTGGCCGGGGCCAGGCGATTTATGCCGGGCTGATTTTCGGCGGTGGCGGGGCTATTGGTGCTTACCTGGCGGGACTTAGCTGGCAAAATGGCAGTGGTGCGGTGGCAACCTTTATGTTTGCCGCGGCTTTTGCCTTGCTGGCGTGCCTGCTGGTGTTAACGTTACCTGGAAAAATCGCCAGCAGTAATGCCTGAGCCGGCACTGGGCTTTATGTTGTGTCAGCACGACTAAGCGCGGATGCCAGATCTGAACCCGGCTGGGCAAGTTGCAGCAGAATCGTTACAATGCGCGCCACTGGTGCACCGCTATTGGAATTCATCTGATGATAAATCAATTTCGCTTAGGACTCATTGTTAACCCATTAGCGGGTTTAGGCGGCAGTGTGGCCTTAAAAGGCAGCGACGGCCTGGCCGCTGAAGCGATGGCGCTGGGTGCGGTGCCGATGGCGCAGCAGCGGGCACTGGTGACCTTACAACAATTGCTGGACCTGACAGATAAGTTTGAGGTGCTGACGGTAGCAGGTGAGATGGGTGCTGATTTGTGTCAGCAATTGCAGCTGAATTATCAGGTGTGTTATACACCGACAACATTGCCTACTATTGCCTCAGATACCGAGCAGGCTGCGCAGGCCATCGCGCAGCAAGGCGTCGATTTACTGTTATTTGCCGGAGGCGATGGCACGGCCCGTAACCTGTGTAGTGTGCTGGCCGACACCACGACCGTGCTCGGCATACCGGCTGGTTGTAAAATTCATTCCGGTGTCTATGCCATTTCGCCGCAGGCAGCCGGTAAACTGGTGCAGCGGTTGATCCAAGGCCAATTGGTCACGCTGGCTGAAGCTCCGGTAATGGATATTGATGAAAGTGCGTTTCGCGATGGGGTGGTCAAGGCCCGTCGTTACGGTGAAATGAGGGTTCCGGCAGAGCTGCGTTATGTGCAGAGTGTCAAAGCGGCAGGTAAAGAATCTGAAGAATTAGTGCTGGACGATTTAGCCGCGTATGTGGCCGGCATAATGGAAGACAACGTGCGCTACGTAATGGGCTCGGGCAGCACCGTCGCTGCGGTAATGACGGAGCTGGGGCTGGACAACACCTTATTAGGTGTCGATGTGGTAGAGAATAGTCAGCTGATTGCCAGTGACGTTACCGCCGCCCAGCTGCTGGAACTGGTGCGTGACTACCCGAGTAAGCTGGTTATAACGCTGATTGGTGGTCAGGGGCATGTGTTTGGCCGGGGTAATCAGCAGTTATCGCCGGCAGTAATAAAAACCATCGGCCGGGAAAATATTATTTTGCTGGCCACCAAAACTAAATTGCAACAGCTCGATGGCAGGCCGCTGCTGGCCGACAGCGGCGATGCTGACTTAGATAAAGCACTGCATGGTTTACTGCATGTGCTGACCGGCTACAACGATTATGTCATTTACCGTTTAGGTTACGAAGACGAGGACTAGCATGACCCTATTAAGCAAGCCTGAGAATTACATCGATGCTGTGGCTGATTATTTTGATGAACTGACACCACAGGCGACCGATGATCAATTATTTGCTGCCGGTTATTTACGCGGCCATTTCGATTTAGCGGTAGGCAGCCTGGAAGTTGCGGCTGAGCCATTCGATAAACCGAAACTGTGTGACTGGGTGGCGCAAAGCCTGGCTAAAGCCATTGCTGCTGGCGAGTTGCAAAGCGCTGATCAGGTCCACGTGCAGCAAGTCTGGCAACAGGTGCAACGGATTGAAGCCTGAGTGGCAAGACTTTTAGCCTGTAGTAGGTTAGTATGTCAGCCGATTTTAAATGCTACCTGGCTACCTTTTTTAGCCATCAGCCCGATTATAAGTGGAATTTATGTCTGATAAATATGCAACGCTTGAACAACACGCCAGCTATGGTATTGGTTTACAAATGGGTCAGCAATTAGCCGACAACCCGTTTGACGGTTTAGATATCACTGCCGTAGCGGCCGGCCTTGCTGCTGCTTACAATGAGCAGGAGCCAGAAGTAAGCGAAGACCAAATCCGTGCCGCTTTTGGTGTGATTAGTGAGCGGATGCAGGCTGCTGAACAGGAAAAAGCCAAAGCATTGGCCGAAGCCGGTGAGCTATTTCTGGCTGAAAATGCCAAACGTGCTGAAGTTACTGTTACCGCGTCTGGCTTGCAGTATGAAGTACTGGTAGCGGCTGAGGGCGAAAAGCCCACTACCGCCTCTACAGTGCGGACTCACTACCATGGCACCCTGATTGATGGCACCGTGTTCGACAGCTCGTATCAGCGTGGCGAGCCGGCAGAGTTTCCGGTATCCGGCGTGATTGCCGGCTGGACTGAAGCTCTGCAGTTAATGGCTGTTGGTTCTAAGCTGCGCTTATACGTGCCGCAAAACCTGGCATACGGTGAACGTGGCGCCGGCAATGCCATTGCACCATATAGCACCCTGGTATTTGATGTAGAGCTACTGGCAATTTTGTAATACGCTGCCAGTTCAGAATGAAAAAGCCCTGTTTTACAGGGCTTTTTTCTTGGCGGTGACTCATTAACGATAGGGATTATTCGAAATACGGCCCAACTGGCCAATTAGCACTACTACTGCACTGAGCAGGTACGTGCCTAAAATCAGCATACTCCAGTAGGCCATGCTTAAGCCTGCAAATTGCCAGTCTACTGCACCGCAACTGCCGGTTACTTCAAATACCTCGGGTAACCATTTATCCAGTGCTAACCAGTTCGGAAATTCAGCGAACAATGCGCAGCTGCTAAAACCGCCGGCGGCAAGTGTTTGCTCAATATTAACTAATTCAACTGCGTGATACAGGCCAATGCCAGCACTGGTAAGCCATAGAGCAATTGCCAGTAAACGTAGCAGACTCTGTTTCGGCGCAAGCAGGCCCAGTAACGCAGCAACCAGGATGCCGGCAAAAGCCGCCCGGATATAAATGCACTTAATACAGGGTTGCAGGTTTAAAACATATTGAAAATACAAGCCACTGGCCAGCAGCCCTGTGGCGCTTAGCAGCAGTAGCAGCCAGGACAAACGATGGCGCGATATTTTTTTTATTGTAGCCAGCATAACCGTTCCCATTGTTATAGGTTTCAACTAATTGGCTAATCTAAGTGATTTGCAGAGATTAAACAATTGTTGTGTGAAGTGTTGGTGCTATTTTCAAGCATCGACTTGTTAACTGTTGGCGCTCTGGTACAATCAGTCAACTTGTATGATGACCCTGACGGACGTTCTGGCATGACCAATTTGATAAAAGCGCAAAGCCCTGCCGGTTTTGCAGAAGAATATATTGTTGACTCGATCTGGAATGGTAAGTTTGCCCCTGGATCAATTTTACCGGCAGAGCGGGAGCTATCAGAATTAATTGGGGTTACCCGCACGACGTTGCGTGAAGTGTTACAGCGTTTGGCGCGCGATGGTTGGCTTACAATTCAGCATGGCAAGCCAACCAAAGTGAATAATTACTGGGAAACCTCAGGCCTGAATATTCTGGAAACCCTGGCGCGGTTAGACGAAGATCAGATGCCCAAGCTGGTAGATGATTTATTGTCAGCCCGGACTAATATCAGCGCGATTTATATTCGTGGCGCTATAAAAACCCATCAACAGGAAGTGATAGCGGCATTCACCGGCGCTGAGGTTCTGGATGATACACCAGCGGCTTTTGCTGAATTTGATTACAATTTAAACCATGAACTGGCCTTACATTCTTCTAACCGGATTTACGTGCTGATCTTAAATGGCTTTCGTGGTCTGTATAACAAAATTGCCCGTTTTTACTTTTCGCATCCGGCTGCCCGTGAGTTGGCCCGTCAGTATTATGCCCAGTTAAAGCAGTATGCTGAGGCGGGCAAACACAATGAAGTCGTGATGGCCGTGCGTAAGTATGGCATCGAGAGTGGCAAAATATGGCAGGAGTTGCGTCCAGATATCCCCAAAGACTTAATCGAATAAAGACAGGGCTGCATTATGCGGCCTTTTTTATAGGTTGAATTGTACGCCCTGTGGTGTTTTACCTGTCGCCATTTATTATGTAATGATATAATATATAACTTTTGGCTATAAGAAATTAACTCTGCACCACGCATAAGGCCCACAGGATGACAGCAAAAACCGAACTTTTCCGCTCCCGTCCCGCTGAAGTTTATCTGGATCATAATGCTACTACGCCGGTATTGCCGCTGGCGGCAGCTGCAGCTATGCAATGTATGCAACAGCAGTTTGGTAACCCAAGCAGCAGCCATGCTACCGGTATTAAAGCCAAGGCAATGCTGGAACAGGCGCGCTCGCTGGCGCGGCAGGTTACGGGTGCAGGGGATGGCCATATTCTGTTTACGTCAGGTGCAACCGAGGGAATTCAGAGTTGTGTGGTTTCGGCCCTGTTGGCATTGCGGCAACAAGGGCGTAGCGGGGCGACAACGTTGCTGTTGTATGGTGCTACTGAGCATAAAGCTGTACCCGAGAGTCTGAAGCACTGGAACACGGTGCTGCAGCTGGGGGCCACAGTCCGCGCAATTCCCGTTGATCAGCATGGCCGGCTGGATTTAGATTTTATTCGTCAGCATGCACCCGCGGCAGGGTTGATATGTACCATGGCAGCGAACAACGAAACCGGTGTTACCCAACCTCTTGCTGAACTTGAGCGCTGTATTCGTCAGGCAAACCCAGCCGTTTACTGGTTAGTCGACTGCGTCCAGGCGCTGGGGAAAATGGCCTTGGATCTGGCTGCCACTACCATAGACTACGCGCCTTTTAGTGGCCATAAACTGTATTCCCCAAAAGGTATTGGTTTTCTGTACGTCCGGGCGTCGGCACCATATCAGCCTTTTATAGCCGGCGGTGGTCAGGAAAGTGGCTTACGATCAGGTACCGAAAACCTGCCGGGTATTGCTGCGTTGGGCGCGGTTCTGGCTGAATTAAAGCGTCCAGACAGCACGGTGTTTCAGAGCAGCGAGCTGCTATGGCAGTTTCGGAGCAATTTACTGGCGGCGTTGCGCCAGGTATTTCCTGAACTGGTATTAAACAGCGATAAGCCCTTTATTGTACCCACCACCATTAATTTCTCGGTACCGGGGTTTTACAGCAAAGACATTATGGATTTATTTGATGCTGCTGGTATCCGCATAAGCTCGGGGTCGGCCTGCAGTTCAAAAGTGCCAAGCAGTTTTGTGCTGGATGCTATGGGCTTAGCACCCTGGCGCAGTCAGGGCGCTATCCGGCTGTCTTTTGGACCCGCCATGACTGCGGTGCAGTGCGAACAGGCCTGCGAGGCAATTAGCGCACTTAAAGCCGTGGTTAACAAGCATTGCCTGGTGGTCACTGATGCCACGCCCACTTTAGAAATTCATGCCAGCGGTTTATTACAATTGAAACATGAAGACAGTTGTAGTTATCTGCTGATTGAGCCACAAACCGGTCAGGTTGTGGTTATTGATCCGGTTGCCGCTTTGCTTAACCGGATTATTAATATCATACAGGGACGCCAGCTATTATTGGTTGCCGTGCTGCAAACTCACTTGCATGTGGGCGAGCAAAGTGCTGCGACCGTGCTGTGTCAGGCACTGAATTTTTCAATAAATGACAGTGATCCGCTTGGCTGGCCTGCAGATATGCAGTCGATAAATTGTGGCAGCTATCAGCTAAGCCGGTTAGCCACGCCGGGGCATTGTAGTAATGCTATTAGTATATTGCTGCAACGACAACAGCAGGTACTGGCGGTGTTTAGTGGTGACCTGATTTTGCCGGGTGGGGTGGGACGTACCGACTTAGCCGATGGTAGCGCCAGTCAGTTGCAGCACAGTATTCAGGCACTGGCAGAGCGAATTAACATTGACACCTTGTTACTACCCAGTCACGACTATGCACAGCGTTTTGCCACCACATTAGGGTTGGCGCAAGCCGAAAGCAGCCTGTTCAGCAAGGTATTATCAGGTGCTGCGCCGACAGACTGGCAGCAACAACTTAACCAGCAAACGGCCATACTGCAGCAAGAAAGTCATTACTATTGTGGTCTGGTTGAGGTAGCCGTAACCGATGCCAGTCGTGTTATCGATATAGCAGAACTCGCATCGTTACAACAGCAGCAACCTCAGTTGCAGGTGGTTGATGTACGTGAACCACATGAACAGACCGCAGGACCACTGCAGGCTTATCTGCCCGATAACAGCAATGTACAAGAGCTGCCATTATCGAAGTTATGTGATGCTTTGTTAAACAAGCAATTAGACAAAAAGCACCCGCTGCTGCTGGTCTGTCGTAGTGGTAACCGCAGTTTACTCGCCTGTAAAGTATTACGCCGTTTTGGTTTTAAGACCGTTTACAATTTACGGGGCGGTACCGCCATGTTGGCTTAAATGCAAAAAAAAGCGCCGTTTAAACGGCGCTAACGCTTGCTCCACCAAGCTATGCTTCCCACACAACGATTAGTAAAAAAACTGCTGCAACGGATTAAGCAGCCGGGTTAATCCTTTATTAAACTTAAGTGGCGCACTTAGCACCGATAAACATAAGCAATCTTCATCTGCTAATGTTCTTGGTGTGTGGGTATCGTCCGGCGAGTTAATCAACAAATCGCCAACTCCATATTCGCCACTTTCATCTACAATTTTACCGGCAAGCACTAAGGTCATTTCAAGCCCTAAATGGGTATGATTGGGTACTTCAGTACCTTTATCAATGTACAGCAGAGATACATGCTGCTTGTCACCGGCGGGCAATTTCGCCGTGGCAATTCCACCAAGGTGTAGCCACTTATTTTGTTTTTCTGCCAACCGGGCTAACGCCCTGGGTATTTCAAATGTTCTGCCATTAACAGTCACACTGGCCACTTGCGGCATGGCAGTATGTTTTGTGTTGGCAGCTGACAATTCAGGCTGACTGGTAATGAAATCCAGCATTTGCTGCCACTCCTGGCTGTCGTTACGGCCAGTTACCACCTGTTCTGACATCACTGCCGCCTGATCGTTAGTAATGTCTTTACTCAGCTGTTGGCAGTGTGGGCACAGATCGATATGAGCAGATACAGCAAGAGCAACATCTGCAGACAGCGAGCCCTCAACATATTGCTCTAACAACATTAAACCAGGATGAAATTTAACTGCGTGTGTCATCTAATGCCTCTCTCAATCTATCCAGTGCCAGTCGTATCCGGGATTTAACTGTGCCTAAGGGTATTGCTAATTCATCAGAAACTTCCTGATGTGACTTCTCTTCTAAATAAACTTTCTGCATTACCATGCGTTGTGCTGGTGGCAGAGCATCAAAGTGCGGTGCTAACTTTTCGCTCATCAGCATTGTGTCCCAATGGTCACTACTGTTACTTTCCTGCTCAGGATAATCGCCATCAAACCATAAATCATCTGCACTAATATCATCTTTCCGGCTTTGTTTTTTACGCAACATGTCAAAGCGGACATTACGGGCAATGGTAAAAATCCAGGTTGATGCGCAGCCGCGGCTGGCATCGAACAATCTTGCCTTGCGCCAAACGTTTAGCATGGCGTCCTGGACCATTTCCATAGCCTGTTGTTCGTTGCCAAACATTTTCATCCCAAATGCTCGCAGCCTGGGGGCAAAGTAACTGAACAGCTCTGCATATGCAGACTTATCCTGATGCATTGCTACTAGTGTCAGCGCATCCTCCCACTGGCCTGTGCGCACCTCACTATCGTTATCAGTCTTAATAGTCATCCGTTTACTTATTCGCGTTTGCGTTGATGTAACGGCATGATGCCCGTTTAGCGCGGTAGATTCCAACATATTTATGTATTCCCGGCTTTCATTGGTTTTATTAAATTGTCTCCCTTTTACGCAAGTAGATGACCGCTGGTTTGGTGTTAAAGAGTGCAATAAATAGAACGTAATTAGCGTTTTTATGCGATTAACATTCTATTAATTTGATGTATTATTATTAAATTAAAGCACAGGAGACAGATATGAAAAATGTACTTGTTATTAACAGCTCAATCAGCGGTGACAACGGTCACTCACACAAGCTGACCAGGACATTTGTTGCTGAGTTAGGTAGTAATATTAACGTAACAGAGGTAGACCTGAACAAAGCGCCATTACCACATCTTGAAATGACGGAGATAGCCGCCTGGATGACTCCTGAAGATGATCGGACAGTTGAGCAACGCCAGCTGGCCAAATATTCTGACGAACTTATCCAAAAGGTAAAAACGGCCGATGTTATTGTGTTAGGTGTACCTATGTACAATTTTGGCGTCCCATCACAGCTTAAATCGATGTTGGATCGCCTGGCGAGAGCGGGTATTACGTTTAAATACACAGATAAGGGGCCAGTGGGCTTACTCGACGACAAGCCTGTTGTTGTGATGGCAACCCGAGGTGGCTTGTATCAGGGCACCGCTGCTGATACTCAGACACCGTTTTTACAGTCATTTTTCAATTTTATTGGTTTAACTCAACTGCACTTTGTTTATGCAGAAGGGTTGAATATGGGGCCGGAATCTGCTGAAAAAGCACTTGCTGCAGCGCAGCAGCAACTGGGTACCCTTAGCGAGAAAGTGGCTGCCTGACACCTGCGGTTCAGGCAGAAATAAAGCGCAGCCTGGCTGCGCTTTATTTATTCGGCATCAGTTCAAAGTTTTGCTTTATCGGGTTTCAGTGAAATCGTTGGCTAATTCTGCCTTAGATCTCTGCTAATCGGGCGCATCGGGTTGCGTTCGTTGACAAGGCTTTGTATAACAGGGCGTCGTTCATTCAGTACAAGATAAATACCATGAGAATTATCAAGCAAACTATTGTTGGTTTAAGCTGTGCCGCGCTATTTGCAACCAGCGGTCTGGTTTTTGCCAAAGCAGAGCCGCAGACCTGGAATACCTCGCCGCAAAGTGTTAGCGCAGTTTATCAGGCTGATCCATCACTTAAGCTGAGTATGGAACAAATTATGGCTGATCCCGACTGGCTGGGGCGCTCGCCGCAGAATGCATTTTGGAGTGCAGACAGCAGTGAAGTGTATTATCAGCAGAAACGGGCTGGCAGTGAACTGCGGGACTGGTATCAGCGGCCTTTAGCAGGCAATGACAATGGGGTTGCAGTACCGTTATCACAATTACATCAACTGGGGCGCGCCGATATTCAGCTAAGCGCTGACCGGCAGCTGCAGGCCTGGGTATTTGAAGGTAATATTTTTGTCCGCACCGCCAATGGTGAAGTGCAGCAAATTACCCGCAGCAATGCTCAGCATAGCAACCCACAATTTTTGCTGGATAATCGTCTGGTATATCGTCAGGGCTGGACCTATTTCAGCGTTGATTTAAATACCGGTTTAAGCAGCGAATTGATCAGTTTAAAAACAGACGATGCACCAAAAGCACCTGCTGCACCCAGTGGTTACCTGGCGCAGGAGCAACGCAAACTTATTAGCTTTGTGGCCAAACAACAGCGTAACAAAACAGCACAACATGAAGCAAACGCCGCATTACGGGCGGCTAACCCGTCACTGGCGCCGGTAGCCGCTTATTTTGGCAAAGACCAACAAATTGTTGATGCCAGTTTATCACCGCAGGCTGACTATATTCTGGTTGCAGTGCGCAAAGCAAAGCCGCGTAATGAAAAAGACATTATGCCGAACTATATTACTGAAAACGGTGATATTGCGGCTCAGCCAGTAAGGTGGCGGGTAAATGACTTTAAACCTGAACCTCAACGCCTTATTCTGGTGTCGTTAACAGATGGCAGCCAGCACCCACTTAGCTATACCAAACTGCCGGGCTACAATGAAGATGTGTTAGCTGATGTAAAGGCAGAAAATGCGAAAGCGAAAGGTGAGAAATATAAAAGTGGCAAAGTGATCCGTGATATTGGCCTGATGACCGACTGGTACTGGAGCCAGAGCGCCATGCGCTGGCACAATAACGGCAAGCAGCTGGCGATAATGCTAAAGGCGTTTGACAACAAAGACCGCTGGATTGCTACCGTGGATTTTGACAATAAAGCACTGGTCGCTCAGCATCGTCTGCATGATACCGCCTGGGTAAACTACGCTTTTAATGATTTTGGCTGGTTTAATAACAGCGAAACCCTGTACTTTCTGTCAGAAGAGAGTGGCTATTCCCACTTATACAGCAAAGCCTTAACTGCCCGTAAAGCAACCAAACTGACCAGCGGTACCTTTGAGGTCAGCGATCCGGTGCTGACGGTTGATGACAGCCACCTATATTTCAAAGCCAATGCCAGCCACCCTGGTATATATGAAGTACACCGGCTGGTAATGTCTGGTAGTAAGCTGGAGCAACTTACCCGACTTGGTGGTATGACAGATTTTGTTCTGTCGCCTGATGAACAGAAGTTACTGTTACAGCACTCCACTAACCTGATGCCAGAAGATTTATACCTGATGCCAGCGCAACCGGGTGCAGAGGTAGTGAGGTTAACTGACACGGTGTCAGCTGAGTTTAAGCAGTTGCCGCTGGTTGCGCCGCAAGTTGTGGCCGTGCCATCCAGTCATGGTAAGCAGCCCGTTTTCAGTAAAGTATATTATCCGGCCGATTATCAGCAGGGAGAACCTCGGCGCGCGGTTATTTTTAACCATGGTGCCGGCTATTTGCAAAACAGTGATTTGGGCTGGTCAGGTTATTTTCGCGAGTTTCTGTTTCATAACCTGTTAGTGCAACAAGGTTATGTGGTAATGGATATGGATTACCGGGCATCAAAAGGTTACGGTCGTGACTGGCGAACCGCAATTTACCGCCAGATGGGAACACCGGAAATTGAGGACTTAGCCGACGGGGTTAACTGGCTGGTCGCTAATGCTAATGTTGATCGCAAACGTGTTGGCACTTATGGCGGTTCATACGGTGGCTTTATGACCTTTATGGCGTTGTTTAAGCAACCTGAGTTATTTCAGGCGGGTGCCGCGCTCAGGCCGGTCAGTGACTGGGCTTACTATAACCACCCGTATACCTCTAATATCCTGAACACACCGGATATTGACCCTATTGCTTACGAGCGCAGCTCACCCATTTACTTCAGCGAGGGCCTGAATAAGCCATTGTTGATTAATGCGCCTATGGTCGATGACAATGTGTTTTTCCAGGACGTAGTCCGTTTAGTGCAGCGCTTAATTGAACAGGAAAAGGAAGATTTTGAAACCGCTATTTACCCGGTAGAGCCGCATGGCTTTCGTCAGCCCAGCAGCTGGCTGGATGAATACCGGCGTATTTATAAGCTGTTTGAGCAGAACTTGTAACGGTGTAACCATAAGGTCGTAATACCCGCCCTGGCTCGTCGCAGCAACTATGCCGGTCTTTCCTGCCCAGCACCTGCGGCCAGCTAAAGCTGTTCAAATTCGTTCCTGACGAATTTGTCGACCTGCTGCCTTCGGCAGGGCTCAGACACTCTGCGCCGACCAGGTCGGGTTTCCGACCTCCTTTACAGGTGCATCGATACGCAAAAACGTCTCAAATTGAGACGTTTTTTTATGCAGTTAAGTAAAATGAAAATTGGCTAAGGCTTTTTCAATAAATCACGAATTTCTACCAGCAGTTTCACATCTTCCGGTATTTCAGCTACGGCCACCGGCTTAGCTTCTTCTTTTGCTTTCATTGAATTCATGGCTTTTACACCGACAAATACCGCCAAAGCAATAATAATAAAATCAATAATGCTTTGGACAAACATGCCGTATTTAATCAGTACTTCGGCCTGAGTTTCTGTTGCTTGTTGAATGACCAGCGCTAAGTCGCGAAAGTTCACCCCACCCAGCATGACGCCAATCGGCGGCATAATAACGTCATTGACAAAAGACGACACAATTTTGCCAAACGCAGCACCAATAATAATCCCCACCGCCATATCGACCACGTTGCCGCGCATGGCAAAGCTTTTAAATTCACCGAGCATACTCATAATTAATTCCTGTTTATTGTTATTAGTTGCCTGGCCATGCAAAGGTGCGGTGGCAGGTACAATCACTATAGTCAGGCCGTTTAAAAATACCAGTGGCTTAAACCCGGAAATGCTCTGCCGGCCAGTTAAGCTCGCCGTTGGCATCGACAAAATCTGTATTGGCTTTAAATTCGAGGGGCTGGCCAGAGTAGGGGTGCTGCAATTGCAACTGGGCAGCGTGCAACAATAAGCGGGGGGCTGCAGCAAGAACCGCTGGCGGTGCGTAAAACGCGTCCCCCAGAATAGCATGACCCAGCGCCAGCATATGCACCCTTAACTGGTGCGAGCGACCGGTTACCGGGCATAGTTCAACCAGTGTTGAGCTGGCCAGTTGCTGCAAAACCCGATAATGAGTTAACGCTGCTTTGCCTTGCTGCTGGCACACTTTCTGGCGAGGTAGCTGCTCTGAGTCCACGGCCAGCGGCAAATCGATACTACCTGTCGCATTTGCCAGGTGACCGGCAACCACTGCCAGATAGCGCTTTTTTACTTCACGCTCAGCAAACTGGCGTTTTAACTCACGCTCGGCTTTACGTCGCAGGGCTATTACCACTACACCAGACGTACTTAAATCGAGCCGGTGTACCAACTGCGCTAGCGTGAATTCGGCTTTTACCCGGCTAAATAAGCTATCGGTAAGCAGTGGGCCGCGCCCTGGGTTGGTTAGTAACCCGCTGGGCTTATTCAGGACAATAATGTCTTTATCCTGATATAAAATATCTAACCAGGGCTTAGTCGGGGGCGAATAATTAAAGGTTTCGGCCATATAGCAGCTTCTGCAGTTGATCCGGCTTGCAGCATAGCGGATTTTAGCCAGCAGACAAAACGCTTATAGGGCATAATGGTGACTAAACATAGTAAGTTGCTGCAAAAATAGTAGCGTTGTTAAATAGAGAATTAATTGATTAGGCCTGTTAAGCAATGACTGATTTATCTGAACTGGCGGTGCTGGCGGCAACTGCTGAGCCTTTTACCGTATTGTATGAAGACGAGCAGTTGCTGGTGGTCAATAAGCCGGCAAAATTACTGACGGTTCCGGGGCGCCATCCGGCCAATCAGGATTGTTTGATCAACAGAGTGCAACGCGAGTGGCCTTCTGCCACGGTGGTACACCGGCTGGATTATGACACCTCGGGTATTGTCCTGTTACCGCTAACCAAAAGAGCACTCTCTGAACTGAGCAAACAATTTCAGTCACGAGCAATTCGTAAGCAATATCAGGCATTAGTGGCAGGTGTCGTGCAGCAAAAGCGTGGCGAAATTAACCTGCCAATTGCTGCTGATGAAGCAAACCGACCACTTTATAAAATTTGCCAGCATAGTGGCAAAGCGTCGTTAACACAGTATCAGGTAATTAGCCGCGATAGAAAAATAGCCGAGAGCAGGCTGTTATTATCGCCGGTTACTGGTCGCTCGCATCAGTTGCGGTTGCACTTAAAGGCTATTGGCCACCCCATTTTAGGTGATACTTTTTACGGTAACCCTGAGGTTATTGCCAGAGCTGATCGTTTGTTGCTGCATGCTAGTTTTATCGATTTTCAACACCCGCTGTCGGGTGAAAAGATTAGCCTGGATAATCCGGCACCGTTTTAATACATTAAAGGAGCAAACATGGACGCTAACCACGTTGAAATTCGTCACCTTACCAATCAGGATATGGCTGAGCTACGCGAGGCTTCGGAGCAGGTTTATGAGAGTGGCCCGCTGCTTACCTGGACCAAAGAGCGGGTAGATACGCTACTAACCAAGTTCCCCGATGGGCAGATATGTGTTTGTGTTGATGGCAAAGTGGTGGGTTGTGCGTTTTCATTAATCATTGATTACCGAAAATTTAGTGATGATCATACTTACGAGCAAATTGTTTCTGGTTTTTCCTTCGATAACCATGATCCAAACGGCGATGTATTGTATGGCATTGAAGTGTTTATCCACCCTGATTATCGGGGGTTACGTCTGGCGCGGCGGCTTTATGATGTGCGCAAAGAGCTGTGTGAAAATCTGAATTTACGGGCTATCATGGCTGGCGGCAGAATGCCAAATTATGAGCAACATGCCAAAACACTCAGTGCAAAACAGTTTATTGAAAAAGTAAAAAGCAAAGAGCTTTATGACCCGGTACTAAGCTTTCAACTGGCCAATGGCTTTCATGTTCGAAAATTATTAACCGGCTATATTCCGGGTGATACCCAATCGAAAGAATACGCCACCTTATTAGAGTGGGCCAATATCTATTACACCAAATCCGTAAAATTAATTAATGCGCCCAAATCAGAAGTGCGGCTAGGACTGGTGCAGTGGCAGATGCGGAATATGAAAGACATTAGCCAACTGTTTGAGCAGATGGAGTTTTTCGTAGATGCGGTATCAGATTATAAAAGCGATTTTATCCTGTTTCCGGAGTTATTTGCCGCGCCGTTGATGGAGCATTACAACCATTTAAGTGTCACGCAAAGCATTCGTGAGCTGGCCAAATATACTGATACCATCCGCGAAAAATTCGTTGAGTTTGCCATTGCTTACAACATCAATATTATTACCGGCAGTATGCCGTGTATATATGATGGCAAACTGCATAACAGCGGATTTTTATGCCGAAGGGATGGTAGCTGGGAGCAATACGACAAAGTACATGTGACCCCGGCGGAAAAACGTAATTGGGCAATGCATGGTGGCAACAGGGTCAAAGTATTTGATACCGACTGCGGCAAAGTGGGCATTATGATTTGCTACGATGTTGAGTTTCCTGAATATGCCCGACTGTTATCCGATCAGGGCATGAACATTCTATTTGTGCCTTTTTTAACCGACACCCAGAATGGTTATACCCGTGTGCGGCATTGTGCCATGGCCCGAGCCATTGAAAACGAGTGTTATGTGGCCATCGCCGGTGCTGTGGGGAATCTGGCACGGGTGAATAATATGGATATTCAGTATGCCCAGTCGGCACTGTTTACCCCGTCAGATTTTGCCTTCCCAACCACTGGGATTAAAGCAGAGGCAACACCCAATTCCGAGATGCTGTTGATTGTCGATGTTGACCTGGATGCATTAAAAGAGCTGCATACTCACGGCAGTGTCAACACTATGAAAGACCGGCGTCACGACGTCTACCAGTTATCATTGGTAGA
This sequence comes from uncultured Chromatiaceae bacterium, assembly GCA_963975465.1. Lineage (GTDB taxonomy): Bacteria > Pseudomonadota > Gammaproteobacteria > Enterobacterales > Alteromonadaceae > Alishewanella. The sequence continues at coordinate 399,291 of CAXBHB010000001.1, forward strand.
ACAGCTAAATAAAAAGTGAAGCTAATTAGGCAGGGCTGAGCAAAAGCGACCCTGCCATGGCGGTATTTCAGTTCAACGGTAATAAATGGACGTTGTTGCCATTGAACTGAGCCATGCTTGCTCAGTATGGGCTATTGCTGTGCTAGCTGTTGTTGGCTATGCTGGTGCTACTTTACATACTTGGCCTATATCAATGAAAAACATCCTATTTTTACTGACGCTTTGCCTTGTTGGCTGCAGCAGTATGAATGACAACATGTTACGGGTTAATGCAGACCCCGGCGCGGCTAATAAAATTAAAGTGTTAAATTTAGGCAGTTTTCACTTTGCTGCCAGCAGTGACGCCAACACCGTTAATTTTGATGAACATAATCAGACCAATCAGCAAGCGGTAAAGGATATCGCCAAGCTGATTGCTCAATTTAAACCCACCATCGTTTGCCTGGAGTTTTTACCTGAAGATATGGCCGGAATGAACCAGGCCTATCAGGCGTTTTTAGCTAACCCCGTGCAGTTAGACACCCGCTATGGTGAGCTGAGCATGCTGGGCTTTGATATCGCAAGATTAAGTGGTGTGGAAAAAGTGTACGGTATCGATCACCATCTGGGCTATAACTACAGCCTGGGCGATTTTATTGAGCGCAGCCCCGAGCTGGAAAACGCCGTTGACCGGCAAACCTACCTGCAACTAACCCATCAGCCATTTTTGCACTACCCAAAGTTAGCGGATCTTAATCAGCGCTTTGAGCAACTGCCGTTGCTGGAGCAACTACAACTGACTAATCTGCCGCAAATGCTGGACTATTCACTTAATACCAATGCCGATAAACTGTTTTATGTCGGCATTGGCGATGGTTTTGAAGGCGCAGAGCAAGCGGCGCAGTTTTATCTGCGCAATATGAAAATTTATACCAATTTAAACCGGATACCCATGAACAAAGATGACCGGGTGCTAATTTTAATGGGCTCTGCCCATACCGCTATGCTTAGAGAGTTTATTGGTCGCAGCCCTAAATTCGAGATGGTCAATACACTGGATTATTTAACGCCCTGGTAGTGCCAAAAGTCGCTGGGTTGATTTCACGCCGGTTTCACAACCCTTGCGGTATGTTTGCTGCCTGTTTTACTTATAAACAAGGCATCTTATGGCTAAAAAACATTATCGGTTGCTGCTTTGCATCGCTATTGGCTTTGCAATGCCACTGCAGGCTGTAGATCCCAGCGGCACAGAGCAGCCGGCGCTGTCTGCTGCAGATTTGCAAGGCACTATTGCTGAGGCAATAAGCCAGTTTGAGCAACGATCGCGGCGGGACTGGGCTTATCGTATCAGCCGCTATGAAAATGAAGAGGGTGATATCAGCAGCAGTATCGAGCTGTATGACCCGACAAAAGCGCCAGCCGAACAATGGCAGTTAATAAGCATTAATGACCGGCAACCGGATAAGAAACAGCAGCGAAAATTTGCCGCGGCAAAACAGCAGCAAGCCAACGCGGCCGGGCAGCAGAATTTCTCGGTTAAGCTAAGTGAGCTTATTCAACTGGATAGCTTGCAGCTGACGTTTGAAGACCCGCAGTATCTACAGGTCAGTTTTGGGGTGTATCTCAGCCAGCTGGGTAATGATGTCAGCAAAAAACTGCAGGGCACGCTGCGGTTTGATAAAACACAACACTATATCGACAGCATTGAAATTAGTAACACCGCGAACTTTTCGCCGCTGTTTAGTGCCGATATAACCGAGTTTAGCCTGACGCTGCGCTTTACTAAAATAGACAGCGCAATATTGCCACAACAGCAGCAGCTGAGGATGAAAGGTACTTTTGCCTTTTTTACTAAGATTGATGAAGTCTCGACCGACACCTTCTCGGATTATCACTATGTTGGCCTTACTGACTAAAGCGCACACTGACAATGGTGCCATAATTGTTACTGACCAGGTCATTACTCACGCGGTCACTACTTACCTGGTCAATGGGGGTGTGGCCGCTGTTAACGCTCATCTGCCAGCCCTGATGTTCACACAGCCGTTTGACGATGGCTAAACCAAAACCAAAGCCGGTGCTGTGCCGGCCTTTTACCCCGGCCTCAGTGATATGCGGGTAAATATCGGCCGCTATGCCCGGGCCGGTGTCGCGGATCTGCAGGCAGTTATCGCTAAAGGCAATGGATACCTCGCCAGATTGTGTGTATTTAAAGGCGTTACTGAGCAAGTTATCCAGTAGCACTTTGAGCATATCGGCATTAGCGTTGATATTCACCTGACAACTGTCACACAGCTCTACGGTAACCGGCTTGCCTTGCAGTAGCAGGCTGTTGTCTAGAATGGCCCGCTCGAGCAGCGGCATCAGCTCAGTGTTGCTACCCTTGTCGGCGGCATGCTCTTGTCTGGCAAGAATAAGCAGGGTTTGCACGGTTTTTTCCATTTGTACCGCTGCATCATAAATGCGAGTCATTAGCTGCTGATCGGCAGCAGACTCTCTACGTTCACTGCTAGTTTGCTGGCTTTGCCATAGCTCTGCCGCGTTTTTAATTACGGCCAGCGGGGTGCGCAGCTCGTGGCTGACATCGGCGGTAAAGCTTTTTTCGCGTTTAAGTGCGCGGTCGATACCGCTCAGGCTCTGCTGCAATGTGCGGGCTAAAATGCCCACTTCATCATTAGAAAATTGGCTGGCAAACTGGTTAGAAAAGCGCTGCGACAGCTGTTCAGGGGCGACATTATCCACCAGTGCCGCCAGTTTTTTCAGCGGTCGGGTGGTTTTGCGGCTGACAAACCAGGCAATAAGGCAGGCAAGGGTAGTGACAATCAGCGCGCTGATAAACAGAAATTGCAGCACACCGCCACGAATAGGCCTTACCAGTAACTGCTGGCTTACCTCGGCCAGCAGCAACACCTCTGGCTGTGCGCTAACGGTATACAAATGATAATGCCGGCCCTGCGCTGCGGAAAATTCTTTACGCGCTGGCTCGGAGAGTGCTCTGCTACGTATGTCGTCAGGCAGGGTGTCGCGGCTAAAATGTAATTGCATATTGCTGCGTGCCGGCTGTGACCACTGACCGCTGGCCTGCTGCTGCGCGTTAAGGTAAGCCGCTTCCTGTTGCAGCTGTTGTTCGATAAAGCTGTCTTCCAGCGTGTACATCAGCACAAAAGTAATCAGGCCATATACCGCAGAAATCACCAGGGTGAATACACAGAACTGCAATACGATACGGCGGCTTAAACTGTGAAATTTTGCGTTGTTGTTGGTGGTTTTTCTACTGGTTGCAGTCATGGTGTAGCTATCTCCAGCGTAAAGCCGACGCCAAATACGGTTTTTAACAGCGGATAAGCAAACGGCTTGTCCAGCACGTTGCGTAGCTGATAAATATGCGAGCGCAGCGCATCAGACTCGGTCGGCTCATCACGCCACAAATGCTGGCTAAGTTCACTGCGGCTGACCACTTGCGGGTAGGCCTCGGCCAGGCGTAGCAAAATGTTATAGCCCATGGCGTTAAGCGCCAGCGGCTGGCCATCGCGTTTAGCAATTCTGCGTTGTTTATCCAGCACTAACGGCCCCAGGACTATAGTGTGCTGTTGTTGCAACAGATGGCGGCGGCACAGCGCCAGACAGCGCACTTCCAGCTCCTGCAGTGAGAACGGTTTGGTGAGATAATCGTCGGTGCCAACCGTAAAGCCGGATACCTTAGCATCAATGCTGTCGCGGGCGGTGAGCATTAACAACGGAATATGCCGGTCTGCTTGCTGCCTTATTTGCTGGCAAACCTGCAGGCCGTCCATGCCCGGCAGGTTTAAATCCAGAATGATCAGGTCGTAATACTGTTGCAGCGCTAACGCCAGCCCCTGTTTGCCATTGCTGGCAAAATCAAAAATATGGCCTTTTTGCTCCATATAGCTGGCAATGTTTTTGGCAATGCTCAGCTCATCTTCAATCAGCAATACCTGCAGCGCAGTGGGCTTGGTCATCACTAAATCCATGTTAATCCAGTTTAAGGCTACAAATCAGCTAACAGCGCTGTTGCGGCGGCATGCTCGGGCTTGGCGGCCAAAATTTGCTGCAGTGTGGCTCGTGCAGCGGCTTTGTTATTTAGTTTAAGCTGGGTTTTTGCAATGGCCATATCCAGTGCAGTGTTATTAATGGCAGCTTGGCCTGCTTGCATCAGTGTCAGTGCATGCTGCCATGCTTGGGCGGTGCTGGCCGTATTAAGGTAGTAATACCCGTACATGCCCAGCAATTCAAGCTGATACTGCGCGGTATCGGCTGATAATACCTGCTGTGCAGTAATGTTGCCGTTCAAAAGCTCAGCTACCAGTGCCAGCGTAGCATCATCTTGATGTGGCGCCACCGGCAGTGGGGTAATGCCCATTGATGTGACCAACGCCATGGCTGTTGCTACCGTTGAGGCTGGGTTTTGTCCGGTGATCAGCCGGTTATCCACTGCTACATGGCTTAGCATCATCGGGCTGTGCTCAAAGCGGCCACCGCGCTCTATTAGTTTGTCTTGCAGCATAAAATCAAATTGAGACAGCCATTTTTTACCAAACAAGAGCTCTTCTTCATTGGTAAAACCGTTTACCGCTTTATTGGCTACCAGGTAGCTGCCATCGGCTAATGTAACGTTAACCAGCGCCGCCGGGCCATGGCAGACCGCGGCCACCGTGCCTTGCTGCTGATAAATATCGCTAATCAGTTGCTGCAGGGCAGTGTCTTTCGGTAAGTCGAACATAGCGCCTTTGCCGCCAACAATAAAAATAGCGTTGTAATCGGCCGCCTTAAGCTGCGCCGTACTAAGGGTTTGGTTTAACTTTGCCATAACAGCGGCGTCGCTCAGCACCTGTTGGTTATAGGCTTTGGCCGCATCGTATTTATCGGCTACTACGTTGCCACCTTGCGGGCTGGCAATATCCACTTTAATACCATGTGCCTGAAAGACTAAATAGGCTTTGGCAAATTCATCAAATTCATAGCCCGGCGCTTGTTGCTCTGGCTGGCCGTAACCACTTAGTACCATCACAATACGTTTGCTGTCGGGCGCTTTGGCCAAGGCTGTTGCAGTAATAAGCATGCCAGGCAGGGTGATTAAAATCAGGATCAAAATCTTTAGCTGTTTCATCTTACGGCTCCTTTAAAATGGGGTTGCGCCGCCAGCATGGCAAAGCGGCTGTGAAACGGATGTGAAAAATCCAGCGGCTTATTCCGCCAGTAACTGACGCACTGATCCGGACAAACTGTTTTTACTCAGTACAACACCCAGCCCCGTGACCAGCGACAAAATAACGGCCAGGGTGCCCAGTAACCAGCCGATGTCAGGGTGGTAGGGTAAGGAAAACTGCGATTGATAAATAAGTAAACCAGCCAGCCAGGTGGCAACAATGGCGCCAGCGGCGGCAATAGCGCCGGTTACCAGCCACTCGATGATATTTAGTTGCAGGCAGGTGCGTTTTGACAGGCCGAAACTGAGAATAATGCTGTTCTTTTTCTGCTCTTTGGCTTCTACGGCATGCACTGAAGACACTATAACGACACCGGCAAGCAGGATAATTAGCCCGGCAAAACCGCTGATCAGTTGCGTTACCATGGCTAAGCTATTGTCAAAGCGTTGGGTCATTTCTTGAAGTGATACCATGCGCAGCGACGGGTGTTGCTGCCACAGCTGGCCCAGTAAGGAAAACTGCTCTGGCTGCAGCTCCAGGCTGGCCATACTGTAATGTGGCGCCTTAATATGTGTAAGTGCCCCAGGTGGCATTTGCAGCCAGAAGGTAATAGCGCCGGCACCGCTTTGATAAGCATGTGTGGCCGCAATGCTGAACTCAATATATTGCTCTGCAATAACCAGCCCTAGCCGGTCGCCCAGTTGTAGGCCAAGATCGGTCATGACTTCTTGTTCTACTGACAGCTGCTGCCAGTTGGTATCTGCGCTGTGCCACCATTGGCCACTAACCAGCCGGTTATTACCCGGTACAGCTTCGCTCCAATGTAAGCGCACCGGCCGACTTAAGGTCGCCAGACTGTCGCTGGGCTTTTGCATCACATCCGCCAGCTGGCCGCCGTTGATGTGGGTAAGCTGGCCGTACATAAAGGGCTTATGCTGGCGCAGAGTAATGGCGTGCTGCGCCGCCCACAGCTGAATATCGGCCATTTGTACCGAACTTGCCTGTGACACCAATAAGTTGCCATCATGCGTTCGCTGATGAGCCGCCATATTGTCGCCCAAATCTTTTAGCAGCATTAGAGTAAACAGCAACAAAAACGCCGCTAACCCTATACCTAAAATTTGCGTTGTTTTGCTTATCAAACGCTGCTTCATCATATAAAGGGCAAACGGCAGCAAACCGGAAAACGGCTGGCTGAGTTTTTCGCCCAGCGACAGTGCCAACCAGCTAAGCACTAACAGCAGCGCAATACTTGTCAGCATTGAGCCCAGCAGCATGGCGGTGAGCAGGCCGTTATCCGAGTAATGTGCAGCCACGCCCGCCAGCACCAGTAAGGCGCAGCCAAACAGCACGGCGTTACTGATGCTGCGCTGCTGTTGCTGAATTAACTGCCGCACTGAGCATTGCCACAGGGCCAACCACAGCGGAAAGTTGAGTACAAAAAAAATCGACGCACTGGCAACAATAGTTTTTACTGCCAGCACAATGTCGGGCTGCCACGCCAGATTGGCAAAACTGCCGGCTGCCCCTGACTGCATAAAGGCTTGTGCCTGTAACCATTGCAGTAATAACCAATGACACAGCGCAGAAATTGCCAAAACCTGGGGCAATAACAACAGTAAGCCGAATAGCCACTTCAGCATAGAAATGTGCAGCACCGTCTTTTTCGCCGCTCCCAGGCTTAAACACACCGCGCTGAAAAACTGCTGTTGCTGCAGTTGTGCCCGGGTAAGCTGCTGCATGGCAATGGCCGCCATAAAAAATAACAATATCGACGCTAAGCCAATAAAGTTCTCTGTGCGCTGCCAAAACAAAGCCAGCGGGTGGGCGCCTTGTTTATGGTGCACTTGCGCGGCGGGCAAATGGGCTTTTTGCCACTGTAAAATAGCAGCGATTTGCGAAGTATTAGCGGCAAATAAATAGCGATGCTGAATAATATCGTCGGTAGCGCGAAACTGCTGTAAATCCTGACGGTGGAGCAGGGCGCGCATTTCCACGTTGTGACCTTCCATCAGCCGGTCTGGCTCATGCAGCAATATGCGCGATACTGTAAGGCGGTGCCTGCCAATACTAAGCGGCTCGCCAATGCGCAGCCCTAATGCAGCGAGTAAGCGCGAGTCTAGCCAGATTTCACCCACAGTTGGCCCTTGAGTGCTGACACTATCTTGCCCGCCCTGAGACGTTGCAGTGCGTAATTCACCTTGTAATGGGTAATCATCTGCGACAGCTTTTAGTGTTGCCCGCTGCCATTGACCATTATGAGTAAGCGTAGTGGTTAAGCTTTGGCTTAGCACTATTTGCTGAGACATTGCCGCCAGTTCGGCTTGTTGGCTGGCAGAAAGCGCAAGCGGTTGGCTCAGCACCAGATCGGCGCCCAGCAGGTTGGCTAAGTTATGGCTCAGATAAGCCTGAATGCTGGCGCTGGTTTGGCTTAGCGTAACAATAAATACCAGCAGAATGCCTTGCACACAGCGCAGCACGCGTTGGCTGCTATGGTGCTTTTGCTGCTGATAAAAATGCCAGGCCAGTTGCAGGCTATTTCGAATTGGATGATTAGCAGGCACTTAGCACCTCCAGCTGTGCTTTTTCAAGCAAAGCACAATTGCCATTGTTAAAGGCAAACACCTGCTGCGCCCGCGCCGCCAGTTGCGGACTATGGGTTACCATAACTAAAGCTGCACCGTTTTGCTGGCAGCAAGCAAACAGCAGGTCGGCCACGTCTACCGCACTTTTGCTATCGAGATTACCGGTGGGTTCATCGGCAAAAATAAACTTTGGTGCAAACACCAGCGCTCTGGCAATGGCGACCCGCTGCTGCTCACCGCCACTGAGTTGCTGTGGCTTATGGTTAAGCCGGTGGCCCAGGCCGACTTTTTCCAGCCAGGCTTTGGCTTTAGCTTCAGCGCCTTGTTCGCCGCGCAGTTTAAGTGGCAGGGCCACATTGTGCAGCGCCGTTAGCTCGGGCAATAAATGAAACTGCTGAAAGATAAAACCAATGTCCTGGCGCAGTTGTGTCAGGGGCAGGCTGCGGCCGTGCTGCAGGTAAGCCACCTCGCCGGTGGTTGGTTGCTCCAGGCCGGCCATCAGCATTAATAAGCTGGATTTACCCGAGCCCGACGGGCCGGTAATGGCATAAGACTTACCTTGTTCAATACTCAGGTTCAGCTGCTGAAACAACTGCACCTTATGCTCATTGTGGTTAAAGGTTTGACTGACGTTAGTCAGCGCTATCGTACTTAAAGCAGAAAGCGACATGCTGTTACCTCATCAATGGTTGGTACATTGAAGCGTAACGGCGGAACCGTGAAACAAATGTGAAATTCGGATCGGCCTTGTCAGCATAGCAGTTCTGGTAGTTGGCCTGCGACAGATCAAAGATTGTCCGGTCAGGTCGCTTTATACTGGCGAACGATCAGAAAAAGTATTGTCCGGCAAAAGTAGTGTCGAAAAGAGGTCATCATGCAAACCATACAATGGGATCCGAAGTTAATCAGTAAGTACAATATTAACGGCCCGCGCTATACGTCTTACCCCACTGCGCTGGCGTTGCATACTGATTTTGATCGAGCACAGATTAAAACCGTCATCAGCCAAAGCCCGAAAGCGCTTAGCCTTTATCTGCATATCCCGTTTTGCCATAAGCTGTGTTACTACTGTGGCTGTAATAAGGTGGTCACACGTCATCAGCATAAAGCGGATATTTACCTCGATGCGCTGGCGCAGGAGATGGGGCAGTATCAGCCGTTATTGCAAGGCAAACACATTACTCAGCTGCATTTAGGTGGTGGTACGCCGACGTTTTTAACTGAAGTTCAGTTAAGCCGTTTAATGGCGTTAATTCATTCCAGCTTCAACATTGATCCAGATGCTGAAATCAGCATTGAGATAGACCCGCGCAGCTGCAGCGATGGCAAACTACGTCATTTGCGTGCCCTTGGCTTTAACCGGGTGAGCTTTGGGGTGCAGGATTTAGATACAAAGGTGCAAATTGCGATTAACCGGGTGCAGGATACCGACCTAATCCGCCATCAGGTAGTGCTTAGCCGTGAACTTGGTTTTAGCTCGGTTAACCTTGATTTAATTTACGGCCTGCCTTTTCAGCAGCCGGCCAGTTTCAGTGCAACAGTAGATGAGATTGTCCGGCTTAATCCCGACCGGATCTCGTTGTTCAGCTACGCCCACTTACCGGCGCGCTTTGCCGCGCAGCATAAAATTGCCAGTAGCAGCCTGCCTGATGCACCATTAAAGCTGGAGCTGATGCAGCTGGCAATTGAGCGCTTTGTTGGCGCTGGCTATCAGTTTATCGGCATGGACCACTTCGCCAGGCCAGATGATGCGCTAGCTAAAGCACAGCAGGCCGGTAAATTGCAGCGTAATTTTCAGGGCTACACCACTGCAGGCCAGAATGCCTTAATAGGTCTGGGCGTCTCCAGTATCAGCCAGGTAAGTGGCGTATTGTGGCAAAACAGTAAAGATCTGCCAGCTTATTATGCAGCGATTACTGCTGGCAATTTACCGGTTGAGCGTGGTTTTAGCTTAAATGCCGACGATAAACTGCGCGCGGCATTAATCAGCCAGTTAATCTGTCATTTCGAGCTGAATGTTGCTGCCTTTAGCCAAAAGTGGCAGATAAATAACTTCTGGCAATACTTTGCCGATGCAATGGAACCCCTGAAACCCTTTATGGACGATGGTTTAGCAGAAGTAGATGCAGAGCGCATTACCGTCACCCAAGCCGGTAGGTTGTGGGTGCGCAGCATCTGTGCCTGCTTTGATGCGTATTTAACTGAAAACCAGCAGCGCTATTCAAGGGTGGTTTAGCCAGGCCGGCTGAAAATAATTGTTGGGCACCAACTTGCGCTGCAGGTACAAAAGCCCCACTATAACCACTTGCCGCTGCGCTATACAGTGTGCATTTTCGGTTGATAGAGGTGTTATGCGCTGGCTGAGTAGCTTCGCCATTCTGGTTTATCTAAGTTTATTGTGCTCGCCACAAGCCCTGGCGTCGCATGATAGCCGCTTATCTCCTTTGGCTGACACTCAGCTGCAAGCTCTTACGCACGCACCACATTACGCTTCTGCCGCAACCCTTGCCGACAATGATGACCCGCCGCCGGTTGCGCTGCTTGCTGCCAATCCGGCAGATTGCCATTACCGTTCGCCACAGCCGCTGGCCAGTATTGCGGCTTTGCTGGTTCAACTTAGTTATACCCGGCACCAGCCGCGGGCCCCACCACGTCTTTCTTCACACTAACACTTAGCCGGACAGCGATGCTGTTCGAAATTTAGTGTGGCCGCTGCCGCCAGACGGTAGTGGCTGCAACCTATGTGAAGGAAAACCAATGTTAAATAGCAATCCGTTATGGCGCTACCTGCTGGTGGGCGCAATGCTGCTGCTTACCCTGCTATATGCACTACCTAATTTATATCCTGAGGATCCGGCACTGCAAATCAGTGCCAGTCGCGGAGCTGCGATAACCGAGCAGCGTCGCCAGCAGTTTGAACAAGACTTAGCGCAGGCTGGGCTAAACGCTAAATCTGTGCAGTTGCAGGAGGGCAGGTTAATTGTCCGTTTCACCGATGCCGGCCAACAACTGCAGGCACGTGATCTGGCGAAAACGCTGTTAGGCGATAATTACACCGCGGCGCTGAGTCTGGTGCCGGCAACTCCAGACTGGCTCACTGCCATTGGCGCAACGCCGATGAAACTGGGGCTGGATTTGCGCGGTGGCGTACATTTTTTGCTGGCGGTCGATATGCAGGCTGCGCTGGATAAAAACCTGAATGATTTGGTCAGTCGTTTTCGTAGCGATTTGCGGCAGGAACAGATTCGCTATCTTGCTGTTAAAGCAGACTTGAATAACCAAAACATCATTATCAGCTTTCGTCAGGCTAACGAGCTGCAAGCTGCGGCGACATTGTTAACAAAGCAGGACCGCGAGCTGATGATTACTCAGGCGCCAGATGGCTTGACGTTATTGGTAAGCCTGAGCGAACAGCAACAGCGCGAGATCCGTGAATATACGCTGACGCAAAACATAACCATTATCCGCAACCGGGTTAATCAGCTGGGTGTGGCGGAAGCCGTGGTGCAGCGTCAGGGCGCTGATCGCATAGTAGTGCAGCTACCGGGGGTTCAGGATACGGCCCTGGCAAAAGATACCCTGAGTGCTACCGCGACTTTGGAATTCCGACTGGTTGATACCAACAGTGACCTGGCGGCAGCGCTGGCCGGACGCTTGCCCGCCAATGCAGACTTATATACCAGCAGTGATGGCCGGCCGCTATTGCTGGAAAAGCAAGTGGTGCTGACCGGCGATCACATTACCAATGCCAGTGCGGGCTATGACGAATATGGCCAACCCCAGGTTAATATTAAGCTCGATACCGCCGGTGGCAGCTTAATGTCTAACGCCACTAAAAGTGTGGTTGGCCGGCGTCTCGCATCGGTATTTATTGAGTACAAGCCGGGTCCGGAACTCGCTGCTGATGGCACGCCATTGCTGGTTAAACAGCAAGAGGTTATCAGCGATGCAACGATTCAGATGCGGCTGGGCCGTGACTTTGTCCTTACTAATTTAGGTAGCCCGGCCGAAGCTCAGCATCTGGCAAGTTTACTGCGGGCCGGTGCTTTACTGGCACCAGTGCAGATTATTGAAGAACGGACCATAGGCCCAAGTTTAGGGCAGGAAAACATTAAACTGGGTGTCACGGCTATTCAGTGGGGACTGGTCGCGGTATTGCTGTTTATGGTTGTGTACTACAAAGCATTTGGTTTAATTGCCAATATTGCGCTGGGCGCTAACCTCATCCTGATGATTGGCTTTATGTCGATGTTGCCGGGTGCCACGCTAACCTTGCCGGGTATGGCCGGTATTGTGTTGACTGTCGGCATGGCAGTGGATGCGAACGTACTTATTTTTGAGCGAATACGGGAAGAGCTGGCTGAAGGGCGATCGGTCCAGCAGGCCATTCATGTCGGTTACGACCGGGCATTCGCCACCATCGCTGACTCAAATATTACCACCTTACTGGTGGCACTGATCCTGTTTGGTGTTGGCACCGGTCCGGTTAAAGGCTTCGCGCTAACCCTGGCAATTGGCATTATCACCTCTATTTTTACCGCAGTTGTTGGTACCCGTTTGTTGGTTAATTTAATTTGGGGTGGCCGCCGTTTGCAGTCACTGCCGCTATAGGGAGTAGGGTATGCAACTATTTAATTTTAGCCAACCGCTTAATTTTATGAAGTTTAAATGGCCAGCGTTAGTGCTTTCTGGCTTGCTGGTACTCGGCTCTCTCGTTTCTGTGTTCAGCCTGGGCATTAACTGGGGGCTGGATTTTACCGGGGGTACCGTCATTGAAGTGGGATTAGCTGAGGGGGCGGATCTTTCGGCTATGCGCCAGACGCTGGCCGCAGCAGGTTACCCTGATGCGGTCATTCAATTGTTTGGCTCCAGCAAAGATGTGCTTATTCGTATTCCATTGCGTGCTGATCTGGAACAGGCGGTGGTCGGCGATGCGGTGTTGCAGGCACTGAACAGCCAACTGGCTGAGCCGGTAACCATGCGCCGGGTCGAATTTGTTGGTCCCAGCGTGGGGGAAGAGTTAAAGCAGGACGGTGGCCTGGCCATGCTGGTGGCACTTATTGGTATATTGCTGTACGTCGCCCTGCGGTTTGAATGGCGTTTGTCAGTAGGGGCAGCGTTATCATTGGCACATGACGTGGTGCTGACGCTGGGGTTATTTTCAGTATTGCAACTGGAGTTTGACCTTACGGTACTGGCCGCCATTCTGGCACTGATAGGCTATTCGATAAACGATACCATCGTGGTGTTTGACCGGCTACGCGAGAGCTTCAGGAAACTGCGCGAGGCCACAGTTGATGAAACCATTAACCATGCTATTACCTCCACCCTGAACCGTACCGTGATAACCTCATTAACCACAGTGCTGGTATTATTGGTGCTGTTTTTTATGGGCGGGGCCTTAATTCATGGTTTTGCCACGGCGCTGTTGTTTGGTATTGCTGTGGGCACCTATTCATCCGTGTATGTTGCCAGTGCGGTAGCAGAAGTATTTGGCATAAGTCGGGAAGACATGCTGCCAGCGCCCGTTCCTGAACACGAGGGCGAGGAAATGTAAAAAAAACGGCCATAATGGCCGTTTTTTTATCTAGCCATCAGGTTAGTGGCTGGTGGCTTTTTTCAGCGCCCGCATTTCGTCATGGCATTCCTGCATCGTGGTCAAAGACTGACGCAGGGCAGTTTCAAACTGCGGTGGTTGATTTTCATTCAGTGCTGCTTTCAGCTCTGCCAGGGTTTTATCTTCCACCTCTTCCAATTGAGCAATATAGGTATGCTCTTTGTCAGACGACATGGCACCAATAACCTTGGTATAGGCTTTTCTGGCTTCGACGGTAAATGCTGAACCATCTTCACGTTTGCCATCTTGTCTGATAGCAAAAGGCTGTAAGCGCTCTTTTACCAGACGGCGGGCATTTAACATCCGGTCAAAAAACTGCGCCAGTTGCCGGTCATCCACTTTTTCTTTGGCATCACCATAAAAGTCGATACCACTGTTTAATACCTGAATAATGTCATGTACATGAGAAATTTCTGCTGTATTTAACTGTGTCATAGATTGACCCTCCATTTAAGAAAAAAATCAGCAACCAGAATGCATTGGGAGTTGCTGCTAAATACATCCAACTGACAGGACAGTCTAATGGTTGCAGCATGCAGGCCAGCTTAAAAATAAGAGGGTTATTAATTTTTATGTTATTGATTATAAATAAATAAATTCATTTCTGAGCATTTTAAATTTAGTTTCTGCTAACAAAAAAACGCTGTCTGGCAGGGTAGTAATTTCATGTAATGGTTAACAATCAGGTAATTTTTACAGTGACTGCTACAACGCTGTAAAATCGCAGCGCACTGGCGTTTTGCTGCAGTCGTTAACTATGCTAACGTCAGAATGTCGCTGCATTTAACATAAAGGGTTTTTATGGCAACGCCCGGAACTGATCCCAATGATACAGCTATGGTGTTTGCTGCTGATAACGAGCAAGCGACCGAATCTAAGCCACATTTTCTGGTGCTTATTGTTGATGATGACGCTGAAATTCATCAGGTGACCCAGTTAGCCTTACGTGATTTTTGCTTTCAAAACCATAAACTGCAGTTTATTAACGCCTACAGCGCGGCGCAGGCGAAAACAATATTAAACCAGCACCACGATATTGCCCTGATATTGCTGGATGTGGTGATGGAGACCGATGATGCGGGCCTGACATTGGTGCATTACATTCGCGAGGTATTACAAAATACCCTGGTACGAATTGTATTGCGCACCGGACAGCCGGGACAGGCTCCTGAACAGCGTATTGTGCAGGATTATGATATCAATGATTACCGGGCAAAAACTGAGCTGACAGTGCAGCGGTTAACGACCACCGTGCTGTCGGCATTGCGGGCCTATATTGCGATAAACCAACTGGCCCAGCTTAATGAAACTCTGGAAGCTAAGGTACAGGCCAGAACTGCCGAGCTGGCAGCCAGCAACCTGCAGTTGCAGCAATCGCTGGCAGAATTAGAGGCTGGAGAACGGGCCGGCAAACAAGTGCAGTTTAATATGTTGCCCCCGGCCAGTTTTCGTTGTGGTGACTACCAGTTTAGTCATGCGCTTTACCCGTCAGACTATATGAGCGGTGATTTTGTTGACTACTTTAATGCCGATGAACAGCATGTGGTGTTTTACATGGCAGATGTTGCCGGCCATGGGGTGGCGTCAGCCTTTGTCACCGTTTTCCTTAAGCGGTTTATCAGCGGGTTTCTGGAGCGGTACCAGCGGCGTAGCGCCGAAACATTGCTGGACCCGGCTGCGATACTCAGCAGCCTGAACAGTGAATTGCTGAAAGAAAATATTACCAAATACATTGCGCTGTTTTATGCCGTACTTGATATTGAAAGCGGTACACTAACTTTCGCCAATGCCGGTGCATTTCCCTGGCCGCTGCTGCAACAACAACGGCAGCCCGCCGCTTATCTGTCATTAAAAAGTACGCCGGCCGGCATGTTTGATTTTAGCCAGTATCATAACCAGAGCCTTACCCTTGCTGATGAAAGTGGTCTGTTGCTGTGCTCCGACGGGCTGCTGGATTTACTGCCGCAGGCCACTACAGAGCTAAAATTACAGTATTTGCAGCAGCAGGATTTCAGTAAGCTTGATATTGCCAGTTTACTTGCCCAACTGGATATTGATCCAAATCAGCCGCTACCTGACGATTTAACTATACTGAAATTAATACGACATCAGAGTGGCGCATAACTGCGTTGCCCGATAACCGGAGCTGCTGTTGATGGAACCGCAAATTTTGTTCGCCTGCATAGATAACTGCTGTTACTTCAAGTTGCGGGGTGAGCTGCGCTACACCAATGCAACGGGTATGGATGATTTGATTGAGCGGTTGTTTGGCAATAACGTTAGTTGTAGCAGCGTAGTGGTCGACTTAAACGAAGCAACCTTTATGGACAGCACTCACGTTGGTTTGCTTGCCAGCCTGGCCCGTTACTGTCAGGCACAGCAGCTGCCAAAGCCGGCGATATTTTCTACCGAACCAGAAATTAATGCATTGCTGTACAGCCTGTGCTTAGATCAGGCTTTTCAGATAATTGAGAGAACCACTGCTTATCCGGCTGATATGGCCAGCATAGACAGTAAGGCTTACAGTGAGCACGAACAAGGTGTCATGATCCTGCGGGCACACGAAGCGCTTGTTAGGCTAAATGACAAAAATAAAGCCAGCTTTCAGCCAGTAGTGGACTTGCTCAGACAGCAGCTGCAATAAATCAGGAAAAATGCAAATGATGATGACCCGAATCACAGTGTTACTTTCAGTGCTGGTGCTTGTTGCTATGCCGTTTCCACCCGCCAGCGCTGCTGACAATTCGCAATCTGCCGCCCTTGTTACTGTATTTGAGCAGGTGCATGTGCTGACGATGGAGGACGATGAGGTTCGGCGCAATCAACGGGTGATAGTGCAGGGCGACAGGATTATTGCGGTTGGCAGCGAGACGGATGTGGCGATACCTGACGGTGCCACGGTTATTGCCGGCAACGGTCGGTATATTATGCCGGGGCTGGCCGAAATGCACGGCCATGTGCCGCCGCTGGCTGATTTCAGCGGTGTGGCCAAGCGCTACCTGGATGATGTGTTAACGCTTTATCTGGCGGGAGGCGTTACTACCGTACGTGGCATGCTGGGTCACGACCGGCAACTGCAGCTTAAAGACGATATTGCCAACGGCAAACGGCTGGGACCAACCTTGTATCTGGCGGGTCCCAGTTTTAACCAGCATACTGTAACTTCGCCAGAGCAAGCCCGTGAACGGGTGCGCCAGCATAAACAAGAAGGCTGGGATCTGCTGAAAATTCATCCGGGTTTAAGCCTGACGCATTACCAGGCTATCGCTGACGAGGCTAATAAACATGGCATCGACTTCGCCGGTCACGTCCCTGAAGCAGTCGGTATTGAGCAGGCGATAACACTTGGCAGCCGCACTATCGACCACCTCGATGGCTATATGGCAGCGCTGGGCGGCTTTGATAAACCGTTAACAGCCAAAGATCTGGCGCCGCTGGTGGCTCTGACTAAACAACATAATGTGGCGGTAGTGCCGACCGAAGCGCTGTGGCAAACCATCATTGGTGCGGCCGATAGTGCACAGTTACACGCTTATGACGAGCTTAAGTATATGCCCTCTCAGGTAATCGCCGGCTGGCAGCGCTATTTACAGGCGGCCAGTGGCAATTACTACACCGGTGACACGGCGCAAGTACATGCCGCAAACCGCCGCTTGTTATTGGCCGAATTGCACCGCGGTGGCGTGACGATTTTAATGGGCACTGACGCGCCGCAGTTATTTAGTGTGCCGGGGTTTTCTATACGGCGTGAAATACCAAAAATGGCCGAAGCGGGTATGAGCAACTATGATATTTTGCGCAGTGGCACCGTGTTAGTGGGTGAGTATTTTGCTGAACAGGACCAGTTTGGTCAGGTAAAAGCCGGCCAGCGTGCCGACTTGCTGCTGTTGGACGGTAATCCACTGGCAGACTTGTCAGTGCTGTACCAGCCGGCCGGCGTAATGGTACGCGGCCAGTGGCTAAGCAGGGAATATCTGGATGCGCGGCTGGCCGATATTGCCGCTGCCCGCCTGGCCGAGCGCAGCGCGCCGTAGTAGCGTTCGCCAGGGCGGCTTTCAGCTAACGTAATATCTGCTGTTTTTTTTCGATATTAGTTATGTGCTTGAAGCGGCCCAGGCATTACTGCCGGTTAATAATGGCGGTAATAGCCTGCGCAATAAGCTGCGGTTTATCCTGATGCAAATTATGCCCGGCATCAGATACTCGTATGTGTTGACCGTGTGTCACCTCTTTGAATAGAGCATTGTGTAAATTAAGCCACAGCTGCTTACCCAATTGCGTTTCTTCAAAAACAAACGGCTGTTGGTAAGTTTTGGTAGAGGTAATTAAACTGGTCCGGATAGTTGCTGGCAGTGGGTTTACCCGGGCCGGTGCCGCATCAAGTTGGGTTATTAATAACTGATAGTCTTGCTGTAGCGCAGTTGGCATCATTTTCAGCAACATTTGATCGTCACGCAATACCCGGCCTTTATCAGCCTGTAGAAACACCTTACGCTGAGCCATGACAGCCGGGTCAATCAGCACCAGTGCTGATATTTGCTCAGGAAATTGACGAGCATATTCTGTCGCCAGCAGGCCGCCGTAAGAGTGGCCCACCAATACAATTTCGCCATTCACCTTTAATGCTGTTAGCAGTGTATGCAGGTCATTAATATGCTGCTGAATATTTCTCGGTGCATCGGCCGCAGTAGATTGACCCAGTCCGGCCCGCGAGTACGCAACAGTGCTGATGTTATTGCCAAGTGCAGCAATAACCGGTTGCCAGGTACGTAAGTCTGTGCCAAAGCCTGCTTCAAATACCACCGTAACATCAGCCTTACCCTGCTTTTCCACCTCCAGCATAACGTCGTTTATATTAAGCTTTAGTGTCCTTCCTGCAGCACCTGCAGCATTTTCAGCGCCGTATACGCTGCCTGCACCGATAAACCCTATTATTGCCAAACTCAGTATTAGCGCCTTCATTTTAATCTCCGTATTCGTTGGTTTAGCCAGATTATGTTGCGCGGGGTGAAATCAGGGTGAAATCTGCAGAGATAGTTAACGCTTTGGCTTTTTTCTGTGGTGTTGAATTGCGCCTTTGGTTAATCTGCCGGCAATGGATTGATTTGGTTTTATATAAGTGGCTGCAGTGAATAAAGGTTTATCAATTTTACTGGTAGAAGACAATCTGGCTATTGCCAGGCAAATTGTCAGTTTTCTGGAAGGCTTGCGCTGGCAGGTTGATTTTGCCGCGACTGGCAAACAGGGTATTGAACTGGCGTTGACACACTGTTTTGATGTCATTCTGCTGGACCTTACATTGCCAGATTGTGATGGTTTGCACGTATGTCAGGTGATAAAAACACAAGCCAGCCGGTTACAACCCATTCTGATGCTGACCGCCCGCGACGCGTTTACCGACAAAGCTAAAGGGTTTGCTCATGGAGCAGATGACTATTTAACCAAGCCGTTTGATTTGCGTGAGCTGGCATTACGTTGTCAGGCACTGGCGCGTCGGCCGGGACTCCATACTGACAATAATTTACAGTGCGGCCTGTTGGCGTTGGATAAAAGATTAAAGCAGGCAACCTGGCACGGCCAGCCCTTAATATTAACCAGTACAGGCTTTCGCATTTTACAGCAACTGGTAGCGGCGTATCCTTACGCTGTCAGCCGTAGTGAGTTAGTCGCTCATCTTTGGCGGGATGAACCACCAGAAAGTAATGCGCTTAAATCACATATCTACAGCTTACGAAAAGCACTGCAGCTTTGCAGTGGCCGCAATGTATTGCATACCATCAGTAATGTTGGCTATCAACTAAAAGGAATTGAGCCGAATGAGGTTTAACAGCTTAAAATCACAGCTGTTTTTTACTTTTGGTGGTTTAGCGGTGGTTATCAGCCTGTTGTACCATTATCTGGGGTATCAGGCAGTGGCGCTGACCGAGAGTATTACCGCCGGTTTCTTACTGGACGCTGAAGCTGCCCAGCTGTCAGAGCGCTACCAGTTAACCGGATTAACCGGTACGCCATCTTATCCTTTTTATCACTATATTACCGATCGTGAGCAGCTACCGGCTTGCGACACCCTCAAACTACCGCATGACACGGCAATTACCGTATTTCGTTGCTCACAAGCCAGCTACTATGTTTACCGGTTAGAGCTCACCGACAACAAACCGCTGTGGCTGGTGCTTAATGCGACCGAGGTGCTGCCTTTATCCCGCTTTGGAAGCGTCATCCTGGGGTTGTTTATCACTGTGGCGGTGCTGGCGGCAACCTTAACTTTGTTAGCGGTGTGGTGGCTAACGGCAAGACTGGTGCGGCCTTTACAGTTATTGACGCAGGCGGTAATAACGCAAGCGGATAACGGGCCGGATCATTTTGTTGGCACTGCGCGCAAAGATGAAATAGGCCAGCTGGCCCGGGCATTTAAACAAACGTATGGTGAGTTGCAGCAGGCAATGCAGCGCGAACAAGATTTTACGACAGATGTCAGCCATGAACTGCGAACATCAGTAACGTTGATGAAAAACACCCTGGCCGTTTATCAGCACCAGACGTTACCTGCAGATGCGTTGCATTTGCTGCAGCAGACCACCAGCGAGCTGCAGCAAACGATTGATGTACTGTTAGCCCTGGCCCGAAAAGACAATGTATTGTGTTGCCGCCAGGCTTTATTGCCGGTGCTGGAGCAGGTCGTGCTGGCGGTGAACCGTCTTGATCCTGAGTGCGGTTTTGCGGTAACCGTGCAGGTTGGGCCAGAGTTTCAGGTAAACGGAAATCCGTACCTGATTTACCTGCTATGTCAGAACCTGGTGCATAATGGTTTTTATCATGGTGCAGGTCAGGGCATGACTATTCAGCGTGAGGGCCACCACATTGTTTTTGTTAATCCGTTAGATGGACAACCCCGGCAGCCATACTATCAGGGGCTTGGACATGGCCAGTATCTGGTAAATCGCATTGCCGGCGTGTTGGGATGGCAGTTGGCGTTTGACGTAACAGCGCACAGCTACATTGTCAGGCTAACGCCAGCGTAAAGCGTCGCGCCGCAGATACAGCGTTCGGGGCAGCCTTAACCTAAACCGCTTTCGGCATTTATTGGGGGCTTCGGCTTTTTTACCGCTATAGTTGCTTACAACATTACTATTCGGAGCCTGACTATGACTAACCCTGTTATCGCTGACAATAAACCAATAAAAGTAAGTTTGACTAAAGGCTCAGAGTACTACTTTTGCGCTTGTGGCCAGTCAAAGGATCAACCATTCTGTGATGGCTCGCATGCCGGAACCGATTTTAAACCTAAAGCTTTTACTGCTGAAGAAACCGGCGATGCCTTTCTTTGTCGCTGTAAACACACGGCTAACGCGCCATATTGTGATGGCACGCATAAGCAGTTCAGTGCTGTACAGGTCGGTAAGGAAGGCCCTGGATCTTCAACATCATCCTCATCCGGTGCACCCGCACCAAAAGCCACGACAGAAGAGCCGACGGTAGAGTTTATTCATCAACTGGCCCGTGACGGCTTGTCTAAATTTGGCCATCACGGGCCAATGACATCAATGGGTGTGCCGCGGCATAAGTTACCGCATTGGGATGAGCTGCAGGTAATGGTGGCGCAAATGGCCAGCAAACCCCTGATGGAAGATACCCCGGTAGCGACTGAACTGGTTATAGGTCCCGAAGCTAAAAAGCCGTTATTGCTTAAGATGCCATTGTTTGTGTCAGACATGAGCTTTGGTGCGTTGTCAGAAGAGGCTAAAATTGCCTTGGCGCGCGGCGCTGAACTTGCCGGTACCGGCATTTGCTCAGGCGAGGGCGGCATGTTGCCGGAAGAGCAGGCCGCGAACTCACGCTATTTTTATGAGCTGGCCAGTGCGCAATTTGGCTATCAGGAAGAGCTACTAACCCGGGTACAAAGCTTCCATTTTAAAGGTGGCCAGGGCGCAAAAACCGGCACCGGCGGCCACTTACCCGGCATTAAAAATAAAGGCAAAATTTCAACAGTGCGCGGCATACCAGAAGGTACTGATGCTGTATCACCGCCCGCCTTTAAGGACATGACCAGCGTCAGTGATTTCGCCCGTTTTGCCGCCCGGGTGCGTGAAATAACCGGTGGTATACCGGTTGGTTTTAAACTGAGTGCTAATCATATTGAACGCGACATTCAATTCGCACTGGATGCCGGTGCCGACTATATCATTCTCGATGGTCGCGGCGGCGGCACGGGTGCTGCACCGGAAATGTTCCGCGATCATATCAGTGTGCCAACCATCCCGGCATTAGCACGTGCCCGCCGGTATCTGGATGCGCAAAACGCCAGCGGCAGGGTCACCCTGATTATCACCGGCGGCCTGCGCGTACCGATAGACTTTGTTAAAGCCATGGCGCTGGGTGCCGATGGTATAGCGCTGTCAAACAGCGCCATCCAGGCGATTGGTTGTGTCGGTGCCAGAATGTGCAACACCAACAATTGCCCATCTGGTATTGCCACGCAAAAGCCTGAACTGCGCAAGCGGCTGGATATCGATGTCTCAGCTAAGCGACTGAATAATTTCTTTCGTGCCTCAGTAGAATTAATGCAGGTTATGGCACGCGCCTGTGGCCACGATTCACTTAGCAAGTTTAACCAGAATGATCTAGCCACCTGGAACCGGGAAATGGCCTATTTGTCTGGCGTGCGGTTCTCCGGCGTCGAAGGCTTAAACTCTGGTGCTGGCTAGTACGCTGGCCCACGACAAAGGAGAGCAGATTACTGTTGCACCAACTGGGGCATGATGTTGGCGTGACAGATTTTGTTGCTTATGTAACCTGATAAGGCAGCTATAAGAATGATGATGCAGCCAGAGATTAGCCACTATAACGACGCTCAGCCGGCAGAGCTAAAAGCGGTATGTGACTTATTGGCTTTTGCCGTTCACTATGGGTATAATTTTGTGCGTTATATAGCATAAGAAGGAAAGTTTGATGATTGTTGCAATGACCCACCCGGCGAAGGCTGCGGCGTAAGTAAAACTTTTGCCTTAACCTGCCTTTGCCCGGTGTCTGCTGACCGGGAACTCTGCTAACCGCTTAATACGGTTACCTTTGCCTTATTCCAGAGCTCCTAACCATTTTTACTGTGCGCGCAGTGCTTAACTGTGGGCGGAAGGAAATGACATGAACTTACCCTCAACATTGCAACACCTTGGGTGGCAGGCTTTTTTTCAACAACAACTTACTTTACAGGAATTTGAACAAAGCGTTATCGCCCGGGTAACCGCACATCACCGCAGTGGTTATGAGCTGATAACCCTGCAGGGCTCTTGCCGTTTAATGGCCAGCACCACTTTGCCGCCGATAACCATTGGCGATTGGTTGCTGCTAGATGCCGGCGGCGGCTTTGTGCGCCTGTTAACCAGAAAGTCGTTGTTTAAACGTAAAGCCGCCGGTAGCCAACTGGCCGAGCAACTTATTGTCGCTAACGTCGATACGCTGATTATTGTCTGCTCGTTAAACCATGACTTTAATTTAAGCCGGATAGAGCGCTTTCTAACCCTGGCGCACGATGCCGGTGCCGAGCCGTTGCTGGTATTAACCAAAATGGACTTATGCGCCGATGTAAACGCCTTTTTGCAACAGCTTAAACAGCTGGACGCCATGCTGATGGTCGAGGTGGTTAATGCACTTGATGCCAGCTGCAGCAGTACCTTGCAGCACTGGTGTAAAGCCGGTAACACCTTAGCGGTAGTGGGCTCTTCTGGTGTTGGTAAGTCGACGTTAGTGAATACCCTCACTGGCAGTGGCGGCCAAAAAACCGCAGCAATACGAGCGGATGACAGTAAAGGCCGGCATACCACAACAGGGCGCTCTATGCATTTTATTGCCAGCGGGGCCGTAGTAATTGATACACCCGGTATGCGTGAGCTGCAGCTGACAGACTGTGACGACGGCATTCGCCGCGCGTTTGCCGACATTGATGCCTTGGCCAACCAGTGCCGCTTCAGCGACTGTCAGCATGTTGCTGAACCAGGCTGCGCGGTACAGCTGGCTATTGCGCAAGGGGCGTTAGAAGTAAGGCGGTTAACCAACTACCAAAAACTAAATGCCGAACAGGCACGCAACGCGGCATCATTGCAGCAAAAGCGCGCCCATGAGCGGCAATTTAGTAAGATGGTGAAGTCCGTCAAGTCACTAAAAGCCAAAAAAATGCAGTGACTAGCCATACACACGCCGCCGGTGGGCGGCGTTTTTTTTGATAGTCGATAGCCAGCAACGCGGCATCGTCATCAGTAAACCAAACACTTCCCAGACATGTTGTTAAATGCCTTTATTTATCTGCAAAGGGCAGGGATACGTACTTTTGTTTAGGAGGCGATTTAGCTAGCGGTATTCAATCATCTGGCTGCTTGGTGCCAATAGCCGACATCACATACTTTTGATGGCGAAACTGGTTGTAGAAGTTATACAAACAATCATTTATTGAAATGACAATTACTTAGGGTCCCCCCCCTAAAGTCGCTTAGCATGTGGAACAATCAGAACAGCCACAAGAGTAGAGGAATACAAGAGCCATGACTCATAACAAAATCACCCTGACCATCGCCGCTGTGTTAGCCCTAAGCGCATGTGCCGACAAAAATCCGCCAGCACCGACCTTAACTATCAAAGTGACACCACCGGCTGATTACTCTGCTAATGACACTATTCATCTGGTCGGTAATTTTAATGATTGGGCGCTGGACGGTGACAAGGCTTACTCACTTATAAAAAATAACGAGGAGCTGAGCGTTACCATTCCGATCACCGAGAAAAATGTATTTTTTACCATGGTCAAAGACAAAAATTGGCAATGGATGCCCGCCAACGAAATGGCAAAAAGCCAATGTACCTATCTACATAAAGCAACGGGTGGCGATGCGGAAATGGCAGTTCATATTCCGCTCTGGACTGGCGATAAGCCTTTAAAAGCAGCCGAGCCGAGTTTAAGCGGCAGCATCGTACAGCATAAAAATATTACACTGCCCCAATTTGGCCGCAGCAGTGATATCTCCGTTTATCTGCCTAAGTCCTACCAACACAACACTGACAAAACCTACCCGGTTTTATATATGTTGGATGGCCAAAATATTTTTAACGCTCAAACGGCACACAGCGATGAATGGCGCATTGATGAGCTATTGGAGGAGCTGACCAGTGCTGGCAATCTGGATGAAATGATTGTGGTGGCGGTGCCCAATAGCGCTGAGCGATGGGTTGAATACAACCCCTGGGCATTTAAAAACCGCGATGGCAAAGCCACACAAGGCCAAGGAGAATTAACGATTCGCTCGATTAAAGATACTCTAAAACCCTTTATCGACAGCCGCTACCGAACCGATCCGCAGCCAGCCGGCACCGGTTTAGCGGGCAGCTCGCTGGGCGGCTTAATGGCCATTTATGCCGCGCTGAAGCATAGCGACACTTTTGGTTTTACAGCCGCATTTTCACCGGCTTTAGCGATTGAAAATATGGACGGAATAAATGTGTTATTCGAAGCCATTAAACAGCAGCAAACTATTGGCAATAGCAAAATATATTTTGATATAGGGCAGATGGAATATGGCAATTACGAGCAGATCGAACAATTAAATAGCCTGCTGCTTAAACAGGGATTTAAACCGGAAAATCTTAAGTTGGTGAAAGATGATGTTGGGCGGCACTGCGAAGTGGACTGGTCGCGCCGATTCCCTGCGGCGATGGAATGGTTGCAAGCAGGCATTTAATACATTTCGAAATATTCGTTGAAAACCACTCTGATTGTATGGATGTCCAAAAAAGCTGTTTTCTTTTTGGGGTCCCCGTAAAGTGAGCCGGTATTTTGGCCGGTTGTGAGGTTTTAAAAATGCGCGTGTCTGAGCGGTTCGACGGTAGCGAACCACGAGTTTGCGCATTTGCCTCAAAAATTGGCCAAAATACCGGGCTTTCGAACGATCCCGGGGTCGCCTTTTCTTTGGTTTCTTTCTTTTGGCGAAGCAAAAGAAAGAGACTCGCCTTTAGGCGAAACCCGCGCAACGCCGTTGCTTAAAACAACTATCGCCTGAAGGCCAAGGGTCTATGCCGAATGACCGCAATTCGCTCATAGCAGACATTAACCTCTGCAATGCCTGACAGAATCTAAACGTAATTAATCACAGTGCCTGGAGCAAAGTGCTTGCGCTTGCAGCATGGGTTGTTAATGTTATGTCTGTTATCAAACGAAACTTGAATGCAGCGTTCTTTCGGTTATGGCTCCAGATACCAGAGGATTTAATATGACAGATATCTACATGCAGGCGGCTATCGCTCAGGCCAGAAAAAGTTTGGCTGAGGGCGGTATTCCTATTGGTTCGGTGCTGGTTATCGATGGCAAGATTGTTGGCGCCGGCCATAACCAGCGGGTGCAGAAGGGCAGTTGTGTATTGCATGCTGAAATGGATTGCCTGGAAAACGCCGGCCGTTTAACCGCCGCCGATTACCGCCGCGCTACGCTTTACTCTACCTTATCGCCTTGCGATATGTGCAGCGGCACCGTATTGCTTTATGGCATTCCAAAGGTCGTTATTGGTGAGAACCAGACTTTTCAGGGGCCGGAAGCCTATGTGCAAAGCCGGGGCGTTACCCTGGAGAACCAGCATAATGCCGAGTGCATTCAGCTGATGCAGGATTTTATTGCGGCTAAACCCCAGTTGTGGTTTGAAGATATTGGCGAGTAACCGGGTATCCGCTTTGTTACCGCTAACAACATTGGCTGAGAAATATGAACACATTATCTAAACAAATTACCTTGTGGTTAACCGCTGTTGTTATGGTTGCGGCCTGCAGCAGTGCAAATAGCAATCAGGCCGCGGCAGCCCCTGAGCCGCAGCTGCTGCGGCTGGATTATCAAAGCACTATAGATAAGAGTTCGCGCCAGTATTTTGTTTATTTACCGGCGGGTTATCAGCAAAACAGTACCAAAAAATGGCCGGTTATGCTGTTTTTGCATGGTAACGGTGAACGGGGCAATGGCCTGGATGAGCTTGATTACACCTTAATTCACGGGCCTTTGTATGAAGCCTGGGTGCAAAAACGAAACTTGCCATTTATTATCATTGTGCCGCAACTACATATGTTTGATATGGGCAACGTATCTTATATTGCCAACCGCTCGCCGGCTGATATTCCACAGCGCCTCGCAGTTGGCGTACCGCCGCGCCCGGCGATGTTTCCCTCAAGCCAACCAATAGCACCGGCAGAGCCGGTAGCAGATATGAGTAAGGTGCCTGCATTATTGCCGGATGGCTGGGAGCGGGCAGAGCAGGATTTGCTGGCCATGCTGCAAACCGTGCAGGCAACATATAATACGGATGCCAGCCGTTTGTATTTAACCGGCATTAGTTATGGTGGCTTTGGCAGTTGGTTTATGGCCAGTAAACACCCGCAACTGTTTGCGGCGGTGGCGCCGGTTGTGGGCTGGGGCCATCCGGATTTAATGCCGCCAATTGCCGCTGCGCAAACGCCGCTGTGGGTTTTTGCTGCCGGGCGTGATTCTGCCGTAAATAAAAACTACTTTTACCCGGGTATTGAAACCCTGCGCCAACTTGGCCATAACACGCTGCGGTTTAGTATGCTGGAGCAGGCTGAACATGATGCCTGGCGCCAGGTTTATGCCGGCGAGGATATCTACAACTGGCTGCTTGAGCATTAATTGCCCGCAGCGTTTATTAGGTGTTTTTACCAGGCGAACAACGGTGAGGCAGAAGTTAGTGCCATTCACTGCCATGGAAAATGTTATTTTTGAAGACAACACGTTATATGACCTGCAGACTGAACTCAATGATTTCGTGTCTCCAGATACCGATTTAACGGCTCAAGCTATTGATTTATAAACAAAGCTTATGGTGCGGAACTTATCAGCCGGATGGATAGGCCAAATGACGTTCTACTTAAGAGATAATGACGATGTGGTTACACAAAGAACTGATGTTAAAAGCAAAACCAAGAGGATTTCATTTAATCACCGCTGAAGTGCTGCGGCAGTTGCCTGAGCTTAACCAGTTGACGGTTGGCCTGTGCCATATTTTTATTAAACACAGTTCTGCGTCGTTAACGATTAATGAAAATGCCGACCCGACGGTGCGCCAGGATTTTGAGCAGTTTTTCAACAAAGCGGTGCCAGAAAACGAGCCTTACTATACCCATACCTATGAGGGGAGTGACGACTTGCCGGCCCATATTAAAAGTAGCTTATTGGGTAGCAGCGTATCCATTCCAGTTACTGACGGCAGTTTATGCCTGGGTACCTGGCAGGGGCTTTATCTGGGCGAACATCGTAACCATGCCAGCGGCAGAACAGTAGTTGTTACCTTGCACGGGGAATAGCAACATTATATGTGTTGGACTTCATCTGTTGCAGCCAGAATACCGATTAATTAAAATCAGCGGTTTCCAGATAAACCTCTGTCGCCTGAATTCCCATGGCATTGAGCTGTTGCAACGCGGTGACATCGGCCGGAGCTTTTAATATCAGCGGTTGTGGTGGGGCCTGATCAGTTCGCAGGATCTGGTCGTAACTCGGTTTAGCCGCAATCTGGTGAATTAAAAAGTAGTTCTGCTTAATTTTCAGTACGTCATAATGAGCTTCGTTAACTGCAGCAGACTGCTCAATAGGCCGGATATAGAGCCGTCTGGCAAAATTAACAGGTACCTTGTCAAACCAGACACTGCCACCCCGTTCAAAATGGCCCTGATACACCGCCGCCTCAATTGTGATGCTTTGACCTTCAATTAACTGCCTTAAGTCAAATTGCTGCGGCAGAATGGTCATTTGCTGTTTGTCTTGCAGCGTTGCCAGCACGGCTTTATGTTCTGTAGGGGGCAGAGTAATCTGGTAGATCAACTGGTAGCTATGGGGTGCCTGGTAAAGCGGTAAATGTGAGGCCAGCAAAATATCATCTGCTGCAAATAACACCATGCCATGGTTGCTTGTATACCCATGTTCATGCTCAGCTGTCACTGCAGAAAACGGCATCAACCATACAAAAAATAAACTTATTATTAAGCGCATAACACCACTCATTAAAATAACCTGTTGGTATAGTTTAGCGTCTGGGGCGCAAAACCCCCAATACACGGAGGGCAGAATAAATAGGGGGTTACTTCGCAGGTGGAACAGTTGCGTAGGTTTCAAGTTCATCAATCATCTGCCCGGGGTATTCGCTCTGATAAAGCCTGCGCATAGTGCCGTCCCGGTAACTCTGCTCCAAGGCCGCCTGCCAACGGGCAACCCGCGCGTCGCTAACGTCTGGCGAGAACGCCAGATACATTTTGACTTCAGTAACAGGCAATACCGCAACGAGCGACACGCCTTGTTGGGTTAACGCTGCCAGCTGTGACTCAGCACTATTGCTACTAAGGGCAATAGCATCCACCCGGCCTCGCAGCAACATGTCATAACAGTCGCCATGTTTAGCGGTTAACACCAGGTTTTTCTCCTCAGTAAAGCCAATTTTTTTCAGTTCATCGACCAGCGCCGAACGACGATACTCACAGGCTATCCGATACTTTATAAAGTCTGCCGGATCCCGCAGCAACCGCTCGGCCCGGCCATAAAGAATCACGTCGTATTGCTTAAGCGGGCCAACCCATTTAAACAAGGCATCGCGTTCTGCATTGCGGATGGTTTCGAATACTGCAACATCGGGTCCGGCTTTGGCCATTTCAAAGGCTCTGGCCCAGGGTAGAAGTTCAATAGTGCCCGGTTCATTCAATTGTTGTTGCAGATGCCGGATAAGGTCAACCGTTGCGCCCACAACCTGGCCTTGCTCGTCGAGATAGGTACCGGGCGGTTTATGCTCGGTCAGCAATTGTAATGTTGGTGGTGTCGTTGAAGCCGGAAAGGAAAATACCGTCGTAATAACGTAGGATAACAATAGCTTTGCTGTCAGTTTCATCACGTTTCTGTCCTTTGAACCCGAGACTCTTCTAATGCTAATATCCACTTTAGTTTCTGCAGTGTACTACTGTATTTTGATGAAATTTTGATAATATTTTTATACAAGAAAATTCTAACAAAAACAGCGCCTATAAGGCGCTGTTTTTGTTAGAATTTTTGGTGCGTCCTAGTGGACTCGAACCACCGACCCCTACCATGTCAAGGTAGTGCTCTAACCAGCTGAGCTAAGGACGCACACTTTTTGTTGCAGCACTTAGCTGACAACGGCGGCTATGTTATTGCGCCGCCGGGGCAATGGCAAGTGTTTTTCGTGTTTCGCTTAACGTTTGGCTGAATTTTAGCCTGCTAAGGCGAAGTTAACCGCAACTATGCCGGCTTTGGTCGTATCTAAGCTGGCCTGCGCGGCTGTACTAACCCCTTTTTGGCCGGCTTATGATAAGTTTGTGCCAGCTAAACCAATCAAAAAATTATAAAAATAACGGTAACCAGCCAGCGTTGCCGGTTAAGTGAGGAAACTATGTCCAGTTATATCCGCCGGCGTGGCCGCATTGCTGCTTGTCTGTTGCTGGCATTTGCCAGTGTAAGTTGCAGCCACTATACCGGCAGTACGGCAGGTTCTGCTGCGCCAACCTCTGCTGTTATTCAGTCAAGTACTGTTGCTACTGAGAGCTTAAAGCCATTGGCATTAACGGACGTTATGCAGTTTCGGGAAATTAAACAACGTAAGCTTAGTGCTAACCAGCAGGTGATGGTTTATACCACCGAGCCTGATTTTGGTGATAGCAGCGGCTATGTCGTTAACGTATTAAGCGGCCAACAATTTAGCGTGGCGCGGGCTGATAATGGCCAGTTAAATGCCGATGGCAGTTATGCACTGTTTCGCCAGCGTGCCTCGTTGTTAATGCGGGAGCAGGCAGCGGATAAGAAAGCGCGCGATGCGCTGGAGCAAAACGCCGTGTTGGTAAACAGCGCCAGCGGCGAGAGCCGTGTTATTGCTGACATTGAACGCTTTGCCTTTAGTGGTGATGGCCACTATGCGTTATTGCTGGCGCGTAAAGCCGACAGTAAAGATCGTACGCAAACATTGCAGGCCCTGCATTTAGCCAGTGGTAACTTACAAACCCTGGGGCAGGTAACTGATTTTGCCGTGGCCGAAGAGGGCGCGCTGGTGGCATGGATCACCGAACTGAGCGCCGAGCCAGACACAGAGCAACAAGGTGAAGACAGCGCTGAGCAAGCGGCACAGCAACAATTGCTGGTATGGGACAGTGCTGCTGATAAAACGTCAATTGTTTTGGCCGCCAGCTCGCAGCAGCTGCAGCAACTGACCTTTAATAAGCAGGGGAGCCAGCTGGTGTTGCTGGCCGGGCCGACTAAAGCACAGTTAACGGCCTCTAATCAGGGTGAAGCTGCTCAGCAATTGTGGCTCTGGTCAGTCGGTGACATCTTGGCGCAACGGCTGAATACCGGGCGAGACGGCTGGTTGCTCAGCGAGCACACTGCGCCGCGCTGGAGTGAAGATGGCAAGCGTCTGTTTATCGGCCACCGGCCTGATACGGGGAATAAGCCCGCTAAAACAGAACCGCCGCAAACTGACGCAGAGCTTTACAATATCGAGCGTTTACTGGCCGACCGGCGCTTACAGGTGTGGCACGGCGACGATGCACGGATTAACAGCCAGCAAAAAGCGGAATATAAACAGGCTTTAAAGCGCACTGCACCGGCCGTAATCTGGCTTGATACACTGCAGATGGTGGCGTTAAGTGATGATATTGAAGATCAGCTAAGCAATACTGAACACACCGAGGCGCAACTGATTAGTAATGGCCGGCCTTATTTGCGGCAGATGAGCTGGAACGGCCGTTTACATGATATCTGGCATGTTAATTTGCGTACCGGCAAGCGCCAACAGGTGTTTACTGCTAATCGCAGCCATGAGCGGGCACAACTATCGCCAACAGGCCGCTATGCGCTGTATCTGCAGAATGATCAGTATCAGCTGTTTGACAGTGAAACCGGCAACACATTGACCTTAGCGACTGATACCACGGTATCCTGGGTTGATGAGCAGAACGACCGGCCGGTAGCAGCAGAAAGCTATGGCGTGGCGGGCTGGCTGGCAGATGAAACCGCGGTGCTGGTGTACGACCGTTTTGATATCTGGGCGCTGGCCCTTGATGGCAGCGCCCGCATGCTGACCAGTGGCCGGGCGGCAAAGCAGCAATACCGGTTGCAACAAACCGATGATGAGCTGGCGCTGGCACCCGACGCTGCGCTGCTACTGAACATGTATAACGAGCAGACTAAACAATATGGTTTTGCCCGGCTGCAAGCGGGCTATGTCAGCGCCCAGCCTGAGCTGACCGTATTGCTGCAGGGCGCAAAACGTTACGACTTTGTAGAGGCGCTAGAGAAGCAGCAACGCTATTTATTTACTGAGCAAAGTTTTCGCCAGTTCCCGGATGTGTGGCTTGCCAGTGAGGATTTTAGCGAGCGGCGCCAACTTACCGACATTAACCCGCAGCAGAAAGAATTTATCTGGGGTGACAGCCATTTAATTGAATGGACCAGCAGCACCGGTGAGCCGCTGCAAGGAGTGTTGTTAACACCCGATGGCTATGATGCCAGCAAAACCTACCCGGTGATGGTGTATTACTATGAAAAGTTCTCGCAGCGCTTGCATCATTACAACCAGATGAAAGTAAACCACCGGCCAAATTTCCCGTTTTATTTAGGCCAGGATTATCTGGTATTTTTGCCGGATATTCACTTCAGACCCGCTGCCCCCGGGCCCAGTGCCACTGAATCTTTGGTCCCTGGCCTGCAAAAGCTGATTGATATGGGTATTGCCGATGCTAACGCTATTGGCTTACATGGTCATAGCTGGTCGGGTTATCAAACCGCCTTTGTGGTGACGGAAACCGATATGTTTGCCGCTGCGGTATCAGGTGCACCGGTCGCTAATATGACCAGTGCTTACAGTGGTATTCGCTGGCAAAGCGGCCTGGCCCGGCAGTTTCAGTATGAAACCGGCCAAAGCCGGTTGGGTGTGTCGATGTATGACAACTTAGCGCCCTATATTGATAATTCACCGGTGTTTTTTGCCGATAAAATTAACACCCCAATGCTCATTCAGTTTGGTGACGAAGATGGTGCCGTTCCCTGGGAGCAAGGCATCGAATACTACCTGGCGCTGCGCCGCTTGGGTAAAGACGTGGTAATGCTGCATTATGAGGGCGAGCCGCATCATCTGCAGCGCTTTGCCAATAAGCTGGATTACAGTATTAAAATGCTGCAGTTTTTTGATCATTACTTAAAAGGTGCGCCGGCGCCAGAGTGGTGGGCCGAGGGCGAGCCCTATCGCCAGTATGAAAAGTAACAGGCTGGATCAGCATGATGCCAAGTTAACGGCATTAGCCCGGTGTGAGCGCAACCGGGCACTCCTGGTTTAACTGCTGCCACCACTTTACCTGCAACATTAACTGTTGCTGCAATTGCACTGCCGGTTGCTGATAGCGTTGTTGCAGCGCCGGGTACAGCGAGGTGTGTTGATAAAGCTGCTGCAGCAGTGGCCAGATGTCATTATGGTATCGGTTCAGCTCCGCCAGATGGGCCTGGAGCTGGCCGATAAAAAATTTACGGAATACGGTTGTCAGTATTTTAAGTTGCTCAGTGCTGCGGCCGTTTGGACATAAGCTGTCAGGGGCTATTGCCAACAGCTGCGGGTTAACCTGGTTAAACCAGGCCGCACTGAAGCGCAGGCTGGTTTGCAATTGCGCCAGAAAGTCGGACTGATAAAGCGTTGCCAGGCTCTGCTCGATATCAACCTTTGCCGCCTGCTGCCACTGCTGCTTTTTAATCTGCTCTGCCAGGCTAACCAGGTTGTTCAGGGCGCCGCTGCTGGTGACAAAACCGCTGTTATCACCGGCAGCCAGACCATGGCTGGTGCTGTGCCATTGCTGGCGCAAAGTATCATCGGCCAATAGCATATTGGTTAGCGCCAGTGCGACGCTTTGCTGTTTCTTGTTCAGCCAGATACTAATTTGTTGTTGTAAAGCCGGGCTGAGTTGTTGTTGCAGGCAGTTATCGAGCTGTGCCAGTAACCTGAGTTCGTAGTTTAGCTGGGTGCTGGGTTGAAACACCCGCCCCAGGCTACTATTGCGCTCGCCAATTAACTGATCCAGGCCGCATTCCCGGCTGGCCCAGGCATCTCTTAAATCGAGCCGGATATCCGGTAACGGTTGTTTTAGTTCGCTGAGCCTTGGCAGGGTGGCAACAGGTTCGGTTTGCACCTTCACGCTGTCGAGCTCCAGTACCCGGCTCAGGCGCTGCTGATAATCGGTTAACGTAGCTTTGCTGTCCGGTTTACTGCAGCCAGCCAGGCTAGCCAGTACCACCATTAACAGCAGCATACTGAATTTCATTATCTATTCTCTTAATGTGTTTGCGTAAAATGACGGCCAGCATAATGGCGGCGGTACTCAGGCCGATAATAATTCCTATCCAGAAACCATGGGCACCCATAGGCGCAACCAGCCAGTCGGTTAACCCTAATACGGCGCCAAGTCCAAAACCGATTGGCCAGTAGGCAAACAAGGTAATGTAAAATACCGGTTTGGTAATTTTCATACCGCGCAGCGCACAAGCAGATACCACCTGAATGGCGTCAGATAACTGATAAAAACAGGCCAGAATTAACAGCGAGCTGGCCATGGCAATCACCTCTGGATTGGTGGAATAAAGTGATGCCACGTAAGTGCGCATAAAATAGGTAAAACTGGCAATAAAAAACGACATAAAGATAGCCATACACAGCGCGGTGATAATGGCTTTTTTTAGCTCGGTATTATTTTGCTGGCCCACCAAATGGCCAACTCTGATAGTGGTAGCTAAGCCAAAACTAAGCGGCAGCATAAACACCAGCGCGCTGTAGTTATTAGCAACCTGATGGCCGGCCACCACTATTGGCCCCAAATGGACAATGGCCAGCGGAATACAGGCAAACAGCGTTACCTCAAAGAAAATAGAAAAGGCGATAGGTGTGCCCAGACAAACGATGCTCCAGATATCTTTGATGTTGGCACTAAGTTGTTTGGGCCAGTGACGGTAGGGCCGGGTGGTACGGCTGTGCCAGCCATAAACCAGCATCGCACCAAACATAGCCAGAAAAACCAGGCTGGTCGCAATACCACAGCCGGCACCGCCCAGTGCCGGCATGCCTAATTTACCGTAAATAAAAATATAGTTGGCCGGAATGTTCACCAGAATGCCGACAAAACTGATCCACATACTCGCTTTGGTATTACCTATGCCTTCGAATAAATTGCGGATAACAATATAGCCGGCAGCCGGAAATAACCCCCAGCTAACGTAGTACAGGTATTGCAGGGTTTTGTCGCGCAGTTCGTCCTGCATGTTCAGCATGCTAATCGGAATATCGGCAAACAACATTAAACCAAACAGGATAGCGGCCAGTAGCATTCCTAGATACAGGCTTTGCAGGGTAAAATGACTAACCGGTTCGGTTTGCCTGCTGCCATAATATTGCGCAACAATCGGGGTTAAGGCTAATAGTAAACCTTGCAACGTCAGCACCACCGGTAACCATAAACCCGACGCCACAGCCAGCGCTGCCATATCGGTAGCGCTGAAACGGCCAGCCATTACGGTATCGACAAAATACATCATGGTTTGGGTCAGCTGCGCCAGCATAATGGGGCCGGTCAGTTTCAGCAGAGTTTTGGCTTCAAAGCGGGAAAAGGGTATCATGCGCCGTCTTTCGGGTTGGCCGTTAATGGCGCGCAATTTAGCACAATTGAGGTTTTATGTTTACCGGAATAGTTCAGACAACCGCGCAAGTGCGGGAAATTCGCGATGAAGGACAGCTGCGCCGGCTGACCTTAACGGTGCCGCCAGCTAATTTAACCGCGCTGGAGCGTGGCGCCAGTGTTGCTATTAATGGCGTGTGCTTAACCGCGACAGAGTTTGATAGTGCGGCGGGCTGGGTAAGCTTTGATGTAATCGCAGAAACCCTGGCAAAAACCAACCTGGGTAAGCTTATTGTAGGCAGTAAGGTTAATCTGGAACGGTCCCTTAGTTTTGGCAGCGAGATTGGTGGCCACATCGTATCGGGTCATATTCAGACTACCGCAACATTAAGCAAACTGGTACGTGAGCAGCATAAAGTGAGTATGCAACTCACACTGGATAAAAGCTTTCTGCCGTATATTCTGGCGAAGGGCTTTATTGCGGTTGAGGGGTGTAGTTTAACTGTCGGCGAAGTGACTGAGCAGGGTTTTAGTTTGTATCTTATTCCGGAAACACTGGCGATAACCACCCTGGGAGACAAGCGCGAAGGCGATGTACTGAATATTGAACTGGATCAGCAAACCCTGACCATTATTAAAACCGTCGAGCGGGTTATGGCTGAGCGTTTTGCCGGTAATAGCTGACGTTTGGCGGCCATTGTAACGGTTAATTGCAACAGCAAGGGCCAACGTCAATAATATTGCTCATCATCAGCATCGACAAACAGCTGCACACTATGGTGCTGAATGTCTTTATGTACCTTTAGATGAATGGGATTGCAGCAGTTGCTGCAATCTTCAATATAATCCTGATCATCATCGGTTACTTCAATGTCCATATGCACCGGATGGCCGCAAAACGGACAACTGATAGTCTTATTTACGATACTCATAATGCCTCCTTTTGCTCAGGCTTTTTGTGCTGCTCCTAAGCTGCGACCACCATCAACCGCAATAATCTGGCCGCTGATGTAAGGTGACTGTAGTAAAAACAGCACTGTGTTAGCGATATCGTCCGGGGTGCCGGTACGCTGCAAGGGTATTTGCTGTAAAATTTCGGCTTTATCAGCTGCAGCCAGCTGCTGGCTTGGCCATAAAATTGCGCCCGGTGCGATACCATTGACTCTTATTGTAGGCGCTAATTCACGAGCCAGCGATTTTGTCATCATTAATAAAGCCGCTTTTGCCATGCAGTAAATACTGTGATCCTGCAGTGGTTGCTGCGCGTGAATATCAACCATATTGATAATACAGCCATTATGCTCTGATAATGCCGGCGCCAATGCTTGTGCTAAAAAGTAGGGGGCTTTGACATTGCTGCCCATTAAGTCATCCCAATTGTCCCGGGTTGCACTGGCCAGCGGCGTAGGGTAAAAACTCGATGCATTATTAACCAGTACATCCAGTCGGTTAAAACAAAGCAGGCTTTGTCGGGCCAACCGGGCGATGTTGTCCGGGTTGAGCAAATCGGCTTGTAACGTGGCGGCGCTGGCAGAGCGCTGCATATTAAGGCTTTCAGCCAGGGTGGCTGCTTCGGCTTCAGATTGATTGTAGTGAATAATTACCCGGTAACCGGCCTGGTGTAACTGGCAGACAATTTGTTTGCCTAACCGTTTGGCGCTGCCAGTAACCAGCGCTACCGGCGAATCTGAAGTTGCCATACTCAATCCTAAAAAAACTGCTGTTTAATCATCTCCTGTGCTTGTACCAGAAAAGTGCCCCGAAACAAATACGCATGATTAAGGACATGATATAAATTGTAGAGATCTTTGCGCTGCTCAAAACCGTCAGGCAGTTTATTAAACTGCTGATAGCATTGATAAAAGGCATCAGGAAATCGACCGAACAAGCCAGTGAAGGCAACATCTGCTTCCTGGTCACCGTAATAACAGGCTGGGTCAAATATAGCGGGCGAGCCTGCCAGAAAGCCAACATTGCCCCGCCATAAATCACCATGTAACAAGCTGGGGGCCGGTTGATGATGTACCAGGCGCTGGCGGCATTGTTCAACCAGGTAATCAATATTGCCAAAGCCAAAGCCTTGTTCCAGTAATAACTGCAATTGCCAGCCCAGACGCTGCTCTGAAAAAAAGCTGCTCCAGTTGCTTTGCCATTTGTTTGGTTGCGGCGTGCGGCCTATGGCATTGTCCCAGTCAAAGCCAAACATGGCTTGTTCATGCTGTTGATGCAGCAGTGCTAATTGCTGGCCAAGTTGTTGCCAGCCATTAATGCTCTCTTTGACTAATGGCAGGTACTCCAGCACTAAAAAAGCTTTGTCCAGGGTTTGCCCATAGCAAATAACGTCCGGCACGCGGATGCAATGATGCTGGCGCAGGGTTCTCAGGCTTAGTGCTTCAGTTTCAAATTGTTCTAATTGCTCACGCTGGTTTATTTTAACAAAGAAGTCGCGGCCATTACCGCTAATCTTAAACGCCAGATTAATATCACCGCCGGTAAGCTGGGTTTTTTCATCCACGTTAAAGTCGATATCCAGCTCACTATTAATACTGTCTGCAATTGCCTGCCACATCGGATTGCTCCCTGTACCGTTGTGGATTTAGTATGGCTGATAAACCAGAAAGATCACTGATCGAAAACGACCTTTTATGACGTAAAACAATATTTCGCGCTAAATCCATTGCTATAGATCAGATCACCGTTGATGATGATACTAATGCTCACCCTCAGCCGCCAGGAGTTTACATGGCTATCGTTACCCCCCGTTTTCGTTTGCAAGCATATAACATTATGAGCGTGGTTAATCTCGCGCTGTTTGTCCTGGCCCTGGCGTTAGCCAATTGGCACAGTACATGGCTACCAGCACTGCTGATTGGTTTGCCAGGTGCCTTATTACCAATAGCATTTTATCGGGTACTGGGTGATCACTTGCTGGCGAGGTTGAGCTTTGGTATCAGCTTTATGTTTTTTACCGCTTTGCATATTCATCAGGCGGCCGGCATGCTGGAAATGCATTTCGGCATTTTTGTACTGCTGGCGCTGTTAATCGCTTTTCGGGACTATCTGGTCATTCTGACAGCCGCAGCGACTATAGCCGTGCATCATTTGTTATTTATGTGGTTGCAAATGCAGGATGCTGGCGTGTTTTTAGTTCCGGCACAGAGCTTATCATTGGGTATTATTCTGATGCATGCGGCGTTTGTGGTGGTTGAGGCGGCCGTGCTTATTGTCATTTCCAGACAAAGCTATCGCGAGGCGGTGGTAGGCCAAAGCTTATTTGATGCGACGGAGCAGCTGTTGACCAGTGACGGTAAAGTAGAGTTAACGCATCGCTGCGCTGACCTTAACTCCCAGGTTATTAAAAATTTTAATGCAGTATTTGAAACCTTGCATAAAACCCTGACTACCATTGAACAGCAGTCTGCCACCCTAAAACTAGAGTCGGGTACTTTGCGGGATGAAGGTGATGCACTGGCAGTAAGTATGCGTAACGAAATGAATGAAGTTGAACGGATAGCTGCTGCCACAGAACAAATGTCACATAGCATTCAGGATGTGTTTAATTTATCACAGCAAGTGCTGAAATATGCTAATTCAGCTGAAATGGCGGCAGATGAAGGTAAAGCATCCGTTAGCAATACAATTGGCTCAGTACAGCAACTGGCCAGCCAGTTAAGTGATACCGGCCAAAAAGTGAATGATGTTGCGACTGCGACTGTGGACATTCGCAAAGTACTGGATGTGATTCAATCGATAGCAGAGCAAACTAATTTACTGGCACTTAACGCGGCGATAGAAGCAGCCAGAGCGGGCGAGCAGGGCCGCGGTTTTGCCGTGGTAGCTGACGAGGTGCGTACCCTGGCATCACGCACCCGTGGCTCGACCGATGAGATAAAAATAATGATTGAGCGTCTGGTCGACACCAGTGCCCAGTCGGTGACCGAGGTTAAACGCAGTTTGGAACAGTTGGAGGTTACCCGCCAGCATGCCGAGCAAAGCGGTCAGTTGCTGCAAACTATTCTGGAACAGGCCAGGCAAGTTACGGGTTCGTCCGATACCATGGCCAATTCATTGCAACAGCAAAGTGCGTCCAGCAACGAGGTAGCGCAAAGTGTGCAGCAGCTTAACCAAATGACATCAGAGCAAAATGAGCTTGGTATTAAAGTATTGCAAAGCGCCGACAGCCTGGAGCTGATTACCGTTGCCTTAAGCAAAGAGTCAGCAAAATTCCGGGTGTAATTGCAGTGCTGACACCCCGTCATCGGGTAATGCTGATGCTGCCATTGTTTGTCATTTGGGTTGTGTTGGCCAGTGCCGGGTTATTCTATTTTGGTAACCAGCATTACGGCACCTTTGCTCCCGATAACCATTGGCAGAATAATGCCCCTTCAGTTTTTTTAATCGAAGCGCTTGGCATCGCCGCAGCCGCTGGCAAACAGGTTGTGCATGTGCAATCTGCAAAGTGCGCGCGTAATCGATTGGTAGAAGCGCATCTTCGTCAATTTGATGAGGACTATAAACTGTCGGCCGATGCCCAGTTTACTCTGCAGTTAAGCCAGGTTGCTGCGGCAGAATTTGTACTTCCTGCCGCACCTGCAATTTTAATTTTTGAAGACGGCAGGCTAATTTATGCTGGCCCTTACGCAACGGGCCCACTGTGCTCGCCGTCAGATAGCCTGATTGCGCCGATTTTGCGAAACGAGGTACAGCTACCCGGTCGCTGGCTAAATGCTGAAGCCAAAGCTTGTCGCTGCTTAATTAACCCTGAGTCCTTCAGTCCGGCACTATAAATAAACATGGTTTCAATGTATCATGCCGCTTGTAATATATTTGTGTATCGCAAATTAGAAACAAAAACGTGTACCGCGTTGTGTACCAAACAGCCCTTTGTAGGGGGTGTCAACTGTCACGCAAGGCGCACGAAATAAAAAACTTATGTGTTTAATCAAGTGACCCTTGGTGTGGGCCACCACTGTAAAAGGAAATATCATGCCAGTTATTACTCTGCCTGATGGCAGCCAGCGCGCCTTTGATTCTGCTGTTTCAGTTATGGATGTCGCCAAAGACATCGGTCCCGGTTTAGCCAAAGCCACCATTGCCGGCAAAGTTAATGGCCAGCTGGTTGACGCTTGTGACCCTATCGCGACCGATGCCAGCTTAAGCATTATTACCAGCAAAGATCAGGACGGCCTGGAAATTATCCGCCACTCTTGCGCGCATTTACTTGGCCATGCCATTAAGCAAATGTGGCCCAATGTGAAAATGGCCATTGGCCCGGTCATTGAAAACGGTTTTTATTATGATGTTGATATTGATCAGCCCATTAGCAGCGACGATTTAGCGGCGCTGGAAGCGCTGATGCTGAAGCTGGCGAAGACTGAGTACGATGTCATCAAGCACAAGGTTAGCTGGCAGGAAGCGTTTGATACCTTTAAAGCCCGTGGCGAAAGCTACAAGCTGGAAATTCTGGAGCAAAACGTTAGTAAAGACGACCAGCCAGGCTTGTATCATCACGAAGAATACATTGATATGTGTCGTGGCCCGCATGTGCCGAATATGCGGTTTTGCCAGCACTTTAAAATAATGAAAGTGGCCGGCGCTTACTGGCGTGGCGACTCTAAAAA
The DNA here is from genome assembly GCA_963975465.1 of uncultured Chromatiaceae bacterium. Taxonomy (GTDB): domain Bacteria; phylum Pseudomonadota; class Gammaproteobacteria; order Enterobacterales; family Alteromonadaceae; genus Alishewanella. Next base: position 439,945 of record CAXBHB010000001.1, read on the forward strand.
CAAAATGTTACAGCGGGTATATGGCACCGCCTGGGCTGATAAAAAGCAGCTGGCGTCCTATTTATTGCAACTGGAAGAAGCAGAAAAACGCGATCACCGTAAAATAGGTAAGGCGCTCGGCTTGTTTCACTGGCAGGAAGAAGCTCCGGGTATGGTCTTCTGGCATAATGACGGCTGGACCATTTTCCGTGAACTGGAAAGCTATGTCCGGGAAAAGCTGGGCGAATACGATTACGATGAGGTAAAAGGTCCATTAATGATGGACCGGGTACTGTGGGAGAAATCAGGTCACTGGGATAAATATGCCGAAAACATGTTTACCACCCAGTCTGAGCATCGTGAGTATGCCATTAAACCGATGAACTGCCCGGGCCATGTCCAGATTTTTAATCAGGGTTTAAAATCGTACCGTGATTTACCGCTTAGAATGGCTGAGTTTGGTTGTTGTCACCGGAACGAGCCATCAGGTGGTTTGCACGGTTTAATGCGGGTCCGTGGTTTTACTCAGGATGACGCCCACATTTTCTGTACTGAAGATCAAGTACAGGCTGAAGTGACCAAATGTATTCAGATGGTGTTCGATGTTTACAGCACCTTTGGCTTTAAAGACGTTAAAGTAAAATTGTCTACCCGGCCGGCACAGCGCATTGGCTCAGATGAAAGCTGGGATAAAGCTGAGCAAGGCCTGATTGAAGCACTGAAAAGCAATAATATTGACTATGACTTACAGCCGGGTGAGGGCGCATTTTACGGCCCGAAAATTGAATTTACCCTGCACGATTGTTTAAACCGGGCCTGGCAGTGCGGCACTATTCAGTTAGATTTTGCGTTACCTGGCCGCTTAGGCGCTACTTTTATCTCTGAAGGGGGTGAAAAGCAGGTTCCGGTAATGATCCACCGCGCTATTCTCGGATCGCTTGAGCGTTTTATCGGTATTTTAATCGAAGAATACGCCGGTCTGTTTCCAGCCTGGTTAGCGCCAATTCAGGTGGTGGTGATGAATATTACCGATAATCAGTCCGAATATGTGCAAAATTTAGTAAAAACTTTCAAATCTCACGGTATTAGAGCAATTAGTGACTTGAGAAATGAGAAGATAGGCTTTAAAATCCGCGAGCACACGCTTAAGCGTATTCCGTATCTTGTTGTCGTAGGCGATAAAGAGATGGAAGCGGGCGATATAGCCTTAAGAACGCGCAAAGGTGAAGACCTTGGGAAAATGTCGGTGGCGGCTTTTGTAGAGAAGCTAACCACTGAAATTAAAACCCGGGTTTAAACAATTAAGCGTATAAGAATAATTTTCGGAGGAACATACTATTAAAGTAGGAAAGAAAACATTACCTGCAAACCGTCCTAACAGGATAAACGAAGAAATTAACCTGCCTGAAGTGCGGTTAATTGGCGTCGAAGGTGAGCAACTCGGTGTAGTAAGTATTGCTGAAGCTATTAAACTGGCCGAAGACAGTGGCAATGATTTAGTAGAGATCAGCCCAACAGCCGAACCACCAGTATGTAAGTTGATGGACTACGGTAAGTTCCTGTTCGAAAAGAGTAAAGCTCTTAAAGAGCAGAAGAAGAAGCAAAAACAGATCCAGATTAAGGAAATAAAATTCCGGCCTGGAACTGACGAAGGCGATTACCAGGTAAAACTACGCAACCTGCGTCGCTTCATTGAAGAGGGTGACAAAGCTAAAGTAACGCTGCGCTATCGTGGTCGTGAAATGGCGCATCAGGAAATCGGTATTGAGATGCTTTCTCGAATTAAAGAGGACTTATCTGATATCGCTATCTGCGAATCTTTCCCTTCACGGGTGGAAGGTCGTCAGATGATCATGATGCTGGCCCCAAATAAGAAGTAATAAGTGCCTTCAAGTTTAATCAGCTGCGGCTCGCCTCAGTTTTTTAACGCCTTATTATTCGTTGTAACTTAACAATGCGAGTTTAAAAACTATGCCAAAGATGAAAACCAATAAAGGTGCCGCGAAGCGTTTCAAAAAGACTGCTTCTGGTAGCTTTAAACGTAAGCAATCACACCTTCGCCACATCCTGACGAAGAAGACTTCTAAGCGTAAGCGTCAGCTAGGTCCAAAAACCTTAGTCGCTAAAGTAGACATTGCCGGCTTAGTCCGTTGCATGCCGTACGCATAAATCATAGGAGTCAGAAATGCCAAGAGTTAAACGTGGTGTAACGGCGCGCGCGCGTCATAAGAAGGTGTTAAACCAGGCTAAAGGTTACTACGGTGCCCGCAGTCGTGTTTATCGAGTTGCTTTCCAGGCCGTTATTAAAGCCGGTCAATATGCTTATCGTGACCGTCGTCAGCGTAAGCGTCAGTTCCGTCAACTGTGGATCGCGCGTATTAACGCTGCGTCACGGATGAATGGTTTATCTTACAGCCGTTTCATTGCAGGCCTGAAAAAAGCCTCTGTTGAAATCGATCGTAAGATCCTGGCCGACATCGCTGTATATGACAAAGCCGCTTTTACTGCTTTAGTATCTAAAGCAAAAGAAGCCTTAGTCTGATATAAGCAGATAGCATCGGGAGTCACTTAACGGTGGCTTAAATACCCTCACTACCTTTGGTATGAGGGTATTTTTTTGTCTGAATATTGGTCGCAGTTACTTTTAGCGCAATAAAAAACGGCCTTAAAAGGCCGTTTTCAGACTGCGGAGCTTAAAACGCGTTAGTTTAGGGCGGGTTTAAATTCGATTAGCAGGTTGTTGTTTTTAAACAGTTGCAGTTTATCACCGTTGACTTCAGCCCGGTCGGCAGCTTGCAGCAAGCTGGTAAATTGCTGCTCGAGCTGGCTGCTGTCGCTGCAGATCTTCTGAGTGCTGGCTAAACCTGCAACGTTTAAACGATTGGCGCGTTGCTGGTAACTGCCGTTAAAGTTGTTGCAGCCGGAAAAGCCGTATAAACGGTCTTGTGAATCAAAAATCATCCGCACATTCAGCTGCTGTGGCAGGTAGCTGCCCGCCAGTTTTTCCGCGCGCCAGACAATGCCTTGTATTTTTCCCGGGGCATAAGGATCAGGGCACACAGCATTCGGCCAGAACTGTTCAAATTTTTCTATCAGCAGTTGCGTTTCCCCTTGTTCGCTTTCTCTTTTTCGGCCAACCAGGGTGGCAATGACTGCGTTATCACGTAAACGCTCGTCTTGCTGATAATGGCGCATCATTGGTAAATGATGCTGCGTATTAGCAACCACCAGGCTTTCACCAGACTGACAAAGAGTAAACGTTGCCTGATTGTCCTGCAGCAGATACAGCCCCAGCATTGGCTGACGGGTATCCAGCTTGCTGAATTCTGCCGTGCGTTCCAGCTGATAATTCAGTGCTGAACTTATCGGCTTTCCGGCTAAATCCAGCATTGCCAGCCGGTTATTGCTGGAAAAGTAGAATGCCGGCAGGGTATGTTGCTGATTGACCAGGTGCAGGTTACGTTTTTCCAGTAACCATATACCATTTATAATATTAATATCACCGCGCTCAAGGTATTCCTGGCGTACTTCAAAGCGACCGTCCCGGTAGAGATTCAGGTGATATTGAATACCGGGGCAATCTGCACAGGGTAGGGTGCCAGTAAAGCTTACGTCGCTATCGATAAAAATCTGTTCAAAGCTGGTTGCCAGGGCTTCAGTTGTCTCATTGTTAACAACTTCGTCTTCTGCTGCAGCAGGTTCAGCGGTCTGTGCTGCATTCATTGGCCTGGAGCTGGTTTGGTCAGGTGCCGTTAATTGGCTGCAGCCGGCCAACATCAGTGCTATTACTAATAACGTTTTTTTCATCTGCGTACCCTGATAGCGGTTTGGCGCATTATAACGCAAAGCCCTGGTGTTTATAACGGCAATTTCACCGTCAATTATTATTCAGATAATGCAATATTAGCTTAGCAGTATGTTCTGGGGCCTCCTGCATAAAGCAATGGGCTCCGTCGGTAACCACGCTTTGCACTGCCGGGTTGCGCCGCTTCCATTTTTTAACCGCTTTACTGATAAAGGGATAGCTACCAGCGCCATAAATAACCAATAGCGGTGGGCAAGGCTGACTAAGCTGTTGCCAGAGCTTATCGGGGTAGGAGCTGAAAATTTCAGCTTCACGCTCGGGTCGGCATTTTAAACTGATACCAAGCTCAGAGGGCATTAATGCATGATCAATATAGGCAGCAAGCGCCTCGGGTTGCCAGTTTTTAAACATGCCCCGGTTCGTCAGATACTCTGTGGCGCTGTGTTTATCGGGCCAGTGCTGGCGTCGTCGCAGAGCAGCTTTGACCATCGGATTTTTACGATACAGGCCCACACCATTTAATGAGCGCATAACTGTTAACATAGAGGGCGTAAACAATACGGGATCAAGCAGAATGGCCTGCTGAAAGGGGCTGTCAGGATTACAGTGAATTAGCGCGGTTAGCACACCACCAAAACTATGTCCTACGCCAATGACTGGTTGCCCGGCAAACAGCTTGCTATGTGCCTGCCAAGCCTGGCAGGCTAGCTCGGCACTGCTGTTCCAACCTAAGAACGGCCCGCCATGGTCACTATCGCCATGACCCTGTGCATCTGACAGGAAAAAATCAAAGTAGGGGCGTAAATGTTGCAATAACGGCAGGTAAGTGCGACTGCAAAAACCATTACCATGTAACATATGCAACACCGGTTTGCCGCTGGGTTTACTGTGATAACCACGCAGGGTGAAACCGTAACGTGTTGGAAAATGCCAGGGAGTTAAATCCACAAAGTACGCTCATTAGTCAAAAATGGCACCAAAGTGCCATGTTTTACCGGTACTGGCAACGGCTTTAGCGAGTGCCGAACAATTTATCGCCTGCATCACCCAGTCCGGGTAAAATGTAGCCTTGTTCATTCAGGCAACGATCTATTGCCGCGGTGTATAGTTCTACATCCGGATGAGCGGCGGTTAACGCTTTAATCCCCTCAGGTGCCGCAACCAATACCAATGCTTTGATTCGCTGACAACCTTGTTTTTTTAGCAAATCAATGGTGGCAATCATCGAACCACCGGTAGCCAGCATGGGGTCAACCACCAACGCCAGCCGTTGCTCAAGCTCTGCTGCCAGTTTCTGAAAATAGTGCACCGGTTGCAGGGTGCTTTCATCGCGATAAACACCGACGACGCTGATCCTGGCACTGGGCAGCAAGTCCAGCACACCATCAAGCATACCCAGGCCAGCCCGTAGAATTGGCACAATAGTGACTTTTTTACCCTGAATGCGTTCAATCTGACACTCACCATTCCAGGTGTTTATCCGGGTGGTTTCAGTGGCTAAGTCTTTCGTCGCTTCATAGGTTAACAGGCTACCCAGTTCGCTGGCTAACTGCCGGAATTGTTTGGTGCTGATATCAGCGGCTCTGAGCAAGCCAATCTTATGCTTTACCAACGGGTGTGTAACTTCGGTTACCTGCATACTGTGGTCCTCAGGGATTGTTTTTTTATATTTCTGGATGAGAGGTTTAGCCCGGTTTGCCCTGCACATAATAGCTGACCTGGGCTCTGGGATTCAGGTATTCTCTTACCCTTTCCGGTAAGCTGGCCGTGTTAAGTACTTTGCTGATAGCTAAGTCGTCGCTGTCCAGGCTAATTACTGGCGCTTCTAAACGCGGTACTTCCGGGTCAAATATCATTACATTGGGTTGTAACAGGTTATCGCTGTTAACGGACATTACCATGGCAATACGTTGATCGCTTAACATTACGACTGTGCCGGGAGGATAGACGCCCATCATTTTTATCATGACCCGCATGGTTTTATCGTCCAGTTTACCCTTCATGCTGCGATAAAGATAAGCCAGTGCATGGTGCGGCGAGCGTGATTTGCTCGGATCAGCCGGATGACACAAGTTATCGAATTCATTCACCACCGCGACAATATGGGCCAGTTTATTAATTTGATCGTTACTCAGTCCTTTAGGATATCCACTTCCGTCAAGATACTCATGGTGTTGCTCCAAGACTGGCCAGGCTTCTAAAGGAAAGGTATCCGCCAGCCCAACCAAATCAGTACCATATTTAGTGTGTAGTTTTAACAGATTTTGTTCCGGCGTGGTCAGCGGGGTGGTTTTGCGTAATATCTGGCTGGGTATTTTTAGTTTACCAATGTCATGAAACAAGGCGCCAATACCAATAATTTTAATATCAGCCGCTGAAAAGCCCATATTCCTGGCCAGCATCATACTAACGATAGAGACGTTCAGTACATGGTAATACAAGGTTTCTTGTTCTTTATTGCCAGATGAAATTAAATGCAGGATCAGGCTTTCGGCGTTGACGATGGTCTCAACCAATTGACCGATTAACTGAGACGCTTCAGCAATAGCATTCAGTGGCCTGCTGCTGACTTGTTTCATCAGGTCCCGGACCTGATTTAACGAATGAGTGAACGCCTTTTCGGTTTTCTGAATATCCCGCCGATGCGCTTTAGCCTGTTCTATACGGCGCATTTTTTCGTCCAGTAATCTTGCCTGAGCTTCAGACATTTTACTGTTAAACTCAATTTCTTCTGATTCAGATAATTCAGGAGTATCTGCGGTTATCTCTTTACTTTTCTCCGGGAAAAAATACACATAGTCCAGCCCCAGGTTTTTAACAATGTGTAACTGCTGTTGGTTTTCTACCACCATATTGCTTGATAAAAAAGGGTGTTTCATCCAGCCACTGGGTAGCTTAATGGCGTAGCCTAATTTAACTTGTTCGGGCTTTATTTTCAGGGCGGGCAAAAGCTACTCCGTTTCAGAGAACTACCAGACGATACCTAGTTTAAGTAAGGATAAGCCACTGCGCCAGCTTTAACGCAATGAAAAGGGGCTTTTCAGCCCCTTTATTGTGTTATATCAGTATTTAACCTTATCAGGATTAACCTCAGAAGTTAACGGTATAGCGCACGGTCCACAAGGTTCCTATCCAGTCATGAACTGAGCTGGCGTAGCCGTTGGTTGGTGATGAAGCATAAGGCGGTTTTTCGTCGGTTAAGTTGCGTACAGTAAGTAAAACACGCTGACTGTCGGTAAACTCGTAACCAACACTGCCGCTAAAGACCAGCCACGCATCGACCGTTTCGTTACCACCAAATTTGAAATCACCGTCGCCCAGCTCACTGATATAGTGTGCAGATAAGCTTGCTTTCCAGTTATTCATGCTCCAGTCGGTACCAATGTCGGCAACAAAGTCTGGTCGGGCAATTTCATTTGCTCCACTCAGTTTGCCCAATAAATCTTCGGTAGCGCTATCAGGCGTAATTTGACGCTCATAACTAAAGGTTTTGGTGCCGGCGGCATACAGTTTAAAACTACCCAGACTGTCGGTGTCAATACGGTAATTCAGTTTTACGTCGATACCGTCTGTTTCCTGGCTGCCTACGTTAAAAAAGCCGGTACGCAAAAACACTAGATCGTTGCCTGCATCCAGCACACAGCCGAACTCGCCATTGAGTGCATCTATGCTGGTAGTCACCGGAGCTGTGCCGGCAATACAGGCTTTTAACGTGGTATTGGCATCAACATCAACAATATCTGTGTGCTCATAACGCCAATAGTCAGCGGTAATTTGCAGGTTGTCCGTCAGATTCCATGAGGCACCAATGTTAACTGCTTCTGAGTTCTCTGCATTGAGACCGCGGTTACCAAGGGTTTCCTGATCGAGTTCCAGTTCGCCGAATGACGCACCAAAATCGCCACACAGTGCATCAAAGGGTTGGTCTGCGCCACAGTTAATATAGGCCGAGCTCAACGACTCGCCGGCGCCTAGTTGTGATAAAGACGGGGCCCGGAAGCCCGTGCTCCAGGAGGCGCGTAAAATTAAATCATCTGTCGCCCGGTACCGCAACGACAGCTTCGGGTTGGCGTCGCCGCCAAAGTCGCTGTAGTGGTCATAACGCAGGGCTGCGATCATATCCAGGTTGTCTGTCAGTGGCAGGTTAAACTCGCCATAGGCCGCATATTGGGTGCGGTCTGCTGCGGCTTCGCTGGCACCTAGGGCAAACACGCCGCCGGTTTGAGCGATCAGAGCCGGGCGGTCATAAATGTCTTCGCTTCTGAATTCACCGCCAAACACTGCACTGATATTACCGGCGGGAAGTTCAATGGCTAAATCACCGGCTATGTTAAAATCTACTGAGAATACTTCTGACTCGCCTACCCGTGGCGCGAGTTCCCGCACACCGGCAATGGCTGCGGCGTTATTGTCCCTGCCTAAGTTAAAGGGGTCAAAGGTACCGTTGGCAATACCTGTTGTGACTTTGTCGACGCCCATATAGCCCTGGACATGGGTAATTTCATTATCAGTTTTGCCATAAATAGCGGCGCTTTCCCAGGACCATAGCCCCAATTCACCGCGCAAGCCGGCCAGCACACGATAACTGGTGGTGTCGTAATCCTGAATCCGGGTCTCAGGGAAACGTGAGCGAACCCGGATTTGGTTCACTTCGCCATCGGCGGCATCAATATCACGTGCCCATTGCGGCACCAGGGGAGAGTTACCGGCCACACGTACATCAAACGCGGCCGCAGAATCATAGGCTGAACCGGTGTTATTCTGGAACATGGCTTCGGCAAAAAACTCGTTGCCGTTGCTTAGCTGGTAGTTATGATGCAAGGTTGCGCCAATCGCGGTGGTATCAGGCTGAATAGCGCGTTCAATAACATAGTCGTAGCGGCAACGGGTTCCTCCATTACTGACGTCACTGCCACACCATGGCTCGGCATAGTCAATGCCATCTATAGATACCCGGGTACTGGACTTTAAGGTTACTTCAACCGGCCGGTCGCTATTAAACAGCGCATTGCGGTCAAAGTAGTCAACAACCAGAGTAGTGCTGCTGTTTTCGGTGTTAAAGCCACCAACATAAGTCAGGTTAGTCCGGCCAAAATTGCTGCTTTTGGTGTCATCGCCATACGAGACTGATACTTCATGGCCTTCGACGTCTTTCCGTAAAATAAAGTTAATAACGCCGGCAATGGCATCTGAACCATAAACGGATGACGCACCATCTGTTAACACTTCAATCCGCTCCAAGGCAGACATGGGGATTGCGTTAACGTTGACAAAAGAGTCAAAACCGTTGGTAAACGAATCAACTGCCACCCGGCGTCCATTGACCAGCACCAGGGTTGAGCTGCTGCCTAAGCCGCGCAAACTAACACCTGATGACCCGGCTGGGGCACCGTCAGCACCACCGACACCACCGTTCTCAGTAAAGGTACCGGCGCTCGATGCTTGGGGTAAGTCACGCAGGAAGTCACCGACACTGTCATAACCGCGTTTGGTCATATCATCGCGGCTGAACACCTGCACCGGATTTGCGCCTTCCAGATCCACACCTTTTAAGCGGGAACCGGTTATCTGGATTTTCTCAACTTTTTGTTCTTCGGCAGCGTTTTGTTCTGCGGCCATGACGGATTGACCTGTGGCAGCCAGTAACACGGCCACACTCAGGGTAGATAGCTTCATTTTTGCTTTAACGTACATACACATTCCTCTGGATTACAAATGTTGCCTTTGCCGGCAATCTGATTAAAAAAGGGAAAAGTGCGTCAAACAGAAGCGGGTATTACACTCCACGCGCAAGTAAAGGCAGTAAAATACTGGGTTTTAGTTTAAGTGCGACGATAGGAGGCCTCTGCCTGACGCAGAGGGAGAACTAATTATTGAACCATTCAGACAGGTAGAACGGAGAGCAATAGTAACAGTGATTGATGGCACATTTTTGCATCAGACTGCTCTCCGGTTGATTAATATGGCAGCAACGTTCGCTCAGCGGCAAAATAAAGTCAAGAATTTTTTTTGGCTCTACCTCAGTGGTTATTTAACCAACTAAAATATGAAAGTGCGTCAGTATCTTACATTCAAGTCAGACCAGTGGCCGATTTCTGGCTTGACAATAATTGCATTCAAACGTACATTTCAAACACCTGTTTAAATTTGTGCGGTGGACATGGTCGCAAAACAAAACACCCAACAGAAAATACTGGATGCAGCACAAAGTTTGTTCGCTGAAACAGGCTTTAATGATACGTCACTGCGGCAGATAACCAGTCTGGCTGAAGTGAATCTGGCTGCGGTGAATTACCATTTTGGTTCTAAAAAAGAGCTGATTCAGGCCGTGTTACAGCGTTATCTGCGGGTACTGATGGCAAGGTTGGATCAGGAATTCAACAATTTGCTGGCAGCTCAGCAACCGAATAACTTAACACAGGTGCTGGCGGTGTTCGTCAAACCACTGCTTGAACTAAACTCGGTAAATAACAATGGCACCCGGATTTTTCTGCAGTTATTAGGCCGGGGCTATACTGATGTGCAGGGCCATTTGCGCTGGTTTATTAATTACCATTATGGCCGGGTGCTGGACAAATTTGTATTGCTTGTGCAGCAATCCTGTCCACAATTGCCCGCCAGCGAATTGTTCTGGCGCTTACATTTTTCACTGGGCACCATTGTATTTACGATGGCGTCGAATGAAGCGCTTGCTGAAATTGCCGAGGCTGATTTTAGCGAGGAAGTTGATATTGAAGGCGTTATTCAGCGCCTGTTACCTTATCTGGCGGCAGGTATCGCTGCGCCGGTGTTTACTTGTCTACAACCTGCAGCGCAGTTGCGCTCAGGCACCTAAAGGAAGTCTGTTATGGCGATTTTATTAATTTTGGTGTTGGCAGTGGTTATTGTGCTGGGGGTGACCGATATTCGCCGCAGCCTGATCAGTAAGCCGGTATTTGCAGTATTTAAGAAAATTTTACCGCCATTGTCGGATACCGAGCGTGAGGCGATGGAGGCAGGAGATGTCTGGTGGGACGGTGAGCTGTTTAAAGGTAAACCCGACTGGCAGAAGCTGCACAGCATTCCAAAGCCGGAATTATCGGCAGAAGAGCAGGCGTTTATGGACAACGAAGTTGAGACCTTGTTGGCCATGCTGGACGATTACAAAATTGTACAGGAAGACCGCGACCTGCCCAAAGACGTCTGGGACTATATAAAAAGCCAGGGCTTTTTTGCGATGATTATTCCCAAAGCCTATGGTGGCCGTGAGTTTTCAGCAATTGCCAATTCTACCATCGTATCCCGGATTGCCACCCGCAGTTTAACCGCGGCTGTCACTGTTATGGTGCCTAACTCCTTGGGCCCGGGTGAATTGCTAATGCATTACGGCACCCAGGCGCAGAAAGACTCCTGGCTGCCAAGCCTGGCTAACGGCACTGATGTGCCGTGTTTTGCCCTAACGGGTCCGGAAGCAGGCTCAGACGCTGGCGGTATTCCTGATACTGGTGTGATTTGCAAAGGCGAGTTTGACGGCAAAGAAGTACTGGGTATTAAGCTTAACTGGGACAAGCGATACATTACGCTGGCGCCGGTTGCGACCGTGCTTGGACTGGCGTTTAAGTTATACGATCCGGAACAGCTGCTGGGTGAGAAAACCGAACTTGGCATTACCTGTGCGCTTATTCCTACCAGTCATAAAGGGGTAGAAATTGGTGACCGGCATTTGCCAATGAATATGGCGTTTATGAACGGCACGACTTATGGCAAAGACGTGTTTATTCCTATCGACTGGATTATCGGCGGCCCGGATTATGCGGGTCGTGGCTGGCGTATGCTGGTGGAGTGTTTGTCAGCAGGCCGGGGCATTTCTTTGCCTGCGCTTGCTACGGCAACAGGCCATTTAGCGACGCGGATGACCAGTGCTTACGGTTTCGTGCGTCAGCAGTTTGGTATGTCAATTGGTAAGTTTGAAGGTGTGCAGGAGGGCATGGCCCGGATTGGTGGTTTAACGTATACGCTGGAGGCGATGCGGGTAATGACCGCAGGTGCCATTGACTTAAAACTAAGCCCGTCAGTCGTTACCGCTATTGCTAAATACCATATGACGGAAATGTCGCGCACCTTACTTAATGATGCTTTTGATATTCATGCCGGTAAAGCTATCCAGTGCGGACCAATGAACTATCTGGCGCACGGTTATATGGGGATACCTATCTCAATAACTGTTGAAGGCGCCAATATTCTAACCCGCAACCTGATGATTTTTGGTCAGGGTGCCACCCGTTGTCACCCCTATGTACTGGCAGAGCTGGAAGCAGCAGCCAACCCTGATGTGGAAGAGGGTTTAAAGCAGTTTGATAAGTTGTTACTTAATCATGTTGGTTTTGCGATAGGTAATACTTTCTCGGCACTGTGGCAGGGCCTGACTGCTGGCGCCTTTAACAGTGCACCGGTTGCCGGTGAAACCGCCCGTTATTATAAGCAACTAAGCCGCATGAGCCGTGCATTAGCACTTAGCGCGGATATTTCAATGCTGATGCTGGGCGGTGATTTAAAGCGCAAAGAAATGCTGTCGGCGCGGCTGGGTGATGTGTTAAGTCAACTGTATATTGCCTCAGCAGTACTGAAATTCTATGAAGACAATGGTCGCCAGCAAGCCGACTTACCCTTTGTCCATTACAGTGTGCAGCGTGCGCTGTTTGAAATTGGTAAAGCGTTCGATGGCTTTTTTGTTAACTTTCCAAACCGGATTGTGGCAGGCGTTATTCGCACTCTGGTGTTTCCGTTTGGTATTGGCTACAAAATGCCGGCAGATGATATTGCCATCGCTATTTGTACTGCACTGGCAAAACCCGGGGTGATCCGTGACCGTTTAACCCATTTGTGCTTTATTGGCCAGGGTGATGACGATGCGACCGGCTTAATGGAGGCGGCATTTATTGCGGTACATAAGGCTCAGCCGCTGATGAAGCAAATTTACCAGGCCCAACGTGACGGTAAAATTGGTCGTAAATTGCCAATGACAGAAACCATTGCCCAGGCATTGGCGACAGAGGTTATCAGCGAGGCTGACGCCGTTCAGTTAACCGAGATGAACCGGTTACGCTTTAAATCGATTTCGGTGGATAGTTTTAAGCCAGGGGTGCTGTCGACTACTGCTATTAATAAGCGGGATGCGGCGTAAGCCTATACCCAGGATGGTTAGCGATAAGCCGTTAAACCTGGAATAAAAAAGCCGGAGCATATTGCTCCGGCTTTTTGTATCGGGATCACCAGCGCTACTGTGGGCCGCGGGCGATAATTTCCTGTGCCATCACATCAGCGATATCACTGGTGGGCTTGCCTTCTTCATCAGCACGCTGAAAGATATTCAGCAGCGTATGATAAATCTGGTTAACTTTAGCAGTCGATTCTGCCGCGTCATAGCCTTGCGGGCGCATTTCACAGGCCACGTTGATAATGCCACCGGCGTTAATAACATAATCCGGCGCGTATAAAATACCACGCTGACGTAACATTTCGCCATGGCGGGCCTGCTTTAACTGATTGTTAGCACAGCCGGCTACCACTTTGGCTTTAAGCAGCGCAATGGTGTCATCATTTAATGTTGCCCCCAGGGCGCATGGGGCATAAATGTCAGCATCAACCGCATAGATACCATGTAAGCCCACTGCAATAGCATCAAATTGCGCGACAGCCCGTTCAACCGACGCCTGATTAATATCTGTTACGATAAGCTTGGCGCCTTCCTGATGTAAATATTCACACAAGCCGTAACCCACACTACCCAGGCCTTGCACTGCCACGGTTTTGCCCGCTAAATCAGCCGAGCCAAACTTATGCATAGCCGCCGCTTTAATACCCTGATAGGTACCCAGGGCGGTAAACGGACCGGGGTTACCGCTTTTACCCTCTAAACCGGCAACAAAAGGTGTTTCTTTATTGACCTGCATAATATCACCGGTGGTAATATTGACGTCTTCAGCGCTGTAGTAACTTCCACCCAGCCGGTGCAACATACGACCAAATGCCCGGAATAAGGCTTCAGATTTTATGGTCTTGGCATCACCAATAATGACCGATTTACCACCACCCAGAGGCAGACCTGCCATGGCATTTTTATATGTCATACCACGGGATAAACGTAACACATCATCAATCGCTTCTTCATCTGTGGCATAGTTCCACAAACGACAGCCCCCTACGGCCGGGCCTAAGCGGGTGCTGTGCACCGCAATAATAGCCCGCAGGCCGGTTTCCTGATCACTGCAAAACACCACTTGCTCATGGTTGTCGAATTCAGGATGATTAAATACTGCCACGTCTGATTCTCCCTCGGGTTTAATCTGGCTGATGAAGGGTGGCGCTGTGCCACTTTTTGCGCCGCGGAATGTAACATTTCAACCTGAGTTACGCTATACGCCGCTAAAAATAATAACTGGTAAGACAAGTTGATTGTCGACAATCAACACCAGTGCTTGATTGTACTGCCGGAGTCCCTTAAAGTGTCGCAAATCATCAGGCAAATTATCAATTGGAAGCGTTCAAATGAGTGAGCAGTTAACTCAGGCACAACAGCAGGAACAACAGGCAGCCCAGGAACAACAGCGGGTAGAGTGGATAAGAACCCAGTATCAGAAAGCGAATCAGTATTTAGCCACTAAGGGTATTGTTCCTGATAATGTGGCGGTGAATGAAAGCCGTTACTTACCCCCTCTGGTCGCGCTCTGGAAGCTAAATACCAAAGACAGACAGGCCTTTTGGGTGATTAGCGGTGATTTACCCACTGACCATATGGCCTATTCAGCGGCAGCTTCTGCGCGGGATGCTATGCGCTCATTTTCATTGAACTGGCAGCTAAAAGCCGAAAATATTATGAACGGCAACGCAGTGGATAAAACGCAGCAGGATTTTGCTAATTTATTAGTAAACCGGGCCCAGGGTTTATACGAGTTATTTGAAGATGAAGCCTTGTGGCAAGGCCAGGCTTAGCCCGCAACTGTAACGTCCGGCATACAGCTTATTAAAAAAACCGCAGTTACTGCGGTTTTTTTATGGGAGTTTTTTATTCGGCAAAGTGCCAATACCCCAGATTAATTAAATGCACCAGCAAGCCTAATCGTTCAGAGACCGCCAGAAAATGCATACATTGCTGTTGGTCAAGCCGGCGATGCTCGGTTAACAGCTTAGCCGTCTGCAGTTCATCCGGTGGTAGCAAATATTGCTCGCCATTGATAAACAACGCAATATCAGCAGATGTGTCTGCCTGATGATAACAACAACGTAAGCCGCCGGTCAGGATCAGCACCGAACCCTCTTCCAGATACTCAGCAATTTCATCGGTCTGGTAGTGCGGGTCGGGTTCCTGGATATCCAGTTCATGCTTGGCACGACTGATATACTGACCAAACCACAATGGCAAGCTGCTCTCATCGCTCACCAATTGCTGCAGTAACTGTTTAACCTGGGCTAAATCTGCACTGCCAAGTTCACCGGTATTCTGGCAAACCGGCCGCGCCGGATCAGTAAAACGGTTGCCACTGATATCGTTATCGATTAGGTAATCGGCCAGACCGGTCAGTAAATCTTTTTGCGCCGGCGCGCGAAAGCCAACAGAGTAATTTAAGCTGTTCTCTATCGAGATGCCCTCATGCGGGCAGCCCGGCGGAATATATAAAATATCACCGGGTTCCATAATCACGTCAATGCAGGCGTTAAACGGGCTCACCTGAAGTAACCGTGGATGGGGGCAAAATTGTTCAAGGCTGTTATCTGGCATACCAACCCGCCAGTGGCGCTTACCCTGACCCTGAATAATAAACACATCGTATTGATCTAAATGCGGACCGACGCCACCACCAGGCGTGGAGAAGCTGACCATCAGATCATCTATCCGCCAGTTTGGAATGAACCGGAACGGCTCAAGTAACGCCGCTGCAGCGGCATGCCAATGGTCTACGGCCTGTACTAAAATAGTCCAGTCACGTTCTCCGAAATGGTTAAAATCGGTAAAAGGGCCTGTTTCCATTTGCCACTGACCGTTGGCACTTTGCACCACCCGTGATTCAACTTCTTCTTCTAACGCTAACCCGGCCAGCTCGTCAGCTGACAGCGGATCGGCAAACTGGTTAAAGCCTTGTTTCAGCAGCAGTGGTTTTTTCTGCCAGAACTCAGCTAAAAATCGTGCCGGGGTTAACTCAGCAAAATTAAGTGCGTACATCGGGTTATTTCCCCAGTTTATCGACCAGCGATATTGCGTCGCCAATGTAGCTGGCAGGGGTCAGTTGCTTTAACTCTGCCTTAACCGGCTCTGGTAATGACAAACTGTCAATAAAACGGGCCAGATCTGCCTGATTAATCCGTTTGCCACGGGTCAGCTCTTTTAGTTTTTCATACGGTTTTTCAATACCGTATTTACGCATTACGGTTTGTACCGGCTCGGCCAATAATTCCCAGTTGCCATCCAGTTCAGCTAACAAAGCCGGTGCATTTACTTCCAGTTTGCTAATGCCTTTTAAGGTTGCCTGATAGGCAATTAAGGTGTAACCAAAGCCCATACCCAGGTTACGCAATACTGTTGAGTCGGTTAGGTCACGTTGCCAGCGGGATACCGGGAGTTTGGCTGACAAATGATTAAACAACGCATTGGCGATACCCAGGTTACCTTCCGAGTTTTCAAAATCTATCGGATTGACCTTATGAGGCATGGTCGATGAGCCAATTTCGCCGGCTACCGTTTTTTGTTTAAAATGACCCAGGGCAATATAGCCCCAGATATCACGATCAAAATCGAGCAGGATAGTGTTAAAGCGGGCAACGGCATCAAATAACTCGGCAATATAATCGTGTGGCTCAATTTGGGTGGTATAGGCGTTAAAACTTAAACCCAGGCTGGTAACAAACTGTTCGGCAAACTGCTGCCAGTCGAGTGTCGGATAGGCCGATAGGTGGGCATTGTAGTTGCCAACAGCGCCGTTAATTTTACCCATAATGTCAACTGCGGCTATCTGGTCGCGCTGACGCTTTAAACGCGCGTAAACGTTAGCCATTTCTTTGCCCATGGTAGTGGGTGAAGCTGGCTGACCGTGGGTACGTGCCATCATTGCAACGGTTTTATGTTCGGTAGCCAGGCCTTTAATGGCACTTAGCAGAGCATCACATTGTGGCAGTAATACGTTTTGACGTGCCTGACTTAACATTAAACCGTGCGACAGATTGTTAATGTCTTCTGAGGTGCAGGCAAAGTGGATAAATTCACTGATCGCATTCAGTTCACTATTGTCCGCAACTTTTTCTTTTAACAGGTATTCGACCGCTTTTACGTCATGGTTAGTGGTGCGCTCAATATCTTTTACCCGCTGCGCATCTGCCAGGCTGAAATTGTCGACAATGTCATTCAGTAACTGGTTGGCAGTTGCCGATAACGCAGGGACTTCAGCAATGGCGGCAGTAGCAGCTAACTGCTGCAGCCAACGGACTTCAACAGTAACCCGGTATTTAATCAGACCAAACTCACTGAAATACGGGCGTAGCTCAACCGTCTTGCTGCCATAGCGGCCGTCAACCGGGGAAATGGCGGTAAGGGCATTAAGTTCCATGAAAACTCCTGAAGTTTAAGGTGCGCTCTGAGCCAGCATATGCTTGGCAGCAGCAACCAGTTTACGACGTTGAAAAAGAAAGTGTAGCCTGCTGCCGCCGGCCTGGCGCCACAGCACGGCTGCGCGCACGGCAGCCAGGAGCAGTGCCCGAACTTTATGCTGTACAGTGGTTTGTTTTAACAGATCCGGCTGACCATAAACCTGAATACGGCTACCCAGGCTGCTGATGCAATCACTGTAGATGTCTGCCAGCCGGCCGACTATTGTCTCGTCAGTCACCTCAAAATGTTGCAACTGTCGCTCCAGTTGGCTAAGCTGTTTGCCCAGCTCTGTCATATTACCCTGATTTTTATTCAGTTTACGCTCAAGTGCCAGCACGCCAACCAGGTAGCGGGTAAATTCTACGTCTTTGTTTGAGGTATCACCCAGCTGCTCAGTAATCACCTGTAAACCACCTTGTAATTTCGCTGGATCATTACCGTAAACCGCCAACGGTGTGTCGGGATTTAGATTGGCAATACTGGCCAGCGTGGTTTGGTATACCTCGGGCTCCAGCTTGTTATGCCGGGCCAGGCTTTGCAGTAAGCGGATAGCCTGACACAGGCCGGCCAACGCAATAATTTGGGTCGTTAAAGAAGGTTGCATCGTTATTTAATGGCCTCGTCGATAATACCGCCACCCAGGCACATGTCGTCCAGATAAAACACTGCAGACTGCCCCGGGGTCACGGCTTTTTGTGGTTGATCGAACAGTACCTTCAACTTGCCATCGGCCAGAGGCGTAAGCGTGCAGCTGATATCTGTCTGACGGTAACGGGTTTTTACTGTGCAACGTAACGGACTTTGAGGCCCCTTGCGGTCGACCCAGTCTAACTGACAGGCAATCAGGCCACTGGCCAGCAATGCCGGGTGGTCATGGCCCTGAGCAACCAGCAGCCGGTTTTTCACTAAATCTTTGCCCACCACATACCAGGGGTCGTCACTGCCATCTTTGAGGCCGCCAATTTTCAAACCTTTGCGCTGGCCAAGCGTATGATACATCAGGCCATCATGGCGTCCCAGCAGCTGGTCATCATCAATACTGACGATATCACCTGGTTGGGCAGGCAGGTATTGTTGTAAAAAATCTTTAAATTTGCGCTCGCCGATAAAACAAATACCGGTAGAGTCTTTTTTATCGTGAGTAATTAAGCCCTGTTGCTCGGCAATGGCCCGTACTGCAGGTTTTTCAAGTTCGCCTATCGGAAACAAGGTTTGGCCGACATGCTGCTCACCCAGAGTATATAAAAAGTAGCTCTGGTCTTTGTTGGTATCCAGTCCCCTTAACAGTTGCCAGTGACCATGGTGCTGCCGGCGCCGGACATAATGGCCAGTTGCAATATAATCTGCGCCTAGTGCTTCGGCGGCAAATTCGAGGAAGGCTTTAAACTTAATTTCTTTGTTACACATAATATCCGGGTTAGGGGTGCGACCCGCCCGGTATTCAGCCAGAAAGTATTCAAATACATTGTCCCAGTATTCAGCAGCAAAGTTGACTTTGTGCAGCACAATGCCTAATTTATCGCACACTTGCTGAGCATCTTGCATGTCTTCGGCAGCAGCGCAATATTCATCGTTGTCGTCTTCTTCCCAGTTTTTCATAAACAGGCCTTCAACCTGATACCCTTGCTGTATGAGCAGGTAGGCTGAAACGGAGGAATCCACGCCACCGGACATGCCGACGATGACTTTTTTATTGCTGTTATCTGACATTACACCACACTGATTGCGACCGTAAAAATAAGGCGCGGAGTATAGCACTATTTTACCGGGTAAAAAATCGTTATCACCAGCGCGGCTGCCGCTTATCTGCCAGCTTTATGCTTATTAATTCTCTGGTTACTGTCCGGGGACAGTTCGACAACCTGATATTCGCCGGGTTGTAGTGAGTCCAGCTGCCAGGCGCCAATTTGCACTCTTACCAGTCGCAGCGTGGCAAAGCCGACGGCGGCTGTCATACGTCGCACCTGACGGTTACGGCCTTCGCCAATGGTCAGGCTAAGCCAGCTGGTTGGAATATTGGCACGATAACGTACCGGCGGGTTACGTGGCCACAGCGCGGGCGGGGCTATTCGTTCTACTTCAGCGGGTAAGGTCGGGCCATCTTTTAACAGAATGCCCTGACGCAATAAATCCAATGCCTCATCGCTAATCTCGCCTTCAACCTGCACCCAATAGGTTTTCGCAGCTTTATGTTTCGGATCGCTTAACAGATGTTGGGTCTGGCCGCAGTTGGTCAGCAATAACAAGCCTTCACTGTCGCGATCAAGTCTGCCGGCCGGATAAACGTTTTTCAGCGGAACATGGTCGGCCAGCGTTGCCCGGGGCGGGGTGCTGTTGTCAGTAAACTGGCTGAGCACATCGTAAGGTTTATTGAACAGTACCAATAGTGGAATTTCGACCTTGGTCTTATTGTTTTTTCTGTCATTTGGCTTATGTTGCCTGTGGCGAAAAGGCTTTGGCTGTTTCAATGTTATTTCCTATGCGTTAGCAGGGGCAGCCTCTGCTGGCAATGCGACTGGTGTGCAGTGCCTGTTTTAATCAGTTTGATACTGATATACTAAGCGCCGTTGTTTTTGCTGCGTTTTAAACAATAATTATCGTTTTACAGTGTTAGCGCGGCACTTCCCACCGGTTCCGCGGGCTTCCGTGGACATTCCGCGATTACAATACAGGAACTAACATGTCGAAAGAAAGTGCAACAATCATTTATACCATCACTGACGAAGCGCCAGCGCTGGCGACACATTCTTTGCTACCTGTGATCCAGGCATTTTCTTCAGCTGCAGGTATTGCAGTTGAAACCCGGGATATATCGTTATCAGGCCGCATTATTGCCAGCTTTCCGGATTTTTTAAAGCCAGAACAAAAAATTAACGATGCGCTGGCCGAGCTGGGCGATATGGCGAAAACGCCGGAAGCCAATATTATCAAATTACCGAATATCAGTGCCTCGGTACCCCAGCTAAAAGCGGCTATTAAAGAGTTACAAAGCCAGGGCTATGCGCTGCCAGACTATCCCGCTGAGCCAAAAACTGAGCAAGAGCGTGATGTTAAAAGCCGCTATGACAAAATTAAAGGCAGTGCGGTTAACCCGGTATTGCGTGAAGGTAACTCTGATCGTCGCGCCCCAGCTTCTGTTAAACAGTACGCGAAAAAGAATCCACACAGCATGGGCGCATGGCAGGCGAGTTCAGCATCGCATGTTGCGCATATGCAAAGTGGCGATTTCTATGGCTCTGAGCAATCAACCACATTTGCAGCGGCCGACAGCCTGCGAATTGAGTTGCATCAGGACGATGGCAAGATTGCCGTGTTAAAAGACAAAGTTGCTGTGTTGGCTGATGAAGTGATTGATGCTGCTACCATGAGCGCGGGTGCTTTGCGTGACTTCTTTGCTGCAGAAATTGCCGATGCTAAAGCCAAAGACGTATTGTTCTCGCTGCATTTAAAAGCCACCATGATGAAAGTGTCTGATCCCATTATGTTTGGTCATGCGGTGCAAGTGTTCTATCAGGAAATTTTCAGCAAGTACGCTGCAGATTTTGCCGCTGCAGGCGTTGATGTCAGCAATGGTTTAGGCGATGTGTACGCAAAAATCACCAGCTTGCCAGAGGCAAAACAGCAGGAAATTAAAGACGCCATTGCCGCGTTGTATGCTGATAAGCCAGAGATGGCTATGGTTAATTCTGACAAAGGCATTACCAACCTGCACGTACCGAGCGATGTGATTATCGACGCCTCAATGCCGGCGATGATCCGCAGTTCAGGCCAGATGTGGGGCCCGGATGGTCAGTTAAAAGATACCAAAGCTGTGATCCCGGACCGTTGCTATGCCGGTGTGTATCAGGAAACCATTAACTTTTGCAAAGAAAATGGCGCTTTTGATCCGCGTACCATGGGCTCGGTACCAAACGTTGGCCTGATGGCACAAAAAGCCGAAGAATACGGCTCGCATGATAAAACCTTTGAAATTGCCGCCAAAGGCACGGTTAAGGTACTTAATAGCAAAGGCGATGTGGTGTTCAGTCATCAGGTTGATAAAGGCGATATCTGGCGGATGTGCCAGGTTAAAGACGCGCCAATCCGCGACTGGGTAAAACTGGCGGTAAACCGCTCACGGTTAAGTGGCACCCCGGCGATTTTCTGGCTGGACAGCGAGCGGGCACATGATGCGCAGCTGATTACAAAGGTTGAGCGTTATTTAAAAGATCACGACACCAATGGTCTGGACTTGCAGATTATGGCACCGGTTGCGGCGACCCGTCACACACTGGCGCGGATTAAACAGGGGCTGGATACAATTTCAGTCACCGGTAATGTGCTGCGTGATTACTTAACTGACTTGTTCCCGATTTTAGAGCTTGGCACCAGCGCCAAGATGCTATCAGTGGTGCCATTAATGAATGGTGGCGGTTTGTTTGAAACCGGTGCCGGTGGTTCAGCCCCGAAGCATGTTGAACAATTTGTTGAAGAAAACCACTTACGCTGGGATTCGCTGGGTGAGTTCCTGGCATTAGCGGCATCATTGGAGCATTTATCCCAGGTAACCGGTAACAGCGCTGCTAAAGTACTGGCAGACAGTCTGGATAAAGCGACTGCAACTTTCCTTGATAACGATAAGTCGCCACGGCGCAAAGCGGGCGAACTGGATAACCGTGGCAGTCATTTCTATCTGGCGCTGTACTGGGCGCAGGAGTTAGCAGCACAAACTACTGATACCGCACTGGCTGGTCGCTTTAAAACCCTGGCTGCGGCCATGCAGGCTAATGAGCAACAGATCCTGTCTGAGCTAAACGGCGTGCAGGGCAAAGCGGTTGAAATTGGTGGCTATTACCGGCCAGATGATACTCTGGTTAGCAACGCAATGCGGCCGAGCGCAACGCTAAACGAAACTCTGCAATCACTATAGGTAACGTTTAGCTGACCAAATAAAAAAAGCAGGCAATTTGCCTGCTTTTTTGTTAGTAGATGCCGATACCAGGTCGGTACAACGATGACAGGTTATTCTTCGCCGGGGAGCTTAATATTTACAGCATGTAACCCTTTCGGGCCTTCAGACAAATCGAACACCACATCCTGGCCTGCTTTTAGCGTGCGGTAGCCGTCCATGCTAATGGTTGAATAATGCGCGAAGATATCTTCATCACGACCATCTTCACGAATAAACCCAAATCCCTTGGCATTATTGAACCATTTTACTTTACCGGTAGCCATACTACTTACTTCCTTCTCTAAGTTAGCTATATTCTGTATTCTGGTATGAACTTGAAGGGGACTGCGTCCGTCCCAACATCTAATGTAGATAATTTAAGCAAACAGTCAAGCTATTTGCAAAAATAGTGCGAATTTTTTACTAATTATTAATAAAAGCGCCTTTGCTGGTTGGCGCAGGCATGGCTATAGTTTATGAGCGGTAAGCAAATTTCAGATACAAAACATGATGACCTGGCAGAGTTGACCCGACAACGGTTGGCTCCACCACCAATGTATAAGGTGATTTTGCACAATGACGACTACACTCCTATGGACTTTGTAATCGATGTGCTCACCCGATTTTTTAATATGCAGTATGAGAAAGCCAGTGAAGTAATGTTGAAGGTGCATTATGACGGCAGTGCAGTGTGTGGCGTTTTTACCGCCGAAATTGCAGAAACAAAAGTGCAGCAGGTGCTACAGTATGCAAAAGAGCATCAGCATCCGTTGCTATGCACAATGGAGCGCGCTTAAGTATGTCTTGGCATGGTCTGGAAGTGGTTCTCGGGGTATTGGGAGTGAGCTATGTTGAATAAAGATCTGGAACTAACGCTGAATTTAGCGTTCCGGTTTGCGCGTGAACGCCGGCATGAGTATATGACGGTAGAACATTTATTGCTGGCACTACTGGATAACCCGGCGGCTGGTGATGCCTTAAAATCCTGTGGTGCCAATATTGACAAACTCCGGTTGGAACTGGCCAGTTTTATTGATTCCACAACACCGGTATTACCTGATGGCGAAGCTGAACGTGATACCCAGCCAACCCTGGGGTTTCAGCGGGTATTACAACGTGCGGTGTTTCATGTGCAATCGTCCGGCAAGTCAGAAGTGACGGGTGCCAATGTGCTGGTAGCCATTTTCAGTGAACAGGAATCACAAGCGGTTTATTTGCTGAAAAAAATTGATATCAGCCGGTTAGATGTGGTGAATTTTATTTCTCATGGTGTCACCAAAACTGAAAAGCTGGAGCAGCACGATGATCGGGTACAGGAAGAGCTGACCGATACCGTAGTGGAAGAAAGTAAATACCTGGAAAACTTTACCAGCAACTTGAACATTCAGGCAAAAAATGGCCATATCGATCCGCTTATTGGCCGTGATAAGGAAGTTGAGCGGGCAGTACAGGTGTTGTGCCGGCGCAAGAAAAATAATCCATTACTGGTTGGTGAAGCGGGTGTGGGTAAAACGGCCATTGCCGAGGGGCTGGCGTACCGTATTGTGCAGCAACAAGTACCCGAGGTTATTGCTAATGCCACTATTTACGCGCTGGACATGGGCGCGCTACTGGCGGGCACCAAGTACCGTGGCGATTTTGAAAAACGCTTAAAATCGTTACTTAAAGAACTGGAAAAAGAAAAAGATTCCATTTTATTTATTGATGAAATTCACACCGTTATTGGTGCCGGTGCGGCCTCGGGTGGGGTTATGGATGCGTCTAATCTGATAAAACCACTGCTGTCCAGTGGCCGGTTGCGTTGCATGGGTTCTACGACTTATCAGGAATTTAAAAGCATTTTTGAAAAAGACACCGCACTGGTGCGACGTTTCCAGAAAATTGATGTTACTGAACCCAGCGTGGAAGATACCACCCGTATCTTGTTGGGCTTAAAAGATCGCTACGAGCAACACCACAACGTGCGTTACACCCAAAAAGCAATCCGGGCAGCGGCAGAGTTATCTGCTAAATATATTAACGAACGGCATCTGCCTGATAAAGCGATAGACGTCATTGACGAAGCGGGCGCCAGTCAGCGACTGTTACCGGCATCAAAACGCAAAAAAGTGATTAACGTTGCAGAGATTGAGCATGTTATCGCTAAAATGGCCCGCATTCCTGAAAAATCGGTGTCGGCTTCAGATAAAGATGTGCTGGCTAACCTGGATCGCAATCTGAAACTAGTGGTGTTTGGTCAGGATGAACCGATAGATGTGTTGACCGCCGCTATTCGCCTGTCGCGTTCTGGCCTGGGTAACGAAGAAAAACCCATCGGTAGCTTCCTGTTTGCCGGCCCGACCGGGGTGGGCAAAACTGAAGTCACCAAGCAGTTAGCGAAAGTCATGGGAGTCGAGTTACTGCGGTTTGATATGTCGGAGTATATGGAGCGTCATGCTGTCAGCCGGTTAATTGGCGCACCGCCAGGCTACGTTGGGTTTGAGCAGGGTGGTTTACTGACTGATGCGGTATCAAAACATCCGTACTCGGTTGTGTTGCTGGATGAAATTGAAAAAGCCCACAGTGATGTTTACAACATTCTGTTGCAGGTAATGGATCATGGCACCTTAACCGACAACAACGGCCGCAAGGTTGATTTCAGAAATGTGGTGCTGGTAATGACCACTAATGCCGGGGTGCAGGAAACCATCCGTAAATCTATTGGTTTTAAACAACAGGATCACAGCCATGACGCGTTAAGCGAAATTAACCGTACATTTAGTCCGGAATTTCGTAACCGCTTAGATGGTATTATCTGGTTCAAACACCTGGATGCTGAAATTATTCTGCAAATTGTTGATAAGTTTGTCTGTGACTTACAGGTGCAGTTAGATAAGAAACAAGTGTCGATGGAGCTTACCTCAGACGCCAGAAAATGGCTGGCTGATAAAGGCTATGATCAGGCCATGGGCGCACGGCCAATGGCCCGGGTTATTCAGGAGCAATTAAAAAAACCACTGGCCAACGAAATACTGTTTGGCCAACTGGTGCAGGGCGGTGATGTAAAAGTCAGCCTGAAAAATGACAAACTGATTTTTGATTATCAGACGGAACAGGATCTGGCGCTGATGGATTAGCTCTGCTTATGTTGCAGCCAAACAAAAAACCCGGCATTAACCGGGTTTTTTGTTACTAAGCCAGATTAACGCTGACGGAATACGATACGGCCTTTACTTAAATCATAAGGCGTTAATTCAACGGTAACCTTATCGCCTGTCAGAATGCGGATGTAGTTCTTGCGCATCTTACCGGAAATGTGAGCGATAACCACATGACCATTCTCCAGTTCAACTTTGAACATGGTATTTGGCAATGTATCCAGGATGGTACCTTGCATTTCAATTACGTCTTCTTTCGCCATTCAGCGTACTCGCCTCTATAAATTGGGTTTGAACCTTCAAAAAACTGCGCAGATTGTGCCGAAATCACAGCAATAAGTAAAGCAGCAAGCGCTTTTTTAGGCAAAAGAGTGCCATTGTCCCTGAATAAAACGCTGTTGAGGGGTAAATTCAGCCTTATAAGCCATCTTCTGACAAGCCTGAACCAGATAACCCAGATACACAAACGCTTTGTTATTTTGCCTGGCGTGCTGCAGTAAATAAAGAACCGCCAGTTTACCCGGCGACAAATGCTGAAAATGCTCGGCAAAAAACGTGTACACCGCTGAATAGCTGTCGGCCAGATCATCAATAATACTGACGCTGACCAGTTGCTGCTGCTGATATATTTCCAGAAAACGTACCGGTAACCAATGGCAAGTCAGCATACTGCTAAGTTGCTCTTCAGTTGCCGGATACATCACACCGTCATGATGTTTAAAGGCGATGTACTGCGCAAACAAGCTAAAATACTGTGCTACGTCAGGCTGACTAACCAGCCGGTAGTCCAGACCTGCACGCTGCGCCTTGTTCATAAGCCGTCGCTGGCTGCGGGACGGCTGCCATTTTTGCGGTTCGATACGTACTGACTGGCAAGCGTTACATGCCGGGCAGTGCGGGGTGTAGCCTTGCTCGCCACTGCGGCGAAAATTATGTGCCAGCAATTGTTGATATAATTCAGCAGTAACCGGCTCTTCGGGCATCAATACCACCAACTGTTCTTGCTGGCCCGGTAAATAACTGCATGGGTTGGCTGCAGTTAATCCAAAACGCAGCGGGCGGGGGTTATTCATGGTGTAAGCTCAGGCTTTGTGGCTGCCAGTGATCAGCAGGGCCACTGATCTGTGTTTGCTGCTGCAACAAGCTTAAGTATTGCGGGCGATTTATCGATTTGGCGCCTAACTGGTGTAAAAAGGGGTTGGGCAGCTGGCAATCAATCCAGCCGGCAGCATAATGGCGGATATGTTGTTGCAGCGCCACCAGTGCGAATTTTGCGGCATTAGGTACCCGGTTAAACATCGACTCGCCACAGAATAACCCCCCAACAGCAATACCGTATAAACCACCTACCAGTTGTTTGTTCTGCCACACTTCAATGCTGTGGGCATAGCCATGCTGGTGCAGGCGCTGATAAGCTTGTTGCATCGGGGGCAGTATCCAGGTTTCTGGCTGGTTTTTACGTGGCGCAGCGCAGCCCTGTACTACGGCATTGAACGCCTGATTAAGGGTCAGGTGCAGATTTGCACGCTGCCATTGTTTACGCAAACTACGGTTAAAACCCAGGCTGTCGGGCGGGAACACCGCCCGGGTTGCCGGGCTCCACCATAGCAGCGGGTCGCCGTCACTAAACCACGGGAAAATACCGCTACGGTAGGCCAGCCACAGGCGTTCGACTGATAAGTCGCCGCCCATCGCCAGTAAACCATCAGGTTCCGCCAGCGCCTGTGCAACTGGCGGAAACCTGAGTTGCAGCGGGTCAAGCTCCGGCAGGTAGATGGCCATAATTAAGGCGCAGGGTTAGCTGGCCAGACTACTTAGTCAGGCCGTCCAGATAACGCTCTGCATCCAGTGCTGCCATACAGCCGGTACCGGCAGAGGTAATGGCCTGACGATAAATATGATCAGAGACATCACCTGCCGCAAACACACCGGCAATGCTGGTCTGGGTTGCGTTGCCCTCGGTACCGCTGACCACTTTTAAATAGCCGCCATTCATCTCCAGCTGACCTTTAAAAATGTCGGTGTTTGGTGAGTGGCCAATAGCAATAAACACGCCTTGCAGCGCCAGCTCGGTGGCAGCTTCGCCCTTAGTCGACCCCAAACGAACACCGTTAACGCCCATATCATCGCCCAGTACTTCTTCCAGCACGCAGTGGGTGTGCAACACAATATTGCCAGATGCCACCTTTGCCATTAAACGATCGACCAGAATTTTCTCTGCTTTAAAGGTATCGCGGCGATGTACCAGATGTACTTCACTGGCAATATTCGATAAATACAGCGCTTCTTCCACGGCGGTATTACCACCGCCTATGACGGCAACTTTCTGGTTGCGGTAAAAGAAGCCATCGCAGGTAGCACAGGCCGATACGCCGCGGCCACTGTAGGCTTGTTCTGACGGTAAACCCAGGTATTTAGCAGAGGCACCGGTACATATGATCAGCGCATCACAGGTATAGCTGCCATTGTCCCCTGTCAGGGTAAAAGGCCGCTGCTCTAAATCAACGGTATGTATATGGTCGAAAATTATTTCGGTGTTAAACGCTTCTGCATGCGCCTGCATCCGCTCCATCAGCACCGGCCCGGTTAAACCATGGCCGTCACCCGGCCAGTTTTCAACTTCAGTGGTGGTGGTGAGCTGGCCACCTTGCTGCATGCCGGTTAACAGTACCGGATTGAGATTTGCCCGGGCAGCATAAACTGCGGCGGTATATCCGGCTGGGCCTGAACCCAGAATTAGTAACCGACAATGCTTGCTGTTTGACATGTTTTACTCCAAAAAAAACCAGTGATATTGCAATGGGGGTGATTCTAAAAGAATGCAATGCGCATAGAAAGATCTGCCGGGCAATTAGTTTGTGGCTAGCTGTAAACCTGGCCGTGCTAAATCAATATTTCCTATAGAAATAACTTATAGCTTTTGGTTATAACGCGGCTGATAAAATTCCCTGAAATGGTGTATTTGTTTCTAATCACAGGTATTTTTCCCTGGAACAGGGCAGGTGTTTTTTTTTGTAATCACTTTGTCAGAGTTTTGTAATTGTTGTTTTATTGAGCAACTGGTTAGTTAGGTACCGCAGGACGCAGTCAATAAAAAGGAAGTAACACAATCCATGTTGGAACAACAAATAGTCAAAAAGGTACCATAATGAAAACAACTAAAAAACTCTTAGTCCTTGGCATCAGCAGTTGCTTTGCCCTAACGTTAACCGCTCAGGCTGTTGCGAACAGCCTGATTGACGACAACGAAAATACCGACCGTTACATTATAAAATTTAAGCCCACTGCAGCAGTAATGAGCATGAAAAACGGTCAGAGTGAGTTTAACACCCAGCAGGCCGAAACCGTATTGCGCAGTTTGCGGGTAGATGCGCTGATGCATTTAAAAGCGGCCAATGCCAGTGTTGCCACACTGTCGGCATCGCAGCTGAAATTACTGAAAGCCAACCCGAATGTGCAATACGTGGAGCAAGATGCCAAACGTTATCTGATGGATGTTATCAGCCCGATGGCGCAGTCTACACCTTATGGTATTAGCATGGTGCAGGCTAACGAGGTAAGCGATGCCAGTGCCGGTAATACCAAAGTATGTGTTATTGATACCGGCTATACCTCGGGCCATGAAGACTTGCAAAGCTCTGGTGTAACGGGTTTCGCGTTCTCTGGCCACGGCAACTGGTATTCTGATGGCAATGGCCACGGTACGCATGTCGCAGGTACGATGGTCGCACTGGATAACAACTCAGGGGTTGTCGGGGTTATTGGCTCTGGCCAGGCCGGGGTGCATATTGTCAAAATTTTCAATGATTCAGGTAACTGGACCTACGCCTCTAATCTGATCCAGGGCATTCAGTCGTGTAAAGATGCCGGCGCCAAAGTGGTTAATATGAGCCTGGGCGGCGGCTCGTCTAATCAGACTGAAAACAACGCTATGACTAATTTTTATAATGGCGGTATGTTACTGATTGCGGCGGCAGGTAATGACGGCAATACCAGTATGTCGTATCCTGCGTCTTACAATTCAGTGGTATCGGTGGCGGCCGTAGACTCTAACCGCAATCTGGCCAGCTTCTCGCAACGTAACTCACAAGTTGAAATAGCCGGCCCGGGTGTTAACGTCAGCTCAACCTGGCGCAATGGCGGTTATAACAGCATCAGCGGCACCTCGATGGCGTCGCCGCATGTTGCTGGTGTTGCGGCCTTAGTGTGGAGCAACCATCCATCGTGTTCCGCATCGCAAATTCGTAATGCTTTAAATTCGACAGCACAGGACAGAGGTGCTGCGGGCCGGGATAACTCTTACGGCTTTGGTATTGTTCAGGCGAAAGCCGCAACCGACTGGATCACTAATAACGGCTGTAGCGGCAGTGGCGGCGGTGGTGGTACACCCCCGGGTGGTGGTGCAACCTTCCCGAACCTGTCAGC
Source organism: uncultured Chromatiaceae bacterium (assembly GCA_963975465.1). Classification (GTDB taxonomy): domain Bacteria; phylum Pseudomonadota; class Gammaproteobacteria; order Enterobacterales; family Alteromonadaceae; genus Alishewanella. Next base: position 469,839 of record CAXBHB010000001.1, read on the forward strand.
ATCAACCGGCCAGTGGTTACGGGGCAGTTACCAGATCCCATCAGGCGTGTCACAAATTACCTTCCAGATCTCGGGCGGTAGCGGAGATGCAGACTTATATGTACGTTATGGCAGCCAGCCAAGCACCAGTGCTTACACCTGCCGGCCTTACTTAAATGGCAATAACGAAGTGTGTACTATTAACAACCCACAAGCCGGGACCTGGCATGTTGGTATCCGTGCTTACAGCGCCTTTAGTGGTTTGACATACAGTTACCAGTACTAGTCATCCAGAAAACCTTAATATAATTGTAAAAAGGGCTGCGCAAGCAGCCTTTTTAATTTGAAGCGGTTACTGCAAAATGATGCTAAGAATGCGGCATCACGTACAAATACACCGCTAAAAAATGCAGTATGCTGCCTGCCAGCACGAACAGGTGCCAGATCATGTGGTGCAGGTACAGGCTGCGCCAGATGTAAAACAGCACGCCACCCGAATAAGCCAGTCCGCCGGCCAGTAACAGCCACATTGCCGGGGCGGGGACGTTACTTAGCATGGGTTTAATTGCCACAACCACTATCCAGCCGAGCCCCAAATATAACGCCAACGACAATTTTTTATATTTAAGCCCGGTAGCCAGCTCCAGCACCACGCCGACAATGGCGATAAGCCAGATAACACTAAACAGAATAAGCCCCCAGTCGTGGCGCAGGCTTATCAGGGTAAAGGGGGTATAGGTGCCGGCGATCAAAATAAAAATGGCGGCGTGATCCAGCTGCCTGAGCCGGTATTTCAGCAGAGGGTTGTGAATGCTGTGATAAAGCGCCGAGCTGCTGTAGAGCAAAATAATACTGCTGCCATAAACAATTGCACTGGCCAGCTGCCAGTTATCGCCATAGCTAATACTTAAGCGTAGCATTAGCACCAGACCAATAATACCCAGCACAGCGCCCAACGCGTGGCTAAGTGCATGAAGTTGTTCTTCCAGTAAGGTATACCGGCTTGTGTTGCTCATATCGTATCGGTCATAAAGTAGGGATAAGCACTTCATCTAATTAAAAACCGCTCTATCTTAACAGCAAGCCAAGCCAGGTAAACACTAAAGCGTTGGTATTTGGCCAGAGCAACGGTAAACTGCGTTTTTACCGCAAAACAGTTTAGCCAATCAGTCTTATGCCATTACTTATTATTCTGGGTTATGTATGGCCCGAACCCAATTCTTCTGCGGCAGGCGGCCGCATGCTCAGCCTGATTAAGCTGTATTTAGGGCAGGGCTGGCAGGTACAGTTTGCCAGTCCGGCAGAGTTAAGCCCGCATCGCTATCCGCTGGCAGATCTTGGCGTTGCTGAGCAGCACATTGCATTAAATTGTGACAGTTTCGATAGCTGGCTGACGGAGCAAAACCCACAGGCGGTATTGTTCGACCGTTTTATGCTGGAAGAGCAATTTGGCTGGCGGGTAGAACAGGCCTGTCCGCAGGCGATGCGCATATTAGATATGGAAGACTGCCATGCTCTGCGTGACGCCAGGCAGCGCTGCCACAGCCAGCAGCGGGAGCTGAATACCGCTGCCCTTAATTCTGAGCTGGCGCTGCGGGAAATTGCGGCCATTTATCGCTGCGATCTTACGCTAGTCATCTCTGAGGCTGAAATGCAGCTGTTACAGCAGCATTATGCGGTGCCGGCTGCTCTGTTATGTTACTGCCCGTTCTGGCTTGACAAGCTGCCAGCAAGCCAGAGCCCGGCATTTAGTGAGCGACAGCATTTTATTGCGATTGGTAATTTTCGCCATGCTCCGAACTGGCAGGCCGTGCTGTGGTTAAAACAGCAAATCTGGCCCCAAATACGCCAGCAGTTGCCGGCGGCTGAGTTACACCTCTACGGTGCGTACCCTCCACCCAAAGCTACCGCGCTTCACAATGCCCGTCAGGGCTTTCTGGTCAAAGGCTGGGTAACCGATAGCCAAAAGGTTATGCGTCAGGCCAGAGTATGTTTGGCCCCGCTGGCGTTTGGCGCTGGTTTAAAAGGTAAATTGCTTGAAGCTATGTGTCAGGGTACGCCAAGCGTGACCACGGATATTGGCGCAGAGGGAATGAGACTTGATAGCGGCTGGAGTGGCATTATCGCGAATGAAAGCAGTGATATTGCGAGCGCTGCGGTGACGTTATATCAGAATGAGCAACCATGGCAACAGGCAAAGCTGCAGGGTTATCAGATTATTACGACGCGATTTGGGCCAGAGCAGGCAAACCGGGTCTGGCTGCAACTGCAGCAGTTGCTGAACAGCTTAGCAAGCTATCGGCAAGCTAACTTCACCGGCTTGATGTTGAGGCATCATGCTTACCGAAGTACCAAGTTTATGGGGCAGTGGATTGAAGCAAAAAATAAACTGGCGCAAATTGCGCCAGTATCAGAGCACGAATAACTAACCGTTAATACGTAAAGTCACCGTATTAACGCGAACCACGTGGTGGCCGCTGTTTACTATCGTTAATTTTTTCAGCCCAAAACGCCGCTGCAGCACCCGGGGTGGTTTTTGCTGGCTTGGCTGCTTTAGCTTTGCTTTTTGCGGCAGGTTTTGCTGGCGCTTTTTCAGCCGGTTTGGCCGCTTTAGCTGGTTTTTTCTCAGCTTTAGCCGGTTTTTCAGCTTTTTCAGCCTTGGCTGGTTTGTCAGCTTTGGCTACAGTTGCTTTGGCTTTGCCGCCTTTACCGTAGCTTTGGGCTAATTCGTCAAGTTCAGCCAGACGGATATTTTTACCGCCATCAACACTAAACCAGCCTGGTTTTTGTTCCAGTTGTGGTTCTTTACCAAATTTAGCTTTGTAAGCTGCGGTAAAATCAGCGACTACCTGATCTTTATCCAATTTTGTCATGCTTAATACCTGTGCGTGAAAATTAATCGTTGCCCGCTATTTATACATCAAAACACTACCAATAGACAAATCTGCCTGCTTTTTAACAGTTTTTAAGTACAATAGTGGCTATAGCGAACACAATACCGGAGTTTATATGTTGCAACGGCAACAACTAAGTAGCCTGTTGGCAGAACTACTGCAAACCGGGCGGGTGCGTGACTTCTGTCCAAACGGCTTACAGGTTGAGGGCAAGCAGCACATTAAACGCATTGTCACCGGGGTGACGGCCAGCCAGGCGCTGATCGATGCTGCGGTAGCCCACGGCGCTGACGCCATTCTGGTCCATCACGGCTATTTCTGGAAAAATGAAGCTGCCGTTGTTACCGGCATGAAGAAAAAACGCCTGCAGGCGTTACTGACGCATGACATTAATTTGTTTGCTTATCATTTGCCGTTAGATATTCATCCCGAGCTTGGCAATAATGCGCAGCTGGCAAAATTGCTGCAGTTGGCTGCGGTTATGCCACTGGCAACGGTAGAACCGTTGGGTGTGGTTATGCAGGGGCAGTTGGCCGTCCCACAAAGCCTGAGCCAGTTAGCCGATACACTGGAGCAGCTGCTGGGCCGCAAGGTGCTTGCACATGCTGCCGGCAGTAACCGGGCGGTGCATAAACTGGCTTGGTGCACCGGTGGCGGCCAGGGCTATATAGAGCAAGCTGCCGAGGCGGGCGCCGATGTCTTTATTACCGGTGAGGTGTCGGAGCAAACCATTCATGTATCGCGCGAGCTGGATATTCATTTTATTGCAGCCGGCCACCATGCAACTGAGCGTTACGGTATTAAAGCCCTGGGTGAGTACCTCAGTGCTCATTACCCGTTAGACGTGCAATTTATTGATATCGATAACCCGGCATGAATAAAACCACTGATCGCAGTTTTGATGGTATAGCTGGCAAATTTCAGCGCAATATTTATCAGAGCAGTAAAGGCCAGATCCGCCAGCAGGTGTTGTTACGGGATCTTGGCTCGTTATCCATATTGCAAAAGCCCTGTCAGATACTGGATGTGGGGGCAGGTCAGGGGCAAATCAGCTTGCAGCTTGCCGCAATGGGCCACTCCGTACATTTAACCGATATTTCCGCAGACATGCTGGCCATGGCGGCAGAAGCGGCAACTGGCGCAGGACTTATGGTTAGTGGTACTGATACCCGGCTCCGGTTTAGCCAGCAAAGCCTGGCCGATTTGGCCGGCACATTAGCACAGCAGTACCCGCTGGTGTTATGTCATGCCATGCTGGAATGGCTGGCAAAACCCGAACTGGCGCTAAGTCAGTTGAGCCGGCTGGTCGCTCCGGGCGGGGTGTTGTCACTGATGTATTACAACAAAGATGCCAAACGGCTTAGCAATATTTTATATGGCAACTTTGACTATGTAGCGGCAGATTTTAAGGTAAAAAAGAAAGTCAGCTTAAGCCCGCAAAACCCGCTTGAGCCCTCAGCAGTAGAACAATGGTACCAGCAAGCCGGTTTTAAGCTGATCAGTAAAACCGGGGTCCGTTGTTTTCACGACTATTTACGCGAGCCCAGCCAGCAGCAAAGTCATTTTCAGCAACTGCTGGCGTTGGAGTTGCAGTATAATCAGCAAGAACCCTATGCTTCGTTGGGGCGTTATAGCCACTTGTTGTTACAGCAAGCCTAATCAAACTCAAAGCGGTACAGTAAGTCTACTGCGTTATCCAGCCCTGATACCGCCTCCAGATACAAACTTTGCATTAAGCGGTAGCGCAGGGTGAACTCGCCAATGGGCTCAAAAATACCAATACCATATTTTATTTGTAAGTCGCGATTTAAATAACCGCTTACCGTTACCTGCGAGCTATCACCGGAGCCTGCGGTATCAAGGGTTAAATCACTTACCCCGAAAGCTTCACCAATGTCACCCACCAGTGAGCCGCTGGAGGCAATACTCATACCGATAAGGCTGGTGGTCACAGCATTGGCTGCACTACCTGATTCGCTGTCAAGATCGCGGCCTACCAGCAAATAAGACAAAGCATTCGCTTGCGGCATGGCAGGCTCTGAAAATATATTGATCTGCGGCCGGTCAGCCGGGCCGGTTACCCGGATCCCGGCGATGACGTTGTCTTCCATATTGGCCGGGTTACGGATGGCTTCAACATTGAGGTAGGGCTGATCAGGCGGTCCACTGAACGTCATTTTGCCCTGGCGGATTAGTAAATCCTGGCCGTAGGAGCGAAAGGTGCCATCTATCAGACGTACTTCACCATTAACGGTTTGTTTATTTTGCTTTTGCCGAACCTGTAAGTTGCCCCGCAGCAGCGTTTCCAGACCGAATGCCTCGAGTTTCACTTTTTCACCAAGTTGTACCCTGATATCAGCTTCAAGCGGAATGGCCATGGCCTGTTGCGCCGTAACAGGTTGTCGCTCGGGATTTAGAACAACAGTATCATCAGATAACCCAATGGCGCCCTGAGGTAATTCATCAATGCTGAATAGGGCGCTGGGTATATCAATTTTACCGGTAATTTTGGTAAGTTGCGGGCTGGCATTTATTTCAAGATCAGGTTTAACCTGCAATTTACCCTGCTCGATTTGCAGGCTTAATGCATCGCCTTTTACGGCTAGCTGCGCCTGCCATTTATCAAGTTGCTGCCAATTAGCTTTGCCTGTCAGCGCTAAATTACCCTGTGGAGTAATAATGTCCCCCTGTAATTCTGCTTGCTCCCCGTTAAACTCCAATCGCAGATTACCTTCGTTTATGTCGGCTGGTGCCAGGTTGCCTTTTACCCGCAGCTTTTGTAATGCCAGCTGTCCGGCCAGCATCGGGCTTTCAATGCTACCTTCTGCGCGGATATCGGCGCTGACTACCCCGGCTAGCTCACTGTATTCGTCCAGCAAGGGTTGCAGAAATGCCAGGGTAAAGTCGGTAAGTTGCAACCGGCCGGTCAGTGGCCGGTTGCTGCTACTAACATCGGCAACGCCCAACTTTGCTGTCAACTGCGCCTGCTCATTTAAGGTGACACGCAGGTTGGCCGCTAACTGATCATCTTTTAGCTCGCTGTCTAAGGTTAATTGCTGCCATTGCAGGGTAATAGGGGGACTGTTTTGCTCGGTTAGCGCACCGCTGCTACTTGTTGCTGACAGGTTAAACTGCGGGCGCTGACCGGATTGCCAGCTGGCGTTGGCATCGGCATTCAGTTCACCACTAAGGTTTACCGCTAACGGCATAAACGCATTCAGGCTGGCCAAATCTAACTGCCGCAACGCAATCGTCGCTGCCAAACGTTCTGCACTGAGACGGGCATCTTCGGTTAAACAAACCGAACCAGGTGCCTGCAACCAGCAATGCTGGCTGATATCCAGTTGCTGTTCGCGGTGCAGATAGGCAATTTTAACAGCCTGTTGCAGTTGCCAGACACCTACCGGGCTGCCAATTTCCGCTTCGATTAACTGGCCTTGCCAGAGGTTGCGATCCGTTAGTTGACCCGTCAGTTGCAATGACGTATCTGACAGCGGCGATTGCAAGTTTAGTTCAAGATTATGCTGTGCTTCATTGCCTGCGCCGGTTATGGTCAGTTGTTCCAGCTGATAACCGCGGATAACACCGTTGCTGATATTAAGTGTAAGGTCGGCTTCTAACTGTGCTGCCTGGCGCAACTGTAATTCAAGGCTGAGCTGCTGTAGCCGTTCACTGCCATATCGTAAGTCGTTGCCTGTAACACTGGCCGTGACTTGCGGCTGGCGCTGAGGCCCGCGAATGGCAAGCTCTGCATTAATAACGCCAGCGGCCAAGGGCAGGCTGCTGCTTAAATCGGCAATATCTACGGTCGCATCCAGTTGCCACTGTTGTGCCAGCGAGCCGGTTAATGTTATTTGATTGGCGCCATGCGACATTAACAGTTGCCCGGTACTAAAACGGTAGTTGCCGGTATCCTGTTGAAACCGTGCAGTCATATCCCCAGAGATAGTAACGGTTTCATCCCGTAAATTGCCTTTAATCGCCAGCTGACTTAATTCAGTTTGCCAGCTGCCGTCAGCATCTAATGTTCCCTGGTTTGCCAGCTTACCGTTTATTTCGGCACTAAGCTCACCGTCAAAAGCAGGCCAGAATGTGCCGGGTTTAATCGCATTCAGGTTTAGCTCGGCCTGCCAGCTGAGGGCAGGCACCAGTTCCACTCTGGCACTGCCGTTTACTGTGCCATCCAGGGTGGCCAGCGCAATGTTGTCCAACGTTAATACCGAGTCGTTGAGCTGGTAATGGCCTTTGGCACTAAGTTCGGTGTCAGGTATCGTACTGTGCGAGAGACCGGTCGCCAGCGTAAAATTCAGCTGCTGCAAATCGCCGCTGGCTGTCATTTCACCCTGGCGTACTTGCCAGGCATCAGGGTTCGCTGGTGGCCAGCTAAAGGCGTCGTACTGTAAATTCAAACTCAGTGGCAAATCCGCTGCTAACAGGGCCAGCTCTGCTTCGGCGCTGCCACTTATTGTGCCAACGGCTCGCGCACTGACCGCTAAATCAGCCAGGCTGCCACTCAGATTGATATTCAGTTGTTGCTCTGCCAGCGGCGCCTGTTTAAGCACAGCACTAAGCCGGGCGCTTAGCGGATAATCACCTTGTAACGTGATGTTGGCTGTCGTACTCAGGCTGACCTGCGGGTGGTTTGCCTGCAAGTCGAGTAAGCGGACAGTGTGTTCGCGGGCTTGCAGGCTGAAATTGAGATCCGGCAAGGCTGTTACTTGCTCAGCCTGGATTAAACTGGCATTAGTCAGTTGAAAACCGTTAACATACACCGTTAGTGGCAGCGTAATATCACTTAGCTCCGGGGCCTGATATTTGAAAGGCTCAGCCGGTTGTTCGTCGCCGGTAGCAAGGCTGATTTGCAACTGCTGTAACTGACTGTTGTTAAGTTGTACTTGCCGGCCCCAGACTTCAGCGCTGGTGCTGAACCGGCTAAAACTAACGGTGTTACCGGCAACGATGATGTTGCCGTCGTTAACTGATAACGCACTGATACATAGCTTAAGCTGAAATAAGCAACGGTTATTGATGTCAAGCTTTGCTTGCTCAAACTGCAGTTTTACCGTTTCGTTTTGCCAGCGAATATTATTAAGTTGCATGCCGCCCAGCAGGCTGCCACTGTGGCTGGCCACTGACAGCTGTGGCACATATTTTTGTCCCAGCCACACACTCAGTTTCAGACCCGCTGGCGTGTAAAGCAGTACCGCCAGTAATAATATGACAAATAACACAGGTAATAGCAGCGTCCAGTTCAGCCATTTTAATACTTTACCGATAGCTGGCTTCATAGTTCCGGCCCCAACGCAAAGTGGATTTGAAAGGCATTGCGATCACCGCTGTCCAGACCATAACCAAAATCGAGTCGTACCGGTCCTACCGGTGAAGCCCAGCGAATACCTAAACCTACGCCGCGTTTAAAGTCCGGGCTATCGTTCCAGGCACTGCCGTAATCAAAAAAGCTGGCCAGCCACCAGTTACCTTTTACCCGGTACTGATACTCCAGTGAGGCTGCTACCATATACCGGCCGCCAATCAGCTCATTGTCGTTATTTAGCGGGGCGATAGTTTCATAACCGTAACCCCGAATGTTGTTATCGCCTCCTGCAAAAAAACGTAAAGAGGGTGGAATATCGGTAATGTCATCAATAACAACTGCCCCGGCATCAATTCGGGTGACAAAACGATGATTGCGATCATAACTGCCAATCCAGCCGGCGCGGCCACGCAATCTGACAAATTGGGTATCGGATGCCCAGGCTGGTTCAGAAAACTCTACCCCAAACAGCAACCTGTCTGCAGAGCGCGGCATCTCGCCCCAGCTTTGTCGAGAGCGGCTAAAACTTATGCCCGGCATAATTAGACTGGCACTGGCATCCTGATCTGCCTGAATAAAATCTTCATATAGCCAGCGAAGTGATACCGTGCGATACCAATCATTAGCTAATAACCAATGACGTTCCAGTGCCAGATTAACTTCTTTACTTCGGGTATCGAGACTATCGCGGTTACGAAAGCCAAGCTGCAGCTGATAATAATCGCTGGGGGCGGTGCTCAGTGGCATCCGGTATGACGATTCAACCGTTTGTTCTACTTCCGATATGGCAAATTTGCTGTGCAGGCTATGGCCGCGGTCATTTAACCAGGGCTTTAACCAATTCACTTTTAAGCGGGGGCCAACGACGTCAGAGTAGCCAATACCGGTTTCTACACTGTTACGCAGCCGCGGTTCCAGTTTAACGACTATCGGCAGGGTATAATCCGTTATTTGCTCGGTATCACCTTCAATTGAAATTGATGAAAACCAATTGGTATTGGCCAGGGTTTGGTTAAATTCACCCAACTCACTGGCCAGATAAGGCTGGCCGGGCTCGAACGGGATCAGCGCCTGCATCCATTCATCACGAATTTGCTGACCGCTAAAGGTGACATCACCAAATGTGTAGCGGCGGCCACTGTCAAAATGCAGATGAATGTTAGCCTGATATAATTCAGGTATCACTTCAAGAGTACTGCGGCTGAACTCGGCATCAAAGTACCCTTTGCGCAGGGCCAGGCTGCGCAACGATTTTTTTAAATTGTCGTAGTTACCATGATGCAGCACCTGACCTTTTTCCGGCGCTTCCCGGCGTAACAGCCAACTGAACTGTCGATCGTCTGTCGCATCGCCGGTTAATTGAATATCCGCTGTGGCAATCTTTACCGGCTCGCCCGGCAGTACATTAACCTGTAGCGTGCTTTTGCCTGAACCTTCCAGTATTACAAACTCAATTTCGCTATGATAATAACCCAGCGCCTGCAGCGCAGTTTCAATGTCCTGCTCTAGTTTCAACTGAAACCGTAGCGAGCCTGAAATATCCGCCTTATTGTATTTAGCAATATGGTTTTTAACGTTTTTTTCCAGCTCACCACTTAGCCCGCGCAGCTGCAAATCAGTTTGCGCCTCTGCGCAGTAACTGCTTATTAATAAAATACTGATGAGGCTTCGAAATAACGACATGCGGCTGAATAGGTTCCAGGTTAGAGACAAAATGTATTTATAAGCGCTGGGCCAATAGTGATGAAGCCGTATTATTGCGCACAATGGTTAGTAGTGTACACCGTCTTTACCTAATGCTGGCTTAACAGGCTTGCGTGCTGTCTTAAAAAACTGCAGTTTGGCCCGACTTCGTAATCCGCCAGTAATCCACTATGCAATCCACTAAACGCTAAACGTATTTTTAGTTATACTAGGCGCAAAACAAGCGTAACGGGCCTTGGCAAACTGACGATGTCATACCAAGACCTGATAATACGATCGTCGTAACCTGACAAGGTGTAAAGTCATGCAAAAAATTGTAATCAGTGGTTCAGGGTTATTTACGCCAACCGCAATCATCACTAATGAAGAGCTGGTTGCCAGCTACAACCAATATGTTGATTTGCATAATCAACAACATGCTGGCGCAATATCAGATGGCGAGGTTACCGCACTGGAGTACTCCAGCTGTGAGTTTATTGAAAAAGCCTCGGGTATTAAAGCGCGTCATGTGTTGTATAAAGAAGGCATACTGGACCCGGCAATTATGCATCCGGTTTTCGTAAAACGGGATGAGTCAACGCCACCTGAAATGGTTGAAATGGCTGTGGCGGCCGCGCGCGAAGCCATGGCGCAGGCCAACAAAACCGCCGCTGATATTGATTTAATTATTTGTGCTGCCTCGAATATGCAGCGTCCGTATCCGGCACTGGCCATTGAACTGCAGCAACTGCTGGGTGTGAGTGGTTATGCGTATGATATGAATGTGGCGTGCTCATCGGCGACGTTTGCGATCAGTAATGCGGCGAATGCCGTTCGCGGAGGAACGGCTAAAGTTGTTCTGGTGGTCAATCCTGAGTTTGCTTCACCGCAGGTCGATTATAAAAACCGAGACAGCCACTTTATTTTCGGCGATGTCTGTACTGCTACTATTATTGAAGCTGACAGCAGCGCTACTTCAGACAATGCCTTTGCAATTTTAGGTATGCGCTTAAAAACCAGTTTTTCCAATAATATTCGTTGTGATATTGGCTATACAGAGCATTGTTTTGCTGAGACCGACCCTAAAGTGGCGTTTTTTAAGCAGCAGGGCCGTAAGGTTTTTAAAGAGCTGTTACCCATTGTTGCTGAGGTAATTCAGGACGAAATGGCAGCACTTAATATTGGCCCGGAGCAACTAAAACGGCTGTGGTTACATCAGGCCAATATTAATATGAATATTTTTGCCGCGAAGAAAATACTGGAACGGGATCCATTGCCAGAAGAGGCCCCACTGGTGCTTGACCAATATGCCAATACGGCATCAGCCGGTTCAATTATTGCTTTTCACAAGCATAAAACCGGCTTAACGGCAGGCGATAAAGCGGTGTTGTGCTCGTTTGGTGCCGGTTACTCGGTAGGATGCCTGATCCTGGAGCGTTGTTGAATCCGGCATATTAATTTTGGTGCAGGCGACAACCTGATAGTCTGCACCGGTTTTTTCTGTTTTTTTACCCGCTAAACACCTTTCTTACAGACGAATAACCGAGTTGTGATCATAAGATAAGGGGGAAGGTAAATACGCATCTGCTGCATCATCGTTTACCCAGGTGCCACCATTGACCAGATAACGGAACTGATATTCACGATCTTTTTCCAGGGTCAGACTGGCGCTAAAATCGCCGCTTTTACTTTTTTTCATTAGTAACGCTGCAGGATCCCAATCATTGAACTCACCAAGCAGGGCCACCGACTGTGCGTCGGCTAATTGCTCAGCGGTCAATTTAAACGTCACTTTACACCCTGGCTTGGTTTTTAAATATTGTTTGGTGATACTCATAGTAATTTCCTCAATCTGGCTATGGTGCAACGCTGCTTAAACATGTTGCTGATGCGATAGTGAATACTACCAAAAATAATACCCGCTGATTACGACGAAAAAATGACCGCGTCGATCATTTTTACTACCATAATTCAGGGAACGACAATCGGCAAATAACTTTAAGTTGTAGCGTTATAACTGGCATTTAAACGCTTGTTTTAATCTCGCGGTTTGTAACAAAATATTACGTTAATTTACGGCTGCTGATGGGTGTACTGTTGATAGGACGTTGCAATTGCTTGTTTGCATTAGGCATTGAACCCCGTAAACAGTGGGCTGACGTACGCTATGGCAATTTATAGTTAGCGTTTTACGGTCAGCAATCTGACCATCCTGTGCTGATGAAAGATACAAACATTAACAGTCACCGGCATACAATTGGTGGCTTAGCGATTATGATGTACTCAGTTAATTTGACAGGTAGGTAAGGCATGTCTTCTTTTTTTGTAAAAGTAATTCTTCCGGTAGTGGTTGTGGTATTCGCGGTTGCAGCGGCAGTGGGTTTAGGTAAGTTGCGTCAACCTCCCCAGAAAAGTGACGAAAGTCGCCCGGCAATTCTGGTTAATACTGCGGCTGTTGTCCCTGATAACATTGTTTATCAGATTAGCTCGCAAGGTATGGTGACACCTAAGCTTGAAACCAGCCTGATTTCTGAAGTTAACGGCCGGGTAGTGGCGGTAGCGGATGAGTTTGTGGCCGGGGGCTTTTTTAACAAGGGCGACTTACTGGTTCAGGTTGAAAAAAGTGACTATCTGACCAACGTTAAAGCGGCGCAGGCCGCACTGGCAAATGCTCAGGCGATGCTGGCGGAAGAAAAAGCCCGGGTAAAAGTTGCTGAAGAAGAGTGGCGCTCCTTTACCGACGGTAACGCACCGGCACTGGGCTTGCGTCAGCCTCAGTTGGCCAGTGCCTTAGCCAGTGTGCAGTCGGCAGAGGCTGAACTGGAGCGGGCAAATCGTGATTTAGCCCGTACTGAAATCCGGGCGCCCTATGATGGCATGGTGCGAAGCCGGGCGGCCAATCTGGGCCAGTTTATTAGTCGGGGCACCGCACTGGGCTCAATTGTCGGCACTGATGTTGCTGAGGTTCGCTTGCCATTGACCGATACTGATATGGCGTTTTTGATGATGCCCGGCGCCAGCGAGTCTGATGCAGTTTCTGCTGATAATAACCAGGTTACGCTTATCAGCACCGTTGCAGGTCAACAAGTAGAGTGGCCAGCTAAACTGGTGCGAACTGAAGGCATGCTGGACGAACGCAGCCGGGTTATCTATGTTGTCGCAGAAGTGACTGATCCTTACCAACGCCGCAGTCAAACACAACCCGTTCTGAACTTCGGCCGCTTTGTTGCAGCAAGCATTATTGGTACTCAGGCAGAACAGGTGGTTAAAGTTGCCCGTCACTTGTTGCTTCCTGGCAGCAAAATACTGGTGGTAGATAAAGACAACACATTGCAATTTCGTCAGGTAACGGTTGACCGGGCTACCGCAGATGCGGCTTATATTACCAGTGGCTTAGAGGCGGGTGATCAGCTGGCGTTGTCAGCCATTTCGAATCCGCTGGCGGGCACGGCAGTGCGGGTTGCCAGTGAAAATGCGGCAGGTGACGATGCCTCGCAACCGACGCAACTTGCCGATGCGGCAGCTGCGGTGAAACAAGCAGAGGGCCAGTAACATGGATACCAATAAAGGTATTATTGCCTGGTTCGCCCGCAATAGCGTCGCGGCAAACTTGCTAATGGCAATTATTCTGGTGGCAGGTATTGCAGCAGTAATGACCATTAAAAAGCAGGCATTTCCAGAAATAGAGTTAGAAGTCGTTAATATTCGCGTCCCTTATCTGGGCGCCGCACCGCAGGAAGTAGAAACCGGCGTTATTGATAAAGTTGAGCAAAGCCTGCGTGGTGTAAACGGTATTAAACGCATTCGCTCCACCGCTGTTGAAGGTCTGGCAACCATCCGTGCTGAAATTGACTCTAACTATGAAGTACAGGAGGTCATGGATGAGATTAAAACCCAGGTCGGGTCTATTTCTTCCTTGCCTGAGCAAACTGAACGACCTGTGGTATACCGGGTACGGTTTCAAAGTAATGTTATGTGGTTATCGCTGTACGGCGATGCCCCGGAGCGCACCTTAAAAGAGTTGGCTAAAGACATCCGGGACGAGATTAAAAAGCAGCCCGGGATAAGCAAAGTTGATGTGATAGCGGCCCGTGACTATGAAGTTGCGGTAGAGGTCCCAGAGTTAAAGTTAAAAGAATACGGTTTAACCCTGGATCAGGTGGTCAGTGCGATACGCGCCAGCTCGGTCGATTTGCCAGGTGGCGCTATTCGCTCTGAGAGCGGCAATATATTATTGCGCACCAAAGGCCAGGCGTACAATCAGGCCGATTTTGACAATATTGTTCTGCTGAAATTTGCGGATGGTACGCGCCTGACGCTGGGCGAAATTGCCACAGTAAATGATGGTTTTATTGAGCGTAGCCGGTTGGCAACCTTTGATGGTAAGAACAGTGTTTCAATCCGGATAGATGCGGTAGGTGAAGACGATACCCTGCAAATCGCTGATACCGTTAAACAATATGTAACAGCTAAAAAAGCCAGTTTGCCACCAAGTGTGCAGCTCGATTATTGGGGTGATTCCAGTTACTACCTGCAGGGCCGGTTGGATTTAATGACCGGAAACTTATTAGTTGGCGTAATTCTGGTGCTATTAGCATTAACTTTGTTCCTGGAATTTCGGGTAGCCTTCTGGGTAATGGTCGGTATTCCGGTCTGTTTCCTGGGCGCATTGGCTATGCTGCCACTGCCGATGTTTGATGTTTCTATTAACATGATAAGCCTGTTTGGTTTTATCCTGGTACTGGGGATAGTGGTTGACGATGCCATTATTATCGGCGAGAGCGCTTATACCGAAATAGAAAAGCGCGGTAAATCAACTGCGGCAGTTATTGCCGGGGCTAAAAAAGTTGCCATGCCAGCTACGTTTGGCGTGCTAACCACCATTGCCGCCTTTGTGCCGATGTTAATGGTCGGCGGCGGACAGTCGGCTATCTGGGAGTCGATTGCCTGGGTTGTGGTGCTGTGTCTGGTGTTTTCAATTATTGAGTCAAAACTTATTTTACCCACCCACATTGCTAATATGGATACTAAACCCTGGGATCCGGATAAAGGCGGCATTTATGCGTTAGGCCGTTTTGGTAGTAATACGTTAAAGCGGGTTCGTGAGGCGGTATCCCGGGTGCTGTTCCGGTTTATTCATAATACCTATAAACCCTTTATCGAACGCTGTATTCAGCTGCGCTATCTGACGATGGCCTGCTTTTTTGCCCTGATGATATTAATGATTGGCGTGTTACAGGGCGGTTTTGTGCGCTGGGTCTTTTTTCCGGATATCCCAAGCGACTTTATTCAGGCCAATGTGCAGATGGAAGAGGGCGCATCAAATGAAGCGACCGTGCTGGCGATGCAGGAAATTGAGCTGGCGTTGTTACGTGCCAACACCGAACTGGGCCGCGAGTTTAACGAAGATGTGATTAAACACCGGCTGGTATTCTTAAATAGCGATACCGCAGGTCAGCTGGTGGTTGAGCTTAAAAAAAGTGAAGATCGCGAAATTGACGGCTTCGAAATAGCAAGGCGTTGGCGTGAACAGGTACCTGAAATCCCGGGTCTTAAATCATTTAAAGTTAACAGCTCGACCATGGGTGGCGGTGGCGCTGATATTGCACTGCAATTACGTGGTACCAACTTGCAAAACCTGCAACTGGCCACGGAAGAGCTGAAAGAAAGACTAGCCGGGTACGCCGGGGTATTTGATATAGAAGATAACCTGCTCGGTGGTAACGACGAAATTGTACTGGCACTAAAACCTGAAGCCGATTTATTGGGTATCAGCCTGGCTGATTTAGCGCGCCAGGTGCGCTACGGTTTCTATGGTGCTGAAGCCCAGCGCTTGCAGCGTAATGGCGAAGAAATTAAGGTGATGGTGCGCTACCCGCGCGATGAGCGCCGTTCTATCGGCGATTTAGAGAACATGCGTATTCGTACCGCAAATGGTGGCGAAGTGCCGTTTTCCCGGGTCGCCAGTTATACCATGCAGCCAAGCTTCAGTGCCATTAACCGGGTTAATGGCGAGCGCGCGGTAACCATTACTGCTGCGGCTGATAAAACCCTGATTGAGCCGGCCACTGTGGTGCGGGAAGTGAAAGACAAGGTCATAAAAGAGCTTGAACAAAAGTATCTGGGTGTTACCGGTTCGTTGGACGGTGCCAGCCAGGATGAAATTGATGCCCAGGTTGATTTAATGAAAGCTGCGGTACTGGCGTTGTTTGCCATTTATGCATTAATGGCAGTACCGCTGAAATCATACAGTCAGCCACTCATTATTATGAGCGTGATCCCATTTGGTTTAATTGGAGCGGTGATTGGCCATATGTTACTTGGCCTGAGCATGAGTATTATGTCAATTTTCGGACTGGTAGCGTTGGCCGGGGTAGTGGTTAATGACAGCCTGATTATGGTCGACTTTGTAAACCGGGCCCGCGAACAGGGCATTGCCATTAAGCAGGCGGTAGTGGAAGCGGGTACCCAGCGTTTTCGGGCAATTTTACTGACGTCATTAACGACGTTTGTTGGCTTGGCCCCAATTGTGCTGGAACGCAGCTTACAAGCAAAAATAGTCGTGCCAATGGCGGTGTCCTTAGCGTTCGGCATTCTGTTCGCGACGGTGATTACTCTGGTACTGATCCCGGCGTTGTACGTTATTTTAGAGGATACTAAGAAAGTTGTGCCACAGGCTGTTAGCAGTTTTAGCCGGGCCATTCGCAGTTATGCGGTGTTTAACCAGCCCGACAGCCGGCGTGAGTTCTGGCAGTTCTTCTGGGTGCACATTGCGTTGTTGCTGGTGTTGCTGATAGTAGATGGTATTGTTGCCGGTACAGGGGTGATACCAAACGGCGCTATCGCATTGTCATATCTAATTGCGATGACATTGCCCATTACAGCAGCGATTTGCCGGCGGTTGACTGATTTGCAGTACAGCCGTTGGTGGGCTTTGTTGTTACTTATTCCAATTTTTGGCTTTTTAGTCGTGTTGATCCTGACATTGCAGCCAGGTAAAAGTGAAGCTAACAGTTCAGGTTTCGCTGTTGCAAATCAGGCTGATGCCATATCTTAGGTCAATAAGTGCGCTACAATCAGTAACAGTAGCGCTGCTGTTACTGAAGCGGGACCAATAGCCATTAAAGGTAGGAATGAAGATAATCTATAGAGCCAACGATATTTTAGAAGCACATATTGTCGCCGGTATGTTGCACTCCTACGGTATTGAAGCCCATGTTGGCGGCCATTACCTGCAAGGTGCAGTAGGCGACGTCGCGCCGCTGGGTATTGCTAACATTCTGGTGCAAGACGAAGACAGTGAACAGGCTGAGAAGATTGTTGCTGAATATCAGAATAATACTGAAAGCCAGAGCGAACCTGATGATCCGCTGCTGGCATCAGATCCGGGTTAACACTCAATAATATTAACCGCCAGGCCGCCGCGTGAGGTTTCTTTATACTTGGTTTGCATGTCGCGTCCGGTATCCCACATAGTTTTAATTACTTTATCCAACGATACTTTCTGATCGCCGCTGCCACGCAGCGCCAGCCGCGACGCATTAATGGCTTTAATTGACCCCATGGCATTGCGCTCTATACAAGGCACCTGGACTAAACCACCGACCGGATCGCAGGTTAAACCCAGGTTATGCTCCATGCCAATTTCTGCCGCGTTTTCAACATGAAGTGGCGTACCGCCCTGAATTTCAGTTAAGGCGGCTGCTGCCATCGAACACGCTACGCCAACTTCACCCTGGCAGCCAACTTCTGCGCCGGATATAGAAGCATTTTTCTTATATAAAATACCAATTGCGGCCGCGGTTAGCAGGTAACGGGTGGCAATTTCCGGACTGACCGGTTGAATAAACTTATCAAAGTACATCAATACCGCTGGAATAATGCCGGCAGCGCCGTTAGTTGGGGCAGTGACTACCCGGCCACCCGCGGCGTTTTCTTCGTTAACGGCCAGTGCAAACAGGTTTACCCAATCCATCACCTGCAGTGGATCACTGCTTTTCTCACTAACCAATCGCTTGTATAACGCCGGCGCACGCCGTTTCACTTTTAAACCGCCGGGTAATATACCCTCAGTTTTGATCCCTCGTTCAATACAGGCGCGCATGGTCAGCCAGATATTATTCAGCTCACTTTCAATTTGTGCCGGGCGGCGCAATACTTTTTCATTTTCAAGCATTAAACCAGATACTGATAAACCATGCTCTTTGCAAAGTGCCAACAGTTCTGTACCAGACTCAAATGGAAAAGGCGGTGGATTATCGGCGGCAAACTGGCTGGCGGCTTCTTTTTCTTTGGCAAACTCTTCGGCTTTAACAATAAAACCACCGCCAATCGAAAAATACACTTCACGCAATAACTCATTTTTGCTGCTATCAAATGCCACCAGTTCCATGCCATTGGAATGTTCTTTTAAGGTTTTACGACGGTGAAACATGATGGCGCCGTCGCGCGGAAATTTAACGCTATGGCTTTGCGCCAGCTGTAATTGCTGGCTGTCATGAACTTGCTTTAGTAGGCCTTCAATTGTATCCGGATCGATAGTTTCAGGCAGGTAGCCTGATAAACCCAGGATCACTGCTTTGCCGGTACCATGGCCAATACCGGTTTGACCGAGTGAGCCATATAGCTCCACTTTAACGCTGGCTACTTTCTCCAGCAGCGAGGCTTCGCTGAGGTTATCGGTAAATTTTTTGGCGGCACGCATCGGGCCAACAGTGTGCGAACTGGAGGGGCCAATGCCAATACTGAACATGTCAAAAGCACTGATAATCATATTGGGTATCTATTCGTTTATTTTATGAAATTGCCGATATTGTAACGGAAGCGGGCCACGACTGTAAGCCGGGTGGTAACTGGTCGGGTGTTATTACAGCTTATTATGATTTGGATTCTGGTACAGATTGTCCAGAGGAGAATCGGATTGCTCTAAGCCGACCGTTGAAGCCCTGGACGGGCGGACAAATATGTCGGGAACATATTTGGACAGCTTGCTGGCCCTTGGGCTATGGGCAGGATGCCCTATGTAAACGAGCCCCCAGGGATGGGTTCACGGCGTGTTGGCGTGAGCAAACCGGTTCGACTCATTTAAGTCTGTGTATTTGGTTTTAATGCTGTATACCATACTTTCTGTAAACTAAATCTTACATTACGTCAGTTGCAAACAAAGCTGATGCATAATGGCGGCGGTAGCACCCCAGATAAACTTATCCTGGTACGGCATAAAATGCAGATCGCGGGTTTTACCCCGCAACGTCAGCGAGAGCTGATGGCGGTTTTGCTGCGGTAAAAAATGGCTAAGTGGCACTTCAAACACTGCCGCTACTTCTGCTACCTGCAATTGAAATCCCCGCTGCGGGCGCATAATACCTACCCAGGGTTCAATAATAAAACCGGTGCTGGTATCCTGCGCTGGCAAGCGGCCCAGCAAGGTCACTTCTGAATTATTCAGGCCTATTTCTTCTTCAGCCTCGCGCAGCGCGGCAGCGCTGCTGGTCTCTCCTGGTTCAATCCGCCCGCCTGGGAAACTGATTTGCCCCGGGTGATGGCGCAGGTGTAACGCCCGTTGGGTAAATAACACTTTTAACTTATGGCCATAATTAACTATGGGTACCAGTACCGCAGCATGCTGCGGGGTGCGCGGCACACCATCTGCTAACGGCACCGGGCCTTTTTGCACGGGTAGCGGCTTGGCTGCCGCTAAGGTATTGCGGGTTAATACAAAACGGCTGCAGAATTGCTCAGCCTGCATTGGTTGCATCCGCGGTATTATTCAAGTTAGCTAATATAGGCAAAATTTTGTTTACCTTGTCCAACGTTTCCTGATGTTCACTGGCGGCTTCGGAATCAGCAACAATACCGCCGCCCGCCCAGCAATAGATTGCATCTTCGCTGCAAACCAAAGTGCGAATGGCAATATTGGTGTCCATATCGCCATTGTTATTGATATAACCAATAGCACCGCAATATACCGAACGCCGGTGCGGCTCAAGCTGTTCAATAATTTGCATTGCCGCAACCTTCGGTGCCCCAGTAATAGAGCCGCCCGGAAAGGCCCCGCGCAGCAAATCACAAGCGCTGTATTGCTCAGCCAAAGTACCGGTAACAGTACTGACTAAATGATGTACGGCTGGAAAGCTTTCAATCGCAAACAACGCGGGTACGGCAACGGAACCGACAGCACAGACTTTACCCAGGTCGTTTCGGAGTAAATCAACAATCATAACGTTTTCAGCCCGATCTTTCTCTGCCTGCTGAAGTTGCTCTGCAGCTTGCTGGTCGAGCTGTGGGTTGCTGTGGCGGGGGCGGGTGCCCTTAATAGGTTTAGTTTCTACCTGACGGTTTTTTAACTGCAAAAAACGCTCGGGCGAAATACTTAGCACTGCGCCATGCTCCAAACGGATAAAAGCGGAGAACGGCGCGGCATTGGCCTGTCGAAGCGCCAGATACGCCTGCCATTCATCGCCTTTGTAGCCTGCGCTGAAGCGTTGCGCTAAATTTATCTGGTAGCAGTTGCCGTTTAACAAATGCTGCTGAATTTGACTGAAGCGATCGTTATATTGCTGCTGACTGATATTGGACTGCCAGTTGCTGGTTAACATAAATGGCGCAGTAACGACATTTTGGTTTAACTGATGCTGGATTAATTGCCAGCGTGCTTCGGCATCGCCATTATAATCGACACACCACAGTTGTTGCTGCTGTTTATCGAATATCAGCGCCCAGCTGTACAGACCGACTGCCATATCAGGTAACGCAATATCATGCTCACTTAACGCCGGCAGTTTTTCCAGATAACGGCCCAAATCGTAGCCAAAATAACCCAGCGCGCCGCCGGTAAAGGGTAGTTCAGTTGCAAATGGCTCTGGAAAGTAACGTTTAAGCGCGCAGTCCAGCACGGTAAACGGGTCTTGCTGATAATCGTGACTACCGAGTTCGTCACGTAAAGTGGTGGTGCCATTATTTGCCGTCAGGGTCGCCATGGGTTGAATAGCCATAATTTGGTAACGACTATTCGGATGATCACTGGCAGCTGAGTCAAGCAGCATGGCCCAGGGGTGATCCGCAAAATGGCTGAAAATGGTAGCCAGGTCTGCTGACCTGCTATACGGAATGGTTTGCGGAATTAAATACTGCTGCATAGAATGGCTAGCCGCTGTTTTCGATGCGCGCTATCATACCAGCACAGGTTGCAATAGTTAATGATTAAGCCACTAATGGCATGAGAGGAAAAGTAAGCATGACGGTCATTCGCCAACAAGACTTTATCGAGAGCATTGAAGATGCGTTGCAATATATCTCGTATTATCACCCGCTGGATTTTATTCAGGCGCTGGAGCAGGCTTACCACAAAGAGCAAAATAAAGCCGCCAAAGACGCTATTGCCCAAATTCTGATTAATTCGCGAATGTCAGCAGAGGGCCACCGGCCTATATGTCAGGACACCGGTATCGTCACCTGTTTTGTTAAAATTGGCATGGATGTCAAATGGGATAAAACGGATCTGACCGTACAACAAATGGTAGACGAAGGTACCCGTCGCGCTTATTTAAACCCGGATAATCCGCTTCGCGCTTCTATTGTGGCCGACCCGGCAGGTGGCCGTAAAAATACCAAAGATAATACGCCTTCTGTAGTTCATATCGATTTAGTTGCCGGGCAGCATGTGGAAGTGATGATTGCCGCAAAAGGCGGTGGCTCAGAAAATAAAACTAAAATGGCGATGTTAAACCCGTCTGATTCAATTGTTGACTGGGTGCTGGAAACCTTACCTAAAATGGGCGCTGGCTGGTGCCCGCCAGGCATGCTCGGCATAGGTATTGGCGGTACTGCTGAAAAAGCGGCAGTGCTGGCCAAAGAGGCACTGATGGAGCCGGTTGATATTCAGCAGCTTATTGATAAAGGTGCTGAAACGGCTGATGAAAAACTGCGCTTAGAGCTGTATGAAAAAGTGAATAAACTGGGTATTGGCGCCCAGGGTTTAGGTGGTTTAACCACGGTAGTTGATGTCAAAATTAACAGTGTACCGACCCACGCCGCCAGCTTGCCGGTAGTGATGATCCCAAACTGTGCCGCCACCCGCCATTTACATTTTCATTTAGATGGCAGTGGCCCGGCCGATATTAAACCGCCTAAACTGGAAGACTGGCCAGAAGTAACCTGGGAGCTTGGCAGCAAGGTGCGCCGGGTCAACCTGGATACCATTACCCCGGCAGATGTGCAAAGCTGGCAGGCCGGTGAAACCGTGTTGTTAAGCGGCAAAATGCTGACAGGCCGGGATGCGGCGCATAAGCGGATTGCCGATATGCTTAATAAAGGCGAAGGTTTACCGGAAGGGGTAGACTTAACAAACCGTTTTATTTATTACGTGGGCCCGGTAGATGCGGTGCGCGATGAAGTGGTTGGCCCGGCTGGCCCGACAACGGCGACCCGGATGGACAAATTCACCGAAATGATGTTATCGCAAACCGGTTTACTTGGCATGATAGGGAAGTCAGAACGCGGTGATTTAACGGTAGAGAGCATTAAAAAACACAAAGCGGTGTATTTAATGGCCGTAGGCGGCGCGGCTTATCTGGTATCAAAAGCCATTAAAAAATCCCGGGTGGTCGCTTTCGCCGATTTAGGTATGGAAGCCATTTACGAGTTTGACGTGGAAGATATGCCGGTAACGGTGGCGGTAGACTCCAACGGTAACAACGTACATAAGCAGGGCCCGGCGATTTGGAAAGCCAAAATTGCTGAGCTGGACGCCAAACTAAAAGCAAAATAATAACGATATTAAAGCGCTGGGGTATCCCGGCGCTTTGCTTTGATTATCATCATCCTGAAGGGGAGTGAACATGAAATATTCATTAATGCTGCTAAGTGCGTTAGCGGCAGCACCGCTGGCGGCAAAAGGGCCGTTAACGGTGGAACACCTTAACCAGTTTAATAAAATTTCGGCACTGAGTTTATCTGCCGATGGCCGCTATCTGGCCTATAGTCAGACTAACGGCGGTTATGCCCCGGCAGACACCAGCAGTGATATATATCTGAAAGATCTTAGCCAAAACAGCCCGGCACAACGTTTAACGCAAACGGATGCCAGCGAACGGGCACTGGCTTTTAGCCAGGATGGTCAGGCGTTGTATTTTATCGCCAATCGCAGTGGCAGTAATCAGGTATGGCGCTTGCCACTAAAAGGTGGTGAAGCGCTGCAGGTTACCGATTTACCTTTGCCGGTAGAAGGCTTTAAAGTGGCCGCCGATGGTAAAACGCTGGCACTGTCACTGGCGGTATTGCCGGGTTGCAACACCCTTAAATGTACGGTCGATGCCAAGGCGGCTGAGCAAGAACGTAAAGACAGCGCGCTGGCGTACGACAGCCTGATGGTGCGGCACTGGGATCATTGGCGCACCCCTTATCGTAGCCAGTTACATGTCGCGGCAATAGGTGAAGGTAGGGTAACGGATGCCAAGAATCTGATAAGCGACTGGGATACCGATATTGCCGGTATGGATCAGGTAGCATTTACGCCTGATACCCAGCATCTTGTGTTCAGTGCTAAAGCGCCTGGCGTCGATCAGGCCTGGCATACCAACTATGATATTTTTCAGGTATCTGTTAATGGTGGCGAGAAGGTTAATTTAACGGCAGATAACAAAGCCTGGGATGCCAACCCCAAATTCTCTGCCGATGGCCGTTTTATGGCGTATTTAGCCATGACTAAGCCTGGCGCTGAAGCGGACCGGTTTGGGTTGATGTTACTGGATATGGTGACCGGGCAGCGTAAAGAGCTGGCCGCAGATTTTGATCGCTCGGTCAGTGATTATCAGTTTGGCACTGACAACCGCACGCTTTATGTTACGGCACAGGATCTGGGCCAATATAGTATTTTTGCCATTAACACCAGTTTTGGTGATGTTCGCAAGGTGTACAGCAATGGCTATGCCGGCAACTTACAAGTGGCCAGCGACAAGCTGGTGTTTAGTAATCACCGGCTGGATATGCCCACTGAAATATTTCAACTTAACACCGATGGTAGTCAGCTAACCCAACTTACCGATATCAATGCCAAATGGCGTGAGCAGGTGCAATTTGGCGATTACGAGCAGTTCAGCTTTAAAGGCGCCAATGATGCCACCGTTTATGGCTATCTGGTAAAACCGTGGAATTTTGATGCTGGCAAAAAATATCCGATGGCGTTCTTAGTACACGGCGGACCGCAGGGAAGCTTTGGTAATATGTTTAATGAGCGTTGGAATGCCCAGATGTATGCCGCCCAGGGTTATGCCGTGGTGATGGTCGATTTTCATGGCTCCACTGGCTACGGTCAGGCGTTTACTGATGCTATAAGCCGCGATTGGGGTGGAAAACCATTAGAAGATCTGAAAAAAGGCTTTGAGTATATTGTTAATGCTCAACCCTGGATAGACGGCGACCGTGCCTGTGCCCTGGGAGCCTCTTATGGTGGCTATATGATGAACTGGATTGCCGGCAACTGGCCAACCGGCTTTAAATGCCTGGTGAACCACGCTGGTTTATACGATATGCCAAGCTTTTACGGCAGCACCGAGGAGCTGTGGTTCCCGGAGTATGATTTAGGCGGTACCGCCTGGGATGCGGGTTCTGACTATCAGAAATTTAATCCTGCGGCGTATGCCGACAAATGGCAAACACCGATGTTGGTGATCCATGGTTTAAAAGACTACCGGGTACCGTACGCTCAGGGATTAGGTGCTTTTACTAATCTGCAACGCAAGGGTATCGATTCGCGCTTAGTGATTTTCCCGGATGAAAACCACTGGATCTTGAATAAAGATAACCGGGTGCGCTGGTACAACGAAGTGTTTGCCTGGCTGGCAAAGTACACTAAGTAATAGAAAGTGACCGTAGTTATTCAAAGCTGCGGTTACGGCAGAAGCCGGTTTACCCACGCTGACACGCCGTAAAACCCTCCCTGGGGGCTCCTCTACGCCCATCCGGGGCGTAGACGGTCAGCTTAGAGCAATCCGACTCCTGCTGCACCAGCAATGGAGTAGCATCGAATGTTCGATTTTCAACAATGCCGTGATCACTGCCTGATGCAACTGCAAAGCGTTGAAGACTTCCCATTCGGCCCTGATGTCTATGTCTATAAAGTAGGCAAAATTTTTGCCATTTTAAGTGAGCAGGACGGTGTCGCCCGGGTAAACCTGAAATGCGACCCTACCGAAGCCCTGATGCTGCGCGATATTTTTCCGGCAATCAGCCCTGGTTACCATATGAATAAACAACATTGGAACACCGTATTGCTGGACGGTAGCGTGCCGGACAACGAAATAAAACGGCAGATTGAAAACTCCTATCAGCTGATTGTACAAAGTCTGCCGAAAGCGAAAAGGCCGTTGCTAACAAAATAGAGGTAGCCAGCATGAATTTATCAGATGTCGTGATTTTAGCCGGTGTCCGCACCGCTATTGGCAGTTTTGGTGGCAGTTTAGCCGGGTTAAGCCCGGCAGAGCTTGGTACGGCGGCCGCTACCGAGGCGATTAACCGTGCGGGTTTATCGCTAGTTGACATCGACCATGCGGTATTTGGCCATATTATTACCACCTGCGCCCAGGATGCTTACCTGGCACGGCATATTGCGCTTAATTGTGGCATGGCGGCGACGTCTGCCGCGTTTAACGTTAACCGTTTATGCGGCTCTGGCGTGCAGGCGGTGATCTCGGCTGCGCAAATGATCCAACTCGGTCAAAGTAAGCTGGCACTGGCTGGTGGCGCTGAAAGCATGAGTAACGGTGCTTATTTGCTACCTAATGCCCGGCGCGGTATACGAATGGGCCATGGCAGTATTACCGATTTAACCCTGGGTATTCTGACCGATCCGTTTGGCAGCGGCCATATGGGCATTACCGCAGAAACCATTGCCGCCCAATACGGTTATAGCCGGGCTGACTTAGATGCTTTTGCGCTGGTGAGCCAGCAACGGGCCGCGCATGCGCAGCAGCAGGGCTATTTTACTGAGCAGATTGTGCCGCTTAAGGTAAAAGCCGGGCGTAATGAGGTGTTATTTAAGCAGGATGAGCATATTCGTGCCGACACGACTCTGGCCAGCTTAGCCAAACTAAAGCCAGCCTTTCAAGCCGATGGTATTGTCACCCCGGGAAATGCCTCTGGCTTAAATGACGGT
This sequence comes from uncultured Chromatiaceae bacterium, assembly GCA_963975465.1. GTDB lineage: Bacteria > Pseudomonadota > Gammaproteobacteria > Enterobacterales > Alteromonadaceae > Alishewanella. Next base: position 495,862 of record CAXBHB010000001.1, read on the forward strand.
GCGGCGGCGGTTTTATTGACGACAATGGCAGAAGCCAGTCAGCGCGGGCTAACACCCAGTGCCCGCCTGCTGGGCTATGCCTTTGCCGGGGTAGAGCCGGGGGTTATGGGGCTGGGGCCAATACCCGCTGTGCAGCAGGTACTGGCCCAAAGTGGTTTAACCGTTGCCGATTTAGACGTGATTGAATCAAACGAGGCCTTTGCCGCCCAGGCTATGGCAGTAAACCAGGCATTGGGTTTAGACCCGGCCAAAGTAAACCCCAATGGCGGTGCCATTGCTATGGGTCACCCGGTTGGCGCCACCGGCACCATTTTAATTGTTAAACTGCTGGCAGAGCTTAAACGCACCAGCGGCCGTTATGGCCTGGTTACCATGTGCATTGGCGGTGGCCAGGGTGTTGCGCTGCTGCTGGAGTCTCTGCAGTAGCGACACTGACCGTATTGTTTACCTTTTATTTGTAAATTATGCACTTTCACTAGCGATTTGCTGCAGTGAGTCAGCCAGTTGCGCCGGCTCCTGTGCGCCAGAAATCAGGTATTTATTATTAATAATAAAGGCCGGAACAGAGGAAATGCCGGCTTGCTGATATTTGGCGATATCCTCACTGACGACGTTGGCATAGTCATTACCTGTCAAAAGATCGCGTGCTGTCGTTTTATCAAGGCCTGCCTGGGCCGCGCAGTCTACTAATACCTCAGTATCAGATACGTCTAATGCCTCACCGAAGTACGCGTTAAATAATGCCAGCTTCATCTCTGTAGCTTTATTTTGGGTCGCCGCCCATTTCACCAGGCGGTGCGCATCAAAAGTATTACAGGTGTAACGCTGCTGCATTTTATCGAAATTAAGGCCGAGTGCGCTGGCGATGTTCATCATATTGGCCTGCGCCGCGCGCATTTCGTCCTCGCTGCGGCCATATTTGCGACTTAACGCCGGTAATATGGGCTCCGGATTGGCGTTTCTGTCTGGATTTAATTCAAAGGCGTGCCACTCCAGTGCGACTTCCAGCTCTGGTAACGTGGCAAGGGCTTGTTGCAATCGGGCATAGCCAATAGCGCACCACGGGCAGGCGATGTCTGATACCAAATCGATTTTCAACGCTGTCATACTGACAAATCCTTATTATTTGCGAAGCTAATAAACTACCGTCATAGCAAAATCATGTGGGCGTATTATAAAAGTTTCAACCTAATTGCTCCGCCAGGTAATCCACCAGTACCCGCACTTTGGCCGATAAATGCCGGTTTTGTGGGTATAACGCCCAAATACCATCATCAGGCTGGCGCAGTTCATTCAGTACCGCGACCAGCTCACCGCTTTGCAGTTTATCCAGCACGTAGTAGTCAGGGAGTTGCACCAATCCCAGGCCTTTTAATGCTGCATCAATTAACGCGATACCACTGTTACAAATAATCCGGCCCTGTGGTTTAAACTGCAGGCTTTTTCCCTGATCGGTAAAGCGCCACTGATTTACGGTACCGGTCAGGCATTGGTGCTGCGCCAGCTCAGTTATATTTTGTGGCGTGCCATACTCTGCCAGGTAAGCCGGTGAGGCCACCACGTATTGCGTGCGGTTGGCCAGTTTGCGAGCGATCAGGCTGGAGCTTTCCAGGGTGCCCAGCCGGATAGCTAAATCAAAGCCACCTTGCACTAAATCGAGCTTGTTGTTGCTTAACTGTAAATCGAGTTCGGTATCTGGATAGTGTTTCAGAAAATTATGTAACAGCGGGGCAATCCGGGTTTCGCCATAAAACACCGGCGCAGTCAGTTTAATTAAGCCGCGCGGCGTGGCCTTTAAATTCGCCAGAGTGCGGTTGGCCTCGTCCAGACTATTAACCAAATGCCGGCAATGCTGCAAATACAGCAGGCCTTCTTCGGTTAGGCTGACGCTGCGCGTAGTTCGATACAATAGTTTGATGGCCAGTTGCTGCTCCAGCTCGGCAATATTTCGGCTAACCTGCGCGACTGACATCGCCAACTGCTTTGCTGCTTTGGTAAAGCTGTGATGCTCGGCCACCGCCACAAATTCGCTGATACCTGTCCAATGTTTCATTTTTTCCCTAGAGTATCTATTCCAGACTGCTTGCGTTCACAAAACGTGACTCTGATAAGGCAGCGGTTGGAACCCCGTTTTGGTTGCCACAGAGTGTCTGAGTGAGCGCGCCAGCGAGAATGACAAATCCGTCTGGAACGAATTTGAACAGCTTCAGCTGGCCTCTGGTGCAGGGCAGGAAAGCCCGGCATAGTTGCTGTGGCAAGCCAAGGCGGGCGTTGCAACGCAAGCTGCCTGCTGACTTACTATTGTAAATATGCAAAAGAGATTTGCAGTTTAACTGTATTAACTATGATATGGAAATAATACAAAACAAGTTATAGTTAAATACATTAATTTTTTATAATTGCCAGGACGTAAAAGGATGCTTTATGAAAATGATTAAAACTCGCGCCGCCGTTGCCTGGGGCCCAGGCCAGCCATTGTCGATTGAGGAAGTGGATTTAATGCCACCACAAAAAGGCGAAGTGCTGGTAAAAATTGTTGCGACCGGGGTTTGTCATACTGATGCTTTTACCTTGTCGGGTGAAGATCCGGAAGGGATTTTTCCGGCTATTTTAGGCCATGAGGGTGGCGGTATTGTTGAGGCCGTGGGCGAGGGCGTAACCTCAGTTGCGGTTGGCGATCATGTTATTCCGCTGTATACCCCAGAGTGCGGTAAATGTAAGTTTTGTTTATCCGGTAAAACAAACCTGTGCCAGGCTATTCGTGCCACTCAGGGCAAAGGTTTAATGCCGGATGGCACTACCCGGTTTTCCAAAGACGGTAAGCCTATTTACCACTATATGGGCACGTCGACTTTTTCTGAATACACGGTATTGCCAGAGATTTCACTGGCAAAAATTAATAAAGAAGCCCCGTTGGAAAAAGTCTGCCTGCTCGGCTGTGGCGTTACCACCGGCATGGGCGCAGTAATGAACACCGCCAAGGTAAAAGAGGGCGATACTGTGGCGGTATTTGGCCTGGGTGGTATTGGTTTATCAGCCATTATTGGTGCGGTCATGGCCAAAGCCAGCCGGATTATTGCTATTGATATTAATGAAGATAAGTTCGATATCGCCAAAAAGCTGGGTGCTACGGATGTGGTCAACCCCAAACATTTCGATAAGCCTATTCAGGACGTGATTGTTGAAATGACTGATGGCGGCGTCGACTTCTCGTTCGAGTGTATTGGTAATGTAAATGTTATGCGCTCAGCGCTGGAGTGCTGCCACAAAGGCTGGGGTGAGTCTGTCATTATCGGCGTGGCCGGTGCGGGCCAGGAAATTTCTACCCGGCCATTTCAGCTGGTTACCGGCCGCGTTTGGCGTGGTACGGCGTTTGGTGGGGTGAAAGGTCGCAGTGAATTACCGGACTATGTAGAACGCTATTTAAACGGTGAGTTTGAACTGGATACCTTTATTACGCATACCATGCCGCTGGAGCGGATAAACGAAGCCTTTGATTTAATGCATGAAGGCAAGTCTATCCGTACTGTGATTCATTTTTAATTTGATCTTAAGTAGGACAGATTACAACGGCGTTTTGGATAAAGATAATGCCAGAACAGAGGCGGATTAGAAGCCCGTTTTGGCTCGCCACAGAGTGTCTGAGCGAGCGCGACAGCGCGAACGAGTTGCTGTGGCGAGCCAGGACGGGCGTTGTAATCTGGCTCTTTAACACCAAACGAGACAATATATGACAACTTCAGCAATAACCAAGGTTAGCGAACAACATTGCTTTGGCGGTAAACAAATCCGTTTCACACATCAGTCAACGGTATTAAATTGTGAAATGCAGTTCTCAGTGTTTCTGCCGCCCCAGGCCGAAACAGCAAAAGTGCCAGCGTTGTACTGGTTGTCGGGTTTGACTTGTACCGATGAAAATTTTTCCAGTAAAGCCGGGGCACAGCGGGTGGTTGCCGAGCTGGGAATCGCCCTGATTATGCCGGACACCAGTCCGCGTGGCGATGGTGTGCCGGATGATAATGAAGGCGCTTACGACTTTGGTTTGGGCGCTGGATTTTATGTTAATGCTACCCGCGAGCCATTCGTAAAACATTATCAGATGTACGATTACATTGTCAGCGAATTGCCCGCCTTAGTTGAATCACAGTTACCGCTAACAGCAAAGCGCGCAATCAGTGGTCACTCGATGGGCGGCCATGGCGCGCTGGTCATCGGATTGCGTAATCCTGAGCGCTACTGCGCTATTTCCGCGTTTTCGCCTATTTGCAATCCGGTGCAAAGCCCTTGGGGAATAAAAGCATTTAGCGGCTATTTAGGCGATGATCAAAGTCAATGGGCGCATTATGATGCTTCAATGCTGTTGCAGAAAACCCAGAAAGCCTTGCCAATATTAGTCGACCAGGGTACTGCCGATAACTTTTACCCCGGGCAGCTGCAAACAGACACGTTAGTAGCAGCGGCAGAGCAAAGTGGTGTTGATGCTCAGATCCGGCTACAGGAAGGTTATGACCATAGCTATTACTTTATCGCCAGTTTTATCGAGCAGCATCTGCGCTTTCACGCCAAATATTTATATAGTTAACTTAAGTCTGAAAAGCGGCTGGAACCCCGTTTCGGTCGCAACAGAGTGTCTGAATGAGCGCAAGCGAATGAGTTGCTGTGGCGAGCCGGGGCGGGTGTTGCAGCCAGTTTTCTTTTGAATTTACGGCCACAACAGGATTTCAGCACGTGTTACAAACTTCTGTTGATTTATGCATCCACTGGTATTCTTACTTTCGTTACTGGCATAATCTAGTAATAAGCTATAACAGCCCGCTACAAGGAGCCTTGCATGAACTACGATACCAACAATATTTTTGCCAAAATTCTGCGTGGTGAAATTCCGAGTTTTAAACTGTATGAAGATGACTTTACCCTGGCGTTTATGGACATTATGCCGCAGGCTGATGGCCATGCGCTGGTGATCCCTAAATTTGAAGCGACCACACTGCTGGATATTCCGGCCGATCAGCTTAGCCATACCATGACCACCGTGCAAAAAGTGATGGCAGCGCAAAAGTCAGAGCTTGGCGCCGAAGGTGTGGTGGTCATGCAGTTAAATGGCGAAGGTGCCGGTCAGACCGTTCCGCATTTGCATTTTCATTTAATTCCGGCTCACTTAGCCGAGTTAAAGCGGCATGGTGCAGAGCAGGGCGATATGAAGAAAATAGCGGCCATCGCTGATAAAATTCGGGCAGTATTGTGACGCTAAGCAGGAACCCAAAAAATGCACACCACTATCAGTGCGATAAGCACTAAAAGTAACATCTTTAATGCAGCTGCTTAATACGTTAAGCATTTCGTTGCCCTGGCGCAGTGCCTTGCTGCTCTTTTTGTGGCTGGCGGTATGGGCTTTGGGCTTGCTGGTTGAATATACGCCGCACGCCTCGGTGTGGTTTCCGGTTGCGGGCCTGACTTGTGCGGCCATGCTGGTGGTCGGTGTCAGAGCAGTACCAGCTATCTTAATCGCGGCCGTTGTCATTACCTTCTGGACGGCGTTTCAGTACAATATTGATATGAGCTACCGTCAACTGACGGAAGCCGGCTTGCTGTTTGGCTTAGCTCACATATTTCCTTATTACATTGGTGCTGTGACGCTAAGAAAACTGAGTATTGTTTCTCAGTATAATCTGCCGCTTTTTGTCGTTAGCTTCCTGGTGCTTGCGGTAGCCTGTTCGTTGCTGGCAACTGCAACAGTTCTTAGCTCATTGGTGCTCACCGGTTTAATGCCTGCAGAGGATGTTGCCTCCACCTGGTTGCCTTTCTGGATAGGGGATATGGCCGGGGTAGTAGTGATTGCGCCGTTGTTTGCCAGTATTCTGCTTTATGTATTTCCACAGAAAAAGTTTGATATTCAGCAGGTCTTTGGTTCTCACGCTAAGTGTGCGTCAAAACAGTTTAAATATAAATCAGGCCTGACCCTCGTGATGCTGATAGTTGCCATGCTTATCGCCTGGTATAGCGATTCGTCAGAAAGTGCTTTTGCTATCTTTTTTCTGGTTATCCCCCATATGTGGATTGCCTGTACAGAAACCCCGTTTGTTACCGTACTCAGTCTGGCACTGACCAGTTTTCTGATTGCTTTACTGGTTAATTTATTTGGACTGATGGAACACGTTATGGTGTATCAGTTTGCGATAAACGTTATTGCTGCCAATGCGTTATTTGGCTTAGCGGTGCCAGCCTTAATGGCCTCAAATAATCAATTACGGTTGGTGGCATCAACTGACACCTTAACCCGGGTTGCCTCCAGAAGTTATTTACAGCAACGGGCAGACTTAGAAATCAGCCGCAGTCTGCAACAAAACGAATCTTTATGTCTGATGGTATTTGATATCGATCACTTTAAACAGATCAATGATCAGCATGGCCATAGTGTCGGCGATGAGGTGCTGCGACAAGCGTGTCAGCACGCTCAGCACATGTTGCGACCCGCCGATGTTATTGGTCGTTATGGTGGCGATGAGTTCGTGGTGGTATTACCCAATACTGCCAAAGAAGCCGTAGTGGCAATTGGAAACCGGATCATTGAACGTTTGCTGCAAATCGAGTTGGCAGAGCAGCTAACAGTATCTGCCAGTTTTGGGGTGGCTGCGCTGCAGCCAGGTGATAATTTCCGCAGTCTGTTTGAACGGGCAGATGCTGCTTTATACCGGGCCAAACAGCAGGGGCGAAGCCAGGTTGCCTGGCATTAGTCGCCGGTTGGCCTGGCGCTAACGATTAAATTCAGTGGGTACCTTCACTATTTTTCTTGAGCTTGACGCTATTTCTGCTTAAGGTGAGCCCAATTATCAGTTTGCGAAACGGACCTGTTTATGCTGTTTTCTCAGCGCGTTGCAACGTTACTAACAACGTTACTTGCAGCGCTATTTGCATGTGTTGTGATCAGCGGCTGCACCAGCCAGCTTACTTCAGAGACCGATAGCTCATCGGAACCAGGCCTTAAGCTAACTCTGGTACATATCAACGACACCCATTCCCAATTTGATGCAACTCCGGCCAAAGTACAGGGGTCGGATGGCGCCCCGCTGTATACCTTTATTGGTGGTCACCCGCGGCTATTAAGCAAAGCACAGCAGTTACAGGCAGCAGCAACCGCCGGTGGGGTACCATCACTATTTTTACACGGCGGGGACGCCTTTAAAGGCAGTGCTTATTTCGAGCTGTTTGAACAAAAAATTAATATCGATATCCTGAACCGGATGGGGCTCGATGCTATGGCACTGGGTAACCATGAGTTTGATATCGGCTTGGCAAAACTGGCCGACTTTGCCGGTAATATTAATTTTCCGCTGCTGGCGGCCAATGTGAATACCGCGTCTGAGCCGGCATTAGCCAGGGTCAGTAATTTAAAAGCCTATCAATTATTTATCGTCAACGGCATCGAGCTGACGCCACTGGCCGACAACGATACTGCAGCGGTTATTACAGAGAGTACAGAGAGTACTGTGGACACTGTGGTGGCGGTTTTTGGTTTGGCGCTGGAAGATATGCGCAGCATGGTACCCGGCACAGGCGAGCTGGTATTTGCTGCCGAGGTCGCGTCTGCCCAGGCCACAGTAGACTATTTGCAGCAACAGGGCATTAAACACATTATTGCGCTGACCCACTTGGGCCATCAACGTGATTTAACCTTAGCGCGTCAGGTTAATGGCATCGACGTCATTGTTGGTGGCCACTCGCACAGTTTACTGGGCGATTTCAGCCAGTGGTATCTTGGCCAGCAAGCACCGTATGCAGGAATGATCACTAACCCGGATGGCGAGGGTCAAACCTGTATCGTCCAGGCCGGCCAGTTCGCCCAGGCGGTGGGAGCCGCTGAGCTGCAGTTTGACGCTGCCGGGCGTTTACGCCAGTGTCAGGGTGAAAACACCTTACTGGCCAGCCGTGATTACTTCACGCTGGCACTACGTAATGAAAATAGCCGTATTGCGCCGGACGAACAGGCAAGTATTGAACGTTATATCAACCAGCTTCAACGCACCGTTATTACGGATGAAGATCAGGCGCTGCGTCAGGTGCTGGATACCGTATATCTACCCGCGGTGCAGCAGGCTTATGGCGAGCAAATCAGTGTAACCGAGCAAACCATAAATCATGTGCGTTTACCGGGCACTGCTGGCAGCGATCAGCATGGTTCCGAGCTGGCAGGCCATGTTACCGATGCCATGCATTATTGGTTAAATCAGCCGGCGGTGCGGGCTAAAACCGGTCGCGAAGTTGATTTTACCCTGATTGGCGCCGGTAATATCCGGGCTGATCTGAACGCAGGGGCTATTTTTGAGGGCCATGTCCGCTTAGAAGTATTGCCATTTGATACCCCGCTTAGCATTCTGACGGTTACCGGCTACGAGCTTCGCGAGTTGTTGCAGCAGGTGATTAGTGCCACCCTGCCTGCGGGCGCGCATGCCGGCAAATTCCCTTATAGCAGCCACCTGCGGTATATTGCACGGGAAGATAAAAATGGTGAGGCGGTGTTAGATCAGTTGCAATGGTTACAGGGCGAGCGCTGGCAGGATATAGAGCCTGATACAAAATACAGCCTGGCGACCACTAATTATTTAGCCAATGGTAACGATGGCTGGCAGCGGTTGCAGCAGGTACAGCAACAACGTACTGATCGGATTGATATCATCATTGAACAGCAGCAACTGGCACTATATCCGGTAAGACGGGTTGCCGTGAAAACTGATAGCAGCGGCCAGCAGGCCTTTGTGCCGGAATATCAGCAGAGTGCAGGCTTGCCGTGTAAAACACCAGGCAATGATTGCAAAGTGGCGGCTCTGGCGATGATAAATTACCTGAAAGCGACACCGGTTTTGTGGCAACAAGAGCGGGTGCCGACTGTTACCCTGCTCAGGCGTTAGATCAGGCCTTAGAGCAAACTAAGTAACATGCCGGCTGCTGCTGCGGCTGCCAGCACTCGCAGAATACTCTGGCCAAACGCAAACAAAGCTATTGCAGCGATGATAGCCAGCAGCAATGCTATGGCATCAAACTGACCGCTAAAGCCAGCTGGCCACAGCACATAGTAGCCAAAAAACAGTGCCAGATTTACAATTACCCCGACTACCGCCGCAGTAACGCCCGTCAGCGGGCCGGTAAACGCCGCTTGCTGCCGGCTGGCTTCTACTAATGGCGCGCCGGCAATAATAAACAGAAAAGATGGCAAAAAGGTGAAGAAGGTGACGATGGCCGCCGCCATGAATCCAGCTTGGACTAAACTCTCAGGGCCAAACAACTGCTCGCTCCAGCCAGCCACAAAACCGACAAAGGTTACTACCATAATTAACGGCCCTGGCGTACTTTCACCCAGCGCCAGACCATCCATCATTTGCAGCGCGCTTAACCACTGGTAATGCTCTACCGCAGCCTGATACACATAAGGTAATACCGCATAAGCACCGCCAAAGGTAAGCAATGCAGCCTTGGTAAAAAACCAGGCCAGCTGGGTTTGAGTGCTGTGCCAGCCATAAATAGCCACTAACAGGCCAATTACGGCCAGCCAGATAACAACACCTATTGCTACAGCAGCTAACAGTTTGCGCCAGCTAAACCCTGTTGCTGATTGCGAACTGTCATCATTGATCAGGGCGGCAGACTCTGCTAGGCCACTGGCCACAGCAGAGTCTGGCGCCAGCTGGCTCGGCCACCATTTCATCAGAATTAACCCGCTCAGCGCTGCTGCCAGTATTATTAGCGGGAAGGGGAAACCAAAGCCGGCAATAGCAATTAATGCCAACAACGCTAACACTGCCAGGGCTGGGGTATGCAGGGTTTTCTTCGCCAGACGCCAGGCGGCAAACAACACGATGGCGGTAACGGCGGGTTTAATGCCATACAGCACACCTTGCAGCAGCGGTAAATCGCCGTGTGCCAGATATAACCAGGCCAGCAATGACAAAATAAAGAAAGAGGGTAGAATAAACAGTCCCCCGGCGATAAAAGCGCCGCGTTTGCCATGTAGCAGCCAGCCAATGTAAGTTGCCAGTTGTTGTGCTTCCGGGCCGGGTAACAGCATGGTGTAATTCAACGCATGTAAAAAACGCTGCTCCGATAGCCAGCGCCGCTTTTCTACCAGTTCCTGGTGCATCATCGCCAGCTGTCCCGCCGGGCCACCAAAACTTATAAAGCCCAGTTTCAGCCAATACAAAAAGGCTTCGCGCAGGCTTACCTGATGTTGGTGCTGTGCCATGCTGCAGCTTCCTTAACGTTTAAATTTGGTTTCCAGAATAACCGACGAGGTGGTGCGTTCAACCCCTTCCAGGTTGCCGATATCGTCCAGGATATGGCTTAACTGCTCGGTATTTTGAGCCTGGACAATGGCAATTAGATCGTACTCGCCGCTAATAGCATACAGTGCGGCGACCTGGGGCAGTTGTTTTAATTCAATATTGGTTCGGGCCGTTAGTTTCTGGCGCACTTTAATACTGACGTGTGCGGCCACTAAAGTCGCCAGATATTCGTCACCATACTCCACGGTATAACCTTTAATTACCCCGCTTAACTCCAATTTTTGCAGGCGGGTTTGTACTGTTGAACGCGACAAGTTTAGTTGACGGGCTAAGTCGGAAATACTGGCCCGGGCGTTATGTTGCAGCACGGCTAACAGCTTTTCATCTTCCCGGGTAATGATGCTTCTGTTGGCATTTTTTAAAGAGCTTTCTGGCACTTTGATAAATCCTTCCGTTAAAATGACATATTTACCTATTAAATTGTCAATAATAATACTGCACATTGCGTAAGCTCGCCAATATAATAGTGGTATTCATTTTGCTCTGGCCAAAACCACGATTAAAAACAACGGCGCCAGGGTCTTAGCTAAAAAACAGAGGTTAATAATGGTTGTAAGCAGAAGTTTATTTGATGACGTGATGGTACCTAACTATGCGCCGGCGCAAATAATTCCGGTAAAAGGTCAGGGTTCAAAGCTTTGGGATCAGGCTGGCAAAGAATATATCGATTTTGCCGGCGGTATTGCGGTTAACTGTCTGGGTCACTGTCATCCGGCGTTAGTGGGCGCGTTAAAAGATCAAGCCGACAAGTTATGGCACTTATCGAATGTGTTAACTAACGAGCCGGCGTTGTTGCTGGCCAAAGCACTGGTTGAACATACTTTTGCTGAAAAAGTCTATTTTGCTAATTCGGGCGCTGAAGCAAACGAGGCAGCGTTAAAACTTGCCCGTCGTTACGCTAAAGATAAATATGGCGAGCAAAAAGATCAGATCATTTCGTTTAAGCAGGGTTTCCATGGCCGTACCTTCTTTACCGTAACAGTAGGCGGGCAACCGGCTTATTCTGATGGTTTTGGCCCTAAGCCAGAAGGTATTGAACATGCAGAATTTAATAATCTGGACAGTTTAAAAGCTCTGATCAACGCCAATACCTGCGCAGTCATGGTTGAGCCGATGCAGGGCGAGGGCGGTGTGGTACCGGCAACAAGTGATTTTATTAAAGGCGTGCGTGAATTATGTGACGCCAATAACGCCTTGCTGATTTTTGATGAAGTACAAACCGGCGTTGGCCGTACCGGCGAGCTTTATGCCTATATGGCCTATGGCGTTACCCCCGATATTTTAACCACCGCTAAAGCACTGGGTGGCGGCTTTCCGATTGGTGCCATGTTAACCACTACCGAGATTGCCAAGCATTTGGTAGTAGGTACGCATGGTTCTACTTATGGCGGCAATCCGCTGGCATGCGCAGTTGCGCTGGCGGCTGTGGATACCGTTAACACCCCTGCGGTATTAAGTGGCGTGAAGCATAAAGCCGAATTGTTTAAGCAGGAATTGAAGCGCATTAACGCAAAATACCCGATATTTAGTGAAGTGCGGGGCATGGGCTTATTAATTGGTGCGGTGTTAAATGCCGATTACGCCGGTAAAGCCCGCGATATTATGCTGGCGGGTGCTGAGCACGGCGTAATGACTTTAGTCGCCGGCATGAATGTGGTCCGTTTTGCACCATCACTGGTTATTCCTGATGACGATATTATTGCTGGTATGGCACGTTTTGAGCAAGCCATTGCTCAAATCGCTACGGCAAAGCAGGCCTGACATATGCTGGTTATCAGGCCAATCATTGCCGCGGATTTTGCGGCCTTAAAACAAATTGCCATTGAATCGGGTCATGGCTTTACGTCATTGCCGGTGCACGATGGCCGCTTGACCCAAAAAATTGAGCACGCTGAAAAAAGTTTTAATGCCGATGTAACCACGCCGGGTGATCAGGGTTACCTGTTTGTATTGGAAGACACTGACAGCGGTGAGATTGTAGGCACTACCGGTATCGAAGCTGCCGTGGGTTTGCAAACGCCGTTGTATCATTTTCAGCAAAACACCGTTATTCATCATAGTGCAGAGTTAAACGTGATGAACCAGCTTACGACGCTGACATTGTGTAATGACTATACCGGTGCGTCTGAGATTTGTACGCTGTTTTTGCGCGAAAGCTACCGGCGGAATCATGCGGGGCGGTTTTTGTCCAAGGTGCGGTTTTTATTTATGGCCGAACACCCACAGCGCTTTTCCAGCAAAGTGATTGCGGAGATGCGCGGTGCAGCAGATAAAGATGGCCAGCCACCATTCTGGAACTGGTTACAAAAACTGTTTTTAACTATTGATTTCCCAAAAGCCGATCAGCTGATTGGTGTAGGTAAAAAAGCCTTTATTGCCGAGCTGATGCCGCGCCACCCAATCTATGTCGGTTTGCTGCCAGAAAGTGCGCAGGCTGTGATTGGTCAGGTGCATGAAAATACCAAGCCTGCGCTGCGAATGCTGGAAAAGGAAGGCTTTAGTCATCGTGGCTATATTGATTTATTTGACGCCGGCCCAACGGTTGAAGCGCCACTTAATCAGATAAAATCGGTAGCGGCCAGTAAAAAAGTACCGGTAAAAATCGCGAATGATTCAACGTCAGCGCAGGGCGAACTTACCCTTGCGGTGGCCAATACTGCGATTAAAGATTTCCGGGCTAGTTTTAGTAAAGCCGCCCGCTTTGACGAGGCCGCCAATATTTTGATTATCAGCCCTGAACTGGCTGCTGTGCTGCAGCTGAGTAATGGCGAGATGGCACGTTTTATTTATTTGGATAAAGCCTGAAAACGCGCATTTGCCGTATAATGCGCCTTATTAATATAACCTTTTTAAAAATTGTGATTAGACCTAAACCGGAGTAGATATGCACACTGATGTAAATGCCCTGTTCGCCAACTTATGGCAAGACTATGTTGCTGTAACGCCGTCGGCCAAAAAAGTGCACCAGCTGCTCGGCTCATCACAGCAGGATGATGTGATTAATGATCATATTGCGCTGCGCACCTTTAACCTGGATAAAGTAAGCCTGAATAAACTGGCTGCGCACTTTATCGCGCTGGGTTATGAAGAATGCGGCGAGTATCATTTCGAAGCGAAAAAGCTGTACGCCAAGCATTTTGAGCATCCGGATCGCAACCAGCCCAAGGTATTTATCTCTGAGTTGTTGCTGGATAAATGCTCGGCATACCTGCGTGACACCATTACCGATTTGGTTGCGCAAATACCCGAAGAGGCGGTAACTGCAGATAACTTTTTATATAGTGGCACGCACTGGCAGGTAAGCCAGGCCACCTATGAAAAACTACTGGCGGAAAGTGAATACGCCGCTTGGGTTGCTGCATGGGGCTATCGTGCGAATCATTTTACCGTTAGTGTTAACGAGCTGGCCAGCTTCGACACCCTGCAGCAGGTTAACACCGCGCTGAAGCACGCCGGCTTTTTGCTGAACACCTCGGGTGGTGAGATTAAAGGCACTCCTGAAGTGTACCTGGAACAGTCATCCACCCTGGCCGATTTGCATCCGGTGCAATTCAGCGACACGGTTGCTACTATTCCCAGCTGCTTTTACGAGTTCGCCCGCCGCCACCCATTAAGCTGCGGCATGCTGTACAGCGGCTTTGTCGCTGCCTCAGCCGATAAAATTTTTGAAAGTACTAACGCGCGTTAAATAAAACCGCGTTATGAAGGCCGGCAGCATGCTGGCCTTTTTTATTGCTGCCGCCAGATGGCGGCGCTATAGTGTGCTCAGCGACGAATATAGGAAGGTTGTTAATGCCAAGATCTTCACTGCTGGTAGCAATTTCAGGCGTACTCATATTATTAAGTACAGCTGCATTGGCAGAGCCGATAACCCCTTGCCAGTTAACGGTAAGAATAGAGTCTGAACAACAGCACGACGCCGTGGGCTCACACAACAATACCCAGGTTTCGCAGCAATTCTATGCACTGTTAAGCACGCTGGTCGGCAAAGTTGACTGCGGCTTGCAGTTTGTTGCTTTGCCTGCAGGCCGGGCAATCAAAATGCTGGAAGATGGCCAGCTGGATATTATGGTTGGCATGTCTGAGACTGACGAGCGCGCCAGGTACAGTTATTTTGTTGGCCCGCACCATTCTGAACGGATGGTGGTGGTGGCGTCACAGCGGGTGCCTGATACTGTCAAAAACTTACATCAATTGGTCGCGATAGACGGCACTATCTCGGTGGCGGAAGGTGGCTATTATGGCCCACTCTGGCAGCAGTTACTGGAGGACAACCCGGCATTATTACCCCGGATCTTTGCTGCTGCAGGCAACCAGCAAAAACTGGCTATGCTGGTGTCCGGCCGGGTGATGGCCTCGCTGGAAGACGAAGCGATTGTCGACGAGCTATTAAAACAGAATGATTTACAAAAATTGTACCGTAAGCTGTTTGTGATCCATGAAAACCCGGTCTATTTTGCTTTTAGCAGAAAGTCGATAGATAGCACTTTTGTTAAGCAGTTACAGCAACATTGGCAATTAATGCTGTCGACAGGTGAAGTCAGCCAGATTAAGCTACAAATACCATTGGCGCAGCCCCGTGACACTGATCCGGCCGTGTTTGTTGCCAGTAAACGCAGTACCCACTATTAATCGTCTTATTGTCAGCTAAGCCTTCGCAGGGATCTTAATGTATCGTTTTGTATTATTCGCTTTAGTATGTTTACCGCTCGCAGCCAAACAGTTAGATAAAGTGACTATTGCGCTGGGCCATCCGGCCAACGGTAATATTGTTCATCTGGCTGATGCCAGGCTATTAGCGGTCTCGGGTTTTAGTCAGTTTGACCGTTGGTTAAGCCTGGTAAATTTAAGCAATTATCAGGTTAAACCAATCGCAATTCCGGCCAATGCCCAGTATTTCAGTCAGGCAAATTTAGCCGGCAGTTTTGGCGCAGCAAATACCGTATCGTCGCAGCAAACGCTGGTTTTCTTAACGTTAAATGGCATTAGCTGGTACAACCCGGTTACTGAACAGACCTTGCCACTGCTGACAAGTCCATCTATCTACCGGGTACTGGATAAAAACCGCCTGCGCAGCACTGATTTTGTGCTGCAACTGGGCAGCAACCAGGCTGATTTTCTGCTTACCGATTTTAACCAGAGCCAGCTGTTTCGCCAGCAAGCTGATGGCAGTTTCAAACACTATTCGCTTAATATTGATGCGCTTGTGACCAGTTGGCGGGACAGCCCCAGTTATGAGCCCAGACGTCACTTTATAGCCGATGTTGATTTAGATGAACGACTCGATCTGGTATTTGCTGTCGACGGAAAGTTTCAGGTGTTCTATCAACTGGCCGATGGTGGCTTTAACACGGAACCGGTAACCCAGAATTGGCCTGTTAGTTTGTCGACTGAACAGGAAGCCGATCAACGTAATGATGCCGGGCGTAGTTATAGTGGTCAGAATATTGATACTGTGAGGGATATAACCGATATTGATGGTGATGGCATTGCTGATATAGTCGTCAACCGCGAGCAACTGGCTGATGCGTTGGAGCGCAACAATAGTTTCCGGGTGCATTTTGGCATGCAAACGGCTACCGGTTTAGCGTTTAATGCGCAGCCCGATACCCGGATCACGACCGATACCTCGCCTATTGATGTGGTGATAGCAGATTTTAACGCCGATGGCCGTCAGGATTTTTATATTCCCAGCACCGACTTTGGGGTAGGTACCATAGTACGGGTGCTACTGCGCGGTAGTGCTAAGCTTGATATCGATTTTTATCTGTTAAACGAGCAGCGTCAGTACAGTTCCGAGCCAGATTTCCGCCAAGATGCCACTATTGATGTCAGCATCAGTAACCTGCGATACGATATGCCGCTGTTTGAGTTGGCTAACCTGGATGGCAGCGGCCAGCTGAGCCTGATAGTCGGTGAGGGTGGCGATGAATTGAAGTTCTATGGCCCTGAACCCGGCCGCTTATTCAGTCGCCGGCCGGAGCGGGTAAAATTAGCGTTACCCAGAGACTCCCGCAGAGTATTGGTGGCCGATTTAACCGGCAACGGTAAGGACGACCTGGTGCTGCCGTTTGACGCTCTGGACGTTGAGCAAAACCGCAACCAGTTGTTATTACTGTTAAATCCGAAATAAGACGATCTTTTGAACATTCAAACCCACCCCGCACAATTATTGATGCTACTGTCAGTTTCTGCCGCAGCAGCTGGCATGCTGCGTTTTGCTGTTACCGCGATTATCGCCAGATATTGGGGGGTACAGTTTCCGCTGGCTACCTTGCTGATAAACGGTAGCGGCGCGCTGGCGATGGGAGTTGCAGCCGCTATGCTGGCCGCAAGGCCTGATTTATCGGCTGCGGGCCTGGTTATTATGGTCGGCTTTCTGGGCAGTTACACCACAGTGTCATCATTTAGCCTGCAAACTATCAGTTTGTGGCAAAGCCGCCATTATCAGCAAGCGCTGCTGAATGTCGCTCTTTCATTTGGTTTGTGTCTTAGCCTGGTATGCTGCGGTTATGCTGCAGGGGGCTTATTTTGGTAAGGCCCGGCTTATTTATCGCGGTGGGGCTGGGTAGTGCCCTGGGGGCGGTGCTGCGTTTTGGCGCTTCGTTATGGCTGACAAACTTCGATACCAGCTTGCCGCTGGCTACGTTAATGGTCAATATGCTGGGCTCATTCTGGATTGGCTGCTACGCCATACTGACCGGCGACACCGGCTGCTGGCAGGTATCGGTCTGGCAAAAGCAGTTTATGTTAAGTGGCGTCTGTGCCGGTTTTACCACCTTCTCTGTTTTTAGCCTGGAGTTTATGCAATTACTGCAAGCGGGAAAAATAGCATTGGCAACAGGTTACGTTATTTTGTCATTAATGCTCTGGCTGTTAGCCTGCTGGGCCGGTTTGAAAGCGGGTGAGTGGGCTAACGGTATAAGTTCTGCTGATAAAGGTGCGAAAAGTGGCTAGAAAATGGATTGTGGCGTTGGCGTTATTGCTGTTAACGTCCTGCGATAACATGCAAACTTTAACAGAAGCCGAGCAGGTAGCACGCACTATCCGCCAGGAAGTCAGCCGTGATTTAGCCGGTTTAAATGCCTTAACAACAGCAGCATCGGCCACTGAATACGACGGCTTTGCCTGGCGCCGCGGTGAAAAAATTCAAATACGCCAGCGTCAAAATGGCGAGCTGGCTTTACTTGAGCAGGCCGAGGCGCCTGAAATTATTGCTGCTGCGGTTAAGCACAACATCCCAAGCTTTAGCCTGGTCCGTTATCAGCAGGGCTGGTTGGTGGTATTTCGTACCTATGTCAGCAATCATTGCCAGGTGGTTTACGCCTATGCATATCGGGGTAAGCTACCCGACACCCCACAATGCACGGAGCAAGAATTTGCCAGTATCGCAAATGGCCGCTGCCAAAGCCCGATTAACACTGAGTGGCAGGTTTTTAAAGAGTGGTTTTTTGCCGAGTCACTGGTGGCTGAAGGCAACCCGGTTTGTCAAACGAAGGCAGCGGAGGGCTGGCAGGCGCCAGAATAAAATTGCTGAAAATAATTGTTCTTTATTGCAGTAAGGTTCGTATAAGCCATTAAATTTCCGAATTTAAGGGTTACAGCATGAAATTACTGTTGTCTGTTATTGCCTCATTATCGTTAGTAGGGTGTTCCGTTTTCGGTCAGAGCAATGTTGAATCCGCCCCCTATACGCTGTTAAAAGCGGATCCTGAACAAAACATTGAAGTACGCAATTATGACGCTATGGTGCTGGTATCAACCAGCATGGCGGGCGAGGGCCGTAACAGTGCTTTTCGAAAGCTGTTCCGTTATATTGGCGGCGAAAATGAAGGTGCAACCGAAATAGCAATGACCGCGCCGGTATTTATGGGCGACAGCAAACAGGCTGATAATAACAATCAAGGCACTGAAATTGCCATGACGGCACCGGTATTTATGGATAACCGCAGCGGTGAAGCGATGATGTCTTTTGTTATGCCAAAAGAATTTACCCTGCAAACGACGCCCAAACCCACTAACCCTGATGTAAAAGTTACTGAGCTGAAAAATTACAAAGTTGCTGCGATTGAATTTAGCGGAACCCTGAGTAACCGCAATGTCGCCAGGCATAGCAAAATGTTAACTGACTGGATTAATGTCAATGGTTACACCGCTATCGGTGAGCCGGTGGAGGCGGGTTATAACGGCCCGCTAACCTTACCAATGCTGCGCCGTAACGAAGTGCTTATTGAAATAAAATAGGGTTTCTGAAGTCGTTACGCTTACCAGTGCTACTGACCTGTTGTGTCAGGTAAAGACATGTATGCTATCTGCACTATGGTGATGAGGCATCGTATGCTACCCGGTACATTTCGCCTGTTCTGTAAATAATAAAAACCTCTATTCTTTTAATAACATTTTGGTTGTAAAGGTATCTATGGGCGTTTTTTAAATCAGGTATGCTTGAATCAATGTCGCTTACCCATTCACTGGCGGAGTACATTGTCACAGTAATCTGGTGCAACTTTTCCTTTAATTCCGCAGACGTTTCAAGCGTAAAGTGTGTTTGGCCAAAAAATGTTCTTTTCGTCGCTGTCAGTCCCATCTGACTCGCACTTTTTTCTGATATTTCAATGCCGTTAACCGGCTTTTTAAGTGCCAACGCCGGACTACAAACCATTAAAAATAAAAATCCGGATAATATACTCTTAGTCATGATTCTCTCTACACAAAAAAATTTATGGCGAACAATGAGTAATGTATAAAATACTTATCGCGCCATATATTCGATACTCATAACTATTTTGCGCTTTTTAAACGTTCTGATTCCGCTTTTATCATTGTCTGCAGTTCGTCAATATTTGCCTGAACCCGGGCTGCACCAATTTGACCACCTTGTGCCATAAGGGTAGGCATTAACTTGATAGTCTTTTTTCCCACGTCTGTCGCGTAAAATTTATTAATTTCTTTCAGCTCATTAGCGGTGAAAGCGTTCGCATAAATCTTTAACATCTCGGGCTTTAAAATGTCATAGCTCATGTGTTTGCTAAAAAACTCCTGCATTACGCCTTTGTAGGGTGCCAGGGCAGGGTTTTGTTGCAGCTGAATATCTAACATTTGGTCAATAGATTGCTCAAACGCCTGTTCCATCCCCATTGTGTTTAATAGCTTTTCTGCTTCTTTCTGTGAATCTGAGTTGGCCAAACATATCGGCGATATAAATAGAAAGCTCAGCAGAAGAACGGTTTTTGACAGTTTCATTTTTACTCCAGTAATGATCAGGCGGATATAACAGCGACAGATAATGCCGCAATTGCCTAACTTCAGGCAACATATATTATTTACTAAATTTTAATTCTAATAGCTGTTTTAACAAATCAATTAACGCAAATGGCTACACCGGGCTACTAACCCTACCAATGTTGCACCGTAACGACGTGCTTATTGAAATAAAGTAGGGCGCGGATAATGGGGCTATTGCGCTATATAAAATAAAGCCCATACTGCAAAGCGTAAGGTGTCCGCCGTGGGCCCTTACCAGAGCGTCGTTTCATTACAGGTGAATATCATGAGCAAAGGCCAGGACAGTAAAAAAGACGTTAAAAAGAAACCGTTATTAACCGCCAAAGAAAAGAAAGCGGCGAAAGCGACCAAAAAAAGCGAAAAAAATGTGTTAGGGCATCAAAACTAGTACCGCTAACCCCATATGTTGTGGCGCCGTCACACCAGAGTGTTGCCGGCGCTATTTGCAGGCAACACGTCGCTGATAACAATAGGCTTGGCAAGGCGATAGGGATATCTTTATTCAAACTGAGGGCTGTGCGCAATCCTTTCAATTTCATAGTCTATAAGCTTAAAGTCATTGTCTAATGTGACAGTAATGGCATCGCCACCTGCTTCAGTATTTTTAGGGCCGACGTAGACCTGGTAGCCGTTTTTCAGTTTTGTAATGTGCACCGAACTATATCTGATATCAATTTTCTCGCTCAGCATTCCATTCGGCAGGCTACGCAGCCATTCAACAGAGCCAAGCTCCTGTCTGAAGTCATAAAACTCGATATCCATTTAACTGTCCTTTTTGAAGTACCAGAGCGTGTTACTTATTTTAGTTTATTGCTGTAGTTGAATGGATACCAAGCCATTTATCGCGTCAGCATCGTCATGCCGGCTAAATAACGTTATATTGGCAGCGAAAATAATAAACTCAGGGACATACTCCATGTACATGATAATAAAGCATACCCACTTAACTATAATTGCGCTGACGCTGGTGTTTTTTCTGATCAACTTTGCCTTAACGATTAAGGGCTCTGATAAGGTCAATAACAAGCTACTGAAAATTGGCCCGCATATTTTATACACCTTGTTTATTGTCACCGCGATTTATATGGTAATGGTTAATCCGCTGCAGTTGTATCCGTTCGTAAATGGTTGGGCATCGTCTAAACTGGCGGGTTTTGTGCTTTATGTGCTGTCTGTCGCGTTTGCACTGAAGTGGGCAAAAACTACATTGTGGCGCATTGTTGGCTTTATCAGCGCGTTATTCTGGTTTGTAATGAGTGCCCGGCTGGCGTATGCCCACAGGCTGAAAGTAAAGGGCACTGGCGATGATGTAAATGCTTATATAGACGCCGCGCAGTCGATGCTATTGGCGATAAGTTAGTACTAAAACAAGCCTCTGCACTGGGTGTGAAGGGGCTTTAAATAATGAAGTTACGTTTTTAACGAAAGTTTACAACGCCTTGCCGACAGATGAGCCAATAGTCACGCCGAAGCTGAACAGAAGAACGGCTCCAATTAATGCCGCTAACACTATCAGGCCCGTTTTCTGAGCTTTTGGTACTGTGTTCCACCAATTTTTAAATTCATTAATCATACTATCTCCCTAAAATACTTAACACTGTCGACAGCTTGACCTTATCATCAGTACTTTATGCTGGCGACAATATTACTCAGTAAATTATTCACTGTACCGACGAATAACAGAGACTTTGCCATTTTCAAGTTCAAGCACATCCAGAGCTACTTTGCTGTAGCTAAAATCCGAACCGTCAGATCGCTTACCTTTGGCTGAGAATTTGTGCTTTATTGAAACAGCGTTATAACCATACTGATAATCAATAATCTCGGCTTGATACTCTGTATGAACACCAAGATAGCGACTCATTCCCTTACGCATCATTTCTTTGCCATCAGGTTCCCGAGAGTCATCTGGTGCATTTGGAAAATGCTGATTGCCAATATCATCAGTAAGAAATGATAAATAGTGCTCAAGGTCTTCCTTTGTCGCATTCGGTTGCTGAGTCATTACCTGTGCATGGAAATAAGCTCTAACGAAAGCATCGTAATCAAAATCATCAGCCACAGTACCCGCGCTAAAGCACATGACACCAGCCAAACACAGTATTATTTTTTTCACGAAAACTCCTTTTCTATTATTTCTATATTGCCTAGCTAAGCGACTTACAAACTGTCAAGAGCAGACGGTTTCCGATGATTTAACTTGTTAGGTTTATCTAGCAACAATATCAACTTGATATGTCCTATTAAACTCATTTATAGCGCCACTGCCAATATTACTTTCACTGTCTGAGCAAAAGTTACTATTGGTGCATTCTATTTTTGTAACGGGGCCTATATCTTGCACCCCTCTAAATGAAAAGATACTTGTGCAAGATGTTGGTTCTTTGCCAGCTGAATTTACACACAAAAAGGCCATTACTGGTTTCCAATTACAAGGAGTATTCGGTTCTAATTCTCGTAAAGGTAATCTAACCAAATATGTAGATCCTTTTATGTCAGGGTAGTAGTCAAATTCGAACTGCTGAGCAATACGTTTTCCTAATGCCAGATGGTACGTTGTACACTGATTTAACTCAGTGGTTGTTCGATATTCCACCTTAAATTTGTATGAAAAGCTTTTGTCGATACCACCTATGATATCAATAAAAGTTTCGTTCGGAGCACTCGATTCAACAAAACCGCCTAATGACGAGCAACCTACCAAAAGAAGTGTAATTATCGCTAATTTTAAAATGTAGCGCATAGTAAAACTAACGCTTTGCTAATTGGCTGCCGCAGCGCAGCTTAGGCAGTCTAGTGGAGGCCACGCTTTTTGTGGCCGGAACGAAATTAAGCAATTTGTTAAATTGCATTTGGTTTCAACCCGATGTCAGAACACACTTCGGGTAAAATCTGTTCTGTGAGGCCTGCAGGAAGGCGCTCCAATTTTGGAAGTGCTAGTTGCCGCTGATCAGCATCTTCGCCAGTCGTGATTGTTTCAATCCAAGGCTTAAAGAAAGACACTCTGGAATACACTTCCACTACACCGTACTTCCCGATATCGCCGCCTTCAACTCTGGAGCTAATACCGAGTAAGTGGCTCGTACCGTCAATAGTCAGATAGGCTGGGCCGCCACTATCGCCCCCACCAGAAACACCTTCGTGTGGTAAAGCTGCATCATCTCTGTCAAATTTGAATTTTAATAGCGGCCCCTCTGCTTGTTCGATTCGATTTTCGGCTTTTCGTAAAACTCCGCCATTTTCATAATTATCAACCGTTTGTCCGGTTAGCCCATTTCCAGTGCCGCCAACACCGATAAACCATATTATCTTGCCAACTTCATCTGTTTTTTCATACAAACTCGCCGGTTCTACATCCTTTATTTGATTTACTAATTTTATTAACGCAATGTCGTGACTTTTACCTGGCTGATAATCTTTATGAACAAAGACACTTTCCACTTTGTGGTAGCCATTATTTAGACCGATGTAGCTACCAGAATTAATACAGAAAGTTGCGTGAGCGGCAGTCACAATCCAATCAGGCTTAATTAATGTGCCATGAGCCCCATCAACATACAGTGTTGCCAATGGTGCAAAATCTGCAGAGTCAGCAAGATATTTTTTGTCATCAACATCATGACGGACCACAATTGCTGAAGCCGATAAGCTTGAAATTATTAATAAAAAAGACAGAAATATACGCATGACTTCCCTATGCAATTTAACGCCCAACTTTGGGGCAGTAACATTCAGGCTTAACTTGGAGCGAAGCGACAGAAGCCTGCATGTTACTGTCCCTGCGAACGCAGTGAGCGACAACAGTTGTTTGTTATGTGCTTTACTCACCAAGCCACTCAAATCTAGCTTTTCTGGCTATCTGATTGAATTCTACCTTATCTATTTTACCCTCCGACAGGTCATCTTCAGCTGCCATTATTATTTTTTGGTAACTGTATTCAATCTCAGCAAGAACATACCCTAATTTCCTTTCTGTAATGTCCCCTTTTTTATAGCTCTCTATTGCTAATTTCCTATTCCACGATTTACCCGCTGGAGGATCGGGTAGAGAAAAATCCTTTTCAAGTAGTGAGTTATCAGTTATGGAATATCCCGCCGCTATTGACTCTTTAGCGCATTGATAAAGCATATAATCAATTGAGTCTTGTAATCCATGAAGATGCCAGTCAAACCCAGCAATACAACCACCAACTATTTTTCCATTTCGATCAGTTATATCAATTCGCCGTTCAGCACACGCCGACAACATAATCAAAAGGATTGTAATACTCAAAAACTTTAAATGCATAATCTCAACTTCTGAAGCACATAACACTGAAAGAAGCGGCGGTGAAACCGTCCGCTTGCTTGTTTTGTTAGGCTGTTTTTTTGTCTACGGCTACGATTCAATTTTGAACCCTGGAAGGCTTTCAACAATCATAGACTTTAACTCCAAAAACTCTTTTTCTGCAAAAGCATCAAAGCCATCGTCTTTGAGTTGATAAAAGACAACCTCGACAAATTTATTTTTTGTATTGGTGTTGAGCAATACGGTGACGTCATATTCTGACTTGAGGATATACATTTTTCCTTTCCCCGGCTTTTGAGGATGATATGCATAACCTCTCGTAAGAACAGCTACTCTTACTTTATTTACTGCTACTTCAGTATTTTCAGCTGTATCAATAGGAATAATAAGGCTTTTCATCGGGAGCATGCCGGCGAAGGAGTTTGAAATAGAAAGCATTAATATTATGGATAAGACGACACTCTTCACAGGTAAATTTCCTTGTTATTATGGGGCCTAACGCTCGCAGCACAGGCCGAAACCCGCGCAGCGGTTAAGGTCCAGGCCACGCAGTGGCCGATTGTGACTGCGTTTGTTATGTGCCATTAGCCACAATAAAGCTCTCCCTAAATTCTTTATATCCATTTGCCAGCTCCCAAATAGAAAAAATGTGCCTTTTGTCGTTATCGAAAAGACAAAATATCTGACAATCAGCATGAGCCTTAGAATTAATTAAATCTTTCCATTCAAAAGTCTGGGATTTATTTCCTAGCTCAAAATAGACATTTTCAGAGTTGTAGCTAATTTTGCCCGTGATTGTCCTAAAAAAGCGTACAAATAAATACATAACTCTACAGCAGTACAAGAAACAGCCATAAACAATAATTAACAGCCAACCGTTTGAATGTAAATCAGAGTCGATTAGGCCCAAATAAATGAGTGTTAAGCTAGAACTTGCGTATAGGCTAGATAAAACTACGCAACCAATGATGATTCCGCATATGGCTGCAACAACTTGAGTAAATTTAGAGTGATAGACCATAATTACCTTGGCACATAACAACTTAATAGAAGGATCTTTGCCCGCAAGTTGCAGACAAAACTTCCTCTGAGTTTTTTTAGTTGCCTGAGTCTATTCTTGTACCTGAATGTAAATCAAGCGTTTTTTTGTTGTATACAATTTGGCGTCTGTAAAATACAAGATGAAAGCCCGCGAGTTGCAGATAAAAAACTCAATATTGTTTACTGTTGGTTTGAACAGGTTGAAAGGGGTAGAAAAAAGCCCCGGCGTTGGCCGGGGCTTGTTGTTAGTGGTACTAGTAAAAAATGATTACTTAGGCTCAAACTCGAATGGCTGGCGCTGGCGTTCGCGCAGGCCAATTTCATTCATACTTTCGGCATCAAACAGTCTGCCGTTTACCATGGTATAAATCACCTTGTCACTGACCCGGATATCGGCCAGCGGATTGCCATCGATAACGATTAAATCGGCCAGCTTACCCGGTTCAATCGTCCCTAGCTGATGATCCATACCAAAGGTTTTAGCCGGGTTAATGGTGGCGGTTTTCAGCGCTTCCAGCGGGCTCATGCCGCCCTGCGCAAACATCCAGATTTCCCAGTGTGCGCCTAAGCCTTCCCGCTGGCCATGGGCACCGATATTGGCGGTAACGCCAACGTCCTGCAGTTGCTTAGCCGTTTTAACCACTTCAAAATGGTTGTAATGATGCTCTGGTGCGGTAGGGCGGCGCATACTGCGCGGCGCTAAAACATCCATGGGCACATACTGGCTTAAGCGGGGGTGTTTCCATACTTCGGTTTTGTCGTACCAGTAGTTTTCACCCCAGATACCGCCATAAGCCACGTTCAGGGTAGGGGTATACGCGGTGCCGCTGGCCTGCCATAACTGTTTAATATCGTCATACACTTTTGCTGCCGGCAGCGCATGTTCAATAGTGGTGTGGCCATCGACAATCATCGTTAAGTTATGCTGCATTAACGAGCCACCTTCTGGTACCACCATCATACCCAGTTCGCGCGCCGCCTGAATAACCTGCTGGCGTTGGTTACGCCGTGGCTGGTTATAGCTTTTTACACTAAAGGCGCCGGCTTTTTGTAACCGTTCCAGGTGAAATTTGGCATCGTCCAGGCTGTCGATATGCGACGTGTAGCCGGCACCCTCTGCGCCATACAAAATAGTACCGGTTGAGAAAATACGCGGCCCGACAATCTGGCCGCTTTGTTGCATTTCACTAGCAGCAAAAATTTCACGGGTGTCGTTTGACGGGTCGTGAATACTGGTTACGCCAAAGGTTAAACCGGCGTAATTCTGCCAGTTTTGCTGCGGGGTAATTTGCTGAGTACCCTGGCTGCCATGAGCATGGGCATCAAATAAGCCCGGCATAATGGTTTTGCCGGTAATATCGAATACTTTAGCATTGCTGGGTACGGCAATATCGCCGCGGCTGCCAACGGCTTTAATTTTGTTGTTTTCAACCACAACTACGCCGTCTGCAATGACCTCATCGCCTTTCATGCTAAGTACCTGACCGCCGACGAAGGCCACCACACCCCGCGGAATGTCAGCTGGTACCTCAAAGCCGATATTAATACCATTTTCAACTTTGAAGTCGTCACTGCTGGCGCTGTCGAATAAACCGTTAATGCTGGTGTGGTATAACTCGGGGCCTAAACTCCAGTACAGGTTCCGGCTGTCGCCACTCCAGCTGATTTGTTCACCGGCGCGCACTGATAACTGTTTAACCGGCAACTGCTTGTCACTGCCGCTGATATCAATGGCTTTACCCCGTTCAATAAACGGGGTCACAAACACTTTAAACCGGTCTGCGAATGCCAGATATTTACCGTCTGGCGATATTTTAAATTCAGTGCCAAATTTAGCGGTATACAAGGTTTGCTGAGTGTGTTTTTGCAAATCAATACTGATAAAGCTGGGCGAGCTGCCAAAATCCATCGCATAAATTTTGTCGTTGCCAGCCCCAAACATGGGCGCATGACCATTGCGGGCCAGTAATTCGCTGTCGCCACCGCGGCTACTGATTTTATACAGGCCGGTATTTATCGACCACTGCCGTGGTAATAAGCGGCCGGCACCAATTTTACGGTACACCACGGTTTTACCGTCCGGGCTTAAGGTTGGTTCAATATATTTGCCAGGTTCGCTGGTCAGTTTGGTTACCCGGCCATTACGCAGGTTTAACAGGTTTACCGCGCCCTGGCTCTGATCGTTCCAGCTGACATAGACCAGCTCTTTGCCATCGCGGGAGAATTCCGGATAAAACTCAAAGTCAGTATTTTGTTTGGTTAGCCGGCGCGGTTTCGGGTCGTCTAAGTCGGTAATGTATAAGTGCCCCAGCGCGCTAAACACCGCTTGTTTGCCATTGGGGGAGACCTGAACAAAACGTAGCATTTTGACATCGACGTTGGTTTTATCTAAATCCTGGGTTACCCGTAATGCCGTCTGGATTTGCTTGCTGGCATTCACTTCAAATGGCACCGTGGCCACCTGTTTACTGGCAATCGTCAGTCGTTTAATTTCACCGCCGGCCCAGAACAACAGCGCTTTGTTGTCCGGGGTCCAGCTCAGGGTAGGGTATACCCCATGAATAGCCCAGGTTTCCTGCATATCGCGGTCCAGGCCATCGTATAATTTAATGTGCTCGCCGCTGGCTAAATCGTACAAAAACAGGGTACTTTGAAAATCTACCCGACGGATATAGGCTAAGTATTTACCGTCAGAAGAGGGCGTAGGACGAATTGCACCGCCAGCGCCACCCAGAATTTCTTCAATTTTACCGGTTTCGCGTTCGAACCGTTTAATAACATAGATACCCGATTCAGAGTCTTTGCTGTAGTGAAAGGTTTTACCCGGGGTGTCGTCCTGCGAGAAATAAATGTATTTACCGTCGGGAGAAAAAGCCGGTTCGCCAAGGTCTTTCTGATCATTGGGCCGCTCAGTCAGCATCACCCCGTTGCCACCGCTGATATGATATTGCCAAACCTCACCGGCGCCTAATGAGCGGCTGGCGGTAAAGTGTTTGCGGGCGACAATAAACTGGCCGTCCGGGCTCCACGCGGGGCTATTGAGCAGCCGAAAGGTTTCTTTGGTCACGGCGCGGGGCTCGCTGCCGTCGGTATTCATTAACCAGATATTGTCAGCACCGTCACGATCACTGGTAAAGGCGATGGTTTTGCCGTCCGGGCTGAATACCGGTTGCATATTCCAGGCGATATCGTTGGTCAGTGCTGTCGCTTTACCACCGCTAATTGGCATGGTGTAAATATCACCCAGTAAATCAAAGGCCAGCGTTTTACCGTCCGGGCTTACCGTGATATTCATCCAGCTGCCTTGTTGCACATTAATGTCGACACTTTCAAACTGGCCTTGCGGCGCATTAACATCCCAGGTAGGGGTTTTATCTTCGGCATACGACATAAAACTGGCAATACTCAGTGCCAGTAAACAAGGTTTAAATATGGTCATTGGTAGGTTCCCGTGGCGGTTTTCGTTATAGTTAGCGTTTTATACCGTGCCAGATTGGCATAAAGTGCTGACAAAGTTAAGCTCTGGCTCAAAGCAATACGACCAGAGTGCAGAAGGAGTAGATAAAATATGTCTGAGCTACCCGCGCCTGAATCACCCTGTGTTGCCTGTTGCCGGTTAAATACAGCAAAGTACTGTGTGGGCTGTTATCGTCATATTATTGAAATAGTTAACTGGAATAAGCAGTCAGCTGCTGAAAATGCCGCTATATTACAAAAGGTTGCTGAGCGAAAACAACAAGCAAAGCAGCAACCGGAGCACGCTGGCGAAACAACCGCGATTACTCAGGCGGAATGGCAGGCAGCGAAAATGGCAAGCCGGTTAAAGTAAGGAATGATGATGGTGGATTGGCAACTGATTTTTTCAATAGCGCCGTTAGGCTGGCCAGAGCTGCTAACGGCGCTGTTGTGTGGTTTTATCATTGGGCTGGAAAGGCAGTTACGTGGTAAGCCTGCCGGGATCCGCACCTCTATTTTAATTGTAATGGGCACCTATGTGTTTATTGCCGCATCTATGTCGGTTAATTCTGCTATGACCGACCCATCACGGATTATTGGTCAGGTGATTACCGGTGTTGGCTTTCTGGGGGCCGGGGTTATGTTAAGCCGTGATGGCATGGTGCTTGGGGTGACATCAGCCGCCACTATCTGGGTGCTGGCCTCGATTGGTGTCTGTATTGGTATAGGCCAGGATTTGGTGGCGATAAAGCTCTCGGTGCTGGTAGTCAGCGTGTTACTGGGCATCGGTGTTCTGGAAAACTCGTCCGCTGCATTGCGTCGTGGTGTGCACCGCACCTACAATGAATGGCTGCAGCGGGCAAATGGTGGCTTGTTCAGCCGGCGCAAAGATGATGTAGCTCCAGTGAGTAAAACCGATGTTGACGATCCGCATTAGTATTTTGAGTAATTTAAAGAGCCAATATTTGAGATGTTAGTTGATTTAGGGATAACCAATGCTTGAAGCTGTCTGGATAGGATTTGCCTTTTCATTAGGGTTGTTAGTACGGCTCATCGGCTTACCGCCATTAATCGGTTACTTAGCAGCCGGCTTTGTTATTGCCGCTTCTGCCAGCGAAATGAGCTTGCCGGCTGAGGGACCATCTATTATTCATCATGTTGCTCACCTTGGTGTGCTGTTGCTGTTGTTTACCGTCGGCTTGAAATTAAATGTCCGCAGCCTGGCGAAAGCTGAAGTGCTGGGCGGCGGTACGCTGCATTTTGCGTTGTCTATCGTGCTTATTTTACCTGCGGTACTGTTTATATTTGAAGTGAGCTGGTATCAGGCGCTGATGCTGGCGATAGCCTTGGCGTTTTCCAGCACGGTACTGGCGGCTAAGGTGTTGGAAAGTAAACGCGAGTTACGTGCCTTTCATGGCCGGGTCGCTATCGGTATCCTTATTGTGCAGGATTTACTGGCGTTGCTGGTTATGAGCCTGGCCAGCGGCACCGTGCCATCGGCATGGGCATTACTGGTTTTTGCATTACCGTTAATACGGCCGCTATTGTACAAGTTGCTGGATGCCAGTGGCCATGAAGATTTGCTGATTTTGTTTGGGTTGTTACTGGCACTGGTGATCGGTGGCCAGGGTTTTGAACTGGTGGGCTTAAGTTCAGAGCTGGGCGCGTTGGTATTTGGTGCTATGCTGGCTAAACATCCGCGGGCCGGTGAATTGTCAAAATCCTTATGGGCAATAAAAGAGTTTTTTCTGGTCGGGTTTTTTCTGCAAATCGGTATCGATGGCCTGCCAGATACCAATGCCTGGATATTTGCCGGGGTAATGACCTTAATTCTGCCGCTAAAAGCCGTATTATTCTTCTTACTATTAGTACTATTTAAGTTAAGAGCGCGAAGTGCGTTTTTGGCCAGCCTAAGCCTGACCAATTACAGTGAGTTTGGTTTAATTGTGGCAAGTGTAGTATTACCCGAATGGCTGGTACCGCTGGCGTTAACCGTGGCTATTTCGTTTGTTATTTCTGCGCCGCTGAACCGGCTGGCCCACCCGCTGTATGATCGTTTGTGTAACCGGCTACTGAAATTAGAGCGGAATATTCATCACCCGGATGAGCAACCGGTGTCGCTGGGTGATGCTGACGTACTGATTATGGGCATGGGGCGCACGGGCACCTCGGCGTATAACTATTTAAAAGCCAGCCGCAATATTATCGCAATGGACTCTGATCCGGCGAAAGTAAGTGATCATCAGCAACGCGGCATTAATATTTTTTACGCAGACGCGGAAGATCAGGTGTTCTGGCAGGGGTTGGATTACGGTAAGGTTGAGGCCGTTATTCTTAGTATGAATGATGTTGAAGCAAAGGTGATTGCGGCCAAAAAACTCCGGGCTTCGGGTTTTAACGGCTTTATCGTATCGCACAGTATGCACAACGATGAAGCCCGTGACATTATTGCAGCCGGCGCTGATCAAACTTATCTGACTATGTCAGAAGCCGGGGTCGGCATTGCAGAACACGTTAAACAACATTGCTTTGCGTTAAAAGCTTAATCCAGAAACAATTAAGGCGCCGTCAGGCGCCTTAATGAGATAACGGGCAGCGTCTTAGCTGGCGCTACGTTCTTTAATAGCATTAATTACCGGTGATTCAGCAAAACCATTGCTTTGAGCCCACTCAGCATCGCCTGACGCAGCAACGACACTGCCTGGTAACTGCTTAATCATAAATTCAGCGGTCTCATTGGCGTTGTGCTTAATGGCATGACGAACTAATGGCAAGCCGTCACATACCACACCACTGTATACTGCTGACAAACGAATACGGTTGTCAGTTAATACTTTACGCAGGTTATTACGGCTGTCGGCAGCAACATAAGAGCAAATAGACAGGGCTAATTGATCGTCGGCGGCAACAGGAGTACTTACAAAAGCGGTGGCAGCGATAACAGCGGCTAAGGTGATAATTTTGGTTTTCATATTCAAGCTCCGAATTGAGTCAGTTCACGATCATTGTTAGCAACCTGGGTTGCGGTACACGAAAGGTCATGCGTTTAACTCTGGACGAAACAGAATAAAACATCGCAATTTGCGACGGCAGCCCAGCTATCGTAGGGTTTCCCCGTTAGACCTGAAGCTTTGCGTGATCACCTTTTCAGATGACTTGCCTTTCGAATGCGCGCATCTTAAAGAATGCTTAAAATTTATGCAAGCATTAATTTTTAAAAATTTTATAGTGAATACTTAATAGGTTACTGCCACCTGATCAGACCACTAACTGGTCCGGTCGTTGCTGCAGGCTGGCTTCAATTGCTGTTTTTACGCCTGTAATCAGGGTAGCCAGTGGCATACTGGGGGTATTGGGTTTAGTTAATACCTGTTCAGGTAAATAGGGCAAATGAATAAAGCCACCTTTAATACTGGAAAACTGATTTTTAATCAGGTGCATTAAGCCATAAAAGCTGTGGTTACAGACATAACTGCCGGCAGATAACGATAATTGCGCCGGTATTTGCTTATGTTGCAGAGCCTTTAACATAGCATTCAGCGGCAGGTTGGTGAAATAAGCCGCCGGGCCATGTGACGCGGTAAGGGTATTACGTGGTTGCTGACCCGCATTATCAGGGCAGGCAGCATCAATGTAATTGCTGGCAATTTTTTCAAGTTGTAATTGAGTGCAACCACCGGCCTGACCGAGCATAATAACCAGCACGGGCTTCAGCTGGTTAATGGCTTGCTCCAGTGTCAGCAGGCATTGTTTAAACACACAGGGCAGTTGCAGGGCCACCACGGTGACCTCGTCGTCAAACTGCCAGTTGTTCAGCGCGCTGGCAACCTGCCAGGATGTATTGATCGTTTCACCGGCAAAAGGCTCGTAGCCGGTGATCAGTACCTTAACCATAATGCTTACCTGCAACTTGTTTTAGCTGATACTACTATAGCTGCTGTGACATGACCGCAGCAACTGCTGATTGCCAGCGCTGATACAACGCAGCGTGCTGAGCAGGCGCTAAATCGGCCGTGAATTGCCAGTCTGCCTGCCAGATTGAACTGATTGCTGAAATATCAGCGTAATAACCCAGACCAAGCGCGGCTAAAAACGCCACGCCAAGGGCTGTGGCATCGGTGGTGTTGCAACGCTGCACAGGTTGCTGGCACAAATCGGCCAGGGCTTGTAAAAACCAACGGTTATTGGTCATGCCGCCATCTACCCGTAATTGTCCAACCTTAATCCCGTCCAGACTCATAGCATGCAGTAAATCAGCACTCTGGTAGGCAACGCTGCACAGTGCGGCCGCAGCCAGTTGCACTTTACCGCTATCACGGGTCATGCCAAATAAGGCGGCTTTTGCTTCTGGTTGCCAGTAGGGCGCCCCCATACCGGTAAACGCCGGAATTAGCAGCTCCGTTTGCTGGTAATTGCTCTGGCTGGCTAAGGCCTCTGTATCACTGGCCTGAGCGATAATACCGAGTTTATCGCGTAGCCACTGTATAATGGCGCCTGCCATAAAAATGCTGCCCTCCAGTGCATAAGTTGCCTTGCCATTCAGTTGCCAGGCAAGGGTGCTTAATAACTGGTTGTTGCTTTTGACAATAGTATCGCCGGTATTCACAACAGCAAAGCAGCCGGTACCATAGGTACTTTTTAGCATACCGGGATGAATACACGCCTGCCCCAGTAACGCTGCCTGCTGATCGCCCAGCATCGCCATCACCGGAATAGCCGCGCCTAAAACTGCTGGTGAGCTGAGTGCAAATTCGGTACCGCTGTCTTTGACTTCAGGTAGTAAGCTAATTGGAATGTCGAATAGTTGCAGGAGTT
The DNA here is from genome assembly GCA_963975465.1 of uncultured Chromatiaceae bacterium. Lineage (GTDB taxonomy): Bacteria > Pseudomonadota > Gammaproteobacteria > Enterobacterales > Alteromonadaceae > Alishewanella. Next base: position 529,081 of record CAXBHB010000001.1, read on the forward strand.
CTGCATCCCACTGCTGACTGTGCAAGTTATAAAGCGCCGTACGGCTGGCGTTGCTGGCGTAAGTAGCATGTACTTTGCCGGCTGTCAGATGCCATAAAAGGAAACTGTCGATGGTACCAAAACGCAATTTCCCGGCTTGTGCGTTGACCCGGGCTCCCGGCACATTGTTTAACAGCCAGTTAATTTTACTGGCAGAAAAGTACGGATCGGCTCTCAGGCCGGTTTTCTGGCTGATTAACGGCTCTGCACCTTGCTGTTGTAACTGACGACAATAGGCAGTGGTGCGGCGGTCCTGCCAGACAATTGCATTGGCAATGGCTTCGCCACTGTCTTTGTCCCATACAACGGTGGTTTCGCGCTGATTAGTTATCGCGATTGCTGCAATATCCACAGCATTTAAACCGGCTTTACGCAGCACCTGCCGGATACACGTTAAAACACTGTGCCAGATTTCAGCCGGCTTTTGCTCAACCCAGCCCGATGCAGGATAACTCAGACTTATTTCCTGTTGGGCGGTGGCGATGTGTTGCAGCTGTGCATCATAAATAATGGCGCGGCTGGAGGTGGTACCCTGATCAATAGCGAGAATATAACGGGTGTTAATCATGGTATAAAATAAAATTAGGTTATGCTTAGCATCAGAGTAGCAGCAAATGACGAGGAAAGACCATGGTTACCTTTAAAAGCAACGCAGGCAGGGACGTGGATTATCACACCAATGTGGCGCTGCAATTGCTACAAATGATGGGGCGGGATACCAAAGTCCCCAGCGCCATGTTTGCAGACGACGTGCCTGAAGCACTGACCCGTTTACAGCAGGAATTACAAAAGCTGGCAGCGGAAGAAGCGGCCCGGGACGAGCAGCCGGCAAACGAAACTGCAGATAAAGACGACGATAAACCAGTGCCGGTAAGACTGGATGTCAGAGCTGAACCGCTATTGAAACTGTTACATAAAGCTCAGGAAGCGAATGTCGGCCTGATGTGGGAGTAATTTATTTGTCAGTTGCGGCAGGCAGATGCACCGTAACTTCCAGACCACTGACAGCATTGGTGCCTGCTACTGAGGTGGTGTTGCGTAAGCTGATGCCCCCGCCATGGGCTTCGGCAATATCACGGCATAAGGTCAGGCCAATGCCGGAACCCTGTGGTTTACTGCTGTAAAAGGGTACCAGTACCTGATCCAGTAATTGCTGGGTAATACCGCCGCCGCTATCGCTGACTTGCAGCTGCAACTCGTTGCTGAGTTCAATACACCGTAAGCTGATATGGGCTGGTGCAGAGCCACTTTCGTGGGCGTTTTTCAATAAGTTCAGTAGCAGCTGAGTCAGTTGCTGCGGGTCGGCCAGCCAGTCACGTTTGGGTAAGTCGCCGAGTAGTTCAAACTCAAACTGATCCTGTAACTGATTAATCAAGCGAGGCCAGTTTACCCTGGCCAGTTGTGGTGGCGGCAATTTGGCAAAATTAATGTAAGCCTGCACAAACTGGTTTAAATGCAGGCAACGTTCACTAACGGTGTCGAACAGCTGAGTTAAGTCGGCTTTTTGGTGTTGCTCGGCAATTTTTTTACCGGAAAAAGCCAGCGATGACAAAGGCGCCAGGGTATTATTAAGTTCATGGCCAATAACCCGTAGCAGTTTTTTCCAGGCGTTCAGCTCTTCCCGCTGAATTTCCCGGGTAAGTGGCTTAAGCAAATATAACCAGTGTTGTTGCTGGTTTAACTGAAACTGGCTTACCGATAAATGCCAGACAGACTGGACACTGCTATCGAGCCGGATTAACCCCTGTTGCTTAGCGGCCATTGACTGATGTAACTGCGGGTTAAGGTTGCTGAGGCTGAATAATTTACTGCCATTAAATTTCTTACCCTGATGCAGCAGCTGGCAGGCAGCCGGATTCGCCATTAATACCGTATCGGCATGGTTGGTCAGAATAAAAGCAGTCGGGCTGCTTTGCAGCACAGTATCTAGCATCAATTCGCGTTGATAAAGGCTGGCGCGCTCGGCACGCAGTTGCGCAGACATGCTGGTTAAGCTGTTTGCCAGAGGTTTAAGCTCAGTAACCTGCAGCTGATTGGCGCTGGTATTAAAGCTGCCATCCTGCAAATTCTGAGCGTGCAGATTAAGTGCCAGTATTTCCCGGCGCAGCGGTGCAATGGCCCAGCTAAGCAGTAGCCACAGGCCAATACCTGCAGCAATAACTGCCACGCTATACCACATATTTAAAGTATAAAGTTGTGCCAGCGCAGCCAGGCCCAGCACGGTTAGTAACAAACAACACAATGCCAGACGACCGCGACTGGATAACCGCAGCGTAGCCCGGGAGGGCAGTGATTCCGGCGCTGATCCCGGCACTATTTCATGGGGTGGCAATGCCATAAAACTCCATACGACGATACAGCGCCTGGCGGCTGATCCCCAGCTGCTTTGCCGCTCGCGATACCACACCACCAGCCTGCAATAACGCCTGCTCTAATTGTCGCCGGTCGATATCGTCCAGCGAACGTTTCGCTGTGATGGGGTTGTCTGGCAAACCCAGCTCATCTGCTTGAATTTCCGCATTGCTACTTAGCAACAGCGCCCGCTGACAGACGTTTTGTAACTCCCGCACATTGCCCGGCCAACTATAACTTTGCAGCTGCTGCAAGGCCGTGCGGCTAAGGTTTTTTTTCCCGGCCAGAAAATAACCGGCCAGCACAGGGATATCCTCTGGCCGCTCGCATAGCGCCGGTAACTGCAGTTGCACCACATTGACCCGGTAGTACAAATCCTGGCGAAACTCACCCCGGCTGATTGCCGCTGTTAAATCGGTATTAGTAGCACTGATCACTCTGACATCGGTGTGGCGGGTCTGGCTGGATCCTAAACGTTCAAATTCACCGGTTTGCAGCACCCGCAGCAACTTGGCCTGGCCGGCCAGTGACAAATTGCCAATCTCATCCAGAAACAAACTGCCACCATCGGCCGCTTCAAAGCGACCAATCCGGGTTTTAGCTGCACCACTGTAGGCGCCGGCCTCAGCACCAAATAACTCGGCTTCCATTAAATCGGCGGGCAGGGCACCCATGTTTACTTTAATAAATGGCTTATTTTTGCGTGGTGAATTGGCATGCAATACATTGGCAATGCCTTCTTTACCGGCGCCATTGGGCCCGGTGATCAGCACGGCAGCATTGGCCGGTGCGAGTTGCAGGGTCATTTGCAGTAATTGCTGCATTTTAGTGCTGGCGAACACCATATTACACAAATCTTTGCCGGCAAACGCAGCCTGGCGTTCGCGTTCGAGCTGTTGCTGCTGTGCAGCGAACTGTTTTAGTTTCAGAGCATTGGCGACCGTAAGTAACAGGCGCTGGTCATCCCAGGGTTTGGCGATATAATCGGTGGCGCCGGCTTTTACCAGCTCCACCACCATATCAAGCTGAGTCCAGGCGGTCATTAATACAATTGGCAGTTCAGGGTAGTGCTGCCGCAACTGATAAAACAGTGTTTTGCCCTGATCGCCCTGCATTTCTCCGGCACTGAAGTTCATATCCTGCAGTATCAAATCGATGTCGTTGCTGGTCAGCTCATGCCAGGCCGAAGCGGGTGACGCGGCGCAAAATACCTGATAGCCCTGCAGTGAAAACAAGGTTTGCAGAGCCTGGCAGATTGGCTGATTATCGTCAATTACCAATATTTTAAGCATAGTTTATAACGCTTTAGTGGCAGTGGCCGGGGAGACCCGGGTAGCAATCGCCGCAGGATACCATGTTGCAATGGTGACACAAAGCAGAAGCGTCAACGCACCGCTAAGCGGCAGCCACAGCGGCAATGCAGGTAACGAAATCACGGTGGCCAGTTGTTGTTGCAACAGATAGCTGGCCAGTAATCCAGTAGCTGCGCCCATGCCGGTCGTCAGCCAGCTTTCGCTGAGTACCTCTATCAGGATCCGCTGTTTACTGGCCCCCAGCGCACGTTTAACGCCAATTTCATTCTGCTGCTGCACCCCATGAAATAACGCATGGCTATAGGCTGAAATCATCGCAACTACCAACATCAGGCCGCTTAACACCGACAGCAAAATGGCCAGACCACGTTCCTGCTCGAAATAATCGCGATGCAGCTGGCGCAAGCTTACCACCTGCTGAATATCAATTTCCGGTTCAACATGGCGCAGGCTGCTGTTAATTTGCTGGCGCACGGCGTCTACCGCCTTAGCGTCTACTTGCAGCAGCAAACGATAACCATAGTCGGCCCGGTTTAAATCGCTGTTAAAAAACAGGCCAAAATACTGATCACTGGCAAAACGCTGGTACATGATATCGGCAACCACACCGACTACGGTGCCGCTGTTAATTTGTTGGCCAATGGCCAGGTGGCTGTCGCCAAACAACTGTTTTGCCAGCTTATCGGTCAATACCACGTTTTCGACATTTTTATCTTCCGCGCTGAGCCAACGACCATGCAGCAAGGTCATTTGCAAGGTGTCGAACAATTCTGCTTCGGCAAAGTTATAGGGCACCGTTTCGACATTCGTGGTGTCTTCTTTGTCTTCAATATAAACATTGCCATTCATGCCACCAAAAATTAACGGTGTCTGGTTGCTGAAGGCGGCATAACGTACACCGGCGATCTGCCTAAGCGCAGCAAGTTGACGCTGAATAAGTTCGCCCAGTGCCGGGTGCACAATCAGGTTGTCATCCGTCGGTTTAAGCTCAATAGCCAGCGTAGTATCCAGTTGCAGGCCGGTTGGCTGATTACTTAGCTGATATGCCTGGGTGCTAAGCAGTATACTATTACTTAACAGTGCCAGTGTCAGGGTCAGTTGCACCAGCAGCAGGGCAGTGATGACTTTACGTTGCAGCAAAGATTTAAACAGTAAGGTTATGCTCATGATAGTTTTCCGTTATTTCAGCTGACGGTTCAGGCTGCCAAAAGAGGCGCGCAGGGCCGGATATAAAGTCACCAGATAGCAGGCAATTAATGCGGTGCCAGCCATTGTAATTACCATAACCGGGTTCCAGCTGGTCAGGTTGCGGGTTGCCGGTAGCAGACTGGAAATTAATGTCATGGCAGCAGCTGCCACGGCCAGTGACAGCACCAGTGCCAGGCAGGCACTGACCGCGACATCGGCCAGAATAAGTTGCTGTAACTGGCCGCGGCTGCAGCCCAATGCCCGGCGTAAACCGAACTCATACTGGCTGGCAAGGTAGCGGTTGAGTGATAAATGACTGGCGTTAAATAAGCAGACCAGTAAAAACAGCAGTGATACCAGCGCAAACGCATCTAACTGACGATTACGGGCATTAAAGTGCGCCGTTATATCGAGTATGTTAGTCAGCCGGTTAGCTTCTGGCCGGGGATGGCGGCCGGCTGCTTTTTCACTTTGCACTAACTGCTGCATAAATTGCTGATAAGCGGCTACCTGCTCAGGCGAGTCGAGCTGCACCCAGAACTGCGCCTGATAAAAATCGCCTTCACGACCATTAACGGCAAAGTTTTCACTGTAATCACGGCTATCCCGCGACATGGTAGTGGTATTAGATTTGATCCCCAGGTCATAGGCTGTTTCCCACGGCAGATAGATATCGGCCGACTGACTGCTGGCCAGGCCATTGGCGACATCGTACAACCTTGGCAGCATGTCCCAGTCCTGTAAAACACCGCTTATCGTGAATAATTCATTACCCAGCTGCAGCGTTTCACCCACCACATTGCTGCGGCCAAAAAACCGCTCGGCAGTGGCTTTGCTTACGATCAGCTCACGTCTGGCGGTATTATCGGCCCAGCGCTGACCATGTAAAAAGGGCACGTCGAACAGGCTGAAAAAATCCCGCTGGGTAACCCGTAGCCTAACCGGGGTTGGGCTCTGGTCGGTCTTACCCGGCAGGCGGGCATAACCGGCTGACTGAAACATCGCTGCCTGAGCTGAGGGAATGCCACTGCTACTGAGTTTTTTGACATCCTGATAACTCAGCACTCTGGTGGGTGAAGTACAGGTATCACAGGGTTGAAGCGTGGCGTTTATCTGCGGATAAAACAGGCTATGGCTTTTATGCGGCAGCGGATCGTGGTTCAGCCAGTAATACAGGGTGGCATTGGAGAAAAACATGCCAAGCCCCAGACTTAAAATTAAAATGGTCAGCAAATAGGGCAGCGGTGCACGTTTAATATTGCGAACCGCCAGGCTAAAGCTATGTAACAGATTATCCATCTCAGACTCCCTGCGCCACGGCCTGCGCCCGGACAGTCGCTGTTGCCATTGGCTGATAAAGCATGCTGTCATGTAACTGGCCATCAATGATCTGAATATGCCGACCGGCCCGGCGGGCCTGCTCCGGATCGTGCGTTACCATTAAAATGGTGCAGCCGCGTTGGTTAATTTGCTCCAGCAGCTCCATAACCTGCCGTGCCATTAATGAATCGAGGTTACCGGTGGGTTCGTCAGCCAGTAAAATTCGCGGCTCACCGGCAATGGCCCGGGCAATCGCCACCCGCTGTTGCTGACCACCCGATAACTGGCCGGGCAGGTAGTTGCGTCGCGCATGCAAGCCAACCAGTTCCAGGGCATTATCAATTCGCTGTTTGCGCTCAGCTACTTTTAAACCACGGTAGCGTAGCGGCAGTTCAATATTGTCATAAATGCTGAAATCTTTAATCAGGTTAAAACTCTGGAAAATAAAGCCAATTTTTTCATTACGCAGGCGCGACAGGGCCGCATCAGATAAGCCCTTTACCGACTTGCCGTCCAGCTGGTAATCACCGCTGTCAAAGTTTTCCAGGGTGCCCAGAATATTTAACAGCGTTGACTTGCCAGAGCCAGACGGGCCGGTCAATGCGGCAAACTCACCTTCATTTACCTGCAGGTTAATATCGCGCAGGGCATGGGTTTCAATCAGTTCAGTGCGGAAAATTTTGCTTAAGTTCGTTAGCGTTATCATTTTTAATCCTTGTTTAATTAAATTCAGTTTAGATACTGTGCTGATCGGCAGCCGGGTGGTTAATTCAGGTTTACCCGGCTTTGATCTTTAAAATCAGTTAAGTTTGAAATCACCCATTGCTCGCCTTCTGTGGCACCGCTTAAGATCTCCACCCACTGCACTGACAGCACGCCCAGTTCAACATTCTTCAGGACTGCCTGATCCCCCAGTACCTGATAGGCCTGGCGACCACCGCCGGAGCTGACAAAGTCGCCGCGGGCAATTTTCAGCACATCGGTTTTATGTTCCAGGATCACCCGGGCGGTCAGGCGCTGGCTCTGGCGAAGTGCCAGACTGTCGGCCTGGTCAAAGCGCACCCGGGCACTGACCTGATTGTTGCGAACTTCCGGTGCGATATAGCTGATCACGCCATTAAGTTGCTGGTTTGCTATAACAATCTCGACCTGCTGATTGGGTAGCAAGTCGCGGGCATAACTTTCAGGTACTGCCAGTTCGGCTTCATACTGACTTAAGTCAATCACTGTTAGTAACGCCTGGCCAGGTAGTACATGGCTTTGCTGCTCGACCAGCCAGTTACCTAATTGGCCGGTTACCGGGGCGGTGATTTGCAGTGCACTGACTTTGCGCTCCAGTTCATTTACCACCAGTTGCTGACGGTGAATATCCTGAGCCCTTGAGCTTTGCTCAAATGCCAGTTTATCGCGGGCCAGCTCAACTTTGCGTTTGGCATGGTCAAACTCCAGTTCAGCTTTGGTTAGATTGTCTTTGGCAATATCAAAATCCAGCGCCCGGATAACGCCCATTTCAATCGACTGGGTTGCCCGCTGCAATTCGCGCCGGGCCGCCAGTAAGTTAACCTGGGCCGTATTCATTACCTGCTCTATATCCAGCTGTTGTTCGCGGGCGCTCAGTACCGCTCGCTCCGCTTCTGAAGTCAAACCGGAGAGCACCGCCTGCTGCTGCTGTAAATCATTTTGCAGGGCCGGGCTGGTAATGGTGGCAACAATATCGCCCAGCATTACTGCTTCACCGGGCTGTTTAAATAACTGCACCTGGCCTGTCTCCTGGCTATAAAGGGTCGGCGCATTAGCCGCAACAATCCTACCCTGCACCGCAATATCACGCACCAAATCGCCGCGCTGCACGGTGGCAAACTGCAGTTGGTTGCGGGCCACAACCACACTGGCGCCATCTGCCATGGAATTGACCAACGTCACGGTAAGCAGCACGAAAATGGTGATAATAATGGAGATCACTACTACCCGGCGCACATGGCGTTTAGCCGGGCGTTGCATAATTTTGTCTTGTTGTTCGGTACCCTGGATCATGGTTAGCCCTGGTTATTGTGTCGCCTTAATTAGCAAGGGTGGTAGCAGGTTTAATGCCAAAAGTTAAATTGTTGAATAATAACAATAATAAATGATAATCAGGCGTATTCAGGCTGTCCGCGGACACTAAAAGTGTCCGCAATATTTGTGCGGACAACTGTTGCTAAAACAGTTGCTTAACGTAGAATCAGTGATTGTCAGTCAGTAATAGCAGGTAAGTCACGGATGGATACGTCAGAACAGCGATATTGTGATAACTGCCACAGTGCCTTGCAGGGTGAGTTTTGCCATCACTGCGGCCAGGAAAAGAAAAGTTATATTCGTAATATCAGCGGTGTGGTTACGGAGTTTTTCGGTGAGTTCAGTAACTGGGATACCCGGCTCTGGCGCACCCTGGTACCACTTTGGTTTCGCCCTGGCTATTTAAGCCGGCGTTATGTTGACGGCCATCGGGTCCCGTATGTACCGCCGTTGCGGCTGTATTTGTTTACCTCGATCATCGCCTTTTTGATTTTTGCCAAACTACTGCCTGACACCTCTACTGACCTTAGCAACGCTGACGAAGTGGTAATGCAGCAAGCAGAGGATGCTGCAGCCATCAACACAAAGATGCCTGGTTTAGTAAACGAAATTAGTAGTGAAATTGATAAAAGCCGGGAAGAATCGCCCAATGGGCTCGATGCGTCTTTTCTGCCTGATGAAGCAGAGCAGGAGTTTAACGCCAAGCTCGATGCTATTATTGCTAACCCCAAACTGGCGATAAACAAATTCTTCAGCCTGGCACCACAAATGATGTTTCTGCTGCTGCCGATATTTGCGTTGCTTCTTAAGCTGTTATATATCCGCTCTAATCGTTATTACATGGAGCACTTAATTGTCGCGTTACATAGCCACAGCTTTATTCTGCAAATGTCGGTTATCTATCTGGGGCTGGGGTTGTTGCAAAACAGCATAGGCTGGAACTGGCTGGCGACAATAGTGGGTTGGCTGGAAACCGCAGCGTTTTGGTGGATACCGCTTTATTTACTACTTTGCCAGAAGTTCTATTATCGGCAGCGTTGGGGCAAGACACTGTTGAAATTCTGGTTAACCAGTTCCATCTACAATGTATTGTTTTTCAGTGCTGTAATGGGCCTGATTGTGTTGAGCATACTCTGGGCTTAGCCAGCAACTGGCATAAGATCAGTACTTTCAGTTTTGCATTGCAGTAATCGCTGTTTAAATTCATTTATTTGTTGTTGTGTTTCGGCGGTAACATTGGCTTGAGACAGCATCTTCTCAAACAGAACAAAGTGCTGGTCAATCTGGTCCAGCTCACATTTACATTCTGCTTTAATGGCATCTCCGTTGTAGCCTTTGCTGTCTAATACCTCAACGCAGCGTTGTAAGTAGGCGTCCAGCAACTGGCGTTTAAGCTCATTGCTGCCGGGCTCTGCAGCAAAGCTTAATGGGTTGAAAAGGCCAGGCAATACTAGTGCAGACAGGCTAATCAAAGTTTTCATTCGCATTTATCGCAATACCGTGTCACGAAGATAAAGCACTGAGCTTACCTTACCTGAAGTTAAAAATCAGCTATAAGCCAGCTTGCTTAAGTAAATTTGCCATATATTGCAACGCAGTAAGCCCCTGAATATCGGTGGCTTGCAGTGGCACTTTATAGCGGGGAAGGGCGGCAAAATCCTGGTCTATCTGGGCAAGATGTATTTTTTCCTGAGCGCGGCGGGCAGCCAGAAAATCACCGTCGGCCGTGTCGGGCAAAATGCGGTTTACGACTAATCCCGCTAATGGCAGTTTTTCGTGCAATAAGCTTTGTACAGCGCGGCCGGTTTCCAGAATAGGCAGTTTTTCAGGGGTCAGTACAAACAGCAGTGCGCTTTGCTGTTTATCGGTCAGTACTTCACGGGTGCGCTGCAATAAACGCTGGCGGGCCAGCAGGGTTTCGGTAATGGCTTTATTCCGTTCATCCATACCTGACGTAGCATGTTGCTCTGGATCGGCCAGTGGGTTGGCCACGTCACGGCCAGCTTTTGGAGTTAAGTGGCCCAGTACGTCCCCCAGTTTCTCTGATCGCTTATTCGCATTCAGCAGCCCCTGGGTCCAGGCAGCCATGGCTTCTGGCAGACTAAGTAAACGCAGGGTATGGCCAGTTGGCGCGGTGTCGAAAATCAGCAAATCGTAGTCCGCTAAGCCCAGTTCAATGACAGTAGCCATACGTTCCAGCATCGCGGCTTCCTGAGCGCCCGGCGATTGGCGGGTTAAACGCATTTGTCGTTCAATTTCAGTATACATTTCAGGGCGGGTAAAGCGTTTTAACTGGGCAGAAACTTTTGCAAGGTGTTGCTCAACTTCGCGGTCCGGATCTAATTCTAAGCCATCCAGATGGGGCGCTAAGCGGGTAACATTGTCACCAATCGGCCGGTTAAAAGCATCACTTAAACTGTGCGCCGGATCAGTAGATACCAGCAATACCTTTTTACCGCGCTCAGCGGCTAACAACGCCAGCGCAGCGGAGGTAGTGGTTTTACCGACACCACCTTTACCGCCGACCAACAGCAGCCGTTTATCGGTTAACAACATTTAATATTATCCAGCGGCGAGTGTTCCATACCCATCCGGGTATGCCAGTCATGGAAGCGCTCCATCAGCAGTGGTTGTAGTTCCAGGGTGTAATAACTGGCTGGGTTTGGCACGCCCATCATTTCAGAAAAAATAAGCAGCATAAACAAATCATCCTGCTCACGTTTCGCCCGGGCAATGGCGCTGCGATAAGGCGCATTATAGGCTTCTTCGGCATAAAAACTGGCCTGGCGTAACCAGGCCTTTATACTATCAAGCTTCATGTTTCATCTGTTGCCGGGTTGGTTTTATTCGCTTTAATTTGCTTGCTCAGGGTTGCTGTACATTCCAGAGATACCAGGATGGCTGCGGCCAGCACCACTAAATCCAGCGTAAACAAAAACCAGTCGCCTTTATCGTAGAAACTTTTCAGCTGGGTTAACAGGGCCAGGGTGGTCATAATTAATAGGAATACCAGCGGGCCGAGGGTATACCACATTGGCCGGCGTTTCTTAACCAGCATAACGGTGATAACCAATAACGTTAAGCCTGCCAGCAGTTGATTGGTTGTACCGAATAATGGCCAGATCAACATACCACCCGAGCCGTCACCGCCGGCGCCAAAAGCTAGCAGTAAGCAGCTTGCAACTGCTAGCAGGGTTGCCGGTGCTGCTTTTTGCATCCAGCCAATGTTATAGATCTGGCCCCATTCCTGGAAAATATAGCGTTGCAGGCGCAGGCCGGTATCCATGGTGGTACCGGCAAACAGCACCACCATTACCGTTAACAGCGTTTGAGATAGCACGGTATCAAGGCCTACACCTTGCTGCAGGATATTAGCACCGCCATTAATAAAGGCTGAAACGCCGCCCTGCCCAAAGCTGTGATAAATCGCCTGCCAGTCGGCCAGGGTGGCAAAACCTGCGGTAGCCGCAATAATGGCTGCTAAGGCTAATGAGCCTTCACCCACCGCACCAAAATAACCAACGAAGCGTACATCCGGTTCTTTATCCAGTTGTTTGGAGGTAGTGCCGCTGGAAACCAAACCATGGAAGCCGGAAATGGCACCGCAGGCAATGGTAACGAACAACAGCGGGATCATGGAAGGGGTGTTTTCCGGCAAGTTGGTGTTAAACGCTGGCGCGACCAGCTCCGGTCCGGAGATCAACACGGCGCCATACAACAGAATTAAACCAATAAACAGCTGGATACCATTAATGTAGTCCCGAGGTTGCAGTAGCATCCACACGGGTAGCAAAGAGGCGATCGCAGCATAGCCAAACAAAATAATAATCCAGCTTTGGTTATCAGTTAATGGGCCTACTGTTTCAGGCAGGGCCAGTGGCAGCATCGGGCCCGCGTAAATCATCGCGTATAAAGCGACAACGCCGATGATGGTAACCATTAGCAGGTTGATAAGTTTCCGGTATATCAGCTGCCCAATAATCAGCGCGACCACTATTGCGCCCCAAACCGGGATTGTCGCGCTGGGAAAGTTAATTAACTGGCCGGCAATGACCACCGCAAATACTGCATTAACCATCAGCAGCACCAGGAAAATCACGATCATAAAAATACTACGGGCCCGGTTGCCAACAATATCGCCGGTTAATGAGCCAATCGATTTTGCTTTGTTGCGGGCACTGGCCCAGATGGCGCCGGCATCGTGTACTCCGGCAAAAAATATTGTGCCAAATACCACCCACAAAAACGCCGGAACCCAACCCCAGATCACCGCAATTGCCGGACCAATTATTGGCGCAGCACCAGCAACAGAAGTAAAGTGGTGGCCCCATAAAATGTATTTATTGGTCGGAACGTAATCAATACCATCCTGCATTTCGTGCGCTGGGGTGCGAAAATGAGGGCTGACTTTAAAAATTTTCTCGCAGATAAACTTTGAGTAAACGAAATAGCCCAGCGCCATGGCGCCAAGCCCCATTAACATCAAAAATATTGCGTTCATTCAACACCCTCTGACCCGCTAGCAAGATTTGCTAAGCATAGTACATCAGAGGGCGGACGATAGGGATGCGACTAAAGTCTAACGCTTTTGGATCCATTTGCCATCAACCAACACAAAATGGCCGCTGGCAGTTCTTTCAATTGCTTTCTGGCCGGCGATGGCTTCAACATCGGCGACGGCAATATTGTTTTGTTTAGCCATCCGGCTGTACTCAGCGCGGCGGGCATCGTTAATTAACTTCACCACTGCTTCGCTGTCGGCATTGCTTTGCACTACCCCAAGGTAGCCATTGGGCTGCTCGCCCACTAAGCCCTGGGCTTTAGCCTGGCCCAAAGACGCCATTGCTTGTTGTAAATTCATTGCCAGTACCGGCAAGCTTACCGCAAAGAGTAAACCGGCGAGAAGCAGGCGGGTTTTACTGAACTGTTTTATCATTTTTATCATTGCTGTTTCCTTAAAATAAACCACTGTTTTCACTAAACAACTCATCAAGCTGCTTATCTACTTTGATATATATTTCATGCTGAATTTTAACGTTCAGATTAATATTTATCGGCTCGTTTGGCAGTTCTACCTGAACTTTAGGGGTACAGGCCGATAGCAGCACAGTGGCTACCACGACTAACCCTGCTAATCGTTTCATGGCTTTTCTCCGTTGGCGGCAGCGGCCGCTTGTTGTTGTTTAAGATACTGTTGTACCCGTTGGGTGATGACATCATTAAGTTTATTAGTTAACTGCAGGCTGGTGATCAGGGCGGGGAGGTCTTCTTCCAGGTTAACATTCAGATTAATAGCCCGCCCTTGCTGCAGGGTAGGGTTGCTACCATGTAGTTTTAAGCCCAGGATTAATTTACCGCTGGTATCGTAACTGATTTTGCTACTCAGTATGCTGTACTGAAAGTTTTCCAGAGCATCAAATACCAGTTTCATATTGGTGTTTGTTTTTGCCATCGCGCTGGTACTGTCAGACTTATACTGCAATCGGCCACCTGGTGCTTCGGCCGCAACCAGACCCTCTTTTACGCTGACCCCTTTTGCATTGATGGTGATCGGCACAGTACCGGACAGCTTACCATTGCCGGTGAGATCGCTTGACGGGTGCTGTTGTAACAAACTGGCCAGATCAATTTGCTGAAGTTGTAAGATCAGTTGGTTTTCTGCCACCCCAAAATTAAGCTGCTGCTCGTTGGCACTGATGATGCCTTGCATTACCTGTAGTTCTGCCTGTTGCAAATTAACCTGTAGTTGCTCCGGTGTAGCGATGGGCAGGCTTGCGCTTGCCATCAGGCGAAGCGGCCCCATTTCAAAGCCGTAGTTAAGCCGGTTAAGTTGCAGGTCAGCAGTGCTCAGTTGCACGCTATTATCGGCAACCGCGACACTAATAGTGCTGTTTAAGCCGGCAAACAAACTACGATCGTAAATACCGGCTACATCCCCCAGTAGTAACTGGTTGCTACTGGTTAACCCGCCATTGTTAATGCTGATGTCGCCTGAGGCCGTTATTTTGCCTCTGTTTATGGTTAATAATTCAGGCCACTCCGCCAGGGTATCGGCCAGCGGATTACCGGCCAGCAAGAAAATCTCAGCGAGTTGCCAGTCCAATGTCAGCGTCTCGCTCAGTGGCTGATATTGCAAACTATGCGTTATCATTAGGCCTGCATCATTACTCAGCTGTGCACCTGTAAGCACAATGTTGGTCTTGTCACTGCTAAGCTTGCCTTGCCATTGCCAGTTCTGGCTATGCAGTGCAGGGTGGTTTAGCGTGTTGACGCGAATGATAAGATTGCTGCTGATATCGGTCAGGCCAGTAGCATCACCTGTGAAGCTGCTATTGGTTGCGGTAGCGGTAAAACCGCCGATATTAACGATGTCGGAGGCTATACTACCACTAATATTGCTGTCGTCGGCCAGCGCCAGTTGCCAGTTACCGGCCTGCCAATAGCCACTTAGCCCGGTGTTTAACACAAGTTGCTTAAGGGTTGCGGTGTTATCGGGGAACAGCAGTTCAGCGACCTTCGCAACTAATCTGGCATTTTGAATGTCGACCTTCGGGCTACTCGTCAGATTGACCGTCAGTGCACTGTTCAGGGTAAAGTTGTTATCCCCAGCGGTATTAATAGTTAACTGCAGCGGCAGCGCTGCCAGATTAAGCTCGTCTGCTGTCTCAGCGGTAAGTTGAAATTGCAATGGGTTTAAATTGATACCGTAATCGTTAACTGACGCGGGCAGTTGCAGCTCGGATAGTGTGCCGCTGGCATTAAGCTGCCAGCGCTCTACAAGCTGGTTTTTCATGCGGAGTTCGGCATTCAGTTCGCCCCGGATCAGACCCAGCTGTGGTATGTAAAATGGGTCAGGTGCCCGGGCGATGAGCACCCCTTCAATATCATGCCGGCTAAGCAAATTACTCAGATCGCCATCGGCAGGCAACTGCCATTGCAATTTGCTGTAAAGTTGTACAGGCTGCTGAAACTGCTCCAGCAAGGTCTGGGGTAAATCAATGCCCCATTGTTGCAGGAGTGCCTGGTTTGCCGGGCTCGGCGGTGATAGCGCCAGCACTAACTCTGTATCCGCGAGCTGGCTGTCAGGGTTGATCTGCTGTTTTAAACTTAAACCAACTTGCTGCGCTTGCTGGATAGTCAACTCGAGGCCTGGTTGCGGCAACGGCCGGTAAGTTGCATCAATCCGAAGTTCAGACTGATCTGGTGCCGTTTGTTGCGTGGTTTCTGGCGGCTCGATGTTGATAGTTAACTGGCTTTGCCAATACCCCGCGCTTCCATTATCTGGCGGGCTGACGTCTGCTTTTGTGTTCGCAGAAGGGTGATAACTAAGATGGCCATTCAGTTGCAGTTGGCATGAGCCTGCCGGGCAAGGTAGTAGCAGCCGGGTGTTATTGATTGCAAGGTGCTGTGGCAGCCAGTCGGGGAGTTGCCACTGCTGGGGTAATCGCAGCACCCCGGCGTCAGTTGGGGCTGGTGTTTGCAAAGGGCTGGCCAGTGTAACACTGCCCGAGCCGACCGTTGCCCGCTGCAATGCAGGTTTAAATGCTTGTGGCCACAGCCAGCTAAGTTCAACATTTTGCAGGTCAATCTGATGTGCTGTGTCTTGTTGTTGCAGGGTAAAACGGACCCGGGCAAAAGCAGCACTGCGCAAGGTCAACCGGTCGACATCCAGCTGTAAATTGCTGATGCCAGCCCCGGCAATTTGCTGCTGGACATACCAATAGCCTGCGGCGGCCAGTACCGGTAAGCCGATAATCAAAATGAGTAATGCTTTTACCAAACGACGCATAGCGTTTCCAGAAACAGTAAGCGGTAACTGATTCACCGTTTTAACCGTAGTGAGCAATGTAGTTAAGCGTACCTGAATAAGTTCTGAATTAGCAAGTTAGCCCGGAAATACCAGAATCATCTAATAAAAAGGGCAACCGTGTGGTTGCCCTGATCTGTTTTACGTATGTAAAGTCAGTGGCTTACTGACGTGCCTCGGCAGAAGCATCACGGATCGCCCGAAACTCGTTACCCTGATACCAGTTTGGCCACTGGCGGCTATTTGCCAAGTCAGAACCGACCCGATAATACAGGAACAAGTCTTGCTGAGCGCCACGTAAGTCAAAATCATCGCGCCATTCATCCTGCACTTTGTGGTAGCAACAGCGGTTGTACTCAGCACGCTGCGCGGCTCCCCATTCAGCACCCTGCTGGTAGTGATCATTACCACCTTTAGCATAGAGGATTGGCACGCCTTTTTTCGATAAATTAAAGTGATCAGAGCGATAGGCGATACCCGCTTCCGGGTTTGGCTCTTTTACCGCATAACGTCCTTGTTGCTCGGTGTATTTAACCAGTATTTCTTCTACTTCGGTATTACCCAGACCAACAATTACCATATCTTTCATCGGGCCATACATGTTCATCACGTCCATGTTAATGGCTGCTGCGGTTTTTTCCAGCGGGAACACCGGATTCGCGGCATACCAGGCTGAACCCAGCAAACCACGCTCCTCTGCCGTTACCAGCACAAAGGCGACTGAGCGTTCGGGTTGCGGTTGCTTGGTGAAGTATTCAGCCAGAGCCATCACTGCACCGGTGCCGCTGGCATTGTCCTGGGCACCATTAAACACCTTGTTATCAGGGTTAGAGAAGTCCATACCCAGGTGATCCCAGTGGGCCATATACAGCACGTACTCATCGGGATATTTACTGCCCTCTATAAAGCCAACCACGTTACTTGAGGTTAGTTCACGCAGGTTATTATTGACCGTAACAGAGGCTTTGGCATTTAACGCCACCGGGCTGAAATCAGGCTCAAGGGCTTTTTTGTGCATAGTGGCTAAATCTGTGCCGGCATTGGCGAACAGTTTTTCAGCTGACTCCGTGGTCAACCAGCCTTCAACTTTAGCTCTGTCCATATTTTTGTTTTCTTTAACCAGGTCAAACTTAATGGGTGAGCCGTGTGCTACTACCCCCCAACCATAGCTGGCTGGGGCGGTTTCATGAATAATTAACGCCATCGCCGCACCCTGACGGGCTGCTTCTTCAAACTTATAAGTCCAGCGACCATAATAGGTCATAGCATTGCCGTTAAACAGTTCCGGATCCTGAGTCGCGTAGCCCGGGTCATTTACAAACATGACGACGGTTTTGCCTGTTACGTCTAAACCCTCATAGTCGTTCCAGTTGTACTCCGGAGCCACAATACCGTAACCGACAAACACCATGTCGCTTTCTTCAACACTAACCTGTTCGGTAACCTGTGTGGTCCAGGCGATCATTTCATCCCGGTACTTAAACGATGCCGGCAGGTTGTCGCCAGTCAGTGTCATATCAGACACCTGTTTAGGATCTATTTGCACCAGTGAAACAGGCTGCTTATAGCTGTCGCCGTCTATAGGTTTTAAACCAATGCGTTTAAAATGCTGCTCCAGATAGGCGACGGTAAGTTCTTCGCCTTTGGTTGCTGGCGCCCGGCCCTGAAACTCATCGGAAGACAAGGTTTTAATATATTCGCCCAGGCGTGGGTTAAACTCGGTATCAACCAGCTCAGCAGACGGCTGAGGGGCTTTGTCAGTTGTTGTTGTGGATGTTTCAGGTGCTTCTGAGCAAGCGCTTAGCACCAGGGCACTGGCTAAAGCCAGGCACAGGGTTGAAAACTGTTGATGCGTTTTCATAGGGGCTCCAATGTAGACTTGGTTGTTGTCGATTATAATTTTTACGCTGATTTACTTACCGGTCTGGTCTGCATAGCCCCAGGGTACCGGCGGCAATGCAACTTCTTCAGTCAGGTCAAATTCAACCCGAAATTCACGGCCTTCACGGATCAGCCGGTAAGTGAACTTTTCCGGATAGATAAACATCTGCCAGATATTGGTATTAGACTGCGGAATACCCCGGGCAGTAAATAGTTCTTTGGAATATTGATCGGCATGAAACGATTGTGCCGTGGCCCAGCCTGCATCCAGCGTCTGGCCGCCATACATGGTTTGATCATCATGGCTGCCATCGGCATTGCGATGGTCATGCTTCAGGGTTAAACCAGAGCCGGTTTTGGTAATAATCCAGGTGCGGGAATGGTTGTCGCCAACGTGAAACGGGATTTGTAGCTGGCTGTCGGTGCATTTACGCACGTGCATGATTAACGCACCTTCAAACCCGGGGGCAGCTGGGTTATCTACTGCAATCTTGCCGGCAAAAGCCTTACCGCAAAGCGCTTTAAGGTTGTTAAAATAAGCATCATGAGTATCAATAGAAACCAGCGGGGCGTCCTGAACAATATTGGCACTGCTACCAACGCTGAAAAGCACAGCGGCGGCGATAAGCGTCTTTTGCATTTTATTCTCCTTTTAAGACAACCGTACTATACCTGCATTGCGTAAAGTCATCAAACCAATGACTTTTAGCTGCTATGCTAAAGGCCAACCTTACCTTTATCTGCACTCCATAGAATAACGCAGACTTAAAAAATGATGGGCGGACTATGCAAAACGAACTGGATAGTAAATTACTGTTAAATGTTTATGCCAAAGTAGAAAAACATGGCAAAGCGGTCGACACCGATTTTGGTGCTGGTTTTACGCTGGATGGTCTGACGGTCAGCCAGGGCTTTGATGGCTATGAAGTGTATTTTATCTCGGCCAAAGTGCAGCTCACTATGGGGTTTCATCATAAGTGGCACAGTAATGCTCAGAATGAGAAAGATATGGACACCTTTATTGAATTAATTAAGCATATTAACAACCATTACAGTTAGTTAATTAAAGTTAACCTTACTAAGGCAGTATTCAGTTAATGCTGTTATGATGCGGCGCAAAATAACCGGTGAAAATCGGTAGACGTGCGCTAAGCTGATAGACGGCTAAAAGGCTATTGCTATCTGGCGGCCGACAAGGTAAAGTGGCCGCCGTCAATCATATCTGATAGACCAGAAGAGGCGCGTTAACCAGGCAACCCGTGACAGAAGACTATACTTCGCAGCGCGGGCCAGGGGGATTAACGCCGAGAAAGTTCGCCATATAGTAAAGCGTTCTTTCGGTCGGGCAGGCTGAATCCTGCCGACTGTCACCTGTTTGTTTGGTGGAGAGCTTCTGGCCTTTGTTATCGATAGCAACGGTCTGTAATTATTCCCGTTTTGCTGCAATTAGCAAAAGCCATGCTCTGCTTATTTTATTTGTAAGGAGAGACACCCTTGTCCAATCTTATTATTGCCAAATTCGGTGGCACCAGTGTCGCTGACTTTGATGCGATGGGTCGTTGTGCCGACATTATACTTGCTAACAATGCCATCCGGGTTGTGGTGGTCAGCGCCAGTTCTGGTGTCACCAATCTGTTAGTTGAAATTACCAAAACCACCAACGTCACCGAGCGATATGACGCCTACGCTGGTATCGAAACTATTACCTTAGCGGTACTAAACCGGTTAAATCAGCCGCAACAGGTTGCGCAGGCTATTGAACTGCTGCTGGGCGAACTTAAAGCCTTGATTGAAAACGGCGGTGCCGTGTACAGCAGTGCCCATAAAGATCTTATTCAGTCGTTTGGCGAGCGTTTAAGTTCGGCCTTGTTCAGCCAGGTTCTGCTTGAGCGTGGCGTAGCAGCGCAATGTTTTGATATTCGCCGGGTTATGCGTACCGATAGCCGCTTTGGCCGCGCAGAACCGCAGATAAAGCAGATTGCACAGCTGGCTGCTGTGCAGTTACAGCCATTAATCGCCGAGCAGTGCATCGTCACCCAGGGTTTTATTGGTCAGGACGAGTTTGAGCAAACTACAACCTTAGGTCGTGGTGGCTCAGATTATAGCGCAGCCCTGCTTGCAGAAGCTTTGCAGGCAAATACCGTGCAAATATGGACTGACGTGGTTGGCATATTTACCACCGACCCACGCTTAACCGATCAGGCCCGGTGTATTAACGAAATCAGCTTTGATGAAGCGGCCGAAATGGCGACTTTTGGCGCCAAAGTGTTGCACCCGGCTACCCTTATTCCGGCGATGCGCCGTAATATCGGGGTCTTTGTCGGCTCGAGCCGCGAGCCCGAAGCCGGTGGCACCTGGATTGCTAAAGAGGTACAACAACGGCCGCCTTATCGGGCTATTGCCTTGCGTAAATCGCAAACGCTTATTACCGTAAAAAGTCCTGAAATGTTGCATGCCGCCGGTTTTTTAGCCCGGGTATTTGATATTTTAAGCCGGCATCAAATCTCGGTTGATTTAGTCACCACCTCAGAAATCAGTGTGGCACTAACCTTAGATGAAGGCGGTATGACCAGTGCTTTTAGCCATGCAGTTGAGCCTGCGCTGCTGGAGTTGCGGGCATTTTGTGAAGTGGTAGTCGAGCAGGGCTTAAGTCTGGTGGCGGTTATTGGTAACCATTTACACAGCAGCAAGGGTATTACCGGCGAGCTGTTTAAAACCCTGGAACGGATTAACATGCGGCTTATTTGCCACGGCGCTTCCAAGCACAACCTGTGTTTCTTAGTGCAGGATGCCGATGCACCTGCGGTAGTGAAGCAGTTACATTCCAATCTATTTAAGGTTTAGGTCAATAACGCAGTCGTTCACAGAAACCTGCAGTCACCCAAGCGTAACTGCAGGTTTTCCTAAGTAAAAGCTACTCGTACGGCAGCGGGTCGCTGGCATTATTAAGGTTAAACGCCTCTAAACGTTCCTGGCAGGAGCCGCATTTGCCGCAGGCTTTATCGCGGCCGTTGTAGCAGGTCCAGGTTTTGCTGTAATCCAAATCCATAGCCAGGCCATCGGCTAAAATTTCAATTTTAGTCTGATACAAATAGGGGCTGACAATATCGACCGGCTGATAGTTGGCTATCTGGCAGACGTCATTCATTTTCTGGACGAATTCGGGCCGGCAATCCGGATATATAAAGTGATCACCTGAATGGGCACCGTAGTAGACGGCACGGGCGCCAATAGAATCAGCGTAACCTACCGCTAACGACAGTAAAATCATATTGCGGTTAGGCACTATGGTCGATTTCATATTATCAGCGGCATAGTGACCTTCAGGTACATCAATATCGCTGGTCAGCGACGAGCCACTGATTAGCTGATTAATAGCTGAAATATCGACAATTTTATGGTTAATATTCAGCTCTTTACAGACATCAGCTGCACAGACCAGCTCTTTAACATGGCGCTGACCATAGTTGAAAGATAAAGCATAAACGTCGTGGCCGGCAGCTATTGCTTTGTGCAGTACGGTAAAGGAATCCATGCCTCCGGAATAAATAACCACAACTTTTTGGCTCATCTTTGCCTCTCTCTGTATAATAGCGGGTAAACAGGCCGCGCATTGTACTTGAACATCGCGACCAGATCACCTGCTTGTCATTAAGGAACCTGCGACTTGCTGTATAAGGTTAACGAAATATTTGAAACGATTCAGGGTGAAGGCAGCTATACCGGGGTGCCCGCTATTTTTATCCGGTTGCAAGGCTGTCCGGTAGGCTGTGCCTGGTGTGATACTAAACACACCTGGGCGATAAACCCTGATTTGCAGGTGACACCACAAACCGTTATGGCAAAATCGGCTGAAACTGAACAGTGGACAGAGCTGAGCGCAGAACAGTTACTGGCGCTGTTTCAGAGTGAAGGCTACCAGGCACGCCATGTGGTGATTACCGGCGGCGAACCTTGCATGTATGATTTAAACCCACTTTGCACAGCCCTTCACGATGCGGGTTATCAAACTCAGATTGAGACCAGCGGCACCTTTGAAATTTTAGTTCCCGATCAAAGCTGGGTAACCGTATCACCCAAAGTAAATATGAAAGGCGGCTACAAAGTTCTGCAAAGTGCCCTGAACCGGGCCAATGAAATTAAACACCCGGTGGCAATGGACAAACACATCGAACAGTTGTTGCAATTATTGCAACAAACCGATATAAACAATAAGCTTATTTATTTGCAACCGATTAGCCAGCAAGCTAAAGCGACCGCGTTGGCGATTAGCTACTGTAAAAAGTACAACTGGCGGCTTAGTGTCCAGGTGCATAAATATATAGGAATTGAGTGATACAGCCGACTATTGACGCATTTTTTCAACGCTATGCCGATGCCTATTGTCAGTATCAGACTGATCGTTTGTTAGACATGTTTGCCTTACCCTGTATGTTACTGACTGACAACAGTAAACACATCATTGTCGATCAGGACACGGGCAGGGGCTTGCTGGAGCGCTTGTTTAAAGCCTATCAACAGCTGCAGATGGAACACTTACAACATGAGATCACCAGTATGGTGAAACTATCTGACTCGTTGTATTTTGTCAGTGTGCAGGGGCGGTTCTTTCTGAATGACAACCGCTTATTGTTGCAATGTCACACGTCTTATACCCTGCAAAATAAAGGTACTGAGTGGAAGATTGTAGCGGTTGTGATGGATGATGAAGAAGAAGAGTTGCAGCGGCTAGGTGTTGTGCTCGAGCCAGTGTTGTAAACTTTCAAGACAGACTAACGGATCCGGTTCAGCCGACAGCTTTTGCTTCAGGCCGGGTTGAATTGGCATCAGCTCAAGCCAACGGGCTGCCAGCCAGCTGGCGTCATCGAATTCCGGCTGCGGGTAAAGCTGCTGCAATTGCGGGTACTCTTGCAACAATTGTGACAATGACCGTGCTAAATCGGCATAACGTTCGTTGCGGTGAGTAACAGGCCAGCTTTCCAGCTCAGCAACCTGAGCAACATGCAAACCGTCGTCTTCCTGCCAGCGATGATTTACTTCTACCCGTGTTACCCCTCGAATAGTAATACCCAGTAATCCATCCGGTAGTTGTTCAAAATCCTCAATAACGACTTCAGTGGCCAGCGGCAGAATACGGTCTTTATGCTGTTGAGTGACGAAGGGGTTTAGCAAAGCCATAGCAAAAGCACGCTGGCCGAGGCCGGCCTCGCGAACCACACGCAGGTAGCGTTTTTCAAATACCCGCAGGCGCATTCTGCCACCGGGTAAGATAAAACTGCTTAATGGAAATAATGCCAGTTGTTTACTCATGGTTTTTTAACAATATAAAAATAAGACTTGTTGCTGATACGCACAAAGCATGTCAGTAGATTGGCGACCGACAACACTTAACATTTATGGCAACTGGTATTTTAAGCAAAGTCTGTTAGATTTAGAAAAGTAATATCTAATTCAACGTGCTGAACGTCGGGGTGTTAATGTCAGCAATCCTCCGTACTCTGGCACTGCATTCGCTGCTTATTATTGGCTTAGTACCAGCTGTCCTGGTCGCTGCACCAACAAAAATCCTGCGGGCAGTTGTCAGTGATTCTAATACTCCGCCTTATGCTATTTTTGATGAAAACGGTTCTCTTAGCGCTGGCTTAAGTAAAGACATACTGGATGCGCTGGCTAGTTTAGCCGGATCAGAAATTCAATATTTAGATTTACCCCGGGCCAGAATAGAAAGTTGGCTTGAAAGCGGGCAGGCGGATATAGCCTGTTTTTTAAACCCGGATTGGGTTGAAAAACCTGCGCTGTATCTGTGGAGCCCACCCTTATTTTCTACCCAGCAGTTATTTATCCGCCGTGCTGACAGTCCGCCGATTAAGGCGTTACCAGATTTAGCCGGTAAACGCGTCGGCACAACTCGTGGTTTCACTTATCCGGAGCTGGAGCAGGTATTTGCGTTGGGAGATGTGATCCGGGATGATGCCCATACCTTGCAAAGCAATTTACAACGGCTTGAGCAAGGACGACTGGATGTTGTGATGAGTGTCGATTTATCCTACTACTTTTTTATGGATCAGGGAGGGCTTGGTAATTTTGCTGCTGATCCAATCTGGTCAGAACCGCCATCAGTATATTGTGCAATAAGCCGATTTAACAGCGAGCAGGCAGCTCAGCTGCGCAGCGGGCTTGCAGAGCTTGTCAGCAATCAGTTTATCAGCCAGCAATTAAGCCGTTATAAAGGCGACAATTAACGGTTTTACCTTATTGCCGTGGGTCGTCTTTTAACCTCGGGATCTTCAAACCAAGTTCCATGCCCCGGTGCCTGGCGAAGTAAGTACAGCCAATAAACATGGTAGTTGCCAGTGCGAGCTCTAATAAAGCAAGCTGTTGGTATAACCCTGAACTTACCCATAAATTTGTCAGGCTGTGCAGGAAATAAATCATGACAATAAAGTTGGCCCAGGCAAAAGTGTAGGCGTTGGCTTTGATAATGCCATACATGGGTAACCACAACGGTAGCCAGAGTAACGCTGTACTGATGAGTTTGTTACCGGTGACGACACTATCTTCACCGTAGCTGGCAGGCGCCAGCCAAAGTAACCATAGCGGGATCAGCAACCATAAACCCCAATAACCGATCCGGGCTAACAGTAAGTAGGTTTTAGTACGTGGCGACATGGCCTGTTCAGCTTCTGTGTTCATAGTTTATCGAAACCCGCAGATTTAAGTGACATGCTAAGCATTGCCAGACGTTTACCAAAAGCAATAGCCAGTCGCTGTTCATCGACACTAAGTGTGGTACTGCCCTGTAAGCCACTTACATGGGTTGGGCCGTAGGGTGTGCCGCCACTTTGGGTATTATGCAATTCAGGTTCGGCGTAGGGAATACCCATCAGTACCATACCGTGATGTAACAAAGGCAGCATCATACTGAGCAAATTCGCTTCGTTGCCGCCATGCATACTGCCAGAAGACGTAAAAACGCCCGCTGCTTTGTTGATAAGCTCGCCTTTAAGCCAAGCGCCGCTGGTGTTATCCCAAAACGCTTTAGCTTCGCCTGCCATATTACCAAAACGCACCGGGCTGCCAAACGCCAGGCCATCGCATTGCGTTAAGTCAGAGTCGGTTACCAATGGGTGTCTGGCGGCTTGATTGCTGTCAAAGCTGGCAATGCACCGGATGACCGCGTTGGCGCCGGCCTGTGTAATGCCAATAGCAATTTTTTCGGCAAGTGCAGCCACGCTACCTTGTTTTGAGTAATACAGTACCAGTACCTGAGTTGTCATCCGATAATAGCGCTTATGTTACTAAGTGGCCGGCCTATGGCTGCTTGCTGGCCATTAATAACGATTGGCCGTTCAATGAGTTTCGGATGTGCCGCCATGGCGTCAATCAGTTGTTGTTCAGTCAGTTCAGGGTTATCAAGTGCCAGTTCAGTGTATTCGGTTTCTTTTTTGCGCAACAGTGCCCTGGCTGGGAGCTGTAATTTTGTTAATATTTCACGCAGCATCGCGGCTGACGGTGGCGTCTTCAGGTATTCAACGATGGTAAGCTGTTTATTACTATCTTGCTGGAGCAGTGCCAGTGCTTCGCGGCTTTTTGAACAGCGGGGATTGTGATAAATAATGATCATAAGTTTTCCATATACTAAAAGTACGACATTAAAAGACAGGTTACATTCGCTTTAATCGATCAAACTCAGCCTGTAGCTGTTGTTTTTTCGCTTCTACCCGTCGGTTTTCCAGTCGTGAATTCTCGCCTATATGATTTAAAGCTTCGTTTAAATCATCGATGGCTTTTGGATAGTTTGCCAGCTGATAATAAAAGTCGGCACGCGTCTCATAGTATTTTGCGTAGTCTTCAAGCAGCTTATAAGCGTCAGACAGTAAATCATAAGCCAGAATATTATCGCTTTTATAGTACAGTAAATTTCGTAACAAGTGCACGGCCAGGCGGTAACTGCCCGCTTTAATTGCGGTGTTAGCATAGTTAAGCGTTACGACCTGATTGTTGGGACGTAGCAGGTACTCCTGCTCAAGCATTTCTAATGCCTTTTTATACTGTTGCTGACCCAGTAAAATATCGGTATACACATCGACATAATAGAGATTATGCGGGTCTTGCTGCAGTAATTCTTCTATGATTTTTTGTGCTTGCTGCTGGTTGTTATTATCCAGCTGGGCAATAGCCAACCCGTATAAATTAGCCCGGGTATTGCCACCTGGCTGGCTAAGCTTATTTTGAAAGATTTCTACCGTATCTTTGGTTGGGTAATGATAGCGAGCCAGCACTCTGGTTTTAGTCAATATATAGTCTTGCGAGTCAGGAATATAACGCTTGGGAAATTGCTCGGCTCTGAGCCGGGTGTCACTTACCCTCGCTTGTGACAGCGGGTGGGTTTGCAAGAAAGCAAGCTGTTGATTAACAAAGCGGCTTTGTTGGGTTAATTTGTAGAAAAACTCCGGAACGGCATAGGGGTCGAAACCGGAGTCTGCCAGTACTTTCATTCCGATACGATCGGCTTCCTGTTCATTACCCCGGGTAAAATTAATTGCACTTTGCTGCGCAGCGCCCTGAGTCGCCATCATGGCTGCCATGCCCGCTTCCGGATTCATAGTCGCCAGCACTAAAGCGCCAAGCATTGCAGCAAGTGACATAGGTGCCCGTTGATTCTGCGCTTCCACAAAGCGGGCGATGTGGCGCTGAGTGACGTGGGCTATTTCATGTGACATTACTGACGCAAATTCGCTTTCAGATTCCGATACCGCCAGCGTACCGGTGTGCGAGGCAATATTCCCACCCAGGGTAGCAAAAGCATTGATTTGCTTATTGTTAACCCAATAAAATTTAAAAGGAAATTTAACATCGTTGGCACGGGCTACCAGACGGTTACCTAAATCATTGATGTATTCGTCAAGTAATGGATCGTAAACCATCGGCAAACTGCCACGGGTCTGCCGCATCAGTACATCACCCAGTTGCTTTTCTTTTTCTGGCGTCAGGGTAGAAAATGCGTTGCCACCAATATCAGGTAAACCTGACAGCGCCAGCGCTGGGATGCTTGTCAGGCTGAAACTTAACAGGCTACTGACTAGTAACCGCTGAACTGCTTTTGATGTCATACCGTTCCATCGTGTCTCTGAGAATGATTAACGTTGTCATATTTGTCAGTAAATTATGCTTTTAGTTCAGCGACCACTATGCAAGTGGCGTATTACTATACAAATATGGCCGCTGGCAATTAGCAGCCGCAATTTAGCATATTTACGTTCTGACATCACAGATAAGCCACAAAAAAACCATTAACTTAGTTATACTGGCAACCTGAGTTGTTACAGTTAAATATGGGTGGAGCAGCACTATGCTGGACTGGTTAAAAAAATGGTACACCAATAAGTTTTCAGATCCGCAGGTGGTCACCTTGTTTTTGACATTATTACTGGGATTTCTGACGATTTACTGGTTAAGTGGCATGCTTGGGCCCGTTCTGGTTGCTATTGCCTTTGCTTACTTGCTGGAATGGCCGGTTGCCCGCCTGGCGAAATTAGGTGTTAGCCGGACAATAAGTACGTCCGCGGTGGTCGTTGGGTTTATCAGTATTATTACCCTGATTATCATGTCTATTATTCCGGCGGCCTGGGCACAGGGCCGGAACCTGGCAAAAGATTTGCCCAGTATGATCGCATCCGGTAAAACCTATTTGCTGGAGCTGCCAGCCCTGTTTCCGGGTATCGTCAGTGCAGAACAAATTACGCTGATGATTCAAACCGCTGATGAACGGCTAATGACTTTCAGCCGGGAAATACTGTCGATTTCGGTGGCATCGATTTTTGATGTGGTCGCTGTTCTGATTTACCTGATCCTGGTACCGGTAATGGTATTTTTTATGCTGAAGGATAAAGAGTCCCTAAGCGCCAGTTTTGTAGAATTGCTGCCAACAGAACGCAAGCTGATTAGTCAGGTGTGGCATGAAATGAACGGCCAGATCATGAACTATATCCGGGGCAAAATTCTGGAAATATTGATTGTGGGATCGGTCAGTTTCGTCGTCTTTACCCTGTTTGGTCTGAATTACGCACTGCTATTAGCCGTTTGCGTTGGCTTCTCAGTGTTAATTCCTTATATCGGTGCGGCTTTGGCTACTCTACCGGTAGCATTGGTTGCACTGTTCCAATGGGGCTTTACTGCTGAATTTGGATACTTAATGCTGGCATATGGCATTATTCAGGCCCTGGATGGCAATGTGCTGGTACCGTTACTGTTTTCAGAGGTTGTCGATTTAAACCCGGTATTTATCATTATCGCGGTACTGTTTTTTGGCGGCCTGTTTGGGTTTTGGGGTATATTTTTTGCTATACCATTAGCCTCTCTGGTTAAAGCAACAATTAAAGCCTGGTCAAGCCGGGTTCATCCACAACTTGACCCGCCAGATAGCGCCGATAGCAAAATTTAGCGGTCGGCGCCCTTACTGCCATTGATAACTTACCGATAAACCCGCCGCCAGCTCCCGGCCGGCGCCGGGTTCAAATGACCGACCATTGGCCTGATTAACCACGACGGCACCAACGTAACGTTTGTCGGTAATATTACTTACGCTCAGCCATTGGCTGAATTGCCATTGCCGGTAGCGTTGCCGGCTGTTTAGTTGCATGTCAAAACGCAGCGCTGCCGGGGCCGCAGCACTATTGTTATCATCGGTATACACCTTGCTTCGATAATGGCTGCGCAGGCTAAGTTCTACAGGCACTGCTAATGCTGGCTGATAATGCCACTGCCAGCTGATTTCACTGGCAGCAACGCCTGGCAAACGATTACCGCCAAACTGGGTATCATTAAATTCTGCCTGCACAAAGTGGCTGCTTAGTTCAGACCGTAATTGCCCGGATAACTGATAATGCCATTGCAGCTCTATACCTTTCCTCGTTGTTTTACTGCTATTACGAAAGCTGGTGCGGCCACCCTCGCTGTTGGCAGCGATAATGTCATTACGGGTGTCAATGACAAAAAAACTGATGCTGGCCCGTTGCCCGCTATTCTGCCATTTTATTCCTGTCTCCCATTGCCGGTTACTGCTGGCATCGAGTTGCAGGTTAATACCACTGCCCTCAGTGCTGTAGGCCAGCTCCGCCAGAGTGGGGGTTTCAAAACCGGTTCCAACACTGCCAAACCAGGCAAGTTGAGCATTAAATTGCCAGTTAAAACCAACTGCTGCAGCCTGTTGATAATAGTTGCGTTTACCCGTGTCGTCGGGATTAACGTCGGTTATATAGTTATCATTTATCTGGTAGTTTAAATCTGTATAGCGCCAGCCGCCATGTACGCCCAAGCGTGTATTAGGCTGATAATTCACGCGTAAAAAGCCATCCAGGTTAGTTGCCTGATTGGCTTCGTCACGGCGCAATGCGCCGCGCTGGCCAAAGTCATTGACGAAGCCAAAGCGACGGTCATCAGTCTGCATTGCGCTAGCACCGGTGATAAGGGTGAGGGTGTCATGTAAAGCGAATTGATACTGTCCCTTTAACCCCTGATACTGACGATTGAGCAGAACTTCGCCGCCAGCGGACGTTAACCCTGCGCCGGTAAAGGGTAAACGTTGATTAATATCACGCTGTCCGTGCCAGACTGAAATCTGAAATGGCGTATCTCCGACAGCGGTGATACTGGCACTGAGTTGCTGTTGTTTTACCGTTTTTTCCGTGTCAAACAGCGCTGCTGCATCGATAGTCTGATCCGGGTTTAACTGCCATTGCTCCGGGCTTAAACTTAAAGGGTCTTGCAAATACGGATCATAAGCCCAGTCATAACGAACATTTAAATCCACGCTGTTAGATAAACGCCGGTACCAGTTCAACTGCATCTGATCTTTTGCCGCGCCGGAGTGCGGCCGGTAGCCGTCAGTTTTGAATTGTTTTGCAGCAAATTGCAAACTCTGATCCTGGCCGACAGCAGCCAGATCAACATGTTGCTGCTGATGATGCTGGCTAAGCGCCAGGCCGGCCGTTATCTCAGTGTGATCATAGCGCCGGCTGCTCAGTGAAATAACTGCACCCGCGCCGTTACCATAAAGCACTGCCAACGGCCCCCGCAGCACTTCGATACGTTGGATGTTATCCAGCAACACACTACCAAGCTGGCCCTGACCGTCAGGTGCGCTGATAGGGATGCCATCCTGCTCCAGATAAATGCCCCGAATGCCAAATGGACTGCGGCTACCAAAACCGCGAACACTGAGACGGGTGTCCTGGGCAAAATTAGCGCGGCTGTCTGCTTGCAGGCCGGCAATGCCTTGTAATAACTGAGCGCTATCAAACAGCAAGCCAGATTGTTCCAGCTGATTAATATCAACACTCGCCGGGCTTTGCAGCCATTGCTGGCTACTGCTGGTTGCCGTTACTACGATAATTTCCAGCGGTTCGTCGTTGGCAAGGCTGATAGCACTAAAAAAAACCGCCAGCGTACTGACGGTAGTTAACATGTTATTCTGGCGCAATAGCGTCATCCTGTTAGGTTTTAGGTGTCAATCGTAAGATCTGGCCTGATTTCTGATCAGTCAGTAAATAAATTGCGCCGTCAGGGCCTTGTCTGACATCACGAAGACGTTGACCAATCATAATCCGCTCTTCATGCACCACTTTTTCACCTTGCAATTCTAACCGAACCAACTGACCAAACTTAAGTGAACCAACCAGCAGGTTCTGTTGCCACGGTTTAAACAAATCAGCGGTATAAAATGTCATGCCGCTGGGGGCTATTGACGGTACCCAATAGTGTAGTGGTTGAGCCAGTCCTTCCTGACTGGTTTTGCCAATTTTTCCGCCTCCGTACTCTTCACCATAGGTAATGACCGGCCAGCCATAATTTACATTAGCCCGGGCGATATTAATCTCGTCGCCGCCTTGCGGGCCATGCTCATGGGTCCACAGCTGTTGCGTTTGGGGGTGTAACGCTGCGCCCTGAATGTTGCGGTGGCCATAAGACCAGATATCAGCAAGTGCATTTTCCTGCTTAAGGTATGGATTCAACGCAGAAGGGCTACCGTCAGTGTTTATTCTGACGACTTTACCATGATGAGTATCTAAGGTTTGGGCATCATCACGGCGACTGCCGCGGTCACCCAACGTAATAAACAGATCACCATTAGCGGCGAAGACTAAACGTCCGCCAAAGTGGTGACGACTTTCAATTTTAGGCTGAGCACTAAAAACAACCTGTACATCGGTCAATGCATTGCCCGCAAGGGTTGCACGAGCCACGGCTGTGCTGCTGCCTGAATTACCCGGTTCGTTATAGCTGAAAAACAGCTGTTTCGTTTTGGCGAAATCCGGATGAAGTATCACATCGAGTAAACCACCCTGACCCGCAACGGTAATGTCAGGCAAGCCAGTTAATGGCTCTCCCTGTTTACCATCTGCTGCAATGATACGCATCCGGCCTGCCCGCTCGGTGACCAGCATGTTGCCATCGGGTAAAACAGCCAGCCCCCAGGGGTGCTCCAGACCGTCAGTAATCATTTCAAGCTGCAAAACCGTTTTTTCCGTTTTAATTTCAGTGGTTTGTGCCTGTAAGTTGCTGCAAGCCATCAGCAGTATAGCGGCAGCGGCGACGACTGTATTGTGTCTGCTCAAAAGAACGGTCATATAAACTCCTGTTATCAGTTTAAGCATCCTAACGACTTTGGTCCCAATTGACATTAAGACAGGTCAGAACGGCTTACCGATACGATAAAATGTCAGATTAAGTTAGCTGTCTTGCAGAAAATCAATTACCACCTGATGATGATCTTTGGTTTTAAACTTATCAAATACATGAGCAATAGTGCCGTCCTGGTTAATCAGAAAACTTAAACGGTGTAAGCCGTCATACACTTTCCCCATAAACTTTTTGCTACCCCAAACGCCAAATTGCTCAGCTACCTGGTGGTCTTCGTCGGCAAGCAACATGAAATTGAGTTGATCGCGTTCAGTAAATTTGGCCAGCCGGGCAGGGCTATCTGTGCTAATACCGACTACTGTTACACCAAGCTTAGTGAGTTCAGCCTGATTGTCGCGAAGTGCGCAGGCCTGCACGGTGCAGCCGGGCGTCATTGCCTTAGGGTAAAAATAGACCAGTACTCTATTGGCCGTTAACAACTGATGTAAATTGATTGCTTGATTGTGCTGGTTTGGCAGGGTGAAATCTTGCGCTGGCTGACCTGCGGTTAATGTCTGCATACATACTCCTTTTACTGACAATTTTAAAATAAGCTTAGTGCTGGCTTAGCGGAGGCTGAAACTGCCTTTGAGGTTTAACTCAGCAAGTAACAGCATGACCGCAGTCTCGATTTCTGCAGGATCCACTCCCTCCGGGATTTCAAGGGTCATCTGGCTGTGCATCTGTATACTATTGTCACTGCCTGCAGACGTCGCCGACTGTAATGAACCAATATAAATATCGTGGCTGGCGAGTAAACCGGTAATCGCACCCAGTGTACCAACACGGTCCGGACCTGCGTAGTCCAGAATATAATGCGCCACAACCTGCGTGCGTGGCCGGGCGGTAGTACGTTTGGTCATGGTAGTCAGATCAAGTTCCAGCCCCAACGCCGGGATCAAATATTCAATTTTACTAATGGCCGCCTGATCACCGTTAATAAGCATTATAAAGGTAAACTCATTACCAAATACTGCCATTCTGCTGTCGATAATATTAGCATTATAATCAGTGACTAACCTTGCCAGCTTACTGACAATACCCGTACGATCGGTACCTATAGCGGTAATTACAAGTTGCTGCGCCATAACACTCCAACAAATCGCGGACGATAAATAAATAAAGAGGATTTATAAGCTGTAAAGTTTAACATAAGCATGCTGGCTGAACTATTGACATTCTGCAGCCGGTAACTTGTGTTTGTTTGCTGCACTCTTTAACATAGAGCGCCTTATTCTTGACCCAGTTTGTCGTGGAGCCTGCCATAGTGATGTTCAGTGGAAGTTTTGTCGCCCTAGTAACCCCGATGTTGCCAGATGGCGCAGTTGATTTTGCGGGATTGAAAACCTTAGTCGATTTTCATTTGCAGCAAGGTACCGACGGTCTGGTTGTCATGGGCACAACAGCAGAAGCGGCGACGCTTGGCTTTGATGAACAACTGGATATTATTGCCCGGGTAATCAGTCAGGTAGATGGTCAGATACCCGTGCTGGCCGGTAACGGCAGCAATGCTACCAGTGAGGGCGTCGCCCGAACCCGGGCGCTTGACAAACTGGCTATTGACGGTTTTTTAACTGTCACGCCGTTTTACAATAAACCGATGCAAAAAGGCCTGCTCGCCCATTTTCAACAGGTCGCAGCCGCGACCACAAAACCTATTTTGTTGTATAACGTTCCCGGGAGGACCGGAGTAGACTTACTGCCGGAAACCGTTGCGGCGCTGGCATGTACTGATAATATTGTCGGCATTAAGGAAGCAACCGGCAGCATTGAGCGGTTAAATGAATTGCAGCAATCCTGTCCGGCAAACTTTGCCTTGCTAAGCGGTGATGATGCCAGTAGTCTGGCGTTTTTGCAGGCCGGTGGCCATGGTGTCATTTCGGTTACGGCGAATATTGCGCCGGCGCACATGGCAAAGCTATGTAAGCTGGTGCTCAACAAACAATTTACTGACGCCTCAAAGCTTGATAGCCAATTGCAGGGCTTACATCATCAGTTGTTTATCGAATCTAATCCGATCCCCACTAAATGGGCGTTACAGCGGTTGGGATATATAGATAGTGATTTTATGCGTTTACCGTTGACCCAACTGGAACCAATTCATAACGGGGTAATCGAACAGGCATTGCAACAGGCTGGCTTATTGGCGTGATATTCGTTACGTTCCCCATAATCAGACAATATTTTTCAGGATTTAATTTTCAGGAGTAGTACAGGTGCATTATTGGAAAAAAGGTTGTATCTCATGGTTAGCAATGACCATGTTGTTGAGTGGCTGTGCTGTTTTCCAGGCAGAACAGGATACTGCTACACAACGCCAGCAAGTTAGTCTGGATATTCCTGCAGAATTAAATCAACCCCGTAAACCCGGCAAATACGATATTCCAGAAATCAGTGCAACGGCGACAGCTGTTGCCGATAAATCACCCGTTCTGGTATTGGCTACCGCCTCCAGCAGCCGCATTACTGATGAAGCTGAGACGCTTGCCCGGGTGATGTTTGAACGTAATGATTTAACAGGTGATTTGGTACCATTTCTAACCAGTCAGGTGAGTAATTTTCTGGCCGGGGAAAATATTAACTATACCATGGCCGATACTGACCCGTTGAGATTCGAAACGGACTGGATTAAAAACTATAAAGTGGAAGGATTCTGGTTCTGGCAGGATGCAACACAAATTGATGAAGCGCGCTATGCGATAAACATCGAGCCTCGCCCGCACGGCAGAACGGCAATAGTTACGGTCAGCTTGCTTGAGCATCGGTTTTTTAATCAGCAACACCAGCTGAGCAAAGCTCAGGCCCGTGATAACGAAGTTGAACTGTTAAATGGTTTAATTAATCAGGTTGCTGTGGCTGAGATAGAGACAGCCATTGCCAATCGGGACAGAGAAACTGAAGTCAGTCTGGAGCCCGGCATTAACAGCGCGGGTGAGCCAGCCTTAATTACGGAGCAGGTGATTGATGTTACCTGGTCACAATTGGAGCCCGTGTTTGAACAACTGAATTTCAGTGTTAATGACATAGACCGTTCTGTCTATACCTATTATGTCAGTTACAGCAAACCAAGCCGTGGTATCTGGTCGAGCATAATGGGAGGTGAACCGCCGCCGGTACTGCCATTAGTTGACGGTGACTATCAGGTAGTATTGCAACGCAGTGGTGACGGAACGGCGATAAATCTGTTGTCAAAAGATGGCCAGCCACTGGATGCCAGCACTATTGCTGCGGCTTATGATCCTTTTGTGGCCGCAATTCGGGCGGCGAAAGTAGAGCTTTAGACGTTGACCGTAAAAAGTCAGTTGCCAATAGTTTAAAGATCTTTATACTTTCGCCTGATTTTTTCGCCAGGCGATCGGAGTGAATAATGGTTCAAAAAACATCTGAGTTGTATCGTGGGAAAGCTAAGACAGTGTACAACACCACTGATGAAAACTTGCTTATACTGCATTTTCGTAACGATACGTCCGCGTTTGATGGCGAGCGAATAGAGCAATTAGACCGCAAGGGCATGATTAATAATAAATTTAACTACTTTATTATGCAGAAGCTTGAGCAAGCGGGTATCCCGACTCAGGTGAAATCGTTGCTGTCTGACGATGAAGTGCTGGTCAAGAAGTTGGCGATGATCCCGGTTGAGTGTGTGGTGCGCAATTATGCCGCAGGCTCACTGGTTCGCCGGTTAGGCATAACAGAAGGGCAGGCATTAAGTCCGGCGACCTTTGAGTTGTTTCTTAAGAACGATGCATTGCATGACCCGATGGTCAATGAGTCACTGGCAGAATCTTTCGGTTGGGCAACGGCTGAGCAACTGGCAGAGATGAAACGGTTGACGTTCATTGCTAATGACATTTTACTGAAGTTGTTTGATGATGCCGGCATGCTGTTGGTTGATTTTAAACTCGAATTTGGTGTGTTTGACGGTAAAGTCGTGTTAGGCGACGAGTTTTCGCCAGACGGCTGCCGCTTATGGGATAAAGCAACCCGTAAAAAGCTTGATAAAGATCGGTTTCGTCAGGGGCTCGGCGGGGTCGTTGAAGCCTACGAGGAAGTGGCGAACCGGCTGGGTGTCAAATTAGATTAGAGTCAGTGACAAAGCCACCTTCTGGTGGCTTTGTTGTACTAATCGGTGTTGGTAACAGGCTGTGGTGAATTGAGGAGTTCTGATGGTTAATCGCATACCGGTGTATACGGCATTGCTGCTGATGGTAATGCTGTTGGTCAGTAACCCTGTGTCGGCAGTGGCGATTGATGATTTATATATGGCTGATGTCAGTGCCGGGCAAACTCAGCAACAATGGCAACACGAGGCGTTGTCTCAGGTTATTACCCGCTTAACGGGTCTTGATGATTTTACGCCGTACCCGGCAATCGCCGCTGAATTGAATAATGCAGGGCGCTATGTGAAGCAATTTGAATCACAGCGACAAAACGGCAGCAGCCGCTTAAAAGTATTGCTTGATGCCAGTCAGATTAATGGTTTGCTGCAACAGCAGGGCATTGCTATCTGGGGCGCTCACCGGCCTGAGATATTGCTGTGGATTGTCCAGCAACAGCAGACTGACCGAAATTTCTTGCGCCAGCAGGAGCACCCAATTGTCAGTGATTTGCTGCAAGGTATGCAGCAGCATGGTATCCCGATAACGCTGCCATTATATGATATGGATGACCTGCTGCAACTGTCTGAAACCGATGTCTGGGCAGGATTTTGGCAACCCATTGTTAGTGCAAGCAGCCGGTACCGGCCCGATATGATAATGACAGCGGCCTTCGATGAAATTAACCGGGATGGTGAATCATTACAGCGGGTAAGTTGGCAGCGCCAGGTGCTGTTACCCGGCACGCGCCAGACCCGAATTGTCCGAAACGAACTGACTGCGGCAGATACCACGGAGCTTGTCCTGGCGATGAGTGCGGCGTTAACCAAAGAGTTGGCGGCGGAACAAGCGGTAGTACTTCAACCTGAACGCCAAACTTATCAGCTGGAGATTGAAAACCTGCAAACCCTGGCTGAAGTGGTCGTGACGGAGAGAATGCTGAGCCAGGTGCTGGGAGTCGCGGACGTAACATTAAGTGAATTTACACCGGGAAAAGCCCGCTTTGCTGTGCAATTACACATTGAGTTGACGCAATTGACTGCTATTTTGCAATGGGAACCGGCACTTGAGGCATTGAGTGTTGTAACGTCTGGCGATAGCCGCGGGCGTCAGATGCAGCCTGTTGGTCTCGGGTTAGACATACAACCTGACGCCAGCTATCGGTTTGCCCGGCAGTAAATGCAGCCATTACAATACACCCTGGCCGTAACACTGCCTGAAGACGAAACACTGGATAGCTTTTATGCTGCTGGGCAAACTGAAGCCGTATTGGCAGTGAAACGTTACCTGACAAATGCCACTGGCCAGCCCCCACTGTTCGTTTTTGGCGCCAGTGGCAGTGGTAAATCTCATCTGTTGTATGCCTCATGTATTTTTGCACAGGAACACGGCCTGACCAGTCAGTTACTGGCGTTGCAGGATTACCAGCAACTTAGTCCACGTTTACTGGATAATCTGGAGCAGCTTGATGTGGTTTGTCTGGATAATATCCAGGCGATAGCAACGGATTTAACCTGGCAAGTTGCGGTGTTTGATTTGTACAACCGGATGGTGGAGCAAGGCAAAGCGCTAATTATTGTCGCTGATCAGCCGCCGTCCCAACTGGGGTTTAAATTAGCCGATCTGGTCTCCCGTCTGCAAGCTTGTCAAAGTATTCAGCTTCGATTACTGACTGACGACGAAAAACAAAAGTTGTTGCAGCAAAAAGCCCATCAGCGCGGCCTGGAACTGGGTGACGATGTCAGCCGTTTTTTGCTGAACCGCTATCAGCGTGATATCCGATCACTGGTTGCTATATTAGACAAACTGGATAAAGCGTCGATTGTTCACCAACGCAAGCTAACCATCCCCTTTATTAAATCTATTCTTATTTAACCAGTTAAGCGGTAATTTTGCAGAAAAAGCCATGAGTCCACTGCGTTTTGGTCGCTATTTTGGTGTATCATTAGCGGTTTTAATCTGACTGACGATTTTGGCGGCTTTGAGGACAAAGATGAATCTGAATGCGATATTAGATAATGCACTGCTGGCTGTAGCGTCAGCGCCAGATATAGCGGCGCTGGAAGAGGTTCGTGTAACCTTTATGGGTAAAAAAGGCAGTATTACAGAGCTGCTGAAATCTTTAGGTGCGATGGACCCCGAGCAGCGTAAACTTGCAGGCCAGCAAATTAATGAGCTGAAACAGCAGGTTCAGGACGCGCTGAACTCGAAGCGGGATCAGTTACAACAAGCACAACTTGCCGCAAAGTTAGCCCAGGAACAGATAGATGTGACCTTGCCTGGTCGCAAACTGGATGATGGTGGACTTCATCCGGTCACCCGCACCATCGCCAGAATTGAGAGTTTTTTTACTGAGCTGGGATTTGCAGTTAAGCACGGACCTGAAATTGAAGATGACTTTCACAACTTTGACGCATTGAATATTCCTGAGCATCATCCTGCCCGTGCAGACCATGACACCTTTTATTTCAATCCAAAGCTGATGTTACGCACGCAAACGTCTGGCGTTCAAATCCGCACCATGGAACAAGAGCAACCACCATTGAGAATTATTTCGCCGGGTAGGGTGTATCGCAATGATTACGACCAGACTCACACCCCAATGTTTCACCAGGTCGAAGGTTTAATGGTGGATAAAAATGTCAGCTTTACCGAGTTAAAAGGCATTTTACATGACTTTCTGCAAAACTTTTTTGAAGAAGATTTACAAGTCAGATTCCGGCCATCCTTTTTTCCGTTTACTGAGCCGTCTGCTGAAGTAGATGTTATGGGAAAAAACGGTAAGTGGCTGGAGGTACTGGGTTGCGGCATGGTTCACCCTAATGTACTGCGTTCTGTAGGCATTGATCCGGAAGTATACAGCGGTTTTGCTTTTGGTATGGGGGTAGAACGACTGACCATGTTGCGCTACGGCGTAACCGACCTCAGATCTTTTTTTGAAAATGATTTACGCTTTTTAAAGCAGTTCAGATAAGCGGAGTACTACCCAAATGAAATTTAGTGAAATGTGGTTACGGCAGTGGGTTAATCCTGCCATTGATACAGCAACCTTATCTGAACAATTA
This sequence comes from uncultured Chromatiaceae bacterium, assembly GCA_963975465.1. Lineage (GTDB taxonomy): Bacteria > Pseudomonadota > Gammaproteobacteria > Enterobacterales > Alteromonadaceae > Alishewanella. The sequence continues at coordinate 567,878 of CAXBHB010000001.1, forward strand.
TCAATGGCCGGTCTGGAAGTTGACGGCGTAACACCCGTAGCAGGTGTATTTAAAGGTGTGGTGGTTGGTGAAGTAGTCTCTTGTGGCCCGCATCCTGACGCAGATAAGCTGCAGATCACCCAGGTCGATATCGGTGAGCCAGAGCTGTTGGATATTGTCTGTGGCGCCAAAAACTGTCGGTTAGGTTTAAAAGTGGCAGTGGCTAAAGTAGGTGCGGTATTGCCCGGTGACTTTGTTATCAAGAAGGCTAAATTACGTGGTCAGCCATCAAACGGTATGTTGTGTTCGTTCTCTGAACTGGGAATGAGCGATGATTCTGATGGCATTCTGGAGTTGCCTGCCGATGCGCCCCTGGGCATAGATATCAGACAATATCTGGAGCTTGACGACCACACTATTGAAGTTGATTTAACCCCTAACCGCGCCGATTGTCTTGGAATAAAAGGGCTTGCCCGGGAAGTTGGCGTATTAAATAAACTCAGCGTCTGTCAGCCAGAGTTTAGTGCTGTTGACGCTACGCTCACTGAGCAAAAAGCGATTAAATTAACCGCTTCTGATGCCTGTCCGCGTTATCTGGGGCGCATTATCAAGAATGTCGATCTCAGTGCAAAAAGCCCGTTGTGGCTTACTGAAAAGTTACGTCGTTGCGGTGTGCGCAGCATTGATCCGGTAGTTGACGTGACCAACTATGTGTTGCTGGAGTTAGGGCATCCGATGCATGCCTTTGATTTAGACCAGCTTAGTGGTGATATTGACGTCCGTTTTGCCCGGGATGGTGAAAAACTGACATTGCTGGACGAAACCGAAGTTACTCTGCAAACCAATACCTTAATTATTGCTGACAGTGAGAAAGCTCTGGCGATGGCGGGTATTTTCGGTGGCTTACATAGCGGTGTAACGGACAAAACCCAGCATATATTTCTGGAGAGCGCTTTTTTCTCTCCATTAGCTATTGCTGGCAAGGCGCGGCAGTATGGGTTGCACACTGATGCCTCTCATCGTTATGAACGAGGTGTTGATCCAGAATTACAACGCACAGCAATGGAACGGGCAACCGCCTTGCTACTACAAATTGTTGGTGGTCAGGCGGGACCGGTTACTGAGGCCGTTGCGCCAGAGTATTTGCCAAAGTCTGCACAAATCAGTTTATCAGAAGCGAAACTACTTCGATTGCTCGGACATCACATAGCAAAAGCTGACGTCACCGATATTCTCAGTAGGCTTGGCCTTACTGTAACCGATACGACTGAGGGCTGGCAGGTTACTGTGCCGGGTTACCGATTTGATATTTCAATCAGCGAAGATTTAATTGAAGAAATAGCCCGGGTCTATGGGTATAACAATATTCCTAATGTCGCTCCGCAGGCGGCGCTTAGCATGCGAAAATTCAGTGAAGCAGCTTTGAATGTGCAGCGGCTGCGCGAGTTACTGGTAGATCGCGGCTATCAGGAAGCGATAACCTACAGTTTTGTTGATCCTAAGGTGCAGCAGATATTATTCCCTGGCCAGCAACCCCTTGTGCTTCCGAACCCTATCTCGGTTGATATGTCAGCAATGAGATTGAATTTGTGGCCGGGTTTATTGCAGGCTGTGCAGCATAACCAGAACCGGCAACAAAGCCGCGTAAGATTTTTCGAGTATGGCCTGAAGTTTGTCCCTGATGCGTCGGCTGAAGGCGGTGTCCGGCAAATAGAAGTTATAGGCGGAGTGGTTGTTGGTTCATTAAACAGCGAGCATTGGGCCGTTGCAGAGCGGGCGGCCGATTTTTATGATGTTAAAGGTGATGTCGAAGCGCTGCTAAGCATGACGTCTGCACCAGCAGAGTTTCAGTTTGGCACGGGTGAGCACAGCGCTTTGCATCCAGGACAAACCGCCGTTATTTGTCGAGCCGGCAATACCGTAGGTTATTTGGGCGCACTGCATCCTGAAGCTGAGCGAAAGCTTGGTATTAAAGGCAAAGCCTATTTGTTTGAGCTTGAGCTGGCAGCGCTTGGACAGCGTGCTATTGTTGAGGCAGAGGACTTATCCAGATATCCGGCAAACCGACGTGATTTGGCAATTGTTGTTAAAACTGATGTGCGTTTCGCCGATATTACTGCTAGTATAAAAAAAGTTGGCGTAAATCAATTGGTTGACCTAAAATTGTTTGACGTGTACACCGGACAGGGCGTGGCAGACGGTTACAAATCACTTGCCATTGCGCTGACTTTGCAGGATAAAGCTCGCACACTAGAAGACAAAGACATACAAGTCATTGTAAATCAAGTGGTTGACGTGCTTAAAAACGAATTCGACGCAACGTTGAGGGATTAAGAATGGCGCTTACCAAAGCTGATTTAGCAGAACGTTTGTTTAGCAAGTTTGGCGTTAGCAAACGTGATGCTAAGTTAATAGTAGAAGCTTTTTTTGAAGAAATTCGTACCGCGTTAGAAGCGGGAGAACAGGTAAAGTTATCTGGCTTTGGTAACTTTGACTTACGGGTTAAGAATGAACGGCCGGGGCGTAACCCGAAAACGGGTGAGGATATTCCTATCTCTGCCCGCTGTGTCGTCACATTCCGGCCAGGACAAAAATTAAAGTCCCGGGTCGAAACTGGCACAAATAAAGCTTAATTGATACGGCTTGGCGTTAACAATCGGCAGTTTCATTTTAAGTAATGTTGCCAGGTTTGACGTTGTATAGCATTCGTTGAAAACGATAGATGTCCTCCAGACAACTATCGTTTTTTTTTAGCTAAAATATGCTTTTCACTGATCCATTAACCCGCTTTGCTTGTAAAGAAAAGGGTGCACGACCGTGTAGTGCCTATTAACCGCTGGCTGCTATAAAGATGATTAAAGAGCCTCAACATATGACAATAAAGATAGGGATCAGTGCTTGTGTACTGGGAGAGCCGGTACGCTTTGATGGCGGGCATAAAGCGTCAACCTTTTGTTTACAGCAGCTCAAACCATTGGTCAGGTTTATTGCAGTTTGCCCGGAGCAAGCCATTGGTCTTGGGGTGCCTCGCCCAGCTATCCGCTTACAACGCGATAGTCAGCAACAAATAAAGTTAGTGCAAAGCCGTGACCCGGCGATTGATCATACGGCTCAAATGCAAGCCTATACTACCGAGCTGCTGCCCAGCCTGTCGTCGCTCAGTGGCTACGTGGTGTGCGCCAAGTCACCCAGCTGTGGCATGGAACGGGTAAGATTATATGATGAAGCAGGACAGCAGCTGGGTAAGGTAGCTGTTGGTATGTATACGCGGCAATTGATGCTGCACTACCCGTGGCTGCCGGTAGAAGAAGATGGACGCTTGTTAGATCCTACCTTACGGGAGAATTTTATTACCCGAATTTTCTCGTGTTATGACTATCAGCAGCATATGAAAGATGGTTTTAGTGTTGCTAAATTGGTCAACTTTCACAGTCGCTACAAGTTTTTAGTAATGGCGCATAGTCCGCTGGCTTACCGTGAGCTTGGCAGACTGGTCGCCAGTGCAAAATTGTTTGCACCTGCTGAATTAGCAGAGCGTTATTTAACTGATTTAATGCTGGCATTAAAGAATATTGCCAGCAGGAAGCAACATGCCAATGTATTACAACATTTACAGGGCTTTTTGAAGAAGTCGCTCAGCACTGCTGAAAAACATGAATTATCAGATCTTATTCACCGATACCGGCAGGGTTTTCTACCCTTAATGTCGCCATTAACGCTGTTAGCACACTACCTAAAGCAGTTTCCTAACAGCTATGTCTCGGCACAACGCTATTTAAATCCCTATCCTGAACAACTTGGATTACGAGCCTGATATGCCGACTTCAACAGCACTTCATATTGTCTGGCTTCGTAACGACTTACGGCTTTTCGATAATGCAGCGTTACACCAGGCTGCAGCTAACGCTGCCAGCGATCCGGACAGTGCAGTCGTTGCCCTGTTTATTGCTACGCCGTTAACCTGGCAAGCTCACCATATGGCAGACATAAAGCAGGATTTGATCCGCCGTAGGGTCAGACAAATGCAAGTTGAACTGGCAGAGCAGGGTATAGCATTGCTGGCACTTGAAGCCAGTAGCTATAGCGATTGCAGTGCGGTTTTTCGTGATCTGGCCGGGCAGGGTATGACCGCATTATATGTACAGCGGGAATATGAATTACGCGAGCAACAGCGTGATAGTGTGATATCGCAGCAATTGCAGGAGGCAGGTGTAACCGTAAATTGGATTGACCGACAGTGTATTATGGCTCCCGGTAGTATTCTGACGCAGGGCGGAGATACTTATAAAGTCTTCACACCATTTAAACGTAATTGGTTGGCCCGTCTGCATGAACAAGGGGTTCGTTGTTATCCTAAAGCTAAGTCAACATTACTATTTGATGCAACAAAACTTGCGAATAACCTGGCACTCCCTGAGATGGCGGCAGGCGATGACAGCTCTGCTAAATGGCCGGTCGCAGAGCAGCAGGTTCTTGATAATATGCGTCAGTTTTGTCAGCAGCGGGTGGCAGATTATCAGCAGGCCCGTGACCTTCCTGCGCAAGATGGAACATCGGGTTTGTCGGCATATCTTGCCATTGGTGTGTTGTCAGCGCACCAATGTGTCAGCCGCTTACAAATGGAAGCAGGCGTAGAGTTGGAGCAGGAAAAAAGTGGCGCTAGCGTCTGGCTTTCTGAGCTAATCTGGCGCGAGTTTTATAAACATATTCTTGTAGCCTATCCTGAATTAATTAAACATAAACCATTTCAGCAAGACACCGCAGCGATACGTTGGCGTGACGCCCCAAAACTGTTTAAAGCCTGGTGCGATGGTAAAACCGGTTATCCACTGGTTGATGCAGCAATGTGTCAGCTTAATCAAACCGGTTGGATGCATAACCGCCTGAGAATGATTACGGCCAGTTTTTTAGTCAAAGATTTACAAATAGACTGGCGCCTAGGCGAGCAGTATTTTATGTCTAAGCTGATTGACGGTGAGTTTTCAGCAAATAATGGTGGATGGCAATGGGCGGCGTCTACAGGTACTGATGCTGCGCCGTATTTCCGGATTTTCAATCCGGTTACACAAAGTGAGCGTTTTGATGCCAATGGTGATTTTATTCGACGTTATATTCCGGCACTGGCCAATCTGACAGCTAAAGAGATCCATTGGCCACATAAAAAGAGCACCCCCGAAGGATACTGGCCGGCAATTGTGGATCATAACGAAGCACGTAAACTTACTCTGGCAATGTTTGCTGAGGTGAAAAAAGCTAATGAATGAAGTAGAGCCAAATAAATCAGCGCGTTTTTTAGCGTTTTATAATGCCTTGTCACATGATGGTCTTAGTAGCCTTACTGATATCTACACTGAAGACATTGTTTTTATTGATCCTGTACATCAAATAAATAATCGGCAACAGCTTAGCGAGTATTTTTCTCATGCTTATCAACGACTAAATTATTGTAAGTTTAAAGCGGTCAGTCAGGTTGATGCCGGACAGTTAAGTTTTATCAGCTGGGAGATGACACTATCTCATCCGGCGATAGGCAAGGGTAAGCCCCTGATTGTCAATGGATGTACCGAACTACGCTGGCGGGAGCGGCATATTTATTATCATCGTGATTATTATGATCTAACTGAGCTGGTTTACCAGCATGTGCCCATTTTAGGTTGGGCAACAACAAAGGTAAAACAACGTATGGCTAATGCTGATTAAGGAAACGTGAATGCGGATAGCAGTAGTGGGTGGCGGTATTTCTGGAATGCTCAGCTGGTATTTATTACAGCAGCAACATGATGTTACCTTATTTGAAGCAAACGACTATCTCGGTGGGCACACGGCAACAGTTGATATAGACGTTGATGGACAACAATTTGCAATTGATACCGGATTTATTGTTTTTAACAACTGGACTTATCCGGTGTTTAACAAGTTTATTGACGAACTTCAGGTTGAAAAACTCGATACTGAAATGAGCTTTTCGGTAAAAAACCCACAGCAAAACCTGGAATATAATGGCAATACTTTTGCCAGTTTGTTTGCTCAGAAACGAAATATTTTCCGTCCGTCTTTTTGGCGAATGCTGGTTGATATTATACGCTTTAATAAATTGGGTAAAAAACTGGTGGCAGAGGATCATGTCGATCTTGAGCTAAAACTGGGGGATTTCTTACATAAATATAAGTTTGGCAGCGGTATCCGCGACAACTATTTGTTGCCTATGGGGGCCGCTATCTGGTCCGCCGGGCTAACCGATATGCCATCTTTTCCTGTCAGGTTTTTTCTTCGGTTTTTTAATAACCATGGTTTGCTGAACATCAGTGATCGGCCACAGTGGGCAGTTATTAAAGGTGGCTCGAAGCGCTATATTGACGCATTGCTGGCGAAGCTTGGTACAAAAGATCTGCGGTTATCGCAAAACATAAGTGCTATAAAGCGTGATATAAAAGGCGTGACACTGCACTTTGCCGACGGCCGTGCTGAGCAATTTGATAAGGTGGTGTTTGCCTGCCACAGCGACCAGGCACTGGCTTTGCTTGGTAATGATGCTACTGCTGACGAACAGGCAGTACTTGGGGCAATTGCTTACCAGCAGAATGAAGTTGTGTTGCATACTGATACCCGCTTGTTACCAGAGCGGCACGCAGCCTGGGCCTCCTGGAATTACAATCTTGATGCAACAGAACGCAGTCGCGCGACTTTAACGTATAATATGAATATCTTGCAGCGACTTAAAGCGCCGGTAACCTTTTGTGTCACATTGAATAATACCAGTGCAATTGCCAAAGATAAGGTCCTTGGGGTTTATCATTACGCCCACCCGGTGTACAACATGATGACGATGGCCGCTCAGCAGCAACGCCATATGATTAACGGTCAGCAGCACTGCTATTTTTGCGGAGCATACTGGTACAGCGGTTTCCACGAAGATGGTGCCAGAAGTGCAGTCGATGTCGCAGCGATGTTCGGGATTAATTATTAATGCAAAGTGGGCACGCGCTATACTGTGGTGAGGTGGGACATAAGCGCTTTGTTCCAAAGCAACATGGCTTTGATTATTCGTACCATGCCTTCTGGCTTGATTGTGATGCGCTGGACGAAAACAACCTTAATGCTATGGGCATTAAATACGAAGCCTTTGGTGCACTTAGCTACCGGCGGCGTGATTACCTGGCGGGTAAGGCGGATTTACTCAGTGCGGTAAAAGACAAAGTTGATGCGCTGGGTGCCATCGAAAATATTACCAAAGTGTATGTTCTGACGCCGTTGGCTAATTGGGGTTACTATTTTAGTCCCATTACGCTTTACTATTGTTTTAACAAAGCAGCAAAATTTTGCTACCTGTTAGCCGAGGTGAGTAACACGCCATGGAATGAACGTCATTATTATTTGCAGACAATAGGCGACGAAGCGCAGGTTTATGAGCACGACAAAGCATTTCATGTGTCGCCATTTAACCCAATGCAAATGCAGTATCGATGGCAAATTCCGACACCAGATAATACGTTATTTTGCAGTATAACTAATATGCAGCAGCAACAGGCTGTGTTCAGCGCTTGGTTCAAACTACAACGTTTCAGTCTGACTAAAGCAAACAGGCGGCGCATCCTGATCCGCCATCCATGGCAAAACGTACAAGTCATGTGGCGCATATACTGGCAAGCCTTAAAATTGTTTGTAAAAGGTGTGCCTGTACATCATCATCCTAAAACCAGGGAAAAGTAGTTATGAGTTTATCGCTTACCGATCAGGCGGTGTTTGCAAATTTGGGCTGGTTTGACCGGCTTTGCCGGAAATTTACATTAGAGTTTTTAGGTCAATTAAAGCACGGTGATATTACGCTGGTAGAAGGCGAGCAGCGCTTCCAGCTGGGGGAAGCCGGCAGTGAATTAAAAGTGACATTAACGGTTCTTGATCCGGCCTTCTACCAAAAACTGATTCTTGCTGGTTCTGTTGGTGGTGGTGAAGCCTATATTCATGGATATTGGCGTTGTGATGACCTGACGTCTCTGGTTCGTATTTTCGGTCGCAACTTGCTGTTGCTAGATAAGATGGATTCGGCATGGGCCAGGTTAAGCAGACCCCTTTTGAAGATGCTGAATTGGCGTAACAGTAACTCTAAACAACAAGCAAAAAAGAATATTGCCGCACACTATGACCTTGGCAATGATATGTATCAGCTGTTTTTAGATAGTAGCATGATGTATTCCAGTGCCGTTTTTCCTGACGAGCACACTGATTTGGCAGCTGCGCAACAATATAAGTTAAAACAAATTTGTGACAAGTTGCAACTGCAACCTGATGACCATCTAATTGAAATTGGCACTGGTTGGGGCGGTATGGCTATTTATGCGGCACAAAATTATGGCTGTAAGGTAACAACAACCACTATTTCAGCCGAACAGCTGGCGTATGCTAAAGCCAAGGTTACCGAACTTGGTCTGGAAGATAAGATAACGTTACTGTTTGAAGATTATCGTGATTTAACCGGACAGTACGATAAATTAGTGTCAATCGAAATGATTGAAGCTGTAGGTGATAATTACCTGGATAACTATTTTGAAAAGTGTGCCAGCTTGTTAAAGCCAGATGGTTTAATGGTGTTGCAGGCGATTACTATTGTTGACCAGCGCTATCAACAATATGTTCGTGAAGTCGACTTTATTAAACGATATGTCTTTCCGGGTGGGTGTTTGCCCTCGATAAGCCGGATGGCAACAGCAGTCAGTGAAAAGACCGATTTGGTTATCCGGCACGTTCAGGACATCGGTTTTGATTATGCCAAGACGTTAAAATTATGGTGCGATAATTTCATGCACCAACGCGATGGCGTTCATCAGCTGGGTTACGATGATAATTTTATTCGGCTGTGGCACTTCTATTTGTGTTATTGCGAGGGTGGTTTTATGGAGCGGGCAACCAGTGCTGTGCATATGGTATTGTCTAAACCAGATAATCGTAGTGTTGTATAAGCGCGTTACTGCGTAATTGCCGCTTGTGGGTGTGCAATTATTTCAGGGTCGCCGGTAAATTGTGCCTCGATATAACAAGCTGGTGTTTTCCTGGCGCTGCTATTTTTTTTAATAATCAAATAAAACAAGGCGTTAATCTATCTTTCTGTTTTGGTACGCTGTTTGCTTTATCTATAACGTGTCTGTCGGTATAACAGCTGGTTAGATCGATAGGGTATGTTTAAAGCCAAAGGAGAGTATATATGAACAGTGATATTGCAGAGGGTAAATGGCGTCAGATGTCCGGCTCGCTAAAAGAAAAGTGGGGCAAACTGACTGACGATGACATACAGCAAGTTGAGGGTAGTCTCGATAAGTTCTGCGGTAAAATGCAGGAAAAATACGGGATGGGCCGTGAGCAGGCTGAGCAAGAGTTTAACCGACTTAAAGACTAACATCACCGAAACAAAAAAGGGCCTTCTGGCCCTTTTTTATTTTTTAGGTGTGGCAGACTCGGCAGTTGCCTGTATCGTATCACGCCGCACGTTGAAACGGGTGAGGCCTATTAACCGGCCTGATTCTGTTACCACCTGAACCTGCCAGCGACCAGCTGGATAGGGCGGAAAAACCAGCTTGTGGCTCCATGCCCGGTAGCCGGCTTCGCGGCCTCCCCTGATATCTAGCTCTATCCTATCGACTTCCCGGCCATTTAACAGCCACACATGATGTACTTTCTCGCGCAGTCCTCTTGGTGCCTTAACGGCAGTCCAGGCATATAGGCCTTTCTGTAAATCGCTAACGTTAAGCTCGGTGATATTTGCCCCGGCCTGGCGTTGCTCAGTATCGACCTGATAGGAAATGCTCACGGCAGTAAGGCGCATGCCAGCGGGCGGTATCCAACTACGCAATTGCCATAGTATTAACGCAATCAGGCCGAGCACTGTCATTAATAATGGCAGCCGCCACCAGCGAGCCGGCGGCAACAACTTGTCGAGACTGGGTAAACTGAAAATAAGCGCTGCAACAATTGCCGCAACAAGGCTTTGTTGCGTTGTTAATTGCAGTAGTAATGGCAACACAACCAACATTACGACGAATAACGCTAAGGTGTGAAAAGCAACAAATAATGTGTAGCGGGTAGCCAGTTGCTTGTAATAGAGTGGGTCGATGATAGAAACCAACGCGCAAACTAACAGTAAGCTTGTAAATACCGCTTGACCATGATCCCAACTGGTGACTGCCAGAAAAAAAGGTAGCGCAAAAAATAGACTTTCCTGATGAACAAGCTGGGTCAAGAATCGAATAACAATAGGTGACAAAACCCAACCAAACCGTCGTTCTAAGGTACTTCTTAGCCAGTTGTCCGCCACCAGCAATACCCAGCTGACCAGCATAAACGCCGCTATAAACTGGGCGAGTGATTCTTTACGATCAATCAACACGTAACTGGCGATACCCGCTACAAACGCCAGAACAGCCATTAATCCAGCATGGCGCTGAAATAGCTCAATCAGCCAACTTATTGTTGGCTGTAGTTTTGCTACATTGAGACTAAAGGGAGTTTTAGCTGCCAACTAACATTATGCCTGCATCTAAAATAACAATTTTTTTATCTTTATACAGGCTGCCAATGGCCTGCTTATACGCTTTTTTACTAACACCAAATGCATTGTAAATAAGCTCTGGAGAACTTTTATCTGTTAATGCCAGCTTGCCGCCGTTTTGCTGTAATTTAGCCAGTATTTGCCCGGTAAGCTCCAGCGCTTGCTTATGCGTTGCAGCGGTCAGCCTTAAGTCAATTTTTCCGTCTTCTCTTACTTTCGCGATAAATGCGCTATGCATGTCACCTCGGCGGAGCGGTTTGAATACTTCATTTTTATAAAGTACCCCCCAGTGACGCTGATTAACCACAACCTTGTAACCGAGTTCAGTTTGTTCACTGACGATAATATCGACTTTATCCCCAATATTGTAACGAGGCTCTGTTTTGTGCAGATGTCGATCTAATTTAGTTGAGGCGACGATGCGGTTGCTGACATCCACATAACAATATACCAGATACTTCTGACCTTCTTTCAGCGGAATTTGCTGTTCACTGAATGGCACTAATAAATCTTTTTTCAGGCCCCAGTCTAAAAAAGCCCCCACTTTTGTTACTGCAACCACTGGCAGCATGGCAACCTGTCCGACCATAATTGCCGGTTTCTCAGTGGTAGCAATCAGTTGGTCTTCAGAGTCCAGGTATAAAAATACCTCAAGCTGCTGGCCGATTGTCAGATCTGACGGAGCGACATTATTAGGGAGTAAAATCTCTCCCCAGCTAAGACCATCAAGGTAGTAGCCAAATTTAACCTGTTTTTTTACAGTAAGAGTGTTTAGGGTGCCAAGAGCAATCATTACTAATCCGCATTGGGTTTACGCTTGGCATATTGTAACCGTTTTTACCGGCAGCTGCCGACCTTATTTAACTCTACAGCAGTGACTAATCAGTACATTACCTTTACTAAACGGGCATCCTCATCTTTCTGCAGTTGGTTGCTTTGACGTTTATGTTGCAGGCGCTGCCATAGTTTTTCATGAAAAAAGTAAGCAACAGTGTTGGCCGCTGGTTCAATAATCGCAACCATCCCTCCCAGAACCAAGTCGCCGGTAATTGCGTAAGTAATGCCAAAGGCAATGCTAAAGTGCATAATGGCGAAAGTTATTGTTTTTAACATAGCACGTACTCCTTTTCGATATGCTTCAATGATAACAATTCTTATTTTCATATAAAGCGAATAAAATTGTGGATTGCAATCGAAAATACAGATTAAAACTGAACATAAAAGGTGGGTAGCTGATGGATTGCCGGGAGTGGCTCGATGTGAAACAGTATGAGTTTTTATTAAACTGGTTTATGCGCAGACAGCGTGAGGTTGGTCTGGCGGAACTCAACGAGCCTTTTTCATATGATGGTTACAGCCAGTATGATCAATTATGTAAGCAGCTGATTAAAGCAGCTCATGTCGCTTTTTTAGAGCGATTCAGTGTAACGGCGCCGCCTATTGTGTTTACCAACTTATTCCATCTGGCTGAGTTAGAGGTAACAGGCAAAAGACAACGTCTAAAATCACCTAAAACCCTGCAATAAAAAGTTTAGTGTTGTGTTGGTTCCAGTCTTTTCAAGGCATCAGTAAGCATTGGTGTGTCAAGCTTTTCATTTAACGGTAATAGTGTGCCCGCAGACCATACTCCAAAACTACCATCCTGACGAAGTACTACCATCTTATCTTTGCGGATACTGACAATATCTTGCAAGCTGATACTCAGTTTTGGCAACGTCGGTGAAGCTAATAAATTATCACCAAGCAGGCTATCGTGAGTGCTGCAACCCCCAGCATTCAGTAATGTTGGTAGCAAATCCAGATGTTGAGAGCCATGTTGTTTTAGCTGATCATTTAACGTTGGCCAGCGGACTAAGGTGGCAACCGGCGCTAAAACGAATTCTGATTGTTTGCTGGCCAGCGGCAATATTATGATGCGTGTAAAATGTTGATACGCTGACCAGTTGCTCGTTGGTGAATCATCAAAAATAATATTTATCGTTGCGCCATTATCGGCGTTAACAACAGGCAGCCAGGGGAGTGCAGCGCTAACGGCTACAGACTCGCTACTAATTTGCATCATGCCTGCGGGTAGTTGTTGTATAAACGCCGGAGGCTGATTTAGCTGATCCTGGCTGGCCTCAGTTAATAAGAACTGACCATATAACAAATGTAAAAGTGACTCGTACAAATTATTAGGTGCAAAGTGTTGCTCATGCCAGCGAAAACCCTGCTGACGCATAAACTGGCTACTCTGCTCTGTTATATTACTGCTGATAAGCACTAAAATAGGCTCGCCAGGGGGCGCATTACATTGTAATTGTGGCACGTTGTATTCTGAGGCAGCAATGTTAAGTTTGTCAGCTTGCCGTTGGGCACGATGTGCAAGGTCTACAAACTGATAGCGTGCCAGAAAGGTTTTAGCCGTAGCCGGATATGAAAACGGCAACACATTGTCAAGCTTGGTAACGTCCCACTTTAGCCGCGCATCAGCATAAATGTGAATCAGGTGGCTTAGCATAAAGCTGCCAATTAAAATAACCAACAGTGGTTGACTGATCCGGACTTGTTTTAATCGGGCTATTTTTTTCCAGCAGTAATTACCAATCGTCAACTCTATAACAACCAGAATAGCCGCTACGCAGCTTACAATCAGAATGAAATTGCGCAAGTTAGTGACGACCTGCTGGCGTAATAGTTCGACCGTTTGGTGATAAGACGCACTACCGATATGGTAGCCGAGACTGGCATAAACATATGCATCAAAAATAAGCACTACCATGCCAAACGTTGCGAGTAGGGCTGCCAGGCCCCGAACATGTTTTTGATAAGGAAACACCAGACAGACGGGAAATACGGTGACAATAAAAAATATAAAACACAAAAATGCGGTATGGCCAAGCCAGTAGCACGCCAGGTAGACCCACCCGAGTATTGTTGTTGGCGATGGCTCAGACAACCAATAGACGCTGGTCACTGCCAAAGCAAGCAGGATATTGAAAAAAGTAAACCAATGTCCCCAGCTGAGTAACCTGTTTACTTTTTTTACCAGCGATAAATTTTGCTCAATAACCATCTTGGTTTAGCTTGGCTTACTATTGACAGCGTCGGCCAAAGCCTGACTGAAATGACTGGCAACGGTGCTACGCTTTGGTGCGGGTACACTGCTGTTTATGACATGGCTAACCGCATTACCCAGACACATCAGGCTCAGTTCAGTTGTGGCGTTGTTAGCGTGCAGGGTGTCGAGAAGCTGATTAACCAGATTTTCAATTTGCGCAGAGGAATACTTTGATACAATAGGCATGCGTTACTCAGATTTAGAAGATATTAAAACTAAAGAATAGTATCAGATTTCATTTAAAACAGGAAAAATTATGTCAGTTGATGTACTGCATTTAGCGATAAATTATATTGAACTGTCTGACAGCGGTGAGCACAGCGCTCATTATCGTGAGCAGTTAATCGGCTCAGCCGGGTCGGTTGCTACTTTACTTGAGCAGCTACACCTGGCATACAACGGCAAACCTGCAAAAGGTTATGCCAGTTTCAATGAGGAAAAAAGCCCGACAGTGCCGCAAGCGATTGCCAGTTGGCAGGCGGGTGATACTGACTATCTTGGCTTTGCCAAGGCCACCACTGATGCGTTAGTTACTCAACTGAGTACTCATCAGTTGCCGGAAACCGGCTATTTGCTGCTTGGGCACTATCGTTATCTGGCCAGCGAGTTTTTATTAGTGTGCTTGTTGGGTAGCAAAGACCATTTTGCTTTAACTGAGCAATTGGACTTATCAACCTCTCGTCATTTAGATATTGCCCGTATGCAGTTAGCTGCCAGGATCGATCTAACCGAGTATCAGGTTAATGCAGCAGCCGGTAATTATATTAGTTTTATCCGAGGGCGGGCCGGGCGCAAAGTTGCCGATTTTTTCCTTGATTTCCTCGGGTGCGCCGAAGGGACCGATGCACGTCAGAACAGTCAGAAAATACTGGCCTCAGTTGAAGAATACTTCTCGGCTGCCGAATTTGAGCAACCTGAAAAAACGTCTGCCCGGCGGCAAATATTTGATTATTGTGAAGAGCGGGCTAAAGCAGGACAAGATGTGGTGTTAGCAGAGCTGTCTGCAGTGGTTGACCCTGAGCAGGAAAACGGCTTTTTGCATTATTGTGCAGAGCAGCAACTTGAGGTGGCAGAGCAGTTTCCTGTCGAGGTCAAAGAGCTGAAAAAAATGGTGAAATTTAACGGAGCGGGTGGCGGGTTATCACTGAGTTTTGATGAAAAGCTGTTAGGTGAACGGGTGCAATACGACGTAGGTACGGATACGCTGGTTATTAAAGGAACCCCTCCCAATTTGCGGGACCAACTACAGAAGTTTACTCAGGGGTATTCGACTTTTGCGCAGGGTCCTGAGCGGGACTAGTTGTTTTTGGACTATCAGATTGCCTGGGATGCGTTTCTTTCGCATCTTTCAGGCTGGGCATTTTCATTTTAGCCGAATGTTTAATCAGCATTATGTTGCCGATAACCATACCAAAGCCAAACAGTAACGCCCAAAAAAGCGGCCAGTTCATTCAGTTTCCTCACAACAATTAATCACATAAGTCTGATACAAATACGGTAAATTAGCCAGAACACTTTGCTGCTCAGCAACCGGGTGTTGTGTCAGGCAATGTTGCAAGGCTTGTACTGACAACGCCTGCATATAAGGTCTGGCGATCGGTGTATAACTCAGATGCCAGGGCTCAGCCGCCACCCCGCCTTGATAACGCTGGTAGGGCCTGAAAAAACCATATTTTATAGCTTCGGTACTCAGCCATCGGTCTAATCTGGCAAAAGGCCCCTCTGACTGGTACTCAGCCGCTAACAATTGTGGCTGGTAATCTGTTGGTACGGCCGCGGCATCGTAGACATCTATGTCAGTCCCCCAATGATGCCTGCTGGCCCCCGGCAGGGCTGAGTACAGCATTATGGCCTGCAACTTCGCCAGACCGGCTAATTGCGTTATGGCAACCGGTTGTTGTGCCAGGTCGTATACCGGACGAGTGCCATTGCATTTTTGCTGCCATATCGCAGCCTGGCGTTGAAAACTCCTGAATGCTGAAAGGATCCGTATATCGATACCCGATTTAGCGGCAGCCTGTTGCATGGCTTGCCAGGCACTTTTCATCTGACGATGTATAGCGTGACCATCAGCCAGCACTATCAAGTGTGACTCAGTGCAGCCTGTCAGTATGTCCGTGTCGGGAATTACCGTACTCATGCCGTCATTTTTTGTTGTAATTGTTGCAGCAACACCAGATAGATATCTGCTAAAACAGTCAGATCGTGAATGGACACACATTCATTTACTTTATGAATAGTCGCATTGCACGGCCCCAACTCAACAACCTGCGCACCGGTAGGCGCAATGAATCGGCCATCTGAGGTGCCTCCGGTAGTTTCCAGCCTTGGTCTGAAACCCTGTACCTTTTCAACCGCGCTAACAACTGCATCAACCAGGTTGCCACTATCAGTTAAAAATGGCAGACCATTTAATACCCAGTCTATCTGATAATTTAGGCCATACTTGTCCAGCATCGCATAAACTCTTTGTTGCAATTGCTCTGCGGTAACTTCAGTGCTATAGCGAAAATTAAACATTACGTTTAGCTCGCCCGGGACCACGTTTGACGCACCGGTTCCGGCATTGATATTGGCGATTTGAAAACTGGTAGCGGGGAAAAAGTCATTGCCGTTGTCCCACTGTTCACTGGCCAGTTCAGCAAGGGCCGGCGCTGCCTTGTGCACCGGGTTCTCGGCAAGATGTGGATAAGCTACATGCCCCTGAATACCGATTACCTTCAGCTGGCCGGTAAGTGAGCCTCTGCGGCCATTTTTAATGACATCTGCCAGTTTTTTACCGCTTGATGGTTCACCAACCAGGCACCAGCTGATTTTCTCCTGACGTTGTTCGAGGGTGTCAATAACCCGCACAGTACCGTTAACAAAGGGGCCCTCTTCATCACTGGTGATCAAATAGGCAATGTTAAATGCTGGTTGCGGGTGCTCGGCTAAAAATCGTTCGGTAGCAACGACCATTGCAGCAAGGCTACCTTTCATATCGGCTGCCCCCCGACCAAACAAATTCTCGCCAATAATAGTGGGTGTAAAAGGAGGAGAATGCCATTGTTGTAACGGGCCAGTGGGTACAACATCGGTGTGACCTGCAAAACAGAATAGCGGTTTATCGCTGCCATGCCGGGCCCACATGTTCAGGGTGTCGTCAAACTGCAGCATCTCGATGTTAAAACCAACGGCGGCTAATCTTTTCGCCATAAGTGGCTGACAACCCGCATCCTCAGGAGTAACCGACTCCCGGGATATCAGGTCCATTGCCAACGACAGAACCGGGTTTTGTTGAGGATCAAGCCAGTTCATGATTTATCGCTCAGTAATTGTTGATAATGCTCTGCATTAAATCCCAGAATATAGGTGTCATTGCAGATTAATAAAGGCCGTTTTATTAGCGCAGGTTGCTGCAGCATAAGCGTCTGTGCTTTGGCTTCAGACAGCCCGGCCCTGACATCTTCGGGCAAATTACGATAAGTCGTACCACGGGTGTTCAACAGTTTTTGCCAATCAAGATGTTGGCAAAATGTGGCAAGTTGATCTGCAGTTAAGCCATCCTGCCGATAATCAATAAACTGGTAATCAATTGATTGTTGCTCTAACCATTTCCTTGCTTTTTTTATCGTGTCGCAGTTTTTAATTCCATACATTTTAATCATAAAATTTGTCCGTAGTGCGCCAACGCCCGCCTGCTATAGCAAGTCACCTTGATGAGGATGCCAATACTAGCGCAAAAACAAACGATTTTCTGCTGTTCGTGAAGGCTATTTTTGTGGGTGAGTAAAATAAATCCCGAATAAAATGACAATAAGATGACTTGGCGATGAATTTTTAGCGAAATGAGTATTTTCGGTGGTAAAAATACTGACATTCCACAAACAATTCAGTGTTTAAGCCAGAAAACTTGTCCACAGTTTCTGTGGGTAAGATTGTTGGTAACAACTCAACATGCGCCTTTATTATTGATATTTAAATAAAAAAATAATGGCTTTTAAATTGCATGACTCCCGGCCCACTGTTTTATTCCCTGTTCGGTTTAAAACAAGCACTTGGTGGATAATTATCGAGAAATAAATTGGTGGCCGTTGTTTTATCGGCATATTGATACAACAATGCCTGCGCTTCGTATTGCTGTTATGCTAAAGTTATCTTTGTCCGGTGCATTTCGAGGGGCTTAATGTGATGAAATTAATTAGTTTGCTGCAAGCAGGGCGACAATACGGTCAGATTTGGCCAATGAAACCCGAACTAAATGCGTTGTTTCCGGAAAATAAGATTATCCAGCTTACCAACCTGGCTGTCCGTTACTTGCCAATAATGGCGGTACTGACCGCATCTTTTCAGCTAGCCTTGCTGGGTCGCGATTACACCGGACAAGTCATGGCAATGATGTTATTTATTTTATCGTTACCACTTCAGGGCTGGTATTGGCTGGGAATACGCTCAACAACCAGGTTGCCGCCTTCGTTAGTCACCTGGTGTCGTCAAATTACGCATCAGATGCAGGAGCAGGGGGTCGACGCTCAACCTGCGAACGACCCTCGTAATTATTCCGACTTAGCAAAAATATTGTCTTTGGCTTATCAGCAGCTGGATAAAACCTTTATGCGGTCATGGTTGTAAACCGCATAAACGTTAGATTAAATAATTATTTTTCCAGCGCGAAGACTGACCATACTGGTGCATGGTCTGAAGGTCGTTCAGTACCTCTTAGCTCATAGTCTATATCTGATTCTGTACAACACTCTGCCAGCGGTGGTGTCGCCATAACCACATCAATACGCAGACCGCGGTTGTCATTAAAGCCTTTAGAGCGGTAATCAAACCAACTAAAACGGTCACTGGTGTCTGGATAAAGTTGCCGGTAAGTGTCGACCAAACCCCAGTCTTTTAATTGCTGTAACCACTCGCGCTCTTCAGGTAAAAAAGATGTCTTGCCTTCACGTAACCAACGCTTGGCATTCGCCTCTCCAATCCCTATATCGTTATCTAATGGTGAAATATTAATATCACCAATAATAGCCAGGTAGTCGTCTGGGCTATGGTTTTGAGTGATGTACTGTTGCAAATCAGCATAAAATTTTGCTTTAGCTGGAAATTTTACCGGATGGGCACGGTTCTCACCCTGTGGAAAATAGCCGTTTAATACGGTCAATGTTTTTCCGTCTGCCAGTGAATACTGGCCAATAAGCATTCTGCGCTGTGACTCTGCTGGATCACCGGGAAACCCATACTGCATATTTACTGCAGCTTGTTTACTTAAAATGGCTACGCCATAATGGCCCTTCTGGCCGTAGTGGTAGACGTGGTAACCCATTGCCATTACCTGAGTTAGCGGGAACTCATCGTCATGAACTTTGATTTCCTGCAGACCAATAATGTCGGGCTGATGTTTGTCTATCAGCGCTTGCAATTGATGAAGTCTTGCCCGAATACCATTAATATTAAATGAGATTATTTTCATGTTGTTATTTATGCCTCAAACTGAAACCTGCTGGCATCATAACATGCGAATACTTCAGGCGGTAAGCCTGCAAACGTCATCCCGGTGAACCTATTGCTTCCAGATTACAATATCATTTTGACGAAACGCCGCAGCATGTCGATTATTGTCAGTAGCGGCCGGGTTACCGTGCGGGCGCCTGTTGGGACTGACATAGTTCAGGTTGAGCAGCTGCTGACTGCTAAAAAAAACTGGATTATTCGTCATCTGCAACGCCAGTTAGCACAACCAGCAGTGATATCGTGGCAGCAACGCGGCGAGATACTCTTTAAAGGACAACCCCTACCGGTTAGTTTTGGCCGTGCTGCAAAAAGTGAAGTTCAGCTGGTAACATGTGGTTTGAATATTAATGTTAGTCATAGGGTATCAGCGGCAAAGCTGGCTGACTGGCATGTTTCGCTGCTCAGCCGTTGGCTGCAGGCACAGGCAACAGCAGAGTTGACCCGCAGAGCAGAGCATTGGGCACAGGTAATGCAGCTTCGTTATCAGCAAATTGTGTTTGGTCAGTGGCAACGGCGTTGGGGTTACTGTGATAGCCGGGGCAGAATAGGCCTCAATTGGCGGCTGATTATGGCACCACAATGGGTATGTGATTATGTGCTGGTGCATGAGCTGGCTCATTTGCAGCAGATGAATCACTCAGCGCTATTCTGGCGGGTTGTCAGCCGGCATTTACCTGACTATCAGCAGGCTCAGGCTTGGTTGCGATACTATCAGGAACAACTAACCGTCTAAGATAGTAATAAAAAAAGCCGGCATTAAGCCGGCTGTAAGGACAAACAACATTTAAACAGGGAGAGAAGTAAACACAACATTACAACTAATAACTCTGACCGGTACTTTAATAAAAAATTCCCAAAATATTTTTATTTTGCCATTTTGCTTTTCTATTACCATTTGGTTTACTCTTCCAGGCATATTACAGCAAGTCAAATGGCCACCACTGCCAGACTTTATTCAGAATTATGGATAGTTAATTATGAGCAGACGACTGCGTTTATTACAGCTTAGTAAATTGCTGGATGTTACCCGTTTAAACGACACCGACAACGAGCAGCAAATGTCTGAATGGCTGAGCAGTCAAGCACCGTTGCCGGTTGCTGTGGCTGCTTATTGTGTGTATCAGCCGTTTTTACCGCAGTTACAAGACTTCATTTCAACTACTAAACACGCTATTGAATTAGCGACTGTAGTCAATTTTCCTGACGGTGAGGCGTCAATCAGCGAAGTCTGCCGGCAAATTGAGCTTGCCCTCGCGGCCGGGGCGACTGAAATTGATTGTGTTTTACCTTATCAATCATTGTTGCGGGGTGAACTTCAGTACGTTAGTGATTTTTTGCAAAAAGTCCGCCAATGTTGTGGCAGCAGCTGTTTAAAGGTAATTATTGAATCAGGTGAGCTGATTACTGCTCAGCAAGTCGCTAAAGCTACAGAGTTGGCGATAGATTGCGGTGCAGATTTTGTTAAGTCATCAACAGGAAAGGTTGCTGTGGGGGTCACTGACGAGGCGGCCCGGATAATGTTGACAATAATTGCTGCAGCAGATCGACCTGTTGGTTTTAAAGCGTCTGGGGGGGTGCGCACTGTAGCGCACGCACTTCAACTTACAGAAATGTTTGAACAAATAACCGGGCTCACTGCAACCAATCGCAATATGAGGGTCGGCGCCAGCGCGCTGGTATCTGAGTTGGCGGCTCTGCTGGATAATGATAAAAATGACTGACTAAACGGTGTTAACACGGTTAATGTTAACGCCGTTTCTGAGGCTGTAGTTGCGTAAACTGATTTAGCAATTCCTGATAGCGTTTTCGGTGATGTTCCGGCAGCGGCATATTGTCGACAATCCGGAATGCTTTTTTACATCGGTCTAACAAATTACCACCAGGACCCTGACTTCGGGTTTTAAGCAATTGCAAACTGGTTTGAATCACGTTCAAAGCGCAACCAGTATTCATCGGTGCCAGTTCCAACGCTTGTTCAAATAGTGCGAGTGCCGCAAGGTGCTGGCCTTCTTTATACTGTCGTATGCCATCTTTGTTTAGTTGGGCGAAATGTTGTTGCTGGCCTTGATTATGACGCTGTTGCTCGGTTAAAAGACGTTGCAGCACCGGGTCGGCTTGTAACTCTGGATCTATAAGAGTCGCCAGTTTCTCAGCCTGTTCAAATTCACCGATCTGATTAAGTAGGAATACGGTATCTGGTAACACTTGTTGTTGAGTTTCAGCATGTTCCGCGACTGCAGCATAGGTTTTTTTCGCCTGAAATTGCTGACCACTAAGTGAATCCAGCCGAGCCTGACATAAGACTTCAAACAGATCAAAATCCATTTCCCTGATCAGACTGTCATCACGTCTGGCACGTTGCAGTGCAATCGCAACCTCCTGTAAATATCTATTTCGTTGCTGCGGTTCATCGCTCAACGTTGCTGCAGCGATAATACTGCGGATGTAATTCAGCAGGTGCACAACGTCCTGTCGAATTGAGCGGCGGGTAATTTCATAAAGTTGTTTACTAGCCAGTACTTTGGCGTTGGTATCTTGTAATGCATGGGCAATATCCATATACAAATATTGGCGCTGCATGGAGTACGGGGCAATTTCTACGGCGGCCTGTATACAGCTGAATGCCTGTTCCGAATCTCCCTCAGCCAGTTGGCAGCGGGCTTTAATATCATAAGCTTCGGCAAAAAGACGATTCTCTTCCAATGCCTCATCACACAGCTGCTGACTGTCAGTAAACCGCTGCTGTTCATAATACAGGCGAGCCATTAACATGAGTGCCCAGCCATTGCGTCTTTGTTCAAGGCACGTATCCAAAACCTGCTCTGCTTCACTATAGCGTTCCAGCTTTATTAGATTTTCCGCCAAGACGCGTTTACAAAACTGTTGATAACGGCCAACCTCACTTATCTCCTGATGACATAGCTCAATTACCCGCTCTGTATTGCTGTCGTAAAGTGCTTGAAATAAATCGGCCAGATGGGCTTTTTTCTTCTGAATTCGCAAAATTCTACTACGTAAAACGCTTTGTGAGAATGGCTTCACCAGATAGTCGTCTGGTTCAAGTTCTACGGCGCTTACTACTACCGGAACAGAGTTTTCACCGGTCACTAACATAAAAATACTATGAGGCTTTAACAGTTTTTTTTCGCGTAAATCTTCCAGCAGTTGTTTTCCGTTTTTACCCACACCAAGATGGTAATCAACAAACAGAATATCGAAATCAATATTACTACTTTTAGCAAGGGCCTGCTCGCCACTCGGCGCAAACGCAACGTTAGTCGCTCCCATTGAATAGAGGACTCCCTTAAACATCAACTGGAATGCGCGCTGGTCATCAACGATTAACACTCGTTGATTCTCCAAGGTCTTATTTTGCATTAGTACCCTAAGTGTTGCTGAGATAAACTAAGTGTCGGAAAAACGGTGCTGTTAAGCAAGCTAATTAATATTAAACGATAAATTTAGCTGTTTAGAATGTAAGTAGGAACAGATGGTTGTAGCGTCAGTATTAATAACCTGACTTCGTATTGCAGGCAAAATCGTTAAATCGAGTCACTTAATATCTGTAGAGAGATTTTGTAAAAACAGCAATCTTGCGGTGGTGGCTGTTGAAAGGAGTTTTGGGTATCAGAGGAAATGGTGGAGGGGGAAGGATTCGAACCTTCGAAGGCAGTGCCGGCAGATTTACAGTCTGATCCCTTTGGCCACTCGGGAACCCCTCCACGAGTGCGCGCATCTTATCAAACTGTCTTTCTATGTAAAGCACTTTGCTCAACTTTTTTGAACGACTGCCGATAAAGCAAACAATAACAGTAAGACATGGTTTTATGACAGCAATTATTAATGAATGGCAACTGGATTGCCGCTTAAACAAAGCGTTAAATCAGCAACAGCGAGCTGATTTTAGCTTATGGCTGGCATTTTTATCGCCTGCTATTGAGGAAATGGCCGAATTTCAGACGCCTCGCCCGGATTTGACAACAACTGACAAAAGTTTATACACAAAATTCTCCGTAAAAGCTGCCCGAAGTTTTGGTTTTGAAGGGCCGGATTTGGAAGTGTTAAATCGTCACAGCAAAGCAATCAATAGCGGCGGTTTAGGTGAACTGAAGTTGCAACTTTACCTGGCAGCGGCACCATTGGTATTGTTAGACGATAAGTCGAAGCTGGCAACTGACGTTGTTCAGAACCTTGACGCACATAGCCTTAGACGGCGTAGTGGTCATACGGTTGACCGCGATGATGCAGATGCAACAGCACTGTATGATGTTTTGCAGCAACTACATCAAGACACTGCCGCTTAATTCAAATATAAAATAAGTGCGAGGCTACTGTTCTGGCCTTGTTCTGGCACCAGAGTTAAGGTGGACGATACATTGTTTAAATTTTTTACCACTGCCACAGGGACAGCGATCATTTCGCCCTACATTGACCGTAGTCGTAGTACCAATATCGCCATCGTAATAATACCAACGTTCGCCTAATATAAAGCGGGATGTTTCAACCAGTGACTCCAGTTTATTACCATTTATGTAATGGGCAACAAAACTCACCGTTCTGGCATTGTCAGCTAACGCAGGCTCATCTTCATTCTGCTTAGTAATGGTTAATCCGACAAAGTGCACAGCATTCGCAAACTCGGCTATCTGGTTTTTAGCATTGTGGCGATGCTGATCCGGGTGATAGGTTTGGAAAATATAGTCAATATTTTTACAACAATAGGCGCTGTAACGTGAACGCATTAGCTGAAGACAACTCTCTGCAGTATCCCTGCCGTCTAATAAAGGCTGACAACAGTCGCGGAATAGCAAGCCAGAACAACAATAGCAATTCAAAAACACCTCAATAACAGGCAGTCGCAAATGCGACGAGTATATCTTAAATACTGCTGCTACACCCTGATGCTAATGCGATTGCGCGTTCAGTTGGCTAAACTGATAAAACCAGCGCTGCTCACTGGCTGCATTTTGGCTTAATTGTGACTTTTGTTTGTCTGATGACAGCTGACTGAAATTAATAATTACCCGGCAACCCTTACTATGTAGTAATTTTTCCAGAGTTGCTGCGGTATCTTTTATTGCTTCCGGATGAATAACCAGTATTTTCTCTAACGGAAGATTCAGGTAGTTGGCCAATGCTTTTGATGGCAATTGCAGCGGTGCAACTAATACAATCCAACCAGTTTCGCCGCTATGGTGTTGTAATAATTTAACCAGTAATTGCTCGGCACTATCTGCAGTGCTGCTTACCAGCTCCTGATAAAACGGTTTGACCGAAGCAACTGTAGTGGCCAAACGTTGTAAACGTCCGGTGCTGCGCTGTCCAGGCAGACTTGTCGTGTCTGAAATAGGGTGAGTTAATTGTGTTGTTGCAAACATGGCACGCTCCAACTGTTTATATGTACAGTGTATGGATATACAGTAGTTGGTGTTATTACTAAACGCAAGTAGTTTTTTTAAATGTTTTAAGCTGCTTCCCAATTGCTGAGGGCGGTATCTCACTCTATCTATTTTTACTGGCTAGACCATTTATTGACATATTTAGGTTAGAATTACCGGCTTAGTTCTAATTTGTGAGTGTTTGATTGATGTTGTTAGACGATTTTGTCACCCGTTCCGCTGAAGGTTTTAGCTTCAGTCGTATGCAGTCTTGTAGCTTCGCCAAGCAGGTTGCGACTGATTTCAATCCTATTCATGATGTCGACGCCAAACGATTTTGCGTGCCCGGCGATCTGCTTTTTTCGTATTTACTCAGCCATTATGGTTTAACTAAAGAATTGAGTTGTACATTTGCGGGTATGGTAAGTGCTGATGTGCTCTTACATTGTGAGCAGCATGGCAATGAACTACGAATTTGCGACGAGCAAGGCAAAACTTATTTGTCGTTAGTACAGGATGGCGAATCCAGTAAAGATTTAAGTGTGATAGAACCGCTTATCAAGGACTATGTCAGGTTTTCAGGTCAAAACTTTCCACATATATTGCAGCCGTTAATGCAACAACACAATGTAATGATCCATCCGGGGCGGCCTCTGGTGATATATGAGAGTATGGCATTGTCATTTACTACTTTACCAACAAGCTCGGTTGAACTTCGCCTTGCTGCGTCTTCACTGCAGGTTGATGGTAAACGTGGCAACGTGCTGTTGGAGTTTGCGCTGACTGAAAAGGGACAGCAAATTGGTCGTGGTGAAAAGCGAATGATTCTAAGTAATTTGCAACCGTATGATCCAATTCAAATGCAGCAGATGATAGATGAGTATAACCGCCGGAAAAGTCTGGTTAAGCCATAGTGCTGATTTGCGTTTAGCGGCAATCACTGGCATGGCTGTTGGTTTTTTAGGCAAACGATTTATTTTTTTAAAATAGCACTTGCAGAGTATTTGAAACTCCCTATAATGCGCATCCACAGACGGGGCAGCGGTAACGCAGCCGACGACTGGGAAAG
>CAXBHB010000002.1:0-286480 GCA_963975465.1 uncultured Chromatiaceae bacterium
AAACGCGAGCAACTTGTTGCGAGTCGAGCGCCCAACGGGCGCGTTTTTGATGGCGATTGTTAGTGGCCTTTCAGTCCTCAGACTTGGGCTTTGATTTTTCTTCTTTCTGCTGTTTATACAACAATGCGAAGTTCGATTTTCCCTTCATCTTACGCAACTCTTCTAATGTCGCGCGTGTCTTTCCTGCAACCTTTTTCATTATTTTCTCCTAACTAGTTCAAATTGCTTTAGTTCTTCATCCGTTAGCTGGTAAAGATCTGGATCTTCAGCAATTTGCTTATCAATTTCTTCTTCTGTGGTTTCGTTGAATTTCTTTGCATCAGATAGACTTTTAAGCTTTCGAATTTGCTGCAATGTTAATCGTGTTGTCTGTTCAGGCATTTTTTAATCCCTCGGAAAAAGTCCTCGTTTCATATTGCTGAATGTCTTTTTTCTTAGCGCGGCGTACTGAGATAATTCTGTTTACGTGTTTACCTTCGGAATACACCCGCACTGTATATACAACGAACAAGATGCCTAGCGACCCGCGGCCAATAGTCTGATATCGTTGCTCCCCGTAGTCCTTCCGGTTATCCTCCCTTACTTGGCGTAAAGGGTCATCCCAAATTAAAGCGGCATCGATAAAGTCGATACCTCGTTCGAAAAGCGTCGTTTGTCTCTTGGATTCATCCCACTCAAATTCCATCTTATCTCCTTGTGTATTGTTAAAACTCTGTACTTGAATAGCCACTAACAACTTAATAGAATGTAAAGCACAAGCTTTCACGCCGTGTAAATTAAATTCTATCTTTTGTAAATGAATTGAAGTTACCTTTTAAGCTTTTCTAAATCAACATATTTTTGTTGCACTCTTGGGCACGGCGAGGGGAAAGCGTGGTTTAAGCTTGCGATTGACATGGTTACAATTAATTCACCAGCAACTGTGTATTTACACATGCTGCTTTATTTTGGGTTGGTGTTGTTACTGCCTGAAGCTGGCAAGGTTGCAAGGTGTTTTGTTTGCAAAGCTTTTGATTAAAAAGGGCTGCGATGGCAGCCCTTTGGGTGTTACGGGTAGCGCGTTAATATGTGTTATGGCGCCTTGGCTGGCTCGGCGTTTTTAACAAACTCATCCAGCCATTGCTGGGTTTCCCAAAGCATATGCAGTACCGATTCGCGGGCACGATAACCGTGCGATTCCAGCGGTAGCATCACTAAACGGGTCGTACCGCCGTGGCCTTTCACGGCCTGGTATAAACGCTCGCTTTGCATCGGGAAAGTACCAGAGTTGTTGTCGTCGGTGCCGTGGATCATCAGCAGTGGCGTTTTCAGCTTATCGGCATGGAAAAATGGCGACATGGCCAGGTACAGATCCGGGTCGTCCCACAGGGTACGTTGCTCACTCTGAAAACCGAACGGCGTTAAACTGCGGTTGTAGGCGCCGCTGCGGGCAATACCGGCTTGAAATAAGTTGGTATGCGCCAGCAGGTTGGCGGTCATAAAGGCACCATACGAGTGACCGCCAATGGCCACCCGTTGTGGGTCGGTTACGCCGCGACTTGCCCCGGCTTCTATCGCTGCTTCGGCATTAAGTACCAGCTGGGCAATAAAGTTATCGTTTGGCTCGGTTTCGCCTTCGCCAACAATAGGCATGGTGGCATTATCCAGCACCGCATAACCCTGGGTGGCCAGGAATTGCGGCGTCCAGTAGCTGATGCGGTTGAAACGGTAGGGTGAGTCAGATACCTGACCGGCCGCCGCCGCATTACGAAACTCGCGTGGATAAGCCCATATTACCGTCGGCAGCGGGCCATCACGCTTAGCGTCGTAACCTGCCGGTAAAATAAGGTTGGCCGACATGGGAACACCGTCACCACGCTGGTAGTTAATCAACTCGCGGCTAATGCCCAGCGTATGCGGCATAGGGTGTGGGGTGTTGGTTAACGCTGTCAGCTCGCCACTTTGTAAATCACGAACATAAAAATCTGCCGGCTCTGTCGGTGCTTCACGCTGTGTCAGCAACTTGCCGCTGGGCAACAGGGTAATAGGGTACTCATAGTAGGGTGCTTCTGAGCGCCACAGCCGCTCGGTGTTACCACTGGCCAGTTCATATTTATCAATAAAAGGCCGGTTGCCTTCCTCTGACGCGCCTGTCGCGGTCAGATACATATGGCCTTGTTCTATGCGCAGCAAACGTTGGCCATTGTCGGCCGTAGTGGTTAATGGCCGGCCCGGATCGGCATAGCGGTCTTCGGTAGAACGTTGCCATAACAGTTCTGGCTCGCTGCTGCCATCAGGGCTGATTAACCAGACTTTTTCCTGCCGCTCCTGCCACCAGCCTTCATAAACCAGTGCAGTGCTGGCGTTGGCAGCCAGTAAGTTACGAAAGCGGAATGCCATATCCAGCAATTTTACCGGCTCGCCGTTAAAGGGTGCGGCAAGTTGCCACAATTGATCACGCACTTCTGCTTCGTTTTTAGGGTCGCCGCCATCGGCTGCCTGTGCCCAGTGCAGGGTGGCCGGCGCGTCGTTGCGCCAGCTAACACTGCGCGGGCCGGTAACCACAGCATCAAAGGCAATAGGCAGGTTATCCGCTACAGGCTGCTCTGCCACGGTATAACTTACTGCGCCACGCAGGTTCCACACTTCAGTATTGGTGGCAAAACGGTATATGGGTACGGCATATGAAAACGGCGGCACAATGCGGTTTACCAAAATATGCTGGTTATCAGGCGACAGGCTAAAGCTGCGGATCAGGGCCGGTTTACCTATTGGTGTGACTTTATTTTTCAGGCTGATTTTAACCAGCTGACTGCTGAAGTAATGGCTGAACAGCGCTTCATCATGCGCATCTTTTAACAGATCCTGATAGGTTCGGGCCGGGGCCGTGCGGCCTCGTGCTTCGGTGACTACCGGGCCTGCCGGCACTTTTGCAGCAACCGGTGCCGCAGAGCGTTTTGGATCGACGGCCAGCAAATAAACGGCATCACTGCCAGCTGCCCATTCTAACCGGGCACCCTGCACGGCATTTGGCTGCACTTTGCCCCACCGCTTCGCTGTGGCATTTTTGGTATCAATTTGCCACAGGCTGCTGGCATTTTCGTCCAGTTGCACCAGCGCAATATAACGGCTGTTGGCTGACCACTCTGCCGATATAACTTTAATGTTTTGCGGCAAGCCTTTAATTGCCCGGCTGTTGCCACTGGCAATATCAATTAACGTAACATCCGCAATATAACGCGGCTGGGCCGGGCCGTTATTGGCCGGGTTTAACCGTACGCCGGCCAGACGAAGCTCTGGCGCCGCTAAATCGGCCAGGCTGGGCAATGCCGGAAACTGCAGGCTTAGCAGCATGCTGCCATCCGGGCTTAAACTGGCACCGGGTGTCGGTGCCGCATCGACAATGGCGGTGATCTCGGCTACCGGCTCGCGATAGCCTGTTTCAACCGCGGTGGCGCTAAGCTTTGCACTAAGCAGCAGTAGCATCAGGCTTAGCGGTATGACTAAAAATGTCTTCACTGTTTTATTCCTTGTTAATGACACAGGATGCCGGCGGTTTTATACCGCCGGCATTGCGTGGTTACGCCGTGTTACCAGATTTTTACCCGCACCTCTTCGTCGCGGTACATTGCATCGCCGGGCTTCACGTCAAATGCCTCGTAAAACTCCGGCATATTCGACAATACCCCTAACACCCGGTACATACCCGGTGAATGTGGCCCGGTAATCACTTGCTGGCGCAGGGCTTCATCACGGAATTTAATCCGCCACACCTGGGCCCAGCCCATAAAAAACCGTTGCTCAGGGGTGAAGCCGTCGATAGTAAGCGCTGGCTGATCTTTAGTAGCGTTCTGGTAAGCCTTGTAAGACACCGTTAAGCCGCCTAAGTCGGCAATGTTTTCACCCAGCCCCAACGCACCTTGCAGGCGTAAATCGTCAATCGGGTTAAAATTACTGTACTGGTCAATCATCCGCTGCGCCCGCTCACGGAACTGGCTTTCATCTTCGGGTACCCACCAGTCACGCAAGTTACCGTCACCATCTGAGCGGCGGCCCTGATCATCGAAACCATGGGTAAATTCGTGGCCGATTACCCCACCAATGGCTCCGTAATTGACGGCGTCATCTGCATTGACGTTAAAAAACGGCGGTTGCAAAATCGCTGCCGGGAATACAATTTCATTCATGGTTGAGCTGTAGTACGCATTAACGGTTTGCGGTGTCATGCCCCACTCTTCTCGGTTTACCGGCTGACCCAGCCGGTTGACCATCCGTTGATATTCACATTCAGCGCTGCGGCGTAAGTTACCCATTAAATCGTCAGCGGCAATAGTGACACACTCATAATCGCGCCAGACATCCGGGTAGCCGATTTTAGTATTAAAGCTGGCTAACTTAGTTTGTGCTTCCACCTTGGTTGCCGGGCTCATCCACTCCAAATCGTTAATGGCTTCTTTGAAAGCAAGCCGCAGGTTTTCAATCATTTGATCCATTCGCGCCTTGGCTTCTGGCTGAAAATGCCGCTCGACGTACTCTTTGCCGACCATAAAGCCCAGGTTGCTTTCCACGGCGCTGACGGCGCGTTTTTCCCGGGTACGCTGCTCTTGCAGACCACTTAAGGTTCGGCCGTAAAAATCAAAGCTGGCGTTAACAAAAGGCTCGCTCAGGTTATTGGCGTTGGCCCGCAGTAAATGAAACTTCAGATACTGCTGCCACTGCGCCAGCGGTATTTCGGCCTGCATAGCGGCAAAAGCTTTGAAGTAAGTGGGCTGGCGCACCACGATATGCTCAATATCACCAAGCGCGGCCGCCGTTAAAAATTGTGCCCAGTCAAACCCTGGCGCCAATTCCGCCAGCTCTGTTTTGCTGAGTTTATTGTAGGTAGCATTGCGGTCGCGGTTTTGAATGCGGCTCCACTGCGCTTTAGCCAGTTTGGTTTCAATAGCAACGATGTTCTCAGCCGCCTGGCTGGCATTGTCCCAGCCCGCCAGCTGCCACAGCTGCTCAATAAAGCTGCCATATTGTGCCAGCAGCACTTTGCTGCGCTCGTCATCTTTTAAATAGTAGTCCCGGTCTGGCATGCCCAGCCCGGACTGGCTGGCGCCGGTAATGTATTGATCGGACTGACGCTGATCCTGCCCGACGTAGACTGCGACCGGTGTGCCAAAACGAAACCGCTGGTTTTCACCCCAGTAGCGGCTGAGGTCAGCGTTATTGCTGAGCTTTTCAATCCGGGTTATTTCAGCACTTAACGGGGTTAAACCCAGTTGGTTAATCCGTGCTTCATCTAAAAAAGAGCGATATAAGTCAGCCATTTTCTGGCCATCTGAGCCTGCAACATGCTCACTGGCTGCCAGCTCCTGAATAATTGCCAGCACTTGTTTTTCAGCACTTTCGCGCAGCTCGTCGAAACTGCCCCAGCGTGCTTTATCGGCCGGAATATCGGTGCTGCTTAACCAGTTACCGTTTACATAGCGGAAAAAATCCTGCTGCGGTGCGACGCTGGTGTCCATATTGGCCGGGTTGATACCAGAGCCCAGTTGCGCTTGTGGTGCAGATTGTAACTGTGGCTCAGCGCTGCGGCTCGATGGCTGGCTGCTGCAGGCGGCCAGGCCAAGCGATAACGCGACACCTAAAGCCAGGGCAGATACTTTGTTCATAAAGGTTCCTTGGATAATAACTGTTATTGCTTTAATACCAGCTGAGTGTAAAAGCTCTGCCCCGGTTGTAAAGCGAGGCAGGTTAACCCGCCGCCAGGCTGCGACAAAAGGTAAAGTCGTTGCAGCAATACGGTTTTACTTGAATTACGCCGGCTTTTTGCGCAGGATCACGGCTAGTATTTAATTGCAGGATCTTTTCATGTCTGACAGCACTTTGTTAAACACCGCATTAACTTCACTGGCCGGTATCCCGTCTTTTTTAGCTTACTTTGCCGTGGCAGTGGTGTTATTGCTGCTGTTTATCCGGCTTTATACCTGGGTGACACCGCATGATGAATTTGGCCTGATCCGCGATAATAACCCGGCTGCCGCCATTGCCTTTGCCGGTGCTATTGTTGGCTTTGGCTGGCCGCTAAGTAGTGCTATTACCCATTCGATGTCACTGCTCGATTGTGCAATCTGGGGCGCAGTAGCCCTGTTAGTTCAGGTGCTGACCTTTATAATCAGCAGCGTTGCCTTAAAACAGCTGCCACAACGTATTACTAAAGGCGAACTGGCCGCTGGTATTTTTTCTGCCGGCTGTTCCATCACCGTTGGCATGTTAAATGCCGCCTGCATGAGTTATTAAGGAGCATTAAATGACGTTACGCCCCAGCAAACGCAGCCAGAAAGCGGCCTTAATTTTTATGTTGCCGGCAGCCGGTTTAGTGTTAAACGGCTGTGCTGAAAAACAGGTTGCGGCGCAGGTTTTCAGCACGCCAGATGAGTGTGCCGCATTTTATAACCCACCTGAGCAATGCCAGGCAGCCTTTGCCGAGGCAGAGCAGCTGCACCCGAAAGTGGCCCCCCGTTATGCCAATAAGCAGGAATGCGAAGCCGATTTTGGCGCTGGCCAGTGCGAAACCGCGCCCGAAAAGCATCAGCAAGGCAGCTTTTTTATGCCGATGATGATGGGCTTTATGGCCGGCCAGATGCTGAACCGCGGCGGTTTGGCCCCGGCTGCCGGCCAGGCTGCAAACCCGCAAACTGCTGCCGCTAGTGGCCGCAACAGCGTACCCACCCAGCCACTGTATAAATCACGCGATGATCGTAATACCTTTCGTACCGCCACCAACACGGCAGTAGCCAGCCAGCCCGGCACAACCAATATCCGGCCCTCTGCAGTGCAACCAAAACCTGCAACCCTTGCAAGACGAGGCGGCTTTGGCGCCCAGGCGGCCCAGCGCAGTGTCAACCGTAGCTACGGGGGTTAACTGCAATGAAACGGCAGCCTATTGACCCCCGGCCCGGCTGGCAGGACTTTGCTCAAAGTGTTGGTTTTAGTTTTCATACCATCGATAACGAACCGTATTGGGATGAAAGTGCCTACTATCAGTTCAGCCTGCAGCAAATAGAGCAGGATCTTGAAACGCCAACAGAAGAGTTGCACCAGATGGCGCTGGATCTGATACCGGACATTCTGGCCAGTGAGCAGCAGCTGCAGCAACTGGCTATTCCCGAACGCTTCTGGGACTACATTGCCGCCAGCTGGCGCAGTGGCGAGCCGCATTTATATGGCCGGATGGACTTCAGTTACAACGGTAGCGGCCCGGCTAAATTACTGGAGCTGAATTACGACACTCCCACGTCGTTGTTTGAAACCGGTTTTTTTCAATGGGTATGGTTGGAAGATCAGCTAATGCGCGGCCAACTGCCGCCGGGTACGGATCAATTTAACTCTTTACAGGACAAACTGGAGCAAGCCTTTGCCCAGCTGCCACTGGCCCAGCCCTTTTACTTTAGCAGCGTAACAGAAAGCACTGAAGACAAAGGTACTGTTGATTACCTGATGGATATTGCGCTGCAAGCCGGTTTGAACTGCCGCTATATTCAGCTCGAGCAACTGGGCGACATTGACGGCCAGTTAGTGGATATGGATGGCTTCCCAATCAACGGTTTGTTTAAGCTGTACCCATGGGAATTTATGCTGCAGGAAGAGTTTGCCGGCACCATTTTGAGCAGCAAAACCCAATGGCTGGAACCTAGCTGGAAGCTGCTGTTATCTAATAAAGGTATTTTACCGCTGCTATGGCAAAAATATCAGGGCCACCCCAATTTACTGCCGGCGTTTTTTGCTGATAACCAGCCGGTAGAGGCTGGCTGGGTTAAAAAACCTCTGTTTTCACGCGAAGGCGCTAATGTTGAGCTGGTAACCGCCAGCGGCCAGCGTTTAACTGAAGACGGCCCTTACACCGATAGCGGCTATATTCGTCAGGCTCTGGCACCACTGCCAAAATTCGGCGACAGCTATACCTTAATTGGCAGCTGGGTGGTAGGCGACAGCGCCGCCGGCATTTGCCTGCGCGAAGACAATAGCCTGATCACCAAAGACAGCTCACGGTTTTTACCGCATATTATTGTTGATTAACAGACGACTACCTATTGGCTCGGCAGAGACATCGACAAAGCGAACCACGAAGTTCGCTTTGTATTTTGCTGAGGAATTTTGCTTACTGTAGTGCTTTAATA
Source organism: uncultured Chromatiaceae bacterium (assembly GCA_963975465.1). Lineage (GTDB taxonomy): Bacteria > Pseudomonadota > Gammaproteobacteria > Enterobacterales > Alteromonadaceae > Alishewanella. The sequence goes on from CAXBHB010000002.1 coordinate 8,148, forward strand.
AATTCTGGGTCAGAAAATAGATTTTTTATAACCTCTTGAATTAACACCGGGTAATTTGCCTGACCATTTGGAATAGCGATAGCGCCGATAAATGACGATTCGATATCAGTGTTTGCAGTAACCGTTTTCTCAAACACAATAGCGCCATTCGACTCGACCATAAACCTTACAGTGATAACACCTTCACCTGATGAAAAGCCAGAAATATCAATATCGTTTGCAAGTAGCTCACCACTGATAACATTGGTGGAAACCGCAGACCATAACTTAGCCAACTTTAGTTCCTGCACTAATGCATCATTCAGGTAATCACCGTAACCGGCACCAACAGATGAATGCATCGGTGAGCCTCGTAACGATATCTTGTTAAGCTTTTTTGTCGTGGTGAAATTACCGACTGCAACCGGCTGGATCCCCGAACGTTTGATAAGTTGATTGTTGTCAATTGAGGTAGCATAAGGCGGTGTATGCATACTACAACCGCTGATAACTAATGTCAGTAGTAACGCAAGAATACGTATTGCCATTACAAGGATACTCCTGCAAGCACAAGCTCATCAAAATTCACTTGCTCAAGCTCAGCAGCCATCTTTAAAAATGCCGCTTCTGTTGCCCGTCGCGCAGACAGGGAAAAATCAGCTTTAAACTCGTCAAACTCTGCAACGCCTTCACTTTCCACCGTTTTACTCCACACTGTGTTGCCTGTTGCATCTGTGGCGTTGACAGTAAGCGTTACCGAAAAACTCGTCGGTGGCCAGGTAAACATGCTGCTGGATTTCGAATTTGTATTTAGTTTTGGGATAAAAATAAGTTTTATGTCGTTGTTGGCAATAAAATCACCATCAGCTAATGTCGTTAGCGGAAAGACATCCTTAAATTTATTGTTAAGTACAGTATAAAGTACCGCTTCTGTGTCTTTGTAAGGCACATAACTTACTTTATCACCACCACCACCAGGTGTTTCAACACGCTTAGTTTTATCTGCTGCTGAGATATAATATCCCACTGTTGCTGCAGATTTACTTGATGACTCAGCGAACTGATCCATCTTTGGATTTAATTGAATTTGATGCGCACATCCAGACATAAGTAACAATGCAGGAATTAATACCATTATTTTTCTTATCATTAACTTCACCTGAGGTATGTTGTATTTAATATTAGTGAAAATACTCATATCGGCAGGAGCACAGCTTGCTTGTGCATGGCCTCCTTGCCAAATAAGCGCAATTAAAATACCTCATTAATATAAAAAAAATAACTAATATAATGCTAAAAATGTAAATATTTTTTGTAGTGACAGATACTGTGAGTTCCTATTTCAGAATCATCTGAGCTTAAATTTTGACAACGCTGTCATTTCGGTCATAGTCTGTGCTATTGATCGTAAACCGGGAGAGAGCATTAACTAGATTATTCGCAATACAGCTTAGTAGCATCATCTTACTGCTACTAAGCCTAACCAGCAGGGCAGCGCCTGCTGACGCTGCAGCCGGGTTAGATATGACCGGCAGGCCCCATCCGCTGACACAACATAATCTGGCCTATCGCAACACCAGCGGTAAAAAGGTTGCAGCGTATTTTGTAGAATGGGGTGTGCATGGGCGCGGGTTTCATGCTGCCGATATTCCGGCGCAAAACCTGACCCATTTGTATTACGCCTTTCTGCCGGTATGTGGTGCCAACCCGTCACTAAAAGCCGCTAATCCTGCAGGTTATGCCATGCTGCTTGAACAATGTGCCGGCAAGCCAGACTATTCCGTGGTTATACATGACAGCTTTGCCGCGCTGGAAAAGATGTATCCCGGCGATAGCCCTGCCCAACCCATTCGCGGTATTTTTGCCGGGCTGTACCGGCTGAAGCAAGCCCATCCGCATATTAAAGTAATACCCTCTGTCGGCGGCTGGACCTTGTCTGATCCGCTGTATCAGGTGGGCATCGACCCTGCTGCACGTACCGTATTTATTGAATCAGTTGTTAGCTTTCTCCGTACTTACCCGGTGTTTGATGGTATTGATATTGATTGGGAGTTTCCCGGCGGCGGTGGGGCAACACCGGGCCTTGGCACTGTAAAAGATGGCGCCGGTTTTGCTACTCTGATGCAGGAGTTACGCGCAGCACTGAACACTCTGGCCGCTGAAACCGGCCGCGACTATGAGCTGGCCGCGGCAATGTCGGGCGGCGTGGAAAAACTCAGCATCATCGACTGGGAAAAGGCGGCACCGCCCATGGATTATATCAACCTGATGACTTATGACTATTACGGCGCCGGCAGCAATGTGCTGGGCCATCAGACCGGCCTGTACCCGTCGGCAGCTTCCCCCTATCAGGGCCGCAGTGCGCATGAAGCGGTACAGTATTTGGTAGAGAGCGGAGTAACACCCGGCAAAATAGCCATAGGGGTCGCCATGTATGGCCGGGGCTGGCAAGATGTTACCGACGTTAAAAACAACAACCCGTTTAGTGGCGTTGGCGGCGCGGTACTCAGTGACGGAGAGCCTGGCTTTATGAATTACCGGCAGCTTGCAGCCAATGCCAGTGGCGGGCCAAAGGCAAGTGGCATAAATGGTTTTATCCTGGGTTGGGACGACACCGCCAGGGCAAGCTATTTGTGGAACCCAACAAGCAATACTCTGATAAGCTTTGACAGCCCGCGTTCCGTTGAGGCTAAAGGGGCTTATGTTCTGCAGCATCAGCTGGGCGGCATTTTTGCCTGGGAAATTGCTGCCGACAATGGTCATATTCTAAACGCTATGCATGAAGGTTTGGGTCATCAGCAGCAATAACTAATGGTTTTGCTGCAACAGCTCTGCTGCATGCTGCTTTAGCACCTCGGCCGCATCGCGGCCTATTATGCCTTCAGCCAGCACCAACGTTTTGCCGTCGGCTTTGGCTTGCAGGCAGTAGTACTCAGTGCGCTGACCCTCGCCGCTGTTGGATACCATAGTTTGCTTAATTTGTAGCTGATCCGGATTACTCAGTGTCGCCTGGCGCTGATACAACTGAATACCAAACATAGCGCGTTGCATACGCACTATACCTGGTGCAATGCTGGCGTTCAGGCCACGGCCCAGCCAGAACAGGCCATAGCTTAAAATCAGCAGGCCGATAGGAGTAAATGTTAGCGCCATGAGCCATAACATGCCGCCGTCGCGCAGTGCTTCAAGGCTGAGAAACACGCCAGAAGCGGTAAAAATGGTACCGAACAACATTAACAACAAAGCGGCGCCAGTATGGCGGCCGGCTTTGCTGACTAAATGCAAAGTATCACCTTGCAGCTGTTGCTGGATCTGGCTGGCAGCAGCGTCAACCGCCGCAACACTGCGCTGCTGTTGCTGCAACGCTACTTCACTGGCATGCGGCTGCCAAACGCAGCGTGCGGTACCGCTAATCACAGGCAATGTCCATTGCCGGCTGAACTTTAACGGTTCAGTCGCCTGCTGAAGCTCGCCATTGCAACTTAATTGCCACTCAATACGGCCTTTGTAACGCACATCTTTGCCGGTTGCCGGTAATTCAGCCGGCACATCCAGCACCAGCCAGTGTTTACCATCTACGGCGCGGGACACACTGCATTTTTCAGCCCACAACGGCTGACGATGGGTAGTGCGGTTTTTACTACTGCCTGTTTGATAAACATGCAAACAACTGAGCTCTGCTTGTGGCATGTGGGAAAAGCGGCCATGTTGCAGCGTAAAGTAGCCCCCCACCTGACCACCGGCATTGCCAGGAAAAGGCTCAGCGAAAAAGGGCGTTTTACCAATTTTTTGCCAGTGCGTTAGCTTGCTGCGGCCCTGCCACAGCATCAGCACACCAACCAGCGGAAACAGTAGCACAAACAAAACAGCATAATTGCCTTTAGGGAGCTCATCGTTCAATGCCATGACACTGATCAAAACACCAACAACAAGAAATACACCACCGACCAGCAGCATTGCCTGATAACCCGTTCTGTTGTTGCTGGCGATGCCCTCCGGCGGTGCCAGGCCTTGCAGCATAGCCTGCTCTGCCAGCGCCTTTTTATGGCCATACAACAGTAAAAGCATCATCAAGCCTGAGATACCGCAGAATATAGCCATAAACGCCAACGCCGCAACCGGCTGGTCATCGCGGATAAATGCAACCCCACCGGCAATACCGGCCAGCATAAACAGACTTAAAAATAGCAGACCGAACCAGGGCAAAGTGGTAGCTTTACTGTCAGCAAGTTGTTGTTTATGCATCGGGTGCTCCGGTTCGCCCTGAGCGAACATTATAATTTCGCTATAATTTTACAACTCGTCGCAATCAACAGCGGTTGCAGCCCAGCACATAAAGAATAATTATGCTTAAAAAGTGGATATAAAATCACTTTAAGCTTAAAATGCCGATTTTGCGGCCGTTAAAGTTGGCAAATTGTCAGCGTGCTGCCATCTTTATACATTACATTGTTAATTTTCAGCAAGAAGGAAGCCCCTTACCCGTGCGCACTACTGAACTTGTCTCCGGATTCCGCCAGTCAGCTCCCTACGTTAATGCTCACCGTGGCAAAACCTTTGTGGTTATGCTGGGCGGCGAAGCCATTACCCAGCCGGGTTTTCGCAGCATTATTAATGATGTTGCCCTGCTAAACAGTCTGGGGATTAAAATTGTGCTGGTGTATGGTGCCAGACCGCAAATCAACCAGGCACTGGGCCTGGCCGGGCTGGAGCCAACCTACCATAACCGGGTGCGGGTAACCGATGATGATTCTTTTAAGCTGATTAAGCAGGTCGCTGGCGCACTACAGCTGGATATTACGGCCCGCCTATCGATGAGCTTAAGCAATACTCCGATGCAGGGCGCTCAGATAAACGTGGTAAGTGGTAACTTTGTTATCGCCCAGCCGCTTGGGGTTGATGAAGGGATTGATTATCACCACAGTGGAAAAGTTCGGCGTATCGACGTGGCCGGTATTAAGCGCCAGCTTGAGCATAACGGCATTGTGCTGATGGGGCCGATAGCCGCCTCAGTTACCGGTGAAAGCTTTAACTTAACTGCCGAGGATATTGCCACCCAGGTAGCAATAAAACTGAAGGCCGACAAAATGATTGGCTTTAGTGAAGTTGGCGGCATAACAGATGAAGTCGATGACATTATTGCAGAACTGATGCCAAATGAGGCCGAGGCAATGCTGCAGACCCTGGCCGAAAATGGTAGCGCCTGCCCGGGTACCCTGGCATTTTTACATGCGGCTATTACCGCCACCCGCGGTGGCGTGCCGCGCTGTCACCTGGTGAGCTACGACGAAGACGGTGCGCTGCTGCAGGAATTATTTTCCCGCGATGGTATCGGTACTCAGATTGTCACAGAGTCAGCAGAAAAGCTACGCCGCGCTACCATCCGGGATATTGGCGGTATTCTGGATTTGATCCGGCCGCTGGAGCAGCAGGGATTATTGGTCCGCCGCTCGCGCGAGCAACTGGAAATGGAAATCGATTATTTTACCCTGATTGAACGCGACGGCCTGGTGATTGGCTGCGCCGCGTTATATCCGTTTGCTGATGAAAACGTGGGTGAATTTGCCTGTTTGGCCGTGCACCCCGATTACCGTGATGCCGACCGCGGTTACCTGCTGTTGAAGCATATTATTCAGCAGGCCAGGCAGCGCCGTTATGACAAAGTATTTGCGCTGACCACCCGCAGTATTCACTGGTTTTTAGAGCAGGGTTTTGAGCTGGTTACCGTTGATGACTTACCCAGCCAGAAAAAACAGCTGTATAACTATCAGCGGCGTTCAAAAATCCTGGCAATCACCCTGTGATCAGCCCAACTGCTTAATTTGCAATGCCACTGCCTTGCCCAGTGCCCGCGCGGTTGTCCATTTGCCGCCCGATACCGTGAGTATCTGTCCCTGCCAGTCGAGCTGATATTCACGACTGGCTTTACTGGCACTGGCGCTGCCACCCAGTAGCGGCCGTACTCCGGCAAAATCCGCCAACACAGCGCTACTATCCATTGCAGGCTGAAAATAATGGTTATACACCGTTAACAGATAGTCCCGCTCAGCGTCTGAGCAGGCAATGGGGTCTGTTATTTGCTGGCGTACCTCTGTGGTGCCCAGCAGAGTGCGCCCCTGATAAGGCAACACAAACACTATACGCGCCTCCCCCGGCACTTCCAGCATATGACCATAGCGGCTGATGGCTGGCAGCAGCAAATGGCTGCCACGAACCAAATCCAGCGGCTGCTCTGGCAACCCCGATTGCTGCAATAACTGCTGACTCCAGGGGCCGGCCACATTGATGACCCGGTCAAATTGCTGCCAGCCAGCAGCGGTCAATAACTTAGCGTCGGTTGTCAGTTGCTGCACCGGGCAGTCTTCAATAAGCTGCACCCCGGCTTTTTGACACTGCTGTGCCATCCATAAGCCCAGCTTCTGATCGTCCATCTGGCCGTCAAAAAACAAATAGGCCCCGGTCAGACCTTCGGCCTGCAGCTGTGGTGAGCAACGCAAGGTTTGTTGTGGCGTCAGCCAACGATGACGGCCAATCCCCTTGCGCCCGGCGAAAGCGTCGTACAGCCACAAGCCAATTTTTAATTGCCAGCGGGGCCGGCGCGAATCAGCATATATTGGATAAAGAATGGGCAAGCGCCGGGTTAGCTGCGGGGCTTTTTTTAACCACCAACGTCGTTCCTGCAGTGCTTCACGCACCAGCCTGAATTCACCCTGCTCCAGATAACGTAAACCACCATGCAACAACTTGGAAGACGATTTACTGGTGGCCTGCATAATTTTATCACGTTCAAACAGTGTCACCTGATAGCCAGCCAGAGCTAATTGCCAGGCGCTGGATAAACCGTTTATACCACCCCCTACAATCGCCAGCTTCATTTGCACTCCTTAAACTTATTGAATTTGATACTTGTCGGCTCAGGAAATTTCTGACTAAACTAGGTTAATGTCCGTTGTAATTTGTGGTAACGGCTGCCTGATATCTCGTTCGCGGCCAATGCCAACCAGGTGTCTGGTGATCCACTGATACAGATTAACTGATGACGGAGCATAAACAATGAAAACATGGCTGAATTATGGCTTTTTAGTACTGCTATCCATGATCCTGACAGGCTGCAGCGATCCGCCACAACTGGCTGCAGTAAAACAACAGCTTGAAAAAGACATCCCGCAGGGTTGGCAACTCACCAGCTTTAAAGTGGAAGCCAGTGAAGACACCGGCAGCAAGGTCGAGCCACTGTGGCAATACCGTATTTCGGCCAGTATGGCGCCACAAGAGGATCTGCATTATCGGGTTGGTAGTTTACTCCAGACCGATATTCTGGAAGTTGCCCAGAAAAAAAAGCAGCCGTTTCAATTGCATGGTATTGCTTATTCCAGCCTGGAAGCAGGGCTGTGGCGCAGCCGGCTTGATATTCAGAGCGTGCCTCAATTCCGGCCCGGTAAACCGTTAAGTGCTTTTAGCCCACAGCATGTCGTGCAGGGCAGCTCGGAATACAAAAAATTGCTGAAGCGGGCTAAACAAAGCTTGGCTGAGCAACAGCAAAAAATTGCGGTTGATGAAGAACAACTTGCGCAAGGTATTGCCCGCTACAATGAACTGAACCAGCAATTGCATGAAAAAACCCGGCTGTCGGCAGAACAACTGGCTAGCTTGCAGCAGCAATTTTCGCAGCAACGGTCTGATCTGCAGCAACAGGTTAGTAGCCAGAGTCGCGAGCTGAGTGGCCAGTTGCAAGCCGAACGACAACAGCAAACCGCGATATTTAAACAGGAATATGAGAAAAAAGTGGCTGAAGTTGACGCAGAGCACCGGCTGGCACGAGCCAACCATTCGGCAGAACGCACCCGCGCCCGCGACGCCCGCAGCACAGCGCGCAACAAAGTACGTGATGAATTTGCAGCCGATACCAGTAATGCCCGAAAAAATATGGCCCGGGCAGATTATACCGTGTACAAGGCAGAGTCAGACGAAAAGTTGCGGCAAGCTTATCAGCAGATTGAGCAGCAGTATCAGGCAAAATTAGCTGAAGTGAAACAGCAGGAGGATGAACATAATACCAACAGACGCAGTACGCTGGATAATTTGAATGCGGGCTACCGGCAGCAGGTAGCAGAACTGAGTGAACAGCAAAGCAGTCAGAGCAATACGGTGCGGGCTGAGCTGACACAACAAAAACAGGAGACCCGGGCGAAATTGGATGCCGAATTGCAGCAGGCACGCCAAAGCCATCAGGCCGTGTTACAAGATAACAACCGTCAGCTGAATGAACTAAGAGTGCAGCTGGACACGCTGCAGCGACGCCTGAGTGAACAGAAAAACCAACATGGCCAGCACAGCCAGTTATTAGCCCGGTTGGAAGCTGTGCCTGGAAATTAAGCCAGTAAGACCAAATCGTTGCGGTGAACGACTTCTTCACTTGGACAATAGCCAAGCATCGCAGCGATATCTTTACTTTGCAAACCGCTTATTTTAGCCAGCTCCTGGGCGCTATACTGACAAACGCCTTTCGCCAGCGGCATTTGTGCCTGATCGACGATCAGTATTGCATCACCCTTGTCAAAGCTGCCGCTAACGGCACTGATCCCGCTGGCGAGTAATGACGCGCCCTTACTAAGCAGCGCAGCACCGGCACCACTATCAACCTGAATAACCCCTTGCTGCTTTAAAGTATTCAAAATCCAATGCTTTTTAGCGCTAAGTCGGTCTTGCTGCCGGGCAAAGCGGGTTCCAGCCGGTAAATTGTGAAGCAGACGTTCAAAACTGCCGGCGTCCTGACCATTGATAATCAGCGTGTCGATACCCGCTTTAGTCGCTTTATCCGCCGCCTGAATTTTAGTCAGCATGCCACCGGTACCTATTGTATGGTGGCTGCCGCCAGCCATGGCATAGGTAGCACTGTCAACACGGGCAACCTCTGCGATATGACAGGCGTCGGCTACCAACCTGGGGTTAGCCGTATATAAACCATCAATATCAGAGCAGATCAGCAGTACATCAGCATCCACCACTATCGCGACTAATGCTGCCAGATTATCGTTGTCACCGACTTTTAGTTCAGCTGTAGCCACCGAATCGTTTTCATTAACGATAGGTAGCACCTGGTTAGCAAGCAAGGTACGCAGAGTGTTGTCAATATTCAGGTAGCGGCGGCGATCTTGCAGGTCGTCATGGGTCAGCAGTATCTGGGCACAATCAAAGTCGAATAGCTGGCTCCAGCTGGCCATCATACGACTTTGACCCACAGCGGCCATGGCTTGTTTAATGTTAATTGGCAGGGGCTGTTGCTTCGCGGCGATAGCATTACGCCCGGCCGCAACACTGCCGGAAGAGACCAGTACCACCTCTTTGCCAGCAAGCCGGCACTCGGCGATAAATCGGGCAATAGTAAGCAAATACCGGGTAGAACACCCCTGCGCTGACGGCGCAATTAAGGCGCTACCCACTTTAATAACGATTCGACGCCACGACGCAAAGGCCATAACCCACTCCTGCACTATACTGGCAGCAGCTTAAGGTTTAGGCGTCTATATGTCTATTAATTTTTCACACTGACAATCGCCACATCACATTCGCCGGCAGTTAAATGGGTGAAACTGCCGTAAGCGGCAATTACCAGTTGCTGATCGGTGTGACGACGCACATGCCAGCTCACCTGTCCGCTGCCAAAGGCCGGATGGTCGATAACAAAATTACCGGTGCGCTGACGAATATTATAATTAAAGGTATCCTGACGTTTACCCTGCTGAATATGTTGCGTCATCTTGTTTTCGGCAAATATCCAGGTTTTACTTAATGCTTCATCACGATACACGGTGCCATCAAGCACTTTTGAGGTACCCAATTCACACCAGCTACCTTCAAGTAAAGCCATTGGCTCGCGGGTAACCTGTTCACCAAACAGCATATCAATCTGAGCTTCATCACCTGTCACACAGGGTGAGCCCTGAAACACGACGCTACCATCGGCAGCAGTGCATTTAAATACGTTGGCACTAACTGTGTAACTAAACCCCAAAACTAATAACAAACAAAAACAACGAATTATTATTATCATTACAGTATGTCCTGATTGTTCTGAACTGCGGACAGCGCTCAATGCCATCCAAAACCCGCCTACCATACCCAAAAATGCGTTAAAAGGGAATTCTATTTACATTACATCTACATAAAAACAGGTTGGCCAGGGCAGTTAAGTTAATTATTAAGTTCAGCCGCAATTCAGAGAGCAATGCTAAGCTTTTAATCATCATTTTAAGGAGTTTGATATGAAACTAGCATCTTTTGTTGTTACCACTCTCGCTGCCAGCCTGATTTTAGCCGGCTGTGCTAATCAATCGAACGCCACCAGAGGCGCAGCAATTGGCGCAGTCGCCGGGGCAATTGCCGGCAAAGCTACCGGCAACCACAAAGATAAACGCCTGGTGATCGGTGCTGCTGTCGGCGCATTAGCTGGTGCGGCAGTGGGCAGCTATATGGACAACCAGGAAAAAGCCATGCGTGAAGAGCTCAGTGGCTCTGGGGTAAAAGTTATCCGTGATGGCGATATACTAAAGTTAGATATTCCGGCTCAGCTGACTTTTGATATCAACCGGTCAGACATTAAATCGAACTTGTATCCGGTGTTTAATGATATTGCCAAAGTGCTGCGTGACTATGAAAAAACCATGCTGGTAATTGCTGGTCATACAGATGACACCGGTCCCTACCAATACAATATGAATTTATCGATGGCACGGGCAGATGCCGTTAAAAACTACTTAATGGCGCAAAATGTGCAATCTATCCGGCTGGAGACTCAGGGTTACGGCCCGAATTATCCGGCGGTTCCAAATACCTCAGATGCAAACCGCGCTCAGAACCGGCGGGTTGAAATCCATATCGAACCGATTGTTGAATAACATTGGTTTTACGGAGATAAAAACAGCGCCTGAAGGCGCTGTTTTTATCAGTAGCTTAAATTAAAAACGATAACTTACTTTGCCATAAACAAACTGGCCACGAGGGTTATGAACCCGCGAGGCATAACCATACAGGTCAGCATCACCATCGCCAATTGCAAACGGCGGATCTTCATCCAGCGCGTTATTCATCCCCAGCACCAATTGTGTTTTATCATTCAGGTTATAGCGTACCTGAACATCCAGTAACATCTGCGCACTAATCGAGCGCGTAGAGGTGCTTTCAACTTCATCTGGTGCAGCATAATCTTCAAACTCACCAATGTAACTCAGGCTGGTGACCAGGCCCCAGTCACCATGGCTCCAGTCTGCAGCCGCTACCCAACGGTGTTGCGGGTAATTGTACTCACCAGCATAATCAATGCCATTTTTCTCGAACTTACTAATATATGACCAGTCCAGATTGAACCTGACTTGACCCATGTCCTGCAGAGCCAATCGATATGAAGTAGAAAGGTCCAGACCGGTTGCTTCTTGCGAGCTGATATTGATATAGCTGTTGAACAAGCGGGATAACTCACCCAGCGTCTGACCTGGCAAAGGATCTAAGCGAACACAAATAGTACTGTTCTGATTATTACATTCGGCGTTATAGACATTCTCAAAATTATTCTTGTCTATTTTATTATCCTGGGTAATGCTCCAGATATCTGCAGTAATATCAAACTCATCATTTACCTGCCACACCGCACCTAAGTTAAAGGTTTCAGACTCTTCCGGCTGCAGCCCTTCACTACCAACAAACACTATGGTGTAATCAGTTGCCGCACAGGCCGGATTACTCGGATCAGCTGTTGGGCAGCGGAAGGTATCGGTAAAAAACACAGACTCCTGCGATGGCCCAAGACCAATTTGCGCCAGAGATGGTGCCCGGAAGCCCTGCCCGAAAGAGGCACGCAGAGTAAAGTTTTCCAGTGGACGCCATTTCATGCTTATTTGCGGGTTAGTGGTAGAACCAAAGTCGCTATAATGGTCATAACGACCGGCCACGGTAAACTCCAGCGCATCAGACACCGGCACTAATAGTTCAAGATATGCGGCATACTGGTCCCGCTCAGCTTGCGCCGAGACTGACTCTGTACCGAAAATCAGACCGCGCTGAAACTGATCATCTGGCTGGTCGAACGCATCTTCTTCCCGGTATTCAACCCCCGCTGCAAACGATACCATCTGCTGTCCCAGTTCAAACGCTTCACCGCTAATACTGGCATCATATGCCGTAATATGTGATTCACCGCGCCGAACCAATGACGTGGTAATAGCGTCGATGACTTCCGCTGAATTATAAACACCACCAAATGGATTATAATTGCCCAGGTTAATTTGTTCCTGCAGGAAATCAGTGCGCACCCAGCCTTGTTGCTTACTGCCGGTTTGCATGGACTCACTGCGGCCTTTTTGCGCTGAAATATCCCAATCCCAGTTTTGCAATTGGCCCCGTAACCCCACTACAAGGCGCAATGAATCAGACTCTATGTCCCACGTCCGGGGGCCTGCATCAACAGTACGAAAGCGGTTGATCGCAATATCTTCGCCAAAAGGGTTGTTCGGATGGGAGCCTGGTACAGTTAAACCTGCATCACCATCAAGCGGTGTCGCCGCACCTGATGCCTGCGAACGGTTGTGTTGTGCTGAAAGCTCAATATAACCCTGTAAGTTTGTTGCAAACTGTTGGCTACCCTGAAATATAGCACCTACGCGCTCAGCTGCAGGCACGACCATCCCAAAAGGTCCGTAATCAAATACACAGGTTTGTCCGAACGCCTGATCTGCCGGGCAACCCGGGTCAATCCGCGTTTCACCATTGACGATAAAGTTACCCGGAAAGCCGCGGGAAGACCGCAAGTCTAAACCGCCATAGGGTTCCTGATTTGCCGTACCGAACCGTCCCATCTCGGCCCCGGTAATGACGGTGTTTTTAAAGTAATCCAGGATCAGGGTGGCATTGGCGTCGTCTGTTTCTGTGCCCCAGACTAAGCTGGCCGAAGTTTCATCATACGATGGTCCGGTAGTGCCGCCGTGACTTACACTCAGTTCAGCACCATCAAAATCTTTCCGTAAAATAATATTCACCACACCAGCCACTGCGTCTGAGCCATACACCGCAGAAGCACCATCTTTCAGTATTTCGACTCGCTCAATAGCGGCAACCGGAATAGAATTGATATCCACAAAAGAATTGGCAATATTTTCAGCAAAAGCACTTACCGCCACCCGGCGACCATTTATTAACACTAGCGTGGCATCAGAACCAAAGCCACGTAAACTTATGGCTGCTCCACCATTTGCAGTTGAGTCCTGGTTATTGCCGCGGGTTGAGAAAGTACCAGTACCTGCAACCGGCGTTCTTTCCAACAATTGCTGCAGATTTGAAAAGCCTGATTTGGCAATTTCATCCCGGCTGATAACATCAATGGGTGCAGCGCCTTCTAAATCATTTCGTTTGATACGCGAGCCAGTCACTTCGATTCTTTCAACCTGCTGTGCCGTTTCAGCCGCTGAACTCTGCTGACCAAAACTGACATTGCTGTAACATAAAGAGCTTACTGCCAGTGCACAAAGTGAATATTTAAATAACGTATTCATATGCTTCCTTTTTTATATGTTTTGTTGATGCTGTTTAGATAGCACCAAAGGTGTAGCACATAAACCTAATTTTTCACACTATCATTACAAATTAACACAGAGAGTACTTTTGTATTCAAAGCGTTAATAAGTGACGTAGCAAAAATGAGACCAGACGCCTCTGCTACTCATTACACTGAACAGAAACAGCATGTTAAAAGGAAGGAGAAAACGTAAAAACCCGCGACAGAGCGCGGGTTTTTATTGAGTTAGATATTAATTAAACTATTGGTTTTGGGCGTACTGCCGCTCCAGTGAAACGGCTTGTGCCTGCAGACCACGCAAAGTTGCGCGCTCAGTACTGATACGTTCAGCATACCGCTGCTCAGTACGCTCAATTTTCTGAGCAATAGCAGCTACTTCTTCTGCCCGTGGAAAACTACGTCTGAGTTTATATTGCTCAGCTTTAAGCTCTTCCAGCTCCAGTTTTTTTTCCTGCTCAAGTTTCGCAATCTGAAACTCGACAAAACGACTTTTACGTTTTACTGCATTAACCTGCTGCTTAAACTCACCTGGCGTACCCGCCAAAGCGCTACCTACAGGCCGCATATCGACTGCTTCTGCATCCTTGGCACATGGAAACTGGCTAAACTCAACTACGCCATTCGTTTCACATTTATACACCGTCGCCTGCGCTGAAAATGCCCCAAAGAACAATAACGACAAGTATCTCATATTAATTCACCCTTGTTATGAGCGATAAATGTACAAAATGCTTGCCAATTAAGCAAGCATTGTCTGTTATTTATTTTCAGCTGTCAGCGATCATTCCGTTGCAGCGCCAGGCGCCAGTCTTCATTTAGTTTGCTTGCAGCGCTTTTTTCATAAAGTTTGGCAGAGCACTGGCTGCCTTGTGAATATCAACATTGTAATATTCAGTGCTAAACGGCGCTTGTTGCGCGTCGCTTTCCCGAAAACCATTAAAGGCCGCGCCTTTGCGTGCCAGAGTGCAAGTCCACCAGCCAGACGGATAAACCATCTGCGGAAAGTTCAGAGTTTGCAGCGCCGCAAAACCTGCATCACTCATCGCCTGACGCATCGCTGATAGCAACGGCATATGTATTAGTGGCGATTCACTCTGTTGTACCAGAATACCACCGGCTCGCAGCGCCTGCAGACAACTGGCATAAAATGCCCGGTTGAACAGGCCTTCACCCGGACCTATTGGATCGGTAGAGTCAACAATAATCACATCAACTGACTCTGCCGGCGCTTCACGCATAAACTTAATACCATCGGCAAATTGCAGCGTAGCTCGCGGATCGTTATTCGAGGCGCACAGCTCCGGGAAATATTTTTCCGCCATCCGGGTAACCTGTTCATCGATATCAATCTGAGTCACGGTTTCAACGCCAGGGTGTTTCAGCACCTCTCGCAAAGTACCACAATCACCACCGCCAATAATCACCACATTTTTTGGATTAGGGTGAGTAAATAACACCGGGTGACTCAGCATCTCATGATACAAAAAGTTATCACGGCTACTGAGCATTATTACGTCGTCAATGACCATTAGATTACCGAAATGGCTGGTCTCGTACATCGCAATTTTTTGAAACGGCGACTGCACTTCATCCAGTTTTTTGGTAATGGCCAGACCAAACACGCTGCCACTGTCGGCAAATACTTCGGTTAACCACTTTTTGTCATCAAATACTGACATCTTTCTTCCCCTTATACGTATAGGCGGCATATTTTGCCTGTATGGGCGGCAACAAACAAATTTTTATCGTTTTTTGCTGCAGCATAACGGCATAGGCTTTACACTATCTGACACAGAAATTTTTAAGGAACCATAATGGCTGATTGGGGTATTGAAAAAGCACGTTCTATTTATAACGTTGCCGTGTGGAGTGAAGGCTATTTTGATGTGAACCAGGATGGTAACTTAATTGCGTACCCGGACCAGGATCACAGCAAAGCGGGTATCAGCTTTCCGGAGCTGACCAACCGCTTTAAAGAAGAAGGTTTGACCTTACCGGTACTGGTGCGCTTTACCGATATTTTGCAGCACCGGGTTGATACCCTGATTAAATCATTTAGAAACGCCAAAGCCGAAAAAGACTATCAGGGCCAGTATACCGCTGTTTATCCAATTAAAGTTAACCAGCAGTTTTCTGTGGTAAAGCGTTTGATCAGCCACGAAAGCGGTAAAGTTGGACTGGAAGCGGGCAGTAAGCCCGAATTGATGGCCATTTTAGGGGTCACTGAAAAACCGCTGCAAATTGTCTGTAATGGTTATAAAGACAGCGAGTTTTTGCGTCTGGCGACCATTGGCCAGATGATGGGTCATACCGTGTATGTGGTGGTGGAAAAACTGTCTGAGTTGAAAACCCTGCTACGGGAAATTGATAACCTTGGCGCTGCACCACGCATTGGTATTCGCATTCGCTTAAACTCGGTCGGTAAAGGTAAGTGGCAGAATACTGGTGGTGAGAAGGGTAAATTTGGTTTAACTGCTACTCAGGTGCTGCAGGCGATTGATGTCCTGCGCGCAGCCGGCAAGCTCGACTTGCTGCAATTAGTGCACTTTCATATCGGTTCACAAATTGCCAATATCCGCGATATTCATAACGCCATTCGCGAATGTGCCCGTCACTATGCTGAATTACGTACCTTAGGTGTGCCTATTACTACCGTTGATGTTGGTGGTGGTTTAGGGGTCGATTATGAAGGCTCGAAATCACGCTCGGCCTGCTCAATGAACTACACCATGATGGAATACGCACGTAATGTGGTAAATGGCTTAAAAGAAGTGTGTGATGAGTACGACTTACCACACCCAAATATTATTACTGAATCAGGCCGGGCAATGACCGCCCACCACGCAGTATTAGTAACCGATGCCATTGATATTGAGCGGGCACCAGGGTTGGTCAATTTACCAGAGCCCAGCGAAGACGCACCCACGGTCATCCTTGGCTTATGGGAAGCCTATCAGAACGTAACACCACGTTCGGCTATTGAAGCGTACCATGATGCCATTCACTACTTTACTGATGCCCACGCCCAGTATGTGCACGGCTTGCTGACATTGCAGGACTGGTCGCTGCTGGAGCAAATTTATTTTGCCACCATTAACAAAGTACGGGCAAACCTGGATTTGTCTGCCCGCTCACATCGTGCTATTCACGATGAGCTAAACGAAAAACTGGCTGATAAGTTATTTGTTAACTTTTCCTTGTTTCAGTCGATGCCCGATGCCTGGGGTATTGACCAGCTGTTTCCGGTTATGCCATTAGAAAGAATGCTTGAGCCACTGGACCACCGGGCCATTATTCAGGATATTACCTGCGACTCTGATGGCCAGTTAAAAAGCTATGCCGATGGCAACGGTATTGAGTCCAGCCTGCCACTTCCGGTATATAAAGAAGATGAACAGTACTTACTGGGCATGTTTATGGTGGGCGCTTATCAGGAAATTCTCGGTGATCTTCACAATTTGTTTGGTGATACTGACTCAGTCCACGTCGAGCTGACCGATGACGGCGGTTACAAGTTAACCAATGTCATCAAAGGCGATACCGTGGCCGACGTGCTGCGCTATGTGCAGTTTGATGCTACTAAATTACTTACCTCATATAGTAATCAGCTGGCCAAACTGGACATGAGTAGCGATCAGAAAGGTGCCTTACTGGATGAACTTAAATCCGGCGTTTATGGTTATACCTATTTCGAAGATTAAGCTAGAATAGCGACTGATCGGACAAGTACAGAGCAGCCTTTGGCTGCTCTGTTTGTCTTCGGCTTATTTCCTGTTGCCCACCACGGCAGCACTCTACCCAAACAACTTGAAGGTGCAGGTAGGCGGCAAGTGAACGAATCACCATGAACATAGGCAACTATGAGATTGGGGTGAGTGAACGAAGTCAACACCGCTGTAACTACAAGTAGGACGGGTATAAATGATCAGGTGTGCTATGTTTTCGTTTCTACCCAAGCCCGTTATCGGCGTAATCTCGGTGTTGTTGTATTTTTTTAATACCCTGTTCTGGTTTGTACCTGTAACACTGTTAGCCATATTGAAATTGCCACCTGTAAAGCGCTGGCAAAGTTGGATGACCTACCTGCTGGATGCCTGTGCCGTAGCCTGGATAAGTATCAATAATTTTACGACCGCTGTTTTTACCCGTATTCGCTGGAATGTGCAGGGATTAGAACAACTATCACGTAAGGACTGGTACCTGATCCTGGCAAATCATCAATCCTGGGCCGATATTCTGGTACTGCAAAATATTTTTAACCGCAAAATTCCTTTTATAAAATTCTTTCTGAAAAAAGAGCTGCTTTATGTGCCTTTACTGGGCATTTGCTGGTGGGCGCTCGACTTTCCTTTTATGAAGCGTTATAGCAAAAGTTTTCTGCTAAAACATCCGCATCTGCAGGGAAAAGATATTGAAACCACCCGCAAAGCCTGCAGTAAGTTTCAGTTTAAACCAACCACTATCATGAATTTTGTCGAAGGTACCCGCTTCACCCGGCATAAACATGACCAACAGCATTCACCTTTCAGCCGCTTGTTGAAACCCAAAGCCGGCGGAGTTGCCTTTGTGCTCAGTGCCATGGGCTCGCAACTGCATAAAATGCTGGATGTGACTATTTACTACCCGCAAGGCATACCAACATTCTGGGATTACATTTCCGGTAAAGTTCGTGATATAACAGTTAACATTCAGGTTTTGCCAATCACTAATGACTTAATTGGCGACTATAACGACCCAACCTATCGTGCACACTTTCAGCAATGGGTTAACCAGTTATGGCAACATAAAGATCAGCAGTTGGCCGCATTAGCGCAAAAAGGAGTAGGCTGATGTTACATTTTTTACCTGGCTGGTTATTGTTGCCTGTCAGCTTTAGTTGCTTTGCCCTTAACCTGGCTTTTTGGGGTATTGTGGTCACGCCCCTGGGTATCCTTAAACTGTTGCTCCCTTTTAAGCCTGCACACCGGCTGCTGGCGATGGCTGGCCGTGGTTGCTTTCGTGGCTGGACCCGGGTAAACACCGGCCTGATCAATCTGTTTAACGATGTTGACTGGCAAATAAGCGGCGAGCAAACACTGGACCGGGAAAGCTGGTACTTACTGATAAGCAACCACAAGAGCTGGTTAGATATTCCGGTGGTCAGTAGTTTTGCCCATAAGCTGATTCCTGAACCAAAGTTTTTTCTGAAAGATCAGTTAAAATGGGTTCCATTTTTAGGCACTGGCTGCTGGGCACTGGATATGCCCTATATGAAGCGCTACAGCGCAGCTACATTGGCCAGGCACCCGCATTTGAAAGGAAAGGACATTGAGACTACCCGCAAATCCTGCGCTAAATTTTTAACGGTGCCAACCACCATTATTAATTTTGTCGAAGGCAGCCGCTGTACTGAGCCAAAACGCCAGGCAAAGAACAGTCCGTTTCAGTATTTACTGCCGCCAAAAGCAGGCGGTATTGCCTTTACCCTGGCCAGTATGGGCGAGCAGTTTAATGCCATTTTAGATGTCACCTTAATTTACCCGGATAACCAGCAGCATGTCGCTTTAGACATGCTGATGGGCCGTTTAAAACGTATCATTATTCAGGCTGATGTGCTGGCCGTAGACGAGCAGGTGATTGGCGACTACTTTAACGATGCCGCCTTTCGCGAACGGTTTCAGCAATGGCTAAACTTACGCTGGCAAACTAAAGATCAGCAGATTGCCGCCTTTTATCAGCAGGAACAACAAGCCGGCAATACCCAACACGTTACCTGCTAGCCGCCACTTTCCATCTCAAACGGTACGCTCAGCCTGCAATAGCAGGTTGCGCGGCGTCACCTGATAATCACAAAATGCACTTAACTGTACCTGATAGCCTTGTTGCTGCAGATATAACGCGCGGTCCAATACCAACCAAAGCTCTAACGGCCGCCGGAACAAATGCCTTACCAACTCAATGCGTCTTACCAGTGCAGCATGTTCAGCGCCTTTTGCTAAATACTGTTGCCAGTCTGGTGATGCGGGCAGAGCAAGCTGATGCTGCTCGGCGGCCCAACGGCCGAACTCGGCAAAATCACCACTGAACCAGTGTTTGCCAACAGACGATAATGGCTGGTAGTTATTGTCGCCAGTAAGCTCAGCGCGCAGCGCCTGATAGCCCAGCCGCCACTGTACTTCGGTATGGCGCAGTTTTTCAATCCGTGCACCGGCTGTTACCTGCCCCTGCACCGCCAGTTTTAAATCGTGTTGGCTAAGTGCCAAATCAGCTTGCTGCGCCACAGCAGATAGCGGCTGATAGTGCTCATCCGGAATTAAATGATAACAACAGGGCACCACATACAGCTGCTGACAGCCTTTACTGGCGGCCTGGCGAAGCAGCTGAATATGTAACTGGCCGCAGGCATGCAGCGCCAATACCTGTTGTTCCGATGCCAAAACCGCACTACCCTGCGCGGTCAGCACATCAGCGTGTACGAAGCGCTGCGGAATATGAAACTGGGTCGCCAACGCGCTGCCATCGGCGCAAAGTTGCTGTTGCCACTCAACGCTGGTGACTGGCCGCTTAAACTGCCAGGCCAGTAAACGACCTAAGTGGCCCTTGCCTGCGCACCATTCCAGCATAGGTAAATCGGTAGGCGCCAATTGTGCAGCAAAAGCGGAAATTTGCGCCAACTTGCGCCCGCCAATGCCATTGGCCAGCCAGAATGGCACAGGTTTTAATTCGTTAGCGGGCAAATTAGTAGCCGTGGTACTCAGATACTGTTCTAACTGGCACAGACCAGCAAAGTACCCGCCAAAATGCTGTTGCTGCAATGCCGGGCTTTGGTCAATAGTTGCCAAATCCTGTTCGGGTAAGCCGAACAGTTTCTCTGCAAGAGCCGGATTACGCCATGGGAGCTGCTGGCAGGCAAAGGGCACCAGCTGCCAGTACTGCCGGTACTGTTTAAGCAATGCAGTGCAGCTGACAAAAGCCTGCTGCAGTGCTGAGTTATTGCTCACCAGAAACGACTAATACAACAAGCTGTATAGCTTGCGCCGATACTGACTGGCGACAGCGTCACCTTTTGGCAAAGCGGCCAGAATATCCAGATATAACTTTTTACTGTCGCCGTAATTAAGGTCCTGCTGCAAAATTCCCAGCAATAGTGCCAGGGCGTCTTCACTGCGTTGTGCTGCCTGATATTGCACTGCCAACTGCTCTTTAATGCTGTTGTCATCTGGCTTGGCCGCCAGTTGCTGCTCCAGCGCCCGAATTTCCGGCGTATCGGCGGCTTCCAGCGCCAGCTCGAGCTTGGCCACCACCGCTTTGTAAACACTGTCCTGATCGGCCAGCTTCACCTCGGCCAACAGTGCTTGCGCTTGCGGCAACTGGCCCAGGCTGACCGCCGTATCTGCCAGCCATACTTTTAATTCAGCACGCTGCGGTGCCAAATCCAGTGCTTGTTTAAATAACGGATAGGCTTCAGCAGGGTTTTGCTCAGCCAGAAATTGCTGGGCCCGGGCGATCAGTTCATCTTCCGGCTTAGGCAGATAGGGCTGTAAGCGTGCCATAATGGCCTGTTCGGTTTCCACTCCGGCAAAACCATCGACCGGCCGGCCGTCTTTGATCAGCATTACCGTGGGCAGCGACTGCACGCCAAACTGCATGGCTAAATCCTGCTGCTGATCACAGTCTACCCGGGCCAGCAGCAATTGCTTCGGATATTGCTGGACTATCGCCGTTAAAATGGGTGTTAGCTGCTGACAACCTTCACTGCGAGCCGAATGAAACTGAAACAGTACCAGTTGCGTGTTTGATTGCTCCAGCACCTCACGGGCATTTTGGAGTGTGACTTCAACAATGGGGTTTTGCATAACTGACAGGTCCTGTAATTCGCCTTAATGGCCTTACTATGTGGTCGAAGGCATCATTTTGCAAGCCGTGTACAGCCGGGAGTAAATCGGAAAAAACCATCGACATTGGCGGTCACATCCCGTAAATTATCAGAGCGTTCACATAATATGACTTCAAAAGAAGCAACAACAAGAACGCCATAGTTAACAACCCGTCCCCGTAGCAAACAGGCAGAGCCAATTGGCGCACTGCAGATTACTAAGCCAATGCTGGATTTCAGCGTTGGCCTTACGCTTTTGCTATAAAAAACTATGAGACAACACCATGACAAGCCAAACTAAACAAACCGAGATGTTATCGGGTGCAGCTATGGTTATCCGGGCACTGGCAGATGAAGGGGTAGAGTACCTTTATGGCTATCCGGGTGGCGCGGTACTGCACATTTACGATGCTTTATTTCAGCAAACCAAAGTTAAACATGTACTGGTGCGCCACGAACAAGCTGCCACCCATATGGCTGATGCATACGCACGGGCTACCGGTAAAGCCGGGGCAGTATTAGTGACCTCCGGCCCCGGCGCAACCAATGCGGTTACCGGTATTGCCACTGCCTATATGGATTCTATTCCGATGGTAGTGTTAACCGGCCAGGTAATGAGCCATTTAATTGGTGACGATGCCTTTCAGGAAACCGATATGCTGGGTATTTCCCGGCCTATTTGTAAGCACAATATGTCGGTGCGCCGGCCGGAAGACATCCCGGCTATTATTAAAAAAGCGTTTTATATCGCCCAAAGCGGCCGGCCCGGCCCGGTAGTGATTGATATTCCAAAAGATATGACCATTCCGAGCCAGACTTTTCCCTACCACTACCCCAGTGAAGTTAAACTGCGCTCGTATCAGCCAAAATTAAAAGGTCACAGTGGTCAGATTAAAAAAGCGGTTACGGCGCTGTTGGCGGCGAAAAAACCGATTTTGTACGCCGGTGGCGGCGTCATTATGGGTGGTGCATCAAATGAGCTGACCGAACTGGCGCAGTTGCTGAATTTACCGGTTACTAATACGCTGATGGGACTGGGCTGTTACCCGGCCAGCGATAAGCAGTTTATTGGTATGCTGGGTATGCATGGCAGCTATGAAGCGAACCAGACCATGCACCATGCCGATCTTATTCTGGCGGTAGGTGCCCGCTTTGACGATAGGGTGACCAACAACACCAAAAAATTCTGCCCCGATGCCACTATTATTCATATTGATATCGACCCGGCCAGCATCAGTAAAACCATTAATGCCCATATTCCGATTGTCGGCCTGGTGCAGCCGGTGCTGACTGAAATGCTCGAGCTGCTTCAGCAAAAGAAAAAGAAGTTGGACGCCAGCGCGATAAAAAAATGGTGGCAGCAAATCGATGAGTGGCGTGCTGTGCATGGTGGCCGCTATGACAATGCGGCACCTCAGCTAAAACCGCAGTATGTGATTGAGCAGGTCAGTAAAATCACTAAGGGCGATGCGTTTGTCTGTAGTGATGTAGGACAGCACCAGATGTTTGCCGCACAATACTACGGCTTTAACAAACCTAACCGCTGGATTAACTCGGGTGGCCTGGGCACCATGGGCTTTGGGTTGCCGGCCGCCATGGGTGTTAAACTGAATTTCCCCGATGCCGATGTGGTCTGTGTCACCGGCGAAGGCTCTATTCAAATGAATATTCAGGAGCTTTCTACCTGCAAACAATATGGCCTGGGAGTAAAAATAATCAACCTGAATAATGGCTATTTAGGCATGGTGAAACAGTGGCAGGATATGAACTATGAATCACGTTACGCCAGCTCATACATGGATTCCTTACCCGACTTTGTCAAACTGGCCGAAGCCTATGGTCACGTCGGTATTCGGGTAACCGAACCCGAGCAGCTGATTCCAGCTCTGGAACGGGCCTTTGCCTTGAAAGATCAGCTGGTATTCCTCGACATTCATATTGACCCGAAAGAGCACGTGTATCCGATGCAAATTCCCGGTGGCGCCATGAATGAAATGTTTTTAAGCAAAACAGAGAGGACTTAACATGCGACATATTATTTCTGTGCTGCTGGAAAACGAATCGGGTGCCTTAGCACGGTTAGTGGGTTTATTTGCCCAGCGCGGCTACAACATTGATTCGTTAACGGTAGCGCCCACTGAAGATGCCACCTTATCGCGCTTAACCCTCGTAACTCATGGTAACGATCAAGTAATCGAGCAAATTACCAAGCAGTTACATAAGCTGATTGAAGTGGTGAAACTAACCGATTTAAACGAGTCTGCCCATCTGGAACGCGAGCTGATGCTGATCAAAGTAAAAGCCAGCGGTGCTCAACGTGACGAAGTAAAACGCTGTGCCGATATTTTTCGCGGCCAGATTATTGATGTTACCGCTACCACCTACACCGTGCAGTTGGTCGGCACCAGTGACAAGTTGGACGCGTTTATTCAGGCACTGGCCGGCACGGCCATTCTGGAAGTAGTACGCAGCGGTGTGTCAGGCATTGCCCGCGGTGAGAAAATTTTGGCGTTGTAGTTAGCGGCGTTCTATAGAGTTATCTTAATACCGGTTCAGACCCATACTTCGCAGCACGGGCGAAGTATGGTACTCGCAGCAACCGTACGTAAAAAGCTGGCTCGGCTTTGACTGGTTTCGCTTGTATTACTGGGCTAAGCTAACGCTATCAATCGTCACTAACATTGAGACTATGCCAAATTATCGCTGCCTGTACGTTGTTTTAATGTGTTGTCTGCTTTGCAGTTTACCCTTACTGGCAGCGCCAAAGCAGGAAGTGTTACTACTTACCTATCACTTTAAAGCGCCCTATATTGTTGATGCTAATCATCAGCAAGGTTTGTATTTCGATTTGGCTAGCTATCTTAATCGCCACAGTAAGCAGTTTTCTTTCAGAACCGAGTTTATGCCACGACGTCGTATTGATGCGATGTTGCAACAGTCGTTTTCCCACGTTGTGGTTGGGGTGCAGCCGGTATGGTTTAAAAAACTCGGAGATAAGGTGCAGTTTACCCAGGGCATACTGCAGGAAAACGACATCTTTGTTTCACTAGCAACCAACCCGTTCATTGAGAACGATCTGAATAATGTATCTGGTAAAACCTTTATTGGTGTGCAGGGATATCGCTATGTCGGACTGGAATACGCCGAGACAGGCAGCAGTCTGGTTCGGTTTGATACCCTGCATGAAGAAAACGTGCTGGATATGTTGCGGCTTGGCCGCGGCGACTTTACCGTCATCAGCCAATCAACATTGCATTATAAAATAAGACATGGCGAGAATCCGGAGCTTTATTATGTTGCTGAAAAGCCGCATGAACACATTATCCGTCGCCTGATGTATAGCAGCCAAGCCACGCAACTCGGTGCCGAGTTGAATAGCATCATTACCCAGATGAAAAGTGACCCTGCCTGGCTTGCCGTATTAGAGAAATATAATTTGGACCCCTCATTTATACCGCAAGTTTAAAACAGACCGGCAAACCAGAATAAATAAAGCACGGCAAAAATACTGAGGTAAGCCAAACCCAGCCAACTTAACACTTTAAGTGGCCTGCTAATGCTGGCAGCGCTGCTGCCCGCCATAAGAGTGTAATTGAGCCAGGCAAATACCGGTGTAGTTAAAAATGCCAGCGTCATGGCGAAGGTGAGTAACGGGCCCAGGGCTGCGCTGAAAAACAAAATTAATGCCATGCCACTGGCGGCCTGCACCAGCAACCAGATATTCAGGCTATAGCGATTGTCCGGCTGCTGCCAGCCCAGCAAAATAAACGACTCATTTAAGGTACGGGCATAACCATCCAGCACGGTAATGGTGGTGCCAAACATACATAAAAAAGCAATAAGCGCTACTAGGGGCCGGGCCCAATCACCAATGGTGCTGGCGTACATGCCAATTAGCTGCTGGGCAAAAGCGCTACCTGCCAGCGCTATTTGCTGCTCAGAGCCATATTGTACCAGCGCGCCTAAACTGACAAACACCAGTGCCAGTGCAGCGGTTAACCAGTAACCCAGATTAAAATCGAACAAGCCTTGCGCCCGGCTGACAGCTTGCTGGCGCAGTTTAGCTTTCAGCCAAAGCGAGCTGATAGCCGAGATTTCAATCGGCGCCGGCATCCAGCCCATTAATGCCACCAGAAATCCCAGCATCGCCAGTTGCCAGGGTGACGGGCCAACAAAGTCGGCAGGTGCACTGGCGCCATTGCTGGCAGCAATAATGGCCGCAGCAGCGGTAGTAACAGTCAGTAACAGCATAATCAGCTTGGCTACCTTATCCAGCGCCCGGTAGTGGCCCAACAATAAAATGGCTAAACACAAGGTCAGAATAAGCGCACACAGTAGTGGCACACCCACTGGCCAGGGCAGCGCGTAATGCAGCAAGCTGGCGGTAAGCAGCAGTACGCCGGCAGTGTTGACTACAGCAGCAATAATATTTAAGCCAACAAAGCTGTAAAAATAACCTTTGCCTTTACGCTGATAGCCCTGCAGCAGGCTTTCATTGTGTTCCAGAGTGTATTGCACACCAAACCGGAAAAATGGATATTTTAGAATATTAACCAGCAAAATCAGCCAGATAAGCTGCCAACCAAACAGCGCACCAGCCTGAGTGGACGCCACCAGATGCGAGCCGCCAATAGCGGCGGTGGCCATTAAAATACCGGGGCCTAAGGCCTGCAGGCGGCCATGCCACCCCTGATACCGACCTTGCTGCTGCGCTTGCATAGTCTACACTGCTTATTGTTATTTATTTCTGGCTAGCTTAGCCTAAGCAAATTAATGATGCAGCAACAGTTTTACTGTGCTGGCAAACAACCAAAGGGTGCAACATGCAGGATGAACAGCTTGATCAGGCCATGCTTTTTGAGGTAGTTGAAAACCAGTTGGCAGACAATTACCCCAGCGAAGTTAAAGCCACCCTGATGCGGCTGCGGATGACCGGCAGCAGTTATGATGACGCAATTGCGCTGATTGCCTGCGCTTTAGCACCGGAAATGGTCGACGTAATTGAACATCAGCAAAGTTTTAATTTAACCCGTTATGTCAGCCACTTAAATTTGTTACCGCAAACGCCCTGGCTTGAGGACGCGGAGTGATGACAGCTGACGATATTATTCATCAGGAATGGCGTCAGCGCTTTGTGCTGGCGAACGATGGTGAACAAGCCCAACTGGATTACCAGCTGGCCGGCAACACCATTAACTTTACCAATACCTTTGTACCGCCTGAACTGCGCGGCCAGGGCCTGGCCGAAAAATTAGTGCGCCACGGCCTGGCCTGGGCTAAAGCACAGGATTTAACCATTTATGCCAGCTGTTGGTATGTAAAAAAGTTTTTAGACTCATAAAAAGGAAAATTTATGTTATCACGCCTGACCTACCCGTTAGCGGCGCTGCTTGCCACTACGCTGTTAACAGGTTGCAATAATACTACCGATACTGCATCGTCACCGGCTCAAAGCAGCGTGTCCCAGACCAGCCCTGTTAATGTGCCGCAATACAGTGCAGAGCAATTTTTTGCTACTAAAAGCTATTTTGGTAATGACATTAATCACAATGCCACTGCAATGCTGGTAGCTTCTGATCAAACAGGCGTTTTTAACCTGTACCGGGTAAGTCTGGATGGCAAGAACTGGCAGCCATTAACGCAATCGACCACCGATCCTGCGTTTCCAATTAGCTGGTTTCCCAACGATGACCGGCTACTGTATACCTCTGATCAGGGCGGTAACGAGCTAAATCATGTCTATCTGCGTGAAGTTGACGGCACAGTACGCGATCTGACACCGGGCGATAAACTTAAAGCCTACTTTGCCGGCTGGCACAACGACGGCAGTTTTTATATTGCCAGTAATGAGCGCGACCCGCGTTATTTCGACTTGTATCACTATAACGGCAGCGACTACCGCCGCGAGCTGGTATATCAGAATGACGACGGTTACGGAATTAGCGGGGTTAGTAAAGATGGCCACTACCTGGCGCTAAGTAAAGAGCGTAATAATGCCGACAACAATCTGTTTCTGGTCGATCTGACAGCTGACAAGCCCAGCGCGCAGCTTATAACCGAACATACGGGCAATATTTCACATGAGGTTTATGGTTTCACCCCTGATAACAACGCCTTACTGTTCGGAGCCAATGGCACCAGCGAATTTGTAGCCGCTTACAGTTACGATTTAAAAAGCGCAGCAACGTCGCCTTACAGCCAGGCCGACTGGGATATCAGCTTTATTTATTTCAGTGAAGACAAGCAGTATAAAGTGCAGGGCGTCAATGCCGACGCTTCTACCGTGATCAGTATTACTAATCTTAATAATGGTAAAGCCCTGAAATTACCCAAGCTACCGGCGGGCGATTTACGTGGCGTGTCATTTTCTGATGACAGTAAATATATGAGCTTTTATTTAAATGCCGATAACAGCCCGTCCAATTTATACGTTTGGCAACTGGGTAGCCCGCAGGCCCAACGCTTAACCCAGGCACTGGACAGCAGCATAAACGAGCAACATCTGGTGCAAAGTGAAGTGGTCCGCTTTAACAGCTTTGACGATATCACCATCCCGGCGCTGCTGTATAAGCCTCATCAGGCGAATGCTAATGCTAAAGTGCCGGCATTAATCTGGATCCACGGTGGCCCCGGTGGCCAGTCGCGTACCGGTTACAGCCCGATGATCCAACATCTGGTTAATCATGGTTATGCGGTGTTGTCGGTTAATAACCGTGGTTCATCGGGTTACGGCAAAACCTTTTATCATCTGGACGACCTGCGCCATGGTGAAGATGACTTACAGGATATTGTGTACGGCAAAAAATACCTGCAAAACCTTGATTGGGTAGCCGGCGAGCGTATTGGCGTAATTGGTGGCAGCTACGGCGGCTACCTGACTATGGCCGCAATGGCCTTCACCGATGAGTTTAATGTTGGTATTAATATTTTTGGTGTAACTAATTGGGTGCGCACGTTGGAAAGTATTCCACCGTGGTGGGAAGCGTTTCGTGAATCGCTGTATGCCGAGCTTGGCGACCCGGCAGTAGATGGCGAGCGGCTGCGCCGGATATCGCCGGTATTTCATGGTGATAAGGTGAAAAAGCCGGTGCTGGTGGTGCAGGGCGCCAACGACCCGCGGGTGCTGCAGGTAGAAAGCGATGAAATGGTCGAAGCCATTCGCGCCAACGGCGTACCGGTTGAATATGTGTTATTTGATGACGAAGGCCATGGTTTCCTGAAAAAAACCAACCGGATCACTGCCCAGCAGGCTTATCTGGCGTTCTTAAAGCAGTATTTGTAAATCAATGGCAGTAAGCAGCGCCAGTAACATCCTGCCCCGTCACCTGGGCTTATTCGGCCTGTGGCTGCTGGTGGTAAATGGTTTAATTGGGGCCGGCATTTTCGGTTTGCCGGGTGGCGCAGCAAAGCTGGCCGGTGAATACAGCCCGCTGATTTATCTGTTTTGTGCGCTGCTCATTTTACCCATTCTGCTGTGTATGGCTGAGCTGGCCAGCTACTTTCGCGGCAGTGGCGGCCCCGTGCGCTATGGTACAGCGGCCTTTGGCCCCTTTATTGGCTTTCAGGCCGGTTGGTTGTATTACATTGCCCGCTTAGTGTCGTTTGCCGCCAATAGTGTATTACTGGTCGACAGCATAGGTTATTTCTGGCCAGCGGCAACTGCGGGTATTAACCGTGCCATGTTACTGACCGCGATTATTGCCAGCCTCACCCTGATTAATGTTGTGGGTTCGCTGAGGGCGATGCGCTCGCTGGCACTGCTGACGGTGCTTAAATTTGCGGTGTTACTGCTGTTAGTCCTGGCGGGTACCAGCCTGTTAGGCAGCGAGGTGCTGCCTGATTTTAATCCGTTAACGGTATTTAGCAGCCCCTATGATATCGGGGCGGCCACCTTATTACTGATTTACGCTTTTGTTGGCTTTGAATCAGTAGTGGTGCCCGCTGGCGAGGCTAAAAACCCGGCGCGGGATATGCCTCGGGCGCTGATCCTGGGCTTGCTGCTGGTTACGCTACTGTATATCGGCATTCAGCTGGTTAGCGTAGCGGCGGTGCCGGCGATTGCCGACTCCAGCAGCCCGCTATTGGATGTGGCCGCCAGTTTATTTGGCCCCGTCGGCGCCATAATACTGATGCTCGGCGTGGTGGCGTCGGTGGCCGCTAACTTACTCGGTGCCATATTCTCCACCCCGCGCGCCAGCTTTGCCCTGGCCGAAGATGGCAGCCTGCCGCGCTGGTTTGCCAGGGTACAGCCACGCTTTTTAACCCCGGCCAATTCCATTATATTTTTTGGCGTGCTGGCGCTGTTGTTAACCTTATATGGCTCCTTTTTATGGCTGGCAGCGGCGACGGTGGTGTCGCGGTTATTATTGTATGGCCTTACCTGTGCTGCCGTGCCGGTGCTGCGGCCAAAACTGGCTACCAGCGACAGCTTTGTGTTGCCGCTGGGCTATACCATTCCGCTGCTGGGCCTGGCGTCCTGTGTCTGGCTGGCGTTACAGGTCAGTTTATCGTCAGTACTGGCTACCGCACTATTTGTGCTGTTAGGTACGGCCTTGTATTTTCTGGCCCGCTGGCAAGCCGGCCCCGGAAAATAAGCAGCCCAGAAAATAATCTACAAACCATTAACCTTAGGATATAGTACCCGACACGATAACCAGCAACAGGAGTGCGGTGTTGCAAACCAGCCAGTTATTAATTCAGCTTATGCTGTATGTGTTCTTACCGCTGTGGGGTATTGCCGGTTTTGTTGACTGGTGCTGTCATCGCGCTACCCGCATTGAATACACCTCGGGCCTGCGTGAGTCGCTGATCCACTCATTAATGGGCATTCAAATGGCGGCGCCGATTCTGCTATGCCTGCTGTTTCAGGTTAATGTGCTGATTATGCTGATCTGTATCGGCGCCTGGCTTGCACATGAAGCAGTAGCGCATTATGACGTGCATTACGCCGCACCCAAGCGCCATATCAGCGTGTGGGAAATGCATGCCCACAATTATCTGGCCACCTTGCCGATGTATATGTTGCTGCTAATTATCGTTATTAATTACCCGGTGTTTATTAAGCTTATAAGCTTTAACTGGCAGGGTGAGTTTTACCTGCAACGGATGCCCTATGCCCATGGCGGTGATACTTACCTGCCTTATTATCTGGGCTTTATGGCGGTGGTCTGTGTACTGCCGTATCTGGAAGAAAACCTGCGCTGTTTATTTACTGCGTTAAAGCATCCGCAGGTAAAACTATGAGCGTGTTTATTACCAGTAGCGGCCACTTTTTACCGGGGCCGCCGATAAGTAATGACCAGATGGAGCCACTGCTGGGTTTAGTGCACGGCAAACCCAGTCGTTTAAAGCGGCGTATTCTGCAGTCGAATGGTATTAAAACCCGCCACTACGCTATAGATGCCAACCATAACACCACCATTTCTAATGCCGGCATGGCAGCGAAAGCCGCCGAGCATTGCTTAAGCACCAGCTTTCTGGGTAAGCGACAGATTAAAATGCTCAGCGCCGCCACCAGCCAGGGCGATGTGGTACTGCCGGGTTTTGGCTCGATGCTACAGGCCGAGCTGGGCTTGCGTGATATTGAACTGCACAGCAGCCATGGTATTTGTTCCAGCAGCATGATGGCGTTAAAAGCCGCGTATACCAACCTGTTAGCAGGTGAGCAGCCCAATGCGTTGGTTGTGGCCAGTGAGCTGACCTCGCGCTTGTTTAAAGCCAGCCGCTATGAAGCGGCCGGCAGCGCGCTGGATTTTAATGCTGAGTTTTTACGCTGGATGTTATCGGACGGCGCCGGTGCCTTGCTGCTGGAGAACCAACCCCGGGACAAGTGTTTCCGGGTCGACTGGATCCGCAGTTTTTCCCATGCCGATGCCTATCCGGTATGTATGAGTGTGGGCTACCCCGGCAATAATAGCGATAGCCGCAGCTGGCAGGACTATGCCACTTATGCCGAGGCGGAAGCAGCCGGCGCCTTACTGATCCGCCAGGACGTGCGGCTACTGGAAAATATCGTGAAGCTGGGGGTCGATGGCTACTTGCGCTTAATCAGTGAAGGCCGGGTACAACCCGCTAAGGTTGACCATGTATTGTGTCATTATTCATCGCATTATTTTCGTGGCAAAATTTTCGATATGATGCAACGCGCCGGCGTTGGTATTGCCGAACACAAGTGGTATAGCAATCTGTATCAGCGGGGTAATACCGGCTGCGCGTCAATTTTTATTATGCTGGACGAGTTTCGCCGCAGCCAGCCGCATCAGGCGGGTGATACTATCCTCTGCATGGTGCCGGAAAGTGGCCGTTTTAATAATGCTTATATGCAATTAACCGTGGTGGAGGCCTGAATGACAGAGCCGGTATTAAGCCCACAGGGCCAGCAATGCTTACAGGCATTGATGCGGGTCTGGTTTGAATTTGAACGTCAGCTGGGTCGGGTGCCATTGCTACAACGGTTGGACCGGGGTCAGTTCAGTAAAGCTGATTATTGCCAGCTACTACTAAACTGGCGCCAGCAGGTTATTGAAGGCTCGCGCTGGATCAGCCGTTGCGCGTCCAGTTTCGATCGAGATTATAGTGATGTGCGTTCGGTGATTATCGGTCACGCCCGCGAAGAGCACCGTGATTATGAAATGCTGGAACAAGACTATGTCGCTGCCGGTGGCACGTTAGCAGATATTCAAACCGCCGCACGCAATATTGGTACCGAAGCCTTACATGGTTTTTTAATGTACCGCGCCAGCCAGAGCAACCCGGTCGATTTAGTCGGCGCGATGTGGATTATTGAAGGTTTAGGCCAGAAAATGGCCAGTGACTGGGCAGAACAAATCGACAAAGCCACCGGCGGTGATGGCAGCTTTACCCGTTTTATGCGTTACCACGGTGCGAATGATGATGACCATCTGCAGAAGCTGTATCAGTTGCTCGACCGGCTGTGTCAAAGTCCGGCGCAACTTGCTGCAATAGTGCGCACCGCCCGGGTTACTGCCAGACTGTATTGCCTGCAACTGGAAGAGGTTGATAATGAGTACTAGCCGAAAATCTGAGCCCAGCGCTTACCTTAAGGCCATTGCCAACGATAATTCGTTGCCGATTGAGCAGGCGGCGCTGGATTTATGGCTGAAAGACTTACAAAACCCGCTGCGCTGGGGTGTGCGGCCACTACTGCAGTTTATTTTCGCCATTTTGCTGCATCTTATCTGGTTTTTTAAACGGCTGCCGTTACCGCAATTCAGCGCCCATAATGCCTTACAAAACCTGATTTGCTGGTTCTGTACTCATTTTGTCAGCCGGGAAGCGAATTTGCTGATCCTGCGCCACTATGCCACTGAATCGAATGTATTAAATTTTCTGGCTGCCAACAGCCCGACTGGCGACTTTACGCCGGTAAAGCTGTATCCGAAAAACATCGCCGAGATGCAGCAAGCCAGCTTTGTCGAACATGATCAGGAGCTGTTCCGCTTATTCGCTGAGCTGGGCAGCTGGCACCATCCGGCAGAGCCGCTAAAAGCGGAGGAACTGAACTGGCAGCACTGGCAACCGGTTGCTATGGAACAGTTTCAGCTAACCGAAAAACGGACCCAATGGCTCGATTTTGAAAGTGCCCATGCGTTGTTTATGTGTTTATTCTGTTTACTGCTAACCCGCGAGCAATACCGCGATGCCATTAATGGTTTTAATCTGGACCAGTCTATCGCTATCCGGATTGGCGACTTAGTGGGCGAACCAAAACTGGCCGAAATGGCCTACAACAAATACCCGCATTATTTAGTCGGGCCATGGAATTTAGGCCAGCGCTTTTTAATGCACGGTTTTTTTACTGAACAGTTGTATGCCTATCTGGAGAAACAGCGTATGGCGAGTGGCGACGTGTCAGCCAGCAGCTAATATACGACTAAAGTCAGCGGACAGAATGCTTGTTGGATTGATAGCCAATGGCTAAGGTAATGTGGTATCAGCAACGGACAGCGCCATGCCACTTTATCAACAACCAATAGCGCAGCGTATTGCCTGGCTGGAGCAACTGGGTCAGGCCCATAGCAGCCATTTTTTAAGCCTGCCACAGCAACAAGCGCGTGCTCAGTATCAGGTGGCCCACCCCAGTGCCATTATTGCCTTAAAATGCATGGACGGCCGGTTGCATTTACCGGTGGCTACGCAAACACCACAGGGTATTATTCAGCCTTTTCGTAACCTGGGAGGCATTTTTGATTTAGGCTGGCCTTATCTGGGCGACCTGCTTGCGGGTGCCGTGCTCCAGGCAAGGCTGGCCAACCGATCAGTACTGGTACTAATCACCTACCATTTTTCCCGCGGCAGTAAAGCGCGCGGCTGTGCCGGCTTTAATTGCAGCAAAACGGCGGCATTGGCAGCAGCGCGCCAGCTGCAACAACAATTTCGCCAGCTCTATCCGGATTTAACCCGGGTATTCCCGTTGGTGTGTGGCTTTGAAACCGACAGCGATGGTTTGTTGCTACACAGTACCGTACCGACGGCTATTGACAACGCCGTGATCGATTTAACCGCGCTACCAGCAAACACGGATTTAGCCGGTTTACTGCAACAACACCTGCCTGAAATGTCAGCTCAGTTGCAGGCTGATCTACTCCCACTGTTAAATGGCAACCTGGCCCATATTGCTCAGGTACAAGGAAGTAACAGGCCATTGGCGCAGGAGCATCGCGAGTGGATGCTGTGCATTGGCAGAGGTTTCGATTTTTTACATGTGCCCAACACCGCGCTGATTATTGGCCCGTTCAGTCCCGATCTGACGCAGCCGCTGCGCCAGGCAGCAGCGATTATCGCAGCAAATATGCAACAGGGCCGCATCCCTGATGATGGCGCTTTGTTGCTGGCCTCGGTGCCCTATCAACACGCCGGCGCCGAGCAACGCCGCGCCATCCTGAAAGCCCGCTTTCTGGCCAATTTCGCCATGACCACCGTGCAACAACACCAACCGCAGCTGGCTGCAAAGCTTTCCATTAAAACCGCCACCCTGCACTGGCCCAGCCAGCAACTTACGTTTTTTGAGCTGCTTTAATTTAGCCCCCTTAACTCAGTAAAAATTTTAATATCAGGCAAATATCATAGTTCCATTTAGTTTATTTTACGGGTCCGCGTAGGGTGTATCAGTGAAGTCATCACCGCACCCGAGGGATTGTATGCGTATCAAATTTTTAGCTAGCATCACGTTAATCAGTACCAGCCTGCTGACCGGTTGTAACAACGCTACACCGGAACCAGAGCCTACACAGGAACACGTCAGTATTACCTATACCTCTTATGGAGTACCTCATATCAGCGCCAGCAGCTATCGTGGTATGGGCTACGGCGTAGGTTACAGTCAGGCCGCTGAAAACTTATGTACCCTGGCCGAACAAATTATCAAACTCAAATCGGAACAAGCCCGCAATTTTGGCCCGGGCCCGGCTCAGCAGTTTGTGCTTAGCGATTTGGGCTATAAGGGCCTGAGGTTAACTGAACAGGCTACCGCCCAGCTTAGCACCTTACCCGACAATGCCAGCGCGGCGTTACATGGTTATGTTGCCGGTTTTAATCAGCGCTTAAGCGAGTTTGCCAGCCCGGCAGAATATCCCAGCCCTTGTCGCAATGCGTCCTGGGTAGCCCCGATTACCGCTACCGAGTTACTGGCCTATCATCTGGATTTAGCCCTGCTGGCCAGCAGCCGCAACTTTATCAGCGCCATGGCTGCGGCCCAACCACCTGGCGCAGTTGCAAATTACCCGCTGCAGCTGGATGCCAGCCGCGTGTTTAACGCCAATGGCCTGGGTAGTAACGGTTGGGCGCTGGGGCCAGAGCGCAGTATTGATGCCAACGCCAGCCTGTTGGCCAACCCTCATTTTCCCTGGGATGGCGAACTGCGTTTTTTTGAACAGCACCTCACCATTGCCGGCGAACTGGATGTTACCGGAGTCAGCATGATTGGCATGCCAGCGGTACTGATTGGTTTTAATCAGCAACTCGGCTGGACTCACACCGTGTCTCAAGGTAAACGGTTTACCTTGTATCAACTGGAGCTGGACCCTGCAAATCCGCTACGCTATCGCTACGGCAATGAGTATCGCGATATTGAGCAAACTGAGGTAAGTATTGAGGTGCAGCTGGCCGATGGCAGTCTGCAAACGATTAATCACACTCTTTATCACAGCCATTACGGGCCACTGGTTAACCTGGCCAGTATCGACCCCAGCCTGGGCTGGAACAGTCAGAGTGCCATTGCCATTAAAGATGCCAACCTGAATAACAGCCGGATGCTGCAACAGTGGCTGGCGCTTAATAAAGCCAGCGACAGCAGCAGTTTTTTTGCTGCGCTGGCAGAGCATCAGGGGATCCCGTGGGTAAATACCCTGCTCGCCAGCAGTGAAGGTAAAGCCAGTTATGTCGATGCCTCTCAGGTACCGCGGCTGTCACCTCCGGCCGATGCCATAATGAAAATAGCAGTGCAATACCTGCCATTATCAGTGCTGTGGCAGGACGGTGCGGGTAGCTTGCTGCTGCCGGGCAACGACCCGATGTTTGAATGGCAGGATTCAGGCCAAACGATAGCTCCGGGCTTAGTGCCTTTGGCAGAAGCGCCCCAGCTCAGCCGCAACGATTATGTGTTTAACGCCAACAGTAGTCACTGGCTGAGCCACCTGACAGACCGGCTGGAGGGCTACCCGTTGGTGTACGGCCCCGAGCGAACTATTCGCAGCCCACGCACCCGCTACAATGGCTTATTGCTTAATTCAGACTGGATTGCTGACGCCGAATACAAGTTTGATTTCGCGGCATTAAAGCAGGTGTTTAATCACAATGGCTCGCTGTTTGGCCAGCTGTATAAAGCAGATATTGTCAGCCGTTGCCAGGACGCGCCGCCATTGCAGCTGCAAGCTCAACAAGTTGACTTAACCCCGGCATGCCAGGCATTGGCTGGCTGGGACGGCCAGTATCAGCTAAATAGCCAGGGCGCCCAGCTCATGCGCGAGTTTCTGGCCAGCTTCCGGGTGCCCGGCCACCGCGACTTAGCTGATGTGCTGTTTGCCACGCCGTTTAACAGCAATGACCCGCTGGGTACCCCCGCTGGCATCGCGCCCGCTACCGCCTTACCTGAGCAGGATCCGATACTACTGGCGCTGGCAAGTGGTATGCAGCGGCTGCAACAGGCTGGCATCGCGCTGAATGCGCCATTAGGTGACGTGCAATACCTGATAAAAGCCGCGCAGCAAGCACCCATTGCCATTGCCGGGGGTTACTCGTACGAAGGCGCGTTTAATATGGCCGAGGGGGTTAGCGGCTCGCGCAGTACGTCAAGTCTGGCACGGGTAATCACCGGGCAGGGACGGCCGGATTCACCACTGCTGCAACTTAGTGAAGATAGCCTGCGGACTGAGGCCTACCGGCTAAACTACGGCTCCAGCTTTGTCATGGCATTACAGTTTACTGATAACGGCCCCCGGGCAGAAATGTTACTGGCTTACAGTCAGTCGCACGATCCGGAGTCGGTGCACTTTAGTGATCAAACCGAACTGTTTAGCCAGCAACAGTGGCGGCCGATGCGTTTTAGCGCTGCCGATATTGCTGCCGATCAGGTTAGCCAGCAGGTACTAACCGTGCCAGCCGCAAATTAAAACCGCTGTGGGTTTAAAAATGGAATTAAGGCCAGGGTCAGTGCCTGTTGATAAACACTGGCCCGACTTAACTGATTATGGGTAAGCAAACCAATTGCACCACCGGCCTGTTTAATATTAGTAGTACCAAATAGCTGATCCATGGCATCGCCAAGCTGCACGCCTTCTGCCAGCAGATGCAGTGCGGCCGGGGGCAACATCAGGCTGGCCGACCTTGCTTTGCCAAGCTTGTCGTCATGCTCGATCAGTATCCAGGCAAAAGTCATATCAATATCCAGGCCGGCTTCTATCGCCACATAATAATCGGCAGCGGCTTGCAGTTTCAGTGCCTGCAAGCGGTTCTGTGCACCCAGCAAGGTTTCGGCACTGCTTAGCGGCTGCTCTGCAACACCCGACGCCACCGCAACACCCGTTACCTTAATAGCTTGCTCTGGAAAGTTACTTTGAAAGCACTGTTTTACGGCATTAATTTTAGCGGGGTTGGCCGAGGCCACAACAATAGTCCACATAATGAAAATACGTATTGGTTAAGATAGCCGTTATGTAACATGGTGGGGCAGCTAACTCAAGCAACCAGTCACTTAAGCCATTAAGCGACAACGCTTGTCGCGTAACAGAGGTGATGC
Organism: uncultured Chromatiaceae bacterium; assembly: GCA_963975465.1. GTDB lineage: Bacteria > Pseudomonadota > Gammaproteobacteria > Enterobacterales > Alteromonadaceae > Alishewanella. Next base: position 45,804 of record CAXBHB010000002.1, read on the forward strand.
GTCCCAGGACGTAATCAGCCATAGGCAAACTAAGCTATATTGAGAAAAACTTTAAGCGGCTGCAACCGGGCCAACTGCTGGAGAACATTTTGAAATACTATTTATGGATAATAAGTTTTGCTACCTTACTGCTTAACAGCGGTTTTTCTTTAGCAACCGAACAAGCTGTTTATGGCCCGCGACTGGAGGGCTTTAGTTATCCTTATCCGGTGCAGTATTTTACCTTACGTAGCCAGCAGCAAGAGTTAGAAATGGCTTATTTAGATGTGCCCGCCGCGGCCGCTACCGCTAATGGCAAAACCATTGTACTAATGCATGGCAAAAACTTTTGCGCCGCTACCTGGGATGGCAGTATCAAAGCGCTGAGTGCAGCGGGCTACCGGGTAGTCACCCCCGATCAGATTGGCTTTTGTAAATCGTCAAAACCGCAGCAATATCAGTTTAGTTTTCAGCAACTGGCAGCCAATACCAAAGCACTGCTGGACCAACTAAAAATTGATCAGGTAGCGGTAATGGGTCATTCCATGGGCGGTATGCTGGCCACCCGCTTTGCCCTGCAATACCCGGATACCACCGACACCCTGATTATGGTGAATCCTATTGGCCTGGAAGACTGGAAAGCCGTTGGCGTACCCTATCGCACTGTAGATGAATGGTATCAGCGCGATCTGAAAACCACAGCAGAAGGCATTCGCAATTATCAACGCAATACTTATTATGCCGGCCAGTGGCGCGACGATTTTGAACCTTGGGTGCAAATGCGGGCCGGTATGTATCGTGGTAAAGGCCGGGAGCAAGTCGCTTGGAATTCAGCCTTGACTGCCGATATGATTTACAGCCAGCCGGTCATTTACGAATTCCCGCTGCTTAGCATGCCGGTAATCCTGTTAATTGGTGACAAGGACAATACCGCCATAGGCAAAGACGCTGCACCGGAAGCACTGCGCCCAACCTTAGGTAACTACGCCAAACTCGGCCCGGCTGCCGCCGAAGCCATACCCAATGCCAACCTGGTCCGCTTCGCCGACCTCGGTCACTCGCCACATATCCAGGCACCCGAGCGCTTTCATCAGGCGTTGTTGCAGGCGCTAAACAGACAATAATTTGGGGCTTCACAAAGCCACAAGGCTAGCAACAGCTTACTGGTGATTTTCAGCCCGCGGTTAAAAACGTCTGATAACTGCGATTATTGCTAACCTGCTGATACTGATAACCCAGCTTATCTAAGTAACTGGCGATATCGTTGTGCTGCGCCACTTCAAAGCCGGCCAGCACATCGCCGGTGGCGGCGCCGTGGTTGCGGTAATGGAATAAGGTGATATTCCAATCTTCGCCCAGGGTATTTAGAAAATTCATTAAGGCACCAGGGTACTCCGGAAAATTAAACTGATATACCTGCTCCTGTAATTCGCGCGGCGGCATACCGCCGACCATATGCCGCACATGCAGTTTAGCCAGTTCGTCGTCGGATAGATCCTGATAATCATAGCCGGCCTCACTGAGCAGCTTAGTTACCGTATCCAGCTCCTGTTGGCCATGGCGTAACTTGATGCCAACAAAAATATGCGCTTTATGATCGCTTGCATAGCGGTAGTTAAATTCGGTAATGGCCCGGCCGCCCAGGGTCTGACAAAAGCGACGGAAACTGCCTTTTTCTTCCGGAATGGTTACGGCAAACACCGCTTCTTTTTTCTCACCAAGCTCACAACGCTCAGAGACATAACGCAGGGTGTCAAAGTTTAAGTTGGCGCCACTTAGTACCGCCGCAAACTGCTGCGGCTTACTCAGGGTACTATTGTTAAGCTGCTGGCTGTATTTTTTAAGCCCCGCCAGGGCCAGCGCGCCGGCCGGCTCTGCCACCGCCCGTAAGTCATCAAAAATATCTTTAATGGCCGCACATATTTCATCGCTGCTAACGGTAACCACTTCATCGCAAAAGCGTTTCGCCAGGTTGAAGTTTTCAGTGCCAATTCGTTTTACTGCCACGCCATCGGCAAATAAGCCGACCCGTGGCAGAGTAACCGGTTCACCGGCTGCCATCGCCGCTTTTAAACAGGCGGCGTCTTCCGGCTCAACACCAATAACCCGCACATTGGGCTGAATGGCTTTAATGTACACCGCCATACCAGCCATTAAACCGCCGCCACCGACCGGAATAAACACCGCATTAAGCTGGTTGTGTTGGCTCAATAATTCTTTAGCTACCGTGCCCTGACCGGCAATTACATCGCTATCATCAAACGGCGGAATGTAAATAGCGCCCTCAGTGTTGGCCAGGTTTATAGCATAGCTGTTGGCTTCATCAAAGGCGGTGCCGTGCAGCACCACATTGCCACCGAGTGCCCGCACAGCCGCCACTTTAATTTCCGGGGTGGTGATCGGCATTACGATGGTGGCTTTTATCTCAAGCTTGCTGGCAGACAGGGCAACACCCTGAGCATGATTACCGGCCGAGGCACAAACCACACTGGCGTTAGGGCTCTGCTGTTTTACTTTGTGGAGTTTATGAAAAGCACCGCGCAGTTTAAATGAGTACACCGGCTGTTTGTCTTCGCGCTTTAGCAACACCGTGTGGCCCAGCCGCTGACTTAGTTTGTTCATGCCATCCAGCGGTGTTTCCACCGCAGCCTGATAAACCGGCGACAGCAAAATGTCCCGCAGATATTGCTGCATTAGCTCTGTATCTGTTTGTTCTGCTTGGACTATTGCCAGGTTATTCATTGTCGCTCCACTGCTATCTATTTTTTTGCTTGTGCCAGCCGACACGCTTATGTTTCAAGCGAAGATAGGTTGCAACTAAGCGGGGCGTCTCCAGCATGGATGCTGGAGAGGAGTCTATAGGGATATATTTACGACGTCCCCGCGTGTTGTTACCTGTCGAAGCCTATATATTGTGTTAATGCTCACGGCAAGGAAATGCTCTTTTCGCCGCCTTCGACAGCACGTCCCTGTGCTGCCTCTGCCTCCGCGGCATCCCTGCCGCTGCTGCAAGAGCACACCTTGCCCATCGCTAAAAGTCTTGCTGCTTGTGCCCACCGATACACTTAAGTATCAAGCGAAGACAGGTTACAATTAAGCGGGGCGTCTCCAGCATGGATGCTGGAGAGACAAATTCGTCAGGAACGAATTTGAACTGCGCCAGCAGCCCGCCAGGGCAAGCTCCATGGAGGGAGCTTGTAATATTACATGGACGTATTTACAACGTCCCCGCGTGTTGTTACCTGTTGTAGCCTGCTACTCAACTTTAAACTCTGAGACAACGAAATACTTTCTTCGCCGCCTTCAAGGATCACATCCCTGTGCCCCTTCAGCCTGCGCGGCATCCATGCCGCTGCTACGAAAGTGCACCTTGTCCCTTCGTCTCAAGTATTGCTGTTATTCTTCAAGTTTTGACACATCTCTTACCGCGCCTTTATCTGCACTACTGGCCAGCAAGGCATAGGCTTTTAAGGCGTTACTCACCACCCGCTGCCGGCTCTCTGGCTTCCAACCAAGCTTACCTTTAGCATCCATTTCAGCATGCCGTTTAGCCAGTTCTTCATCACTAATAGCAATACCAATTTTGCGTTGCGGAATATCAATCTCAATGGTGTCTCCCTCCTGCACCAGCGCGATAGCACCACCACTGGCCGCTTCCGGCGAAACATGGCCAATTGATAGCCCCGAAGTACCACCAGAAAAACGTCCATCGGTAATCAAAGCACAGGCTTTACCCAGGCCCATCGACTTTAAATAACTGGTCGGGTACAGCATTTCCTGCATACCCGGGCCACCTTTGGGGCCCTCATAGCGAATAACGACTGCATCACCCGCCACCACTTTACCTTTTAAAATAGCCTCTACCGCGTCATCCTGACTTTCAAACACCCGGGCGCGACCGGTAAACACCAGGTTCTCCGGTTCTACCCCGGCAGTTTTTACGATACAACCCTGCGGTGCCAAGTTACCAAACAGCACTGCCAGGCCACCGTCTTGTGAGTAGGCATGCTCTTTACTGCGGATACAGCCTTCTACCCGGTCATCATCGACCGACGGGTAACGACAGTTTTGCGAAAACGCTTGAGTGGTGCGGATGCCAGCCGGGCCGGCGGCATAAAAATCCTGCACCTCTTTTGTCGGGCTGGTTTTTAAATCCCACTGCTCCAGCACCGCAGCCAGCGAACTGCCAGCGACGTGCGGCGTATTAGGGTTCAGCAAACCGGCTCGATTCAGCTCGGCCAGAATACCAATAACCCCGCCGGCGCGATGGACATCTTCCATATGGTATTTCTGAGTAGAGGGTGCCACTTTGCACAAGTGCGGCACAATGCGGGATAAACGGTCAATATCGGCCATGGTAAAGTCAACTTCCGCTTCAATCGCCGCGGCAAGTAAATGCAACACCGTATTGGTCGAACCGCCCATCGCAATATCCAGCATCATGGCATTTTCAAAAGCAGTTTTATTGCCGATGCTGCGCGGCAAGGCACTGGCATCATCATTTTTATACCAGCGGTTACACAGCTCCATAATCCGAAAACCAGCCTGGACAAACAACTCTTTGCGATCAGCATGGGTCGCCAGCAGCGAGCCATTACCCGGCTGGCCTAAACCTAAGGCTTCCACTAAACAGTTCATTGAGTTAGCAGTAAACATGCCCGAGCAGCTACCACAGGTTGGGCAGGCGCTGCGCTCAATTTGCTCGCTGTCGCTATCAGAAACCTTAGGATCTGCGGCCGATACCATGGCATCGACTAAATCGAGCTTGATAATTTGATCGGATAATTTGGTTTTGCCGGCTTCCATTGGCCCGCCGGAAATAAATATCGCCGGTACGTTTAAACGCATCGCGGCCATTAGCATGCCCGGGGTAATTTTGTCGCAGTTAGAAATACACACCATGGCATCGGCGCAGTGGGCATTGACCATATACTCGACTGAATCGGCAATCAGCTCGCGCGACGGCAGGCTGTACAACATACCGCCATGGCCCATGGCGATGCCATCATCTACTGCTATGGTGTTGAATTCTTTAGCGATACCGCCGGCCTCTTCGATGCTTTTAGCGACCAGCTTGCCCAAATCACGCAAATGCACATGACCTGGCACAAACTCACAAAATGAGTTAACTACAGCAATAATCGGTTTGCCAAAATCGGTGTCTTTAACCCCGGTGGCTCGCCACAGCGCGCGGGCGCCTGCCATATTGCGGCCTTCGGTAACAGTGGCGGATCTTAACTTTGGCATCAGGTACTCCGTTAGTAATAATTAATATGGTATTAGCTTAGGCGCGCAGCGCAGCAATGTCGGCGCTGACCAGTTGTAAGTCGCGCACGTCGTATAATTTATGCAGCTGACTGGTCAGCAAGTGGATGGGCTTGTCACTGCATACCGTTAGGGTAACACTCAGACCAGCGCATTCAGTCAGCGGTTCCAGCTGCAGGCCGGCTAACTGGTAGCCGCGATAGCGGGTCACCTGTAATAAACGCTCAACCACGCTGGCTTCATTATTGGTGGTGATGGTCAGGGTATGGTTCATTAGTTGCTCTCCATGATCATATCTTCATTCGCGGCACCCGGCGGTACTAATGGCCAGACGTTATCTTTTTCATCAATTCTTACATGAAGTAAATAAGGCCCCGGCCAGGTAAACATGGCCTCCAGCGCGCTTTCTACTTCGTCTTTACGGGTAATGCAGTGGCCGGGTATGGCAAAGGCAGCAGCCAGTGCAACGAAATCCGGGTTGTCTGATAAGTCGGTTTCGCTGTAACGCTCATCAAAAAACAGCTGTTGCCATTGCTTAACCATGCCCAGGCGCTGGTTATCGACAATCACAATTTTTACCGGCAAGCGGAAGCGCTTAATGGTGCCCAGTTCCTGCACATTCATCATAAAAGAGCCATCGCCCGAGACGGCGATAACGGTGTCTTGCGGCCGCGCCAGTTTGGCACCGATTGCAGCCGGCAAACCAAAGCCCATAGTGCCCAGACCACCGCTGGATAAATGATTACGCGGGTGACTAAAACGCATATGCTGCGCCACCCACATCTGGTGCTGGCCTACGTCGCAACACACCACACTGTTGTCCGGCATCCGCTCGCTTAGCTGCTTTAACATTAACGGCGCATATATCCGCTCGCCCGGGTGGTCGTAACGCCAGCCATGTTGCTGCTTTAAACTGCTGCAATGCGCTAACCAATCACCGCAGTCGGTGCTGCTGGCTATCGCCGGCAGTATTTGCCGCATATCGCCCAAAAAAGACACCTGGGCGAAGCGCACCTTGTTGATTTCAGCCGGGTCGATATCGACATGAATAACCTTGGCATTAGGCGCGAATTTCTGCAGGTTACCGGTAACCCGATCATCAAAACGGGCGCCTAAACAAACTAGTAAATCGCATTGCTGCACCGCTAAATTGGCAGCCTGAGTGCCATGCATACCCAGCATCCCCAAATAATAGGGGTTGTCTTTCGCCACCGACCCCATGCCTTTTAAGGTTGTCACAGACGGCATTGGGCATGCTGCTAAAAATTCCTGCAGCTGCGGCATGGCGCCCGCCATATGCACGCCGCCACCGATATAGGCCATCGGTTTTTGGGCATTGCTAATCAGCTGCCGGGCCTGTGCGCTTTGCGCCAGCGAGGTATTGATCGCCTTTTGTACTGGTTTAACAGCAAATTCAGGCACGATTATCTCTGCCAGTTGCACATCTTTGGGGATATCCACTAACACCGGACCAGGCCGGCCGCTTCGGGCAATAGCAAAGGCATCGGTTAAGGTCGAAGCCAGTTCATCGACGCTGCGTACCATAAAGCTGTGTTTGGTAACACTTAAGCTTAAGCCCAATACATCAATTTCCTGAAAAGCGTCAGTACCCATTACCGCCTGAGATACCTGACCGGTAATCGCTACCAGCGGCACCGAATCGAGCATGGCGTCGGCCAGCGAGGTAATTAAGTTAGTAGCACCGGGGCCGGAGGTGGCTAAACACACCCCAACCTTGCCAGAGCTGCGGGCATAGCCGATGGCCGAAAATGCGCCGCCCTGCTCATGCCGGCAAAGGTAGTGTTTCACCGGGCTGGCATAGATTGCATCGTAAATTGGCATAATAGCGCCGCCGGGATAACCAAAAATGGTATCCACTCCATGCTGCTGCAACACCTTTAATAACAACTCTGCGCCTTTCATCTGTAACCTCTGTTGCTAATATTTTTTAAAAGCCCTGAAACGACAAAACCCCCGGTCCTTTCGGAGCGGGGGTTTTGTTGGATTTCGCCTTAAGCTACTTTATTTTTCCAAAACACCGCCCCCGCGGAGATTAATAATCACCACGACCACGAGGACAATAATGTTCAGAACAGCAGCTAAACGCATAATATGATTCTTACTTATTTACTTGGTTGAATTCGTTTTTATTTTGGGCGCCACTATTTTAGCGCTAATGCCTATTACAAATAGCCGTCTATCAGTCTGAAGTCAACCGATTTTTGTGATATTGCTGAAAATAATCGAAGATGTAACCTATTTGCACCTTTGGCCTGCCACAACGTACACTAAACATATTCTGCAGCCAGCGCGGTAGCACTATGGATCAGCTAGAGCTATTCGACATACCGAACCCCTGCATTGGGGTGTGCCAGAGCAACAACCGGGGCTATTGCCTGGGTTGCCTGCGCTCGCGTGACGAACGTTTTAACTGGCACCAGAAACCCGCTGCCGAGCGGACGCATATTCTTAAGCTGCTGACCCAGCGCCGGGCCAGACTGAATACTAAAACAAGAAAAGACCAGGATCTGCCAGAGCAAGGTGAATCACTGGATTTGTTCTGAATCTGGCCGTAGCGCTTATCGTTACAACACCCGCTCTGGCTCGCCACAGCAACTACTCCGGGCGTCCTGCCCTACGCAAGCCAGCTGAAGCTGTTCAAATTCGTTCCTGACGAATTTGTCGCCCTCACGCCTACGGCAGGGCTCAGACACTCTGTGGCGCCCAGTTCGGGGTTCTAACGCGCACTACTCTAAGCCCCTGATCCAGTTAGCAAGCTTTCAGGAATAAAGAGGCTAACTTTTTTTAATTAAACTCACCACATAAATCAGCACTATTGCCCCGACAGTCGCGGTAACCAGCGAGCCAATAAAACCAAATGACGCCAGGCCGAGTAAGCCAAACAAAAACCCACCGACAAAAGCGCCAACAATACCTACCAGCATATTGCCTAACAAGCCAAAGCCTTTACCTTTCATAATATTGCCGGCAATCCAGCCTGCCAGCGCACCGATAATTAAAAAAGCGATAAAATTCATAGTAATCCCTTATTAGTTGTATGCTGATTTAGCATGGAATTAGCATAGACTAAAACGCTTGTGTAAAAAAGATGCTGATACTTTTCGGTCTGACAGCGCGACGCCCCGTGAACTTTTAAGCAAAAAAAGTATATCTCCACACAAAGCATTTTTAAGCGCTAGATTTTCAATAAGAGAAACGGTATATATTACGCGCCTCAATTAGGTGAGGTAGCGTTTTATAATAAAACAAAGGAATTGAAATGAAAATTTGCGCTATTACAGTGCTTTCTGTAGCCATGGTATTTTGTGCATCTGCGACTGCAGATAAAGCTGTTGGCTCAGGGCCTAATCCATTTTCTGATTGTGGAATTGGTGCCGCGTTATTTCCATCACATAAAGTTTTGGCAGTAACTTCGAACGTAATTTGGGATATCGGTACGACTGCTGTAACGTCTGCTACCGCAAGTCCAGAGACATGCTCAGGAAAAAATGTTGATGCCGCGGCATTTATCTTAAACTCATACGACAGCATAATCGAAGATACAGCTCGTGGCGAAGGTGAACATTTATCAGCGCTATTGAATATCCTTGAAGTAGCGCCTGTTAAGCAAGCACAGATCATCAATGATGTGCGTGCCCAGATGAGCCTGCAAATTGCTGACGAATCTTATACTGCTGCTGATAAGCGTGAAAAATCAGAGCTATATTACTTCACTGTTATCAGTGCTGTAACCTCTGCATAATTTTTGAACAGAATAGGGAGGTTCCTTCCTATTCTGTTTTTGAGTCTATTGATGAATCGATTTATATTACTCTGCTGCCTTGTTTTCTTTTGCAATCTTAGCCAGGCATCTACCGTCACTGCTACCCCTGAGCTTGAACAGATTGCCGCCTTATCAACCTGGAAAAAACTACTTGTATACTCAGACAATGGCCAAAGCTATATCATGTCTGATCACTTTTTTTTATCAGAAATTGGAAATACCGATCCATTAAGTGAATTACGCGCCAGCCTGGCAGCCTTCTCAGCCCCTGTTAATGAAGCAGGTCCGGATAATCACGCGCAATGTAAATTTGCAGCACGTTTTAACTGGCTGAAAAGACACGTCAATATCAGTGACTTTGGCATCACAGAAATTGAATGCCCAGAGTTTAGCCAATTTCTGCAGCAGCAGAACGTCAATTCGATCAGTGTTATTTTTGCTTCTGGCTTTCTCGGCAACCCAGCCTCTTATTACGGTCACTTACTATTAAAGTTAAACACCGGTAATGTTGGCAGCCAGCAGAACATGCTGCAGGATACTGCCATAAACTATGGCGCTGATGTGCCGCCAGACGAAAATATGGCACTGTATGTTATCAAGGGCATTGTCGGGCAATATGATGCGTCATTTACTCAACAAAAATACTTTTACCATGCTGAAAATTATGGTGAATCTGAACTACGAGATTTATGGGAATATGAACTGGCTTTAGAGCCGCAGGATATTACTCTGCTGCTAGGGCATTTATGGGAATTGCTTGACGCTGATTATCAATATTACTTTTTTAACCGCAATTGTGCTTTTCATATGGGTGAGCTGCTGCAGCTACTAATAGACACTAACGTAACAAGCAGTAAGCGGCTTTGGATAACCCCCCAGTCTATCATGCAGAATTTGTCTACAACCACTTATAAAGGGCGGTCATTAGTTAAAGAAATCAGATATCACCCATCCAGGCAAAGCCGGCTATATCAGCGCTTTTCGTTGCTTAACCGGCAACAAAAAAATGTATTATTTGACCTTGTTAAGCAACCAGAGTTGCTAGCTAATACTGATTTATCGCAATTTAAATTAACCGAGCAACATCAGATAATTGATACCCTAATCGATTATTATCAATTTTTGCGTAAAGAAAGTGTTGGCTCAGCAGATCCCAATAACAATTATTACAAACAGGCAGTACTATTACGTTATCAATTACCCGCAGGGCAATCTGCAAACAATTTTAACGCAGACTCCCAACCCCATTTAGGCAGAAAGCCAAGTTATTCTGCAATTCATCTGGCCCATTCAGCCGATGAAAATTATGGCCAACTTCAGCTTCGCCCAGCCTATTACGATGCATTAGATGCAGCTAATAGCCATGTCAGATTTTCAGCATTGAGTATGGGAGAGTTGATACTTGGATTCACCAATACCAAGCTTTTTCTAAAAGATTTTTCGCTATTAAAAATTGAAAATATCAGAGCAAACTATACCGGCCTGCCTGGCGACCAAAATTACTCGTGGTATCTGGATGTCGGCGCAATCCAGTCAAAAGTCGGCTGCGTTGATTGTGAAGCCTTTAAAGCAAATACAGGCATAGGTTATGGCTTCGAGGCCCTGTCAGCGTTTAATATTTCCGGCTTTGTTGGGGTTGGTTATCTTGGTGACAAAATTGACAGTGCAGGGGGTTATCTTAGCACCAGACTGATTTCAACCTGGTACATCTCCGGGCAAGTTTCATCCAGATTTGAATTCGAGCGTCGATTTTTTAACGGCGGCATGAGCGATCATTTGGCAAAGTTAAATGTCCGGTATGCCGTTTCTCAGGATTCGGATTTTCGTATCACCGTTAATAAAGACAGACATTCAACAGAACTTGGCTTAGTGTTAGGCTGGTACTGGTAATATCCGTTCAAGCTTACAGGTGGTCCTAACAACGACGTGTCACATGGCTTAAATAGAACTGTTGGTGTTTACTGATACTGCTGCAATACAGTCGGTAGACGCTCGAATGTGATAAAAATCGACTTTAGCGCCACCTTATCAGCGAGGAAGTGCGGTAAGCTGCCGGCCGGATCAGCCTGCCCTTGATAATTAATCAGCAAGCTACCATCAGGCTGCTGTGTTAATGTCCATAACGCCTGCACTTGCTGCATCCGGATATATCCTTCTGCCGTCGGATATTGTGCGCCAACATCCTGTACATTCAGGGTCAGCTCGCCACTTTCCTTATCTTGCATCCAGACCGATTTAGTTACCATATCGCGATCCGCTACCGGCCACATTGCGCTGAAGTAGGTATGGACGATATTGGTGTCAGCGTCAGGATGACTTATCAGTTCAGCTTTATTTGCATTAGGCGCCCATTTATCGATATTGCCGGTATCTTCAAGTAAGCGTTTAAAAGCCGCAGCTTTGGAACTGACCCTGGTTTTTGCCCGGATCTCTAATAAATTATTTGTATCGCGACGAAACTCCACCAGCACGTCGCCGGCAGTTTTATATAACCGCCAGTCATTTGGCTGTGCCTGCGCTACAGCACCATAAAAAATCAAACAAGCAGTAAGCCAGCGCAACAGTTTAAGCTTGTAGCTGCGACTACTCCAACAACCGAAACAAAAAAACACCGACAAAAGTGATAACGTTTGTAGAAATTCTTTAATAGGGATATGTCGAACTAGCATGTAATGAGAATAGACTAAAAATCTGGCGTAAAAAAGCCGGTTAGAAAACCGGCTTTCAGAGATCACGCTATTATCGTTACTTAGAAAAATGATGACATCGCGTAAGCCGTTTTCTCAAACATCAGCGGCTGAGCCTCTTCCAGATCAAGGTTGGCTTTATTGGCCGTTGTCACTACCCGGGTACGATACTCTTTCAGATTAGAAGCCTCAGAATAGGTGGTAGTGGTGGCACCATCATCTGAAATCTTGGCATTAACTTTTGAATCCTTGCGTACAATCACACCTTTCTTGGCACGCTCCTGAATTTGGATATCTGCCACCAGTAAATAAGTAACATCCTTTACGAAAGCATCTGCCGCAGTAGAGATTAACCCACCGACTAAAGCTCCACCAACAGCCCCGCGATACCCCGAACCAGTAGCAACAGACGCTGCTGCACCCATACCAGCACCGGAATATCCGCTTTGTAGCGCATTTTCAGCAGCTGCAGGGGACGTTTTTTCCAGCTGACGCACAAATACACTCATAGTGTACTGGGCATCATCCGGGTCATCCGTAAAGGTATAACCGTTGCCGCTTTGGCTAATTTGCTGGTTCAGTGCCGTTCTGAAGGCATTACGGTCAAACTCCATAACCGCACTGCGAACTTCTAAGTAAATTTTACGTCGCTCTTGTGGCACAGGTGCTACAAAAATAGAGGTGCTGACCTTAGTCTGTACGTCTAACTCGCGTTTACTTATCGAGGTGTGTACTGCGGCACAACCAGATAGTATAAACATCAGCAGAGTAACCAAGATAAGCTGGCTTTTTTTAATATTGTCGATCATGTTAACTTCCCATTATTATTAAGTCTTATCTAAAAAATCAGCTAGTAGTAATAGCGACCATGATAGCGATAGTAGTAACGACAGTTTCTGTACTCTGTCCAGTTGTACCTTAGCAAATCACGGCAGGTATACCCCCTGCGCCAGTATGTACCTTGATATTCTTCGGGCTTAATATTTTGTTCAAGCATAGTCTTAATATATTTGTCTACTTCTTCTGGTTTTTCAGCCAAAAATGGCTTAGACAAAACTTCTGCATTCATTTGTGCCTGAGCCCGGGCCAATTCATCGTCTTCAGTAGGCTCTGCCTGGACAGAAAATGCCAATAGAGCGCTTAACGAAGCTAATGCTAAAAACCGCAACGAAGGCTTTGTGGCGTTATTCATCATGATAGATAACATGATGCTCCTCCTTGTAATTTAGTAATGGTTACTCCATGAACAACCACGTTAAATAATAAGACTAACGTTAAACAGCCAAAATAACCGGCTAGTTTTAGATAATCACAACTATCATAATAGATAATTTACATAATTGCACAAAGAAAAACCAAATAGATTACCCCTGTAACTTTAAAACTATCTATTAGCTTAAAGTACAGTTTTTATGCTTATTTTCTGGAAATGCATTCTTTTTCATGAGTACGCTTTTTTGAAAGTACGCCTACCTGAGCAACTCGAGCTCAGCCGCCGTCAGCGCCCGATACTCGCCCTCGGCTAAGTCGGCAGGCAATTGCAAGCCACCGATTTTTTCGCGGTGCAGTTGCTCAACTTTATTGCCAATAGCCGCAAACATTCGCTTCACCTGATGATACCGGCCTTCATGAATGGTCAGCAGCGCTTCGCGCTCGGCTACTAACTCCAATTCGGCTGGCAAGGTCGGGTCTTTTTCACCGCGCAACATTACGCCTTCAGCAAACAATGCAGCAGCATCGTCTGCAATCGGATCTGCAGTCCACACCCGGTAGGTTTTGGCGATATGGTGCTTAGGAGAGCTAATGCGATGTGACCATTTACCGTCATCGGTCAGCAGTAATAAGCCGGTGGTGTCTAAATCGAGCCGGCCTACCGTATGTAAGCGTTCAACTAAGGGCTCATCCAGCAAATTAAACACGATGGGGTGCTCGGGGTCGTCGTTGGCGCAGAGAAACCCGGCCGGTTTGTGCAGCATGATGTAACGTAAGCCAATAATGGCCAATGGCTGGCCATCCAGCACCACGTTGTCATCACTGCTTACCTGCAAGGCTGCCTGTTTTACCACGTCGCCGTTAATACTCACCAGCTTCTGGCGGATCACTTTGCCGGCCTGGCTACGGGTCAGGCCGGTACAATCACATATAAATTTATCTAAACGCATCATTTCACCTTTTACTAAGGCGTTTAGTTTACCGCACTGGCGCGGATTAGTCGCCTGCTGCCGATATGAGTGCTGATACCATAAAGTTGGGGTTTAACAGCTGCTCGCGCTGATACACCTTGCCGGCTATACCCTCGAAGCTGACGGTTGCGCCAGCCTCAGTAGCCACAATATGACCAGCGCCGGTGTCCCAGGCCATGGTGGGACCAAAGCGCGGGTAGACATCGGCGGTGCCATCGGCGACTAAACAAAACTTCAGCGAGCTGCCCACCGGCACCATTTCATGCTGGTTAAACTGCGCCAGATAACCGGCTAAATCGGGGCTGGGGTGGCTACGGCTGCCTACTACTTTGATTAACTGTTTAGTGCTGGTCTGGTTTACCTTTATTGGCCTGACACCATTCTCGTGCTTTAAAAACGCCCCTTCGCCTTTGGCGGCATAGTAGGTTTTCGCCAGCACCGGCGCATGTACCACGCCCAATACCGGTTCGCCGTTGTCTATCAGTGCAATATTGACCGTGAACTCGCCATTGCGCTTAATAAATTCTTTGGTGCCATCTAACGGGTCTACCAGCCAGTAGCGCTGCCAGTTTTTACGAATATCCCAGCTAATGTCGGCCGCTTCTTCCGATAAAATGGGTATGTCCGGGGTAAGTCTGGCAAGCTCAGCGACAATCAGCCGGTGTGCAGCTAAATCAGCTGCAGTCAGCGGTGAGTCGTCGCTTTTAGCGCTAATATTAAAATCGGCCTGGTCGCGGCCATAAATAGCCAGAATGGCCTCGCCTGCCTGTTCGGCAATCTGAATAATGGCGGGCAGTAAGGTTGCTGTCATCATCTCGTCCTTGTCAGAAATATCGCTATTCTTTTTTGTGCTGCGAGTGTACCAGAATTAACGCAGCCGGGTTAACGGCTGGGCAAAGACCGCGCTCTGTGGCCGTTTACCAAACCAATGCAGCTGGTTTTGCAAACTGACGACTTCACCAATAATCAACAGCGCCGGTGACTGTACCTGCTCGCTGCTGACTGTGGCTGCCAGTTCACTTAGCTGCGTGGTAATAATACGTTGCTCCAGCCGGCTGCCATTTTCAATAATCGCGACCGGGGTAGCGGGCGATCGTCCGGCACTGATCAGCTGGTGCTGAATATGAGCGGCTTTCATTAACCCCATATAAATGACTACTGTCTGGTTAGCCGTACTCATACTTTGCCAGTCGGGCTCGCTGCCATCGGGCCGGCAGTGACCGGTCACAAACTGGACGCTTTGCGCATGGTCACGATGGGTTAACGGGATACCGGCATAGGCGGCACAGCCTGCCGCCGCGGTAACGCCGGGCACCACCTGAAAGGCAATATTGTGCGGCAACAACGCCTGAATTTCTTCGCCGCCTCGGCCAAAAATAAACGGGTCACCCCCTTTTAAGCGGCAGATTTTTTTACCGGCCAGCGCTAAATCAATCAATATTTGATTGGTATCCTGCTGCGCCACCGAATGGGCACCGGCTTTTTTACCGACGCAAATCAGCTCCGCATCACGGCGTACCAACTGCATAATTTCAGGTGAGACCAGATAGTCGTACACCACTACATCGGCTTGCTGCATCAGCTGTAATGCTTTCAGGGTCAGCAGTTCCGGATCGCCCGGGCCGGCGCCTACCACGTAAACTTCCCCCTGAAGCTGCTGCGGCTCGGCCAGCAGCGCTGCCAGCCGTTGCTCGGCCTCTGGCAACTGATTAGCCTGCACATCGCGCACAACGTCTGAGTTAAACACCTTTTCCCAGAACTGGCGGCGGGCGGCAAAACCTTTAATTTTCGCTTTTACCTGATCCCGAAAGCGGCCAACCAACTGCGCCAGTGGCCCCAGGTGTTGGGGTAACAGGGTTTCGAGCTTTTCACGTAACCGCCGCGCCAGCACCGGTGCAGTGCCAAAACTGGATATAGCAATAATAATCGGGTTGCGGTCGATAATAGACGGGAAAATAAAACCGCACTTGGGTTGGTCGTCCACAGTATTAACCAGCATATTGCGCGCGGTTGCGGCATCAAATACTGCAGCGTTAACATTATCGTTGTCGGTGGCGGCAATCACCAGCAACTTGCCGTCTAAAAGCTCTTCGCTAAAATACCCGGTAATTAACTCCGCCTTACCTTGCTGCTGCCATTCAGTAAATTCCGGGGCAAACTCGGGCGATACCACATAAAGCTTTGCGCCGGCACTGAGTAAGGTGCCGGCTTTACGCAGCGCCACCGCGCCACCGCCAACAATCAGCACCGGTTTGCCGGTTAATTTCACGAATAAAGGAAGATATTGCACAGTGGCTCCGCTTGCTGAAACTATCAGCTGTTATTAATGCTTAGCATAGCGCCAGGCGGGCTCACCGTAAAATAGCTTATAACGCTCAGATATAACCAGAAGGAATTAACAACGAAATTTATATACTCCGCAGTTAGAAACGCGACAGTTGTTAACAGCTGCTATTTCCATTACATTAGTTGAGCAGATAATCAGCATTAGCAGCCACTTCTGTCATAGAAAGGCTGTAACATCCAAACAATAATAATCAGCGCAGCATTTTAAGGGATTTACTATGTCAACTCTTAGCCAGTTTATTGAAGATTTAGCCAGCAACCCAACCTTACAGCAGGATTACCGTAACGACCCAGCCGCCACTATGCAAAAATATGGCCTGCAAAACCATGAAGTGGAAGCAGTACTAGCGGGCGATAAAGCAAAAGTTGAACAATTAACCGGTAACGCCGTGCATTCTGTTACCTACTTTTTCCCAGTAAAATAAGCTTATGCGTGGCATTCGGGCCACCATTTTATTAGCAGGTATGATGCTAAACATCATACCTTTTCCGCTATTTGCCAATTCAGACTTCGACACACTTCTTCAAGCAGCTGAACAACAACGCACTAGCAACCCGGCAGGCGCCAGAAAAATTCTGAGTGAAATTGAAACCGAGTTTGAAACTTTATCGACCGAACAACAACACCGTTATTTATTTATCAAGGCCTACCTTGCTGCTGTCAAAGGCGAATTAAATCAGGCAATAGATATTGCCTCAGAGATAACTGCAAGCCCTTCCCTGAGCAGTAAAATTAAAGCTAATTTACTGCTAGCCAATATTTATGAAGCAGTAAAAAACTATCAAAGTGCTTATAGTAGCTTATATCTTGCGTTAGGGGATGTGTCTAAAGTCTCTGATAAAGAGTTGATTAGTAATATTTATACGGTTGCTACCCAACTACACATTAGTGCAGGTGCTTACGAAAAAGCAGCATCCTATGCTGTAATGATACGTTCCTCCTCATCCTCAGCTCGCGCCTGGTGTATTAGTTTATCGCAAGAACTACATGCAAAAATTCGTTCGACCGGCACATATATGCCTGCAAATGCCACGCAGGCGTTTAAAAAATGCAACGAAGCTAATGAGCCTTTGTTAACGCATACCCTTGAGCATTTTACAGCAGAAGTGGATATATATAGTGACCCAAAAACAGTAAGAGCCAGCATGCAGGCTATGCTGCCTGAGCTGGAACAAATTGGTTTCCCTTACGCCATTTTGCGGGCCCGCTATCACTTGGGGCATGCACAACTGCGACTGCGAGAATATTCTGCTGCTAAAACAGAGCTACAACAGGTGCAGCAACTGGCACAGCGGCTGCGCGACAGTCGCACCGAAAACGAAGCTTTGTTATTACTGGCACAGCTGAACGAACAGTTAGGTGATGCTCCAGCAGCAATTGCTGCTTATAAACAGCATATCGCTGCACTCAATAGCTATATTGATGAATTTAAGCAGCGTAGCGTGGCCTATCATCTGGCCCAGGCCGACTATATGGAAAGCGAAAACAAACTGGCGCTGCTGGAAAATAAAAACAAATTATTGCAACTGGAAAGCCAGCTGCAAAAAGATGAAAAACTCCGAACGCTGTTAATCTCAATTGCTTTGCTGACACTGTTGCTGCTGGTGATTTACGCCCTTAACAGCAAACGAGTAGCATTAAACCGGCTGGCCACCACCGATTTTTTAACCCGCTTATTTAACCGCCGCTACTTTAACGAAACGGTTAGCAGACATCTCGCCAACCGCCGCCAGCAAGGCGAATACAGCCTGATTATGTTTGATATCGACTTATTCAAACAAATTAATGACCAGTATGGCCATGCCGCCGGCGATAAAGTACTCAGTGCCATTGCCCACTGCTGCCAGGCACAAATCCGGCAGCAGGATATTTTAGCCCGGGTGGGCGGTGAAGAATTTGCCTTATTTTTACCGGGTTGTGCCCTTCCGGACGCACAAGAGATAGCCGAGCAATGCCGGCAAAGCCTGGAGCAACTTGATATTGAGTTTGATGATCAGATCATACAAATCACCGCCAGTTTCGGGGTGGCCACCAGCCGCAATGCCGATTTTGATAGTTTATTAAAACAAGCTGACGATGCGTTATATCAGGCCAAAACCGGTGGCCGCAACCGGATTGTAGTGTATCAACCGGCCGATAGCAGCAGCCAGGGCAACAATGGCCAAGGCAATAATGTTAGCTGAGCAGCCCCGCGGCAGTTTGCTGTGTATTGGGTTGGGCATTACCCTGGGCAGTCAGCTGACAATACTGGCGCGCGAACAACTGGCCGCCGCTGATGTGGTGTTTTTTCACAGCAACAGCCATTACCTTGCCGGCTTTTTACAGCAGATAAACCCCAACTTAGTCGATTTACAGCCGTTTTATCAGGCTGGTCAGCCCCGCAGTAAAAGCTACCACGCCATGCTGGAGGCCGTAATTGCGGCGGTTACCGCCGGCAAAAATGTGGTGTGGGCCTGTTATGGCCACCCTGGCATTGCCAGCTGGCCACCGCATGAAGCCATACGCCAGCTAAAAGCCCTCGGCTACCACGCTAAAATGGCAGCCGGCATTGGCGCCGATGCCTGTTTATATGCCGATTTAGGCATAGACCCAATGGCTGAGGGTTGTCAGCAATTTGAGGCCAGCCAGTTTTTGTTTTATCAGCGCACTGTCGATGTCAGTGCTTACCTGCTGCTATGGCAGGTAGCGATAGCCGGTGATTTCAGCTTAGCTAAGCTCGACAGCGACAGCCGTTATATTGAAATTCTGGTACAGCACCTGCAGCAATGGTACCCGCCGGATCATCAGGTTATTTTATATGAAGCCGCCGACTTACCTATCTGGCAACACCGGGCTGAAACCGTAAGCTTAGCCGACCTACCGCAGGCCACCCTGAACCAGATAACCACCTTAGTAATCCCGCCGCTGCACGCCAAAAAAATTAACGGCAAGATGCTGGACCAGCTTGGCGTACCCGCCGATCACCCGCTACGTCAGCAGTCATAACCTAGTATCAAAAAAAAGCGGCAACCAGAGTCGCCGCCAAAGAGGGATGAGAGAGGTATCCCGTACTACTTAAACATGTAACAAATAATGCGCTACTACTGCCTAATCAGATAATCAAAGGCACCCAGAGAGGCATTGGCACCGGCACCCATGGCGATAATAATTTGCTTATAAGGCACTGTGGTGGCGTCACCTGCGGCAAATACACCCGGTACTGAAGTCTGGCCGCGCTCATCGACAATAATTTCACCACGTGGCGACAGTTCCAGCGCACCGCGCAACCATTCGGTATTGGGCACCAGACCAATCTGCACAAAAATACCCGCCAGCTCAACATGATGTGACTCACCGGTTTTCCGGTCGGTATAATTAATGCCATTTACCCGGTTACCATCACCGGTCACTTCGGTACTTTGCGCTTCAGTAATAATGGTAATGTTGCCCATTGAGTTGGCTTTTTTCACCAGTACCGCATCGGCGCGCAGCGTGGCTGCAAACTCCAGCACCGTAACGTGCTCAACAATACCAGCCAGGTCGATAGCTGCCTCGATACCCGAGTTACCGCCGCCAATTACGGCAACTTTTTTGCCTTTAAACAACGGGCCGTCGCAGTGCGGGCAATACGCCACACCTTTACCACGATATTCCTGCTCGCCCGGTACATTCATTTCTCTCCAGCGGGCACCCGGCGCCAGGATCAGTGTTTTACTCTTTAATACCGCACCGTTAGCAAGCTCCAGCTCAACCTTATCGGCTTTGCTTAACTTAACCGCGCGCTGGTTATTCATAATATCCACGTCATATTCCCGCACGTGCGCTTCTAATGCGTTTACCAGCTTCGGACCTTCGGTGTATTTTACTGAAATAAAGTTTTCAATACCGACGGTATCAGCCACCTGACCACCAAAGCGCTCGGCTAAAATGCCGGTGTTCAGACCTTTACGGGCCGCATAAACTGCAGCAGAGGCGCCCGCCGGGCCACCGCCAACCACCAGTACGTCAAAATCGGCTTTGCTTTTTAGCGCTTCGGCCTGACGCTTTTCAGCATTGACGTCGATTTTCTGGATAATTTTCTCCAGAGTAATAGCACCCTGTGAAAATAACTCGCCATTTAAAAACACTGACGGCACGGCCATCACGTTACGTTCGCTGACTTCGTCTTGAAACATGGCGCCATCAATCATCACGTTGGTAATGTTTGGGTTTATAGCAGACATAATATTTAATGCCTGCACTACTTCCGGACAGGTTTGGCAGCTTAATGAAATATAGGTTTCAAAGGCAAAACTGCCGGGTAACTGCCTAATTTGCTCAATGGTATCGGCCTCTACCTTAATTGGGTGGCCACCAGAGTGCAGTAACGCCAGTACCAACGAGGTAAATTCGTGGCCCAGCGGCACGCCGGCAAAGGTAATATGGGTGTCGTTAGCGACCGAGCGGACCAGCATGGCTGGCTTGCGCTCCATCGCAGCATCGTCACGGCGCAACGACACTAAATCTGACAGTTCGGCAATTTCGGTTGCCAGTTGTTCTACTTCGTTGGCTTTGGCGCTATCGTCTAAAGATACCACCAGCTCAACTTCCGTTTTCAGGTTCTGCAGGTAAGTTTTAAGTGTTTGCTTCAGGTTAGTATCTAACATAACAACTCCAGAAAAATTAAGACGATAAAAAATCAGCGTAACAAAGCCTCAGCCTTTTTTTCAGGCCGTAAGCATAATATTCGGGATAGTCCGGGCAGGCATTGCCTGCCCGGGGTCCAAACCGTAGTCTGGCAGAGGGAAGCTGAGCTACAGCTTCTTAAGAAGGGCTGTAATCAGTTCCCGCTGCAGATAACTGCAGAGTGTTGCACTGCTTAGATTTTACCAACCAGGTCCAGTGAAGGCGCTAATGTCGCTTCGCCCGGAGTCCATTTAGCCGGACATACTTCGCCGTCATGGTTAGCTACGTACTGGGCAGCCTGTACCTTACGGAACAGCTCAGCTGCAGAGCGGCCGATACCTAAGTCGTGAATTTCAGCAACTTTGATTTCGCCTTCCGGGTTAATCACGAAAGTACCACGCAATGCTAAACCGTCTTCTTCAATCATTACACCGAAGTTACGGGTAATGGCACCAGTTGGGTCGCCGATCATTGGGTAGTTAATTTTCTTGATGGTCTCAGACGCATCGTGCCACGCTTTGTGAGTGAAGTGGGTATCAGTCGATACTGAGTAAACTTCAACACCAATTTCCTGGAACTTAGCGTAGAAATCAGCTAAATCACCTAATTCAGTTGGGCAAACAAAGGTGAAGTCAGCAGGGTAAAAACAAACAACAGCCCACTTGCCGGCTAAGTCTTGCTCAGTTACCGGAACAAATTTGCCCTGATGAAATGCAGTGGCTTTAAATGGCTTAACTTTAGTATTGATAATTGAAGACATAGTCTTGCTCCTTTAGGTTGATAAAGTATCGTTGTTGCAATGGCGGTTATCTTAACCGGCCAGCCTAATCTTTTAAAACGAATTAAATTAATCACCTTAATCGTTTTAATTAATCAAAAGACAGTTCCGGGCGTGCATAGATGCCAGGCATATGCAGTATGCCAATAACACAGTCTGTTAAATGAGGACAAAGCGCTGATTTCTCAAGCGCCTTGTTGTTTTAATCGGTTTATTTTGTCACGCCGCTAGTCCTGGTGCGGGGTAAGCTCAATAGCCCGGATATCCATACCACTGGGGCGCTGATACACCCGCAAACCAAACTCGGGCAAAATAGACAACAGATGATCAAAAATATCTGATTGAATACCTTCATATGCCAGCCAGGAAGTGGTATTGGTAAAACAATAAATCTCCAGCGGCAAGCCATCAGCACTGGGTGCCAACTGCCGGGCCATTAGGGTCATTTCCTGATGGACGCCAGGATGGCTGGTCAGGTAACGCTGCACATAGGCGCGGAAGGTACCAATATTGGTAATACGCCGGGTATTGACCGGTTCTTTACCCTGCTCGGCCAGTTCACTGTTCCAGCCATCAATTTCCTGCTGCTTTTCGGCCAGATAATCCTGCAACAGGCTGAAACGGTTTAACCTTTTGCGCTCATCGCCATCCAGAAAATGGACACTTTGCTGATCCAGCATCAGGCTGCGCTTAATACGGCGCCCGCCCGATTGCTGCATGCCGCGCCAGTTTTTAAAAGCATCCGTCATAAAACGACGGGTGGGGATAGTGGTAATGGTTTTATCAAAGTTCTGCACTTTAACGGTGTGCAGCGCAATATCAATCACATTACCATCGGCATTTAGCTGCGGCATTTCAACCCAGTCGCCTACCCGGATCACGTCGTTTGAGGAAATCTGTACGCTGGCTACCAGGGATAAAATGGTGTCCTGAAATATCAACATCAGCACGGCTGCCATGGCACCAAGGCCCGATAGCAAAATCAGTGGTGAGCGGTCTATCAGCGCAGCGATCATCAAAATAACCGCCACGGTATACACAACTATTTTTAATACCTGCACATAGCCCTTGATTGGCTTGGTTTTGGCATCGGGTCGTTCTTCATAAACTTTATTAACTAAGGTAAGAATATTGGCAATGGCCAGGGCGATAGTCAGTACCACAAAGGCATTACACACATTGATGACAATGGTGGTGCTGGTTTCTGACACGCCGTCGATCAGGATTATACCCTTTGAAATGATCAGGGCTGGGACAATATTCGCCAAGCGGGCGACAAAAGCAGAATGCTGAATAACCTGATGCTGGCCATAAGCGCTGGCCCGCAAGGCGCGGAAAATACCGCGAATTAGCACTTTTTTGACGACATAATTGCTGAGCCATGCCACCAACAACAACAGGCCAATACTCAGCCACAAATTGGCCTCGGGGTGTTGTTCCAGCCAATTCTGGATAACGCTGAAATCGTAATCCAACATATCGTAAGCCATTCCCTGTTAACAACAATTTAAATAGACTCGCTATTATGCCCCGTTAAATCACTTTTGCAACCCGCCAGACTAGATGCCATCACCATCCATATGCAGGCCGCACTCCCGGCCAAAGCCGTTAAAGCGGGTGTCTTCTTCACTCATGCCCGGTTCAAACTTCACCGTGGAATGGGTGTCACCGACCGATAAGTATCCCTGCTCCCATAACGGGTGATACGGCAGGTTATGTTGCTTTAAATAGTAAAACACGTCTTTGTTGCTCCAGTCGATTATCGGCTGAATTTTCACCACACCGCGGCTGATTTCTACTATCGCTTTATCGGCGCGGGTGCTGCTCTGGCTGCGGCGCAAGCCGGTAAACCAGCTACCAGCGTTTAAATCACGCAGCGCCCGCTGCATTGGCTCGACTTTATTTAACTGGTTATATTGTTTGGTACCCTCTGCCGTTAACCACTGCTCACCGTAGCGCGCCAGTTGCCAGTTGGCCGATAACGCCGCCCGGTACACCTGTAAATTTAAGCCCAGCTGCTCAGTTAGCTGATCAATAAACTGGTAGGTTTCCGGAAACAAATAGCCTGTATCGGTTAATACCACTGGTATATCCGGCTGCTGCACCGTGATTAAATGCAGCATGACCGCGGCCTGAATGCCAAAGCTGGAGCTGAGGATAGGCTGCGCCGGCAAATTAGCCAGCGCCCAGCGCACCCGCTCACTGGCACTCATCGGGCTCAACAGGTGATTAATTTGCGCCAGCCAGGCTTGCTGGGTGGCGTTATCCTGCTGCAGGATCTGCCGATAGTCGGTTTCAACACTTTTGTAGATGCTATTTCCTGCCATCGTATTCTCCGTTGGCGTACCCGTTTGGCTAAATTGACGGTTCAGTGCATCAGGCATGAAAGTCAGTCTTGGATACTTTCACTTCAGCCACCACGCCCTGGCGAATAACAAAATCCCCAAAGCACTCTCCGTGTTGGCGGTCAGCCGCCCACTGGCCAATTAAGGTATCCAACTCACTCAGAATTTGTGCTTCGCCGACATTGTCTAAATACAGTTTTGGAATACGGGTGCCGACTAAATTACCGCCCAAATAGACGTTGTATTTACCCGGTGCCCGGCCTACTAAACCCACCTCGGCCAGCATCGCCCGACCGCAGCCGTTAGGACAACCGGTCACCCGCAGCACAATGTGATCGTTTTGCAGCTGGTGCTTGGCCAGCAAGGCTTCTACTTTGCTGACCAGCTCTGGCAAATAACGCTCTGCTTCTGCCATGGCCAGCGGGCAGGTGGGAAACGAGACACAGGCCATCGAATTTTTGCGCTGCTCACTGTGGCTGTCATCAATTAAGCCGTGCTCGCGCGCCAGTTGCTCAATTAACGCTTTTTGCTCTGGCGGTACCCCGGCGATAATCAGGTTCTGGTTCGCGGTCATCCGAAAATCGCCCTGGTGCACTTTGGCAATCGCTGCTAAACCGGTTTTAAGCGGTTTACCCGGAAAATCCAGTACCCGGCCATTTTCAATAAATAAGGTTAAATGCTGTTTGCCATCAATGCCGTCGACCCAGCCAAAGCGATCGCCACGGGTAGTAAACTCGAATGGCTTAGCCGGCGCAAAGGCCACACCCACCCGTTGCTCCACTTCGGCTTTAAAGGTATCAACCCCAATCCGGTCAATGGTGTACTTGGTTTTGGCATTTTTACGGTTAACCCGGTCGCCATAATCGCGCTGCACCGTTACCACGTGCTCAGCGACTTTTAAGGTGTGTTCCAGGCTAATAAAGCCCAGTACTTCGGCTTTACGCGGGTAGGTAGAGTTATCGCCAAAGGTCATGGCCAGACCGCCGCCAACCAGGACATTAAAGCCAACCAGCTGGCCGTTTTCAGCAATGGCGACAAAGTTTAAGTCGTTGGCATGCACATCAATGTCGTTATGCGGCGGGATAACCACCGTGGTTTTAAACTTACGCGGCAAGTAGTTTTCACCCAGTACCGGTTCGGTTTCGGTGGTTTCAACTTTTTCTTCGTCCAGCCATAGCTCGGCGTAAGCACGGGTTTTCGGTAGCAGGTGCTCGCTTATCTGCACTGCCCATTGATACGCCTGCTGGTGCAGTTCAGACTCGACCGGGTTAGAGGTGCATAACACGTTACGGTTAACGTCACCGGCGGTAGCAATCGAATCAATACCAATACTATTTAAAAACTGATGCATCGGTTTAATGTTCGGCTTTAACACGCCATGAAACTGAAACGTCTGGCGGGTGGTTAAACGAATGCTGCCATACATGGTTTTTTCAGCGGCAAACTGGTCAATAGCCAGCCATTGCTGCGGGGTAATAATACCGCCAGGCATCCTAGCCCGCAGCATTACGTTATGCAGCGGCTCCAGCTTTTGGGCAGCACGCTCGGCCCGGATATCGCGGTCATCCTGCTGATACATGCCGTGAAAGCGCACCAGCATAAAGTTATCACCGTTAAACCCACCGGTAATTTCGTCGCCCAGGTCCTGCTTAATGGTGCCGCGTAAATGCTCACTTTCAGCTTTTAAACGCTCGTTGTCAGACAGCTTGCCGCTAACCTGCAGCTCGGGCTTAATGGGGTATTGGCTCATTAGTACACATCCTTCTGGTAACGCTTGGCTACCCGTA
Organism: uncultured Chromatiaceae bacterium; assembly: GCA_963975465.1. Lineage (GTDB taxonomy): Bacteria > Pseudomonadota > Gammaproteobacteria > Enterobacterales > Alteromonadaceae > Alishewanella. The sequence continues at coordinate 71,603 of CAXBHB010000002.1, forward strand.
ATTCATCTAAATATTGCTGGGCCTGTTCGGCATTTTTATTGCCATGTTGCTGCACAATATCCAGCAGGGCCTGATGCACATCTTTTGCCATATGGTTGGCATCACCACAAATATAGACGTGAGCACCTTGCTCCAGCCACTGATAAACTTCACTGGCGTGCTTACGCAACTTGTCCTGCACATAGACTTTTTGGGCGCTGTCGCGGCTGAAGGCCACGTCCAGCTTGCTTAGCAGGCCTTGCTTTAAATAGCCCTGCAGCTCGGTCTGATATAAAAAGTCCTGGGTAAAGTGCGGGTTACCAAAAAACAGCCAGTTTTTACCACTGGCACCGCGGGCATCACGTTCCTGCAAAAATGCCCGAAATGGCGCGATACCAGTCCCGGGGCCAATCATCAGCACCGGCGTATCGTCATTGGCCGGCAAGCGGAAGTTATTATTTTGTTCAACAAAGACCCGTACTTTATCGCCCTCGGCCAGGCGCTCGGCCAAAAAGCCTGATGCCCCACCCAGATGTGGCTGGCCGAAAGCGTCGTACCGCACCACTGCCACGGTTAAATGAACTTCTTCTTCAACTTCGGCTTGTGCTGAGGCGATAGAATAAAGCCGCGGTTGCTGTTTACGCAGGGCGTCAACCAATTGCTGAGCGGTTATGGCAGTGGCCGTTGCCGGATGATCACGCACAATATCAATAATTTGCCGGTCGGCCAGATAAGCCCGCAGCGCGGTTTTATCTGCCGCCAATTGCGCCAGCGCCTCATTGCCAGTTGCCGCGGCGTATTTATCGACAAACGCCGGATACGACTGGGTCAGTTCCAGTTGTTCGGTCAACGCCTCTTCCAGGCTTAAACTCTGGTTTGCCAGGCTAACCTCTGCCGCACTCTCCAGATTGGTCAGGCTGAGCAATTCGCTGACCAGTGCCGGATCGTTATCAAAATATAAACCCAGGGCATCGCCTGGCTGATAAGTTAAACCCGAGCCTTCAAGTGAAATTTCAATATGGCGCACATCTTTAGCAGAGTCACGGCCGGTTATTTTCTGGTTGGTATATAGCTCAGCAGCAAAAGGCTGCTGCTTGCTGTACTGGCTTGCCGTCGTGGCAGCCTGTCCCGGCCAGTTAATTACCTCAGCCGTCGGCGCGCTGGCAAACTCCGGCTCTACCACGCTAATCAGGGCGCTATTCCAGCTGGTGGCGGCAGCATCGTAGTCTACGTCAAGATCAGCCCGGGCCTGCAACCGCTGACCACCTAATTCAGCCAGCCGCTCGTCAAAATCGGCAGCCGTTTTACAGAAAAACTCATAGCTGGTATCACCCAGGCCCAGCACGGCAAATTTAAGTTGCGGCACTTTCGGTGCTTTTTTGCTGAATAAAAAGTTATAAAAACTAACGGCATTCTCTGGCGGCTCACCTTCACCATAGGTAGAGGTGACTATCACCAGATACTGCTCATTTTTTAGCTGGCTGCTTTTATAGTCGGCTAAATCTACGACTTTAGCGGCAATATTTTTAGCTTTAGCCAATGCTGCCAACCCATCAGCAACATGGCGGGCATTACCCGTCTGCGAGCCATACACGACGGTCAGAGTAGCGCTGTTAGCGGCAGCAGCGGCCGGCGCGGTTGCCTGACCGCCTACCAGTTGGGCACTGGCAGCCAGATAGCCACTGACCCAGGCCTGCTGAATAGGATTAAGCTGACTTACCAGCCCCTGCAGTTGCTGTACCTGCTGCTCAGACAACGGGCTGGCCTGTGCCACTAATGATGATAAAAGCATAAAAACACCTGTATAAACCTTATACCGCTATTTTAGCCATCCAAACGTATGCCAGTAAAAGAATGGATCTCTCTGCGTTATTCCAAATAGTAATTAAAAAGCAGGATTGCCTGGCCTTGTTTTACAGCACAGCCAGATTGGGGTAGTCACACTGCCGGCTGACAAATCCGCTAATAATTGGTGTAAAACGCTAACATTAAGGCTGGCCAAAACTGCTCGAGATAAAATAATTCAATAAAAACAAAAGCATAAAATCTGGCATCGTCTTTGCGTTAGCTTGTTGTCATTTAAAAAATTGTGTCACAACCTAGCAAGGAACAACAAAATGAAAATGTCTCTTATCGCCAGCGTAGTGGTTTGCAGCACCCTTAGCCTGAGTACCCTGGTATACAGCAACAGTGCTATGGCACACAGCAACCACAGTTGTAATATCGAGTTTGATAAAGATTTAGTGATTAGCAGCCGCAGTGTGCAGTTGCAGGATAGCGGTAAAACCCTGTGGCAAATCAGCGACGAGGGTCAGTTAACCCTGCACGGTAAAACCGTAAAGGTGAATAACGAAACCCGTAAATTGTTGCGTGACTATCAGGCCGGCATTCGTCATCAGACAGTTGAGACCGTTGCCCTGGTAGAAGATGCGCTGCTGATGGCCAGTGAAGCGTTGACTACCGTATTGAACGAGCTAACCGGTAAATCACTGGATGATTATCCGGCAATGCAGCAGGCATTAGCCAAAATAAACGATGCCGCCAATCAGGTGGTGGTGCAGGATGGTGACAATACCTACCTGTATGGCAGCCGGCTGGAAAATATCGATCAGGCATTTGGTCCTGAATTTGAACAGGCCATTGAAGAAGCCGTTACCCAGTCCATGGGCAGCATTATGATGCTGGTGGGCAAAGCGATGACCAGCGGTGAAGGTAATTTTGAACAACGGATGGAAGCCTTTGGCGAGAAGATGGAAAAGTTTGGTGAGAATCTGGAAGCGAAGATGGACATCAAAGCCGCCGCTTTAGAGCAGCGTGGCGATGCTATCTGCAGTCAGGTAACCCAACTGGATGCTCTGGAAACCCAAATCCAGCAGCAGATCCCGGCGATGCAACAATATGATTTATTTAAAAATGGCGACAGCACAGTCAGCATTAGCCACTAACCCGAACTCCCAGCCACAACCTTTAGCGCAGGGGCTTTGCCTGCGCTTTTTTTATTACCATGCAAAATGGCAACGACATTTTTTCTCCTAAACGAACCCAGTCAGCACTTACTATCAAGCCTTTTAAGGATTACATTCCTGGCAATATTGTTGGCTGGCATGGTGGGCAGCCACCGGAGTGATAATGGTATGATCACAACGTGCACAATTTGCCTGGCGTTGCCGGATCAAATTGGTTGGCGTTCCGCACGCCTCAATAGAAAAGCTGCCCTCGCTGCCTAAGCCGATATCCAGCCCGGATAATTCAGCAGCCAAGGCTGCTTTACGAAACGCACATTCCTGCGCCGTCATAAAACGCGGGTATTCACCGGCAAAGCTGCCAAGGCTATCCGTGTCGAAACTATTGAGCTCAGTAAGCTGCCAGCCAAGCTGATTTAATGCCGGCGCAATTAAGCGCCCTTTATCGTGCCGGGTTAACATAGCAACGGTCGGTGTCACATTGCCACCTTATGCCAGCCTGAGTGCTGCCATTGATGCAAGGTGCCATGCTGGTCCAGCTGATACAGCCACAGCCATTGGTTGTTTACCAGCGCCGCAACGTCATCTGAGCGGCGAATTATATTGGCAATGGCGTCTTTTGGCGCTGCAATCACCACCGTCAAACGCACAGGCTGATGCCGCAATTGTTGACCATCGTGCACCGACTGCCAGGCTAAACCATTGCGTAAATCACCACCATTTCCTTCGAAAACCCCAATATGACCGGCAACCACGTTGTGCAGCAACTTATTACCACTACCGTATTTTTCAGGCGCTACCACCGAGGCGTAATATTGCATATTGATCCAGTTGGTTACCACCATTGGCGCGGTCATGATGGTGTGCAACAAGCTAAATTCCGGATCTTTTTCGGCACTATAGTCATGTAAAAAACAGCGCCCCTGTAAATCCAGTTCTTTGGTCAGGGAGCGCGGCGCCACAATAAACGCCGCATTGTTAGCAAGCCCCCATTCCGGTCGAAGTTGTGCCCAATCGCGGCTTCGCAACGTAAAAAAACGACTCAAGGCCGACGCGCTCACCGGCGGCTCAGCAAATTGACTGGCCCGTTGTTGCCTGGCCGACTCACTGGCCTCGCTTAACCAACCAAGCCAGTTTGCCTTAGCAGGAGGTTGAAACACTTCCAGCGTATCGGTCGTTGTGTGATGCATCGCGGCGTAAAACCGGGTGTCATTGGGGATAGGCACGGCTTTTTGACGGTTGATCTCAGCGCGTACCTCAGTGTTGTTGAGCATTTGCACCAGCACTTTTACATTAACCTCACCGGTCTGGCCCCCGCAGGCACCACAATCCAGCGCTGCGGCATGCGGGTTATTACAACTTGTGCTGCCATGCCCTACCAGTAATATTGTTGTTGCCAGGTTGTCGCTAAGGCCCATTGCAGACAAAATGCCACCTGCCAGCTCGGCTTGCTCAGCAACAGTAAGGGGTTGCTGCTCCTTGCAAAGATACCATTGGCCGTCATCCAGATACCGGTTCATTGCATGGGGTGCGGCGCTGCGGAAAAAAGTGCGCTTGATCAGACTGAGCAGTTTAGTGGGGCCGGCGGCCTCTACCATGCCCAGGCTGGATGATGCCAAATCAAAGCTTTGCTTCCAACCCAGTGCAGGCTGGCGTAATAGCGTGACGTTTTCCGGGCGCACCTGACGAACTTCAAAGGCCGGTGCCAGTAAGCCGGGGAGTTGGGGTCGGCTTAACTTACTGTCTGCGGCTTTGTACGCAATAGGCAGACCAAAAAAGCCAGCAAAACCCAGAGTCTGGATCCCAGCATCCTGCTGCTCTAATACCCGGCGCATTGGCTCTGAGCGAACATCGATACAAAACGCGGCTTGCAACGTCGGTCTGCTGGTGGTTGCGCTAACATCCTTTGCAGACTGCCGCAGTTGGCGAAATAAAGGCTGCTGCACACTCAGCTCCAGCGCTCGCTGCCACACCTGACGAATACTATGCTGAGCCTGCGTGTTAAGCATCATAGCAGTATACTGTGTGCTCTGCCGTGTTAAAGCAGTGCTTAAGCGCTCATGACAACCCGCATCGCGCATACTGTGTTGCCATAATACCCAGTCCCAGCCCAGTAGCATGTAAAGCAACTGGCATACGGCCTCATGCCCCTGCCGCCCAGCCAATTGCTGCAGCCAGTCAAGCCATGCCTGCCAACCCGCCCAGCCAGACAAGCTTTGCAGCAAATTTTCCAGATAAGCCAGTTTTGCCTGCTCATCCGGGCACCAGATTTGCAGCCAGGGGCTAAGCTGTTGCAGTAACAATGAGGGCTGTGCAGGCACAGTGGCAAATAATGAGGTTAAATTAATTCCGGTAAGTACCTGCAGGCCTTTATCATGGCAGACCACCGATAACCAGCTTTGGTAGGCGTGATCTGGGCTGTCAGCTTGCACACTAAAGCGCTCAGGATACTGATAATACAACCCCATAAACTGGCTTAACTGCTGCTGTATCAGTTGCGGCCAGGGTAAGGTTCGCTGCGCTGGGGTCTGTTCTGACATCAGCTGTGCCAGTGATTGCCAGCGGCGCAACTCCTGAGGCTGGGCCAGCGCGGTGACGGCCTGATCAAGGGTCATGGTTAATTCTGCTTGCTGCAATGCCTGCTGCAGGTGCATGGGTGTTATTTGATGCTGCCACTGTGCTAAATACCACTCTGCACTCATCAGACAACTGGTTCCGGCAAGCAGCTGCTGCTCAGCACAGACCGAGGCAAAATGCTGCTGACGCTTCGGCCACCACGGATTTACTGCGATCATCTGATCCAGTGGCCATGCCGGAGCAATTTGACTGGCCGCCTTGGCAACCAGTGTTTGTAAGGCACAATCGCTGCGCTGCATTGTCGTAGATACTGCACTCATTTTACGCTCTCCACCTGAGTCAGGGCGCTAATGTCCGCTGTCTTTTTGCTATGATAAGGCCAAATTTTCAGGGTGACTCTGGTAGCCCACTCATCAAGGTATCCACCGGCGTTCAACCAGATAAATACCCGGTTTACCGCCCGGTGCCGGCTGTGGTAGCGCAGCAACACCGCCATCACAAACAGACCGGAAAATACCAGGCTGGTAACAACATCAGCCAACGGCGCTAACACGCTGCCGGTTGGCATTATGTGCTGCAACATATATTTACCGCTGAGATAAAGTGCCAGTAGTCCGACGCCATACGCCAACGCCAGCACAACCCGCCATGGCCTGCGACTATCGGCCCGCGCCATTGATGGCATCAGTAGCACCGTAATAGCCAACACCAGCAGTACCGCGCTGCTCAGGCTGGAAAGAGGCAGTAGCTGATGGGCCAGCGCCACCAGCAGCGAGGCAGCCAACAGCGCCAGAACCCAGTGGCGGGTTCGCGGTTCAATTTGATCGGCCAGTTGAGCCGCCAGGTAATGGTTAACCGCATTGCCGCTGTACAAAAAGGCATAAGCTTTGTAGCAGGAGTGTGCCAGCAAGTGCAGTAACGCCAGGGTGTATAAACCCAGCGCAATTTCTACCAACATCAGACCCATTTGCGCCACCGTTGACCATGCCAGGCGCACCTTAATACTTATCCGGGTAGTCATGATCAGGGCTGCCAACACAGTACTGGTCAGGGCAGCCACCAGCAGTAACGTTGCGGCCGGCGCGCTGAGACTAAGAAGGGGCGAGAAGATTAGCAGTAAAATACCACCGAGATTAATAATACCGGCGTGCAACAAGGCGGAGACTGGCGTGGGCGCCTCCACGACTTGGATCAGCCAACCGTGCAGAGGTAGCTGAGCGCATTTAATCAGTGCCACGATGACCAGCAACCCGACGGCAAGATGGCCGCTAACGCTAAGGCTACTCTGAATACTCGCCTGGTTAATAAGGTTGCCGATATCCGCAGTATTAAACTCGACATATAACAAAATAAACGCCAGAGCCAGCAACAGTTCACCAGTGCGGGCACTCAGCGCTTTCTTATGAGCGGCCAGCTGGGCACGGGGGCGCTCAGGATAAAACAACAATAACTGCTGCAAGCTAAGACTGATCCAGCACCAGCCTAACCAGAATAACAGCAGATGGTTGCTTAGCAGGGTAAACACCGTCGCGGTCAGGGTCAGCGCTAAAGCCCGCATAAACCGTAGTTTGTTCGGCTCACCGGCCAAGGCTGTGGCGCTGTAACGCCAGATAACCACAGCCAGCAAGGCTACCAGTGCCAGCAGCACCAGTTTTAATGGAGTGACAGTTAATAACGAACTCATCGCACACCTTTAATTTTATTTAACTGGCGCTATTGTGTGCAGCAAACTACTATAAGTAAAATACATAATAAAACAAAAATCGTTCGCTAAAAGAGAATTATGAGCCGGTTAAACTATCATCATCTTTACTACTTCTGGCAGGTAGCCCGGGGCACAAACCTGACGGAAACCGCCCAGCGTCTGCATATTTCGCAGTCTGCGCTGTCATCGCAAATCAAGCAGTTAGAACAAAGCATGCAGGTGCAGTTATTCCGTCGCGAAAACCGCAAACTGGTGCTTACAGACAGTGGTTACCAGACTCTTAAATACGCCGAAGATATTTTCAGCCGCGGTGCCGAGCTTGAACAATTGCTGGCGCAGGGCATGCAGCCTCAGCACAGTCCCATCCGAATTGGCACCTTAGCGACCATGTCACGAAACTTTATTGAAAGCTTTATTACCCCGTTGCTGAGTAAAAGTGAGGCGCGCTACAGTTTGCTGTCAATGAACCAGACCACGCTATTAAATGCGCTGGCCCAACATCAGCTCGATTTGGCATTAACGAATATTGCGGTACAGGGCAACGATAACCAGTTATGGCAATGCCGCTTACTGGCCAGGCAACCTGTCGCCGTGATTGGCCCGCCCGGCAAGCATGCCGGTGATAAGCTCAGCGACTACAAAGGCCAGCGCTGGGTATTACCGCCGGTGCAAAGCCCGGTGCGAACCGCATTTGACGCGCTGGCAGCACAATACCAGTTACAACCTGACATTATCGCTGAAGCAGACGATATGGCGATGCTTCGCTTACTAGCGCGCGACAGCGGCGCGCTGGCCGTGATTCCGGAAGTGGTAGTAAAAGACGAATTGCAAAACGGCCGCTTGCATAAGTATCTGGCGTTGCCACAGATTTACGAAAACTTTTATATTATCACCACCCAGCGTGAGCTGTTACACCCACAACTAAATCTGCTGCTGCAGGCGTTTTCGGCCTGAGCAGCCCCAGTTTTGACTTAAAAAGGAAGAGAGAGTAAAGCCTCTTTACAAAGGCTCTGTCAGAGGCGTCTGTCGAATAGAGTAGATAAAAAATAACAATTTGCTATTGGCTGCTCCCGGCGACTTCTAGTGACGGATTACGACCTTCCACAAAGGTGGCTTTTACCCGCTCTGATATCAACATATAAGGTATCCAGATTAAGGCACTGATCGCGGTACGGCCCCATTCTTTGATGGTTTCCGCATCCAGCATTTTGCTGTCTTCCAGTACCAGGGTTACCAGCCAGGAATTGACAGGAATAGCCACCAGCATGCTAACAACAATAATGATGTACAGCCGCGGAAACAGATAATGTTTAGTGTAGAATAAGTACATCAGATAAAAGCCCGCGACCACAATACAGGCGTTATAAACCACTTCACTCATCAGCACCGGTGCCCATAAAGCATGGTAAGCCTCCGAGCCCTCTGTGGTCAGCGCGGCAAAACTGCCATTGCTGAAAATTTCATAGTAAAGCGGCAGCACCTGATAAAGCAGGATAAACGGCGACAACGTCACACCAATACCCACCACAATTAACCAGCCACCTAATCCCTTCAGTTCATGCTGTTGCATTAGTCACTTTCCTTGTCGTTATTTGTTTTAGTTTCTGAGACAGCTGCAGAAATTACCCGCAAAACATACAATTAGCAATTTAAAAATAAACATGTTGGATGGTGTGCCCCAAGATGTTTTATTTCATCGCCTTGTTGTATTGTCTGACAGCTCAGCGCTAAGCTCTATTCCGGGTTGAACAAGCAGTAAGGTTTATATTTCATGTCTTTTAGTAAACGGCTTTATCTGGGCGGCGCAGCTACGCTGGTGATTGCGGCCATTTTGGTATACAGCCTGGCCTGGCCGGCGTGGCAGCAACAACTTACCCAACAGGAAAGCGCCCGGCTGGCGCAACTGGCTGCCAACGCTAAACCTGTGGCAGCGCAACAGCGCTTAGACCATCAACAATTGCTGGCCGATCTGAATTGGCTGGCTCACCCTGACCGGCAAGGTCGCAAACCGGGTACCGCCGGAGGTATAGCGGCCCGTAACTGGCTGGCAGAGCAGTTTGCCGACATCGGCTTACAACCGGCAGGCACTGATGGCTATTTACAGCCTTTTAGCGTAAAGCGACACTTTGTATTCAGGCGCTGGTTGAGGGGAAAAAGCGCCATCGTACCGGCAGCTGAAAACGCAGCGAATGTGCTGGGACAGCTACCCGGCTTAAACCCTGCATTAAAACCGATAGTAGTGACAGCCCATTATGACCATATGGGGGTGGAAAATGGTCAAGTCTTTGCCGGGGCCGATGATAACGCCTCCGGTGTTGCCACCTTGCTGGAACTGGCGCGTTATTTTAGCAAACACCCAACTGCTCATCCGTTATTGTTTGTGGCACTGGACGCTGAGGAAGGCGGCTTGCAGGGGGCTGTAGCCTTATTTAAGCACCAGTTGCTCTCACCCGGGCAACTGGCATTCAATATTAATATGGATATGCTGAGCCGCGACACTGAGCAGTTGCTGTTTGCGGTTGGCAGTTACCAGCAGCCCGGGTTATTGCCGCTGCTGCAACAGCTGCAGCAGCAAAGTGCGGTGAAAGTGATTGCCGGCCATGATCGCCCCTGGTACCGGGCGGGTAACACCCATGACTGGACCTTAAGCTCTGATCACGGCATCTTCCATCAGCAGCAGGTACCCTTTATCTATTTTGGGGTGGCTGACCATAACGACTACCATACAGTGGGCGATACGGCGGACAAAGTCGACCGTGACTTTTACGTTCAGGTCAGTGAAACCATTCTGAGCTTTATTCAATTGCTGGATCAGCAGCTTAGCCAGCGCTGATTGCAAGATAATACTGAACCACAACAAAGTGGTGAAACTGACCACTTATTTGCAGTTTTATGCTGCGTAAAAGTTAATGATGGCACTGTTATTATTTAACCTAATGATATATAACAACTTAAATTTTGGCATTTATTGTGCAAAATCACGGATAGAAAACCAACAAAATAATAAAAGGAAGTGTGTATGTCATTAATGTTGTTACGACAGACCTGGCTGTTTAGCCAGGTAGAACTTTCGCGGCTGTGGCTAACCCGTCGCGGCCTGATGACGCTGGCGGCAACTGCCGTAGTCTGGTTTTTTCTGCTGCGCTACGCCATTGCACCGGCCAGTGACATATTACAGGAACCCAATTTTCAAAAGTCATTAACGGCCGCGTTTGGCATGCTGGGGTTGCATCAGCTGCTGAACTGGCCAGCGCCTGAGCTTACCCTATACTGGATGCTGAGCTTGGTACTGCTGCCGTTTCTAAGCCTGGTATTTACTGCAAATCAGCTATCCAGCGATGCTGCCCGCGGTACGCTGCGCTTTATCAGCCTGCGCAGCAGCCGCACCGCCATTGTGCTGGGACGCTTTTGCGGTCAGTTAGTGGTGCAACTTTGCTTAATTTTGTTATCCCTGACAGCAACGCTGCTGATTAGCGCTGTGCGCCAGGGCGGTCTGAGCTGGCAGGCTATTGAAGCCAGCTTGTTGATCAGCTGCCACTTGCTGATTGTGTTAATGCCTTTTACTGCCCTGATGACGGTGTTTTCGGCCTGGGCCCGCTCTTCCAGGCTGGCGCTTAGTCTGGCAATCGTTACGCTGGGAGTGGTATTCGGTTTACTCAGCTGGCTTATCTATCATCAGCCTGACGCAGCATTTGTACTGGAATACATGCCAGGAGCGCAAATATGGCAGCTTATTCCGGCCCAGGGTTGGCAAAGCCTGCAACTGGCCGCACTACCTCTGGCACAAACTGCGATATTTCTGGTTATTGCCCAGCAAATTTTAAGCCGGAGGGCACTGTAATGCAGTCAATCATTAACGTATCCAATTTATCAAAAAGCTATGGCCGCAACCTGGTGCTGAACAATATCAGCTTTACGGTAAACAGCGGCGAAACGGTCGCTTTAATTGGCCAGAACGGTGCCGGAAAAACCACTTTATTCAGCCTGCTATGTGGTTATATTAAAGCCGACAGTGGCGAGATGCAGCTACTGGGCGGGCAACCTGGCAGCCAGGCTTTATTTGGTAAAGTTGCCGCATTACCGCAAGATGCCCAGCTGGACCCTGCCTTCAGTATTGGCCAGCAACTGAGTTTTTATGGCCAGCTGCAGGGGCTTAGCGCCAGTGAGGCAGGGGCAGAAACTAAGCGGGTGCTGGCACTGGTTGATTTAGCCGCGAATTATCACACCAAAGCCGGCGCGCTTAGCCATGGTATGCGCAAGCGCGCTTGTATGGCGCAGGCCTTTATTGGCTCGCCGGCGCTTATCTTGCTGGATGAACCAACTGCCGGGCTGGATCCGGCAAATGCGCTGCACATCCGAGAACTTATCAGCGATTTAAGCCAGCATGCCAGCTTTCTAATCAGCTCACATAATATTTTCGAGCTGGAGCGACTGTGTAACAAAGTGCTGTATTTGCAGGATGGTAAGCTACAGCAACACCATGCCCAGCCGAATGAAAGCACAGCGCATATCAGCTTGCAGCTTGCCACAGCCAGCGATGCGGCAGTTGACAGTGACGCCGTATGCCAGCAACTGCAGGAGCTAGCGGGTATAACGGACGTAACAGCAGGGCGTAATCACGAGTATCAGCTAAGTTATCAGCCACAACAGGTAGATGACTTTGATATCAGGTTGTTGCAATGTCTGGCGGCCAATGGCTGGCAATACAAACAGCTTAGCAAGGGCAAAAGTCTGGAGCAGCAGCTCTTTGCACAGAAAAAGGCCGCCAACGCCTGAGTCGGTATAACGGCCCGCCAACTCTGTCAGTTTTTTTTACAAACTGGCAAGTTTTGCCGCACCATCAAATGTTAACAAATAACAGCTGGCCAAATGCCAAACGGTGGCCAGCGCCTTTTCCTGTTCATGGCACAAAATTTGCTACCAAAATAAAACAGCAACTTAAATAGCTATTAATATAAATAACAATTTATTATCGCTATTTACCAGAGTGTCAGCCGTCAGCGAATAACCAGGGTAAAAGGATCCAGTATGCGTAATATTTTGATTGTATTAACGTTTGTCTGTTGTAACGTGTTAATCGCCGGCACAGCACTGGCGACACCTATCCATACCGACCAGCATAATTATGGCCGGTTAAGTTATAACCCGTTAACCAGCGGCAGCTGTGGCACTATCGCCACCGACTTTATGCTGGTGCGCAGCGGCAGCTGCACTGCAGTAACTGATGCGTTCAGCCTGACCGGTTTTAACCCCACCACCACAGATTATATTGAGCTGAATGTCACGTTTGCAGCAACCAACAACCGCTATTGTCTGCGCGGTGACTGTTTGGCAGAGCAATGGCAGTTATATATTTTAAACGCCAGTGGCGACACCCTTGGCAAGTTTGATTTATCGCAAAGCAGTGGTGTTATGCAACAGCGCGTTTTGCTGAACCGGCTAACCCTGACAACATTTACCGACTTATTGAACCAGGACAACCTGTGGTTTAGCGTAAATGAAAGCAGCGGCAACAACCATAGCTTCCGTTTAATCAGCAGCCAGTTAACCGTTTATGCCATGCCAACCGCCATACCGCAACCGGCAACACTGGCTTTATTGACGCTGGGACTTGCCGGTTTTGGGCTACGCCGTAAAACCCAGCAATAATACACTGTCGTATTACTCATTTTTTGGGGGCTCCTTGGTCAGACACAGACACTTCAGGTAATTTCAGAGCGTACCACAAACCCGCCAGGCAACTGGCGGCAAAAAACCACAAGACTGCCACTAAAGACCACCAGGCAATGACACTGCTGATAGCCCCCACCACCAGCAACAACACCCCAATTATTGAATTACTGACTGAGACATAGTCGGTACGCTTGTTGCCGGATGCCATATCCAGCAAATAGGTTTTACGGCCCACCCGCACCCCGGCATGGCCAATGCTCAGCAATAAAAACAACAGCAGGTAGCCATACAAGGCAGGTTGCTGAAAAACCACATGCAGTGCTGCCAGCACCGTACAACCGGCCAGCGCCATAGCCGCAGCAATAATAATAACCTGACGACTGCTACGATCAGCCAGTTTACCCCAGAGCAGTGAACTGAGCGCACTGGCCAGGCTGGTGCAAATTAAAAACCAGGCCAGCGTCTGGCCACCGTTATGCTGTTGCTGGGCAAGTAACACCAGAAATGGCGATACCAGTGCCGACCCCAGCAGCAACGCCCGGCACAACACAAACTGGCGAAAATGGGTGTCTGTTTGCAAAAGGCTCAGGTTTTGCCAGGCCAACTGCAGCGCATTGGCGCCACCCGCTGTTTCACCTGGCTGTTCCTGCACCTGACTAAACAGCACGGCGGCGCTAAACCATAGCAAGCCAGCGGCAACCAGCAACACCAGATATACCCACAGGCTATCGGGTTGCTGTTGCAACAACCATAAAGACACCAACAGCGTTAGTACTCCAGACACAGTGCCGGCAATACCGGTTAGCTGACCGCGCTGGCCCTTTGGCACCGTTTTACCCTGTACGTCTTTCATGGCTACCGAACACAAACCACGGCCCAGACTAAACAGCACTAACAGACCAATAATCGCCAGGCCCGCCACAGCCCCCTGCCACTGGCTTACCACCAATGCCATCGCCAGCACACAACTACCCTGCACAATACTGCCGGCTATCCAGAACGTTTTACGAATGGGGTAGCGGCGTACCCAGGCACCAATCAGCAGTTGCGGTAGCATCGAACCCGATTCACGCACAGGCACCAGCCAGGCCACCATCGCTGGTGGCGCACCAATTACGCTCATCAGCCAGGTAAGCACGGTTTTCGGGCTGGTCAGTAAGTCTCCTAAGCTGAGTAATATCTGGCTTAGCAGCACCAGCACAAAGTTTTTCGGTACTTTGGTACAGGCGCTGTCCGGTATATCGCGACAGGCCCGGGCATCTTCTTCGTTTACCAGTAACTGGTATATTTTTCTTTCTGCCATTGGCTTAACTTTATCGTCAGGTTGCTGATTAACAACGATCAACATAACCGCCGCTGTTTCTGGCTGCAAGTTAACATTGGATTTGGGCAGCCAGCGAAATAGTTTATTACAAATGAAACCGCAACAAAGGTTAACACGGCTTAAAAACGATTGACCCTTTTAGCTAACTTCAGTTACTGTTTGTGGCTAAATTACGGCTACAGGATAAAGCTATGAGTATCGCAATGATCTGGATCATCGTTGGCGTGCTGTTAATTCTGTCGGAACTGCTGGCAACCAGTATTGTTGCGGTGTTCCTGGGTATTGGTGCGATTGTTGTCGGCGTTCTGCTGCAACTGGGCTGGATAGAGTCGGCCACGATGCAATATCTTATTTTCGGTATTGTCAGTCTGGCATTGCTGTTGTTAGCTCGCGGTCATTTTAAACGCTGGTTTACCGGGTACACCGCTGATCAAGGCGAGCAACCCAGCCGGCTGAAAGACGACATTGGCAACCGGGTCATTGTGCTGGCTGACTTTCAACAAGGTGCCGGCCGGGTAGTATTAAACGGCGTACAATGGGACGCCCGCTCTAACGAGCATCTGAAAGCAGGCGAAGTGGCCTGGGTTATTGCCAATGAAGGCATTCATTTAATAGTTTCGGCGCAACAGCCAGTTTAATTGTTAGTTTAAAAGGGAATACCAACGATGGAACCAATAAATATTCAAACCATACTGACGCTGGGTTTTGCCATAGCGGTGGTAATAACTATTATCAAAACCGCCCGGGTAGTGCCGCAAAAATCTAACTTTGTGATTGAACGCCTGGGTAAATATTCACGCACGCTCGACTCTGGCTTTCATATTCTTATTCCGTTTATCGACAAAGTGGCCTACACCCATAGCTTAAAGGAAGAAGTAATCGACGTAGAGCGTCAGACCTGTGTAACCCGCGATAACATTCAGGTAGGCATTAATGGCGTACTGTATTTGCAGGTAGTAGACCCGCACAAAGCCAGTTACGGCATCAACGATTACCGCTATGCCTCCTCCCAGTTAGCCCAAACCACCATGCGTTCGGTGATCGGCCAGACTGACTTAGATAAAACCTTTGAAGAGCGGGCTAAAATTAACGAAGAAGTGGTAAAAGCACTGGACGAAGCGGCATCGCCGTGGGGCATTAAAGTGCTGCGTTATGAAATCTCTGACATCGAATTACCGCTAAGCATTAAAGATGCGTTAGAGCAGCAAATGCGGGCCGAACGGGAACGCCGGGCTGCCATTGCCAAATCTGAAGGTGAACGTCAGGCTATGATCAACGTATCTGAAGGCCAGAAGCAGGAAGTTATCAACCTGTCTGAAGGTGACAAGATGCGCCAAATTAACGAAGCCGAAGGTCGCGCCCGCGAAATTGAGCTTATTGCCATTGCTACCGCAGAAGGTATCCGCCAGATTGCTGAAGCGATTAACCACCCGGGTGGTCAGGAGGCAGTAAGCCTGCGGGTAGCCGAGCAATATGTGAAAGAATTCGGTAACCTGGCCAAAACCAACAACACCATGATAGTCCCAGCTGAACTGGCCAATATCGGCGGCGCCGTAGCCGGCCTGACCGAAATACTGAAAATAGCCCGGCCGGGCGGTAAATAAAGCTACAGCCACTGGCTAAAGGAGTAACTTATGGCGACACAACAAACATTTAACGAGGCACTGCTAAAGCTGGCTATTTTAATGTACCGCGTTGACGGCAAAATACGGTTAAATGAGCAGGAACTGGTCGATGATATTGCCGACAACTTAGAATGGAGCGGCATCAACAGCATCACTGCAGTACAAAGCCAGGCCATGGCCGATGTACGCCAGGCGATCAGTGCCAACAAAGTAGAGCCCTACTTAGCCGGCCTGAAAAGCGACTTAATGTTTGATAAACAACGGGCGCTTGATACCGCTAAGCAAATCATGCAAAGCGACGGTGAAGAAGCCATTCAGGAACGCCGGCTGTATGACCTGCTTCGCCAGTCAGTGCTGGTGTAACCTGCCAGAGTAAGAGTAAACAGAAAGCCAGCATAATGCTGGCTTTTTTGTTTAGGATTCACCTAATCAACGGCATCCGTGACATTACTATTGGTTGCCGGCTATAGCTTTAATCCCTGCCACTATTGCTGCTGCGCTATCTTTACCATAACCACCACCACCTAAGAATACCGTTGGAATATTTAGCGCTTTTAAACGCTGGTATACCAGCTTATGGCTTTGGGCGACATCGGCAATGCTAAGCTTTAAGCCGCCCAGCGGATCGGTTGCCAGGACATCCGTGCCTGCGACCACAAAGGCCAGCTTATAGCCGCCAGTAAGCAGCTCCAGCGCGCCGCTTAGTTTATTCAAATATAAATCGCTGCCGGTGCCATTTGGCAAAGGTACCGGGATATCCACCCGCTGCCGGCTAACCGGTGTATTGGGGTAAATATCCTGGTTATACACATCGAGCAGGGTGACGTTGCTGTTGTCGTCAAAGGTGCGGGCATTGCCGTTACCGTGATGGGCATCGATATCAATAATCAGAATTCGGTCAGTAGCCGTTAGCTCGCCACTTGCCAGCAACTGCTGATAGCTGATGCCAATATCGTTATATATACAAAAACCTTCCATCTTATATGGGCTGGCATGGTGATAGCCACCAGCCAGATTCCAGGCATCGGTGCCAGTCAATGCTAATCGGCTGGCCGCTAATGTGCCAGCAACGCCCCAGCGCATCGGCTCAAGGATGCGACTGTCCAGCCACGAAAATGACAAAAACGGAATTTTAGGAATTTCAAGCGCGCGGCATAATGACGCTTTATCTTTCAGCTGTATTTTTAGCAGTTCATTTACTGACTCAAGAATGGCAGATTCCGAAATAGCAGCGTCAGGCGCGATGACTCCCTCATTGTGAAGTGCAGCGCGCACCTTGCGAAATTTACAACCATCAAACGGATGCAGAAATTTAAAAATGCCGACATCAATGTTGTATTTTTCGTGGTAGATAATCTTCATGCTGATTTCAGTTCGTTTGCATAGCGCATTACGTTCGCCGGAGTCCATATACCGTAACCCAATATGCGACCGACTTTAGCATACTCTGCTGCGTTAGGTTTGAATGTCGGCTTTTTACTAGCGCCTTTTTGCAGTATATCTACAACTAAATGCGAACAATTATGCCGCGCAAGTTGATATCGCGGCACGTTATTTTGTAAATAGTTTACATAGTGCAGCATCGCAACCTCATTCAGGTTGGCTATATCAACTGTAATGGGCTTGCGACCTCCCTCATTAATGATATCTTGAGCTAACGTCTCGACATATGAACCCGGGTGGCTGGTTTTTATTTTTAAGTCTTTTTTGCCAGCATCACCATCGGGCCAGAAGCTAACGTAAACATCTCTTATCGTAAGAGCTGCGTGGCCAATATGTTGTTCATCCCTTAACCAGATATGTACCTTTACCATGACTTATTCCTTTGCTTTTTGAAGCCATAAGGATAATGCAGGGATACCAAAAGATAAATATATTGTTAATTAAAAGCCAACATTAGTTGGCTATTAGCCAATTTACAATTTAACCTTCTTTAGGTGCTGGCTATTCTATTTTTAAGGCAACTACCATGAAAACAATTGGCTTGCTGGGCGGTATGAGTTGGGAGTCGACCATTCCTTACTACCGCATAATAAATGAAACGGTGAAACAGCAACTTGGTGGCCTGCACTCGGCTAAAGTTATTCTGTATAGCGTTAATTTTGCCGAAATTGAGCAGATGCAACGCACTGGCGACTGGCAAGCTGCCGGCCAGTTGCTGGCAGAGGCCGCCAAAAGCCTTGAAGCAGCAGGTGCCGACTTTATTGTGCTTTGTACCAACACCATGCATAAAGTGGCAGAAGCTATTGAAGATGCGACGACATTACCTCTGCTGCATATTGCCGATGCCACCGCCATTGCGGTAAAAGCTGCAGGCTATAAGACAGTGGGCCTGTTAGGCACTAAATTCACGATGGAACAGCCATTTTACAAAACCCGGCTAACAGAGCAGCACGGCCTGAATGTGCTTGTACCCGATGAACAAGCGCGCGAGCAGGTTCACCAGATAATTTATAACGAGCTTTGTCTGGGCAAGGTGCTGCCAGAATCCAGAGAACAGTATCGCCAGATCATTGGCCAGCTTATCGAGCAGGGTGCCGAGGCGATTATTCTCGGCTGCACTGAAATCTCTTTGCTGGTATCGCAGCAAGACTCAACAGTGCCCTTATTTGATACCACTAGTATTCATGCCCAAAGTGCCGCTGAATTAGCATTTCAGTAATAATGCTCTACACAGAAAGCCTCTGCTTCCGAATCTTTTGCCACGACATAGCGATAACATCAACTACCAAGGCAATGACAAAAACATAAATGGGCACCAGCAGTGCAAAAAAGTCATTTAACGGGTCAATCTGAATCCGGAGGTCAAAAATCAGACTGTGAATTAACCGATCAGCAGCCATAAAGATGATGCAACTGGCAAGCAGCATAAAAATAGCTTTCGGATAGCTAATATGCAGCAAGCGGTTTATCAATACCGGCATGCCAATGACTAGCAACAAGCTGAAAATCCCGTAAATCATGCCCTGCCACTCCTGATACTCAAACATAGTGCACTCCATACTTGCCGCTGGGTATATTAACGTTGAACTACAGCAAGTTTGCCACAACACACTAACCAGCAACAATGCCTCAAAACAACCATATCCGACATACTTTACATAATGACAAGCACGCTTGACACGAAAAGCTCATTGCACTACACTGTAAATGTCAAACACACTTTACTTAAAGTCAAACAACATTTACGAGGCTTTGTTATGAACGATACAACATCGACTACCCTGGCGCAGCGTTATAAAGCGTCTAAAAAATCACTGTTTATCTGGACCCTGGGATGGTTACTGTCTCTGGCGCTGCTGGCTTTTGGCCCCAGGCTTTTGTGGGACTTTAACGTCACCATCACCCTGAGCGTTATCGCCGTTAACCTGGTTTTTGGTTACTGCATGATTATTACTAATAAAAAGTATCTGGATGGTTTAGATGAGTTGCAACGCCAATTGCACTTAAACGCGATGGCGATATCGCTCGGCGTGAGTGTCGTCCTCGGGGCTGTTTATGGTTTACTGGAACCCGCGCGCTTACTTGAGGCAACACCCAGCCCTTCCAACCTTCTGTTTGTAATGGGCATTTCATATTTCGTCAGTTTGGTGCTTAATTTTCGGAAATACCAATGAAGAACCGGTTAAAAGTGTTGCGGGCAGAGCGCAACTGGACTCAATCTGATCTGGCAAAAGCACTCGATGTGTCCCGCCAAACCATCAATGCCATAGAAACAGGCAAATTTGACCCCAGCTTACCGCTGGCGTTTCGTACCGCCAGGATTTTCGGTTTGACAATTGAACAAATTTTCGATGACAGCAATGAGTAAACAACAACGGCATTACTGCCTGTAAAAGCGCACAACTGAATTTTTATTCTGAACATTCTTTATGTGACAGTGTCATTTTTAACTGCCTTGGTACACTGATTTAGCGAGTATAGAACGAATAGCAGGTTACTCCGGCAATGACACAACGGGGGCGAGTACGCTGCTTAGGCCGTATCGTTTTGCGATAGGTAACAAGGCGTTCTGTTGTTTCATTGACGTTATACCGGCATCCAGAGCATGAATAAGTTGTGCTGACTCCGGGCGGTTTGGCGAAAAAGCAATAAAGCAGGGTTCTGGTGCGCTAATAACCCCCGCTTCCTGCAACTGGTCGGCTACCCCAAGCTGATTAGCGTGGTACCACAGCACCGGAGCCGACTCTACCAGCACGTCAGTGCGCCGCTTCAGTAAAAACGCGATGTTCCGCTTTACGGCATCATCACCAGATAACTGCTTTACCTCAGGCATTAACGGCGGTGTTACCACGGCAAGGTAGTTATTAAGCTCATCGCCATAATCGTAACCGTTAATGGTACCAAGCCTGACATCACGTAATGACGCGAGGTCACTGTACTGCCATTTGCTGCCTTTTAACGTAAACAAATGGTTGGGGCTGATATTAAGAATGGCGTTGGCAGGAAAGTAGAAATCAGGGGCGTCACCTCTAAATGCGCCAACTATGCCATGAATAACGCCACTGCGGGCCTGAGCAATTGCCCGGGCCCATGGCATTTCCTGATACACCAGCTCATAGCCTGACTTTGCGAAAGCCTGACTGGCAACATCAATCATATAGCCTTTATCAGCCGCGCTGGCACTGCAGTTGATTGGGCACCAGTTATCACCGGCGATAATAATCTGTGTTGGCTTGCCCACAGCAGGTGTAGTCAGCAATATACCGGTTAACAGCAGTAATACAGCGCGCATAGATTTAACCATTGCTAATATTATTATTCAGTGTAGCGCAGTACCCGCTTAGTTGAACTGATTACCGCTACTTTAGCGTTGTTAATATTGGTTCAGAAGATATTTTCAGCAACCAGTTTAGAATGATGACGAACGTGTGCCACCGTCAGAGAGTTTCTGTCTTTTCTTTTCTTTGCATCAGGGATCATCAGACACTATGGTTAAGCTATTGTTTTGTTGAAAGTGAGAAGGCCGTGTTTTTAAAGCAGGCGTTACTGCCTATTTCATCGTTATTTATTTCGATAGCCTTTCTGGCCACTGGCTATGGCATGTTGATGACCTATATCGGGTTGTATTTAAAGCAGGCTGGCTTGTCGGAAATGGCCATTGGTATTATTAACTCGGCATTTTTTCTGGGTGCTTTGCTGGCGGCAGTATTCAGCCAGAAGTTAATTGTTACCGTAGGCCATGCCCGTAGCTTTTCGGCTTTTTCTGCGCTGATGGTCATGGCCTTTTTAGGCCACACCTTGCATTACGATCCCTGGCTGTGGGCGGGTTTACGCCTGCTGTCCGGCTTTGCCTTTTATGCCTTATTAATTGTGCTGGAAAGCTGGCTGAATGAAAAAAGCAGCTCGGATGACCGTGGCCGGGTGCTGGCCGTGTATACGGTGGTGTTTTTTATGGCGACGGCCATTGGCCAGCTTATTTTAAGCCTGGACGTCGCGTCGCATGTGGTATTTGTGCTGGGATCTGTGCTGGTGCTGGCATCGCTGTTTTTAGTGGCTATTACCCGGATCAGCCAGCCTGTGCTAACGCCTTTCGAGCGTTACAGCTTACCCCGGGTATTGCAGATTGCGCCGCTGGCACTGGTAGGCAGTGTTATAGGTGGTTTTTTTGTCGGTGGCTTTTACACCATGGTGCCGGTGTTTGTGCTAAATACTTATGGCCAACAATCGGTAGTGGCTACCTTTATGGCCATTTCAATTTTAGGTGGCTTGCTGGCGCAGTGGCCGGTGGGCACCTTTTCTGACCGTTATGGCCGGCGTAAATTACTGGCCTGGGCCGGTTTATTTAGTGCGGCAATTTGCCTGTTACTGGCGTTGTTGGCAGCGCAAACCTGGTTATTTTATCTGTTGGGCTTTTTGCTCGGCACCAGCTTGTTTAGTATTTATCCGCTTAGTGTTGCCCGGGCAAATGACCGTTTAGACCATGGCAAAGATCTGGTTGAAGTAAGTCGCAGCTTATTGTTTTCCTATGGCATAGGCTCTTTTTTAGCACCGTTGTTGCTGGGTGCGGTGTTAGGTTTATCGGGCGGTTTATTTTTCACGGTGTTAGCCGTAGCAGCGCTGATCCTGGGGGGCTATGCCTTAACTGCTGAGCGCATTGCCAATGAGAATTTAAGTGTCTATGTGGCGGTACCGGCAGCCTCTGGTGCATCCCTTGCCCAACTGGACCCGCGCCAGGATGACGAGTGGGTAGAAGACCATAAGCCGGCTTATCCGGTAGCGACAGACAGTATGCCCCGTACTGATCCCACCATCACAGATATCGCTGAAGCCGCGGGCACTGCGCCGGATGCGGCGCCACCAGAACGACATAACAACGATTAATTTGCACTGAAAACCTGCGGCCATGGGTAACTGCATAACTGTTGGCAAAACCAGCTTAGTGCATTGCCCTGTTGTTGTTTATGCCAGGCCAGATACAGTTTTGCGCTGTCGCGTGGAATACTGTGCTGTTTAGCAATCAACTCACCCCGTGCTAACTGCTGTTGCACCAGGTGGCGGGGTAAAAAACCGACCCCTAAGCCTTGCTGCTGAGCACTAATTTTTTGTGCCAGATTAGCCACCACCACTTTTTGCCGGGTATCGAACAGGCCACTGGACAGCTTTTTGCTGTCGATGGCCGAATCGGCAACAATAATGGCGGTTTCCTGTTGTACGTCAGCCAACGTTATCACTTTGTCACGTTCGGCCAGCGGGTGGTGCGGCGCTACAGCAAACACAAACTCGACTTCGCCCAGCAGTTGTAAATGGTAGGCCCCGCTATGCTGGGTAGCCGGCACACCAATAGCAATATCTGCCCGGCCGGTGTTTAGTGCCTCCCATCCACCCGCCATAACCTCCTGCCGCAGTGCCACCTGCGTTAACTTGCCCAGCTGCAAAAACTGACTAATTAAGGCAAAAACGGGTTCGGCCGGCACCACGCTGTCCAGCGCCAGGGTAAGCTCCGCCTCCCAGCCACTGTCCAGTTGTTGCACAGCTTTCTGTAATTGATCGGCCGCTTTGAGCAACTCGCGGCCCTGCTGCAGCAACAAGTGGCCAGCCGGGGTTAAACGGGCTTTTTGTTTCGTGCGGTCAAATAAACTGACGCCGAGGTTTTGTTCCAGCTGTGCCATGGTGTAACTGAGCGCTGAGGGCACCTTGTATAGTGCTTCGGCCGCTGCGGCAAAGCTGCCTTTACGGTCAATCGCATCAAGCGCACGCAATGCATCTAAATTTATTAGTTGCTGCATAATCTGCTTCGTATCTGCCGGTTGTAAACCAACAGCTTATGCCATTATTCAAATTATTTGAACTAATACTGCAAAAAGCTCCGCTTTTTAATTCAGCACTACAGCGCTATCTTTAGCTTATCGACAGGTTGTTTGCGGTCGAGCACACAACCCGGCTTTAACTAACCATTAAATAATTTGAAAGGTGACACAATGAAAACACTAATTGCAAAGCTTACTTCAACCCAAGCTGGCTGGTCAGCCCTGGCACTACGTATTCCGGTCGGCATTATATTTGCCGCCCACGGCGCCCAGAAACTCTTTGGCTGGTTTGGTGGTTATGGCCTGCAAGGCACTGCCGGCTGGATGGACAGTATTGGTTTAAGCCCCGGTATACTGATGGCATTGTTAGCCGGCGCGGCTGAGTTTTTTGGCGGCCTGGCGTTAATTGTTGGTTTGTTAACCCGGCCAGCCGCAGCCGCCTTGTCAGTAGCCATGCTGGTCGCGATATTTGCCGTACATTTTCAAAATGGCTTGTTTATGGCCAATAACGGTTATGAATTTGGCTTGGCACTATTGGCAGCCAGTGTCTCGTTGTTGTTTAGCGGTGCAGGCAAATGGTCGGTAGATAAGCTGCTATCAATCAAACTTAGCCGCTGAACCTGACTGCATGGTGGCTGGTGTGCTGACGTAACAGCAGCAGGGATGCTGCGCAGGCTGAAGGGGCACAGGGATGTGATCCTTGAAGCCGGTGAAGTCAGGATACCAGCCACCGTGCCTTTACCCTTATTTAGTCTCTAAATGGTTAAACAATCAGTATCCAAATTATTTGGTAATAAGGAGCAGTTAATGATTACCCTACGTAAAGCAGAAGAACGTGGCAAAGCAAGTTTTAGCTGGCTGAAAAGCCACCATAGTTTTTCCTTTGGCAGCTATTACGACCCGGCGCATATGGGCTTTTCAGCTCTGCGCGTCATTAACGATGACTGGGTAGCCCCAGGTGCCGGTTTTGATACCCATGGCCACCGCGATATGGAAATTATAACCCTGGTACTGCAAGGCGCAATTGCTCATAAAGATTCCGCCGGCAATGAAAAAATCCTGCCAGCCGGGGAGTTTCAGTTAATGAGTGCCGGCAGCGGCGTGTATCACTCGGAATATAACGCCAGCCAGACGGAAGACCTGCGCTTTTTGCAAATCTGGATAATGCCGGACCAGCAAGGCGGTGCACCCGATTATCAGCAAAAGCATTTTGCCAGTGAGCCCGGTTTAACCCTGATTGCCTCAGCTGATGGCCGCGAAGGCAGTTTAGTACTAAAACAGCAAGCACAACTGCTGCGGTTAAGCCTGAATGCTAGCGAGCAGTTTAGCTACCCGTTGGCAGGCCGTAATGGCTATTTGCAGCTGATCAGTGGCGAGCTGACAGTGGGTAACCAGACTGTCCAACCGGGTGATGGTGTGATGATCAGTGCTGAAACCACCTTGCTACTGCACGCGGCTAAGCATAGCGAAGCACTGTTGTTTGATTTGCCATAGTGGCCTGTCAGGCACAATCGAAGAAAGTCGGGCGAGCGCGTCAGCCGCTATCGCCCGGTAAACGAGTATTTACTGCTGATCTGCGGTGGGTAAATCCGTTTGCGGGTCGGCAGTTACATTCTGGGCCAGTATGGCTGCTACCTGTTGTTCCAGTTGTTCTACCTTTTGCCGGGTGCGCAACAGTACCTGACGCTGTACGTCAAACTCTTCCCGGCTGACAAAATCCAGATTAGCCAGCTTTTGTTGCAGCACTTGTTTAACTTTAGCCTCTGTATCGTCGGCAAACTGCTTTATTTGCGGCGGCAGGGCATTGCCAATTTGTTTAGCAATATCTTCAATTTTTTTCGGATCAATCATAATGGTCTCCAGTAAGCCGGTTTAACACAGTAATAACGCTATTCTACGGAGATAAATCCAGAACGCGAATGCTATTTACCACCAATTTTGGTTACAATGCCGGCCCGCATGCAAGGTATAGGTTATGCAGTTAAATTCGCAACAAAATGCCGCAGTAACATTTATCGCCGGGCCCTGCCTGGTGCTGGCCGGTGCTGGCAGTGGTAAAACCCGGGTTATTATTAATAAAATTGCTCATTTAATTCAGCAATGTCAGCTGCCTGCCCGCCATATTGCTGCGGTAACTTTTACAAATAAAGCCGCCCGGGAAATGCGCGAGCGCATTCAGGCCCAACTGCCCAAAACCGCGACCCGTGGCCTGACGATCTCTACTTTTCATACCCTGGGCCTTGAGATCATTAAAAAGGAATACCGGCATATCGGCTACAAAGCCAGTTTCAGTTTATTTGACGATCAAGACAGTATGGCGCTTCTAAAAGAGCTGACGGCCAATGAATTTCAAGGCGACAAAGATTTATTAAAAGCCCTTCAAAGTAAAATATCCGGCTGGAAAAATGATTTAACCCTGCCAGCGCTGGCGATAAAACAGGCCAGCGATCCGCAAAGCATTAATTTTGCCAACTATTACCAACAATACAGCGATCAGCTCAAAGCATATAACGCGCTGGATTTTGATGATTTAATTCTTATCCCGACCCTGTTGTTTCAGCACAATACAGAAGTAAGACAAAAGTGGCAGCAGAAAATTCAGTATTTACTGGTCGATGAGTATCAGGATACCAATACCAGCCAGTATGAACTGGTAAAGGCACTGGTGGGCGAGCGCCAGCGCTTTACCGTGGTGGGCGACGATGACCAGTCTATTTACTCCTGGCGGGGTGCCAGGCCGCAGAACCTGGTACTGCTTAAAACAGATTTTCCCAATTTAAAGGTGATTAAGCTGGAGCAAAATTACCGCTCGGCCGAGCGGATTTTAAAAGCAGCCAATATTTTAATCGCCAATAACCCCCATGAATTTGAGAAAAAGCTGTTTAGCCAGAATAGCTACGGTGTGCCTTTACGGGTACTACCCTGTAAGCATGAGGAAGATGAGGCTGAAAAAGTGGTGGCCGAAATTATCTCGCACCGCTTTATTAACCGCAGCGAATATCGTGATTATGCCCTGCTGTACCGGGGCAACCATCAGGCGCGGGTGTTTGAAAAAGCGCTGATGACCAACCGCATTCCGTATAAAATTTCCGGCGGCACCTCGTTTTTTGCCCGCAGCGAAATTAAAGATGTGATGGCCTACTTACGGCTATTGGTTAACCAGGATGACGACAACGCCCTGCTGCGGATTATTAATGTACCACGACGGGAAATTGGAGCCGCCACGCTGCAACAGGTTGGCAACATGGCCAATGAGAAGAACATCAGTTTATTTGCTGCCTGCTGCGACATGGAACTATCAATGCATGTATCGGCCCGGGCGCAACAAGCCGTGCAGCAGTTTGCGAACTGGATTAACCAGGTAGCAGACAATGCCAAACGCGCTGATCCGGCAGAAGCCGTGCGTGATTTAATCCGGCAAAGCCATTATGAAGCCTGGCTGTTCGAAACCAGCAATAGCCCAAAAGCGGCGGAAATGGCGCTGAAAAACGTTAACGAGTTATATCGCTGGATCAGCACCATGCTGGAAGGCGATGACGAACACGATGCTATGACTCTGCCAGAAGTGGTCACCCGGCTCACCCTGCGCGATATGATGGAACGTCAGCAGCAGGAAGATAATGCCGATCAGGTGCAGCTGCTCACCCTGCATGCTTCCAAGGGCCTGGAATTTCCTTATGTGTTTATGGTGGGCATGGAAGAGGGTTTGTTACCGCATCAGAGCAGCATTGATGAAGATAACGTGGAAGAAGAACGACGACTGGCGTATGTGGGCGTAACCCGGGCTCAGCGCGAATTAATTTTCACGTATGCCAAAGAACGGCGCCAGTACGGTGAGGTAATACGACCGGAACCCAGTCGTTTTTTACATGAATTACCACAGGACGATCTGGAGTGGCAACAGGCAGCACCGGCAAAAACCGAACAGCAACGGCAACAAACCGGCCAGGCACACTTAGAACGCTTACGGCAAATGCTGAAAAAATAACGGTAGATATCAGGCGCCGCCGAGCGCTTTCAACATCTGATCACGCATGCTTTCCTGGAAAATAGCATAACGACCACGACCGAGCGCTTTGGCGTGGTACATAGCGGCATCGGCATCACGCAACAATTGCTCACCATTGCTGTAGTCAGCCCGCACCAGAGCAATACCCACACTTACCCCGGAGTTTACCTGCTGTCCTTCCAGATAGTAGGGCTCACGCACTTTCTCGATAATACGCTGTGCAATATCCTCTGCGTCTTGCGCACCCTGCAAATTTTGCAGCAAAACAACAAACTCATCACCGCCCAGCCGGGCGGCTAAATCATGCTCACGTACCGCACTTAAAATACGTTTGCTGGTTTCAATCAGAAAGGCATCGCCAATATGATGGCCCAGCGTGTCATTAATTAATTTAAAGCGGTCTAAATCCAGAAACAGCATTGCCGTACCTTCGATAGGCTGGCGCTTATGCAAAGCAAACTGACGTTTTAGCTGCTCCAGAAACATTTGCCGGTTAGCCAGACCGGTAAGCAAATCGTGATTGGCTTCATAAAATAGCTTTTGCTCCGCTTTTTTACGCTCTTCTACCTGCAACCTTAAGAATAAGTTGGTTTGCCGTAATTCACGGGTACTTTCGAATACTTTGCGCTCCAGCTCTTCCTGGTGCTGTTTTTGTTTCTCTGCTGCCAGTTTACGCTGAATGGCAACGCCGATATGCTGTGAAACAAAGCGTAAAATGCTAAGTTCCTGCTCGGTATACTGGTAAGCATTGTCATAAGACTGAACCGCTAACACCCCAATAACACGCTGATCGATTAACAGGGGCGCCCCCAGCCAGCACGAAGACAAACAGGCCCGCTTCAGTGGGTCTGCCATACCACGGCGAATTTCACCTTCTGCCGCCAGTTGCTCTGCCGCCTCGCTGTTGATCAAGCGAGCCTCACCGCAACGGATAACATACTCGGTAAACCCGCGACTAATAGGTCTTTCCCGGGCTGGAGGTGAATACTGGTCAAGATAGAACGGAAACGTCAGTTTGGTCTGATCGGAATTCAGCAAGGCGATATAACAGTTGTCTGCTGACATTAAACCGGACAAGACCTTATGCACGGCTTTATAAAAACTGTGCATGTCCCGACTACTGGCGGTCAGTTCTGAAATTTCATAAAGGGCTGCCTGCAGGCGCTCGGCGTTAGTGCGTTCTTTTATTTCTTTTTGCAGTGAATTGTTTATCTGCTGCAATTGCTGCGTTCGCTCCTGCACGGTTAACTCAAGCAATTCACGGCTTTTTACTCTGTCCAGCGCTGTTACGGTATGGCCGCCAATGCTCAGAAACATTGCCAGCTCTTCATCACCATAACGGTAGTCACTGTCATAAGTCTGAATTGCCATCACGCCAATAAGCTGCTCATCCCGCCACAGCGGAATACCCATCCAATGGGTGCACTCAGAACCCTGCGCCTGAATATCACCGTTGGCAATCATGGCGTTAAACTGGTCTTTGTCACACAATAAGGGCTTGCCTGTTTTGGTAACGTACCCGGTCAGACCGCTGGAAAATGCCGTCGACGGCACTTGTTTGATAAGTTGCTGATCTTTCTCATCTGAAAAGTATTGCAACTGGTACTGACGGGTACTGGTGTCATACAGCACGACATAGAAATTTTCAGCATGCAGTAGCTCAGACACCATTTTATGGATAGCGGGGTAAAATTCCCGCATATCACTAATAGTACTGGCCAGTTCGGATAGCTGCAGCAAGGCACCCTGAATAGTATAAGCCTGCTTGTAACGGCTGATAAGGGTGGTTAGCCGGCGTGCTTTGGCCTTAATAAGTTGTAGTTTTGATCCGTTTAGCTTCAACTTTGTTGTGCTCTGCTTATTGCTGGCGTTAAGTTAGTTACTGCTTATTATGCACAAAGTTTCACCACATGGAAGCGGTTGCCGTTGAAAGGCGCTAATTAAGTACCCTTATAAAAACAGAAGCCGTGCAGAACACGGCTTGGTACAGGATAAAATCAAGCCGCTTATACGCCGTCAGTCATAAACCGGATGGCGGCAGCAATTTCGTCTTCGCTACAGGTCGCACAGGTACCCATCGCCGGCATATTATTAAAACCTTCGATAGAATGCTTCAGCATGACATCAAAACCCTGCGCAATCCTCGGTTTCCAGTCATCAGCACCAGGCTTGGGTGCATTTAAAGCGCCAGTTCCATGACACGCTATACAGGCACCATTGTACACCTGCTCACCAGAACGCGGCCCACTTGCCTGCTCAGCGGCAGCCGCTTGTTGCCCGGCGACATAAATCTGACCAACCGGCGCAATGCGCTTGGCTAATTCTTCGTTATTATCAGTGCTGGCAGTGGCACCAACCGCAAGCAGTAACATGGCCAGCGCAAAAGTTAATTTCTTCATTAAAAGTTTCCCATAGCTGAAGGCAGTCTTAAATTCCTGCCATTATAGCCTGCAAGCTGAGGCAATTAAAAGACTGTAATGCCGATCTCCAATGCCGCTTTATTATACAGCCGTAATAAGCTGCGTTACGCGATACTGGCTGCGAAAGATCAATGGTCTTATCTCTGTTCTGAATAAGCGCTAAGCCTTGCTCTGCCTGCTTTATGCTTTTAGCTTCTTTATTGCTTCGGTTTTAATAGCAAAATTATTTAAAACAACTGCTATGCAATGGCTTGCTTTGTGGTAGTCTTATCGACCTGCTAAGTCAGGGATTGACAACGCTGTGATACAAATCCTGATCTTGTAGAAAGTGTTTTCCACAAAACACATATAAAAATAATAATAACAAGGGCGTTCAAGACTTCCCCCTCGTTTAGAATTAAATCAAGCAGTTACAGAAACACCTCAACCATCATTCTGGCGAATGTGTGGTGGTTAGCTATTAGTTTTACACAAAGTTATCCACAACTTGTTAGTCAACGGTATGCTTTATTTCGTCTGCGCGCCATTCTGGCTGTCGCCGCCAGGCTGTGGCATGCTATAGCAAATTTTTGCAGGATGGCACAACCATGGTCTATATCCCGAAAAACCCACTTATTCTGGTGGACGGTTCGTCTTATTTATTTCGCGCTTATCACTCACCACCGCATTTAACCAATTCTCGTGGAGAGGCCACCGGAGCTATCTACGGTGTTATTAATATGCTGAAAAGCCTGTTGCGTCAGTACAATCCCAGCCATATGGCCGTGATTTTTGATGCCAAGGGCCCAACGTTTCGCAACGAAATGTACCAGGAATACAAAGCTAACCGCCCGCCCATGCCAGACGATTTGCGCAGCCAGATAGCACCCATACATCAAATAGTGCAGGCCATGGGTCTGCCGCTTCTGTGTATCAGTGGCGTAGAAGCCGATGACGTTATTGGCACCTTAGCCCGCCAAGCCAGCTTAGCAGGCCGGCATACGCTTATCTCAACCGGCGATAAAGATATGGCACAACTGGTGGATGCGCACGTTACGCTGATTAACACCATGACCAATACCCTGCTTGATCCCGAGTCGGTGGTAACAAAATTTGGCGTAGGTCCCGAGGCTATCATCGACTACCTGGCACTGATGGGTGACAAAGTTGATAACATTCCCGGCCTGCCCGGAGTCGGCGAAAAAACGGCCGCAGCGTTATTGCAGGGGCTGGGGTCAATTGACAACATCTATCAGCAGCTGGATAAAGTGGCAGAGCTGGGCTTTCGCGGCGCCAAAACCATGGCCACCAAACTGGCGGAGCATAAAGAGCAACTGCAATTATCGTATCAACTGGCGACCATTAAAACTGATGTGGAACTTAATTGTCAGCTGGATGATCTGGCGATTGAAACCGCAGACCGCCAGCAGCTTGCTGAGCTTTACCGGCACTGTGAATTTAAGCGCTGGCTGGCAGAGATACTGCAGGATAGCCCGGCGGAAACGGCGCAAATAGCTGACGCCCAGACAGCAGCAGAGCTGCTGGAACCGGCGGCGGTGCCACCAACTTTAGACCGCAGCCAGTATCAAACTGTTCTTAACCAGCAGGAATTTGAAGCATTGCTGAAGGCGATAGACAAAGCCGAACTCACTGCGTTTGATACCGAAACCACCAGCCTGGATTATATGCAGGCCGGGCTGGTGGGTATGTCGTTTGCCATTGCTCCGGGACAGGCCTGGTATTTGCCTCTGGCGCACGACTATGTTGGTGCACCCGAGCAGCTGAACTTCGACGAGGTGTTAGCGGCATTAAAACCCTGGCTGCAGGACAACAGCAAAGCGAAAGTGGGTCAGAATCTGAAATATGACAGCAGTGTGTTGGCCCGCTATGACATTAACCTGCAGGGTATTTGTTTTGACACCATGCTGGAATCTTATGTATTTAATTCGGTTGCCAGCCGGCATGATATGGATAGTCTGGCGCTGAAATACCTGGGACACAGTAACATCAGTTTTGAAGACATTGCCGGTAAAGGCGCTAAACAACTTACCTTTAATCAGATTGCTCTTGAGCAGGCCGCGCCCTATGCGGCAGAAGATGCAGACGTCACCCTGCAATTGCATTTAAAGCTTTGGCCACAACTCAGCGCCGAGCCAGGCCTGAAAAAAGTACTGACGGACATAGAGGTGCCGTTACTGACT
Organism: uncultured Chromatiaceae bacterium; assembly: GCA_963975465.1. GTDB lineage: Bacteria > Pseudomonadota > Gammaproteobacteria > Enterobacterales > Alteromonadaceae > Alishewanella. The sequence goes on from CAXBHB010000002.1 coordinate 103,308, forward strand.
GTACTGAGTAAAATTGAACGCAATGGTGTGCTGATTGACAGCAAACTACTTGGCCAGCAGAGTACCCAACTGGCCAAAAGGATTGATGAACTTGCAGCACAGGCTTACGAGCAGGCCGGGCAGACATTCAACATGGCCTCCCCTAAGCAGCTGCAGGAAATTTTGTTTAACCAGATGGGCTTACCGGTATTGAAAAAGACGCCGGGGGGCACACCATCAACAGCGGAAGACGTGCTGGCAGAACTGGCGTTAGAGTATGAATTTCCAAAACTGATTACTGAGCATCGCGGTTTAAGCAAACTCAAATCGACTTATACCGACAAATTGCCAAAAGTGATCAACCCGGCAACCGGTCGGGTCCACACCTCTTATCACCAGGCGATTGCCGCTACTGGCCGGTTAAGCTCAACCGAGCCAAACCTGCAGAACATTCCGATCCGCAGTGAAGAAGGCCGGCGCATCCGTCAGGCTTTTATTGCTCCGACAGGTAAAAAAATCCTGGCTATCGATTACTCACAAATTGAACTCAGGATTATGGCGCATTTATCTGATGATAAGGCGCTGCTGGATGCTTTTGCCAAAGGTCTGGATGTACACAAAGCCACAGCCGCAGAAGTATTTGGTGTCACGCTTGAGCAGGTTAGCAGCGAACAGCGACGGCAGGCCAAAGCCGTCAACTTTGGCTTAATTTACGGTATGTCAGCCTTTGGCCTGGCCAAGCAGCTGGGAATTAGCCGCAGTGACGCTCAAAGCTATGTCAATCGCTACTTTGAGCGGTTCCCCGGCGTATTACGCTATATGGAAGATACCCGCAAGCAAGCCCACGAGCTTGGTTATGTAGAGACCTTGTTTGGTCGCCGCTTATATTTGCCGGATATAAATGCCCGCAATATGGGCCGGCAAAAAGGGGCAGAACGGGCAGCCATTAACGCCCCTATGCAAGGTACCGCTGCCGATATTATAAAAATGGCGATGATAAAAGTAGATAACTGGCTCAGCAAACAGCAAGACGCTGATATTAAAATGATTATGCAGGTGCACGATGAACTGGTGTTTGAAGTGCCGGCGCAGCTGCTAACCTCAGCCCAGTCTGAACTGGTTAGTATTATGCAAAATGCGGTTCAGCTGAAGGTCCCGTTGCTGGCAGAGGCAGGCAACGGTGACAACTGGGATCAGGCCCACTAAATTTGGTAATTTAATTACATAAAACAGAAAATCACGACGTTTAATTTTTTTTTGTAGTTTTATTACATAAAAAACTTGCAATTTAAACGCAACTGGCTAAAATTTGACGCGTAGGGTACAAAGGTAAGATGTTCTATCTTTCAGGGTCTCGCCAGCTTGGCAGGCTAAAGAAAGTAGGCTTATTTAGCCGCCTCGCTGCTTGCAGCGGGGCGTTTTTTTATCTGGAATTCAGCATTCGGGCATATCCGGCAAAAACAAAACTGAAATAAAACAATATTTATTAGAGCAAATACTTTAAAAAGTTGAAGTTTATTGTATAATGACGCCGTCTTAGCAATAAGACACCCTGTTGATTTGAATTATTAGCTTCTCCCCGATTGCTATAACCGACACTTTTTAGTGTCGGTTTTTTTATGTCCGGATAACTTTATTCTGCAGGCCGGGCCGGATCGTCAGTACTGAACCACTGGTCCAGCGTCTGCTCAAATTCATCCATCCCTAATTTGGTCAGCGAACTAAACATGTGAACCGTAACATCGCCCATAAAGGCCAACGACGCTTCGCGAACTTCAAGTAAGGTTTTTTTACGCGCCCCGGAACCCAGTTTATCGGCTTTGGTTAGTAAGATAAGCACGGGTAAATCACTTTGCACAGCCCAGTGCACTAATTGCTGGTCTAAATCTTTTAATGGATGACGAATATCCATCAGCACTACCAGGCCTTGCAAACTCTGGCGTTTCTCCAGATATTGCGATAATGACTTCTGCCACTTTTCTTTGACCGCCAGCGGCACTTTGGCAAAACCGTAACCGGGCAAATCGATCAGTCTTTTATTTTCTGCAAAGACGAAAGTGTTGATAAGTTGAGTACGGCCAGGGGTTTTACTGGTTCTGGCTAAACTATTTTGCCGGGTCAGCGTATTTAATGCACTGGATTTTCCGGCATTTGAGCGACCGGCAAAAGCGACCTCAATACCGTTATCTGCCGGTAACGCCTTAATATCGGGCGCACTGGTTAAAAAACTGGCTTGCTGATAATTGAATTTTGCTTTGTACACTGCCTGCTCCGGCGGTTAAATTTAGGCTATTGTAACGGATCTGACGGATCGGAAGAAGCTTTTGCAGCACAGATGGGATTTTACTTTGGGCAGTTTCGTGTAAAATGGCCTGATAAATTATTATAAACTCACTTGGTTGCCAGTTTGCTGGCGGTTTAATGCGGACAGAGACGGATAAAAAATGAAAAAACTCGTACTTCCACTGACGCTGTTATTCGGTTTGATCGGTACAGCACACGCTATTGACGGTGATGCTGAAGCAGGCAAAGCAAAAGCAACCACTTGCGCAGCTTGCCATGGTGCAGATGGCAACAGCCCGGCTGATATTTATCCCAAAATTGCCGGCCAGCATGCAGAGTATCTGTATAAACAGCTGACAGAATATAAACTGGGTATGACCAGTGGCGGCAAAGAAGGGCGTAATAACGCGATTATGTTTGGCATGGTGGCCACATTGTCTGATCAGGATATGCAAGATCTTGCGGCATACTTTTCGTCATTGCCAATGAGCAGTGGTACTACCCCGGAAGATGTTATTTCACGTGGTCAGCAGTTATACCGCGGCGGGGATAGTGACCGCGGCATTGCAGCCTGTATAGCCTGTCATGGACCACGTGGTGCCGGAACTAACCTGGCTGGTTTTCCGAAAATTTCCGGTCAGCATGCGACATACCTGAAAACGACCTTACAGGAATTTCGCAGCGGTGCCCGCGCTAACGATATGAACGGGATGATGCAGGACATTGCTAAAAAACTGACTGATGAAGATATTGAAGTGTTGTCGCAATATTTAGGTGGCTTGCACTGATTTGACCCTGTGGCAGGGCACATAACGTCCCTGCCACATACCTTTTTGTGAGATATCTCCTACAAGCCCTGTAAGAAAACCCCCTTTTAAATAAAAATATTGAACTTTTTCTAAACTTTAGAAATAATCTAACATTATGATTTTTATTTAAATAATAAAAACATCAACGCTATAATCGCTTTTTTTTTCGACAAAGCCTTGTCATTATCGCAGATCAGAGTAAATTAAACCCAGTTACGTTTAGTAACATATAACAACAGGGAATTGCGTAAGCGGCAGGGAAGTAAGTGCCGAAATCGGTACACTCTATTTGGCATCAGGAAGGTGCATAGCGTTGTGAAACGCCCACGGATGAGTAATAAAGTACCAGGAAGGTCGTGAAGAATAAAATTTTATACATGGAAGATAAGCAATAATATAGGGAACTTGTACTAACAGGGTCGTTGTAAACGCATCAGGATGATTTAGCGAAATTGAGAGAAGTGTCCACCTAGACACAAGTATAAACGGGGCGATAAGGCTATCTTATCGCCCTTTTGTTTTGTTGAAATTGCATTTTTTGAGAAATAGCCCAACCAATGCCTGCCAATACCCATTGCCCGCTGTGTCAGACAACTCAGACCCGCTTTTATAATCAGGATAAACTACGCCAGTATTTTCGTTGCGACATCTGTGCATTAGTGTACGCGGATCGAACTAGCCTGCTAAGTGCGCAGGCCGAACATGCTCAGTACCTGTTGCACAATAATGATTTAGAAGACGCCGGCTACCGGCGTTTTCTGAGCAGGCTAAGTGAGCCGCTCCAGCGTAAATTGAACCGCAGTGGCTGCCAGGGCCTCGATTTTGGTTGCGGTCCGGGTCCGTTGCTGGCGAAGATGCTTAGCGAGACTGGCCATAGCATGCAGTTGTGGGACCCTTACTTTGCAGCGAACCCGGCGGCGTTGCAGCAACAATACGATTTTATCAGTTGCACCGAAGCCATAGAACACTTTGTTCATCCCGCAACTGAATGGGCAACCTGGCAACAATTGCTAAAACCCGCCGGAGTGCTGGCGATAATGACCAAACGCTATACCGATCTGGCTGCATTTGAGCGCTGGCATTATAAAAATGATCCCACCCATGTCAGCTTCTTTCATCAGGATACGTTTTGCTGGTTGGCGGCGCAGGCAAAAATGACTGTAGACTTTGTCACGAATGATGTGGTGATCCTGCAGAAATCTGGTTAAAATATGCGCCCTTTTTTACAGGTATCCTGTTATGACGCGTCAAAAGAAAAGCCGTAGTGCCGGCGACAATGGTCAGCGCCATTTGCCAGCTTCAGAAGCCCGCAAAATGCGCCAGCCTAAAGAAGAAACCAAGAAGAAAGGCGCGGGCAAAAAATCCGGTAGCCGCAATTCGGTTATCGAACAACAAAACGGACAACAACCAGCAAAAGGCGGTCCGAAAGATCCCCGTACCGGTAGCAAAAAACCGGTAGCATTGGTGGCAGAGCCATCAGTGGCAAAGCAAATAGTGTCAGATATACAGCCAAAAGCCCGCTTAGCCAAAGCCGTCGAGCCCGGCATAACCGCTGCTGAAGAATTAGCACTGATTGAAAATGATAGCCTGCTGCAGCAGTTATTGGAGCGGGTAGAAAATAACGAAACCCTTACGGGTAAAGACGCTAAGTATTTTAATGCCAAAACCGCCCGGCTGGAACAGCTAATGGAGCAGCTTGGCCTGGCTGAAGAACCGGCAGCATCTGAAGATAACGATCCACTGGCGCAGTTTGAGCGTACTGACTGGCGTAAATCTATTTTAGGTGATGAGGATTAATGCATAACGTCTGGATTATTGCACTTGTTGTGCTGGCCGTGCTGATCGTTGCCGGCCTGGCATTTTATGCCGGAAAATTACTGTGGTTACTGCGACAGCAGACACAGCAACAGGCGCTATTGCGCCAGAAGCAACAACAGCAACAGTTGCAGAATCAGCAGTACGTAGAGCAAAGTATTTATACCATTTGCAAGGCATTAGACGCAGGCCAGTGCGAGCTGTCTGAAGGGGCTTTACGGGTATGGGTGTTATTAAACCGGTTGCCTGAGCAACAACAGGGGCCACTGGTAACAGATTACCCCGGCATGTTTCAGATGTACCAAATCGTAAAAGATATGCCAACGCATCAGGCCCGCAAACAACAAGATAAACAAGCCACTATGACTCAGGATAAACAGCGGTTGCAGGCAGAACACGATCTGGCCGCGCATATTATGGACGATACAACCAGGCTGTTGCAGCGCTTTAAACCAGCTTAAGCCCCATGGTTAAGCTGGCAAAGCGACTTTTTGACAGATAAAGTTACCATTACTGTTTATAAATTGTACCGGCTTTCATAACAAAACTTACCTGCCCCATTTGCGTTATGTCTTGTAGCGGATTGCCGCGGACCGCGATGATATCGGCAAATTTACCTGCAGAAATACTGCCCAGTTCCGCTTCAACTCCCAACAGCCTTGCACCTTCTATCGTTGCCGACTGAATTGCTGCCATTGCTGGCATACCCGCTTCTGTCATATAGATAAATTCACGCCAATTATCGCCATGAGGAAACACGCCAGCATCAGTGCCAAACGCAATTTTTACTCCGGCTTTATAGGCCTCACCAAAGGTTTGCTGAATTAATTTGCCAATACTGGCGGCCTTAGGACGCACTAGCTCTGGAAAGAAGCCATTTACCGCGGCTTTTTCTGCCGCCCATTTGCCCGCGCTTATTGTTGCCACATAATAAGTTCCATGCTTGCGCATCAGGGCAAAAGTCTCTTTATCCATAAAGGTGCCATGTTCAATAGAGTGTACCCCGGCTTTAATCGCCCGTTCCATACCCTCTTTACCATGTGCATGCACCGCAACCTTCATCTCATAATCTTTGGCGGTTTCAACCACGGCGGCAAACTCCGCGTCAGTAAACTGGGGGTTTGTGCCACTTTTGGCAACACTCAGTACGCCACCGGTACCCGTCAGCTTGATCAGGTCAGAGCCTTCCTTATAGCGCTGACGCACCGCTTTTCTGGCTTCATCGGCTCCATTAATGACCCCGTCTTTCGGGCCTGGGTCACCCATTTGAGCGAAAGCGACCCCATTGGTCGGATCGGCATGACCACCGGTCGTCGCGATAGATTTTCCGGCTGCATAGATCCGGGGCCCATTGACATAGCCCTGAGCAATCGCTTTGCGCAGCGCCACACTAATCTGGTAGTTATCACCCAGCTCCCGCACCGTGGTGAAGCCGGCCAGCAGGGTTTTCTCTGCAAAAACCGCTCCCCGCAAGGCAAAGTCAGCTTCATTCAGGCGATGGCCTTCACTGTATACCGTTGGGCTGAACTGAGTGTAAAAGTGGGTGTGCATATCCATTAAACCCGGCATAACGGTGTGCTCTGTCAGATCTACCACGCTGTCATTATCACCCGGCTGCCGATAACCAGCTTCAACTGCAGAAATGGTCTCGCCATCAATGATGATGGTTTGTTTGGTTAATACTTTTCCTGCCTGCACATCGATTAATTTACCGGCATGCACCAGTGTCGCAGCGTGCACTGCGTTACTGGTTAAACTAAGTGCAATACCAACCGCTAACAATGTAATACGCATAATGGCTTTCCTTATAGTGATACCTCAATGTGCACCCGTCAGCTGTTTGTTAGCAATCTGGCTGCGGTACAGCACAACTTATATCCGACGAATGGCAGCATCAGGGTAAAATTCCCAGGGTAAATGGATAACCGGCACTCTTCAGCTGAAAATGGTGTTCACCGTTGCAGTAAACCTCATGCGCCCGTTCAATTAGTTCGTAATAAGTATTGCGGTTAATGCGTGCGGACAACCCCCGCCACAATTGTAAGTACGGCAGTTGCTGCTGGCCAAAGGCCTTTAAACGAAGTGGAAAACGGGGCGTTACACTCACCGTATCACCAATATTGGTGGTAAGTGCCAGCAATGGTCCGTGTACGGAAGGCTGCCACTGACTGGCCACCACCAGAAAGGGCGCATCTTCTACTTCAATACGGACTTTTTCAACCGGTGTTTTCAGGTAATACTGTTGCTGCTGGCAGATTAATACTGAGGCAAATAACCGCACCATTGGCTGACGTCTTATCTCACTGCCCTGATATAACCAGCGACCATCAGCAGTGATTAGCAGCGGCAAATCGCCACAAAATTCGGGTTGCCAGCTTTCTACCGGCGCCAGGTCAGGACACTGTAACTGCTGTTGAAGCGAGGCTAAATCCATTTCAATACTGGCTGTTAAACATTATGCCCCTAACCATAGAAGGCAGATGTTGCAGGGTCAAGCAAAGCCGGGCAGAACGCGGTAGGGATAAGATGTATAACAGACTTAGCAAAAGCAGAGTGGGGTGACTGATGGGGCTCGAACCCACGACAACCGGAATCACAATCCGGGGCTCTACCAACTGAGCTACAATCACCGTTACTAACGGTGCTTATTTTAGCTAAGATTAGCGCCGCTACCAAGTTTTTTTGGTATTTCTGCAAGAGCGGCGTACCATCCGACCCGCAAGATTGCTAAACTTGCAGCAACCAGATAACAATTTAATCTGTTTTGTTTAACTAAGGGGTAAGCAATGGAAGAAATAACGGTTTTGTATCAGGAGAATCACGAACTACTGCTGGGCTATTTACTACAGTTGGTCGCCGCTATTGTTATTTTCTATATAGGGCGCCTGGTTGCCAGAGGTTTATCACGATTGTTGGAACGGGGCCTGGTTGCGCGTTCAGTTGATAAAGCTGTGGTTGCCTTTCTGGTCAGCATTGTTTATGCCATTATTCTGATTGCCACAGTGCTGATGGCACTATCGCAAGTGGGGGTGCAAACAACCTCTTTCATTGCCATTCTGGGTGCCGCTGGTCTGGCTATTGGTCTGGCGCTGCAAGGTTCACTGGCTAATTTTGCCTCGGGCATTCTGATTATTCTGTTCCGGCCGTTTAAAGCGGGCGACTTTATCGACGGTGGTGGTGTTTCAGGTACTGTCGAGAAAATAGAGATTTTTCAGACTCAAATGAAAACCCCCGATAACAAACGGGTTATTGTACCCAATGCCCAAATTACCAGTAATCCCATCACCAATTACTCAGCAGAACCCATTCGTCGGGTAGATCTGGTTATTGGCATCAGCTATGACTCTGATCTGCTGTTGGCCAAACAATTACTGGAAGACATTTTAAAAAATGATGAACGAGTTCTGCCAGAACCCGCCTTCAGCATTAAAGTGGGCGCGTTAGCCGACTCATCAGTCAACCTCAATGTTCGCCCCTGGGTAAATTCTGCCGACTACTGGGGTGTGTACTGGGATACGCTGGAAAAAGTAAAACTAACCTTTGATGAGAAAGGCATTGGTATTCCCTTCCCGCAAATGGACGTTCATCTGTTTAAAGATCAGAAAGATAGCAAGGAGTAAGTATGAAGTTAATCACGGTGCTGGCGCTTTGCAGCATGGCAGTCAGCAGCGCGCTCAGCGCACAGGATGCCACAACAGACGACAACAAGGTGTGGCAAACCTCAGCTGAACTGGGTGCCATAACCACGTCTGGTAACACAGTAGGCACCTCAGTAACCGGCAAAATAGATGCACGCCAGGAACTGGAATCCTGGAGCAACCAGTATATCTTCAGTGCCTTTTTTAAAGAAGACGAAAGAACAGATGACGAGGGTAACACGGTAAAGGAGCGCTCAGCAGAGCGCTACCTGATCTCGGCTAAAGGTGCCTACAAGCTTGATACTGAGCACGATAATCTGTTTATTATTGGTTCACATACCAGTGATAAGTTTGGTGCTTTTGAAAAATATAACACTGTCGCAGTGGGTTATGGTACCCGGTTATTTCAGGCCGAACACCAGCATCTGGATGTCGAAATTGGTCCGGGTTATTTTTCCGGTACCCGGGCAACCGGCGAATCGGAGAGTGGCCTGATTATTCGTGGCGCAGCGGCATATAATTGGCAAATCAGCGAATCAGCCACTTTTACTCAGACACTCAGTGTTGAGTATGGCGACGACAACACCCGTACGATTGCCGAGAGTGCTATTACCGCCAAAATTAACGGTGCAATGCAAATGAAAGCCGCTTTTTTAGTGCAAAATGACTCTGATGTGCAGCCAGATAAAGAAAACACCGACACCCAAACCTCATTAACGCTCGTTTACTCTTTTTAGCAACACGTCGCCTTAGCCGGATTTATCGGCTAAGGCGTTATTATCTAATAAGAATATTGGGTAATTTGTTTTTATAATCGAAAATCTAAACTATGCTTAGTCGCCTAACAGTCTATTAACGGTACTTATTTTTTTGTGCCGGAGATGTAAAAGATGAAACAAAGCCGCTCAGCCAGAATGCTACGTTTGTACCCAATTATGGGTGTACTAATGTATCTTTTGCTTGGCGTTCTCTGGATTTTATTTAGCGATCACTTACTGCTTGTGCTGACAGACAATCCTGAGCAGCTTATTCGGTATCAAACCTACAAAGGGTTGTTTTACATTGGCTTAACAGGTTTGTTAGCCTGGCTGCTGTTACGCCAGCATCAGCGTCTTACCGCCTCATTACAGGCTAGCGAACGGGCGTTCAGTCAAACCTTTGATCATGCCGCTGCCGGTATTGCCCACGCCGGTCCGGACGGCCAGTTTTTACGGGTAAATCAGCATTTTGCGGCCATGCTGGGTTACAGCTCTGCTGAAATGCTGAGTATGTCATTCCAACAGATAACACACCCTGAAGATTTAGCTCAGGACCAGCATCAGTTTAATCAGTTAGTGCAAAACATTACCAGCAGCTATACCTTAGAAAAACGCTACTTCAGTAAAGCAGGCCATAGCATCTGGGTAAAACTGGCGGTTGCCAAAGCACCCAACACCCTGGACAAATCGCCCTACTTTATTGCCGTAGTGCAGGATATTTCTGCGCAAAAACTGGCTGAGCAGCAATTGCTGGAAAGTGAGTTACGCTTTCGAACCTTACTGGATAACGCCCCGCAAATTTCAGTGCAGGGATACGACCAATTGGGCAATACCATTTACTGGAACCGGGCCAGTGAGCTGATCTATGGTTACACTAAAGAAGAAGCTCTGGGTCGCAGCTTACTGGAATTGATTATTCCAGAGGAGGCGCATTCTGAAGTTCGCCAGGCAATAACCTATATGGCGGAAAATGCCGAGCCCATACCAGCAGCAGAACTGACATTAAAACGTAAAGATGGCTCGCTAATTTCCGTATTTTCTAACCATGCTGTCGTTAAACTTCCTGACAAACCACCACAGATTTTCTGTATTGACATTGATCTGACCGAAAGGAAGCGTCAGGCCGCCGAACTGGCTTTTTTAGCCGAGTTTGACCCGTTAACCCAACTGCCCAACCGCCAGCATTTCAGCAACCGGCTCAGTACTGCAGTAAAACTGGCTAAGCGTAATCAGCAGTTTCTGGCGGTGATGATCCTGGATTTAGACCATTTTAAAGATATTAATGATAGTTTTGGCCATCAAACCGGCGACAGTTTATTGCTGCAGGTCACTGAACGACTGAATTTGTGTTGCCGGGAAACCGATACCCTGGCCAGGCTGGGCGGTGATGAATTTGTGTTTCTGGTAGAACAGCTGGCGCAGCCGGAAGACGCGGCCCGGGTTGCCGATAAAATCCTGCAACAGCTGCATGCCCCCTTTACCCTGGGCCAGCAGAACGATGTTACTGTAGCGGCGTCTGTTGGCATTTGTATTTACCCTACGCATGCTGACAGTGCCGAAGCACTGCTGCAGGGCGCCGACGCCGCATTGTACCGGGCGAAAGCAGACGGCCGAAATACTTATAGTTTTTATGCTGACAGTCTTACCCGGCAGGCCAGGCAGCGCCTGGTACTGGAACAACGGCTGCGTAACGCCATGAAACAAAATCACCTGACCTGCTACTACCAGCCACAGCTGGATATTAACAGTGGCCGGATTATTGGCGCAGAGGTGTTACTACGCTGGATTGATCCCAGCGATGGCCTGATAAGTCCTGATACATTTATTCCACTGGCCGAGGCCAGTGGCCTTATTCACCCGATTGGTCACTTTGTATTGCAACAAGCCTGCCGGCAAGGCCAGGCCTGGCAACTGGCTGGCCTCACCAATATTAATCTGGCGATTAATGTCTCAGCTCAGCAGTTTAATAAAGGGGACTTACAGCAACAAATTACCCGTATCCTGCAGGAAACCGGCTTTAACCCGGGTTGTCTGGAATTGGAAGTTACTGAAAACGCGCTGATGGGTGATGAAGATGTGGTGATTAAAACGATGACAGCGCTGCGGGGGCTGGGCATTAAACTGGCCATTGATGATTTTGGTACCGGCTACTCATCGTTAGCGTATTTAAAACGGCTGCCACTGGACGTGCTGAAAATTGATCGGCGCTTTATCGAGAATTTACCCGAAGCGGAAGATGACCAGAGCATAGCCAAAGCTATTATCGATCTGGCGCATAACTTACGCTTTAAAGTGCTGGCTGAAGGGGTAGAAACGGCGGAACAACTGGCGTTCTTAAAACAACAGCGCTGTGACTACTATCAGGGCTATTATTTCAGCAGGCCGGTGCCCGCCGCTGAATTTGCTGAACTGCTTAAAAAACAACGTACCCCGGCATGAAGCCCTACGAGCTGATCCGAATTTTGCTGTATCCCAGCCCTTGCTGTTTTTCAAGCTGGATCTGAACCGGCACCCGCTGCTTTAAGGCCTCAACATGGCTGATTATACCAATCATCTTGCCACTGGCATTCAGTTGATCCAGCACCGCCAGCGCGCTTTCCAGCGTATCAGCATCCAGGGTACCAAAGCCCTCATCCAGAAATAGTGAGTCAATCCGGGTTTTATTACTAACCAAATCTGACAACGCCAGCGCCAACGCTAAACTCACCAGAAAGCTCTCTCCGCCAGACAAAGTTTTAGTATCGCGGGCCACATCTGCCTGCCAGGTATCCAGCACCTGCAGTTCTAACTCGGCACTGGGGTGGCGCGCCAGCTGATAACGGTTATGCAGTAATTGCAACTGGCGGTTTGCCAGCACCACCAGTTGCTGCAGAGTCAGGCCCTGGGCAAAACGCCGGTATTTCGCACCGTCAGCTGAACCAATCAGGCTGTTCAGCCGCTGCCAGAGAGCCAGCTGTTGCTCTGCTTCAGCAATGTTAGCCAGCAAGCTTTGCTGGCTCGCACGGCGTTGCTGATCACTACTCAGCTGATGCTGCAATTTCCCTTGCTGTTCTGTCAACTGCTGTACCTGTAGCTCCTGCTGCTGCAACTGTTGCTGCAGTTGCAACTGCGGCTGTTGGGTTAATTGCTGGCTGACAAGCTCGTCATAACGCTGCTGCCGATCGCTTAGCAGACGATTGACAGCAACCTCTGCTTGTTGCAGTTGCTGCTGTAATGCTGTCAGCTCGCTAAGTTCGTTATCAGTAAGCAGTGCAGCCTGAAACATCGCTTCATCTTTAAAATCACTGTTTGCCAGGGCCTGCTGCCAGTGTTGCTCAGCCTGTTGCTGCTCTGCGTCCGCTTGCGACAGCTGTTGCTCAAGCGCGTGCTGTTGTCCTTGTGCCTGCTGCAGCTGCTGCTGTACCTGCTGTAATTGCTGTTGCACACGCGCCAGATCAGTTGCGGCAGGCTTATCCTGTGGCGGTTTCAGCTGCAAAGCCTGCCACTGTTGTTGCCAGCGGGTCAGTTCGGCGGTCTGCTCTGCCAGCTGCTCTGTTAAACTTTGCTGCTGCTGCGTTAGCATCGCTTGCTGGTGCGTCAGTTCAGTTTGCCGGCGCTCAGATTGCTGCTGTTGCAGACTAACCTGTTGCAGCTGCTGCTGAAGCTGCTCAAGTTGTTGCAGCTGTTGTCCGGTTGCTGCCAGTTGCTGCTCCAGCTGTTGAAAATGCCGCTGAAGTCGCTGCGTAAGCTGCGCGTTGTCTGATTGCGCAACCGGATCAACTACATCCTGCAGCAGCGGTTGCAACTGGCTTTGTAATTCATCCAGATCAGTTTGCTGCTGTGCCAGCTGACGCGTTAGCTGTGCTGTTTCTGAGGTAAGTTCGGCCTGCCGCATACGGGCGGTCTCACCAGCCTTTTGCACTGCGGTCAACTCAGCTTCTTTGGCAACCAATTGTCTGGCGGTCGCTGAATCATCCAACTGCTGATACTCGCTGACCGCCGGATGCTCAAGGCTGCCACAAAGTGGACACGGCTGTGCAGGTTGCAAGTTGGCTCTGTGCTCTGCTAACTGCATAATCAGCTGCTGTTGCGCCAGTAATTGCTTTTTATCCGCAATGTGTTCGCTCAGGCTTTTAAAGCGCTGACGCAGGCTACTAAGCTCGTCGGCCAGCGGCGCCAGTTGCTGCTGCTTGCCGGTCAGCTGCTGTTGCAACTCAGCATGCTGTTGTTGTCGCTTTTGTTGCTGGACCAGCAGCCGCTGAGCTTGTTGTAGCTGATACACGCTCTGCTGCTGTTGCTGTTGTTGCTGACGCAGCGCCGCCGCATCCCCATTTTGGGTTAGCGCGGCCAGTTGCTGCTGTAATTTGTCATGCGCCAGAATGTGCTGTTGCAACGACTCTGCTTCGCGGTTTTGTTGTTGCTGCAGCTCATGCTGCTGCCTGCTCAATTGTTGCTGTTGCTGCTCAGCGTTCTGCTGCAAGTCCAGCAAAGTCTGCCAGCCAAGCCATAGCAGGCTGGCCTGCTCTGTCTGCGCCGCGGCGATGGTCAGCAGCAGTTGTTGCTGCCCGGTGTGTAGCTGTTGCTGGCGTTGTCTGGCTTGCTGAAGGGCCTGGTACAGCGGTGCCAATTTACTGGCCGGCTGATAGCGCTCAAGCCGGGCAAGTTTTTCCTGTTGTCGCGCTTTTTCAGCGTTCAGCTCAGCCGCCTCTTGCCGGCTTTGTTGCAACGCCTGCTCTGCTGCCGTTACTTGCTGCAGCCACAACAGCAGCTGCCTTTGTCTATTAACAGCCTGTTGTTGTTCGCTCAGCTGACCCTTTAACGCCGTCAGTTCCGCCGTCAATGCCTGCTGTTGCTCAGCAGAGAGCAATTCTGTCGCTGACGCTTTCGCCTGCTGCAACTCCAGCGCCGACTTTTGCTCACGGGTGTCGCTGAATACCTGCATGGATATCCGGCCATAAATATCGGTGCCGGTTAGTTCTTCCAGCAACTCGGCCCGCTCATTGGCATCGGCATTTAAAAACGCGGCAAAGCTACCCTGTGCCAATAACATTGATTTGGTAAAACGGCCAAAATCCAGCCCGGTCAGCTCGGTAATCAGCTTTAGTTTTTCATTGGTTTTTTCAGCCAGGATAGTGCCATCGAGCCTGGCCAGCTCAACTTTCGCTGCCTGCAAGTTGCCATCCGCCTGCCCCCGCGCCCGGCGCTGACTCCAGAATGCCCGGTAACCTTCCCCCGCCACCTCAAATTCCACTTCAGCTAAACACTCACTAGTGTGACGACTCATCAGCTCGTTACTGGTAGGTGAGGTTTTCAGGCGCGGCGTCTGGTGATATAACGCCAGACATATTGCATCAAGCAACGTGGTTTTGCCGGCACCGGTTGGGCCAACAATGGCAAATAAACTGGTGCTGTCAAACGGTGGCTGCCGAAAATCGATGGTCCATTCGCCCCGCAAAGCATTCAAGTTCTGTAGCCGCACCGACAAAATTTTCATGCGCTGTCGCCTGCAGCAACCGGCCCGCGCTGTTCATCGTCAACGACGTTGGCCAGCACCTGCTGATACAGTGACGTCAGCTGAGTGTGCTGCTCTGCAGATAATTTCTCATCGCTCAGCCGGGCCTGCCAGACATCATCCGGCGCCAGTTCAGCCAGACTGGTTTGCTCTAACTGTTGCAGGCTGACACCACTCTGGCTGCGCTCGCGGCGCAGCCTTAACAGCTCAACCGGCAGCTCACTTAGCAGCTGCTCAACCCGGGGTTGCAAGTCGGTTAAATAGCCATCATTACTGCTGATCACCACTTCCAGCCACAACCGTTCGCTCTCAGCAATATCAGCCAATAGCGGCGTTAACATAGCCGGTAAACTGGCCAAATCGGTTTTAATACTGGCTAACGGCTGAAAACAGGGAATGCTGAGGCTGCTAACGGTTTTTTGCTGGTCAGTAAACTCAATAAGCCACACTTGCTTTTGTTGGCGGGCTTCATCAAAACTAAGGGGGATAGGTGAGCCACTGTAACGTATGTCGGTGCTGCTATTCAGTTGCTGCGCCTGATGAATATGGCCCAGTGCGATATAATCAGCTGGCGGAAAAGCACTTGCTGAAAATGCCTCCAGGGTACCAATATAAATATCGCGTACCGATTCAGACTGGCTGACACCCACCGTGGTTAAATGGCCGGTCATCATTATAGGTAACTGCAGCTGGTGTTGCTGGTTGTACTGCTCTGCCAGGGCAAATAACTGCTGATAATGACGAGCGATCGCTTGTTGCAAATCCTGCTGCTTTTGCTGGCCGCTCTGGCCAGCCTGGCTTTGCAGTAAATCACGCGACCGTAAAAAGGGCACTGCGCCCAGTAAGCAGGCAGCCTGGCCATCTTTATGGTGCAACACCCTTAACTGCTCAGCCAGTTCAGCCGGAGCAGCCGGGATCACCGTGGTATTTAACTGCGCCAGTAATTGTTTACTCTCGGCCAGCACGGCCGGCGAGTCATGATTACCGCCCAATACAACAAGCTGGCAAGCTGTTGGCTGTAAATCAACAATAAACTGGTTATACAGCTCGCGGGCATAACTGGGTGGGGTGGCCGTATCAAACACATCACCGGCAACAATAATGGCATCGATACTTAGATCATTTATCTGAATAACCAGCCAACGCAAAAAAGCTGCATGCTCAGCGGCGCGGCTTTTACCAATAAAATGCTGGCCTAGATGCCAGTCGGATGTATGGAGAATTCGCATTGCCAGCACTATCCGTTCAGAGATCCCGCTTAGAGAACCGCCAGACTAAACTAAAAAGCCTGACTAAGCAGGCTTTTCAACAAATCAGAGCACTTCCCGGTTAAAACGGAATATCGTCGTCAAAGTCGATTGGTGGTTCCATTGGTGGCCGTTGTTGTCCCTGAGCCGGCTGGTTACCGCCCTGCTGCGCCGGCTTCTGATAACCGCCTTGTTGTGGCGCATTCTGAGACGGCTGCTGATAACCCCCACCTTGCTGTGGTTGCTGATAACCGCCACCTTGCTGGGCAGGTTGCTGTTGCGCCGGACGCTGGTAACCGCCTTGCTGACCGCCACCCATACCGCCGCCCTGCTGCTGACCATCACCGCGGCCATCCAGCATTTGCAGCTCGTTAGCAACGATT
This sequence comes from uncultured Chromatiaceae bacterium, assembly GCA_963975465.1. GTDB lineage: Bacteria > Pseudomonadota > Gammaproteobacteria > Enterobacterales > Alteromonadaceae > Alishewanella. Next base: position 119,711 of record CAXBHB010000002.1, read on the forward strand.
TCAGTGGTGTAACGCTCAACACCGTCTTTGTCGGTCCATTTGCGGGTTTTCAGCTTGCCTTCAATATAAACTTTGCTGCCTTTGCGCAGGTATTCGCCGGCAATTTCAGCCAGACGCTGATAAATAACCACCCGGTGCCACTCGGTTTGTTCTTTTTTCTCGTTGGTATTTTTGTCGGTCCAGCTTTCTGAGGTTGCCAGAGTCATATTGGCGACCGCACCGCCCTGTGGCATGTAACGCACTTCAGGGTCAGCGCCCAGATTGCCAATTAAGATAACTTTGTTAATTCCACGCGCCATGCGATTTCTCCTGAAAAAATTAGGGTTGGCCGATGCCAACCAATGATCTGGCCGTTGCCAGATCAAATTGCTGCGAACTGACTTTTAAGTAACAGCGTTGCTCGGCCAGTAAAATAGTGACTTCCTGCACGCCGCTAAGCGCTGCTAACCGGCCGGCCAGCGCGCTGGCATCCTGCTCTGAGCTTACCTGCACCGCCAGCGACAGGCGCTGCGCCCGGGCAGGCACTTGCATGGTCCGGGCAATAAGCAGCCATATTAAACCAATAGCGGCCAACACGGCAAACACCAATCCGTAACTAAATTTCTGAGCCACCAGGCCACCAATCACGCCACCGGCGAAGGCACCCAAAAACTGGCTGCTGGAATATATACCCATGGCACTACCACGCTGCCCGGCAGGCGCTACCCGCGATACCATTGCCGGCAAACTGGCCTCTAAAAAATTAAAGCCGGTAAAAAATAACAATAACGCGGCGACTAACCACCACAGATTTGTCGCCAGAAATGCCAGCAGCATGGCGATAATCAACAGACTTATTGCCACCAGAAAATAACTTTTTTCCTGCTGGCGGCGCATGGCAATGATCATCATCGGCACCATCAACACAAAAGACGCGAGCAGTACCGGTAAATACACTTGCCAGTGCTGATCTGCGGCCAGCTGATACTGACTAAGTAATAACGGCAGGGCCACAAACATCGCTGTTAGCATTAAATGCAGCAGCAACACACCAATATCCAGCTGTAATAACTGGCGATGTTTAATAATGTTCAGCAAGGTGGCCGGCACCGCCAGCGTTTCGGCAGCCGGCGCTTTACTGACACTTTTCGGTACCAGAAAGGCCACAATTAACATTGCGCAGCAGGCCAGAACCGCAGTAAACCAGAACACCCCACTCAGGCCCGCCCATTTCGCCAGCAGTGGCCCGGCAATCATTGCCAGTGCAAACGATAAACCTATACTGGCACCGATAATTGCCATCACTTTAGGGCGTTGTTCATCACGGGTTAAATCGGCAGCCAGTGCCAGCACGGCCCCGGCAATAGCGCCAGCACCCTGTAAAATACGACCCAAAGTGACCAGGTAAACCGAGTCAGCCAACGCCGCCACCACTGAGCCTGCAGCAAATAATGCCAGACCCAGCAACATCACTTTATGCCGGCCAATTTTGTCCGACAGCCAGCCAAAAGGGATTTGTAGTATCGCCTGGGTCAGGCCATAGGCGCCAATCGCCAGGCCTATCCATAACGGCGAATAACCGGCAAGGTCGCTGCCATACAGGGCAAATACCGGTAGCAGCATAAACAAGCCAAGCATGCGGGTAGAGAATACCAATGCCAGTGCCAACGCTGCGCGTTTTTCAATAGCGTTCAGTTGATCCATTAATCTTAATTAACCGCCGGAATAAGCGCGCAAGTGTAACATAGAAGCAGCGAGCGTTAACGGGATAAACGATAACAAACAGCTGTTTTGCGCTATGATCTGAGTTCAGCTTTTACAATTGGTAGTAAGCCAGTTTGCTGTCTGAGCCGTATTACAACATTCTGATCAAAAGACTAAGCGCTTCGGGTTACAACACCCGCCCCGGCTCGCCACAGCAACTCGGCTTTACTGGCGTAAAGCCTCAGACACTCTGTGACGACCGAAACGGGGTTCTAACCCTTCACTAGTTAAACAAACATAACCCGGCTAACTAACTAAGCCGGGTTGGCTGGTTTTTTATTAACGCCATGTAGTGTATATTTGTACAGCTTCGTGCCTTCAACGCCTACAACCGGAAACCACAATGGACAAAATTGATATTCGGGGTGCCCGTACCCACAACCTGAAAAACATTTCGCTGCAAATTCCGCGCGATAAGCTCATTGTGATCACCGGCTTATCAGGCTCCGGCAAATCGTCACTGGCGTTTGATACGCTGTATGCCGAAGGGCAGCGCCGCTATGTCGAGTCATTGTCGGCCTATGCCCGGCAGTTTTTAAGCATGATGGAAAAGCCCGACGTCGACCATATTGAGGGCTTGTCGCCGGCTATTTCCATTGAGCAAAAGTCTACCTCGCATAACCCGCGCTCGACCGTTGGCACTATTACCGAAATTTACGACTATCTGCGACTGTTGTTTGCAAGGGTGGGCGAACCGCGCTGCCCCGTACACGACCAGCCCTTAGCAGCGCAGACTATCAGCGAAATGGTCGATAAAGTGACTGAATTCCCGGAAGGTACCAAGTTAATGGTGCTGGCACCGGTGGTGCAGGAGCGTAAAGGCGAACACGTTAAAACTCTGGAAAGCCTGGCTGCCCAGGGCTATATCCGGGCGCGGATAGATGGCGAAGTATGTGATTTATCAGACCCGCCAACCCTCGACCTGCATAAAAAACACACCATTGAAGTAGTGATTGACCGGATTAAAGTGCGCGACGATATTAAGCTGCGTTTAGCCGAATCGTTTGAAACCGCACTGGCGTTATCCGGCGGCGTAGCCAAAGTCGCGTTTATGGACCAGCCCGACGCGGCCGAACTGGTGTTTTCGGCCAACTTTGCCTGCCCTACCTGTGGCTATTCGATGACCGAGCTCGAACCACGACTGTTTTCATTTAATAACCCGGCCGGCGCCTGCCCAAGTTGTGATGGCCTGGGGGTAAAACAGTTTTTCGACCCGAATAAAGTGATTGTCAGCAACCAGCTGAGCCTGGCCGGCGGTGCTATTCGTGGCTGGGATAAACGTAACTTTTATTATTTTCAAATGCTGAAATCGTTAGCCGAACACTTTGGTTTTAAACTGGACGTGCCCTTTAACAGTTTGCCTAAAAAACAGCAGGATGCCATTTTATACGGCAGCGGCACTGCTGTGGTCGATTTTAAATACCTGAATGACCGCGGCGACGTGGTGCTGCGCAGCCATCCGTTTGAAGGTATTTTGCCTAATATGGAACGGCGCTACCGCGAAACAGAATCGAACTCGGTACGGGAAGAACTGAGTAAATATCTCGCGACCCAGGCTTGCCCCAGCTGTCATGGCACCCGGCTGCGCACCGAAGCGCGCCATGTGTTTATAGGTAAAACTAACCTGCCGGAAATAGTCGAGTTGTCGATAGGTGACTGTCTGGCGTTTTTCCAGCAGCTTAGTCTGCAGGGACAAAAAGCGAAAATTGCCGAAAAAGTATTAAAGGAAATTCAGGACCGACTGAGCTTTCTGGTTAATGTCGGCCTGAATTATCTGAATTTGTCGCGCAGTGCCGAAACCCTGTCGGGCGGTGAAGCGCAGCGTATCAGGCTAGCCAGCCAGATTGGCGCCGGTTTAGTCGGGGTGATGTATGTGCTGGATGAACCCTCGATTGGTCTGCACCAGCGTGACAACGAACGGTTATTGGGCACCCTGACCCACCTGCGCGATTTAGGCAATACCGTTATCGTGGTAGAACACGACGAAGATGCGGTACGGCTGGCCGATCACGTTATTGATATTGGTCCGGGCGCCGGGGTGCATGGCGGCTATATTGTAGCGCAGGGCACCCTTGAGCAAATTATGGCCGAACCTGAATCGCTGACTGGCCAGTATATGTCGGGCACCCGCAAAATTGCGGTGCCGGAAAAGCGAACAAAGCTGACTGATAAATGGCTGGAAGTAACCGGAGCCACCGGCAATAACCTGAAAAAAGTTGATTTGGCCATTCCGTTCGGGGTTATGACCTGCATAACCGGCGTGTCGGGCTCGGGTAAATCAACCCTGATCAACGACACGTTGTTCCGGGTAGCGCACCGGGTACTGAATAAAGGCGAGGGTTCCGATCCGGCGCCACACAAAGAAATTAAGGGCCTGGAGCACTTCGATAAAGTTATCGATATAGACCAGAGCCCGATAGGCCGCACGCCGCGTTCGAATGCCGCCACCTATACCGGCATTTTTACTGCCGTGCGTGAGTTGTTCGCCGGCACCCAGGAAGCGCGTTCACGCGGTTATCAGGTCGGCCGCTTCAGCTTTAATGTTAAGGGCGGGCGCTGTGAGGCCTGTCAGGGCGATGGTCTGATTAAAGTAGAAATGCACTTTTTACCCGACGTATACGTGCCGTGCGATGTTTGTAAAAGCAAACGCTACAACCGCGAAACGCTGGAGATAAAATACAAAGGCAAAAATATTCACGAAGTGCTGGATATGACAGTGGAAGATGCGCTGGCGTTTTTTGAAGCGATACCGGCGGTAAAACGCAAACTGCAAACGCTGCAGGATGTCGGCTTAACCTACATTAAGCTGGGCCAGTCGGCTACTACCTTATCGGGCGGCGAAGCACAACGGGTAAAACTGGCGCGCGAGCTCAGTAAACGCGACACCGGCAAAACCCTGTACATTCTGGACGAACCGACCACCGGCCTGCATTTTTATGATATTCAGCAACTGCTGAACGTATTGCACCGGCTGCGCGACCATGGCAACACTATTGTGGTCATTGAGCATAACCTGGATGTGATAAAAACCGCCGACTGGATAGTCGACTTAGGCCCGGAAGGCGGTAACGGCGGCGGCGAAATACTGGTAGCTGGCACCCCGGAGCAAGTCGCGGCCTGCAAAAAATCCTACACCGGCCAGTATTTAAAACCGTTGCTTGGCTAAACTCTGATGTGCAAACAATATAATCGCCGGAGAAACAATGATGGATATCAGACCTATCAAAAATGATGCCGACTACCGCGCGGCGTTGCATGAAGTCGAGCAACTGATGCTGGCTCAGCCAGATACGCCGGACGGCGAGAAGTTAGATGTAATGGTTACGCTGATTGAAGCTTATGAGGCTAAACATTTCCCCATGGATTTGCCGGATCCTGTTGAGGCTATAAAGTTTGAAATGGAACGAAAAGGCCTGACAGTTAAAGACCTGGAGCCAATGATTGGCAAAAGTAACCGGGTTTATGAAATTTTAAATCACAAACGCTCACTTACTTTAAAAATGATCTGGCGGCTGCACGAGGGGTTGGGCATCCCGGCAGAATCGCTGATTAAACCACCGGTAAACCTGTCAAATTAAAACCAACGCCTTACCTGCGCCTTATACGCCTGATAATCGGCGCCAAACTTCTGCAGTAAATAGCGCTCTTCCGGTATTATCTGCCAGCGGTTCATATACAGCACAAACAGCGGCAGTAATGCAAACGCTGCCACGCTCATTAAGTAACAAGCCAGCGCGGTTAACAACAGTAAAAATCCCAGATACATGGGGTTGCGGCTATAGCGGTAAATACCTTTTATCACCAGGCTGGAAGTTTGCTGCGGCACACGCGGGTCTACCGTGGTATCAGCCCGGCGAAACGCCAACACACCGGATAACGCCACTGCGATACCTGAAATAACAAAAATACCGGCCAATACTAATGCCCAACGCGCAGGAAACGTCAAAGGCGGTAGAACCTGCGCCAGCAGCCACATCGCTAAGGCAAATATCACTACTAAAACCACCGGCGGTATTTTAAGTTCTAATGCGTGCATGACAGCCTTCCATAATTTTTCTTCGCTGTATCATACTACTTGCAGTGATTTATAAACTGATATTGGTTAAAGACTACACTTTTTGGCGCAGAAAAGTGTTGGGTTTCCACATTTTATGCGCACAAAAATGTGGAATTGCGGCGGGAATGAATATTAAGTCAGGCCGCCGGTAGCTCAGCAAAGCTACTGCTATCGTACAGCCAATTAGTGATGTCATGGGTAAGTTGTGGCAGTGGCAGTTTATTCTTACCTTTTAGTACACACACCCAAACCAGCAACACCCGCCAGCCCAGCTCGCGCAATTTCAAACCTCCGTTAAACCACAGTCAATCAAAAATTGAAAAGTACCATCGTAAAACTGAGGATTTCTTGTAAGGTCACATTCATTGCCCTCTGGTACAAAAATTATCATGCCCTCTCTCGCTCTGGTAAGTAGCACCCGGTAAGCGTTTTCTAAATAACGCTTATTCTCAAGTTTATGGCGTGCTTGCCAACGAGTACCTTTAAATTGCCAATGCTGAAACTCACCGTTAATGAATCGCAGATCTGCATCCCAAGCTACTAAGACCCAATCTAACTCCAGACCTTGTACATCAAACTCAGAGGCGGCATCCTCTAAAAAGTTACTCGACCGAATATCATCGCCTGGGGCAAGGAACCACTTTTCGGGTTCGATCGCGTTTTTAATAAAAATACCTTCGGCTTTTAATCTAATAGCATTTGAAGAGGCTAATAACCCGCATCGTCTGTTTGCCACAGTTTTTTCTCTAATCCATTCCTTGGCCTTTGAAACGTCCCGAGTAATAGAAACAGGAAACAGGTGCTTAATCTGTGAGTAAATTTTAGCTGCCGCAGTAGCGTCACCTGCTATTAGAAAGTGTACAAATGAAGACAGCTTTTCAGCGCGGAAGGAACGCATAGACGTTGCTAGGTGTAAACTTTTTTCCTGTTCAAAGTTTTGCAAGCTACTTAGATCTATACCATTACTTACATATTCGCCAGTCAATAAGTTTGGTGAGCAATAGACTTGCCAATGCTTGAACGACTGGTTAATCGCATCAAACCAGCCAAGAATACCGGCTTCGCCAACATTAATTTCTTGCCCTCCACCTACCAGGGCAATAATAACGGCCCAATCTTCGTGCCGATCCATGACGGAAATAAGAAACTCGGGTTCTGTCATATCAAAGTCTGGAATACCGCGCTTGGATTGCATAAATTTTGCGGTTTGTGCTTTATCCCATGCGCGTTGCGCTTCATCAAAAATAGCAACATGCTCTGGTGGTTTGGCTTGGTCTTGTAAATACTCGTCTCGAAACCGATGTATATTTTGAATAAAGCTTTCTACCCTTTTTCGAGCTTCTTGTTTGGAAAGTTGCTTTTCAATATCATGCCGCACTCGCAGTAACTCATTTTTATAAAGGTCTGATGCCAACGCTTCCTGAAGCACCGCAACCAAAGGGCCATTTCCGCTCAGAAATACTGAGTACTCATCGTCTTTTGGATTTGCATGTTGATTCGCAATATTTAACCCTACTAACGTTTTGCCCGCTCCAGGCACGCCGGTAACAAAACAAATAACTTTCTGCTTGTTCAACCGAGCTTGATGAATAACCTCAAACAACCGCAAGCTAGTCTCCGAGATATTCTGGCTGCCGGCTTCAGAGCGGGTAATGTCTAAAACGTTATGCTTGGAATACAGGGCTTGGGCGGCTTCGACTATGGTAGGTGTTGGTTTGTATGATGCTTCCAACCAAGTGTTGATATTAAACTCTGGAAGCGAGAGTTGAGCTGCTGTTTTGTTAAGCAGTTCAGCTAGGTTTGTACCTGAGGAACATAGAACATTTGCAACAAGCTCAGAGCTGAAGAGTAGCGTGGCGTTTTGGTTTATAGCGTTAGTACATATAAGAATTGGCACAATATACTTATTATGGCTATCAGCATGAAAGTGCTTCAAATCTAGAGCGTAACCAGCCGCTTGTGTACGATCAGCGTAGTTGTATGTGCTAGCGCCAATCTTGAACTCTAAAACGAATATTACACCACCTAGAATAATCAGAACGTCCGCACGCCGACCCATTCTTGGGATCATAAACTCAAAGAAAACGTTGCAATTGCGGTCTATGTTCTCAAAGACTTGTTTCAGTAGTCGTATTTGCTGAGCCCATGCAACTGTTTGTGAGTGCTGTAACTCCTGACCATGGGCCTTGGTTAACTCGCCTATAATCGAAAACTCATCAGCTTGAAGAAACTCCTCGATAGACGCGTTGTAATACGCCCGGCTCATACATTAAATTCCGGGATATCAAATAATTCAGAGACAGAAACCTTAAGGGCATTTGCGATCTGCAATATATTCCTAAGGCTGACATTACGTTTACCACGCTCAATGCCGCTGATATACGTTCGATCTAAATTGGATAAAGCACCGAGTTCTTCTTGGCTAATTCCCTTAGCAAGCCGAAGCTGTTTAACCCGTAAACCAAATAGTTGCAGTACATCCTGATGCATAACTCTATCCAATAATTTAAGAGCTAACATCGTCAGGCGATGTGACTTATAATGCTACGGACTATAAGTCACATTGAGTGTCAGTTATGGATAAAGAAAGTAATAATAATGATTATTTTAAACGGCTTAGTAATAAGCTCGAACATCAGTACTGTATAAACTTTAACGACACAGGTTATACCGAAAGCGAATGGCTGGATCGTTTTGGTGATATGCCTATAGACCACGCTATATCAGCCTATGCGCAGAAGTATGATTTAACCCCGTTAGAAAATTTTAAATACTAACCGTTTGTTTATTCAAGCCGGCCTTGGCAGTTCGCCATCGACCTTAAATAGCTAAGCGCTGAATTGATATAGCGCGCTGTCACCGGCTTGCTTAAAAACTACCTGTCCGGCGTTCTCTAGTGACATAGGGGTAATTAAATATTGAACGCCGGTTCCTTCATTATCTGCTCTGTCCGGCTAATTCCCAGCCGCTTCGCAACGGTTTGCCAGTGTTTAACCGCATTTAGCACTTCGTCGTGAATTTTAGTTGCCTGAATTTGAGAAAGCCGAAAGAAGTCTTTTACATCAAAGGCCAACTGGTAGTCTAAAGCGTTGTCTGTATCAGTAATGTTCAGATGTAGGCCGTGTTTACCAACGATAGGGTTTAAGTCATAAGCAGGTGATAACTTCCAGCCATTCTTAGTCAGTAAAAAACCATGGTTACGCAGGTGATCATCCGTATTAGACACCGCAATATTAAAGACGATACGGCGCCATAATTGTGCTAAGTCAGCTTCTGTTTGTGCTCCCTGTCTGGAAATAAAATCAGCAATTTCTAAATAGCTGGCACCTTGAGATTGTTCACCATCATAGTATTGCAGCTGAGTCATGGCCGAAGAAAAATGCAGCCGCTGCTCTCCCTTCCGGTCAAAACGCTTTGTTAAAAAGGTATGGTGTTGCGATGAAAACTGCCTGATCTCACTTGGAAACATTTCAACGCCAGCCGCTAAAGCCAACTCATAACAGACCATCTCCCACGCACCTACATCATGGGTGTCATTTACATTAGGAAATTTAGCTATCCATAATTGGCTTTGTTCATCGGTTACACAGGCTTTTGGTCTGGCACCGCCTAAAGATGAACCAGGCGCAATCAGCATTTGTAGCCAACGATAATACTCGTCACTGTCAATGTTATCGTCTTTTTCAATTTGCATGGCGGCATGCTCTAACTCACGTAATGATGCCATTGGCGGTGCCACAAGCCCGACATGATTATCTAAAAAAGGGTTGTCTGGAACAGAGGCATTTAAACAATTAACATTGTCAGCTCGCTTAAATCTGATCCCTCCCATTCGGTAAGAATCATGTACGCCCAGCAAGTAATCCAATTCGCTTAATCTACTCGTTGCCCGAATGCCCTTACGCGCTTCAATCGCAGCACGGCGCTGCATCAAAATACGGCCCCAGCGATCCGGGGATGAATCCAGAAAGGCCCGGAAATTCTTATCGGCTTCGTCATTGTAAAGTTCACCAGTATGCAGTGTAAGCATAGGATCTATTTGCAAGCGGTAAGGTGAGCTTAGAAATGCTTTATCGTAGGCAAAGCTAAACACACCACCCCGACTTGAGTCACTGTAAGCAAGTTGCCCAACTAGCAATGGCTGTTCAATTGGATGCCAGTCGGCATATACCTCGACGATTTCACGGCTCATTTTGAACCTTCCAGCAATTTTATATTCTGCAGCTTGATGCCAACTTCATCATGAGCAGCCATTTCTGCAAAGTTACTTTCCATTCCCAACACGGCCATGATCTTCAGGTAAGTGCCGATAGCAACACCAGGGTCACCAGCGAATACCTTGTTCACGGTTTTATTATCAAAGCCAGTTCGCTCACACAATAACTTTTTAGTAAATCCACGACGTTTCATGGCTAACAACAAGTCCTCACCAAAATTCGTAAGGATTTTTCGCTGCTTGGGAAAGAGAACATTGTGCAAATCACGCTTAGCCATACATCACCTTGTAGGAACATATTCCTACTATTTAATCATTAATGGGAATATAGTCCTACTTTATTAAGTTGGCAACTATCAGGTAAAATTAAGAGGACTATATTCCCACATATGCGCCATTAATAGGATTAACATCCCACTATGAGATATTCCTTACGGAATCGATGAAGTTGATGGCACTATTAACCAAGCTTTGCTAACTATTCACCCCGGCCGTGGCAGTTTGCCGTCAACCATAAACAGCCCGGCACTGAATTGATATAGCGCGCTGTCGCCGGCTTGTTTAAATACCACGTGTTCAGCACTGAGTTCGCACAGCCACTGGCTGGTGCTATCGGGTTGCTTGTTGGTAAACGCAGCGGCGCTAAACAGGCCAATACACAGTTGCTGTTGGGGGTGGCGGGCAGAGCAATACTGAAAGAGGTCTACCCCGGCGCTACGCATAGCAGTACCTAATGGCTGGGTTTGCTGGTAACTGGTTTTATCGGTAAGCGCTTGCTGATACGCGCTAAACGGTGGTTGCTGTAAACAAACCGCTTTATATGAGTGGTAGCTGGCACTAAGCAAGGTGTGTTCGGTGCGTAAACTGGCTTTGGGCGGCGCGGCGTCCATCGAGTGCCAGAACAATAGCCGGTAGTAGGCTGATTCAGCCAGACACACTTCAGCCGTGCTGCCAGCATAGAAAATGCCTGGCTCGTGCGTGGCACCAAAACGTGAGCCCCACTTTAGCGGCGGATAACGAAACGGGGTTTTCAGCAGATAGTGTAAATCAGTCGCCGCGGCGGGTACCGTGGGCTTGGTGCTTTCCAGCAGTTGCTCCAGCAACGCCTGCTCGGCCAGGGTGTCGACTAAACTAAGGGTAGCCACCTGTTGCTGGCTTTCTACCAGCCGGTATAGCTGGCCACTTAGCTCAGTAATATGTTGCTCACCATGACAAGCCTGCCAGATCACAGTTTTCCTCTGAGTGCGTCAACCACCTGCAATACCTGAAAAAGACCGCTGATGCTTTGCAGCTGCTGTGCCGGCACGCCACCGGTAATGCTATTGTTAGTGTGCATAAAGTGTTTAATCCAGGCCAGATCACCACCGGCCAGGGTAAATACCGAACGGGCCACCCGGATAAGCAATAGGGCCAGCTCGCCCTGCTTTGATGCCGGGTCCAACGATACACTCTGCTTTAAGCGACTAACAGCAGTACGGTGCACACCCAGCACCGCCGCCAGCTCAGCCTGCTTTAAACCTAATTGCTCAGCTGCATTAAGTACTGCCTTGGCCAGCACAGCATCAGATGTGACAACCGGTTTTAGTAATGCGCTCATATCACTCACCACTTGTTACAATTGCACAAAGTGTAGCCTAAATGTGCAAATAGCACAATTGGCCACGCAAATAATGTAGTTGTTGTTACCCATAAAAAAGGGGCAACAAATGTTGCCCCAAAAGCGCTAGTGTAGCTACCAGAGAAACTTAGAACTGACCGACAACCGCCAGGCTGTATGTTTTAAGGTCTGAGTTATCAGCATTGCTGCCAAAACCAGCGTCTAATGCCCAGTTCTGGTTAAAGAAGTGTTTAGCATTGATGCTGTAGCTGTCTTCTTTATCGTAAGACACACCGACAGAAGTCATTTTACTGAAATAGTAATCAGCATTTGCTGCCCAGCTGGTATCGCCGTCATTGTCAGCAATAGCCGCGCCAATGGTAATAAAACGATCGCCACCCAGGCTGGCAAAATATTTGCTGCTGATGGTAAAGAAATCAAATTCATCATCGACTGTGGCGGTGAAGCCAATGTAGTCATTGCCCTGTAACTTATGATCATAGCTGGCAGAGAACTGGAAACTGGTATCGTCACCTTCTGGCTTTACAGCCAGCGCGCGAATGATAAAGTTTTCAGCAATTAAATAACCTAAGCCAACTGAGCTAACATCAAAATCGCCTAAACGCTGATGGCCTGCAGCAACAACCAGGCCATTCTCAGCAAAGTATTCACCGCCAATACCGTAGCTATTGTCATCAAGAGCGCGGGCAAAAGAAGCTGATACATTGCTTACTTTATTAATATATTCAAATTGATCCAGCGGGCCTAAGGTTTGCTTCTTATCAAAGAAGTAAGTGCCATCAAGCGACCAGAATGTTTCGCTTTCGCCGCTCGCCCGTAAGTGGTCCGCACGCAGTTCAGTGAATAATTGGTATTCTTCGGCAGAAACTGCAGTAGCGGTTAGTGCGATAGCAGGCAGTAAGTACTTCAACGTCATTGTTTTATTTCCCTAAGTTGGTGATTGCGGCGCGCATACTACAGCCAGTCACCAACAAAGTAAAACAAAAATTAATACATATTTTACATAAAACACTTAGCGGTTACTTATTGAGCGAAAATAGGGCAATTGCTAGTCAACGCATGAAATCAATAGAAGATGCCCTTAGAGCGGATGTATCTGAACGTAACTTGACGATCAGTTAGTGCTGACTTCCCGGCGGTCATCCTGACTTTTATTGAACAACTCATCACAATCATCGCAGGCAAAATACCTGTATTGCTCAGCACATTTAATGTGACCGGTCGCCCCTGCGCGCAACTGCCAACTACAAGTTTTTTGTTGAAAGGTTAAGGTGCCTTCTATCGCGCAAGGTGCATAATTATAGTGATCATGCAGTGTTTTATGTTCAACTTCACGTGCTTGCTGAAAAAAACTCAGCACCTCCGACTTACTTAAGTCAACATCTTCTGGTCCACATTGTTCCGGGGCATCTGATGTAAAATCTGCGATATACAACTCAGTAATGTCGGGCGTCGAAACATCTGTCTGTTTTCCACAAGCGACCAGCACCGAACAGGCGACAAAGTAAACTATACAAGAACGCATTACCAACTTGCTCCTTTTGCTTCACCCGGATTTTTGTAGGATACCTCTGGATGACGATAGACATCCGTTTTAGTCAACGAGAAATGTTCATACAACTCTGCCAACAGCCATTGCAGAGACTCGTTTTGCGCGGGAGTCACTGCTTCATAATTAGTGTCATCAATATGTTTACCTACTATCTCGATGCCCAGCGCATCAGAGTTAATCGGGTATCGTTCCGGGTAGGATTTTTGCCGCTCATGCGCATCCAGCGCTTTAATCTGGTTGCTCCACGATTTAGCCAGAATCTTCGCCATTTCAACACTTTCACAACTGTTTTTATCCAAAGTAAGACATTTGGACTTAATTAATCTGCCGACATGGTAACAACGCTTATGTGTACTGGCTGTCTGATAAATCTGGCCATTCTTGCCTATCAAAAAATGAGCGCCGTTGCCGCCATTGTCATAAGCGTTAAATGTATGCTGAGCTGAGGGAGCGTCTGTTTGATGAACGACTACCGCACTAACCTGCACTAAATTTCCATGCTCAATTGTTGGGTAGCGTTTAAGTGAAATTTTATCATCAATTAACATACCTTCAGTATTCACTGTAGACATAGGGTCTCCATATGCAGTAGCCGGATTTAAAGCTTAGTTATAGCGCATAAAAACAATACTTAAAACTTTAATTTACAATTTAGCAATATTTTTATCTGCTTGCCTTTCTCAGACAATTCGCCAGAATAGGCTATTCGCAACTGGAGCATGACTATGATGAAAACATTCTTAACGATGGCATTGGCCGGTGCACTATCCATCACACCATTCAGCGTTAAGGCAGCCACCGTTTTTGGTGAAACCGTTGATAAAACAGCGGCGATGCCGGTATCGCAGTTGTTAGCTGAGCCGAAAGCGCATTTGCAGCAAGTAGTTACGATTTCGGGCACGGTTGACTCGGTATGCAGTAAGGAAGGCTGTTGGATGAAATTTACTGCTGCCAGTGAAAACGGCCCTTTCCGGCTAAAAGTACGTGATGGCGATATGGTGTTTCCGTTAAGCGCCAAAGGTAAAACAGCCTATGCCACCGGCGTAGTGACGCTGTGGCCGCAGGGTGAAGATAAAGCCGATGGTTATCAGTTGGTGCCTACAGCGGTGGAAATAGCCGACTAGCCAACCGTGCCAAGCCGCAATTTAACCAGGTAATGACGGAGCTGAGCCACCCGCTCTGGCCGGTCAAACAGCTGATATAACGCCAGCCAGTCCGCAGGTGGCATCCAGCATATGTTATTTTGCCAGTGGCAGCGCTGCGGGTTAAATTGCCAATGGTTTATGGTATCGCCGTGCTTTACCGCAACGCCGGCCATTATTTCAATATCCGGCCAGCCTGCCCGGCTAAAGCGGGCAAAATGTGTACTGGCATAGTGACTATGCGCTGGTCGCGGCTGCAACTGATGCTCCGTTGCCAGGGTGTGACAGATAGCGTCAAAGTCGTCGGCGCTGCAGATAACATCAATATCATTCGGCGCCAGTTCCACCCCTAAGTGCCACAGCAGGCAGCTGCCACCAATACCAAACTGCCAGGGCTTTAGCCGTTGGCACAACTGCTGCAGCTGCGCCAGTAATTTATTATTCGTCATCTAATGCCTTTATCAGCTGCGCTAAGTAAGCCAGCTTCTCATTATTTAGCTGACGATAGTCAAAGTAAGGGCATACCAGCAACCGGTTAAACTTGTCTATCGCAAATTCGTTATTCAGCCAGGTTAGCTGAGCTGCCAACCCTGCATCAATCAAGGCTTTTGCATGGGTTCGACCGGCAATAATATGTATGTCGTTCGTTTCAGGATCTAACCGGGGCATGCTAAATAATAACGCAGTATTACTACTTGCCTGCAATAAATACTGGTCCCGGTACTGCTGCCAACTGGCTGCCTGGCGGCTAAAGGCAAACTGCTGTGCATCCAGCGCAAACAACAGTTTGCTATACACGTTAAATACCTTACGCCAGCCATTGCCGCAGGCACTGTTTATCAGCTCAATTTCGCCGCTTTGTAACGGCCTTAGCCGGGTTAGGTCCGCATACTCCGCCATCGGCGGCCGCCTGGCAATATAAACCCGGATGCCCGCGGCAGTATCACCAAAACCGACACCCTTTTTTAATTGGCTTGTCATGAGTCTGCTCAGTACTAATTCAGTTTGCTACTTTATCATAAGCCTTAGCATAAGCCTTGCCTGGGTGTCAGCCACAGGTTAGTTTTAACTATTGCATTGCCTGGAACTGTTTATGTCATCATTTACTGTTAATACCGTTAACCGGCTCGACAGCTGGCTAATGCAGGTCTGTCCGCCAAAGAACACCAGCGGCCTGACTCGTTTTTGCTGGGAGTTCTGGTTTTTTGGCCTGAAGCAGGCACGGGCGTGCTTATTTGTCGGGTTGTTTTTTGCTACGGTTTTGCTGGTACCCCGAGTCGGCTTATTTAATGTGCCACGTTATGATGTGCTGTTGATCCTGGCGTTGCTGATTCAATACTGGATGGTATGGAGCAAACTGGAAACCATTGACGAGCTAAAAGCCATTTGTTTATTTCATCTGGTTGGTTTTGCGCTGGAAGTGTTTAAAACCTCTGGTGCTATTCAGTCGTGGAGTTACCCCGATTTTGCTTACAGTAAAGTATTTGGAGTACCGCTGTTTGCCGGCTTTATGTATGCCGCGGTAGGTAGTTATATTATTCAAAGCTGGCGCTTGTTGCAGCAACGGGTTGTGCATCACCCGCCTTACTGGATGGCGGTGTTAGTGGCGCTGTTGATCTACGCTAACTTTTTTAGCCACCACTATATTGGCGATTATCGCTGGTATATTGCTGCCGCAACCCTCGGGCTGTACGCCCGTACCGTGGTGTATTATACCCCGCTGGATCGTGAACGTAGCATGCCATTATTGCTGGGCTTTATTCTGGTTGGTTTTTTTATCTGGCTGGCTGAAAACATCAGTACCTTTATGGGGCTATGGAGTTATCCTAATCAGCTGGGTGCCTGGTCTGTGGTTCATTTAGGTAAATGGAGTTCATGGTCGCTGCTGGTCATTATGACGTTTACCATCGTGGCCCAGCTGAAATATGTAAAGCAGCGCATTGACGTGCCGCGCTAGACACAAAAAAGGGCTGAAAATATCAGCCCTGTTAATACCACTAAAATTGTTAGTCTATTTAAGCGTCTTTCTGTAACAGATAACTAATTAATTCCTGCAGCTCGTTTTCCAAATCACGCTGGTTCAGAGCACCATTCAGAATTTTATATTTATCATTAACCACCAGCATAGGTACTGAACTTAAAACCCGGCTTTCTGACAACTCTGCCTGCTCTTTTTTCATCTGACTGGCAGCACCACGCACTGAGAAGCTACGCATGGCTTTTTCATATTCCTCAGCGTCAATGTCGTTGATCAGCATCAGGCTACGCACATCATCTTCGTTGACGAATGGCACCCGGCTACGATGGATCTGGTTAAAAATAGCGGAGGCAACCTGATCACCCTTGCCCATATTTTTGCCAACGATGTAAGCTCTCGCCAGCATATTCTGAATTTCCGGCGAGGCAGCACGGATAAAGTCGACATGGACTTTTTTGAATTCAGCGTCTTCAGGCAATTTTTTAGCCAGGCTTTGTGCTACCGGCTCAAACCCGTAACAACCACCGCAGAAAAACGAAAAATATTCCTTAACAACCGGCTTGGCTGATGCTTGCTCAGCAATCACCTCATAGTGCTTACCTTCAACAAATTTTGAATTAGCACTTACCATCAGTGGCAATAACAGCGCAAACAAACTCAGAGATAACAGCTTTTTCATTTCAATTAGATCCTTAATCAGGCTGACACAGCCTGTAGCTTAACAAATTGTCAGTAACCTGGCACTAGTGATAACGCGGGTTGTTGCAACAACGCCAGTTGTTCTTTCAGTACCAGACATTGTTGCTCCCAGTATTTATCGGTAGCAAACCACGGGAAGCTCTGCACGAAAGCCTGATCTTGCCAGCGCCGTGCCAGCCAGGCCATGTAATGCACCATACGCATAGCTCTGAGTGGCTCGATCAGTTTTAGTTCCGCCGGGTCAAACTCACAGTATTGTTCATATTCATCCAGCATCAGTTCCAGCGTTAGCCGCTGCTCTTGCTGATCGCCTGACAACATCATCCAGATATCCTGAATAGCCGGCCCGCTGCGACAATCGTCCAGGTCAACAAAAAACGGGCCCTGGTCAACATAGAACAGGTTACCGGCATGACAATCACCATGCAGCCTGATTTGCCGGCCGGGCTTATATTGCTTGCCCGCCTCAGTAATGACCTGTTGCAGCACCGTGTCGAAAGCCAACCGCATATAGTCAGGGATCAACTCCAACTTGCTCAGTACTTGCTGGCTTTGCAGCAAGTGGCTGTCGATGCTGAACGCTGGCCGGCTGGTAAAGGTTTTTTTGGCACCAACCTGATGCATCCTGCCCAGAAAACGTCCCAACATTGCCAGTTGTTCGTCATTGTCGACTTCCAGCGTACGCCCGCCGCGACTGGGGAATACCGCAAAAAAATAGCCCTGATACTGCAGTAAGCTGTCACCGTTAAAACGTAATGGCGCCACCATGGGAATATCAGCATCAGCCAGCTCAAAGGCGAAGTCGTGCTCTTCCTGAATTTGCTGTGGGCTCCAGCGTTCTGGCCGGTAAAATTTCACCACATACTTCTGCGCTGTCGGGCTGTGATCGGGGTAAGCGGTAAACTGATATACCCGGTTTTCATAGCTATTCAGTGCCAGTAAGCCACTGCTGACGTCCAGCCCCAGCTGCAGCAGGGCATCCAGAATAAGCTCTGGCCCCAGGGTGGCGAAGTCAAAGCGACTTATCACGGTGCTGTTAACGGCCGGCAAAGAATTTATTCCCCTGAGTTACCCGATAGCCAGCGTCTGACTGTTCGGTAACACTAAACTCAATATCCAGTACCGGTTTAGTCGCGTTGTAAGGGTCCAGTGCCAGACTAACCGGTACATTCAGGCTATCGCCACCGGCAATGCTTACCTGGGTCGGGCCAAGCCAGGTTAAACCGGTAATGCCGGTTACGGCCAACTGATAAGTTTTAGCTTGCTGCGATTTATTAATAATACTCAGGGTATAAGTATTCTCAATCAGGCCTTCCGGGGTTTCCCGGTACAGCGCACCGCGATCACGAATAATATCCAGCTCTAATGGTTTACGCAGATACAGATTGGTGGCAAAAGCAGCGCAAACCAGCAGTAAAATAACAAAGTAGCCAATCAGTTTTGGCCGTAACACCTTAGTGGGCTTGCCATTGAGACTATGCTCTGTGGTGTAACTAATAAGGCCAGGCGGATAACCCATTTTTGCCATAGTATCGTCGCAGGCATCGATACAGGCACCACAGTTAATGCACTCGTATTGCAGGCCGTTACGAATATCAATACCGGTGGGGCAAACATGCACACACAGGTTGCAGTCGATACAATCACCCAGACCTTTTTCTTTATAGTTGTCATCTTTACGGCTGCGTGGGCCGCGCTGTTCACCACGCTGTTCATCATAAGTAACGGTAAAGGTATCTTTATCAAACATGGCAGACTGAAAACGGGCGTATGGACAGATATGGGTGCACATAATTTCGCGCATCCAGCCAGCATTGCCATAGGTACAGGCGGTAAAAAACAGCACCGAAACAACAGCCCAGAACCCGGCCTGAAAGGTAAAGAACTCCATAAAAAATG
This sequence comes from uncultured Chromatiaceae bacterium, assembly GCA_963975465.1. Lineage (GTDB taxonomy): Bacteria > Pseudomonadota > Gammaproteobacteria > Enterobacterales > Alteromonadaceae > Alishewanella. The sequence continues at coordinate 138,615 of CAXBHB010000002.1, forward strand.
GGCCTACCGGGGTAAAATAACCGACAAAAATCAGCGACGTTAATAGTGAGAACGCCAGCCAGCAAAAATGGGTCAGTGCCTTTTTTACAAATTTAGTGACTGACCAGGGTGCCTGATCGAGCGTCATCCGCTGGTTGCGGGTACCCTGAAGTTTCTCCTCAAACCACATAAATATAAAGGTCCAGACTGACTGTGGACACAGATAGCCACACCACACCCGGCCGTAAAATGCGGTAACAAAAAATAGGGCGTAAGCGGCAATGACAAAAATCCAGGCCAGGATGGTAAAATCTTGCGGCCAGAGGGTCAGGGCAAAAATATTGAATTTTTGCTCGCCAATATTCAGTAGGATGGCTTGCTTACCGTTGTATTGGATCCAGGGCAACAGCATAAACAACGCCATAAAGACAAAGCCCATATTGCGGCGTAAGCTCTGATGCAGCCCCTTTACCGCGCGCACATAAATACGGTCGCGGGAAGCATATTTAGCCTGGTTTGGCTGTTCCGGTTTATAGGTTTCTACCTTAACCGGAATGTTTTTTATATCGATACGGTTATTGTCCACTGCCACCTCACACCAGCTGTTATGCTGGCGCTAGTATAACAGCCTTACCGACAGAATATTTGATATAAAATAAGGCGCTGACCAGCAGATGCGCCATTGCCAAAAATACTTTACAATAGCCACTGCGATTTAAGAGGTGCGCGACATTATGAAAAAGTTTTTTTGGCTGGCCGTAATTATTTTGTTAGTACTGACATTTTCCGATCATGAGCTAATAAGGCCTTATCGCGATCAGGTTTACGGCTTGATCCTGGATCGGGCACCCAGCTCCGGCAAAATGTCTGATGAGCAGGCGCTTCGTCAAATTCAAAAACAATTTAATGCGCTTGCTGCCAGCTGGGGCGAAGGTCAACAGCAACAACTAAGTAAAGCGGCAGAGTCAAAACAAAGCTTACTGGTATTTCATCAGCGTTACTGTGTTAACCGTGACTTTAATCCCATTTTGTTCGGTGAACCTTTAAAGCAAAGCTGTGATGTTATAGACAACCACATGGAAGCTCTGACCCGGCCATAAGCCAGCTACTAAACTACTGAGAAAAACTATGCGTGTGTGCGGAATTGAAATTAAAGGCAGTGAAGCGATTTTATGTCTGATGACATTAAAAGACGGGCTATTTGATCTGCCTGATTGTCGGCAGACCCGGTTGGCGTTAAGCCAGGACAAAGACGCAGACAGCATGCAAAAGTTTCAGTTTAACCTGGCAAAACTAATTGAAGACTACAAAGTTGAGCAATTGGTTATTAAAGAGCGGCCACAAAAAGGTAAGTTTGCCGGTGGCGCGGTCGGCTTTAAAATTGAAGCAACGATCCAACTGATTAACCGCTGTCCCAGTATAATTTTGTCAGGCAATGCCATTAAAGAAAAACTGAAACAACACCCGCTGCCGGTCGATTTTAAAGATACCGGCCTGAAAGGGTTTCAGGAAACGGCGTTTATCACCGCTTATGCTTTTTTAGCCAGATAATCGGTTAGCGGTTGTCACTACAAACCGGCTTATTCAGAGCCGGTTTTGTTTTTTGGGCCCGGTAACTCGCCAACATCCAGCTGCACTGTCTGGGTCGCGCGCAAAATTAAACCTCGTATCAGTTTCGATTTCGCCTCGCCCGTTAACTCACTTAACTCGTTAAGCGCCGCGATCGCTTCTTCACTAAGGGTGAAGGTAGCATGGCGCATGGGTAACCGGGTATTGCTCTCATCTTCAGGCAACTGCTGGCGCAAGCTAACAATGCGCGGTAAACCCAGCGCATAGTTATTAGCATCGTCAATAAACTCGTCCGCTGTAAAGGCCGGCTTATTTAACTGCAAACACTTTTTCTTCAGGTCGCTCAGCGCCATCTTCTTGTATCGCCTTCATTGCCAGGAGTTCTTCTATAATGGCCCGGATTTCACTGGCGGCTTTGCCGTCAACATCGACATCCATAACCGATAAGCCTTTTTCTTCGCTATCGTCATAAATATTTCTGCTATAGGTAATATTGTCCAGCACCCGGATATTAAATGATTTACACACCTCTTTCGCATCAAGTATGCGTCCAGCCTGATTGGGCAGAGAAGGACACTGCGTCATAACGCAGCCAACAATCATCTCCGGATTGACGACGTTACAGGCGCTGACCAGATCTTCCAAATGCTCCAGTGTTTTTAAATCACGTCTCTTAGGCCGCAACGGAAAAAGCACATGGCTTGCCACCACCATGGCCGACCGCAGTGCTACGCTATCTTGTCCTCCGCAATCTACAACGACCACATCGTAGTGCGTTTCGAGGCTTTTCAGCTCATAACGGATTTTACCGTACATTTGCACACAATTAATCCAGGGCAAATCAAGGTCCATATGTCGCTCCTGAACCCAGTCTGATGTCGTTCGCTGCGGGTCACAATCTACCAGCATGACATTAGCTTGCTTGTCCCTGGAAAAATACACAGCGATATTTTGTGCCAAACAGCTCTTGCCACTGCCGCCTTTTTCACCACCCACTAACACTATCATTCTCGTCACCTTCTAAAAATGCAACGCCCCGCTGTTGCTTCATTACCTGCAAAGGTAATTAAGTGTAGGCGATTTTAAGCAGGTTAAGGGTAGCAAAAGAGATTAATTTTAGATAAATAACGGTTTTAAAAGAGGATGTTTACCAAGGCAGGCGGAGCTATTGCTGCTGCGCCTGCTTAATACTGGTTATTACTGCTGATTTATTGCTGACGGCGACGACGCCACAACAACGGCGTCAGCAACAACATTGCCCAACCGACGCTGCCACCGCTGCTGCTTTCTGTTTCTTGTCGTAAAGTATTTAACTTCGGATTTAAACCGGCAGCAGTATTGGGTCTGGCGTCAACCACAGTAATACTCTCTATGATCACCACATTAGTGTTATTTATTGGCACATTATCGTCACGATCAGCTGCAGTATAATTTCGCAGTGGCAAATTTTGAGTCACCCCAAAATTATACGTCGGTAAACCGGCAATAGCGGATACCACTTCCATATCTGCTGCACTAATTTGTCCGAATACGGTGTACGCACCTTCTACACTATCCAGTTTGGGCGAGCCGGCACTGTTATCAGCCAGATTAATAAACCATTGGCTGGTAGCACTGTTAGGGTTGCCCGGCACCTTAGCCATGGCAATGGTCGCCCGAACATTAGAGTAAACCGGCTCGTTGACTATGGCAGAGTTGGTCTGAATTGGGGTAAGGGGTAATTGCTCCACAAAACGAAAGCCGCCGCCCTGAATAATAAAGCCGGGGATCGACCGGTGAATAACCGTTTCGCTGTAGCGGTCGCTGTTGACGTAAGACAAAAAGTTTTGCACCGTAACCGGTGTAGTTTCATCAAATAAGTTAACTTCAAAATCGCCCAGGCTGGTTTTTACCTGAACAATGGTTGCTAACGCTTGTTGGCTTGCTAATAACAACGCGCTGCTTAGCGCCATCGTCAAAATTTTATGCTTAATCAAGGCTATCTCCTGCACTTACCACAATAATAATGGCGAGAGCATAAACAGCTGAGTGTCTGCTTACCAGTGCTATTACACTTATTAACTAATTGACACAGTTTTCATGCCAGAAGCGGCTTTTTCGCCCGCTTTTGGGGTTCGAGCAGCCCGGTCATAGCCCGGTTTTTTTCTGCTGTTATTTCGCCGTCCGCCATTTTGCGTGGTGCTTTTATTGCGGGCTTTACCACCCCAGCTGGTTGCGCCACCTTTTCCCAACCCTTGCGGCGTTATGCCGCTGGCTTGCTGAATAAGCTGTTGCAGCCCCGCTGTTAAAGGTTGCATAAAGGCCTGATAACTCAGTGTACGCTGGCATATAGATGTTAAACCTGCTTCCCAGCTGGCAGTCATGTCCGGCAATGATGCCTCCGGAGGCAAAGCCGTAATTAACGCGGTACCGGCGATGGTTGCTGTTATCTGCTTACCGTCTCGCTGCAGAAACCCTCGCTTAAATAACAGCTCGATAATACCGGCTCGGGTCGCTTCCGTGCCAAGTCCGTCAGTGTCCTTTAATATTCGTTTTACCGCCGGATCCTGAACATAGCGGGCTATACCCGTCATAGCACTCAGCAAGCTGGCATCGGTAAAATGGGCCGGTGGCTGGGTCTGCTTTTCCAGCAAGGTACTGTTGCTGCACAGCAAAGCCTGGCCTTCCTTAAGCGGGGGCAATGTCTGCTGAATTGGCGGCTCATCGCCTTTTGCCGCTGCTTTTGATTCGGTCCCGGGACCATCCCGGCTGACTAGCAAGGTTTTCCAGCCCGCGACTTTTTGCTGGCGGGCGCGGGCAATAAAACTACCGCCGGCAATCCGCAGCTCAGCTGTGCTCTCGGTAAAACAATGCGGCGGATAAAATTGCATCAGATACTGGCGGGCGATAAGCCCGTATAGTTTTTGCTCGGTAGCGTTAAGTCTGCTAGCTGATAACACTTTGGCTGTGGGAATAATTGCGTGGTGAGCGGCCACTTTACTGTCGTCCCAGGCCTTACTTTTTAACTGCAAATCAGCACCGGCTATCCCGGCATTGAGCGCAGGAGCGTTGGCAGCAATGGCTTTTGCTATCTGGGCGGCCTGAGCAAAGTGTGCCAGCGGCACGTAGCGGCAATCAGATCTCGGGTAAGTGATCAGTTTATGCCGTTCATATAATTGCTGACAACTGTCCAGTACCTGTTGTGCACTAAGCCCAAATGCTTTTGCGGCATCAATTTGCAATGCCGATAAACTGTAAGGCAACGGTGCATAACTTTTTTTGTCCCGATGCTGCAACCGGGTGACTTCAGCCGGCTGGCCTTTAATTGCTTGCTGTACTTTTACCGCCAAAGCACGAAGTATGACCCGCCCCTCAGCATCCTAATAGGGTTCACAGGCTACGCTGGGTTGCCACTGGGCAATAAAGGTTTCATTGTTTGTCGTGGTTAGCTCTGCCTGTACCTGGTAAAACTGCTGACTGCTAAAGTTGGCAATTTCCTGATCGCGTCGGACAACCAGCCCCAGCACTGGCGTTTGTACCCGGCCAACCGATAAAACGCCGTGATATCCGGCTTGCTGACCGCGCAGTGTGTAGGCCCGGGTCATGTTTAAACCGTACAGCCAATCAGCCCGGCTCCTCGCGAGTGCTGAGGTAGATAACGGTACAAAGTTCTTATTTGGCTGTAATTGTTTAAGTGCCTGTCGAATAGCGGCAGCATTTAAATCATTGATCAACAAACGTTTAACATTGTCACGTTTGGCTGGTGCCACCTTGCACCAGGCAATCACCTCATCGACCAGTAACTGTCCTTCTCTGTCAGGATCGCCGGCATGAATCAGCTGGTCTGCTTGTTTAATCAGTTTTTGCAACACAGCCAGCTGTTGCCGGGCAGATTTACGCACTTTTAATTGCCATTGTCCGGGTATGATGGGTAGATGCGCGGCCTGCCAGCGTTTATAATCCGGGTTGTAGTCCTCTGGCTGAGCCTGTTCCAGCAAATGTCCGATACACCAGCTGATAACATCACCGTTTGCCAGCCGGATAAAGCCGTTATCTTTTTGTTGGGGTTTAGGCAACGCCGCCGCAATTGCCCGGGCCATACTGGGTTTTTCTGCAATATAGAGGATCATAATGCCACCAACACTGTGTTTATTTACAGTAAAAATAGTGACTTTAACAGATAAATGCAAAAATAATGTGATAAAAATTTAGTTTTTGACTAAAAAAGACTACAGTAACGATCCTGTGTCTGTTTTATGTTGTTCTGCAAAATCAAGGTAGTGAATCGGATAAATAACTATGACCCAATATAGTGAAGTCAAAAAGATCTGTGACGAATTGCAGCAAGCTGGCAAACCGGTCTCGCTCGACTACTTGCTGGCGAAAGTCTCCGGTGCTCAGGCCAGCCTGGTAGTACATTATCAGAAGTGGCGCAGCGAGCAGGCAACCCGTGCCCCTGCAGCAAACGAAACCGCGTTTAGTGAAGATTTTATCACGGCTTTTCAACGCGAAGCTCAGTCGCATGCCAGTAAGCAACTGGAACAGCTAAATGAACAATTGAACCAGGCTATTCAGGCTGAAGTGCACGCCGCAGAACATAATCAGCAAATACAAAAAGATCTTGAACAGCTGCAACAAAAGCGTTCCGAGCTGGAAGTGAGTTTGGCGCACCAGCAGCAACAGCTGGCAGTCCAGGCTGAAAAATACAGTGCAGTCCGTGATGAACGTGACCAGGCATTACAACATGCCAAAAGTCAGCAGCAGGAATTGTCTGAATCCAAGCAATTACAAGAACAGCAAAAGATGCAGCTGGATCAGCTGCAAAAAGATTTGGAAATTGCCGCGACCGAGCGTGAGCAAGGCGAGCAGCAATTACAGAAGAAACTTGACGTTGCGGCCAGTGAGTTGCAACAAGGCCAGCAACAGCTGCAACAACTGCAGCAACAACTGACTGAGACCAATGAGAAACTGGCTGCAAGCGAGCAGGCTGCAGTACAAGCGGCAGATGATCTTAAAGCACTGCAGCAAACTAACGATCAATTGCAGCAACAAATTCAACAGCAGCACGAGCAACATAACGAACAGCTGCAAGCACTGGAAAGCCAGCTGGCAGACGCCAGTAAAGAGCAACAGGCATTGCAGGATAAACTGGATAGTGCTCTTGCCTTAGAACAAGACTTAGAACAACAGCAACAACTCAATAAGCAACAGCTGGCGGAGCTGGAAAAGCTGAAGGCAGTTGCGAAAACGGTGGCGGCAGAGCAGCAACAGCGCCAAAACGAGATTGTTGAACTGCAAACCATGCTTAGCGAGTTTGAAAACAAGCTGCAGCAAGCGACTAAAACCGAAATGCAGGCCGTAGCACAAAGCCGCCGCTTACAACTGCAATTGGATCAATTACAGCAGGCGCAGTCAGAAAGCCCTGCGCCGGCAGAAAACAGTGGTGAGCAAGCCGCGATTGCTGCTGAACGCGATGCAGCATTAAAACAAATTGCTGAGCTGCAGGCAGAACAAGCCAGCCTGACGGAAGAGCGCGATGCTGCTCTGGATCAGGTCGCCATTGAACAGAAGCAACTGGCCAAACTGCAAACGCAGCAGAACCCAGACAATAGCGCTGAACTTGAGCAAGCTCTGGCTGCTCAGCAACAACTGGTCGCCGAACACAAAGCCGCTTTCGACAGCCTGAAGGCTGAACGTGAAGCAACACAGCAGGAAGCTGATCAACAGCGCAACCTGGTGAGTGAGCTGCAACAGCAAATTGACAATCTGCAGCAAGCGCAAAGCGCGAAAGGTAGCGATCAGCCTGACTTACAACAATTGGTTGATCAACTTCGTGCCAGCAACAATATGATGAAAGATCAAAGTGCTATTACTGCCAATCATCAAGCTGAGCAGCGTGAAACTATCAAACAATTGCGAGACGAATTACAACAGCAACGTGATCAGATGGAACAAATGCTGGTTGATAAAAATGGTTGGGCAAAGCAAAAGCAGCAGCTTGAAGAGCAAGTCAGTTTTGTTAAAAGTAACGCCACCGCAACTATCGAGCGTCTAACCCGTTACCGGGAACAGGCCCAGGAAAAAATTGAGAAACTCGAACTGAAGTTACGTGATTTTCAGAAAGATCCTGCAGACAGAGTGATGTAATATAATGATTTATAGTACCAACCTGATTATAGGTTGGTACTATAAATGAGTTGACTCATTTCAGGTACACTGCTAACTTTCGCTACAAATTATTAAAAAGACCAACCTTATGCTAATTAAATTTGTACGATTGCTCTGCAGCAGTTTTATGGTATTTGCCTGCGCGGAAAGTTATGCTGGTGCTACCCCCTGGATAGAGTTCAGTCAGCAAAACGGCCATGTTAAAGTGCCGGTTAGTGTAGCTGATATGCCAGGTTATGCCATTTTTGACACTGGCTCTCAGGTCAATGCCATCAATACCAGCTTTATTAACAAAAATGGGCTTGATTTAAATGGCGCCGGCAGAATCAATGTACAGGGTGTTTTCGGTACTGAACAACGCACTACGTATAACGGCGTCCCCATTTCATTGCTTGGGATTGAAACTAAATTAGATTCGCTGGTCGAGGTCAATCTGGGTTTCCATGAGAATGCCATATTGCTAGGCGCCGGTTTTTTTAGTTTGTTTGTTCTGCAACTCGACTACCCCAATAGACAAATGCGTTTCGTCACCCACGATACTATAGACATGAGAAAATTACGGAACGTGCGAGCAGAACAGGACAAAGGAAGTGGTATGCCTATTGTTGAAGTAGAGATAGGCAACGGGAAAAAAGTCTGGTTACTACTCGATACTGGCAATACCGGCGGAATGGTTATCGATCGGCTGGTTGCTGAAGGCATGGGTTGGTTAGATCAGCATCAGGTAGAATCAAATATAACTTCTGGCGTTAACTCAACGGCCGTAACGGAGAGCTTTCGCATACCTGAATTTAAGATTGGCCCCTTTGTGCTGGAAGACGTACTGGTATCAATACCGGCAGAAGGGCAAAGTGCCAACCTGCAAAGCCAGCACTCCGCGTTGGGTTCACGAATCCGCGGTCGCAAAGTTCAGGGACTGATTGGTTATGATGTACTCCAGCATTTTTTACTTACCATTGACTATAAAGGCGGCCATGTTCATATTGGGCTGCCGCAGTAATATTTGAAATATCTGGTAGGATTCGCTATGTGCCGGGAAGGTCGGGTAGCATCACTGTTAGCAGGTGCAGTAATTGTGCTGTTGGGTTGCAGTAGCCCTAACACCGTCAAACAGTTGGCCGGAACGCCAGATAATGCGGCGGAGCTGATTGCTGCCAGCCAGCCATTTCGCAATATGTACTACGGCAATATTCCTTATCCGGCCAATTGTGAGCGGGACTGCTACCTGCCACACCTGCTGGTTGACTGTAAAACGCCTGCCGAACAATGCCGTTATACCGGTCCGCAACGCGCTCCTGAGTTAAAAAGTGGCTTTAGTGTCCATTGGTTAGGTCATGCCAGTTTCAATATTACGACTCCTGATGGCCAGCAGGTATTGCTGGATCCGGTAAGCGGCCAGTTTGACTGGCCGGTAAACTGGGCAGCCCATTTAGTCGGCACCAAAGCACGCCGCGTCACACCCAGCTTAAGTGATGAACAGTTAGCCAGCGCAGATGCGGTGCTATTTTCCCATCTGCACTACGATCACTTCAGTACCCGCGATATCAAACGGATTGGCACTGACGCCCATTATTACCTGCCCTATGGTATGGCATCATATATGCCTGAAGGTGGCTACAACGCTACCGAGATGGCCTGGTACAGTAGTGCCCGCCAGGGTGAACTCATTATTCATGCGTTACCGGCCCGTCATTTTAACAGCCGCACCCTGAATGACGAAAACCGTGCACTGTGGGCTGGCTGGCTAATTGAACACAATAACAGAAAGCTGTTTTTTGCCGGCGACACCGGCTATTCGCAGCATTTTAACGATATAAGGCAAAGATTTGGGGCAATCGATATTTGCCTGCTACCGATTGCCTCTTATCATGGGCCGAATTATCGCGCCGTGCACATGACCCCGGAAGATGCTTTGATGGTGGCCGGCGAGCTGGGCTGTAAAGTGATGATCCCCTGGGGTTATGGTAACGCCAGCTGGCAAATGGGTGATCGCAGTTCACATTCGCCACTTCTGCGGCTACTCAATATGCAGCAGCAACTGGATAGCCAGGTGCCGCTGCTGATTTTAAATGAAGGTGATCGCGTCGTATTATAAGCTGATCCGTATTAAGCCACCGGTGTTAACCGGGCTTTAGCGGCCAGCTTATCGCCCAATTTGCCGGTAACGGCCCACACACATAACGCCACCCAGGCTATCACCGAAAAGCCTGCCGGCACATTTAGTAAGGCAATTTTACCAGCGTGCCGGCGGTTAAATACCAGTGCCAGCAGGCTGGGTAAAAACCACACCGTTAAGAAGAACAAGCCAAAAAACACCAGAAAAACCCAATCTGCTTGTTGCCAGGCACCGCTAAATATTGTCAGATAATTTTGTAAAGTTTCCATTTTTAGTCCTCTTTTTCAGTAAGTCAGTTTTTACATTATTGTGGTTAAAGTTCAGTATCAGATAGGGACGTCAGTTGCGCTTTCAGCTCATCCACCCGCCAGGCTTTGCCCTGCTGTACCACGGTATGCACGGTGGACAAGGCAGTTAAATCGCTAACCGGGTTTGCTGTAAGCACAATAAAGTCGGCGACAAAACCTGCGGCCAGCTGGCCGGTGTCAGCTAAATCGAGGTGACGGGCACCGCCTGTGGTGGCCAGCTGCAGTACCTGCCAGTTAGTCAGGCCAGCGCCCTGGCTCAGTTGCAATTCACGCAGATAAAAAGGGCCACTGGCAACACTGTCTGTGCCAATAGCCAACGGCACGCCGGCGTCATACAGCCGCTTAAACAATTGCTGTACTTTCGGCATTTGCTGTTTTGCGCTAATCAGCTCTTCAGCAGTCCAGTCGTAACTGGGGGCTGCCATGGCGGCGCGCCAACGTTTGCGCATTTGCGGGTGGTATACCCACATGTCTGGCTCTGGATACAAACTCTCTAGCTCACGGGCGAAGTAGATCATTTCGTTAGCTACCAGGGTTAAATCGATTCGTGTTTGCTGTTGCGCCAGTGTGCTGAAAAGCCGTTGCATCGGGGCACTGTCATAGTCAACATGCTTGAACCAGCTATAGGTAAACCGGCCGCTATGCGGGTTTTTACGCTCAGCAAGATAAGCCGCTTTGTCCTCACCGATTAACAGCTCGGCGCTGGTGGGTAGCGCATGGGTTAAGGCGTCGATCCCCAGGTCTGCTGCAAACTGCCAACTGACACCATCAAGATGGGCAATGGCTTTCAGCCCTTCGGCCTGAGCTAATCGAATACCCATCGCCACTTCATCTTTGCTCAGGCCCTGGTAAAGTTTTATGTACTGCGCACCCAGCGCTTTTTGACTGGCGATTTCAGCTTGCCAGGCGGCTTCATTTTTGGGATAGACTGAACCGCCCAGTATCGGTGTCGGTTCAAACACAAAGCCGGCGTAACTCAGTTTAGTGCCAGGCCAGTTACCGGCCTGCTGCTGATGAACATATTCAGCATTGGCTTCTGTCTCACCGGCTGGACTAAATGCTGTTGTCACACCAGTAGCGAGTGTACTGATGGCATGATAGCGGGTGAGTTCACTGTGGCCTTTTAAGGTAATGACCGGATTACCATCTTGCATTTCTACGCGCATAGGCCCGGCGGTAAGGTGCAGATGCACATCAATCAACCCTGGCATCACATACTGATCCTGCAAATCAATTTGCGTCGCCGCTGCAGGCATACTCGCGCCCGCCTGCAGCTGGCCCATCTGTATAATGCGGCCGTCTTTTATCAGCAGCCAGCCATCAACCAGCTGTTGCTCAGTAGCAGGATTAAGCAAGGTTGCATTGTGGTACAAGACCGTGTTCTGCATCGGTTGCTGCGCAATCGCCGGCAAACTTAGCAAGGTGGCAATAACGGTTAATGACAATACTTTTTTCATAATCTGACTCCGGTTTTATTTAGTTGTTGCAAGTTAAGTCATTGAATTTTTGTTAGCTGTTACAGATTATTTTTTTATTTTTTTGTGTAACACTTGGCATTAATCAACAGACTTAACGGGTGTGCGCGGTAAAAAACGGCGTCACCAGGCTTAGTACTTAACAGCAAGGCAGCAGAGTTTGATATCAGGAAGTAATAACAGCCAAAGCGCTATCGATTTTGTATTACAGCTGTGGCAACAGCATCAGGGCGCCATTAGCCGCACCCTGTTGGCCAATGAAGCTGACCCGGCAGCGCGACAGGATTTAAAGCAGGATATTTTTCTCGCTCTGCATCAGGCAGCACATCGGTTACGGCAAGCAGAACTGCCAAGGGCTTATATGTTTCGCATCGTGCACAACGTCACCGTTGATCATATTGCCCGGGCACAGCGGCATAAATGGCAACCACTAGATGACGACGTCCAGCAGCAGTTGCTGGATGATTGCCCGTCAGAGCAGCTGGGGGAGACGCAACAAAGCCAACAACTGATGCAGGCCGTTCGATGTTTGTCGGCAGCAAACCGCCAGGTGATATTGCTGGCAATGGAAGATTTAGACGCACCGGAGATCGCCGACATTCTGCAGATCAGCCATGGTGCAATAAGAGTGCGGCTTAACCGCGCTAAAACCGAATTAATGGAGTTAATGCAACATGGCCGATAACTTTGATTTTGCTGCTCTTGCCAAAAGCTGGCAGCAGCAACCTGTTGCGCAGGAAACGCCACCGGGTGAGGCTGATTTAGCCAGGGCCAGCCAACGGCAGCGCGAGCAAAAATGGCTGATGTTTGGCGAGTGGCTGGGTGCACTGGTTATGGTTGCCGCGGCCTGCTGGTTGGTACTAACTATGCCAGATGCGCTGGGTTATCTGGCGGCAGCATTTCTGGCGTTGGGTGCAGCCAGCACCTTTTATATCAGCTGGCAGGTGCATCGGCCCATTCTGGCATATGACAACTGGAGCAGCAGCGGGCTGCTGCAGTTTCGCCACCGCGCCTGTCAGCTTAGCTTGCGTTACTATCGTTACACTCAGCTAAGCTGTGTTGCGTTGCTGCTGTTTACTTCCGCGCTCTGGCTGTTGCGGTGGTGGCAACCGGCTACAGCATCAGTCGAATTGTTAATGTTCTACAGTCTGATTGTCTCACCACTGTGCATGTTTGGTATCTATCGGTTGCAGCAAAAAGCCCGGAGGAAAGCCGCTGAACTGGCGCATTTAGCTAAACTGGCCGCAGATTTTAATTTTTTCGGCGTTGACAGCTAGGCAACTGTAGCTAAAGCCGCTAATGTAACGTCTTTGTGAACCACAAGGGTAATCAATGAGATTCTGGCCGCTGTGTGTGTTTTTGAGTCTGTCCGCTTTCGCTTATGAACCGGAAAACGATCAGGTGCTGCGCTTTGAGCATTCGCCGTATAAAGATGTGCAATTAAATTGTGAGCGCGACAAAGATGTTGTGCCCAAACGCAGTGACTTACAACTGGATAACTACGCCTTGCTAGCCGCTGACAATGGCGAGCGGGTAGCGATTGTTACCCTGACTAACGGCGCTGGCGGCCAGCGGATATTTAATCAAGACCATATCGTAGCCGTAATGGCCGATTGTACCCGGCTATTCCCGCAACAATTTGAAATACGGCTGGCGCCGCGCCAGCAAACGACCTTACAAATTCATTTTGGCCGTACCTTACAGCCGGTACTGCAACTTATCAGCAGCCAATAGCGTCGGGGTATGCTGCTGATCAAGCCGCACAGTATAGTTGGCAACTGCGGGTAGCTGTTGCCAGCTGGCCTGGGTCAGACGCTGAAACGTTTGCATAAAGCGGGCTAATTGTTGTTCGTTCATACCTTGGCCCCTGCTTTGCCACAATTGCTGTTCTTGCTGCGCCCGCCAGCGGCAAACGCAATCCCAGTCGGGTGCCTGTAACCAGATTAGCGGCGTTAGTAACCGCCAATAGTCGGCGTACAATCCAGCAAGCTGTATATTAACATAATGACGCCACACCGCATGCTCATCCTGCTGCGCTTCGAGGGCATTAACGGGTAGCTTAAGTTCGGCCGCCGATTGCGCTTTCACCCCCAGGCACCAGCCTTCCACTATAAGCAGCTGATACTGCCGGGCTGCCAGCGTGTTGGCAGGTTCATCCAGGGCTTTATCAAACTGCGGTAATAATACCGGCTTTCCCGCCAGCACAGCGTTGGCATCATCTATAGCCTGTTGCATATTATGGGTGCCGGGCACGCCGCGCACCGCCAGCAACGGATGAACCCTTTGCGCCAGCTGCTGACGATGAGTTTTACTCAGATAATAATCGTCCAGCGACACGGTTGCCGCAGCAATGCCTTGCGAGGTCAGCAACTTTACCAGCGCGCTGGCTAAAGTACTTTTGCCCGAGCCCTGAGCGCCACTGATCCCAATAACGGCAGGCTGGCCGTTAATCAGGTCGGATTGCAGTTTATTGGCTAATCGGGCTAAGGTAGCCTGATACTGGTTGCTGGCAATAAAGTCAGCCATGTTGAATGCCCAAACAGATAATAATAACGAGCCCCTTATGCTAAATGCCGCCGCTAAACCCCTGGTAAAACTGGTTGACCGTTACCTGCCGGACCCTTTTATCTTTGTGTTGTTACTTAGCATAGTGGTTTTTGCTGCCGCTGTAATCGTTGAGCAACAGGCACCGTTGCAGGTGTTACAAATTTGGGGTGACGGTTTATGGGGCTTGTTAAGCTTTTCCATGCAGATGCTACTGGTGCTAGTTACCGGTTTTATGCTGGCCAGTACCCCGTTGGTTACCGGCCTGCTAAATCGTTTAGCCAAACTGGCTAAAACAGCCGGCCAGGCCATTATTCTGGTAACGGTAGTCTCGCTTATAGCCAGCTGGCTGAACTGGGGGTTTGGCTTACTGGTAGGTGCCCTGTTCGCCAAAGCACTGGCCCGAAACGTTAAAGTCGATTATCGCTTGCTGGTTGCCAGCGCCTACTCAGGTTTTGTGGTGTGGCATGGTGGCTTAGCCGGTTCAGTACCGCTTACTATTGCCACCCCCGGCCACTTTAGCGAGTCAATGATTGGCGTGATTGGCACCAATAATACCATTTTTGCCAGTTTTAACCTGCTATTAGTGGCGTTGCTGTTTATTGCCATACCGCTGGTAAATTACCTGATGCAGCCAAAGCCTGCTGACAGTGTCTATGTCGACCCGGCCAAATTACAGCAAGATACCCTGCCGGCCAGCAATAATGCGCGCCCGGCTGATAAACTGGAAAACAGCCTGCTGCTGGGCGTGCTGCTGGGTATTGCTGGTATTGGTTATTTAATCCAATACTTTGCCGCTGGCGGCGGCCTTAACCTGAACATTGTCAACACCCTGTTTTTATTTCTGGCCATCATGCTGCATGGCACACCACGGCGTTTATTGCACAGCCTGCAACAGGCGATACAAGGCGGCGCCGGCATTATTATTCAGTTTCCGTTTTACGCTGGCATTATGGCGATTATGGTGCAATCGGGTCTTGCGCAAAGTATGTCACAGTGGTTTGTCAGCTTTGCCACCGCTGAAACGTTGGCGTTCTGGAGTTTTATCAGTGCCGGCATCGTCAATATTTTTGTGCCCTCCGGCGGTGGCCAGTGGGCGGTGCAGGCGCCGATTATGCTGCCCGCTGCGCTGGAGCTGGGTGCAGACGTAAACCGGATTGCCATGGCGGTGGCCTGGGGCGACGCCTGGACTAACCTTATTCAGCCATTCTGGGCCCTGCCGGTGCTGGCAATAGCCGGCTTAAAGGCCAAAGACATTATGGGCTTTTGTCTGCTGCAACTGGTGATCACCGGGGTAATCATCAGCCTGGTGCTGAGTTTCGCCTAAAAGCTGCCATAGCGATCAGTCTGAAAATAGTCTATAAATAGACCATACAAGCAGGAGAACATGATGCGCATTGAAACCATCAGTTATATTAAACAGCATGCAGCAACGCTAAGTGTGGAAGAGCCCATAGTGGTAACGCAGGGCGGTAAGCCCGTGTACCGTATTGAGTCTGAAGCCAGCGCGCGCTTGCGGGATGAAGGCCTGGCATTGCTAAAACTGATGAACCTGGCCGAGCGGGATATTCGAAGTGGCAACACTTTATCGGTCGAGGACACCCTGGCACAACTGCAGCAAGCGCTGCAAGCTGAGCAAATCAAACTAAATGAGTAAGGTCGAAGTGACTCAGGTAGCGGTAAAAAGCCTGATTATGCTGAGCCGATATATGGCTGAATTTATTAGCCCAACGGAAGTATTAACACTGGCTAGCCAGTTGCTGAACCTTAGCCAGCAACGATTAAGCGACAACCCGCTGCAATTTCCGTTATGCCACGAACTGGAAAGGCTGGGTGTAACCGACTACCGGCAAATTACCGTGGATAAATACAAAGTTTTATACCGTTACGACCCAAGGCTTGACACCGCATTTATCACGGCGTTTATGCGCCAGAAGCAAAGCGCCCAGCAACTGCTTATTGATTACAACCTATTCGCAACAAGTTAGAGCCCCAACCAGCGATTAAACTCGCTGGTGCGACTTTGACTGGTTTTAAGTTGGACTCCCGAGCTTAGAAAAACCGAGAGGGTATTTTTACAGTATCGCTCAAGCCGTTCTATATATTGTGATTGCACCAATTCACCACGATTGAGCCGAAAAAACAGAGCCGGGTCCAGTGCCGCTTCGGCAGCTTGCAGCGAGCTATAGGGCAGATAGTGCCGCTTACCACTGCTGTCAAACGCCATGATCAAGCTACCGTCGGCTTGAATGTAGACAATATCGTTAACCTCAAGAAAGTAAATGTGTTGCTGCTGCCGGATAGGAATGCGGCTGACAAAAGTGTTTTGACTACCCGCTAAATTATTAAGCAACGCCTGAAGTTGATTTAACGCACTCTGCTCTGCCGGTTGCGGTGCAGATGTTAGCTGGCGGAACTTACGCCAGGCCTGCTGCAACTTCTCAGCGTTGTAGGGCTTAAGCAAGTAGGCAATACCACAAGTATCAAAAGCAGGCAGCATAAAGGCATCGTAAGCGGTAATAAAAATCACAGGACAAGTGGGCGGGTGTCGCTGATAGCTTTGAAAAACGTTGCCATCGGTAAGCTCTATGTCAGAAAAAATCAGATCAGCCTGACCAACGTTTTGCAGCCAGCTATCGGCCTCGGCAACAGAACTCAGTTCAGCAATAACTGTCACCGGATCCGGTAAGTCTTGCAGTAAGCGCTTAAGTTTACTGCGTGCCAGCGGCTCGTCTTCAATAATCAAAACGTTAAACATGCGCTTGCTCCCTGATAAGCGGTAATCGAACAGTAAATTGCTGCTCGTCCTGGTTCAGGTCAATATTTTTTCCCGTCAGAAACAACCATTGCTTTCCCAAATTGGCTAGCCCAACGCCATTTCCTGCAGCCTTATGCCGTTTTGGTAGTAATGGGTTGCTGATCTGTAAATAGTCTTGCTGTAAGCTTATTTCAACCTGCAATGGCCGTTGCAACGAGCCGCCATTGTGGACCAAGGCATTTTCCAGCAGCAGTTGTAAACTAAACGGCGGCATCAGGTAGTTAGCTTCGGCCTGATTTACAGTAATGGTTAGTGAATAGCCTTCGCCTAGTCGGCTTTGCATCAGCTGAAAATAGTGGCGGGCAAATGCCAGCTCCTGTGACAACGGAACTAATTGCCGTTCAGCATGTTGCAATGACAAGCGGTAAAGATCTGCAAAATCATGCAAATAATTGCTGGCGTGACTGGGATCAACTGAAATAAGCTCATCTAAGGTGTTTAACGCATTAAACACAAAGTGCGGATTAAGCTGGGCTTTTAACTGCTGAATTTTCAACTGAGCCAGCTGCTGATTGTAGTCAGCCAATTGCTGCCGGTACCGCTGTGCTTGCTTAAAATGGAAGTACGTCAGATAAATTCCGGCATAAAGCACACTATCTACTACATGCGTTAAGTTACTGTAGAGCAGGCTCTGAGCATTGAAATTACGGGCCAGATTGCCGAACATGATGGCAATCAACAAGCCAATACTATTGGTAAACGCCAGGTAGCATAGCAATGAAATGCCGAATATACTGAGATACTGTAAGGCGCCACCTACTGATTGCGGCGTGGCTTGCAGCCGGTTGAGCCAAAATCTAACCAGGGTAAAAATAACCAGAGCCGCCAGAAAGTTTACTAACGGACCTTCCGGAGTAAAGGTGTACCAGGACAGCATGCCCGCTCGCACCCGGTTACTAATCACCAGAAAGTAACTGAAAATAAATATTAACAGTAAAAACGTGCGGTCTACCTGCAGGTAATTGAACCATCGATGCAGCATAATACTGATAGCGTCCCTAATAGCAGAAAGGCGCCAGCAGCGCCTTTTACTCTGTTGCATTACTTTGACTCATTTCCAGACCAGGTATGCGTGATGTCTCCCTTGCTGTTGATAAACTGTAACTGCACTTCATCGTGCTCGTCTACATAAAACATTGCCCGCGGTGACCCATCTTTAGCAAACAGAAACAAGCCGTTGTTCTGTGAGGCCGTTTTACCCAGTAAAATACGTGGCGCCCCACCGATTAAACCTTGTTGTTCATATTCTGCTACCTTTGCCTGTCGCTCAGAGCGGTCACTAATTTGTGCCAGTTCACGCATTATTTCACGGGTACGGTCTTGCGTTTCAAACTCAGCCCGATCGTTAAACGTTAAGCCCGATCTTACAATTCGTCTGTCACCGCGTTTTTCATCTACCGTTAACAGCTGCATCACCTGGTCGCCATCGTATTTATCGAATGTCAGAGACATGCCAGCACTATGTCCCCGCTCGTTCTTGCTGCCATCGTAAATAAAGCCGCCAGCCTCGGTACCTTCTTCATTGAAAAACAACATTCCACTGCGTTTTTTCCGGTCTTCATTCAGAACTTTGCCATTCACCTCTTCGGTGACAGGAAAACGGGCAGTATTAGTAAGCAACATTTTTACCGTACCATCGGCTTCAATAATATTCAGTCGCTCAACCGATAACGTTTCAAAGCGCCCATTATTATCGGCTTTCATACCTGTCGTCAAAATGACCGCAGACAACGCCAGGCACGCCAGAACCGAACCCCGTAACACTCTAATTTCATTTTCTATTTTCATGATTGCATTTCTCTTTGTGGTTAAGATGCAATCAGTATTAAAGCGATACCACACCGTTACAAAGACTGTCTGACCAGCTAAGGAATGCCCGTGTTAAGCTAAGGAAAATAGACCGGCAATGTTCGTTTAGAATGAACCTGTTCCCCGCTTATATTGCTTCATCAACGCCGCCATTGCTTGCGCCTCTGGCTGTGGGTTACTACTAAGCGCGGCAAAAACGCCTTGTTGATCCACAACACTTCTGTGCTGGCCGAGCTTTAACTTACCCTCTAACTCAGAAATAGTAACCTTAACGCCCACAATCCCTCTGGCCAGCTGCTGCTGATATTGCTCAGGCATTTTCAGCAGGGCTGCTGCCTCGTCGGGTTCATATTTAGCGACCTGCTGCGCCAGCCTGGCTCTGGTCACTGTGTCATCCAGCAGTTCAGCCTGACCCAGCACCTGCGCTACCGCATAGTTCCAGGTTGGCACGGCTTTTTCACTCTGGTACCAGCGCGGCGAAATATAGGCATGCGGGCCGGTAAAGGTAATCAGCACCGGTTGCTTCTCTAACTGTTGCCAGTGCGGGTTTTGCCGGGCCAGGTGGCCATACAGTACACCATGTTCCCCTTCATCCCGTTGTAACAGCCAGGGTAAATGGCTGCAGAAAAATGGCGTACTGATCAGAGTGCCGAAACTGTGTTGCGTTATAAAGTCGTGCAGGGTGTTTTTGTCGGCAAAGGCCATGTTCGGCGGACAATACAGCATGCTTTATTGCTGCCGCGCTATGGCAAACGCATTGTTAAGCGGGCTAAAGCCGACCTTGGGGTAATAGGCCATGGCCGATGGGGCACTTAACAGCAGCTGCTGCACCTGGGGCCCGGTAACCCGCTGCACCTCAGCCAGCAACTGTGCGCCAATGCCCTGCTGCTGTACCGCTTTATCGACCAGTAAATCGGCAATATACACCACAAAACTGTAATCGGTTAAACAGCGGGCCAGCCCCACCAGTTTGTTATTCCGGCGCGCCGTTATTATTAAATTGGCGTGCTGTAACATGCGCTGCATCCGCTCGGGCTGATCCGTCGGGCGTTTAATACCCGATGCAATATATAAGGCAATTGCCTCATCAAGTTTAAGCGAAGGTTCAATGGTAAATAGTAATGGCATTGGGTGTACTCCAGTTGTGTATCAGGCTATTTCACCGCTAAACTGGCATGTTATAAATAACCAGTTTTTACAAATGGAGCAAACCAGTTGCCAGCTTATCGCCTGAACACTGATGCCCTTACCCTAAGTGGTACCGGTGAATTACAGCAGCAGCTTTACCGGAGCCTGCGCCAGCAACTATTAAGTAAAACATGGCCTGCAGACGCATTATTACCCTCTGAGCGGCAGTTGGCGGCAGATTTACAGCTTAGCCGCAGCACCGTGCAGCAGGCATTACAACAGTTAGTGGCCGAAGGTTATATTGAGCCACAACAGGGCCGCGGCTATGCCATTGTTACAGCACTGCCCGATAGCTTTTTTGCCGCAGAACACAGTAACGCGGCAACAGCGGTGGCGCTACCCAGCCAGCACTATGGCTTAACGGCAAAAGCAGCTTCTGTGGCAGGTCGGTTACAGCCCGGCGTATCGGCGCTGCAACAGTTTCCGTTTAGGCTATGGCAGCAGTTACAGCAGCGCCACGCTGACCGGACGGTGTTATGTGGCATGGCTGGCGAACCACTGGGCTACCGGCCATTGCGCCAGGCCCTGGCCCTGTATCTGCGCCAGTCGAGGCAATTGGTGTGTGATGAAAATGCTATTTTGATCACCGCCGGCGCCCAGCAGGCCCTGTTTATTGCCGCCCGGTTAGTCGCCAGCAGTGGCCAGCACGTTTTAATGGAATCACCGGGTTACCCACGGTTAAAGCAGGCATTGCAACTGGCTGAGCTAAGCATCAGCTTTATTCCGGCAGCCAGTGCCAACGGCCTGGATCCAGCCTGTTTGCCGCTTGCAAGTCAAGCTAAAGCATTGTTTTTAACGCCTTCGCATCAGTACCCTTGCGGCGGTATTATGCCGCTAAGCCAACGGCTGGCGTTGCTGAACTGGGCAGACAGTGAACAGTGCTGGTTAATTGAAGATGATTACGACAGTGAGTTTCAGTACCGGCACCGGCCGATGGCCAGCTTACAGGGTTTAGCCGGCGGCCAGGGGGTGCTGTTTGCCGGCTCTTTCAGTAAAACCCTGTTTCCTGGCCTGCGCCTGGGATATCTGGTGCTACCGCCAGAACTGGCAGGCCGGGCCAGCGCCATTCAGCAAGCCTTGCACGGCGATGTGGCCATGCTGCCGCAAGCGGTACTGGCCGATTTTATTGACGAGGGCCACTTTAACCGTCACCTGCGCAAAATGCGCCGCTATTATCAGCAGCGTAAGCAGCAAGCGGTGGCATTACTGCAACAGCACTTGCCACACGCCACCTTGCTGGCGCAAGACGCCGGCCTGCACCTGACATTGTTATTGCCGGAGCTCACGGATGATGTGGCATTATGCCGGCAGTTAAATAACCAGGGTTTTAAAGTACAACCCTTTAGCCGTTACTGCTTTTTAAACGAGCCAGAGCGCGGGTTAGTTATTGGTATAGCTGATGCCGATGAAGCCACGTTGCTGAAACTGATCGCGTTGCTGCAACACGCACTGGCAGTGTCACGCTAAACCCAGCGACATGCGCGGCGGTGTACCCACAATAAATATACTCTTCAGTACGAACGGTATTGATAATCGTTATCATTACTGTATCATTACCACCACTTTCGGCTGAGGATGTAGCAAGCAATGAATAAAGGTAAACTGGTACTGGCAATCCAACTGGCGTTACTGCCTTTAACGACGTTTAACGTTGTCGCTGAAACGGCAGCAAACAACGGCGATGAACAAGCGATAGAGACCCTTACCGTCAGAGGGAATTACACCGTCAATGAAACCATAGATACCGCTACCGGCCTGGGACTAACCCTGCTGGAAACGCCGCAGTCCGTCAGCGTTTTAACGGCTCAGCGCATTGCTGATCAGGCCCTTAGCTCCATTAACGACGTGGTTATCCAGACGGTAGGTTTATCAGGTAAAGCCTTCGACAGTACCCGTAATACCTTTAGCGCCCGCGGTTTCGATATTGACAAATACCAGCTGGATGGCGTGCCGCTGGCCTGGAGTTTAGCCGGCGATTCAGGCGAGACCATTACCGACGTGGCCATTTACGAGCGGATTGAAGTGGTACGCGGCGCTACCGGCCTGTTAACCGGTGTCGGTGAGCCCTCTGCATCAATTAATCTGGTTCGTAAACACGCCAATGCCCGGGAGCTCACGGGTTATGTTAATGGCGGTTTTGGCAGTTGGAACCAACGCTTTGTCACAGCAGACGTTAGCACGCCACTGACTGACGATGGCAATATCCGGGCCCGTGTAGTGGCTAAAAAAGAACAGGGCGATAGTTTCCGGGATTTAGCAAAAGACGATAAAACCGTATTGTACGGGGTAGTGGATGCCGACTTTGAGCATGGGATCTCACTGAGCCTGGGTAGCAGTTATCAGGACAACAACCCGACAGCGTCTACCTGGGGTGCACTACCGCCCTTGTTCAGTAATGACACGCCAACTGACTGGGACCGCTCCACCACCACGGCGGCCAACTGGACCCGCTGGGATTCGACCAGTAAAAATCATTTTATCAGTCTGCTTAAACAATTCAGCAACGGCTGGCAGTTAAAAGCCAACTACAATCACAGTAAAAATTCGGCGCAAACCCGCCTGCTGTATATTTATGGCGCGGCCGACCAGCAAACCGGCGAAGGCCTGATTGCCTGGCCATATAACAGTGATGGCTTTAGTAAACAGGACAGCCTGGATCTTCAGCTGCAGGGTAGTTACAGCTTGCTGGGCCGCGAGCATGAAGTAGTAGTCGGCGCGCTGCACAGCAAGCAACAATCAGAAGTATTGGTTTTTGCAGCATTAGACTGGCCAGGCACGGGTAACTTCTATAACTGGGATGGCAGTGTCGCCGAACCCGGCTGGGCAGCTATCCCAACCAAAGATGTTGACCTGGATACCGAGCAGCAGGGCCTGTACGCCGCTACCCGTTTTGCCATAACAGAACAGTTAAAGCTGATTGCTGGTGGTCGCTACACTGACTGGCAGCGTTCTGGCACCAACTACGGTGTGGTTCAGGACTTTGGCGACAGTCAGTTTATACCCTATGCAGGCCTGACCTATCAGCTGATCGATAATCACCTGCTATACGCCAGCCACACTGAAATTTTCACCCCGCAAAATGCCTATGACCGTAACGGCGACTTTCTGGACCCGGTAATTGGCAGTAATCAGGAACTGGGCCTGAAAAGCAGTTACCTGAACGGTGCTTTGCAAACCGCGGTTGCGGTATTCCGGATTGAGCAGGACAACTTAGCCCAGGCTGATGCTGAGTTTAACGACCCGGCAAATAATTTTTTCCCGTCATTTGCTGCCAAAGGCGCTACCAGCAAAGGTTTTGAGCTGGAAGTTATCGGCCGGGTAAATGACAGCTGGAATATCAGCGCCGGCTATTCTCAGTTTAAGGCTGAAGCGAGTAGCGGCGCAGAGATTAACGTTAATCACCCGCGTAAAAAATTAAACCTGTTCTCCACCTATCAGTTTGTTGATGCACTGGCAGGCTTAACGGTAGGTGCGGGGATGAGCTGGGAGAGTGAGTCGTACAGTGATGTGCTACCGCTGTTGCTGAGCGATCAAACCTATCAGATAAAACAAGACAGCTTTGTGTTGGCCAGCCTGATGGCCCGCTATGAAGTGAATAAGCAGTTGGCCGTGCAGCTTAATGTACATAACCTGTTTGATAAAACCTATTACAGTGGCTTAACCCAGCAATACAACTATGGGGAACCACGTAATGTTCGTTTAGCCCTGAACTGGGCGTTCTAAAAGTACTACTGAGATAAAAATGGCCGCAACAGCGGCCATTTTTTATGAGACAACGTGTATTCAGAAGGAATAACGCAGATTTGCACTGACGGCCCGGCGCTGACCATAGAAACAATCGCCGCGGCCCAGACACGATGTAATCACCGTTTTGTCGGTAATATTCTGAGCCTGCAAGCTCAGGTTATAGCGCCCAACTTCATAGCCAATCATTGCATCGACCAAGGTATAGCTGACGGTGATCAAAGGGTTGTTTAACACTGCGCCATTTTGCTCGACATAAGCGGTACCGTCTGAGGTTTCGCCCACGTAGCGCACCCCTGCGCCAAACTGCCAATGCTGCAATGCAGCCGGGCGCCATGTAGCCCAGATTGACGCCAAATGGTCCGGCTGCGCTGCTAAGGCTGCACCTGCTTCACCCAGCGTGTTGCTCTGGCTGACATAAGCATCGATATAAGCATAGCTGGCGTAGATATCCAGCTCATGCCACGCCAGCTGTGCTTCCAGCTCTACACCTTTGGACGTTACTTCACCATCCTGCACCTGTCCACTGGGGTTAGTTACCGCCGGATCTGCGGCCTGTGCTGCCGATAAACTCGTCGTGCGGTTTAGCTCTTTAATTTCATATACCGCCGCCGTCAGCAGGTGTTCAGTGCCCCGGGGTTGGTACTTTAAACCCGCTTCCCACTGTTCGCCTTTCTTTGGCACAAATGCCTTACCATAAGCATCGTTGCCCAGCAGTGGCTCAAACGATTCGCTGAAACTGATATAAGGTGACACGCCGCTCTCCAGCAAGTACATAAAACCGAGACGGCCGGTAGTCGCATATTGGCTGGCAGCAGTATCTAGCTGAGGGTTGGTTGTTGCCTTATCGCGCCTTATCGCCGCTGATACCAGCCATTTACTCGCGATTTTCATGTTGTTTTGCAGATAAACGCCGGTCTGATAGTTAGTAGCAGATGGCAAGTCTGCAACATCGGCTTTACCCGGCTGAACAGGAAACAGACCATAGACCGGATTATATAAATCAAGCAGGCCGCCATCGCCATAAATATAGTCGTTGTCGGTATAAGCGTGCTGATAGTCCACACCCGCCACCAATTTGTGTTCAATATTGCCGGTTTGCACGTTGCCGTGCAGCTGCAGATCACTGGTCAGGCTGCGTGAATCGGCTGAACTAACGTAGGATAAACGTTGAATGCTGCGGTTATCGTCCTGCAGCACGGGTGGCCAGCCATACATAGTATGGTAATCGGCATGGCTGTCGCTGTAGCGGCTGGCCAGTCGCAGCTGCCAGTCGTTTGACAGATCATGTTCAATAATTGCCGTTACTGCGGTTTGTTCTGTGTCATATTTGTCAAAGCCCGGCTCTGAGACAAAGCGGCTACTGGGGATCTGGCCAAAATCGTTTGGCAAAATGGTGCCCTGATGCGGGAAGAACTGGGTGCTGGAGCCTGATTCATTCTGCTGATAATTTGCCAGCAGAGTAAATTTAGTCGCCTCAGTGGCCTGCCAGCTTAACGACGGTGCCAGCAGCACACTGTTGTCCGGCACATAATCGGTTTGAGTGTCGCTATCACGCCATAAC
Source organism: uncultured Chromatiaceae bacterium (assembly GCA_963975465.1). Classification (GTDB taxonomy): domain Bacteria; phylum Pseudomonadota; class Gammaproteobacteria; order Enterobacterales; family Alteromonadaceae; genus Alishewanella. The sequence goes on from CAXBHB010000002.1 coordinate 163,876, forward strand.
CCAATCAGCCGGCCCTGCACCGAGGCATCATCATTCAGGGCACCGGTAATATCGCCCGCGAGTTGCTTACGTGAATGGTTACCCAACTGCGCCCATAACTGTCCACTGGTTACCGGTTCAGGCTTTTTGCTTACCAGATTAACAATGCCGCCTATTGAGCCCTGACCATACAATACGGAGCTGGGACCTTTTAATATCTCAATTTGCTGCAACGTATAAGGCGGTACCCGTACATTATTGTAATAGCCAAACAACGATTTTAAGCCATCCAGATATTGCACCGGCGAGACACCTCGAATTTGTGCCCAGTCGCCGCGGGTATCCAGCCCATAGGGACCATTGTACAAACCGGAGACATAGCCCAGCGCGTCCTGTACTGTCAGCGCGCCCAAATCAGCAATCCGCTCTTCAGTCAGTACCGATACTGACAATGGCGTTTCAATAATTGGCGTATCTGATTTGGCACCCGACGCACTGACGTAAGAAATAAGACCGCGCTGACTTTTTACGGTAATCACCTCTATCCCGTCCTCACGGGCACTGCTGCCAGTCTGGCTGCGATCGGCGGCAACCGAGGGCAAACTGCAGGCCATGGCAATGCTGGCGGCTAATACTGAATACTTCATGCTGACTTTTCCTTGTTTTGAAAGTTGCCGGCATTCTAAATGCAAATAACTCTCAATTACAATAGAGTTGATAATCATTCCTATTAAGATTATTATGACGCTCTTGTATTAACTTCAGTGACAACCACAGGCAAGACTTACATGGCAAAACTCAGCAATCGTTTCTGGTTTCAATTACATGGCTGGTTTTCGCTGCCAATCTGGCTGATTTTCTGCTTTGTCTGCTTAAGTGGCACAGTAGCGGTGTTCAGCCATGAACTGACCTGGCTGACTAACCCGGCCGCCCGGGCCAGCAACCCTGACAAGCTACCAGCCAAACCGGTCGCTGAGCTGGTGGCAAAAGTACAGCAAGCTTATCCAACTGCCGATGTCGGCAGTGTGATGGTGTTTGAACCTTATCTGGTTAATGCCGTTATTTTTACTGACCACGATAAGCCCTTTGCCATTGCCTACGTTAATCAATACAGCGGTGACATTCAGCAGATTAACCAGGGCATGACCTTTATCAACTTTATGCGCAGCCTGCATGGTTGGCTGCTGTTTCCATGGCAAAGTGGCTACAGTGTTGGCTATTATCTGGTGTCGGCAATGGCGCTGGTAATGCTGGGAGCATTGATTACCGGTCTGGTTATTTACAAAAACTTCTGGCGCAGCTTTACCAGGCCCAAGGTACGGTTAAATCAGGGTAAAAAAACCGTACTGACCGACCTGCACCGGTTGGCCGGGGTCTGGTCAATCTGGTTTTTAATGGTAATGAGCGCTACCGGATTATGGTATCTGGTGCAGGCGGTGATGTGGCATGCCGATATTGATATTGAACAGCATGCGCCTCTGGTAGCCGTGGCCGACTTGCCAGCCTCGTCCAACACTGCCCCGATCGATTTTGCTGCGGCCATGCAAATAGCCACGCAGCGTTTCCCCGACTTTCAGCCCGGCTTTTTAATGTTGCCCGAGCACAACCGCGGCATGTATACCCTGATGGGTGGTGGCGATCATATTTTTTATGATCAGTACGCCTACAACCTGAGCATTAACCCCTGGACCGGCGAAATTGCCCATGAAAAATCCCCCGAAAGCATGAACGCACTGCAAACGGTAATGCATATCGCCGACCCGTTGCACTACGGTACTATTGGCGGGATCTGGACCAAGGCTATCTGGTTTTTATTCGGGCTGTTGTTGTCGGGCATGTCGATCACCGGTTTTATGATCTGGGGCAGTCGCACAGTAAAGGCCACACGCGACAGTCGCAATGTAACCTATTCGCAGGAGGTGCCGGATGGCGCGTAGTAACACATTCTGGCAACGGCATAAATTTAAGTTAAATGGCCTGGTACTGCTGTTGCCGCTATGGTTTTTATACAACTCGCTGACCCCGGAGTTTCCACCAGCCTGGCCGGCGCAGCAGCTGGGCCAGTTTGAAATTGCACCCATGCCGTTGGATTTAAAACCACCCTACGCCCACCATGATCAGTACGTAAAAGACTTTTTACTGATGTTTAATCAAGGTGACATTGCCAGCATCCGCCAGGGCTATCTGAATATCGGCCCCACACCGCTGCCATTGGCTGAACTGCAGCAACACGAAGAAGGAATTTTACACGGTAGCCGCCATGGCCAGCATGTCCATGCCATCGCGCCACCGCAACTCGATGCCACTGACAAAGTATGGCTTACCCTGCAAACCTGGCAGGGCGAGCTGCTAACCACCAGCTGGGCGTTACCTGCCGAATTAGTAGCACCGGAATAACGGGCGCAACCGGCTTACATACTTGCGGCTAAAACAGCAAAGTCAGTGCCAGCGGGGTAACCAACAGTACGCCGCACGCCAGGCCGGCTTTGCGCCAGCCGGCACTGAAGGGGTAAGGCGTTCTTAAGCCCACCAACGGCGCCAGCCACGGCAGATTCCAGCACAATAACAGACACAGCGCTGAGGCGCACAGGGTGAACAACAGCACCAGTATGGCTTCGGCAGCACCGCCCAATGCATAGGGGGTTAGCCATAACGCGGCCATAATAATCAGGCTCTGATGCAGTAGATACACCGGAAATACCAGCCGGTTTGCTAATGCCAGCTTAGGGTGTGGTTTATTCAGATAATGCTGCGCCAGCGCCAGCAACCAAAATAGCATCGCTATCGCCTGCACCGAGAAACTTAAAAGCAGCCCGGGCTCAATCGCCGGTTGCAGCGCTAAAGGCAGTTGCTCTGGCTGATAAGCAAAAAAATACCAACAACACATCACCGCATAGTTAAGCAAACACAGCCAACCCAGCCAGCGCCGCGACTGTGCCAGTTGCTGCCAGAAGCCTGGCTGACGCACCACCAGTAACCCCAGCAAAAAAACGGCAAACCCTTGCAGCTCCCGCCTGGCATCACCGGTAAACTCGGTACGGATTAACAACATTAACACAGACCATGCCAGCAGTTGCCAGGGCAAGGCCAGCTGACAAAACCAGCGACAACCTTGTTGCAGCAGCCGGCTATGCAACAACGGCATTAATACCAGCGCTAACAAAGTAAACTGCCATAAGGAGCGTAAAAACCATAAATGGTTTACATCGACATGAGGCCAGACACCACTTTGATACTCTGCAAACAGCGGGTGCTGTAAATCAAAAAAAGCCTGATAAAACTGCCAGTAACTCATTGATAAGCCGTCCTTTTGTACCATTTCGGCATACAGCTGTGGCGGTACTATCAGCCACAGCCCAACCAACAGTGGCAACAGCAGGAGTACCGTGCGCCGCAAACCAAACTGCAATACATAACGCCAACCCGCAAAGTGCTGCATCACTGCGCCCAATGCGTAGCCTGAGATAAACCAGATAAGCAGCATGCGCCAGGGGGATGACAGCAGCATCAGGTATTCCAGCGAAGACGACAAATACTGGCTTTTAAAGTGAAAGCCCCAGCGCCCCACATACAACATGCCGGTGTGATAAAAAATCAGCAGGCCAAAAGCCAGCACCCGCAGCCCGTCCAGATCATAACGCCGGGAGGCGGCCGCAGTTGACTGCATTGGGGAAGCAGCATGTGAATCATGAGCGGTGTGAACGGGAATAAGCATTAATCGCCTTTTAGCAAATAGAGCTGGTTGCCTGTGTTATTGGATAACCAGTATGCTATGTGACATGCTAGAAAAACAGCCCGCAGTGGCCAGGCGGTGGCAGACAGGGCTGAAAGGTGGTAAATAATGATGAAATGTGGGGACCAGTGAGCAAAAACTTTAATCGCCAGTATTCAGCCGGCCTGACAGAGCAGTTGATCCACAATCCGAAGCGCCATGGCTATCTATTACTCGCCGTGTTTATCATGATTAACGCTGCGGTAAATGCCAGCTCGGTCTGGGCCGATCTGCAACGCAATGGTACGACCGAAAGCCTTTGGTGGCATCCGGTATTATGGGAATACAGCAGTGCTGTCAGTACTTTGTTGCTCTGCCCGTTGCTATTCTGGTGGTTCAGGCAACAACCACTGCGCCTGACAGCAGTTGGCCGCCAACTGGCTTTTCATCTAACTGGCTCACTGCTGTTTGCCGTGCTGCATATTGTATTGATGGTGCTGCTGCGCCAGCCATTTTATGCGCTGGCCGGCAGCAGCTATGGCTTTGAGCCACTCACCGCGGATTTTTTCTATGAATACCGCAAAGATGCCTGGGCCTATTTGTTTTTTCTGGGTTGCTACCACCTGGCGAGCTTTTTTTATTCGCGTTTAAGTGGCGAAGCACATCAGTTAGGCCAGACAGATCAGCCCGATACGGCAGCCACTACCGACACACCTAAAGCCCCCGAGCACTACCTGGTTAAAAAACTTGATCGGGAGTTTTTGCTGCGAAGTAGCGATATTGAGTGGCTGGAGGCCAGTGGTAACTACGTTAACTTGCACAGCAAAGGCCGGATTTATCCGTTGCGGGCAACCTTAAATGCTACCCTGCAACAACTGGAGCCTTTGGGGTTTTGCCGCAGTCATCGCAGTTTGGCAGTAAACCTGAGTCAAATAGACAGCCTGCAGTATCAAAGCAGCGGCGATGGCGAAATCACCCTGAAATGCGGCACCACCTTAGCGCTGTCGCGACGCTATAAAGACGAGCTGAAAAGTCGCCTGAGTATGGGATAGCAGGTGTTGCCGGCGGTCAATCGCCGGGCACACCTTGAATTGTTGACAAGCTGGCCGGATATCTTGGCTATAACCCTTTAGCAGGAGCAGCATTATGCAACATATCGTGATTACCGGCGGCAATAAAGGTATTGGCCTGGCGTTTGTGAAACAGTATCTGGCTAACGGTGACAAAGTGTCGGTAATTTGCCGGCAGCCATCAGCCGAGCTGGCAGATTTAGATATCACTCTGTATAGCGGGGCTGAGTTGAGCGATCCGCACAAAATCAAAGAAATTGCGGCTAAATTCGCCGATAACAGTATAGATGTACTGATCAACAACGCCGGTATTTTCTGCAATGAAACCCTGGATAACTTTAATGAAGACACTGTTTTAAAACAGTTGCAGGTAAACAGCATTGCGCCCTTGTTGCTAAGCCAGCAGCTGGTTGGTGCCATAAAAGATGGCGGCAAAATAGCGATGATCACCAGCCGAATGGGCTCAATTGCCGATAACGATTCAGGCAGTTATTACGGTTACCGGATGTCAAAAGCAGCGCTGAACGCTGGCAGTATGTCGCTGGCAAACGATTTGGCGCCGCGCAAAATCAGCGTTGGCATTTACCATCCCGGCTATGTGCAAACTGAGATGGTTGGTTTTGGCGGCGATATCAGCCCAGATGAAGCCGCGAACCGGCTAAGGGGTTTGATCAGCAAACTGGGCTCGGCTAACAGCGGCAAGTTTTACCATAGTAATGGCAGTGAGCTGCCCTGGTAAACCAGGCCTAAGCACACATAAGCCGGCGTAAAAGCCGGCTTATTTGATCAGTGTTTGCTGTCTAACAGCGCCTGCAGTTGTTGCAATTGCTCTTTATCAAGTTCGGCGTTTTCCAGTAAATGTTTAATAGCACTGAAGCTGTGTTCACCCGCTTCACGCTGAATTTCAATGTGCCTTAACTTTGCATGCTCGCCGGCTATCCGGTGGATCTCAATCTGGCGCTGTTTGCCGTGCTCAATTGCCTGCTGATGGATTTCAATCAGTTGCTGTTGTTGATGGCCATCGACGTCTTTGTGAATAATAACGTGTTTAGTACCGTCAGCCTGATGCCAGCTGACACGCGGCGGATGAGGTGGCATCGGCGGTACCGGCGGCGCTTCACTCAGTAATTTTTCCAGCTTTAGCTGTTGCTCAGGCGCCAGCTCAGCACTGAATTTTTGCCATTCCTCACTGTCGCGCCAGTTCTCGCCACTAAAGCGCCACTCCTTTTTCTCGCCGTCTTGCATTACCACAATCCGGGTTTCATGCTCTGTCTCTGGCGCGCTCTGTTCTGCTTGCGCCTGGGGTAAAGCACAACCCGTTAAAAACGCGATTAAAGCGGCATTAACTATTATCATTTTCATCTTGTTGCTCCTTTAAATCCTTGTTACGCAAAATGCACTTTACTAATGAAAGTTTAATGCCAATATTTTTATCTATTTAAATCAATAGTCTGGAATAATCACCAGCAGAGACATCCCGATATCTGCTATGGTGTATCCCGATATCGGGATAAATCGTCAGCAAACCACTTACCATTGCCGCCGGTTACCTGGCGAACCACCGCCGTCAGTAGCTTTGGCAAACTGGCACGGTCGTTGTAAGTTAAGCACTATTCGTAATATTGAGAACGGCAGTATGTCAATTCGCTGGGCATTGAGTTTGGGCATAATTTGCCTGTTACTGGTTATGGCAGCCAGCCAGATTTGGCTGGTGCGGTTTTTTCAGGGCCAGATAGAGCAGCAAATTAGCAGCAGTAGTTCAGAAATAACCCGGGTAGTCCTGGCGCAAACGGCTAACCAGCTGGAGACCATTATCCGCAGGCCACCCCGGCCTCCGGCGCCGCCAGTACCAGCCAACGGTGAGGCACCGCGAGAGCAGGCCGAATCGCCCGAACATAGAGTGCGGATTATTGAGATTGAAAAAGACGGCCGGCAACTTAGCATTGAATCACTTGCTGATGTTCACTGGCAGCAGGAGCAGCATGCGGTAGAGCATTTGTTGCAACAAATAGCCGCCGAAAAACTGCAAGACCGCGCGGAACAACTTCACCGCAGCGGCCGCTTTAATCAAGCCGGGCCGCTGATTGCGGAATTTACCCGTTATACCATGCTGCTGATAGCCGCCAGCACCGCACTGGCCATGTTAATTGCGCTCTGGCTTGGTCACCGCCTTATTCAGCCTTTGCAACGGCTGGTCGCGGGTTTTAAACAGCTGCAGCAGGGTCAGCTTGGTCAGCAGGTGGCCACAACAGGGTTAGCAGAGTATCGGTTTGTCAGCGAACAATTTAACCAAATGAGCAGCCAGCTGGCGGCGTTAGCTGCGCAGGCAGAGCAACACCAGCAACAACAACATCTGGCCGAACTGGGCGAAATAAGCCGGGGGATGGTACACGCGCTGCGTAACCCCATTCATACTTTAAGCTTATTGCTGGAGCAGGTCGCCAGCAGTGACGACCCGCAGTTGCGCCAGCGTTTAAGCGAGCAGGCCGAACAAAAAATGCAGCATATCAACCGTAACCTGACCGCCATGCTAACGTTAAGCTGTGCCGATATTGACCGCAGCCAACCGGTATCACTGCAGAATGTGATTAATGATTTGCTGCTGGAATTCAGTAATGGCCAGTTGCAGTTCAACTTCAGCGGCGATACTCAGGCCAGGGTGGCCGGCGCCGAAGCCGAGCTACGCAGTATTTTTCATACCCTGCTGGCCAACGCGGTTGAAGCCTGTGCCGGCAAAGGGCAGATTAGTATCGATGTGCAAGCCAAACCGCAGCTGGTACTGGTAACAATTTGCGATGATGGCCCCGGGCTTAGTGCCGATATTGTGTCGCGACTGTTCAGCCCGCATTGTTCAAGCAAAGCGGATGGCGCCGGCATGGGGCTGTATATCAGCAGCCGGCTGCTTAAGCTTTATTACCACGGGGCGATTGAACTGACTAACCGGCCGCAGGGTGGCTGCTGCGCTATCGTTACGCTTGCCGGGGCATCACAATGAGCGCAACTATCCTGCTGGTTGAAGATGACAACGAGCAACGCCAGCTGCTTGGCAAACTGCTGCAGGCCGAGCAATATCAGGTATTCAGCGCCGCCAGCGTGGAAGACGCGCTGGTGCTGTTAAAACAGCAACCACACATTGAACTGGTATTCAGTGATTGGAAACTGGGTAATTATACCGGCTTAACAATCCTGAATTATGTGCGCAGCAACCTGCCGGAACTGGGCTTTGTGGTGGCAACGGCCTATGGCTCAGTCAGCCATGCGGTTGAAGCAATTCAGGCCGGCGCCGATGACTACTTAACCAAGCCCTTTAAACGCCAGGAACTGCTGTTAGCCGTTAGTAAGGGCTTAAACGCCAGGCAGTTACGCAGCCAGAACCGCCAGCTTAGTCAGCAACTTAGCGAACAGCGCCAACTGGTCGATTTAATTGGCAAAGCGCCCTGTATGCAGCAGTTGTTTCAGCGAATTAACCGGGTGTCGAACAGTGATGCCACGGTGCTGATCAGCGGTGAAAGCGGCACCGGCAAAGAACTGGCGGCTCGGGCCTTGCACCAGCTGTCAGGCCGCAACAAAGGCCCGTTTATTGCCATTAACTGTGGCGCCATTCCCGAGCAACTGGCTGAAGCAGAGCTGTTTGGTGCAGAGAAAGGCGCCTATACCGGCGCCCATCAGGCCAAAGCCGGTAAGTTTGAAGCAGCAGCCGGGGGTACGCTTTTTCTGGATGAAGTGGCCGAGCTGCCGTTAAGCCTGCAGGCGAAATTGTTGCGCCTGTTGCAGGAAGGTAAAGTAACCCGGCTGGGCAGCCATCAGGAGATTGACCTTAATGTGCGGTTAATCGCCGCCAGTCATCAGGACTTAGCGCAGGCCGTGCAAGAAGGCCGTTTTCGGGAAGACTTATATTACCGCCTGAATGTAGTGCCACTGCATATGCCGGCGCTGCGCCAGCGTACTGAAGATATCCCGCAGTTAATTCAGCATTTTTTACAGATAAGCCAGAAGCGTTATCAGCTTGCCCTGCCACCGCTGAATAAAACCACCCTGAAACAATTAATGGACTATCCCTGGCCTGGCAACGTGCGTGAACTGGCCAACCGGATTGAACGCTTTGTGTTACTGGGCGATGAGCAGGAGCTGCTGGCAGGGTTAACCAGCAGCACGATAGGTACCGGGCAGTTTGCATTACCGGCAGAAGGGTTGAACTGGCAGCAGCATGAACGCGATTGCCTGCTGCAGGCCCTGAACCGCGCCGGCGGTAATAAAGCTCAGGCCGCCAAGTTATTACAACTACCTTATAAAACCCTGTTATACCGCCTGGAAAAGTATCAGCTTAGTTAACACGGTAGCTTAATCCAGGGTTATATCATCCAGTTCAAAGCTGAACTCGCCCTGTGGGCCATTCCAGAGCAACATACTGACCGCTTTGGCATTTAAGCCGGGAAAGACCGTTAGCGGCAGCTCAATGGTTTGCCAGTCAGCAGTAACTGTAAAACGATGACTGACGGGCATAAAGCTGCCGGCGGAGAACGCATCCAACCGGTACTGGCCCGGGGTGCCGCGAATGTTAAAACGGATACCGCTGATATCGCTGAAATCACTGCCGTTTTCAATGCTGTTGCCCGTTTGCCAGGCAACCCCCGCCCAGGGATAAGCAAAGCCAGGGCGGGTAGTTCCCGTTACCTTTAACACACCTTGCTGCACACTGATTTCTGCTGCCGATTTACCCTGCATCAAGCTGTCGCTGCTGGCTGCGAAACCGCCACTGCGGGCATTTAAATCAGTGTTAAAGTCCGCTATCAGTCCGCTGTTTAATGCAGAATTTGCGGTTGGTAATTCCGGCTGATGCAGCCAGCCATTTTTCCAGATGGCCGCGGGTGCCAACAAAGTTGTAAGGTCAGCCATCGGATCCTGGTTTAGCAGCAACATATCCGCCTTGTAGCCTGGCCGCAGATAACCCACTTCGTTAAGGCCAAAGGCTTCTACCGGAGCAGAGGTGGCACTTTGCAGCACCTGTAGCACTGGCACGCCGGCACGCTGCAACAACACCATTTCAACAATTAAACTGACGCCATGGTCGGTATTTGGGTTGGGTGCATCAGAGCCAGCCAGCAGTAAAATTCCTGCCTCAGCCATTTGTTTAGTATTATTTGCTAACAAGGCGTATCGGTCTGACGGGATCGGTGAATGGCTGAAACGCTCCGTCAAACTGCTTATCGCTGCAAGCGTAAGCGCAGCTGGCGGGGTCTTCAGCAGCAATTCTTCATTTATTTTATTGGCGAGCATACCTTCCATTACCGTCATAGTCGGAACAATAAAGTGTTGCCCGTCAGCCATTTGCCGCAGTAACTCGTTGCTTACCGGCTCACTGAAAAAGCTATGTACCAGGCCATCTGCACCCGCCGCTATCGCTTCGCCGGCCGACGGTAAATCTGCAATATGCACCACCGCCAATACGCCCTGCGCTTTGGCTGCTGTAATCACTGCGGTGAGGGTGGCCAGGTCAATCGAAGGCCTGAAACGACGCAATGCTTTATCCGAGGTATATACAATTTTGATAAAGTCCGAGCCTTCTGCCAGCCGCGCTGCCACGAATTCACTGGCCTGTGCCGGCGCTGCAATAACCGGTATTTCTCTGCCGTACTGGGTGCCATGGCCGTTAGTTGCAGTAACCAGTGTGCCTGCGCCGTAGATATCAGCCTTGTTTGTTTGAGCCGTGCTGGCTCTGGCGGCCTTTTGTGCTGCCAGAAACTGATGGTCGCCAAACATATCGAGCACCGTGGTGACACCAAAATTCAGTGCCTGCTCCAGCGCATCACCCCAGGCATGCACATGACTGTCAATAAGCCCCGGGATCAGCCATTGGTTGTTACCGTCTACCCATGGCAGTGTGCTGTCTGGTTTATCGAGATAAAGTTGCTGCACCCGGCCGTTTTTTATCTCAACAAACCGCTCATCGCGCCACTTTTCGCCATCAAATAGTTTTACCGGGCCAAGCATAAAACTGTTATCCGTTAGTTCTGCCGGGGTGGCTGCCATGGCCAGCCGTGCCGGGGCCAACACTTGCTGTGGCTGGGGCAACAGCAGAAAAAAACCCACCAGCAAAGCCACCATTAGGGTAAACACCAGACTTTTCATTATTTAGCTCCTGTATAGCGGCGAAAGACCAGCACACATAACCCCATCAGTACCGCGGTGGTCAGCCCCAGGATAGCCAGATGCAACAGCACCGGCTGGCCCTGATCCATCGCCACAACCTTTAACCCTAATTGCGACAAATGATAACTCGGCCACACCCAGGCAAGTTGCTGTAAAAATGAGGGCAGCATAGTAACAGGTAGCCACAACCCCGATAAAAATGCCATAGGCAGATAAATCAGGTTTACCACACCAGGTGCGGCTTTATCACTCAGGGTTAAGCCCAATAACAAACCTATAAAGGCAAAAGGTATTGTCCCCGCCAGCAACAGCAGCGCTAAACCAATCCACTGGCTGCGTTCCAGTCGAACGTCGCCAAAAATAGCGGCGACACTGAATAACATCAGAATAATGAGCATGGCGAATACCAGGCTGGTGGCCATTTTCGCCAGCAGATAGGCACTGACCGGCATCGGTGACAAACGCTTTAGCGTCAACCAGCCCTGCGCCCGATCACTGGCAATATTCATGGCAAAATTAAACATCGCCGGCCCCATAATGCCAAAACAGCTGTAAGTCACCAGCATATAAGCGGCATGGCTGGTGCTGCCCGCCGGGCTGAACAGCACCCCGAAAAACAGGTAAAACACTACCGGAAACGCCAGCGCCGGCAGCACAAAGCCAGGGGTACGCCAGACGCTGATTAAGTCGTACCAGGCTTCCTTTTGATATATCGCTAAGCTACTCATGCGGCGTGCTCCTTAGTTCCGTTGCTGTGCTCAGCAGTGGGTGCGGTAAGTTGTAAAAACGCTTGCTCCAATGCCACCTGCTTTACTTCCAGCTGGCTAACTTTGTTATCCTGTGTCAGTAACGCCAATACCGTTTGCTCAGCATGGCTACTATGTAGGGTGATCCCTCCCTGCTCGCGGCTAAGCTGCAATACCCCGGGCAGCGCCAGCAACGCCTCATCACTCAGTGCCGTGCAACATTGCACCAGCTTATAGCGGGTTAGTGCCTTTAATTCAGCCGGGCTACCACTGGCAATAAACTGCCCCTGATGCAGCACCATAACCCGATCAGCCAGCTGTTCAGCTTCTTCCAGATAGTGGGTGGTTAGCACCACGGCCACGCCCTGTTGCTTTAGCTGACGAATTTGCTGCCATAAACTACGCCTGGCCTCGACATCCATACCCAGGGTTGGTTCATCCAGAAACACCAGCTTCGGTTTACCGGCCAGCGCCAGGGCAAATAACAAACGTTGTTTCTGGCCGCCTGATAAGCGGCCAAAGCGTGCGTTGGCATGCGACTCCAACCCGGCCAGGCCAACTAACTCTTTAGCGCTGTATCCGCTCTGGTAATAACAGCTGAATAAATCACACTGCTCTGCCACCGTTAAATTAGCGCTCAGGCTGCCAATCTGCATCATCACCCCACATTGCTGCCGAAGTGCCATGCTGCGGGCAGTGCCTTTTTGACTCTGCCCCAGCAGCTCTATTTCGCCGCCATCTGCGCCGATAAGCCCTAAAATAGCGGAGATAAGGGTGGTTTTGCCGGCACCATTGGGGCCAAGAATACACAGTACTTCGCCGGCGGCCAGGCTCAGGTCAACACCGTCCAGTACCGTTTTGCCCGCGAAACGTTTAACCAGGCCCGTCACCTTTAACTGGGTTTGCAGTGTGCTCATTGGTTACTCCTGCTCAGGTTGGGCTAAAAACTGGCTAATTTGCTGATTAAGCCATTCTGGGGCATCGGCCATAATAAAATGCTTAGCATCAGGGGCGAAGGCAAAGCGGTGATACTGCACTGGTGCATTAACTAACTGCGTTTCATAGTTTTGCTGTACCTGCTCGGGTGTGCTGTAAGGCGCTCCATTTTGCAACGCGCCCAGCGTTAGCACCGGCACCCGGATGTTGGCCAGCTGCCCCCGTAAGTCAGCCTGCATTAGCTCGCCCATTACCCGACCTGAAGTCTGGCCGTCAGAGCTCATCATATTGGCGACGATCCGTTGCTGCCAGTCTTCGTCCGACGCCATACTTTTTGCCATTGCCATCGGGTCAAACCGCTGCGGTTGTTGTTGGGGCTGCTCATTATTGCTGCTGGCGGCCTGGCTGAATAACGCACCTAAGGCCGGTAAGCCATCAACATTAATGGCACCGCTAATCTGCTCTGGCGCATTTGCCGCCAGCGCCAATGCCAGATAACCGCCCAGTGAATGACCGATAACCACCGGCTTATCCAGCTGCTGCTCGTTGATGTAACGTAAAATCGCCTGTTGCTGAATTGCCAGGTACCCCTCACCCCAGCTTTGTATTGGTATCGGTTTTACCCCGGCAAAACCAGCCAGAGTAAGCACATGCAACTGATAATCGGCTTTTAACACCTGTACCGTGCTCTGCCATACCTCACCCGATGAGGCGACACCGGGAATAAGAATAACCGCAGGGCCCTGGCCGGTAACCTCAACCTCAAAACAGGCACACGCCTGTTGCTGCTGCACTGCAGACGAAGTGGGTTGCGCGTTGGCCTGTGGACTAAACAGACTGCCAGTTAAACCTAAAGCCAGCGCCAGCGTTAAAATCTTTAAATTTGATGTTTTCATGTTATGTATCCCGTTCGTGTTTGTAAGTTTTTGATATCGACGGTATCAGCTTAATTGTCCGGCCCGTCATGCGCAGGTAATGTTTGTCATCAATTGCGGATGACAACTGTCATACGACACTGTGATCTTTGTCACTGGCGCACTCCGCGGTAGCTGATTACACTGGCAGGCAGAACAGGCTGGGAGAAGTAAATGACGTCATTCGACAAACTGGAAAGTAAGCTAAGTTGGCTTTACCTGATAAACCTTATTTTCTATATTATTCCGCTATTTACCGTGAGCTTTGCACCGTGGCAGTACCTTAGTATGGTCGTGGCGCTGCTGCTGTTTCTGGGATGTTACTTTTGGGCCTACCGCTGCCAGCGCAATCAAATGCACTGGCCCATTGCCGGCATAGTGCTGGTGGCGGCGCTGATTACCCCGGTAAACCCGGGCTCTGTCGCCATGTTTGCTTACGCCGGCTTTTTTATCGGCTTCGCCTATACCTTGCGCCGCTATCTGCTGCTGATGACGCTGCTGGTTGGTTTGCTTGTTTTACTGGACGTGCTGCTGGCTGTGCACTGGAACCTGTTTTTAGTTATGGGTATTCCTATTGTGCTTGCCGTAAGCTTTCTGGGGCGGGCAGAGCACGCAAAGCTGCGGCATCGGCTGGCCGAACAACAAAGTGAAGACGAGGTAAAACAGCTGGCCACCATGGTAGAGCGGGAAAGAATTGGCCGTGATTTGCACGACATTCTCGGCCACACCTTGTCCAGTATTATTTTAAAGGCTGATTTGGCAGAAAAGCTGCTGGCGCGCCAGCAAGCCGAGGCAGCGCAACAACAATTAACCGAATTAAGCGAGATTGCCCGCGCTGCCTTAAGCCAGGTGCGGCAAAGCGTTTCGGGCTACAAACATCAGGGGCTAACGGCGGAAGTGGCTAAGCTGCTCAGCCGGCTGCGCGATGCGGGTTTTGCGGCAGAATTAACTGGCGAGATACCTGAATTAGATAGCCGCCGGGAGACGGCAGTGGTGCTGGCGCTGACTGAACTGGTGACCAATGTTATGCGCCATAGTAAAGGCGACAGCTGCCAGCTACGCTTTTCAGCTGAGGCTGGTAATATACACATTTGTTTAAGTGACAACGGCCAGCAAACAGAGATTAAAGAAGGCAATGGCATCAGCGGCTTGCGTGAACGCTTAGCGGCAATTAATGCTACCCTGACCCTGCAGTACCATCAGGGGCTTACAGCCACCATTGTATTGCCACAGCTGGCACCCACACTGTTACAGGAAGCAACGTGATGAATATTTTACTGGCAGAAGATCAGGCCATGGTGCGTACTGCCCTGGCCAGCCTGCTGCGCCTCGAAGCTGGTTTTGAGGTCACCGAAGCTGCTGATGGCACTGCAGCATTAGCGCTGTTAAAAAGCCAGAGCTTTGATTTGCTGCTTAGCGATATTGAAATGCCCGGCTACAGCGGCATTGAGCTGGCGCAGCATGTGCAGCAACATCAGTTGGCTACAAAAGTAGTAATTATTACCACCTTTGGCCGGGCTGGTTATGTTAAACGGGCAATGGACGCCGGAGTAGGTGGTTTTCTGCTAAAAGATGCACCGGTAGAACAACTGGTGCAGGCCATCCAGCAGGTGATGGCGGGCAAAAAAGTGGTCGACAGCGAGCTGCTGTTAAACTCGCTGGGTGAGCAAGACCCGCTCAGTGACAAAGAACGCCAGGCACTGCGTCTTGCAAGCGACGGCAAAAGCACCAGCGAGATTGCCGCTGCGCTTTATATTGCCGAGGGCACCGCCCGTAATTACTTGTCCGAGGCTATCAGCAAACTGCATGCCGCTAACCGGATTGACGCGGCCCGGATTGCCAGGCAAAAAGGATGGTTATAATTCATGAATTTTCGCACCAAAATCAAAGCTGATCGGTTATTACAAAGCCGCAGTGGTGACTTACAAAGCGCGCTGGAAAGCGACCGCGGCCGGATTATTAACTCTGCTGCCGTGCGGCGCTTGCAGCAAAAAACCCAGGTATTTCCACTGGAGCGCAATGCGGCGGTGCGCAGCCGGCTGACCCATTCGCTGGAAGTGCAGCAAACCGGTCGCTTTATTGTGCAAACGATATTCCGCTTATTATCAGCTGAACAGCAAGAAGCTTTTGGTTTAACGGGGCTAGAGCGACCCATTGAGTCGCTGGTAGAAATGGCCTGTCTGCTGCACGATGTCGGCAACCCGCCTTTTGGCCATAACGGTGAAACCGCAATAAACCACTGGTTTCGCCAGACATTGCCTGAATTAAACCGTTGCCATCAGCTGGCAGATAACCCCTTATGGCGAACGTTATGCGATGAGCTTAGCCGATTTGAAGGTAATGCCCAGGCCATCAGGCTGGTGCATAGCCTGCAGCGGATGAACCTGACCTATTCGCAAACCGCCTGCATTTTAAAATATACCCGGCTGGCGACGGCTGCCAAACCAGATAATCATCACCCGCAAAACTATTTGCAGAAAAAGCCCGGCTATTATTTTGCTGAGCAACATTTTGTTGAAAACCTGTGGCAGGAGCTGGATACGACGCCCGGCAACCGCCACCCACTAACCTATATTATGGAAGCCGCTGATGACATTTCCTACTGCCTGGCCGATCTGGAAGATGCGGTAGAAAAAGGCCTGTTCAGCCTGGCTGAACTAGCAACCCAGCTTAACCACGCCTATTCCCGGCTTGAGCCACAAGGCAGGCTGATTGCCACACACAGTGGTGGCAGTGAGAGTTTTTCAGCACTGGTAAAAGCGGCGCTGGATAAAGCCGCGGCCGAACCCATTAACAAAAGCTCTGAGTTTTTTATTAAGCTTAGAGTCGGTATGATCCACCCGCTGGTGCGCCACGCAGCTGAGCAGTTTATCGCCAATATTGAACCGGTTTATCATGGCAGCTTAAACCGGGCGTTACTGGAAGACAGCAGCCAATATCATGCGATAACCAGCACTTTTAAACAGGTCGCCCGCCAGTTTGTGTTTAATCAACCCGAAGTGGAAACCCTTGAGCTGCAGGGCCAGCGCATTATTGCCGGCCTGCTGCAAAGCTACCAGCCGCTACTGCAGTTAACGGCTGCGGATTTTACCGCTGTGCTGGCGAATAAGGGCTACCAGTTTGGCCGGGAACAGCGGCTGGCGCACCGCCTGCCGAATAAGCATGTTGCGGCTTATCAGCTGGCGGTTGCCGCAATCGGCAGCGAGCACAACGCCCTTGAGCTTTATTACCGCTGCCGGCTGTTGCAGGATTTTATCAGCGGCATGACCGATCACTTTGCGTTTGACGAATATCAAACGCTGGTGCAATGCGCTAACTAATTGCCCACAACGGTGATAACCAGTTAAGGCAATTGTAGCTGAGCAAACAACCAGTCCAGTGCGGCCGTAATTTTTTCAGGCTGCTGCAATGGCACCAGATGATCACTGTCGCTCAGCACGATATACTGACCATTGGCCTGCTCTGCCTGCTGCTGATTCCAATTATTACTCTCCTGCTGCCATAACCTTAACTGCGCTGCGCTTTCCGGATTGGCATCAATTTGAGCCTGCTCGAAATCGGTATCTATTACCGACACCGGTATCGCATTTAACATGGGGAGGTCTGCGTACGCATCCAAATCAGCGGTATAGGCGGCAATTTCCCGCGCCCGGCTTTGCTGATGGCTTACCAGCAAACGCTGCTGGCTGATTAGATCAAAATATTGCCAGTCCATCAGCGGGTTGGTGCCCACCAGTTGCTCAGCATGACTGCGTTCGGCCTGCAGTTTTTCCATCGTCCGCTCGGTCCAGGCGCCGGAGGCCAGATGCGGAATCAGTGCCTCAAGATTAGCCAGATACCAATCAGCAGGGTAGCCCTGGTAAACGCTCAACGCATTAGCGGTGGGCACGTCCGGGTCCAGCAGTAGCATCGCTTTGATATCAGTAGTCTGATGATGGTTTTCATAGAACAAGCGCGCGCTGATACTGGCACTGGCCATCGCCACTACCACAACCCGCTGCTCTTCTAACGCTTGCAGTACCGCGGCTAAATCGTCAGCAAAGCGCCGGTACGACACGTCGTCGGCAGCATCACTGAAGCCATTACCCAGCCTGTCGATACTGTACACCCTGTATTTTTCTGCCAGCACGGGTTGCAACAAGCTGAACCAGGCACTGTCACTGTGGTAGTTTTGGTTGGGCCCGGCTAACAATACCACCGCCGGGCCGGCATGCTGCTCACCCATCAGCCTCACATGAAAACGCTTATCGTCAACTTGCACCAACTCAGAGGCTTCCGGCAGGCGCGGCGTATCCAGTTGCCGGAAGAACGTCAGAATTTCAGCCGAGGTATCAAATTGATTAAACCGCCACTGATGCTGGCCCTCTACAATGCTAAACAACTCGGCTTTTTGCTGGCCATTAGTGTAACTAAGCAACTCCACTTGATCAGAAGCCATGCCGCGCTGCAGCGCCAATGGCAAACTGTTATTTAAACTGGCAAAGCGAGCAATGGCCCGCGGGGCGGACATCAGTGCGAAGTTCAGATCAGACAAGCCGTGGTAGGGTAAAACCGTGTCACTTTTGCCCATGACCATCATAATCGATACCGCCTGCTCTGGCGCGCAGCTTCGCCATAGCTGACTGGACATTGGCGCTGCCACCACGGCAAAGGCTTTGAAGCGGGTGCTGCGATTACAAGCCAGATTCTGAGTAAACAGACCGCCTTGCGAAAAACCCGCGGCATAAATTTCACCAGCCTGAATACGCTGCTTACTGTTAATATCTGCAATAACCTCATCAACAAAACCCAAATCGTCGATCCCTAACCGGTTGGCGATGTTACAACCACAGCCTTCATTCCATTCGACAGTGCCTGATTGGGGGTAAGCGACGATATAGTCATCAGTGTAAGCACTGAAATTAGCGATACTTCGCATGCCCTTGCTGTTTCCGCCGGAACCATGAAACACCAGCAACAACTTGTATTCCTGTTCTGGCTGATAGTTTGCGGGCAGCTGCAGTAAATAACTGCGTTGACCCAAATCAATCAGGTTGCTTTCAACTTGCGTTTCACTGGTACCACCGCAGCCGCTTAGTATCGCTGTCAGCAGCATCAGTAAAAATCTTAGTTGTAATTTCATATTACTTTCCTGTTAACATTAAGTCGCCAGTTAAGCTAATGCTAAGCCGCGATGATAGCGATAATGGCCCGATGATTAATTTATGATGAAAACCTTACTGAACTTTCAACAATACAAACAATGGGTTGCGATAAAAATATGGACAACAGAAACTGGCAGCTCGGCCAGCTGATATTTGACCCGCAGCGCCGCACCCTGCAACTAAACGGGCAACACTGTGCATTAGAGCCGCGGCAGGCAGAGCTGCTGCTGTTTCTGGCGCAGCGTGCCGGCGAGCCGGTTAGTCGCGAGCAGCTTATAAATGAGATCTGGCAAGGGCGGGTCGTCAGCGAGAGTGCCATTAACCGTGCGGTGAGCTTGTTGCGAAAAGCCTGTACCAACCTGGACCCGGATACTGACTATATTGCCACTATTCCCAAACTGGGCTATTGCCTGCTACCCGACACCAGAATACTCCCCGGCTCAGCAGATACCATATCCAACCTGACGGATAACCCGACAGAACCTGCTGCAACCCTGGCAGCCGGGTCTGCTGCGACTGCCGCTAAGCCCCGCAGTGCGCTGCTATGGCCGCTGCTGATAATTGGCTTGCTGGCGTTGGCAACCAGCTGGACCTGGTTGCACACAACCATTCCGGCTAGCAGTCAACCCGATAAGGTACTTATTCCAGAACCAGTAACCAGCTTTGATGGTGCAGAGTTTGATATCAGCAGCAGCCAGCATGGACAGTTGCTCTACCATCGCCGCGACGCCGGCGGCAAAATTTATATGTGGTTATACAGTGACCAGCAACATAAGCCACTGGATACCGCGGATGCACAGGCGCTAAATGGCAGTATCAGCCCTGATGGCAGTAAAGTTGTGTATCGGCGGCTGGAGGGTCAGCAGTGTCAGATAGTACTTTTGCCGCTCACTGGGCCGGCGCCGGAACAACCGTTATTTGGATGCCCAGCTGACAGCGCATTTCAAGCTAGTTGGCACCCCGACAGCCAGCAGTTTTATTACCGGCTTCGTCAAAGTAAAACCCAGCCCTATCTGGTGTACCGCTTCCAGCTCGCTACCGCTAATCAGCAACAACTGACATTGGCAGACCCCGCCAGCTTTAACGGCGCCATCACGCTTAAGGTTGCGGCAAACGGCAAGCAACTTGTGATTGCCAGCTACCTTAGTGCTGATAGCAGCCGACTGAGTTTTTATCAGTTAGCGGACGGTCAGCCGCTACAACTGCAGCACACTACCGACCTTGATATTGGCATTGTCGATATCGCCTGGCCACCCGGCGAGCCTTTGCTGGTGGCCAGCAGTAACCAGCTATACTGGTTGGAAGATGATCTTAGTTTGCAGCATTATTTTTACTCACAACAGCGGATTAACTCAGTTAGCAGCAGCGCTCAGCAATTATTCTATGCCAGCCAGCAGCAACAGGCGGATATCTGGCGCCAGACCCTGATCGATGCTGATGTCGACAATTCCAGTGCGGCTGGTGAAAGTGCCAAGCCTTTTATTGTAAGCTCCCGGCTGGATATTTTGCCCCGGGTAAACCTGCAGGATACCGAACTGCTGTTTCTGACGACCCGTCAGGGCATGCATCAAATATGGCGTAAACCCTACAATGGACCAGAACATTTTCTGGCGGCTTTGCCGGCGCCCGCCAATTTTATCCGGTTTAGCTGGTCGTTTGATCAACGTAGCGTGTATTTCAGCCAACAAGGGGCGGTGTATCAGCTCGGGTTAGACAATGGCCAGTTGACCACATTATTTTCTGCCGAACATCAGGCCTATGTCGTGAATGCCGGGCCGGATAATAACAACCTGATCTACAGCAGCAATAAAAGTGGTGACTGGCAACTTTGGCGCTATCAGCTAACAGGTAAACAGCACCAGCAATTAACCACTCAGGGTGGCTATAGTGGCTATATAGCCGGTGATACCCTGTATTACAGCAAATTTCATCAGGATGGTTTATGGCAGTTAAATCTCAGTAGCGGCGATGAGCTATTGCTAATAGCGGATTTTGACAAAGTTAACTGGCTGAACTGGCAGTTGCAGGATAACAATGTGCTGTACTTTAAACCGGGTCAGGGTATTTACCGGCAATCATTGCTTAACGACGAACCTGCGAAACGATTGCTCAGCGCCAGCCCGGAGCTGGTTCATCACTATAGCATCAGCAATCAGGCTATTTACTTCGTAAAGCGCCAGCCGGCACAAGGCGATATTTTCCGGTTACCCTTGCCTTAACCGATGCTGCAATAACCGGTACGTTGCGATTTCAATGTTATACACCTATGCTAACTGTTGATGTTTTTAACCTGTTAAATTGTCATGGAGGATTATTATGCAACATTGGAACCCACGCAGCACAATCATCGGCATCACCACCGCAACAATATTGCTTAGCCTGGGCGTCAGCTTGCCGGCCAGCGCCAATAAACTGAACCTGGATGTCGAACCCGGCCTGTGGCAGCATAGCTTTAGCATTAAAACCGCCAGTGGTGAGCTGGAACGTGCGATGCAGCAACTGGAGCAACAACTGGCCAGTATGCCGGCAGCACAACGGCAAATGATGGAGCAAATGATGGCCAGTCAGGGTGTGTCTTTTGATTTAAAGGGCAGCTCGGTGCAGGTGTGTCTGACCCAGCAGGACATTGACCGCGGTCAGTTACCCCAGCAGGATGGCTGCCAGCAACAAATTAACCAGACCGGCGACAACAGTTATAGCTTTACCTTTAAATGTGACTCCACCCCACCGACCAGTGGTAAGGGCGACATGACATTCAGCAGCCGCAAAGCCTATAGCGGGAGCGCCAGCTTTACCACAGAAGTGAATGGCAAGGCTGAGCAAATGACAATGCAACAAAGTGGTAAATGGCTTAGTGCCGATTGCCCCTGACCTTTTAATCCGTAACAGGACCTGTTATGCCCTCAAAAAGTTACCCGCTGGCGAACCACGTTCGCCGGCATAGTGAGTTAGTTTTTGGCTGTATGAGTTTAGGTGGAGGCTGGAACAACAACCCGCTGTCTGCCGCCGATATTTCTGAAGCCCATAACGTGATAGATGCAGCGCTTGATGCTGGCATTTGTATTTTTGACCATGCTGATATTTACACCTACGGCAAAGCCGAGCAGGTGTTTGGCAAAGTACTGCAGCAGCGGCCGGAACTGCGAGAGCTTATCACCTTGCAATCAAAATGCGGGATTCGGTTTGCCGACGAGCATAACCCGCAACGCTATGATTTTTCGGCCGGATGGATTATCCAGTCGGTGGACGAGATCTTAAAACGACTGTGTATCGACCAGCTGGATATATTGTTGTTACACCGGCCCGATCCTTTAATGGAACCCGCCGAGGTTGCCGATGCCTTTACCCAGCTGCAGCACAGCGGCAAAATAAAACATGTTGGAGTTTCCAATATGCAGCAATACCAAATGCAGTTGCTGCAGGATGCGTTAATGACGCCATTGTTGGTTAATCAGCTGGAGTTAAGCCTGAGCCATCTGGCCTGGCTGGATGAAAGCACTACCGCCGGCTGCAGCGGCGAGCCTGCCACCAATTTTAGTGGTGGCACTCTTGAATACTGCCGCCGCAATAAAATACAGTTACAAGCCTGGGGAAGTTTAAGCCAGGGGATATTCAGTGGCAAAGATGTCAGTGGTGAGCCGGCGCATATCCGGGCCACGGCTAAACTGGTGACACAGCTGGCCGCCGACTATCAGGTGAGTAAAGAGGCTATTGTACTGGGCTGGTTAATGCGACACCCGGCGCAAATTCAGCCGGTTATTGGCACAATCAATATACAACGCATAGCCGCTTGCGCGCAGGCAACACAAGTGCAGTTAAGCCGGGAACACTGGTATGCACTTTATCTGGCCGCCCGGGGCCGCCCGTTACCCTGAGCTTGCCGGCATGGCACCCAGCCATAAGTTGCTTATAGCGGTTTGCAGTTCAGTAGCAAAATCACGTTGCAGAATATGCAGCTCAGGCTGTTGCTGCAACAGTGCCTGCACCGGTTCAGGTAGCTGTACGCTTTGATATAATCCCTGGGTTAACGCATAACTGTGCAGCAGCAACTGGCTGGCTTTGGCCGGGCTTAGCCCGGCAAACCGGCTGGCCAGCTTAACACCCAGCGTATCCAGAGCCCGGGCCAGTTGTTGCTTAAATACAAGCAACTGTTGTTGCGGCAGGTTTTGCTCCAGTACGGCATTTAGCAACGACAACAATGGCAACAAGCTATCGGACTGCTGCAATAATTTAAGATAACCGCTGGCAAAAGGCGCAGCGGCCTGCGGCCATGGCTGGGGCAGTTGGTCAATAAGTTGTTCAAGCTCACTGAACAGGTACTGCAGATCTGCTGTTAACAAGGCCAGAAACAACTGCTCTTTGCTTTGAAAATAACGATAGACAGTTCCCTTCGCCAGCCCGCAGGCAATGGCAATGTCGGCCACTGCCGGTAAACGCTGATGCTGTAAAAATAGCTGCCTGGCGGCAGCCAGAAAATCAGCCCTTCGTTGTAACTTGGCGTCTGCCGACATGGCATTTTGTTTCATACTCAGCCCTTGAGCTTAATTAACCAGTCGGTCAGTTTATGCGCCAGCTTACCGTAAGGTGGCAGCAACATACTGACACTATTGTAAACACCCTGATAAAACACCGGTCTGAGTTTACTGAAGGTTAAAAAGCCTTCATACCCGTGATAGTGGCCCATGCCACTTTCACCAATGCCACCGAATGGCAAATCATGCTGGCTAACATGCAATATGGCATGGTTAACCGTAACGCCGCCTGACATGACCTGCTCGATATAACGCTGCTGCAACGCTTTGTCATCGGTAAACGGATAAAATGCCAGCGGTCGCGGCCGGGCATTGATATAACTGATCACTTCGCTGGCGTCCCGGTAGCTTTTAACCGGCAGCAAAGGTCCGAATATTTCCCGCTGCATCACCAGCATATCGTCGGTAACATTAAACAGCAGGGTCAGCGGAAATTTGCGCAGCGCCACATCGGGCACCTGCTTCGGTAGTAAATTTACCGCAGTGGCACCTTTGGCGATGGCATCGTCCAGAGTTTGTTGCAGCCGGTTGTAAGCCCGCTCGTCAATAATAGCGGTGTAGTCATTGTTATTAATATCTGGATAGCGCTTCGCCGCCAGCTTCTGTGCCAGTTTGCTGAACTGCTGCTCAGTGCCCTCAGGTAAAAACAGGTAATCAACGTTGGTGCAAATCTGGCCGGCATTAAAGGCCTTGGCCCAGATAATCCGATCGACCGCTTTTTCCAATGGGTAGTCAGGCGCGACGACAGCCGGCGATTTGCCCCCCAGTTCCAGCGTAACCGGCGTCAGGTTTTTTGCCGCGCTGGCCATTACTGCCCGCCCGGTTTGCGCTGAACCGGTAAAAAACAAATGGTCAAATGGCTGAGCCGAGAACGCCGGACCGCTGCCGCCGTCATCGGCAAAAATCTGTAGTTTATCGGCCGCAAAATAGCGTGGCACCAGCTGTATCAGCAACTGCGCCAGATGAGCAGAGTTTTCTGACATTTTTACCATAGCACGGTTACCTGCAGCAAAAATGGCTACCAGTGGCGACAGTGACAACATGATTGGAAAGTTCCACGGCACGATCACACCGACCACACCCAGCGGTTGCGGCAGCACCTTGCAACTAGAGGTAGGAAACAACATCCGGTCAATATGACGTCGCTGCGGTTTCAGCCATTTTTTCAGCTGCTTTTTAGTCCGGCCAATATCCTGTAACACCATTAAGATTTCTGAGAACCGCGTTTCAAACCGGCAGCGACTGCCATAATCGGCATTAACCGCCGCCACCAGTGCCGCTTCGTTGTCACGGACTAATGCCTGAAGTGCGCTCAGGTCGGTCAGTCGCTGCGCCAGTGATGGCAGCGGATTAGCATGATACGCCTGGCGCTGCTGGCTAAGGCAGGCAGCAAAGTCTTTGAACGCCGGATGCCGGCTGTCAGATCCTGTCGTGTTACCTGCTGGTTCGGGTGTTGGGTGCATAGCAAACCTCAAAAGTGACTATCGGTCATTTGTCTAACCCACAATAATGACCGCGGGTCATTCTGTCAAGGCGAGAACATCCTGTCGTTAAGGTTAGCCGGTCATTAAGGTTAGAGAGAAGTCGTGCTGTGCTGGCGGCCAAACCACCGTACAATTCAGGTAGTAGCTGCCTCAGCCACCGAATCACGGGGAATAAGATAAGGATTAAACACTTGCTGCACATCGATACTGCTTTGTTTGTACACTTGTTTTAATACCCAGCGCGCGGCCATGTGGCCCATGGCACTGATTGGATAATCGATAGTGGATAATTTGGGATAGGTGTAATAGGCAAAGTTAACGTTATCAAAGCCTATTACCGAAAAATCAGCCGGCACTTCATAACCCAGTTCACGGGCAGCCGTCAATGCGCCGGAAGCCATTTCATCGTTAGCACAAACAACGGCACTAAATGGCCGGCCGCTGGCCAGTAGCATCTGCAAGCCTTTGCTGCCACCGGTCTCACGAAAATCCCCCTCAAAAAACAGGGCGTCATCCGCCGCTAACTGATACTCACTCAGCGCCCGCTGATGGCCATGAAAGCGGTCGCGGGCATCCGTTTTCCACATCGGGCCGGCAATATAGCCAATATGGCGATGGCCCTGCGCCAACAAATGACTTGTCGCCAGATAACCCCCTAATTCGTTGTCCAGACTAATGCAGCGGTCTGCCAACGCCGGTACCTGGCGGTTTAACAATACAAAGGGTGTCTCTTTTTTACTTAAATCAATCAGAAACTGATCGCTGACTGCTTCAACATGCAAAATTAACGCATCACAATTGCGGCTGCGCAAAAAATCAATGCCATCTTCCTCTGTGGCGCGCTCACTGTGACCTGCGGCAATAATAACGTGCTTACCGGCAGCCCGAAACTCGGCCTCTATCCCGGTCAGCATTTCACCATAAAACGGACCATGTAATTCAGAAACCAGAATACCAATGCTGTTGGAGCGGCTGGAAGCCAGTGACTGGGCAATAGAGTTTGGCCGGTAGCCCAGTTGCTCCATGGCGGCGAGAACTTTATTGCGGGTTGCTTCACTAACCCGCACATTATTGTTCATCACCCGGGAAACCGTTGCCAGTGATACGCCAGCTAATTCAGATACCTGGTAAATGGTTGCCATGCTGCGCCTGCATTAATGAGTTGAAGCCGGTACTTTAGCATGCTCCGGCGCGATATCACCAGATTGCAGTGCCAGTTGCCGGTGAATATCCAGCACCCGCTGGCCGGTAAGCCGGTAACGGGTCATTACCACAGCCACCAGCACAGAGCCGATAGCCGGCAACACAGTGAAGCTCAGCAAGATACCCTGCTGGGTAGCAGCGCTTTGGGTCACGTCTGCCTGATAACCGTAGCCAGCAAGCAACCAGCCGGCCAGGGCACCACCCAGAGCCAGCCCCAGTTTAATAAAGAATACGATTGACGAGTACACCAGACCGGTGATCCGGATACCGGTTTTGTAATGCCCGTAATCGACCGTGTCAGCCATTTTTGCCCATAACAACGGCGTAGCCATTTGTAAAAAGAAGCCCCATAAAAAGTACAGTGCAAAGGCCAGCACCAATTGTTCGCTGCCAATAAAAAAGCTGATAACACAAATAAAGGCCGAGATAAGCTGCAAACCAATATAGGCTTTTACTTTATCAACGTAGCGGCTTAGCCATTGAGCGACAGCGCAGCCGGCAATATTGCCCAGCATGCCAAGAGTGATAAACGCGGTAATTAAGTCTTCCCGGCCCAGAAAATACTTAACGTAATAAATAGCCAGAGTGGTGCGTAGCACCATACCGGTCAGCAGAAAAAACGCAGCCACACATAAAATGCGCCACTGATCATTCTGCCACAATGAACTGAAACTGTTGCCAAGGGTCAGCTGCTGATTAGCCGGGGCATGCACTCGCTCACGGGTGCCAAAAAAGCAAAGCAAAAACAGCAGCAGACCCAGTGCACTCATGGCGGCTATGGTCAGTTGATAGCCTTTGGCGTTATCGCCACTGCCAAAAAAATTGACCAGCGGTAAGGTGCAGGCGGTCACCAGCAAACCGCCCAACATCCCAAATACAAAGCGGTAAGATTGCACCGACACCCGCTCGGTCGGGTCGGTGGTTAACACCCCACCCAGCGCCGAATATGGAATATTAATCGCGGTGTACGCCAACATTAATAAGGTATAGGTAGCAAAGGCATAAATCACTTTGCCATTGGCTGATAAATCGGGCGTAGTAAAAGCCAGCACGCTGCAAAGCGCAAAGGGCACGGCTAACCAGAGTAAATAAGGCCGGTATTTACCATGCCTGCTGGTGGTTTTATCGGCCAGGGCGCCCATTAGCGGGTCGGTTACCGCGTCGATAATACGGACCAGCAAAAACATACTGCCCACTACCGCCGGCGAAATGCCAAAAATATCGGTATAAAAAAAGGTTAAAAACAGCATGACGGTTTGAAATACGATATTGCTGGCAGTATCACCAAGGCCGTAGGCCACTTTTTCCCGTTTTGTCAGCATGCTTGCCCCGTTATGGCACAGTTATAGTTTTAATGATCTCAGCCTTGCTTTATACCGACATGCGCTCTGCCGGCAAAGCAGTCACGCAAGGCGATAGCGCTGGTTTTTAAAGTACGTTGCTGGGTCGTGTAATCAACATAGACTATACCAAAACGTTTGGCATAGCCTTCAGCCCATTCAAAGTTATCCATCAGGCTCCAGGCAAAGTAGCCGTCAATCCGCATTCCGCCGTGTATTGCCTGCTCCACTGCCTGCAAATGCTGCTGAAAATAGGCGACCCGTTCGCTGTCGTCTATTTGACCCTGCTGCAAGGTGTCAGGCATAGCGGCACCGTTTTCAGTGATGTAGACCGGCGGCAGTGTATAGCGGGTATTAATATCCAGCAGAATGTCGGTTAACCCCTGCGGATAAATCTCCCAACCCATATCGGTCAAGGGCGGGGTGGTCGGGGGCACATCGCTGAACCAACCTTTGTCATTAGCTCTGTATACTGTGCGGGTGTAATAGTTAACACCCAGAAAATCCAGCGGCCGGGCAATAATCGCCATATCACCGGCAGCGACTTGTGGCTGCTCAGCAGCGGGCAGCTGGCTTAGTAATTCAGGGTAGCTGCCGGTCATTAACGGTTGCAGATACCATTGGTTATGATATTGATCAGCCATGTCAGCAGCGCGGATATCCGCCTCACTGTTACTGGCAGGGTGACAGGGGCTGAAATTCAGTACTATGCCATTTTTAGCCTGTGGTGCATTATCTTGCAGCACTTTTAACGCCAGGCCATGTGCCAGCAATAAATGATGCGCTACCTGACGGCCTTGCTGGCGGTTTTGAATGCCGGGGGCATGGATACCCGCTTCGTAACTTAAATAGGCACTGCAAAACGGCTCATTTAAGGTGGCATAAGAATACACTTTATCACCAAAGGCCCGGCTGACTTTATCGGCGTAATCGGCAAATTTGTAAGCGGTTGCCCGGTTCAGCCAACCACCTTCGTCCTGCAGGTATTGCGGCAAATCCCAGTGATACAAGGTAACAAACGCTTTTATCCCCCGCGCCTGAAGCGCATCCAGCAGTTGCAGATAAAAATCCAGCCCGGCCTGATTAATACTGCCATCAGTATTAATTACCCGACCCCAGGCAATGGAAAAGCGATAAGCATCTACTCCCAGCGCAGCAATAAGCTCAATATCATCGCGCCAGCGATTAATATGGTCGCAAGCAACCTGGCCGTCAGAGCCGTCTTTAATCCGGCCGGGTTCGGCGCAAAAGGTATCCCAGATACAAGGCAAGCGGCTATCGGCAGCACCTTCAATCTGAAAAGCAGCGGTTGCCACCCCGAACACAAAGTCGGGCTGCAGCAGGGGCGAGTTGGCAGCTAAGGAGATTTTCATCAATTTGGCTATCTTCCGAACGTAAAGTTACTGGCAGCTGGACGACAAAAAATTTGCCAACAGCGTGATATATGCTATAAATGAAAGCGCTTACATAATACTAGACGGCCCGGACCAGTACGTCAACAACCAGCTCGTCAATAAAGAACACAATCCACCCGAGGGGAACAAGATGGCATCTACACCAATTCCAGCAGCCGGCCACAGCGCCGACAGCAGTCAGGGCAATTATCGCTTTGCGCTGACCGCCCTGACCTCACTGTTTTTTATGTGGGGTTTTATTACCTGTCTGAATGACATTCTGATCCCCTACTTAAAGATCCTGTTTGAGTTAACTAATTTTCAGGCCATGCTGATCCAGTTTTGCTTTTTTGGCGCCTATTTTATTGTCTCGGTGCCGGCCGGTATGCTGGTCAGTAAAATTGGTTATAAAGCAGGTATTGTTACCGGCTTACTGATTGCCGGTGCCGGCTGCTTGTTGTTTATTCCGGCTGCCGCGATGCATGTGTACGCGATGTTTTTGCTGGCGCTGTTTGTACTGGCCTCGGGCATTACCATTTTACAGGTTGCCGCTAACCCTTATGTCAGTGTACTGGGCCAACCTGAAACTGCCTCAAGCCGCTTAACGATGACCCAGGCCTTTAACTCGCTGGGCACTACCGTTGCGCCATTCTTTGGTGCCTGGCTGATTTTTGGCGGGATGGATGCGCCTGAGCCGGTACCCGGTGCGGTTACCGAATCCACCGTACAATTACCTTACCTGATACTGGCGGCCAGCTTAATTGTACTGGCGCTAATCTTTGCCTGGTTAAAATTGCCGGCAATGGGCAAAAAAGACCCCGGTCAGGCACTGCCACTGGGCGGAGAAGCCTGGCGGCAACGGCATTTAATGCTGGGCGCACTGGGTATTTTTGTTTATGTTGGCGCGGAAGTGGGTATTGGTAGCTTTTTAGCCATTTATTTATCGATGCCAGAAATTGGTGGCATGACTACCGCCGCAGCCTCGCACTATATTTCCTGGTACTTTGGTGGTGCTATGGTCGGGCGCTTTATTGGCGCGGCGGTAATGCAAAAGCTTAATCCGGGTAAAGTACTGGCGTTTAATGCCATTATGGCGGTGGTACTGCTGGCAATTACGATATTGTCTGCAGGTAAACTGGCGATGTGGTCACTGTTATTAGTGGGCCTGTGTAACTCTATTATGTTCCCGACTATTTTCAGTTTAGCCATTGCCGGCTTAAAACATTATACCAGCCAGGGTTCTGGCATTTTGTGTCTGGCTATTGTTGGTGGTGCCATATTACCGCTGCTGCAAGGCGCGTTAGCCGATACCTTTGGCGTGCAACAAGCCTTTATTCTGCCGCTGCTTTGCTATATCTATATCGCTTTTTATGGCTTAAATGGCTGCAAACCCCGCGGCTCGCTGACCGAAACCATTGCGGCGACGAAGGAGGCATTATAATGCTCCACAGATCATCATTATTGTTAAAACCCCTGCTTCTGGTCATCAGTGGCAGTCTGACACTAGCGGCATGCAGCGACCCCGTCCCGGTATCGACGGTTAGCAAGGACAGTTCCGCTTCGACCGCAAATAGTACCATCTGGCCCAGGCTTGAATTGCCAGTGGCACAAGACCCAGCCATTGAGCAGGCGATTACCGAACTGATGGCTGGCATGACCCTGCAGCAAAAAATTGCCCAGATGATCCAGCCGGAAATTCGCGATATTACCGTCGAAGATATGCGTAAGTATGGTTTTGGCTCCTACTTAAATGGTGGTGGAGCCTTTCCAAACGATGACAAATACGCCACACCCGCCGACTGGATAGCGCTGGCCGAGGCCATGTATCAGGCTTCGGTTGATGCCAGCATTGATGGCAGCAGCATTCCGACCATGTGGGGCACCGATGCGGTACATGGCCACAACAACGTCATTGGCGCCACTATTTTTCCGCATAATATTGGCCTGGGGGCGGCCAAAAACCCGGCGTTAATTGAACAAATTGCTAAAGTCACTGCCCGTGAAGTAATGGTAACCGGTATTGACTGGGTGTTTGCCCCGACGGTAGCGGTTGTGCGGGATGATCGCTGGGGCCGAACCTATGAGGGCTATTCAGAGCATCCGCAAATTGTCCATGACTACGCTGCTGCTATTGTTACCGGGTTACAGGGCGCGGCTGACGCTGATTTTCTGGGCGACGAGCGGGTAATAAGCACCGTAAAACATTTTGTTGGCGATGGCGGTACTACCGGCGGCATTGATCAGGGCAATACCGAAGTAACTGAGCAGCAGTTATTCGATATTCATGCTCAGGGTTATGTCGGCGGCCTGCAAGCTGGTGCCCAGTCCGTCATGGCATCGTTTAACAGCTGGAATGGCAGTAAAATTCACGGCGACCAGTATTTGCTTACGGATGTGCTGAAAAACCGGATGGGCTTTGATGGCTTTATTGTCGGCGACTGGAATGGTCATGGCCAGATCCCGGGTTGTACTAACGACAACTGCCCGCAGGCTGCCAATGCCGGACTCGATATTTATATGGTGCCCACCGCGGCCTGGAAACCACTGTATTACAACCTGATTAAACAGGTTGAAGCCGGTGAAATTAGCATGGCGCGGGTTGATGACGCGGTACGGCGTATTTTGCGGGTAAAAAAACGCGCAGGCTTATTTACTAAAGCCAGCCCGGCAGAGCGGCCACTGGCCGGCAAAACCGAATTAATTGGTTCAGCAGAGCACCGGGCCGTTGCCCGTGATGCGGTGCGCCAGTCACTGGTATTACTGAAAAACCAGCAAAATCTGTTACCACTTAACCCCAGCCAGCGCATCTTAGTTGCGGGGCCGGGTGCAGATAATATTGGCCAGCAAGCCGGTGGCTGGACGATAAGCTGGCAGGGTACGGGTAATACTAACGCCGATTTCCCCGGCGGTAGCTCCATTTATGCCGGTATTGCCCGCCAGGTTAACGCCGCAGGCGGCTCAGCAGAGCTTTCAATCGATGGCAGTTATCAGCAGAAACCCGATGTTGCTATCGTCGTGTTTGGTGAAGAGCCTTATGCCGAAGGCAATGGCGATATCGATAACCTGGAATATCAACGTGGTAACAAAACAGACTTAGCCCTGCTTAAAAAGTTAAAAGACGATGGGATCCCGGTGGTGTCGTTGTTTATCAGTGGCCGGCCGCTGTGGGTAAACCCTGAGTTAAATGCGTCTGATGCTTTTGTCGCCGTCTGGTTGCCGGGAAGCGAAGGTGAGGGCGTTGCCGATGTTATTCTGGCCAACCCTGATGGTACCGCCCAGTATGATTTTCACGGTAAGCTGCCGTTTTCCTGGCCAGCCAGCCCGCAGCAAACTTCAGTAAATTATGGCGATGCCAATTATCAACCGTTATTGCCGTATGGCTTTGGTCTGCGCTACGGCCAGAGCGACGTATTGGCAACAGATTTATCAGAGCAGGTGGAGCAAGATAACCAATTGGATGAACTGGTTGTTTTTGAACGCGCACCGCGCTCGCCGTGGCAGTTACAGCTGCAAAGCGGAAACGTGATCGAGATGGTCAGCAGCAGTATTCAGCAACTGGGCGCAATTAATAGCCGTACCTTTGATAAAGAGGTACAGGAAGACGCCCGTCGCTTTGAGTTTGATGGCAGTGCCAGCGCAGCGTTCAGCTTTATCAGCCCGTTTCCGCGCGATTTAAGAGCCTATGCGGAAGCCGACAGCCAGTTAACGGTGCTGGTTAAACGGCAAGGTGACGTGCCGGTGGAGGTGATGCTGAGCATGGCTTGTGGCGAGGATTGCGGTGGCAGCGTTAATATCAGCACAGCACTGGCAGCAATGCCAGACGACCAATGGCAACCATTGGCAGTGAACTTAAGCTGCCTGCAGCAGCAGGGGTTGAACCTGGGGCAGGTGTTTCAGGTGTTGTCGGTGCAAACCAGCGGTAAGTTAACCCTGAGCCTGGCTGATGCCAGAATAAGCCCGGCTACTGAAAAGCAGCGCACTGTGGTGGCATGTCAGTAATTAAACAAAACCCTTACCAAAGGCGCCATTAGGCGCCTTTTTTATACCCTGAAACTATGGTTCCCCTGTACTGGGCTACTAAACGTGATGCTCACATTAACGCCGAGAGGCGCAGTAGTTGGTGTGCTTACGGAGCAGCGGCAGGAATGCCACGGAAGCTGAAAGGGCACAGGGATGCGATCCTTGAAGCTGGCTTAGTAAGTATCTCCAGCCAAACTTTCTTAAGGCACAGTGGCTGGTGTGCTTACGAAGCAGCGGCAGGGATGCCGCGGAAGCTGAAAGGGCACAGGGATGTGATCCTTGAAGCTGGCGTAGTAAGTATCTCCAGCCACTATGCCTTTTCACCGCACTCTACGACACCCGCTTTTAGCATAATCACCAGCCAGCCGGCCTTTCAGGATCGGTTTAAACATCAGTTAAATGAAGAAATTCAGCACAAAAAAAAGTGCCCGCAAGCGGGCACTAAACCGGAGTTACAACAGGGAGGGTGTTAAACTATAATCAATTGCCCATGGTGTATCTGACACCAATAGCATACCGCGGACCATATTGAGCGGCACTTAAGAACTGTCTTTCGAACCGGCCAAAACTACGCTCGGTTTCATTGGTCAGGTTCATGCCTTCGAAGAATACAGTCAGGTTTTCATTAATGTCGTAGTTAACGCTTAAATCCCACTGTAAGTATTCTTCAACATAGTTAGGCGGACCATCGGTTGTGTCCGGCTGACCCTGTCCCGCCAGATATTCATCACGCCATGCGGCCGTTAACCGGATCGACAAGCCTTCTTTCTCGTAGAAGACCTGCCAGTTAGCCGAGTTACTTAGTCCGGGCAGAATCGCCTGTGCCGCCAGCACGAAATTATCGTACTCGACATCACCATCGACCAGTGTGCCGTTGATTCCCGTGCCGAACCCACTGTCGCCAAACACGTGCTGAACAGCAAACTCCAGGCCGTTTACCTTCCTGGCACCGACGTTTTCAGGGGAGTTGATTGTCCACTCAATCAGTGGATCGGTAGCCGGGTCAGGCAGGACCCGATTGTTTTCACCTATACCGACCCCATTGGCAACAATCTCATTGTAAATGGCAC
Organism: uncultured Chromatiaceae bacterium; assembly: GCA_963975465.1. Lineage (GTDB taxonomy): Bacteria > Pseudomonadota > Gammaproteobacteria > Enterobacterales > Alteromonadaceae > Alishewanella. Next base: position 197,570 of record CAXBHB010000002.1, read on the forward strand.
CATCAGTAGCCTGTTCGCCACGCGCCTCGATGGCAGCAATTGCATTATTCCAACGCTGGCCCTGATAAACGTCATGCAAGCCCTCGAAGGTTGTGGTGACTTGTGAGTTATCGATCCAATCGTCAACGTCTTTCCAGAACAAGCCTATGGCCGCATAGCTTGCATCACCGTAGTAATACTCCAGAGAAATATCCAGGTTGGTTGACTCAAATGGCTTCAGATTAGGGTTACCCCGGCTACCACTTCTGGCACCTATCTTAGGTGAAGGCGTCAGACTAAGATTGCCAAGCATTTGCCCCAGGGTTGGCCGGGTAATGGTTTTGCCTGCCGAAAAGCGTCCTACCCAGTCTTCGGCAAGATCCACTTTAACGTCAAACATGGGCAGCAGTAAGTCATAGTTGCCAGTAAACTCGACTTCCACCAAATCCCCGCCACCGGCGAACTGCGTCAGCCACTCTGACCCACCGGCCCAATAGACATACTCTGGCACGCGGCTCTTTGCCGGGCTGACAATGTCGGTTTCTTCATAGCGCAGGCCAAGGTTCACATCTACATAGTAACCTTTGACTTCAAATTCCCACTCTGTTGAAACATAGAGGCTGACCGTTTCTTCTTCGATGCTGTTCACCGGGAACATGTCTGGCCCAAATGTGCCTATCTCGTAAGCATCAGCGCCCAGCACATCCTCTGTCAGGAAGGCCAGTTGGCGGATGATGGCTTCATCGATATCGTAGGTATAGGCATACCCGGGGGATACACCCTCAGGTCCGAACGAAAATTCATTCAGAAAGTTACTCAGATCAACACGGGTAAACATGCTATCCGGGAAGATTTCGGCAAAGGTGCCGTTGTTGAAACCCGGTGCGTTTGCGTTGTTGGATCCGCCGGATCCACTTAGAGATTGTTCGGTGTAAGCCGCACCGAATGAAACACCCCTCAAGCCATAACCGAGTTCAGGCAGCCAATTGCCGTCAAACTGATACTGGGTCACTTCTGATTCACCCGGCGTGCGGGTGAATATGCTAAAGTTCGATCCTATTTCACTCGGGCTGAGTTCATTGCTGCCATTTTGCCACCTGATGTTATAACCAGGAATATCACCTTCGCGGAAAAAATATTCCTTGGATGACAGTGCAGCCGACCCCAGAATAATCCGGGCCTGCGCTCCTAAGCCCTTATCCTTACCATTGTCGGTGGTGGTTTTGGAGTTATGTGCATCAAAGCTGAAATTTAATGCGTCAGAAAACGCCCACGCTACATTAAAACCAGTGGCTTTTGAGTCGACTTCGCCTGTTTCCCTGAACCCGGTAAAAGAGCCATCGTCGCCTGATGAGTTGTAATAAATGGCCGTGCCATTTTCATCCAACTCATAAGCATTAGCGTTACCACCAAAGGAGCCGTTCCACACCCCCCAGGACAACGAGTTATTGCCGGTCACCGCATTGGAAATGGTGTGATCCAGAGTCAGGATCACGTCATCCGTTGCCGCAAACTGAAAGGTCACCTGACCATTGGTTCGCTCACGCTGAATATCATCGCGGGCGAAACTGATTTCCTGCGGAAAAAATGAAGCTGAAACAGGTTGTAGATCGCCGTTGGCATCGGGTCTCCAGAACCGGGGAATGACCTCACCGTTGGCATCCACTGGCCGGCCGTCCACAATATCCGACTCATCCACCGACAGAGAAGGGTTTAACTGCCACGAGCGGACATTGGCCGACTGCCGCTGGAAGTCTCTGCGATGGAAGGAGAAATTAGCGGTGACGCCGAAACGGTCATCCATAAAGGTATTGCTGTAAATACCCGCTAATTCCGGCGTCACGTCATCACCGGTTTTATTCGAGGAGTCATGCAACCCCTTCGCCATAATGGAGTAACGCTCACCCGGGTTTTGGAAGGGTTTAGCGGTAACAATATTGACCGTTGCACCCAGGCCACCTGTTGGCACATCTGCACGGGCCGTTTTGTAAACCTCTAACGCACTGACACCCTCGGAAGATAAGTTTTCGAAGTTAAACGACCGTGAAAACCCCGTGCCCGCCATCTGACGACCATTAAGCGTAACCAGGTTGAATTCAGGACCAAAGCCCCTTACGGTAATCTGACTACCTTCACCGTTTGCCCGACTGACCGACACCCCGGTAATACGCTGCAACGATTCAGCCAGGTTAGTATCCGGGAACTTACCCATTTCCTCTGCAGAAATGGCATCTACTACGCCTGAGGCTTCGCGTTTCACGTCCATCGAACGCGCTAAACTACCGCGAATACCCTTTACCTGAATAATTTCAACATCAACGTCCTGTGCCTGTGCTTGTTCTGCTTCCTGTGCCTGCACCGGCATTAGCAGGCCGGCTGTCAGTACGACTGATACCGCAATGGCAACCTGGCTTTTATTAAATAATATTGGTTTCATAATGGTTATACTCTCGTCGCACTGATTAGTTATTAGAAATTTCAGCGTTATCAATCTGATACACCGCACCTGTGCCAGTACCCCAGGCCGGGAATATCATAATGACGCTGATGTCGCTGATATCTAAGCCAGCGTCAAACAGGCTTTGTAACGGGAAGCTGTAACGGTGCCATTCGCCGGTAACCGGGGCCTGGTCATTATTGCCCGCCGCCAGCGGCAGCTCCGCGAAACTGGCTGCACCAGTAGATTCAATTTTAAATAACCAGGTTGAATCCGGGTTGGCAGGGGCATCCACTACCCGCATGTCAAAGCTAACGGTGCCATTAGCCAGCAGTGGCGTAGCGTCAAAAGATACGCCCTCATTAGCTAAAATACCCTGCACGGTTTCTGGCGAACCCAGCACTGAAAACTGCGCCACATTGCCATAAGGTGCGCCCGCATCAACAACCTGTGGCGTAGAGCCAGCACAACAATCCCACAAACTCCAATCCGGGTTCACGGCATCACGAAACAGCGATAACATGCCGGCATTTTGCGCATTAGGGTTATAGATACGGACATTGTCCACGCGATAAACAGCACCATTGCCGGTATCCCAGGCGGGGAACACCATCAAAACATCTATCGCACTGATATCCAGCCCCGCATCTGACAAGCTTTGAATACTGAAGGTATAGGTAGCCCACTCACCTGTAACTGGCTCGATCCCGGCGTTACCGGCACTCAGTGGTAACTCTGCGAAAGAAGAGCCTGCATCTGCTTCAATTTTAAACAACCAGCTGGAATCCGGATTAGCAGGTGCTTCTACTACCTTCATCTCAAACTGCACCACGCCTTCACTCAATAAAGCTGTCGCATCAAACGGCTCGCCTGAGCCATCCGGCGCCCTGTTAATAAAGCCCATAACGGTAGGTGTAGCACCAATGCTGAACTCAGCAGTCAGACCATGCGCCTCGTCATCCATTGCTTCTACTGGTGTACTGCCACCACAGCAGTCCCACATTGGCCAGGCCAGGTTCTCGCTGTCTGCAAAGATAACCAACTCAGGTGAGGCTGCATCTGGCTGGGCAATTTGCATATTGTCTACCCGGTACACGGCACCATTACCGGTATCCCAGGCTGGGAAAATCATAATCGCGTCAATGGCCGATAAGTCCAGACCAACATCTGCCAGCATTTGCAGCGGGAAGGTATAGGTTTGCCATTCACCCGTTACCGGCGCGACGCCTTCACTACTGGCCGTAATTGGCAACTCGGCAAAGCTGGAGTTCTCGTTGCTTTCTACTTTAAATATCCAGGTCGAGTCAGTGTTAGACGGTGCCGATACCACCTGCATATCAAAGCTGATGCTACCTTGCTCAATTAATGGCGAGGCATCAAATGGGCTGGGAACCCCTGCCGGATCAGTGATAAAAGCCGAGCGGGTAATAAAGCCATTTACCGTAGGCTGGGCATTGACCACAAACTCATACACATTGCCACGGTCAGCCACTTCAACCAAAGCCGGGGTTGAACCGCCACAGCAATCCCACGCAGGCCAGTTCGGATTAGGGGTGTCCGCAAAAATAGTCAGGTTTTGCGCCACACCGGTAGAAGGGGGTGATGGAATTGGCGCTTCGCCGATAACCAGGGTTTCTTCATCTTTGTAGCCGGCGCGTACTGTCTCACAGCCTCTGCCGCTGTCTAAATCCTGACCACACTGGTATACCCGAACGTAATCTATTTCATAGGTCTGGCCATCAGCAAAAGCCTCGGCATCAATACCCAGATTATTCACGTTTTCAGGCCAGTTACCACCCACGGCTAAATTCAGCAACAAGTGAAAGCGCTGATCAAATGGTGCGCTGTTCCATTGGGTTTTCAGCTCGCCGGTTACAATGTCAAAATTTTCAGAGAACCAACCACGATGACTCAAACCAACGGCTTCGTCACGACTGTTGAACCGCACTTTTGACGCCATTTGGGTTTGAAACAGGTAACCGTCAACATACCAGCGAATTTCACCTTCGTTCCATTCAATGGCATAGGTATGAAAATCATCAGCAGGGTTGGCACCATCTGGCAGCAAATACTCTTTGCCGGAGCTGGCGTTGTTTGGCCAGGCCCGGCCGTAATGCAGCGTGCCGTGAACATAGGCTTCAGCCACACCATCTTCACCAGCAACTTTCAGGTTAACCGCTTCCATAATGTCGATTTCGCCTGATTTAGGCCATTCGCCGTACACGGAGTCAGTAGGCAACATCCAGAATGCCGGCCAGCTGCCCTGGCCTGAGGGTAACTTGGCCCGCATTTCAAAGCGGCCATATTTAAAGTCACCCTGGTATTTGGTGTTTAACCGGGCTGAAGTATAAGGCAATGCTGCCCCTTCTTCTGCTGGCAGGGCGACAATTTTCAGGGTGCCGTCTGATACAAACGAATTGTCCGGGCTGTCGGTATAGCATTGCTTTTCGTTATTACCGCCGCCGGCGCAATTAATTTCATGCGTCCACTTGTTGTCGTCAATACCGCTACCGTCAAATTCGTCACTCCATACCAGTTGCCAGTCACTTACCGGCTCGGTTGGGTTTACAGCCGTAAAATCGGTATTGGTAGCGGTATCGCCACCACAACCGGCCAGGCCAGCCGCCATTAATACGGCGGTTAATGTTGAAATCTGTTTCATTTTAATAATCATCCCCTGGGTCTTTGCTACCTGCTGACTGAAACGCCAACACCAATAAAGGTATCTGCAACATAAAAATGTAAGCGCTTACAAAAGGTAGATGATTAAATTTCAGCCGTCAATAGCGCTGCGATAAAAAGCCGGACCAAAGCGGTGCAAATTATTACAGCAAAATGACTTTTTCATTAAATTTCAAAGATTAAGCATGCACCAATAAAAAAGGGCCCGAAGGCCCTTTGCTAAATTTTGGTGCAGTTTATTCAACGGTAACTGACTTGGCCAGATTACGTGGCTGGTCAACGTCGGTGCCTTTGATAATGGCGACGTAGTAGCTGAGTAACTGCAGTGGCAGGGTATAGACGATGGGCGCCAGAATGTCGGCCACGTGTGGTACGTTGATAACCCGCATAGTGGCGTCCGACTTAAAGTGGGCATCGACATCGGCGAACACATACAGAATACCGCCGCGGGCCCGCACTTCTTCAACATTCGATTGCAGTTTTTCCAATAGCTCGTTATTGGGTGCTACCACAATAATTGGCATATGGGCGTCAATCAGCGCCAGCGGGCCGTGCTTTAACTCGCCGGCAGCATAGGCTTCAGCGTGAATATAGGATATTTCTTTGAGCTTTAACGCCCCTTCCATCGCGATAGGGTACTGATCGCCGCGGCCTAAAAACAACGAATGTTGCTTATCGGCAAACTCTTCTGCCAGGTTTTCAATGTCCCCTGCCAGCTGCAAAGTTTCTTCCAGCTTGGCCGGCAGAGACTTAAGGGCAGCCACCATGTCTTTTTGGCTGGCCGCGCTTAAGCCATTGTATTTACCAATAGCCAGGGTCAGCATCGCCAGACCAACCAGTTGAGTGGTAAAGGCCTTGGTAGAGGCCACGCCAATTTCGGCGCCAGCGCGGGTCATAAAGGCTAAATCAGATTCGCGCACCAGAGACGAGCCGGCCACGTTACATATGGTTAAGCTACCGACATAACCGGCTTCTTTAGCTAAACGCAAAGCGGCTAAAGTATCGGCTGTTTCACCCGACTGCGAAATACTGACTAAGAGACTGTTTGGCTGCACGAATGATTTACGGTAACGAAACTCGGAGGCAATTTCGACATTACAGGAAATGCCGCCTAATGACTCTAACCAGTAGCGCGCCACCATACCGGAATGATAACTGGTGCCACAGGCAACGATTTGCACGTGTTTTACTTGTTTAAACAACTCAGCCGCGCCGTTGCCAAAGGTTTCGTCCAGCACAGACTCGCTGCTTAACCGGCCCTCAAGCGTGTTGCTGATCGCATGCGGCTGCTCGTAAATCTCTTTTAGCATAAAGTGCCGGTACTGGCCTTTGTCGCCAGCGTCGTAGCTGACGTTAGACTCATGCACTTCGCGCTCAACCGGCTGGCCTGCTTTATCAAAAATGCTGACGCTGTGGCGGGTAATTTCAGCCACATCACCTTCTTCTAAAAACATAAAACGACGGGTAACCGGCAACAATGCCAGCTGATCAGAAGCAATAAAGTTTTCGCCAATACCCAGGCCAATAACCAGCGGGCTGCCAGAACGCGCTACCACCACCCGGCTGCTGTCGGTTTTATCCAACAGCACGGTGCCATAAGCGCCATGCAGCTGCTTTACTGACTTTTGCACCGCGGCTAACAGGCTGCCAGCGGTTTTTAATTCTTCTTCCACTAAGTGCGCAATAACTTCGGTGTCGGTGTCTGAGGTAAAGACATAGCCTTTGGCTTTTAACGCGTCACGCAGCGGATTATGGTTTTCGATAATGCCGTTATGCACCACGGTAATATTGCTGGAAACGTGTGGGTGCGCATTGCGCTCGCTCGGCTCGCCATGGGTAGCCCAACGGGTATGCGCAATGCCGGTACCACCTGGCGTGGGCGTTGCAGCAACGGCATCTGCCAGCTCTTTAACTTTGCCAAGCCGGCGCAACCGGCTAAGCTCGCCACTGGCGCTTACTACTGCAACACCGGCCGAGTCATAACCGCGATACTCAAGGCGGCGCAGGCCTTCAACCAGAATATCCACCACATCACGTTGCGCTACCGCGCCCACTATTCCACACATATTCTCTCTCCGTTAATCCGTTAAAATTAGCTTACTGTTAGCGGGTGAATTACGCCTGAACCCGAATAACTTTAACCCCTTGCCTGGTAATTTGCGCGGCGGCGTCGTCAGACAAACCATCATCGCTTACCAACACTTTCACCATGGCCCAGGGCAATTCCAGATTATGAATTTTCCGCCCCAGCTTGTCTGATTCCAGCATTACAATCACTTCGCGGGCACATTCGGCCATTACCCGGCTTAAACTGTATAACTCGTTATACGTGGTGGTGCCGCGCGCCAGGTCGATACCATCGGCGCCAATAAACAACTGATCAAAATCATAAGCCCGTAACACCTGCTCAGCCAGCTGGCCCTGAAACGCTTCAGATTGCGGGTCCCAGGTACCACCGGTCATCAGTAAGGTAGGCTCGTTTTCCAGTTCACGCAGCGCATTGGCAATACCCAGTGAGTTGGTCATTACCACCAGGCCTTGTTTATTGGCCAACTCTGGCAACAAGGCGGCGGTCGTGCGGCCACTGTCGATAATTATCCGGTAATGATCTTTAATCAGTCCGGCAGCGGCCTTGGCAATTGCCAGCTTTCGCTTTGAAACTTTCTCGAAACTGGAATCGGCAATAAAGTCCTGCGGTACTGGTACCGCGCCACCATAGCGACGCAGCAGCAAACCGGCTTGCTCCAGCACGGTTAAATCTTTACGGATAGTTACTTCTGATGTTTGAAAGCGTTCAGCAAGTTGCTCTACAGACAACTCACCCTGCTGTTGCAACTGACTGACAATAAGATGACGTCGTTGCTGCGTGTTGCGTTTATTCATCGGCACCGCTTAATAAACTTTCAAGGATATTTCGAAACGAAAGATATTGTAGCGTTATCTGACGTTTTATAGCAAGTTAAGTTTTAGTGATTGGGCAGTGTCAAAATATCTTTTGCGATTGGCAGATAGCGTAATGAAAAGACAACTTTGGTATGGCAAGGTTTTACTGCTTGTTGAGCAAGAATGATCTCTTCTGTTGCTGCGCGTCTCGCCTTAAATGACTGGGAACTATCGGTTACAGTGCGAAAGTGTTCAGCAATCACTGCATAGTCGCACGGCAGCTGCTTCAACAATGCCCGACGTTGTTCAGCAGACTTAAAACCGGCGCCGGCATCGTCCTGCAACCAGATAGCTAAACCGGCGCCTGATAGTTGCTGCAGTGCCTGCAGATAGTCAGTATCAGTTAGTTGGCCATTACTAAAAACACTTATTGCCAAGGGCTCTGAAACGTTTCTTGAAAACAGGCTAAGTTCTGCGTCCAGCCAGGCACGCTGAGCTGGCGTTACAAAATCAGAATCATTCAGTTCAACAGGCAGATACCAACCGGCTAAGTTTTCGACAGGAATGGGTAGTGTGGCTTTTAAACGGCTAAGTTGTAACTGATTGCGTGCCAACTGATGTCTGAAATAACGCTGACGGGCATCGGCTGGCTGCTGCATTTGTTCAAAGTAATCGCTATCGGCCCGCAACCCTAACCAGATGGTAAAATCATATTGAACAGCCGCTTGTAACACCTTGAGTAAGTGCGCATCCTGTAACATAAAATCGACATTGTCATAATATGTCCACTGTACGGCAAGTGATTGATAGCCCTCCATTGCCGCCATTTCAAATAAGCGCAGCCATTGAGTCTGGCTGACTGTTTTATCCTGATTGAGTGGTTGGTAAAAGATAGTTTTGCCAACATTGTGGCTGGGTGACTGACAGCCTACCAGGCCACAAAAAGCTGTAATAATAAGGCATGCTGCCGCTGATTTAAGTCGCCTGCAAGCTGATATTGCCATTCCAAATTCACCTCAAAACGCTGTCTTGCCAGCAAAACCGGACGCTGTCCTGGCCAGAAACGCCATTGAACGCCCATACCGGTGGCTAGTTGGTCACCACTGATTGATGTGCCTTGTTCGGAGTCCTGTCGTCGGTAATCATACTGGGCAAGGCCGTACCATTTTATCACTTGCGCTGACTGAGTGTTAAGTTTCCAAACCCGGCCCTGATCAAATCGCAGCTGTGCCAGCCGGCCGTCCGACTCAGGCCACCATACTGCATCAAAATAAACTTTTCGTTCCCACCACTGATGCTGCACCGGTCGCCACTCTGCATGCCACGGCGGGGTATTGAGTAAATCAGCGGTAACCCTGAACAGGCCCTGCCAGTCGCCCTCAGCGAAAGGGTATTGTTGCACACCGGCTGAAAGCCACAGATTTACGGCTGACGACGGCTTGTAACTTATACCAAATTGCTGACCAACAGTTTTCCACGGAGAATCATTACCGTTGCTTGCTAACAAGGCATACAATGACAGATCGCGTTGCAGCGGATCTACAAAATATTCTGCTTTAAGCGCCATTCCGTGTCGGGCAAGTTCAGCGTTATCAGCAACCAGGCGCTCGGCCATTACTGCACCACTACTTAAGGTTGCGCTGCTGCTTACCTGCCAGTGCGAGCTAAGTTGTTGCTGCAACCGGACTAAACTAAACTGCGTAGCAAGATCAGCATCTGATTTTACGTTTTGATCTGCATAAAGTTGCAGAGCACGGTTCGTCGACTGAGCCGTTGCTGTCAACCTTGTAAGACGCTGATTTAGAAATGCCTGTTGCGCCTCATCAATTGCGCTGAAATTGTAGCCCGAATCCGCTAACTGAGCCATAATCTGCAGCGCGTGTTCCGGCTCCGTCTCCGCTAAGGCATAAGCATATCCAAGCTGATAATCACTGTGGGCTGGTTGCAGCGAAATGGCTTGCTGCCAACTTTGTATTGATTGCTGAGCTTGTCCTTGCCGGCTAAAAACTGCAGCCTGAATTGCGTATTTACGGGCAAGCTCTTCTGCATGTAGTGGTTGCGCTTGCTGTAAATACTGCCCGGCCATCTCACTATTGCCGGCTTGCAAAGCTAATTCAGCCATTGTCAGTATATCTGCAGGCAGTAGATGTTGTTCTGGAACTTGTTGCAATTGCGTAAGCGCTTGCTGAGGCTGTTGTAGCTTTTGATGCTGGTATGCAATCTGTTTTAAATAACTGGGCTCAGGCTGCAATTGATAAACTTGCTGCCAGTATTGAATTGCCGCTGCGGGCTGCACGTTATTGGCACACAACGCCAACGTCTTCCAACCATCTGCACTTTCTGGCGTGGGAACCAGCAACCGCTCAGCCTCCTGACAACGACCGGCTAAACGCCATAACTCAGCACGGGCTCCAACCAGTATTGGCCAGTCCTGCAATTTTTGCAGGACAGTCACCATTCGCTCTGCAGGTTGTTGCTGCAGCGCATTCAACAACCGTTCTGGCAAAACCTGATTTTGAATGACCGTGTCAGAAAACGGCAATGCCCGCTCCAATAAATCCAGAGCGCTCTCTGGTTTTTCCTGCAAAATTAACAAGTAGCTGATCTGATCCAGCAATTCGGTATTTGGCATCGCCCGATACAACTTGGTGAAGTAATCCAACCTCGTTGCAATATTGTCTAAATTGTTTATTGCTTCGAAAAGCAGTGAGTAGTCGTCTTGGTGCAAAGGCTGTGCAAACTTGGTTTGCAATAATAATGCATAGTCTTTCTCTGCAATTCTTTTTTGCAACACCATCTGCTGTTGCTGTGCTGCCAGCCCAGGGTTACTGACAGACATAGACTCAAGCTCGTTGGCATTTAGCCAGCGGTCAGCATAATTTAGCCATTGGGCCGACGCTTGCCGAGGGCACTGCAAAAATGTCGATTTTGCTGCATTTTCAACACCGGTTTGCAGATACATAGTCACTTTATCCAGACAACTTACCTGTAATGTAGGAATAAGTTGTACTGCCAGTGATTTATTCTGACTGTTAATTGCACTGTGATAGCGTTGCAGCCGCTCAGCTGCTGTAAGGCTGGCATGGGTGGACAACCAATCAAAGCTCTGTTCAGCGCCAGTCCAATCGGCTGCAGACAGCTGTATTTGTAACAATTGCTGGTAGAAAACGACAGCCCAATCAGCGCTGACATGCTGATTAGCCAATTGTGTCGCCTGCCGGTACTGGCCCTGGCTCACCAAAGCCATGCAGTAACGTAGCCAATCTTTCCCGGTCAATTGTGTCGTCGGGACGGCTGCGGTATCGGCGATGACCTGCAACGGCAATGACAACTGGTCAGCCAGTTCAGCGCGCTGCAGTAAAAGACTGTCTGACAAATCTGTTTGCGCCAGCAACCAATCAAAAGCCTGCTTTATCTGTTTTTTGGCTACTAAATGCTGGCTGATAACTTGCACTATTTGTTGCCGCTCAGATTCCGGCAAAACCGCCAGTAATCTGGCATAGTCTTTTAGTGCCAGAGATTGTTGCAGATCAAGTTGAGTTTGTACTATTCGCAGCAACTGGCTATTCGTCACGGGTGTCGGCAGACGCTGATAAGTCTGTATTGCAGCTGAGATATCGGGAATAGCCAAATGGACGTCAAATAAAATCGCTAATAACGGCGGATGAGCCGGAGCAATTTTCAGGGCCTTTTCAAGCTCGGTAGCTGCGGCACTAAAATCTTGTTGTCGTTGTAACTCAAACGCCTTATCAACGTACGGATATGTGCGAAACTGCTGCAGTACACTCAGGCCATTTTGCCAATTCTGAGCGCTGAATGCGGAGCAGCTAATTAGCAGCAACAATACTATTGATAGCTTTTTCATACTGCGTCAGATCCGCATGAAATATTTTTGAATTCAGTGAAAAGTTGTTGTAGCGATTTTTGATGTGCTCGTTGCAGTATCAGCGTTTGCTCCAGAACCTGTTCAGAAATAAGTTGTTCCTGTACAAGATAAGTGCCCAGTTTTGTATTGTTGTCATAATCAAAACCAAGCATAACCTGGTTAATTACTGCAGGCTCAAGCAAAGAAGCTTGCAATAACGCCTCACCCAGTAACAATTGAGACGTAAAATACTGGTCGCGCAATGTATTTGCTTCGGACAATGTAAGAACGCCATCATCACACCACTGTGCAAGCTGTTGCTCCGGATTACATGCCAAATCATATTTATACCAATATCGCAGACCCAGGGTTACCGCTCCGGCCTGGCAAATTACGTATCGAACCTTGTGTTGCAGCATCCGCTCTATCGCCCCCTGAGCCACGGGCGACAGCGCACTTTCTTTTGCGAGCAATATGACATCATCTTCAATACCAAGTGGCAATACGGCGTACTTAAAAGCCAGTCTTTCAGGAAATTGAACTATCGGTTTTGACTCCAGCGAAAACGGATTAATAATCCTGCATTCAACCGATGCCTGCAATGCAAGTGCTTCAGCCAGTTGTGCTAGCGATATCAGTTGTAACCTCAGCATAGCCTGACCTAATCGCTCGCCACGCATTCGACGTTCTAACGCAGAATCTAATTGTACGTCGTTGATGATTCCCTGCTGCAGCAAAATAGAGCCCAGCGATGAACCCAGGCTACGCTCACTTACTGTAGGAAATTGATGCTGAGTTTTATCCCAGGCAACCCGCCTTGGGTCGCCCTGCGCCACCACTTGCCGGATCGCACGGATATTAGCAAAAAAATTGATAACATTACCCCAAAGCTGGCGGGGAACTGACAGCAATGCCTGCCCGATGCCGTAGTAACGCCTTACAAAAATCATTCTTTGCAGCATACGATTGAGGAAAAGCACAAAATTCAAGCCAAGCAGGGTAATAATCAGCTGGCTGTCCGAAAAAACGCTAAGGAAGTTATATGAATTTTCTGAGACAAACTGATACGACCATAGCAAAAAAAGCTGAATGAAAATCAGATTAGCGACAAAGCTAACAAAATAACTGATGACACCTTTACGGTCTCGCCACAGGAAATAATTCAGTTTCCATTCACTACTCCACTTATGTGTTTTGAATCCCTGAAATACGATGCCAATAATCCAGCGACTTTTTTGTCTGACTGCCGTACTAAAAGTCTCTGGAAAATATTCACGGACACAAACAACGTTGCCATCTGTTTTACTGCGGCTTCGGTTACGTTCAGCAAAAGCTGCCAGTTTGTTATCGGTAACAGAAAAACGAACAAAAATTTCTTCCATACCCCATTTTTTAAGCCGAAACCCGATATCATAGTCCTCGGTCAGTGATTGCACATCAAATGGCAAACCATCGCCTTCTTCAGACAATTTAAGTATAGCCCGGCGACTAAAACAGGTACCGACACCGGCACTGGGAACCTGACCTACTATAGCTTCCCTTACAACGACATCCTTGCCATGCATTTCAGAAAACTCATCCAGATAGTGACCCGATGTAAAATTGAATATGCCGGTAGCAAAGGGGTACACTGGTAATTGAATCAAATCTTTGCGTGGTAGCAGGTAATTAAACAGCCGAAGTTCCATTGATGAAATAACATCTTCTGCATCGTGCAGCACAAAGCCGGCAAACTTGATGTTAGAGCGACGCTCAAACTCAAGAATTGAGGTGATAACGTTGTTCAGACAGTCCGCTTTACTGGTAGGTCCGGGGCGGGCACAAATTACTTTGTGAATATTTGGAAAACGCAGACAAACGGTATCTATATCTTGTTGCGTTTCAGGATCATTAGGATAGGTTCCGACGAAGATCTGATAATTTTCATAGTCAAGCTCTGAGGCTGCTAATTCAGCCATTTTGCCAACTATACCAACCTCCTGCCAGGCAGGAATCATAATTGCTAAAGGCTGTTCTTTCCTGAAATACAATTGTTGCTCATTAAACACTGAGCGGTTTCGGTAAACTGTCAAACCACGCCATAGACGGCGAAGCCAGTAATAGGCGTCAATGAATAAATCATCGAGTGCAAAAAACAACAACAAAGCCAGCAGAACCAGCGTGATATTTTTTAGTGCAAACAAATAAATTGCGGCGATATCAATCAGGTTCATGCAACAGTACGCTAACTACATCAAAAACAAAAAACTGACAGCCTGGAAGCAGACTGTCAGTTCACGGGTAAGAATAATTTAATTTCAGGCTTTGCGACGACGCAAAAAAGTAGCAAGGCCAACAACCATCAGGAAAAACGTAGAGCTGACAGGAACAGCAACTGCCGCGGTAGAAGAAGATCGGTCACGTACCAGCAACGGCGCAACATTCAGGTTACCCATTTCCAATATGTTGTCGGCCATCCAAAGCGGTGAATTGCTGTCAGTAAAATAGCCGCTTGCACATAATTCGGAATACGTAGCACAATTAACTTCCGGATTCTGCCAGGCAAAATCTGCCATCCAGACATATTGCATACTGTCGTTAAACTGAGCACCAAACTGCCAATAGCTATAGCCCTCAAAATCGTAACCTTGCTGCTCTGTAAACGCAGGGCCCGTACCATTGAGTAAAAAGAATAATGCCGTTCCCGTTTTCTGCGCTTCTGACCAACCATCAGCCAGCGAATCAGTGTCAAACCAATTGTGGATTGCTGAAAACTCCAGCGCAGAAGCCCAACGCCAACCATCGGTATTACTGCCGATAAAGGAGTTAATATCCGCTAAACTTGCCTGAGCCGACAGGCCAAGGCTGTCGCTCCATGATAAACGGGCGATATCAAGCTGCATGTCCAGAAGTGACCAGTACACACTATTTTGCTGCTCATTCAGATAACTTTCGCCTTCAATCACTGAAGCTTGTACCGGTTGCAACAACAAACAACCAGACAAAAACAACCCTGTCAGAATTCCTTTCCAATACATATACAACTCCGCAACAATAATTAAACTAATAACTTAAAATCAAACACTTGCGGATATTATAACCACAATTTGCATAGAAAAGAATCGCAGTTAAAAATATATTTGAAGCACCACCATCAAATGCAAACGATAACCGTTTGCATTTGATGGTGGATTAAATTATAGTGCCTGTCGTCACGGACTGACACAGACTGGCCCCGGATGGGCCGTCTCTGGTCGTTGTTTTACTTGTCTTGCACTTTGGGGGTAGCGATTGCTACCCCTTTTTTTAAACGCAGTAGTGTAACTTAGGGCTTGCCACCAGGGCTAAACGCCAGCTTGCCATTCTGCACCGCCATATTTACCGGTACGGCAGTCAATAACCTGATCGTTGGGTTGGTCTGATCCAGCCGGTATACCGGATTCGAGGCCAGGTAACCATTGACCAATTGCAGCAACTCATTACTTACCGGGGCTAAGTTACCGCGATACCCCGCTGCATCAATAGTGCTGTCTAGCAATTTAACCGAGCGGATAAAAATAGCTTTTTCAGTGGCGTCGTAATAAGGCGAGCCTTCAATCTGCAGTTTTAGATTAGCCGGATAACTTAAACCAAACAACGACAGCACCGCTGACGCATCGGTATTAATCCGCACCAGATCGCTGTTGTCCGGGCCAATATCAACCTGCATTTTTTCTACCGCCATTTTCAGCGGAATACCCGCGACATTGGCTTGTTTGGTCAGTTTCGGTAGCTGCGATGTCAACATCTGCTCTAAGTC
Organism: uncultured Chromatiaceae bacterium; assembly: GCA_963975465.1. GTDB lineage: Bacteria > Pseudomonadota > Gammaproteobacteria > Enterobacterales > Alteromonadaceae > Alishewanella. The sequence goes on from CAXBHB010000002.1 coordinate 213,194, forward strand.
TGCCTCGCTGACGTTATAAGTCGATAACGAGCCAAGCTGGGCACAGCCTGCCAGCAGTAATAAACCCAAAAAGCTCAATATTTTATGCATAAGTTTTTCCTTAAAAACAAGTTTGCTGCGTCACACAGTAACGATAGCAGCTGAGTGTAACCTGAATAAAAGCCTGATAAGCCATTATCGTATAAGCACATTGTAACCATGCTGTTATTTTTATTAAAAAACGGCTTGCCGCTCAAAACAAACTGTATTAGTGTATTAATACAGTTTGTTTTGGAGACAGGGATATGCCCGACATTATTGAGATAACCAACCTGCATCGTAGCTACAAAGATAAAACGGTACTGCAGAATATAACTGCTGAGGCAAAGCAGGGAGATGTTATTGCTTTACTGGGTAAAAACGGTGCGGGCAAAACAACTTTACTGGAAACACTGCTGGGTTTTGCTGTACCAGAGCAGGGTGAAGTAAAACTATTTGGTACGCCAAGTACTGAAATTGACGCCAAAGAAAAGCAACAAATTGGTTTTGTGCCGCAACAAGACGAATTACTGGAACAGTTATCACCATCTGAGCATCTGGAATTATTCGGTCGCTTTCAACCCAACTGGGACCAGGCGCTGTGCGACCGACTTTGTCACAGCTGGCAAATTCCACTTACTAGCCGGATCAGTAAACTGTCTGTTGGCCAGCGTCAGAAGCTGGCGATTATTCTGGCGCTATGCCATAAACCGCAACTACTGATTCTGGACGAGCCGGTTGCCAGCCTCGACCCAATTGCCCGACGCCAGTTTTTAACAGAGCTGGTAAATATCGCGGCTGATCAGCAAACCGCTATTATCTTCTCTTCCCATATCGTGACTGATATGGAGCGGGTGGCAAGTAAGGTTTGGCTATTAAAAGATCAACAGCTCGCCTGGCAGGGTGAATTGGACAGCTTGAAGGAGTCGGTGGTACGGCTGCATATTAATGGCTCGCAGCTACTACCCAACCCGTTAGTTCTACCTGATTTATTACGTCAGCAGGTACAAGGTCGAAACGCCATAATTACAGTGAAAAACTGGCGGGATACGGAGCTGGCTTTGCTTGAGAAACAACTGCAGGCAAAAATTAGTGTTGAGCACCTAAATCTTGAAGATATTTTTCTGGAAATGCATCAATGCTAAGGATAAGCCTGTCATGAAATCGCAATTATCTTTACCAGTGCTTGTTCAGTTATATCGCTTATTAACTTTACGAGAAACTGATTTTTTCTGTTGGCTTTGTATCGCATTTTTTTGGTTGATTGGTTTAGCAGTACCTACTTATTTTGCTATCGCTAATTTTTTCCTGTTTACTTACTATTATTTGCGAGTGTTACCTGTGATAGGTTCGCTGCTAAAAAGCCATTATGGCCGTTTTTTTTTCAGCCCACACTTGCGAGCCAGCGTGCCTACCGTATTTGTAATTCTGCTGACATTGCTTACCCTGCCCGGATTGATGCACTATGCCAATTTGCCTTACGTAGAATTACTCTCGCTGTTGCTGTGTTGTCATGCTTTGCTACACACTATTGTATTTAGTATAAAGGCTGAACAAAGCAATTTCTGGCTTGTATTGTTGATTCTCATCCTACAAATTAATCCAGGCTGGTTGCTTCAGCTGGCTGAACCCTATTCAATAGCTTTATTGCTGGTGCTAACAGTTGCACTCTTGCTGTACCTTGCAACCCGCCAAATTAATTCGTCACAGGTTGTTCGAAACAAAACAAATAACGTTTGGCGTTTCTGGTTGCGGCCTATGCCCCGCAATCATGCTTCTTTAGCAAATAGCTTGTTGTTTCAAAACAATGCAAAACTGACATCACGGATAGTAATTTTCAGTGTTGTTTGCTTCACATTACCCTTGGTTAATAGTTTGATTAATTACTGCCTGACCAGGCAATGGTTATGGCGGCCCGACAACGGCTGGCTAGTTTTAGATGATTTCTATTTTATAATGCCATTATTTTACTGGTATTATTTTGGCTCCGCGACTACGGGCAGGCTCAGCATTAGCTGGCTGCACTTGCCAGTGTCACGCCAGAATATGTTTGGCTACATAGAGCGTTACTGCTTACTCCAACTAGTTATCTTTAGTATGCCAATAATTGCGCTGTTGTACTTTTGGCAGCCAGCTAATCCAAATTTTGCAGCGTCTGCAATCCTGACTCTCTGTACATTAGTATTTCTAACATATTCTTTTTTGTGTTTTTTCAACAATAATGCAGTAGCTGTTGCCAGCGGATTGATATTATACGGCTCAATGTCACATTGGCTTTTTTTATCCAAACAATCGTTACAGTTAGAGATAGCCGTCACCTTGGTTACTGCAAGCCTGGCATTGCGTTTTATAGCAATAAAACGCTGGCCAAAGCTCAACCTTAGTAAACTCAGTTTAACGCTAAGGAAACGCCATGTTTAGTATAAACCCGAACAGTGGCGAACCTATTTACCGGCAGCTTGTTGATCAAATTAAGCGCATGGTGGCCGGTGGCCAGCTAAAAGCAGGTGACGAGCTGCCGTCGGTAAGAGAGTTGGCGTCTCAGTATGCGGTAAACCCGATGACCATCTCCAAAGCTTACAGTTTATTGGAAACGGAAGGTGTGCTGGAGCGCCAGCGGGGTAAACCGATGACCGTTGCCAGCCAGGCGGCACCAGGCCAGAGTGAAGATACCAGGCTACAGCAGCTGTCATCACAATTGGAACAATTAACGTTGGCCGCGCAACAGTTGCAGTTACCAAAGCAAACAGTATTATTAGCGCTTTCCGACGTATTTGACAGGATGTCTGATGTCCCAAACAAACCTTAGCTGGCATATAAGAATTAGCTGCTTTTACAAGCAATATCCCCGACGCAGCTGGTTAGCCGTTGTTGCATTTATCGCCGCATTTTCTCTTGGCATGCTGCAAAAATATTTGTATGCCGCCCTGATGGTAAATGTGGCTATCCAATGTTTTATCGCACACAAAAATCAGGAAAAAAGACACTTGCCGGTATTCGTACCCGACATTTTAGCCGAGCTAAAACTGCAGCAGGATATGCTCCACGTGAAACATCGGCAGCTTCCCGTTAGCAAAATCAGAAAAGTTGCTTTAAATCAGATAGATGATAAAGAGGCTCTAATTGATTTCCCGTTTAACGTATACCAAAAGCTGGCTATGCGTTTTCCGGCCAGCCAATTACCGGCGCTACAAGCCTGGCTGAAGCAATACCTGCCAATGGCTCAAATTATAGATTGAGCCAACCACCTCCGCTGAAACCTGCAGGCTAAAGACCAACTGGCAGAAGTTATGGTATGCTCAGCTCGTTAAATCCAGATCCAGATAACAACTAAAAATAAACGAGAATCCACTATGCAACTGATCCTGAAACTGATTGCCGGTATTGTGCTGGGTATGCTGCTTGGCTTGTATGCCCCTCACTGGCTTACCCAAATTCTGATTACTTTTAAAGCACTGTTTGGCCAACTGCTGTTTTTTACCATCCCCCTGCTGATCCTGTTCTTTATTACCAGTGGTATTGCAGCTTTACCGCAAAAATCCGGTAAATTGCTGGGCCGCACTTTGGGCATTGCCTATTTGTCGACCATTTTAGCAGGTACCCTGGCATTTTTAGTTGCCGCAATAGTAGTACCGATGCTGGCCCCTGCCGGCGAAGCCACCGGCACCGGTGTGGTAGCCAATTTAACACCGTATATAGAAATGAATATTCCGCCGGTATTTGGCATTATGACCGCGCTGGCGCTGGCCTTTATTTTTGGTTTGGGCATTGCCGCTACTCAGGCGCAGCAACTTAAGCAATTATCCGATCAAGGCCGCGATATCATCCAGCTGTTGCTGCTAAAAGTGATCATCCCGCTACTGCCCTTCTATATTGCCGGGGTATTTGCCCAGTTAGCCGCTGCAGGCACTGTGTTTGCGACCCTGAAAACCTTTGGGGTGGTATTAATTCTGGCGTTAGTGCTGCACTGGTTGTGGATCATTGTTCTGTACAGCATTGCCGGGGTTAAAGCCGGCAAGTCGCCATTACTGTTGATTAAAAATATGCTGCCCGCCTATTTTACTGCGCTGGGTACCATGTCGAGCGCTGCCACTATTCCGGTTTCATTACAGGCCACAAAAGCGAATGGCGTAAAAGCTAATATTGCTGACTTTACCGTGCCACTGTGTGCTACCACCCATTTGGCTGGCTCTACCATTACTATCGTCAGCTGCGCAGTGGCGGTAATGGTAATGCAAAATGGCCTTGAAATTCCGTCACTGCTTACCATGCTGCCATTTATTCTGACCTTAGGTGTAGTCATGCTGGCAGCTCCTGGTGTACCGGGTGGTGCGGTGATGTCAGCCGTTGGTCTGCTCGGCTCAATGCTTGGCTTTGGAGAAGCGGCAGTAGCCATGATGATTGCTCTGTATATGGCGCAGGACAGCTTTGGTACTGCCTGTAATGTTACCGGCGATGGTGCTATTGCCGTGCTGGTAGATAAAGCTGAATAGTTTTGAGAGAGGCTGACAGGTTGCAACTCCCGTTCCGGCTCGCCACAGCAACTCGTCCTTTGCCTGCGACAGGGCTCAGACACTCTGTGGCGCCCGATCCGGGATTTCAATTCGCAGCCTAAATAGTCATGTAATAAAACAGCCCGCATTTGCGGGCTGTTTTATTAGTGCATTGTCAGTTCTGAAATAATTACTTTTTAATCTTTACCGGCCGTTGCCAGCCTTCAATATGCCGCTGTTTAGCCCGGGCAACCACCAGCTCGCCATCGCCGGCATTGCGGGTTAACACACTACCCGCACCCACTGTGGCATTTACCCCTACCGTTACCGGCGCTACTAACGAGCTGTTCGAGCCAATAAAGGCGCCGTCCTGAATAGTGGTAACAAACTTATTGGCGCCATCGTAGTTGCAAGTAATGGTACCTGCACCCACATTCACTTTACCGCCAATAACTGCATCGCCTAAATAGGTTAAGTGGTTCGCTTTAGAGCCTTTTCCTAAGGTGGTTTTTTTCATTTCAACAAAGTTGCCAACATGGCTGTCATCCAGCATTACGCTATCGGGACGTAAGCGGGCATAAGGGCCGACTGAGCAGTCGCTACCCACAGACGCGCTATCAATCATTGAATTTGGCTTTATCTCGGTGTTATCGCCAATGGTACAGTCTTTTAAAATACAGTTAGCACCAATAGTCACACCCTTACCCAGCACCACTTTGCCTTCGAAAATAACGTTGATGTCTATCATCACGTCATTACCAACCTCAACGGTACCACGAATATCCAGCCGGGCCGGGTCGCGCAGGTTAGCGCCTGAGAGCATAAGCTCCTGAGCTTTACGCTGTTGATAGGCGCGTTCCAGTGCTGCTAATTGCAGCCGGTTGTTGGCACCTTCTACTTCCATTGGGTCTTGCGGCTGGGCCGTCGCAATCTCAACACCTTCATGGTGGGCCATAGCGATAACGTCAGTTAAGTAATATTCGCCCTGGGCGTTACTGTTCGATAGCTTACCAAGCCAGTTTTTCAACTGCTTACCCGGCAGCGCCATAATGCCGCTGTTTACTTCGCTAATCAGTAGTTGTTCCGGATTGGCATCTTTTTGCTCGACAATGCCAACAACCTTGCCGCTATTATTTTCACCATCACGCATAATGCGGCCATAGCCGGTTGGGTTAGCTAAGTTAACCGTTAAAATGGCCAGGCCATTAGCCGGTTTCACTGCTAATAGCTGTTGCAGGGTTTCCAGGCGGGTAAGCGGCACATCGCCATATAACACCAACACGGTATCGTCATCAGCAATATTTGGGTTGGCCTGGGCTACCGCATGGCCGGTGCCTAACTGCTCGGCTTGCAATACCCAATGCAGAGGCTGCTCGCCCATAGCAACTTTTAATGCATCAGCGCCATAGCCATATACCAGCTGTGGTTTAACCGCACCCAGCGCGCGAGCAGTATCAATAACATGCTGCACCATTGGCCGCTCGGCCACTTTGTGCAACACCTTAGGTAAGTCTGATTTCATCCGTGTGCCTTTACCGGCGGCCAGAATCACTACATTTAATGCCATAAAATAAATCCCTTATATCGTCTGCCTGTTCGATAGTGCGCTTATTCTAATAGATATGGCCACAGATTACAGGGTCGGCGTGAAGTTTAACTGAATGAAAAACGCCACCCGAAGGTGGCGCTGTGTAGTTGAGGTTTAACTGCGGTTAATTCTTCTCAGTCTCGCCGATATACTTGTCAAAGAACGCCAACATTTTTTGCCAACGCTCTACGTTATTCTCTGACTTATAAAAACCATGGCCTTCTTTTTCTTTAACCAACCACTCATAAGGATGGTTGCGTTTTTCCAGCTCGTCTCTCAGCACTTCAGCCTGAATCAGCGGAACTCGTTGGTCTTCGGTACCATGAATAATAAAAATCGGTGCTTTAAGCTTGTCCAGATTTTTAATTGCTGACTGCGCGTCTAAACGTGTTTTATCGCGGCCAATATACATCTCCAACGTATTTAACCCCCCCTCTGATTCTGTCGTATCGCCATGTTCATACATCAGGTTTAAATCTGACATGCCAACAAAGCTAACAGCACATTTGTATAAATCAGGCTCACGCACAGCACTCATCAAAGCAGCATAACCCCCGTATGAGGCACCATAAATACAAACCCGGTTTTTATCAACAATACCCTGCTCGACCAAATGTAAGACGCCATCGGTCATATCGTCTATCATCGTAGTACCCCAGTTAAGGTAGCCCATTTGCAAGAACTCACGCCCAAAGCCGCCTGAGCCGCGAAAGTTTGGCTGCAGCACCGCATAGCCATGTTGAGCCAGCACTTTAGCATCTGGATCGATTTCAAGCAGATCGCGTGGACCATGGGGCCCGCCATGCGGTAGCATTATTAATGGTAAACCTTTGGCTTCCTTGCCTTTGGGTAAAGTTATAATGGCGTGTATATCTAAACCATCGCGGCTTTTGTAAATAATGGCTTTAGTTTCCGCCAGTAACTCTGGTTTCATCCAGGGCCGGCCATTGAGTAAAAAGCTTAGCTGATTATTTTTAGTATCGAACAGGTAGAATTCAGGCGGATGATTTGCTGAGCGCGTGGTCAACACTAGTATGCTGTTATCACGGGTTGCAGAGCTAATAACGACCTTTTTATCAGGAAATGCTGCTTGCAGACTCTGAATGTAATTGCTAAATGTTTTGTCTTTGACGTCAGCAAAAAAAACTTCTTCATGCGTATCGTATTCATATGACGCTCCAATGACTTCTTTCAGGAAACCATCTTCAATACTAAACATTGGCGCCACATCTACTTTAGGGTGATGAGCCAATATTTGTTCAGTACCGGTTTCAGGATCCATGATACTGATAGCTTTAGTATCTGTTTTGGTATCACTTAATCCCACTACACGTTTATTGTCCGGTAAGAATGCGATAGGTGTGAAGCTACCATCCCGCTGACCATAGCGACGCAAGGTTTCCCAGTCTGATTTCTCATTCTTGCGATACATCATGATCATTTCATTGTCATTTTCCTGGTCTACTCCGACAGACATCCGGGCGATACCATCATTATCGGTAATCATGCCTGAGGAGCGCATTGGTGCCCGGGCGATTTGCCTGGCCCGGCCATTTTCTATATTCAGTCTTTTGACCAGACTGAAAGACCCACGACGGCTCGGTGTACTGGTAACAATCAGCACATACTTATCTTCTTCCGGTAAATAGTTGATTACCTGAGCCGGAGTTTTTTCATTGTCAGCACGATAGCCAGTTAACATTCTGGCATTGCTACCATCCGCATCTACTGCAAAAATCTCACCGGTTGAAACCGGCTGCTCTAACGCGCCGATATCGCGTACCAGGGTAATAAGTAAGCGCTCATTGTTAGCCCAGTTAATAGATCCTATAGAATCACGGCCAGTAAAATGGCGAACACTGATAATCTTATTTGTTTTAATATCAATGACATTCAGGTAAATGTTGCCTTCTTCACTGCGACTGGTCGCAGCAAGGTATTTACCGGTAGGTGAAATTTCAATTTCCAGAAACTGGGATGGCCTGGCATAGTCTTCCAGGGTCAGCTCTGCTGCCTGTGCACCGCCAAAAGCCAACAGCAGCCAACTTAACACGATTAGTCTCATTTTATTTACCTCTTAAACCGGACGCGGTAAACGACTACCGGCTTTATAATTTTTATTATTACCAGTGATAAACCACCTCAATAACAGTACCTTTTTCCTGGTTGATTAACAACTGTTCAGTTACTGTAAACTTTGGTAAGTTGGTAAAATACAAGCTTATCCAGCCAATAAAAAAGCCACCCGAAGGTGGCTTTCTGACAAACGTAAACTTACTTTTTGCGCAGTTTCTGAATAACCCGCAACTGAGCAATGGCCTCGGCCAGTTGCGCCGCCGCTTCGGCATAATTGAAATCTGCACCGGCGTGTTGCATTGCTTCAGTTGCCCGTTTCTGGGCATCTAATGCCGCCTGCTCATCTAAGTCTTCGCCGCGTACCGCAACATCGGCCAGCACAGTAATGCTATCGGGTTGTACTTCAAGTACGCCACCGGCAACATAAATCACGTGCTCTTCACCGAATTGCTTCACGATACGGACCATGCCAGGTTTCAGAGGAGTCAGTAACGGGGCGTGAAAAGGTAAAATACCTAACTCGCCCTCACTGCCTGTGACCTGCACGGACTCGACAAGGCCAGAGAAAATTTTCTCTTCAGCACTTACTACATCCAGTTGCACTGTCATCGCCATTTCGCTCTCCTAAAGCCTGGTTGCTTAAAGCTTTTTCGCTTTTTCGATCGCTTCGTCGATAGAGCCTACCATGTAGAAAGCCTGCTCTGGCATGTGATCATATTCACCTTCCAGAATGCCTTTAAAACCACGGATAGTTTCTTTCAGCGGTACGTATTTACCTGGCGAACCAGTGAATACTTCAGCAACGAAGAACGGCTGAGACAGGAAACGTTGAATTTTCCGCGCGCGGTAAACCAGGGTCCGGTCTTCATCAGACAGTTCGTCCATACCTAAGATGGCGATGATGTCTTTCAGTTCTTTGTAACGCTGCAGTACCGTTTGCACGCCACGGGCTACGTCATAATGCTCTTTACCGATAACCAGTGGATCTAACTGACGAGAAGTAGAATCCAGTGGGTCGATTGCCGGGTAAATACCCAGTGACGCGATGTTCCGGCTCAGTACTACTGTCGCATCTAAGTGCGAGAAGGTAGTGGCTGGTGATGGATCGGTTAAGTCATCTGCAGGTACGTATACCGCCTGAATTGATGTGATAGAACCGGTTTTGGTCGAAGTGATACGTTCTTGTAACGCACCCATCTCTTCAGCCAGCGTTGGCTGGTAACCTACTGCTGATGGCATCCGGCCTAACAAGGCTGATACTTCAGTACCGGCCAGGGTATAACGGTAAATGTTATCCACGAAAAACAGTACGTCGCGGCCTTCTTCCCGGAACTTCTCTGCCATGGTTAAGCCGGTTAACGCTACGCGTAAACGGTTACCTGGTGGCTCGTTCATCTGACCATACACTAACGATACTTTATCCAGTACGTTTGAGTCTTTCATTTCATGATAGAAATCGTTACCTTCACGGGTCCGTTCACCAACACCGGCGAATACTGAGTAACCGCTGTGCTCGATCGCGATGTTCCGGATTAATTCCATCATGTTTACGGTTTTACCTACACCGGCACCACCGAATAAACCAACTTTACCACCTTTGGCGAACGGGCATACTAAGTCAATAACTTTAATACCGGTTTCCAACAGGGCGTTTGATGCCGCTTGCTCTTCGTATGAAGGCGCAGCGCGGTGGATTGACCAACGCTCTTCTTCACCGATAGGGCCCGCTTCGTCAATCGGGTTACCTAATACGTCCATAATACGACCTAAGGTCGCTTTACCGACAGGTACCTGAATGGCTTTGCCTGAATTTCCAACCAGGGTACCACGACGTAAACCGTCGGTGGTGCCCATTGCGATAGTACGAACTGTACCGCCACCCAGCTGTTGCTGTACTTCCAGCACTAACCCAGCCAGATCACCGTCAGTCACGTTTAACGCGTCATAGATGCTAGGTACCGCTTCTTGTGGAAAATCGATATCCACAACGGCGCCAATGATTTGGACGACCTTACCTTGACTCATGATGTTTCCTCAAATTTCTCAAAACTGTTCACCTTAGCCTACAGCTGCCGCACCTGCGACAATTTCGCTGAGCTCCTGGGTAATAGCGGCCTGACGTGCTTTGTTGTACACCAGCTTCAGGTCGTCCATTAAATTACCGGCGTTGTCAGTAGCGGCTTTCATTGCCACCATCCGCGCAGCATGTTCGCTGGCTGCGTTTTCAACAACACCCTGGTAAACCTGTGACTCGATGTAGCGGTCCAGCAACATATCTAAGATAGGTTGTGGATCCGGCTCGTACAGGTAATCCCAGTTATGCTCTTTTGGCGAAACTTCTGTTTGCGGCAAAGGTAAGAGTTGATCGATCACTGGCTCTTGTTTCATGGTATTGACAAACGTGTTGTATACCAGGAATAAGCGGTCGATGCGGCCATCCAGATATGCTTGCAGCATTACCTTAACCGTACCAATCACATCAGCCAAACGTGGTACGTCACCTGAACCCGTTTGTTGTGCTACAACTTTACCGCCGAAACGCTTAAAAAACGCGGTGGCTTTGTTACCGATAACGGCAAACTCAGCTTCCACGTTCTGGCTCTTCCAGCTTTTCATTTCCAGCACAACTTTCTTAAACTCGTTGGTATTCAGGCCACCGCAAAGACCGCGATCGGTTGAAATAATAATGTAGCCAACCCGTTTAACGTCACGCTCCGATAAATACGGATGACGATACTCGATGTTGCCCTGAGCAATATTACCGATAACTTTGCGCATACCTTCAGCGTATGGGCGGGTTGCAGCTACGCGCTCCTGCGCTTTGCGCATTTTGCTGACCGCAACTTTTTCCATAGCACTGGTGATCTTGCGAGTATTGTTAATACTCCCGATCTTACTTTTTATCTCTTTACCACCGGCCATGACTGTATCTCCGTTTCATTCAACGAACGGGGTGGCCGAAACCACCCGCGTAATTTACCAAGTCTGAGTTGCTTTAAACTTCTCAATGGCCGCTTTCAGCGACGACTCGATTTGATCGTTGTAGTTACCGGTTTTCGCGATATCAGCCATTAGCTCGGCGTACTCGGCTTTCATAAAGCTGATTAAAGCAGCTTCAAAATCCTGGATTTTGGCTACTTCAACATCTTTCAGGAAACCTTTCTCGATTGCGAAAATAGACACACCCATTTCACCAACGCTCATCGGGCTGTACTGCAGCTGTTTCATCAGCTCAGTAACCTTCTGACCATGTTCTAACTGGGCGCGGGTCGCTTCATCCAGGTCAGACGCAAACTGCGCGAACGCTGCCAGTTCTGAATACTGTGCTAATGCCAGACGAATACCACCACCTAATTTCTTGATGATCTTGGTTTGTGCTGCACCACCTACCCGCGATACTGAAATACCGGCGTTAACCGCAGGGCGGATACCGGCATTAAATAAATCAGATTCTAAGAAAATCTGACCATCAGTAATCGAGATTACGTTAGTCGGTACGAAGGCAGATACGTCACCAGCCTGGGTTTCGATAATTGGCAACGCGGTTAATGAACCGGTCTGGCCTTTTACTTCACCATTGGTTAAACGCTCAACATAGTCAGCATTAACCCGTGATGCCCGCTCCAGCAGACGTGAGTGAAGATAAAATACGTCACCCGGGTAAGCTTCACGGCCTGGCGGACGGCGTAACAGCAACGAGATTTGACGATAAGCAACTGCTTGCTTTGACAAATCATCATATACAATCAGCGCATCTTCACCGCGGTCACGGAAGTATTCGCCCATGGTACAGCCAGAGTATGGTGCCAGGAACTGCAGTGCAGCCGCTTCAGAAGCTGATGCAACCACCACGATGGTGTTGGCCAGCGCGCCGTGTTCTTCCAGCTTGCGTACTACGTTAGCGATAGTAGACGCTTTCTGACCGATAGCAACGTAGATACATTTAACACCAGTATTTTTCTGGTTGATAATGGCATCAATGGCTAAGGCAGTTTTACCGGTCTGACGGTCACCGATTAACAATTCACGTTGGCCACGACCGATAGGGATCATCGCATCAACAGATTTATAACCGGTTTGCATTGGCTGGTCGACTGACTGACGGTCGATTACGCCAGGCGCAATTTTCTCTACAGGTGCAAAACCTGCAGCATCAATCGGGCCTTTACCATCAATAGGCGCACCTAAGGTATTTACCACGCGGCCTAACAGCTGCGGGCCTACCGGTACTTCAAGGATACGGCCAGTACTTTTTACTTTAGTGCCTTCGGTTAAATCCGCGTACGGACCCATTACCACGGCACCAACAGAATTGCGCTCTAAGTTAAGCGCGATAGCATAACGATTGCCAGGAAGCTCGATCATCTCACCCTGCATACAATCAGCAAGGCCATTAATCCGGATAATACCGTCAGTTACCTGCACGATAGTACCTTCGTTACGAGCTTCACTGACCACTTCAAACTGAGCAATACGACTCTTGATCAGTTCTGAGATTTCAGTGGAATTCAGTTGCATACTCTATTCCCCAATTACGACTGCAGCGCAGTTGCTAAACGATCCAGCTTACCGCGGACCGAGCCATCAATTACCATGTCACCTGCTTTGATCAGCATGCCGCCGACCATGTCAGGATTGACGCTACAGTTCAATTTAACTTTGCGTGCCAAACGTTGCGTTAATGCAGCTATCAGCTTGTTTTGTTGAGCTTTATCCAGAGCAGTGGCAGAAACTACGTCTACGGTAATTTCCTTTTCATACGCCGCTTTATGTTCAACAAAAGCAACCAATACTTCAGGCAACGCCAACAAGCGATGATTTTCAGCCATTACTTTTATAAAGTTCTGACCCTGCTCGTTGAGTTGCTCACCACAAACCTGAAGAAACAGGTCGGCTTGCTTTTCAGCAACACCAGAAGTACGCAACAGCGCTGCAACCTGGTCGTTTTCTGCTACTTGCGCAGCAAAAGCCAGCATTTGCAGCCAGGCATCTAACGCGTTTTGCTCTACCGCAAAATCGAAAGCCGCCTTGGCGTACGGACGAGCAATATTCGTCAAATCAGACATAGCTCATCCCCATTACAGTTCTTGTACCAGTTTTTCCAGAATGTCGCTGTGAGCAGCTTCGTCGATAGAACGTTGCAGAATGCGTTCTGCTCCGGCTACCGCCAAGGCAGCTACCTGCTTGCGTAGATCTTCGCGTAAACGGTTACGTTCCGCTTCAATTTCGGCTTTGGTCTGAGCAAGGATGGTATCCCGCTCAGCATTCGCTTTCTGGGCCGCTTCTTCAATCATCTTCGCTTCGCGTTTTCTCGCTTGCTCAATAATTTCAGCCGCCTGCGCTTTAGCATCTTTTAACTGATCTTTGGCTTTATCCCGGGCAAGTGCCAGGTCTTTTTCTGCCCGATCAGATGCTGCTAAACCGTCTGCAATTTTTTGTTGGCGCGTTTCGATGGCATTCATCAGTGGCGGCCATACAAACTTCATACAAAAAAGTACGAAGACGGTAAAAGCGATTAATTCACCTAACAGAGTGGCGTTTAAGTTCACGTCCGCTCCTCCTTATTTAGTTGTTCGACGATTAAAAACCTTCAATTACAGAACGAACAACAATACCATCGCGATACCTACGCCAATCATAGCTACGGCATCGATAAGACCAGCAAGGATAAACATTTTAACTTGCAGTGAAGGGGCCAGTTCCGGTTGACGGGCACAAGCTTCCAGGAATTTACCACCCATGTTGCCGAAACCTACTGCAGTGCCGATGGCACCAAAACCGATTAACAGAGCAACTGCGATATATTTAAGGCCTAATACTAGTTCCATTTTTATCTCCGATATTTCTATAGTTAAAGTTAAAGTTAAAGTAAAAAATTAATGGTTATCTGAACTGGCCATACTTAAGTACACAATGGTCAGCATCATAAACACGAACGCCTGCAACACAATGACCAGAATATGGAACACGGCCCAGACAAAGTGCAACGGCAGTTGCGCCAGACCAATGGCACCAATCAGGATGAAAATCAGCTCACCGGCATACAGGTTGCCGAATAACCGCAGCGCCAGTGAAAATGGCTTAGAAACTAATGCAATAGTTTCCAACAGTAAATTAAACGGGATCAGCAAAATCTGTACAACGATATTTGGTGAGTTAAAAGGGTGCAACGTCAGCTCTTTAATAAAGCCCAGTACACCTTTAATCCGGATAGAGTAACCGATCATCAAAATAAACACGCCAATGGCCAGCGCAGCTGTCATATTGATATCAGTGGTCGGTACAATTTTCATATAGACATCGTGCGAGTCCATACCAAAAAAGGTAGCACCAACCCAACCAGCAAAAGCGGGCAGGAAATCAACCGGCACTAAGTCCATCAGGTTCATTAAAAACACCCAGACAAAGATAGTCAGTGCCAGTGGTGCGATTAATTTGCTTTTACCATGAAAAGTGTCTCTGACGTTGGCCGCCACAAACTCGACCACCATTTCGACAAAGCATTGTAATTTGCCCGGTACGCCAACAGTAGCTTTGTTCGCCACGCTGCGGAATATCCACAGAAATAATATACCAAGGCCGATAGACCACGCCAGGGTATCAATATGCCATGTCCAGAACCCGACCTCGCTACACGCTTTGTTAAATGCGACACTGCCATCGACAGTACACATTTTGGCGTTAGTAAGGTGGTGCTGAATATGGCCGGACAGTGTTAACTCTTCGCCTGCTGCCATGTTTCATCCCAATAGTTTAATGTTTAAAGAAAAATGGTGCTGTCCACTGTGTCAGCAAGGTGATCAGGAAACCAGTAATAAATGCCTCTGGTACTAAATGCTCCTGTTGTAACACTACCGCGCACAATATAACAGTTAACAATACTTTTAAGCTGTGGCCGCGCATCAGCGCTGCAGCTACTCGTTCTGCCTGTTCTGCGCCACTGTAACGAAACGCAAAAAAAGCAAATACAAAATTCGGAACCGCCGCGGCTAAACCACCTTTAAATGCCGATTTAGCCCATGTGCTATCTGTCAGCAAAAAAAACGCCAGTGCAGTACAACCGGCGACGATAACCTGGGCCAGTACTGCGAGATACGCTGACTTTCTGCCCTGGCTTGCGATATTTTCTGCCACTGTACCCCTCGTTGTAATAGCCCATGCAGGGGTAGAAAAAACTTGCGAAAGTATACTTATTTGCCCCCGATTTGCAACAAAAAGCGGTTTTGACGGCGGCTTGTCCATAACATTGAGAAATAAAATGCTTAATCGGGCTCTGCTAATTGCATTTTGGCTAAAATACCATCAAGTTCAGCCAGGCTACTGTAATTAATCACCAGATTACCCTTGCCTTTGTTGTTGTGCATAATTTGTACCGGCGCTGCAAAACGCTCGCTTAACCGTTGCTCCAATGACTCTACATCCGGATCTTTTGCTTTGGCGGCGGCCGGTGCTTTTGGTTCCAGAATACGCCGGACTAAACTCTCGGTTTCGCGCACGGTTAATTGTTTATGAGCAACCAGCCGTGCCGTTTCAGACTGACTATCGTCTGTTAACGCCAGCAGCGCCCGGGCATGGCCCATTTCAATATCGCCATGCTCCAGCAATACTTTTACGTCATCATTCAGCGCATTTAAGCGTAGCAAATTAGTTACAGTGGTCCGCGATTTACCAACGGCATCGGCTACCTGCTGATGCGTTAACTCAAATTCAGTTAGTAAACGATCCAGTGCCACTGCCTCTTCCATCGCGTTCAGATCTTCGCGCTGAATGTTTTCAATTAATGCTATCGCTACGGCCGCCTCATCAGGCACATTTTTAATTAAACAAGGTACTTCAGACAGACGGGCCAGCTGTGCTGCCCGCCAGCGTCGTTCACCGGCAATGATTTCATAGCTGTTGTCCGCTACAGCGCGCACTACTATAGGTTGAATAACGCCCTGGGCCCGGATTGAACTGGCTAAATCTTCCAGCGCATCCTGCGACATGTCTTTGCGTGGTTGATACTTTCCCGGACGTAAAAATTCAACTGGTAATTTCTGCAGCTCAGCCGACTGTTGATTGGCACCGTTTTGCTCCGTCGTTTTATTTGACGTGAGTAAAGCATCTAAGCCCCGGCCTAAACCGCGTTTTTTTACCGACATGCGCAAAAATATCCTTAGCTATTCGAGGTTATACTGAAGCCGCTCTGCCACTGGTCTTTTTTTCGGAGCGCCTGAGAATTTCACCGGCCAATGCCAGATAAGCTTTGGCGCCGGTTGAGTTTTTATCGTAATACATTACTGGTGTACCAAAACTTGGCGCTTCGGCCAGTCGTACATTACGGGGGATCACAGCCCGGTAAACCTTATCACCAAAATGTTGTTTTAACTGCTCCGACACGTCATTGGCCAGCCTGTTGCGTGGATCGTACATGGTTCGCAGAATACCTTCGATTTTTAAATCGGCATTCACCACTGCCGCCAGTTTATTGATGGTATCAACCAATGCGGTTAAACCTTCCAGCGCAAAATATTCACACTGCATTGGTACCAGTACGGTATCAGCAGCAGCCATAGCATTGACGGTTAACATGTTTAATGAAGGTGGGCAGTCGATAAAAATAAAATCGTAGCTACTGCGGTAGTCTTTTAAGGCAGTTCGTAAGCGTAGCTCACGGGCAAACACATCCATTAAACGTACTTCAGCAGCGGTTACATCAGAATTGGCAGCCACCAGGTGGTAACCACCCGTGGTTTCTTTTACCACGACTTCCAGCAAAGGTTTTTGCTCGATCAGTAGTTCGTAGGCGGTGGCATGTACTTCGTATTTGTCGACACCACTACCCATGGTGGCATTGCCTTGTGGATCAAGGTCAATTAACAGCACTTTGCGCTTGGTAGCCGCCATTGACGCCGCTAAATTAACAGCTGTAGTGGTTTTTCCTACCCCACCTTTCTGATTAGCAATGGCGATAATTTTACCCACAAGGCTCCCTCATTATGGTTAAGTGCTGGTAAGGATAACCAGATGCCGGCTGGCATCAAGTTCTGGTACCTGCAGTGGTATAACTGCGCTTACTTTAACAAAATCCGGCAAAGCTGCAATTTCTTCTTGCACCGCTGCGCCTTTCATTGCGTAAAAGCACCCTGATGCAGCCGGTAAATGCCGGCACCATTGCAGCATATCGGCAGTAGATGCAAAAGCCCGGCTTATCACGCCATCATAGTGCTGCGTGGGCTGGTGATCTTCAACCCGGCTTTGCAACGGTTGAATGTTAGTCAGGCCAAGTTGTAATTTTACCTGATTTAAAAAGCGGATCCGTTTGCCCAGACTATCGAGCAAAGTAAACTGTTTTTGTGGGTAATAAATTGCCAGCAATACCCCAGGCAAACCCGGTCCGGTGCCAACATCAATAAAATGATCGCCCTGCAAATGAGGTGCCACGACCAGACTATCCATCACATGTTTCACCAGCATCTCTGCGGGCTCACGCACTGAGGTCAAATTGTAAGCACTGTTCCATTTATGGAGTAACTGCACATAGTCAATGCACTGTTGTAGCTGACTGTCGCTTAATTGCAGGCTGGTTTTTGCAACCAGCTGGCGTAACTTATCAAGCATAGTGATCCTTTCAGGCTTATTGGTCCCTGGTTAAGCGGATTTTCGAAGCAGACCCTGTTTTTTCAGGTAAACCAATAACAATGAAATAGCCGCAGGCGTAATACCTGAAATACGTGATGCCTGGCCCACTGTAGCAGGTTGATGCTGATTTAATTTCATAATGACTTCGTTTGATAAACCTCTAACTGAAGTGTAATCAAATGAATCGGGTAATTTTGTCGCTTCATTGCGCTGTTGTTTGGCAATTTCATCCTGCTGACGATTAATATAACCTTCGTACTTAATTTGAATTTCTACTTGCTCAGCAGCAACAGGATCAGTTAGCGCGGGCCCTAAATCAGCAATATCCATCAATTGCTGATAGGTCATTTCCGGCCGGCGAACCAGCTCTTCCAAACTTGCTTCGCGGCTTAACGGCGTTTTCAGTAATTTATTAACTTCTGTTAACGCTGCGTGCTGTGGGTGTACCCAGCTTTGCCTTAAACGCTGGCGTTCCAGTTCTATTTGTTCCATTTTCTGATTAAAAGTCTGCCAGCGCTGGTCATCAACCAGGCCCAGTTCACGGCCTTTCGCTGTTAATCGCGCATCAGCATTATCTTCGCGCAGCATTAAGCGATATTCAGCGCGGCTGGTAAACATCCGGTAGGGTTCTTTAGTGCCTTGGGTAGTTAAATCATCAACCAGAACACCCAAGTACGCCTGATCACGGCTTGGTGCCCATGGCTCACGTTCTGTGGCAAACAGTCCGGCGTTTAATCCTGCCAGCAAGCCCTGTGCGCCAGCTTCTTCATAGCCTGTAGTACCATTAATCTGGCCAGCAAAAAACAAGCCTTTAATAAATTTAGTTTGCAATGAACTGGTTAAATCACGGGGATCAAAAAAGTCGTATTCGATGGCATAGCCAGGCCGGGTGATATGGGCATTTTCCATGCCTTTAATTGAGCGAACTATTGATAACTGCACATCGAATGGCAGACTGGTAGAAATACCGTTCGGATATAATTCATGCGTTGTCAGTCCTTCAGGCTCGATAAAGATCTGATGTTTATCTTTATCAGCAAACCGCATCACTTTATCTTCAATAGACGGGCAATAACGCGGACCAATCCCCTCGATTACCCCGGTATACATTGGTGAACGGTCCAGATTATCGCGAATAACCTGATGAGTCTGCTCGTTGGTATAGGTTATGTAACAAGGAATTTGGGCAGGATGATCACTATGTCGGCCTAAAAAGGAAAACACCGGGGTAGGGTTATCACCTGGTTGCGGCTGCATGACAGAAAAATCGACTGTTCTGGCATCTATTCGTGGTGGGGTGCCTGTTTTTAAGCGATCAACTCTGAAAGGCAGCTGCCGTAACCGTTTTGCTAAGGCAATTGATGGTGGATCACCGGCTCTGCCACCAGAAAATTGCTCTAAGCCAATGTGAATCTGTCCACCTAGAAAGGTTCCAACTGTAAGTACCACCGACTTAGCCCGAAATTTCAGGCCCATCTGGGTAACGACGCCCTGAACTTGATCATGTTCGACAATCAAGTCATCACAGGCTTGTTGAAAAATTCTTAAATTCGGCTGGTTTTCAAGGATCTGACGAATAGCAGCCCGATATAACTGGCGGTCAGCTTGTGCTCTTGTTGCCCGTACTGCAGGGCCTTTTGAACTATTCAGGGTACGAAACTGAATACCCCCTTTGTCAGCTGCTATCGCCATAGCGCCGCCAAGTGCATCAATTTCTTTGACCAGATGACCTTTACCAATACCCCCAATAGCAGGGTTACAGGACATTTGACCGAGTGTTTCAACGTTATGCGTTAACAATAACGTATTCATACCCATACGGGCAGCAGCTAAGGCAGCTTCGGTACCGGCATGACCACCACCGACAACGATCACATCAAAGGATTCTTGATACAACATTTCTGCCTCAACCTTGGCGTTACCGCCGTTTTAAAATAGGGGGCGTATTGTAGCGCGATCCGGTGTGTTGTGAAACGCCTAAAATGGTTCCGGATCGCCTTAATATTTATAAGATCTTTTTAAAGATCTTTTTACTACTACTACTATTAAGCAGGCTATTTTAGGTGGATAAGCGACAATTACAAAATGGGATCAATAGCTTACTTAAGATCAGATCCTGTGATCAAGGTTGGATCAACTGGGCCTGAACAGGTGGACAATATGGCTACTTATACACAAGGCTCGCTGATATTTTTTTTATAAAGTGTGTAACTACAGGTTAATCACCGTATAAAAGCCTAGTTATGCACATTTTAAATCTTTAATTTCAAACATTGTTGATAACTTGAGGATAAAGATCTTATCTTCAATAGCGTTGATCTGCGTGATAACGATATTTTATCAACGCTTTGTCAAGGAAATGTTAAGCTAATGAGCGCATTGCAAGGTAGAGTGGCGCCTGGTTGATTTTATTGCTGAGGTCAACCGGGAGCAGTGATATGTTTATCTGTTCTTCCTGAGATACTTGTGTTTTGGCGAGTGGTAATCACTCGCCTTTTTTTATGCGGTTAATTAATTGCGGCAACCAAATCAATGCCTGATCTTCAGGTAAATCAGCAGTGAGTACATCTATTTCCAGGCTTTCCAGCAAGGGTTTTGCACCTTGTTGCTGTAATAATTGCTGCAGTGTTTTGCCTGCCTGACAAAAAGTATCGTAGCTGGAGTCACCTAAAGTGATCACGCTGAAAGAAAGTGTGTTAAGATCACGCCGATCTTGTGCTAATTGATCCGCAAAGGGTTGAATATTATCAGGCAGATCTCCTGCGCCATAGGTGGATGTGATCACTAACCAGATGTGAGTCGGGTTTAGCTGATCCAAATCGGGTTGAAGATGAAGCGTTGCTTCATATCCCGCTTGTACCAGTGTTTCAGCAACTTGTTCTGCCACATATTCCGCTGCGCCCATTTGGCTGCCAACGAGGATTTCTATCATGGATTCCTCCGGGTGGTAAATGATTGGCTATACTACTGGAATAAAATCGGGGAAAGCTATGTCTTTTGCCCGTTTTCGTGTTTTTACTGCATTGCAGGCCAGGTAAAAACAACAATAGCACTTACCAACAAGCCTGCGTGTGATTGAGGTTATAACAACGTATGTCTGAAACTTTGTCTTTTTCCCAGCTAATGCTGCCGGAACCGCTGGTACGCGCGGTCACTGAACTTGGTTATGAAACACCTTCGCCTATCCAGGCGGCGGCTATTCCCAAACTATTAGCTGGTGAAGACGTGTTAGGCCAGGCGCAAACGGGTACCGGTAAAACCGGCGCTTTTGCACTGCCTTTACTTGCGCGGCTAGACCCTGCGCAAAATGATCCACAAATTCTGGTGCTGGCGCCTACCCGCGAACTGGCTATTCAGGTCGCTGAAGCTTTTCAGGCGTATGCGCGCTATATGCCAGCGTTTCATGTTCTGCCGTTATACGGTGGCCAGAGTTATACCAATCAGCTGAAATCGCTGAAACGGGGTTCGCAGGTCATTGTCGGTACCCCCGGCCGGATCCTAGACCATTTGGATCGTGGCACCTTAAAACTGGATAAGCTGCGGGCTATCGTGCTGGATGAAGCCGACGAAATGTTACGCATGGGCTTTATTGATGACGTGCAAACCATTATGGACGCGACACCAAAGGGCCGTCAGGTAGCCATGTTTTCGGCCACTATGCCGGCGCAAATTCGGGCGATTGCTCAAAAGCATTTGAAAAATGCTGAAGAAATTAAGATTGCCTCTAAAACCAGTACGGTAGAGCGGATCACCCAGCGTTATGTGTTGCTGGATTCCAACCAGAAGCTGGATGCGTTAACCCGCTTGCTGGAAGGCGAAGAATACGATGCCAGCATTGTATTTGTGCGGACCAAAAGTGCTACAGAAGAAATTGCTGAAAAACTGGGTGCCCGCGGCTACGCGGTGGCCTGCTTAAATGGCGATATGAACCAGGCACATCGTGAACAAACTATCCGCCGGATGAAAGCCAGTCAGTTGGATATTATTGTTGCTACTGATGTTGCTGCTCGCGGTCTGGATGTAGAGCGGATTAGCCTGGTGGTTAACTACGATATACCGTACGACAGCGAAGCTTATGTGCACCGGATTGGTCGTACCGGCCGGGCGGGTCGTGAAGGTAAAGCAATATTATTTGTGTCGCCACGTGAGCGTCGGTTATTGCGGACTATTGAACACGCAACCAAGCAGCCGATTGAGCAAATGTCGCTGCCTACTGGTCAGGTGATTGAGCAGCGCCGGATAGAATCGTTCCGTGAGCAACTGGCGCAAACTATTGAAACCCAGAACCTGAGTTTCTTTCAGGAGCTGGTAACTGACTGGCGTGAAAAGCTGGAAACCACTGATGTTGATTTGGCTGCCGCTTTACTGTTTTTAGCTCAGAAAGATCAGCCATTAAATGTGGCTAAGCAATTTCCTGAATTACGACAGCCACACGCACGTGGCGAGCGGGAAGAACGGCCACGGCGTGAGCGCAGTGACCGTCCTGAACGCTCAGGTGAAAGATCAGGTGAGCGGCCAGATCGGGGCCCGCGGGTACGTCGCGAAATGAAGGGTGATTATAACAATTACCGGATTGAAGTAGGTAAAGAGCATGGCGTTCGCGCTGGTGATATCGTCGGTGCTATAGCCAATGAAGCCAACATCGACAGCCAGTTTATCGGTAACATTAAACTGTTTGACCATTTCAGTACCGTTGAATTGCCAGCCAATATTCCGGCGGAAATTTTCCAGCACCTGAAAAAGGTCTATGTGCGTAAGCAAAAGCTGAACATCAGTATTGATACTGGCAGTGCTGCAGGCAATGCCAGCCCGGGTAATGCTGGTGAACGGCGCAGTGGCCCCGGCCCTCGTCCGGGTGCAGCGCCCCGCGCTCCACGCAAACCAAGAGATTAAATTAACTTATTGTTAATTAATAAACAGCCCCGCATTTTGCGGGGCTTTTTTTGGCGACAGATAAACCAATAAACGTGCTAAATGGTATTGGTTGTCAGCAGGAATTTCCTTATCGTAGAGCGCTTGATCAAAGTGGAAACAATAATAAGAGATAAGCTGACTATGCCTGCTATTTTTCCCCGTATTTTGTTATTAAGTTTGCTTACTGCACTGTCATTCAGTGCTGTTGTGGCAGCTGATGGCGCCATTCGCCAGACTAAAGGTGATTTTGAAGATAAATTTCGCCAGTTAGATGAAGTATTACCGACGCCGAATATTTATCGTAATGCGGCCGGAGAGCCGGGCCAGCAATACTGGCAGCAGCAGGTTAACTATAAAATGGACGTGGTGCTGGATGAGGAAAAACGTCATTTAAGCACCAAACAACAAATCAGCTATAGGAATAATTCACCTTATAGCTTGAAGTATCTGTGGCTGCACCTTGATCAGAATATTTTTAAAAATGATTCGATGGCCGAAATGAGCACCGACTTTGGTGGTGTTGGCCGTCGTGGACCGGCTACATCAGTAAGTGATGGTGAGATTACCGCCCGCTTAAGTCTGGAGGAGTTGCGCCGCCAGCAGTTTATGGCAGACAACGAGCTGGGTTTTCAGATATCCAATGTCAAAAACAGCAGTGGCAAAGCCTTGCCGGTAACGGTGGTCGGCACCTTGATGCGGATTGACCTGGACAAGCCATTAAAACCTGGACAACAAGTCGATTTCAGTCTGGATTTTGCTTTTAATATTGTGGAGGAAGATGCAGTGTCGGCCCGTGCCGGATATGAGCACTTCCCGGATGATGCCCGTGAAGGCGGTAATGATATTTTCTTACTGGCCCAGTGGTTTCCGCGTCTGGTTGCTTACACCGACTATGAAGCCTGGACCAATAAAGAGTTTTTGGGCCGGGGTGAGTTTACTCTGGAGTTTGGCGACTACGACGTTAAGTTAACAGTGCCGGAAGATCATATTGTTTCTTCAACCGGTGTGCTTGAAAACAGCAGTAAAGTGTTAACCAGACAGCAATTATCCCGGCTGGAACAGGCTAAGACGGCGAAACGGCCGGTATTTATTGTCACGGAACAGGAAGCGCTGGAAAACGAGAAAGAAGGCAGCAACGGCAGTAAAACCTGGCATTTTAAAGCACAGAATGTTCGTGATTTTGCCTGGGCCTCATCGCGTAAATTTATCTGGGATGCCAAAGGCTACCAGCAGGGTGGCACTGAGCAACCTTTTGTTATGGCGATGTCGTTCTATCCCAAAGAAGGCGGCGAGCTATGGCAGAAGTATTCTACCGAAGCGGTAGTGCATACTATGGAAGTGTATTCACGTTTCTCTTTTGATTATCCGTATCCGGTAGCGCAGTCGGTTAATGGACCGGTAGGGGGCATGGAGTACCCGATGATCACCTTTAACGGCCCGCGCACCAAGTTACAGGACGATGGCAGCCGAACTTATTCACAAGCCGAGAAACGCTTTTTAATC
Organism: uncultured Chromatiaceae bacterium; assembly: GCA_963975465.1. GTDB lineage: Bacteria > Pseudomonadota > Gammaproteobacteria > Enterobacterales > Alteromonadaceae > Alishewanella. The sequence continues at coordinate 237,407 of CAXBHB010000002.1, forward strand.
GGCGTGGTGATCCATGAAATTGGCCATATTTACTTTCCTATGGTGGTTAATTCTGATGAACGGCAATGGACCTGGATGGATGAAGGCTTAAACAGCTTTTTAGACGGCGTGGCTGGCCGTGAATGGGACCCGACGATTCCGTGGGGGGTGGAGCCGCGTGACATTGTAGATTATATGAAGTCAGATATTCAGGTGCCTATCATGACCCAGTCTGACAGTGTGCTACGGTTGGGGCCCAATGCCTACACCAAGCCTGCTGCAGCACTGAATATTCTGCGTGAAGTTATTCTGGGCCGGGAGCTGTTTGACTTTGCCTTTAAAGAATACGCTACCCGCTGGAAGTTTAAGCGGCCTACCCCGGCGGATTTTTTCCGTACCATGGAAGAAGCCAGCGGCGTTGATCTGGACTGGTTCTGGCGGGGGTGGTTTTACAGCACCGATCATGTTGATATTGCTCTGGGAAAGGTATTTCAGTTGCGCCTGGATACTAAAAACCCGGATATCGACTTTCAGCGCCAGCGTCAGCAGGAACTGGATAAACCCGTTTCGTTATTTGTAGAGCGCAACAAAACCGAAAACAAAGTGCTGTGGGTCGACCAGAACCCGGACGTGCGTGATTTTTACGATGACAACGACCGTTTTACCGTAACCAATAAAGAGCGCAATGCCTACAATAAGTTTGTGCACGAACTCGAGCCGTGGGAGCGCAAAGCCTTTGAGCGGGCTGTGGCCGAAGATAAAAACTACTACGTGCTGCAGTTCAGCAATCAGGGTGGCCTGGTCATGCCGATTTTGCTGCAGCTGAATTTTGCGGATGGTAGCAGCGAGCAGCAGTATATACCTGCTGAGATTTGGCGTCGTAGCCCTAAGGCCGTTAATAAGTTAATTGTTACTGCCAAAGACAAAGTACTGCAGGAAGTGATCGTGGATCCGAAATGGGAAACGGCAGACGTAGATATTGAAAATAACTTTTATCCCCGGCGTATCGTCCCCTCAAGAATAGAGGCGTATAAGTCTGAGAAGAGTAAAGCCAAAGTCAGTCGCGACATCATGCAGGATATTAAAACCGAGCTGAAAGATCCGGCGAAAAAGTCAGAAACTGACAACAAAGGTGACAATTAATGCGGCTGTTATGGGGCCTGGTGCTGCTGGCTGGCTGTTGTGGCCCGCTGGCAGCACATGAAATGAAAGCCGCTCTGAGTAAGGTGCTGCTGAATTCACGCACGGGTAATATTGAAGTTATGCACCGTTTTTATGTGCATGATGCTGAGCACGGGGTAAAGCAGCTGTTTGATAAAAATGCTGACTTACTCAACAGTGAGCAGACTCAGCAGCTGTTTAACCAATATGTCAGTGAGCATTTTAACATGACATTGTTATCAGGCGAGCAGCTGTTGCTGACCCTGATTGGCGGTCAGCTGGATGGACGATTTTATTGGGTATATCAGGAAGTGGCTATTCCGGCTGAGCTCGCTGGTTTGCGCTTGCAGCATAATTCACTGCAGGCGTTATGGCCGGCACAGGTAAACACCGTTAATGTTGAAGGCCGTGGCGGGGTTAAAACCTTAAGTTTTGACAGTAAAACCGACTGGCAGCAGGTTAGTTTTTAATTCAGGCTTTAAAATGTCCGCTGCAGACGCTATATAACACGCTATACCTGTTAGCTGGAGCTTGCGATGATTGCTGCCTGCCCGAATTGTAATAGTCTTAACCGGTTACCCGCCGATAAACCGGCGGGTGATGCACGGTGTGGTAAATGTAAGCAGATGCTGTTTACCGGGCAACCGTTGGAGCTGACGTCAGTTAACTTTGCGGCACACGCCAACAAAGCAGAGCTGCCGTTGGTGGTCGATTTCTGGGCGAGCTGGTGTGGGCCATGCAAAAGTTTTGCCCTGGTGTTCAGCCAGGCAGCGGCTGAGTTGGAGCCGCAATTACGGTTTGGTAAAATTAATACTGAGCAGCAGCAACAATTGGCCGGCCAGTTCAATATTCGTTCTATTCCGACGTTAATGCTGTTTCAACAAGGCAAAGTGGTGGCACAGCAAGCCGGTGCTTTACCCAAGCAAGCCTTTTATCAATGGCTATCTCAATATAAGTAAGTATTTACTCACGTTTGGAGGCAAGATGACGGACCCACGCTTCACCCTTAGCAGTCCGGACCTGCAGGAAGGTCATTTTATGGCTAAAGATCATGAATTTGATGGCTTTGGCTGCGACGGCAAAAATGTTTCACCGGCGCTGAATTGGAAAAATGCGCCGGCAGGGACCAAAAGCTTTGCGCTGACCGTGTTTGACCCGGATGCGCCAACCAGCTCCGGGTTCTGGCATTGGCTGGTGACCGATATTCCGGCCGATGCTACTGGCTTAGCTCAGGGTGTAGGTAAGGGCCCTTTACCTCCAGGTTGCCGCAGTTTTCGCAATGATTATGGCAGTAAGGATTTTGGTGGCGCCTGCCCTCCAGAAGGTCATGGCATGCATCGTTATCAGTTTACGGTTTGGGCATTAGGGGAAGAAACCCTGGCGGTACCCGACGATGCCAGTGCAGCAGTTGTCAGTTTTATGCTCAATGCAAATGCACTGGGTAAGGCGACACTAACCGCAACTTACGCCCGCTAGTAACGTCTTCTGACAACTGAGACTAAGGCCGCATATCGCGGCCTTTTTTTCTGGGCTAAGCTAGGTGTCTGGTTCAACTGGTAAACAACGGATAGGTTTTTCTGTCACCGTCATCACAACGCTTTTACGTACTTTTAGCAGGCCTGTTCAGTCAATTGCTTTGCCTGGGCGTGGCACGCTTTGCCTATACGCCATTGTTGCCCATTATGCAGCAGCAAACCCAACTGGATGATGCCACAGGCGGTTATCTGGCTGCGGCTAATTATTGTGGTTACATGGCTGGCGCGTTGCTGGCATCCAGTTTAAGCAATTTGCAGCTAAAAGACCGTTTGTACCGTACAGGGCTGTTGTTGGCTATTATCAGTACTTTTGGCATGGCGCTAACTGAAAATGTCTACCTTTGGGCTGGCTGGCGCTTTATCGCCGGCTTAAGCAGTGCCGGCTCTATGCTGATTGCTTCTGGCCTGATTATGCATTGGCTACTCAGCCATCAGCAGCGCGCTGAGTTGGGTATCCACTTTGCCGGCCTGGGTTTAGGTATCGCCATGTCGGCGCTATTGGTCGAGTTTTTGCTAACGTTCGAGCTCGATTGGCGCGCACAGTGGTACTACTTTGCCATTCTCGCTGTTGGCTTAGCCATTCCAGCCTGGCGATGGTTGCCCCGGCCTGAACTTATCAGTAAGCAGCACAAAACGGTGCCCGCCGATTCGCCACCGTCAAAACGCTTTATGCGCCTGATGCTGGCCAGCTATTTTTGTGCCGGCTACGGCTATGTGATTAGCGCTACTTTTATTGTGACGATTGTGGAGCGCATGCCTGGCCTGGCCGGCAGCGGCAACCTGAGCTTTGTTGTATTAGGGCTGGCAGCTGCACCGGCAGTACTTTTATGGGATTTTATTGCTCGCAAAACAGGTTACCTTAAAGCCATTGTGCTGGCGTTGCTTGCGCAGATGCTGGCAATTTTACTGCCGCTATGGTTCAGCTCATTAATAGTGGTGCTGCTAAGCGCCGCCTTATTCGGCGCCACCTTTATCGGGGTGGTTAGTTTGGTGCTTACCATGGCAGGACGCTTATACCCTAGTAAACCAGCAAAGCTAATGGGAAAAATGACCCTGGCTTATGGCAGCGCTCAGGTTTTTGCGCCGGCGCTGACCGGGTATCTGGCTGATGTTACCGGTCGCTACAACGTTGGTCTTTATCTGGCTGCCGGTTTTGTCTGCCTTGGCGCTATATTTATCGCAGCACTGATATACTGGCCGAAGGGCAGAACAGCGCTTACTCGCTGACGTTTGGTGCCGGTGGCTCTGCTGATACGTCGTCATCAATGTGCAATGGTATGCGAATAATAAAGCAAGTTCCTTTATTTAGAACGCTGGACATCGCAATAGATCCCTGCAATACCTGCGTTACACAGGAATAAACAATGTGTAAACCCAGGCCGCTGCCACCCTGTTGGCGGTTAGTAGTAAAAAAGGGCTCAAATACTTTGTTGTGTAATTCTGCGGGAATGCCGGCACCATTATCTTCGTAGACTAGTTCTAACCAGCCAGTGGGTTGTTCCATTAGGGTGACTGATATGGTTATTTTACCGGTTTCGTTCTCTTTAAAGCCGTGTTTCAGTGAGTTAAGGATCAGGTTGGTTAACACCTGCGCCACCGTGCCGGGGTAACTATCCAAGGTGATGTCAGCCGGACACTGTATGCTTAGGGTTACCGGGCGTTTTTTAAAACTCGGTTTCAGGCTTTGTGCTACTTCCTTCAGATAACTTGCCATATCAAAACTGCGTTTTACGGCGCCGGTTTGATCAACTGCAACCAGCTTGAAGCTTTGAATAAGTTCGGCTGCTCTATGGCAGCTGGTACAAATCAGCTCAGAGCTCTCTGTGGTTGTTTTCAGATACGCTGCCAGTTGTTTCGCCCCCAATTTTTCCTCGCGGTAACTCTGGGAAATCGTAGCCGATTCGTCCTGTAAAACAGATGCTGCAGTCAACATAATACCAACAGGTGTATTGATTTCATGGGCAACCCCGGCAACCAGTTTGCCCAGTGCTGCCATTTTCTCCGATCGTACCAGCTCATCCTGCATGGCAAGTTGTCGTTGTAAATTCTGCTCGGCCACTTCCTTTGCTTCTATCAATGCTGCCCGCATTGCTAATTGTTCTGTTACATCACGCAGCGCCAACGTGGTCAGGGTGTCTTGCTGGGTCACCGTATGTGCCAGTTTAATTTCTACCCTGCGAGGTTCGCCTGCTACCACTGTAGTGGTAATGATCCGCTCACCTTTGCGCTGTTTCGCAGTTAACCATTGAAGGTATTGTTTGTAGTCTAAAGGTTGCAGCGTGTCGGGGGGCACCAGGCTGGTAACAGGTTGCCCCAGCAACGCCTCATTGCTCTGACAAAAGAAGTCTGTGGCCATTTGGTTTACTCTGATAATTTGGCCGGCTGAGCTGACACTGAGCATAGGGTCCGGCGCAGTGGCCAGCAGATTATCCAAGTCAAGTTTGGTTGCCAGGATCTGATTGGTCATTGTGATGATTCGTTGCAACAGCCGGACAATAAAGCCAGCGGCAATGACTAGCACTGGTAGCAATAACAGACTACCTAGTAACATAAACTGTCTTGCAAGCTCGCTGGCCTGACGAGCATTTTCAATAAGTTCTGTCGTCTGGCGTGCAATGTTCTGATCAAGTAGGGCAAGGGCCTGCAGGGCTGGTTGGTCATCAACAATCACCTGAGCATCAATATCCGCAGAGCTGGCCTGCTCTGACAACATACGCAGCGCCAGATAGTACTTGCTCTGGTATTCGGTTACGGTGTGCTGTAGCTGAAGCAGTGCGGTAATACTGTCAGGATCATCCAGTAGTTTATGTAGTCTGGATAAATCCTGTTGCACCGCGAGGATATTCTGTTCAATTTGCTCTTTATACTGCTCAAGATCGCGGCGTAACACCAAATTCTTAAAATTATGGATAAAACCGCCATATCCCAGGTGATGCCGAATACTTGCCAGCTCGGTGGTAATGGCATTCGAGCGGTTTATATGGGTCATCCAGGACTGCTCTACCTGTTTAAAGTCGAGCAGACTTTTGCTGATTAGCGCGCTGGCCGCGATAATAATCAGCGATACCAATAATAAAATTATTTTCGCGTGACGCTGATAATTTACATCTGAGCTCATTCCCAATCCTCAAGTTCAAGCGCTACGCCATGCAATTCACTCGCAGATATTAACAACGTTAATGTGATGTACCTATGGTGCTTTGAGGCAGTATATCGAAGGTTAACGTACTGAGATTGTAGCGTCAGATTTGCTAAGTACCAAATAGCTGGACGAAAAATAGCTCACTGTCGGCAAGCTATTTTCAAATTGGGCGGGTGGGGCTTATTTACCGATACAAAAACTGGAGAATATCCGGCCCAGCAAATCATCGCTGCTAAACTCACCGGTAATTTCGTTCAGGTGCTGCTGGGTTAGTCGTAGCTCTTCAGCCAGGATTTCGCCGGCAATATAGCTATGCAGTTGTTCCTGACCAATTGTTAAGTGCTCGGCGGCGCGATCCAGTGCATCTAAGTGGCGGCGTCGGGCCAGGAAGCTGCCTTCAGTACTGGCGTCAAAGCCAATACACTGTTTCAAATGCTCGCGCAGCGCATCGATACCAACGCCGGTTTTGGCTGATATCCGATACACCGGCGTATTGGCGTTATTGTCAGTAGTATTGGCTTCACCGGTAATATCAGCTTTATTGCGAATTACCGTTACGCCTAAGCTCGCTGGCAAGCGGTCAATAAAGTCGGGCCAGATGTCATGCGGATCGGTTGCGTCAGTGGTGGTGCCGTCGACCATAAACAGTACCCGGTCGGCCTTTTCAATTTCCTGCCAGGCCCGTTCAATACCAATTTGTTCTACCTGATCGGTAGCCTCACGCAGGCCGGCGGTGTCGATAATATGCAGCGGCATACCATCAATATGAATATGCTCGCGCAATACGTCACGGGTAGTGCCGGCAATTTCGGTAACAATGGCGGCTTCACGCCCGGCCAGGGCATTTAACAAGCTGGACTTACCGGCATTGGGCCGGCCGGCGATAACCACTTTCATGCCCTCGCGCAGGATACTGCCCTGAGCTGCTTGTTTTTTTACCGTTACCAGATAATCAATAATCTCAGCTAAATCGGTGGCGACTTTACCATCCGATAGAAAATCGATCTCTTCATCAGGAAAGTCTATCGCGGCTTCAACGTACATTCGCAGGTATATGACTTTTTCGACCAGTTCGTGAATACGGCGCGAGAACTCGCCCTGCAGCGATTGCATGGCACAACGTGCCGCCTGCACGCTGCTGGCGTCAATTAAATCGGCTATAGCTTCAGCCTGAGCCAAATCCAGTTTATCGTTTAAAAAAGCGCGCTCGGAGAATTCGCCCGGGCGGGCGATGCGCACATTCGGCAGGGCCAGTACCTGTTGGAGCAGCATATCAAGTAACACTGGGCCGCCATGGCCCTGTAACTCGAGTACATCTTCACCGGTAAAAGAATTGGGGCCGGGGAAGTAAAGGGCGATGCCCTGGTCCAGCACGCTGGCCTCGCTATCAAAAAAGGGCAAGTATTCGGCTGAGCGAGGTTTAGGCAGCTTGTGCAGCATGGCCTGAGCTACTGCTGTGGTATCTGGGCCGGAAATACGAATAATACCGACACCGGCACGGCCGGGGGCGGTGGCTAATGCGGCGATGGTGTCGGTGCTAAACATAGTTGCCTCTTAATGGAAAAAGCCTGTCGCGTGATGCGGACAGGCTACTTTCAAAATTTGGCCAGTGTCGGGAAATTCCTGCTTCGCCGCCTTCGACAGCACATCCCTGCTGCTGTCTCAGCCTGCGCGGCATCCCTGCCGCTGCTACGCAGAAACACCCGACACCAGCCATTTGGTATTGTCGTCAGGCTTTTTTAGTATGTAAGCCTTTCTTTTCCATACCTTTGTAGATATATAACATCTGCGCCAGTGAGATAAGGTTACTGACCAGCCAGTACAATACCAGGCCACTAGGGAACCAGATAAAGAATACTGAAAATGCGACCGGCATCCACATCATAATTTTCTGCTGTAGCGGGTCGGTTACCTGCATAGGTGTCAGTTTTTGCATCGCAAACATACTTAAACCAAATAATACCGGCAAAATATAATATGGATCTTTCGTTGATAGATCCGTTATCCATAGCATAAACGGGGCATGACGTAGCTCAACGCTTTCAACGAATACCCAGTATAGCGCCAGGAATATTGGCATTTGTACCAGCATCGGTAAACAGCCACCCATAGGGTTCACTTTTTCTTTGCGGTACAGTTCCATCATTGCCGGGCCCATTTTCTGGCGGTCGTCTTTATAACGGGCCTGCAACTCTTCAATTTTTGGCTTTAAGTTACGCATTTTGGCCATAGACTCATATTGAATCTTGGTCAGTGGGTACATCACACCCTTCACCATTATTGTGATTAGGATGATTGCCAGACCCCAGTTGATTACGAAGCTTTGAATGGTGGTGAGTAACCAGAATAGTGGCTGGGAAATAAAGAAAAGAAAACCGTAATCAACGGTTAAATCCAGACCGTCGGCCAGCTCAGCTAATTTATCCTGTTGTTTCGGGCCGGCGTAAAAGGTGCTGCCAACAATCGTACTTTCGCCTGGTTGCAGTTCTATCACATCACTGCGACTGCCAATAACACCCTTATTACCTGATACCATGCTGTACAGCCTGTTCTGCTGTTGCTGATCAGGTACCCAGGCGGCGACGAAATAATGTTCCAGCATGGCTACCCAGCCGCCAGAGGTGTTTAGGGCCAGGTTCTTTTTAGCCATATCGTCAAAGTCGTACTTCTCATAGCGATCTTCGCTGGTGCCGTATGCTGCACCACGATAAATAGGCATCATCATGCTGCTGCTTTCGCCACTATCAACATTCTGAACCAGGTGCTGATACGGCTGAATGCGTTTGCTGATATCACTCTGGTTTTGAATAGAATATTCTACCCGGACATCATATTTGCCACGGCTGAAAATAAACCGTTTTTCGATTTGCAGGCCATTAAAGTTGGTGACCAGTGGTACCACCAGCTGATCAGTACCTGCAGAAAGCTGATACTGCTGCTGCGCAAATTGATAAGGCTGACGGCTGTTAGTTTGATCATCCGGGCCATCTGCACCAATTAAACCTGACTGGGCTGTGTATTCAAAGCCCGGTAGCTTACGCATCAGCACATAGGGTTGTTCGCTACCTTTGGTCAATGGAAATTGCGGTAGCGTCAAACCAACAATATCACCTCGGCTGGTATCAATTTCAACATTTAATACGTCAGTCGCTACAGAAACCAGCTGGGCTGAAGGTGTCGCCACAGCGGTTACCTGACTTGGTGCATCATCACCGGTCAGCCGGATATCACCATTGCTGCCGGTACTGCTACCACCAGGTGTTATATTCTGTGACTGCTCAACTGATGCAGGTGCTACAACAGGCTGTGGGCCATAATCTTTTTGCCATTCCTGCCAGAGGAAAAAACTGACGATTGCCAGGGCAATTACTAGAAAACTGCGTTGTGAATCCATGGGTTAGCTTTTCTCATTATGCTTATCAGGAACGGGATCATCACCGCCCTTATTTAAGGGGTGACATTTTAATATGCGTTTGCCTGCTAACCAAGCACCTTTTACCGCACCAAAGCGTTCAATAGCAGTAATGGCATAGTGTGAACAGGTTGGGTTGAAACGACAGTGTGGCCCCAGCAGCGGGCTTAACACCAGCTGATAGCCACGAACCAGAGCTAACATCAGCTTGATTGTAAAGCGATGTACTGGCGAGCGATTTTGCTCCATAGCCGTTCCAGTTGTTGCAAAAGTTCACTATTCGGGGTGTTGCTGATATCACCCTTTACCATTAATACCAGATCGACGCCGGGCAGCTGGTGTTGATGCAAACGAAAGCTATTACGCACACAACGTTTTATACGATTGCGTTGCACGGCCAATTTAACACGTTTTTTAGCGATAGTAAGGCCTATTCGCGGCTGTGTAAGCTGATTTGGTTTTGCAAGAATGGTAAACAGGGGTGAGGCAACCCGAAAAGGGTGTTGGAAGACATTGTCGAATTGACTGGGAGTTAACAGGCGTAACTCCCGGCCGAAGTTCAGGCTGACCACGCAGCGCTTAACAGCCGATTACGCTGATAAACGCTGACGGCCCTTAGCACGACGACGCGCTAAAACCTGACGACCATTTTTAGTGGCCATGCGTGCACGGAAACCGTGGTTGCGCTTGCGTTTTAATACGCTTGGTTGAAACGTTCTTTTACTCATAATTTCATCCGTCCGGTCGAAATATTTACTAAGATTACCTGTGTTTTAGCAAATACACCAAAACGCAGCTGACAAAAATGAGCGCGAATTTTAAGTAGTTCGGGCCACAAAGTCAATGCGATCCTGACTTTTATTCTGATCTAAACAGCGTTTTAACCTTTACGTTAATAAGTTTTCCACAGCCCCACTGATCTTACTGAATAAAATCGACGTTCACTGCTCGTTAGGTCGTAATGGACGGTGGATTTTATTCAGTATTATTAAATAGAATAAGGCTTTAAAACTGTATTAAAACAACGATATATGATGTAATTGTTCTGTTGAGGCATAATTTTAGAAAGTCAATGTTGAACTTGTGGATAAGATCGTACGATAATGGCTGTCTTGCGTAATGACACCAGCCTTAACTTATAATTTTAATCAGGGCTTCAGGAGAGACGGTGTACCAATCTGTTTGGCAAAATTGTTTACAGGCGTTGCAAGCGGAATTGCCTGCTCAGCATTTCAGTATGTGGATCCGACCCTTACAGGCCGACAGCTCTTCTGATTCGTTGATCCTGTATGCGCCAAACCGCTTTGTGCTGGATTGGGTGCGTGAAAAGTACCTGAACCGGATCCTTGAATTGATCCAGGATTATTGTGGTGACGATGCGCCACGGCTTAAGTTTGATGTGGGTAATAGTCAGCAGCAAACCAAGCGCCCACCGGGCAATAGTCATTTGCCACAACCCGAAACTCAGGAAGCAACTGTCCCCGCGGCCCGCGAGGCTGCTGAACCGGCACCAAAAACCATTGTCCGCAGTAATGTACGGGCTAATTACACCTTTACTAACTTTGTTGAAGGTAAATCGAATCAGTTAGCCCGGGCGGCTGCCAGTCAGGTTGCCGATAATCCGGGTACCGCTTATAACCCATTGTTTATTTATGGTGGTACCGGTTTAGGTAAAACCCACCTATTACATGCGGTAGGCAATGGCATTCTGGCGAAAAAGCCCGATGCGAAAGTGATTTATATGCACTCGGAACGCTTTGTGCAGGATATGGTAAAAGCTTTACAAAACAATGCTATAGAGGAGTTTAAGCGTTACTATCGTTCAGTCGATGCGTTGCTTATCGATGACATTCAGTTCTTCGCTAATAAAGAGCGGTCACAGGAAGAGTTTTTTCATACGTTTAATGCGCTGCTCGAGGGCAACCAGCAAATCATTTTAACCAGTGACCGTTACCCCAAAGAAATCGATGGCGTTGAAGACCGTTTAAAGTCTCGCTTCGGTTGGGGCCTTACCATTGCCATTGAGCCTCCTGAGTTGGAAACCCGGGTAGCCATTTTGATGCGCAAGGCCCAGGAAAACCAAATTCGTTTGCCAGAAGAGGTTGCGTTTTTTGTTGCGAAACGTTTGCGCTCAAACGTGCGGGAGTTAGAAGGGGCGCTCAACCGGGTTATTGCTAATGCCAATTTTACCGGCCGGCCTATTACCATCGATTTTGTGCGTGAAGCATTACGTGACCTGCTTGCACTACAGGATAAACTGGTTACCATTGAAAACATTCAGAAAACTGTAGCCGAGTATTATAAAATCCGGGTTGCTGATTTGCTGTCAAAACGGCGCTCGCGTTCAGTGGCACGGCCTCGGCAAATGGCCATGGCCTTATCAAAAGAATTAACTAACCATAGTTTGCCAGAAATTGGTGATGCCTTTGGTGGTCGTGACCATACTACGGTGTTGCATGCTTGTCGTAAAATTGAGTCATTGAAAGAGGAAAGCCACGAAATAAAAGAGGATTTTCAAAACCTCATTCGTACGTTGTCGTCCTAACCGGTTTTTACAGGGTCATCCTAATTAAGGTTTAGCTATGCAATTTGTTATTAACAGAGACGCCTTACTCAAGCCACTGCAAATGGTGTCTGGTGCTATCGAGCGTCGTCACACACTACCCATTTTATCTAACGTTTTACTTGAAGTTACCGAGCACGAATTGGCGCTGACCGGTACAGATTTGGAAGTAGAGCTGGTTGCCACCACAGAAGCGGTGCAAGTGCAGCAGGTTGGCCGGATAACCGTTCCGGCAAAAAAATTGTTAGATATTTGCCGCAGCTTGCCGGAAAACAGTGATATTAAAGTGGTGTTGCAAAGCGAGAGCTGTATTTTAACCTGCGGCAAAACTAAATTTACCTTATCTACCCTAAGTGCCGCGGAATATCCGAACCTGGAGAGCTGGCAGGGTGAAGTCGATATTAGTCTTAGCCGGCAGCAATTGCGGAAATTACTGGACGACACTGCTTTTTCAATGGCCAATCAGGATGTGCGTTACTATCTTAATGGCTTATTGTTTGAGGTCGATAATGGCAGCCTGACAGCGGTGGGTACCGACGGCCACCGGCTTGCGTTAAGTAAGCTGTCGCTTCCCAATGTAAATGTTCAGCAGAAGCAAATTATTATCCCACGCAAAGGTGTGCTGGAAATTATGCGCTTATTGGCGAATGATGATCAGGTTATCCAGTTAAGCCTGGGCCAGAATCATATCAGGTTGTCGGATCAGGGGTTCACCTTTAGCAGCAAGTTAATTGACGGTCGATTTCCAGACTACCGTCGGGTGTTACCCCGCAATAGTACCAAGTTAGTTACCGCTCACCGCCCAGTGTTAAAGGATGCCTGTACCAGAGCCTCCATTTTATCTAACGAAAAATATCGGGGTGTACGGTTTACGCTGAATAATGGCGAAATACAGATCATGGCTAATAACCCGGAGCATGAGCAGGCTGAAGAGGTTATTGAAGTTGAGTATGCTGGCGATATGCTGGAAATAGGGTTTAATGTTGGCTATATGCTGGATGTATTAAACACACTCAATACTGATCTGGTGATCTTACATTTAAACGACGCTAACTCCAGCACCTTAATTGAAGGCGTTGGTAATGAAGGTGCCAGCTACGTTGTTATGCCGATGCGTCTGTAAGTAATGGCTCTATTGTCATTGCAGTTAAGCCAGTTTCGCAATATGGCGGCATTGGCGTTGACTGCGCATCCGGAGTTTAATCTTGTTTGTGGTGAGAATGGTAGTGGCAAAACCAGCTTGCTAGAGGCCATATACTATCTGGCCCATGGCCGCTCATTTCGCAGTCGGGTGCACCAACGTTTAATTAAAGACAACGCTGAACATTTTACCCTGCACGCTAAGGTCAGCAATAATCAGCAAAGTTATAGTCTGGGCTTACAGCGCAACAGAGCTGCTGAATTGCTGCTGCGGCTAAACGGTGCTAACGTGCAGCGTCTTGCTGATTTCGCCAGCTTATTACCTGTGCAATTATTAACGCCGGATAGCTTTAGATTATTCTTTGGTGGCCCAAAAGAGCGAAGACAGTTTTTTGATATGGGTGTGTTCCACGTGGAACCAGATTTTTTTCCGATCTGGCTGCAGTTCAGCCGCGTCCTGAAACAGCGTAATGCGTTATTGAAGCAAAGAAGGCGCTATGACGACGAATTTGCGTATTGGGACCAGCAATTCGCCAGTCTGGCCTGGCAACTGCACAGTCACCGACAGCGCTATGTTGCATTGCTTACGGCAGCGTACAGCAAGCTGGTCGCCGCTAACCCGTTGTTAGCTGATGTCAGTATGCAGTTGCAAAGTGGTTGGCCTGAGAGAATCAGCAGTGAGCAAGCGTTGCTTGAGCTGTTGCAACAAAGCTTCGAGCAGGACAGTCGCCAGGGTTTTAGTCAGTATGGCCCGCAAAAAGCCGATTTAAAGTTAAAAAAAGCCCAGCTGACGGTGGAAGAAGTATTATCCCGTGGCCAGCTAAAAGTGTTATTATTTGCACTTAAAATCGCCCAGAACAATGTGATTAGTGACAGTGGCCAGAAGCAGCCACTTTTATTAATTGACGATTTGGCGTCAGAACTGGATGCCAGTTCTACCCAACTTGTTTTTGAGTATTTAACCCAGATTAATTCACAGGTATTTATTACTGCAATTAATGCTGATCAGGTTTCACCCTATATTGCTGCCGAACGTAGCAAGATGTTTCACGTGGAACACGGTCAGATAACAGCACGGACAGACGAAGATGGCCGAACAACATAATTACGATTCCTCAAGTATTAAAGTATTAAAAGGGCTGGATGCCGTTCGTAAAAGACCAGGCATGTATATCGGTGATACCGACGACGGCACTGGTTTGCACCATATGGTGTTCGAGGTAGTCGATAACTCTATCGATGAAACGCTGGCAGGTTATTGCACCGACATCTGGGTAACCATTCACAGCGATGGCTCTGTCTCTGTTCGGGACAATGGCCGTGGCGTTCCTACCGAAATGCACGAAGAGGGCGTATCCGCAGCTGAAGTTATCATGACTGTTCTGCACGCCGGTGGTAAGTTTGACGAAAACTCTTATAAAGTGTCAGGCGGATTGCACGGTGTAGGGATTTCAGTAGTAAATGCGTTGTCAGACAAGCTTGAGCTGACTATCCGCCGCAAAGGCCAGGTCCATAACCAAATTTACCAACTTGGCGTGCCTCAGGCGCCACTAGCGGTAATTGGCGAAACCGAAGATACAGGTACCGCTATCCGGTTCTGGCCAAGTCCCACTGTCTTTAGTGATATTGACTACCATTACGACATTTTGGCCAAGCGTCTGCGTGAGTTATCGTTCCTGAACTCTGGTGTGAGTATTATTCTGACCGACGAGCGTAACGATAAAAAAGACCACTTTAAATATGAAGGCGGTATTGAAGCCTTTGTTCAATACTTAAACCGCAGTAAAACCAGTGTTCACCCTAAAGCTTTTTATTTTTCTGATCAGCGCGACGATGGTATCTCCGTTGAGGTTGCCATGCAGTGGAACGACAGCTATCAGGAAAATGTATTTTGTTTTACCAACAATATTCCACAGCGCGACGGCGGGGCTCACTTAGCTGGTTTTCGTGGCGCATTAACCCGGGTGCTAAATAACTATATTGAGCACGAAGGTTACGCCAAGAAAATGAAAGTGCAGGCGTCAGGTGACGATGCCCGCGAAGGTTTAACGGCTGTAGTCAGTGTTAAAGTACCGGACCCAAAATTCAGCTCGCAAACCAAAGATAAGCTGGTATCCAGTGAGGTGCGCTCGGCCGTTGAAGGTGTGATGGGCGAGAAGCTTAACGAGTACCTACTGGAAAACCCGGGTGATGCCAAAATTATCGTTGGCAAAATTGTTGATGCCGCCAGAGCGCGTGATGCAGCGCGCAAAGCGCGGGAAATGACCCGTCGTAAAGGCGCCTTAGATATTGCTGGTTTACCCGGTAAATTAGCTGACTGCCAGGAAAAAGACCCGGCATTCTCTGAACTTTACATAGTAGAGGGTGACTCTGCGGGCGGATCTGCCAAGCAGGGACGTAATCGTAAAAATCAGGCAATACTACCGCTGAAAGGTAAAATCTTAAACGTAGAAAAAGCCCGTTTTGATAAAATGTTGTCATCTCAGGAAGTGGGTACGTTAATCACTGCTTTAGGGTGTGGTATTGGCCGGGAAGAGTACAACCCGGATAAAACCCGCTACCACAGCATCGTATTAATGACCGATGCCGACGTCGATGGCTCACACATCCGTACCTTGCTACTGACCTTTTTCTATCGGCAAATGCCGGAATTAATAGAACGTGGTTATATCTATATTGCTCAGCCACCACTTTTTAAAGTTAAAAAAGGTAAGCAAGAGCAATATATTAAAGATGAACCATCGTTGGTCGAGCACTTAACCACATTGGCGCTGGATGAAGCGACCTTGCACGTTAATGCCGATGCCCCGGGTATTGGTGGCGAACATCTGGAAAAGCTGGTGCGCTTGTATCACAAGGTTACCGCTATTATTGATCGCTTAAGCCGGAAAATACCTTACAACCTGTTAAACGAACTTATTTATGTTACCGGCCTGAGCCCGGACAACGTAAAAGATAAAACGGTAGTGGAAGCCTGGGTAAAAACCCTGGCCAAACGTCTGGACGAGAAAGAAGGTGACGGTTCAAGTTATAAGTATGATGTGATTGAAGATCGAGAACGTCATTTATTTCAGCCTAAAATCATCATCCGCCAGCACGGTATTGATAATGAATACGCGCTGCACTATGACTTTATTACTTCGCGTGATTATCAAAATATTGTCGCCCTGGGCGATGAAATTCGTGAGCTGATCGAAGTAGGCGGTTTCATTCGTCGCGGTGAGAAAGTAAAACCAGTAGAGACCTTTGTTGAAGCGTTAGACTGGTTAATGGCTGAATCGAAACGTGGCCTGTACATTCAGCGCTATAAAGGGTTGGGCGAAATGAACCCGGATCAATTGTGGGAAACCACCATGGACCCGCAAAACCGCCGGATGTTGCAGGTAACCATTGAAGATGCGGTGGGTGCAGATCAGTTGTTTGCCACCCTGATGGGTGACCATGTTGAACCGCGACGGGCCTTTATTGAAGAGAACGCATTGTACGTTGCCAATTTAGACGTATAGTTTTTTTCCAGATAACAAGACAGGGGCTACGGCCCCTCAGTCATTTTAGCGAGTTAGCAGCGCATGCATAAATACGATATTAAAACCTTTCAGGGCCTGATTTTAGCCCTGCAGGATTACTGGGCGCGCCAGGGCTGTGTTCTGGTACAGCCGCTTGATTTAGAAGTCGGTGCCGGTACCTTCCACCCGATGACCTTTTTACGCTCGTTGGGGCCAGAGCCAACCAATGTGGCTTATGTCCAGCCGTGTCGCCGGCCAACCGATGGCCGTTATGGCGAGAACCCGAACCGTCTACAGCATTACTACCAGTTTCAGGTGATTTTAAAGCCATCACCAGACAATATTCAGGAGCTGTACTTAGGCTCGTTGCGTGAATTGGGCATTGATACCCTGGTGCACGATATCCGCTTCGTGGAAGACAACTGGGAATCGCCAACTCTTGGCGCCTGGGGTCTGGGCTGGGAAGTGTGGTTAAACGGCATGGAAGTGACGCAGTTTACGTATTTTCAGCAGGTGGGTGGCTTAGAGTGCCGGCCGGTAACCGGTGAAATTACCTATGGCTTAGAGCGTCTGGCAATGTACATTCAGGGTGTCGACTCGATTTATGACCTGGTGTGGACTGATGGCCCGTTAGGGCGGGTGAGCTATGGCGATGTATTCCATCAGAATGAAGTAGAGCAATCGACTTATAATTTTGAACATGCCGATGTACCCGCATTGTTTGCCCAATTTGACCAGTGTGAAAAAGAAAGCCATTACCTGATTGAACAAGGCCTGGCGTTACCCGCTTATGAAAAGGTAATGAAAGCCTCCCATGCGTTTAATATGCTGGATGCGCGTCATGCAATCTCGGTAACCGAACGCCAGCGCTATATTCTGCGGGTTCGTACTTTGGCTAAAGCCTGTGCCGAAGCCTATTTTGCCAGCCGTGAAAAGCTGGGCTTTCCACTTTGTAAAAATGGCACGCAAACTCAGCAGGAGGCGAAATGAGCGCACAGGATTTTCTGGTAGAAATTGGTACCGAAGAGCTGCCACCAAAAGCGCTTAAAACACTGGCGACCGCTTTTGCCGATAATATTGCTGCCGAGCTGGCCAAACAGGAATTAAACCATGGCGATATCGCATGGTACGCTGCACCGCGGCGTTTAGCCGTGCGGGTAAATGGCCTGGCAGAGCGTCAGAGCGATAAAGTGGTTGAAAAGCGTGGCCCTGCCATTGCTGCTGCCTTTGACGCTGACGGTAAGCCAACCAAGGCCGCTGCGGGCTGGGCTGCAGGCTGCGGTATTAGCGTGGAGCAGGCTGAGCGGTTAGAAACTGACAAAGGTGCCTGGCTATTGCACAAGCAGTTACAAAAAGGTCAGAGCACTGTAGCACTATTAGCCGATGTGATTAAGACAGCGCTGGCAAAGTTACCAATTGCCCGACCTATGCGCTGGGGCAGCTCGACTGCAGAGTTTATCCGGCCGGTGCACACTATCGTTATGTTGTACGGTAGCGATGTTGTGCCAGCGACTATTCTTGGGCGTGACAGCAGCAATAAAAGCTATGGTCATCGTTTCCATGCGCCAGCGCTGGTTGAGATCAGCAATGCTGACGCCTACTTAGCAACCTTGAAACAGGCCTTTGTGGTTGCGGATTACCACGAACGTAAAGATACGATTGCCAGACAGGTAGCAGCAACAGCTGATAGCCTGGGCGCTGTTGCCCAGATGGACGATGCTTTACTGGAAGAAGTGGCTTCATTAGTCGAGTGGCCTGTAGTGCTGGTGGGTAGTTTTGAACAAAGTTTTCTGCAGGTACCGGCCGAGCCGCTAATTTCCACTATGAAAGATAACCAGAAATACTTCCCGTTGCTGGATAAGCAGGGCAAGTTAATCAATAAGTTTATCTTTGTGACTAATATTGAAAGTAAAGATCCACAACAAATTGTCAGCGGTAATGAGAAAGTGGTGCGGCCGCGCCTGGCCGATGCGGAGTTTTTCTTTAAAACTGATCGTAAAACCAAACTGGTTGAGCGGTTAGATAGCTTAAAAACAGTGTTATTCCAGCAGCAGCTGGGTACCCTGGCAGAAAAGTCAGAGCGGATCAGCAAAGTGGCAGGTTTTGTTGCGGCGAAAATTGGTGCAGAGCCTGCGGCGGCTGAGCGTGCAGGGCTGTTGTCTAAAGCCGATTTAATGACCAACATGGTCGGCGAATTTCCGGAAGTGCAGGGTATTATGGGTATGCACTATGCCCGGCTAGATGGGGAAAGCGAAGCTGTCGCGCTAGCCCTGAACGAGCAGTATATGCCGCGCTTTGCCGGCGATCAGTTACCAAGTCGGCTGGAAGGCGCTGCGGTAGCGATTGCCGATAAGCTGGATACCTTAGTCGGTATTTTTGGTATCGGCCAGACACCAAAGGGAGATAAAGACCCGTTCGCACTGCGCCGGGCGGCGATTGGCGCATTGCGGATTATGGTTGAGAAACAGTTACCATTGGATCTGGTAGAGCTTATCGCTTGCAGCCAGCAAACCTTTGGCAGCAAATTAACCAACCCTAAAGTTGCTGACGAAGTGCTGGACTTTATGCTGGGACGGTTCCGGGCCTGGTATCAGGACGAAGGTTATGCTGTCGATGTGATTCAGGCCGTACTGGCCCGGCGGCCAACCAGCCCGAGCGACTTTGATCGGCGGGTAAGTGCGGTTGCTGCATTCAGTAAGCTGGACGCAGCAGCAGCCCTGGCTGCCGCCAATAAGCGGGTGGCCAATATACTGGCAAAAGTGACAGACGATATACCGGTGCGAGTAAGTACTAACTTACTGCAAGAACCCGCAGAGCAGGCGCTTTATCAGGCGATAATAGCCGAACAAGCGTATCAGGCCGAAGGCCATAGCTATAGCGACAACCTGGCCCATTTAGCCGGCATGCGTGAGGTTATCGACAGCTTTTTTGATCAGGTAATGGTGAATGCTGACGATAACGCCGTGCGTTTTAACCGCCTGGCATTGTTGCAACAGTTACGGGAATTATTCCTGCAGGTAGCCGATATTTCTGTCTTGCAGTAACACCGTTTTCAGTGTCTGACATAAATAAAGCCAGCTTAACTGCTGGCTTTTTAATATCGGCTAATGGTCAGCTATCATTTGGCTGAGTTTTAGATTTATTCTCAAGATACGTCATTATGCTTCTGATACTGATTGAGTAGTAAAGAATAGCAGTCACAAAAGCAAAAATTTGGTCGGTTAAGTAACAAATATAGGCACCGCAAACAAACACTACTACCAACCGGAAAAGTTCCAGTAAATTATTTTTGTATACTGGGTCAACAAAATTAATTAGGTACTTCATCAGCTTATTCTCATTTAAAAATGCTTAGCAAGGAATCATTCTTATCTCACTCCAGTAAGTGCAACCACCACCTGTACAGACACCATGTTGAATTACTTCATAACATTGAGCTGGTACGGTTGGTTGAACTGTTCCTGGATCACCAGAGGAGCCACCTCCGCCGCTTTTCTCTGGAGAGTCTAAACACTGCGCTAAGTTAGACCGAGCAGTGTTGTAAGTCAAATTGCATTGATGAGCAACATGGTTGTAGTTTCCCGTAGCAGCAGCAAAACTGATCAACGACACTGAACAACCCGCTATAGTAACTTGGCCAACTGTACAACCAGCGAGTAGTAAAAAAGCTGAAGCCAACGAAACTTGTTCGGCAGGTCGCAAGCAAGCACTAAGAGTCGGGTAACCGTTGTAGCCGTGATTGTCCAGATAGTTTTGTTGCTGACTACAAGGTGAAGTACTAGACGAATTAAAGTTTGGAACTCCAGGGCCGTTTAAAGGGCAAGGAAATGCAACTTCTGTACCCGGCTCATAACAAAACCCACCGGGATAATCATCACCTGTATTTTCAAATTCAACATAAGATTGCAAGATTAAATCGTTTTGGCTTGAAACCTGCCAGTTGGTTATGTCACTGCTTTGTGGTGTGAACAACTCTGAGATACCATTAGAAGAATTAAACCTCGTTAAGTGACCATTTGTAGCGTCTGCTTTCAAGAAGCTACCATCGGGAAGCGAATACTTTACATACGTAGAACTGATCTCAATATTTAAAAAAGTGCTACTATTTTTGGGCGCTGGGTAAAACTTATAATTTCCATTGCCGGTATATTCTAGTACGCCATGGTAATTGGATCTAATAATATCCAAGCTATATACTTTAAAAACAAAGCAAAAAGCAAATTAGTTTATACATCGAAAATTCCCATAAATTTAGCTATGCAAGTTTTAATTTAGCTATATATTTACATATATCAAGTTTTACGTGTTTTTATTTATATTTTTATATGGAAATGTGTAAATATTTTATATGAATATTGCGCATGATACCTGCTAGGTACTATGCCGGTGGATCCTTAGCCATTTCGCATCGGGCGAGCGTTAACTAACTGCAAGAGGCCGCTGAGCAGGCGCTTATCAGGCGATAATAGCCGAACAAGCGTATCAGGCCGAAGGCCATAGCTATAGCGACAACCTGGCGCATTTAGCCGGCATGCGTGAGGTTATCGACCGCTTCTTTGACGAGGTAATGGTGAACGCCGATGATAACGCGGTGCGTTTTAATCGTCTGGCGCTGCTGCAACAACTGCGTGAATTATTCCTGCAGGTGGCTGATATTTCAGTGCTGCAGTAATACCCCTTTCAGCTACTGATATAAATAAAGCCAGCTTAATTGCTGGCTTTTTTGTTTGGGGCATAGGATAACGATTAGCATTATTGAAAATAACCAGCGTCTGGCGTGAACCCCGCAAGCTTTAGCAACGTCTTTTAACTGCAACAACAATAATAGCAAAAGGACCACAATGCAGCAGGCGCAACTCGATTTATTGGTGATGGCTATGCAAACAGGCGACAAGCGGGCGTTTAGTTTGTTGTACAGGCATTATCATCAGGATTTACGCCGGTTTGCTGCTTACTTATTGATGAACCCCGCCACGGCAGAAGACTTAGTGCAAAATGTATGGCTAAAAGTAGGAAAACGGATAGCCAGGCTAGATGATCCGGCAGTGTTTACCTGCTGGCTTTACCGCGCGGTTCGCTGGGAAGTGTTGGACTATCAGCGACAGGCTTTACGGCACAAAACACAGTCAGCTGATGATGAAAGTACTATGGCGACCATTTCAGCGAACCCGCAGTTACAGCAAGATGTAAGCAGTGATTTGGCTACGGCGATGGCACAGCTCGCTGCCAATGAGCGATTAGTACTTCAGCTCCACTATTTACATGAGCTGGAGTTGTCACAGATAGCGCTAATAACTGAGGTGCCGGTAGGAACGGTTAAGTCGCGTTTACACCGTGCCCGCCAACAGTTGCAACAAAAACTGCAAAATAATGAGGATTAAATTATGACTCTGGATAATGATATTAAACAACAACTGGCCAAACAGGCCGCCGAGCTGGACAAATTGATGCGTGAAGAGCAAGGGTTGGAGAAGGTACTGGCAGCGGGGTTTAAAGGCGGGCTCGGCGCTATTATGACCATTGCCTATATACTGGCGACACTGCTGGCCATTGCTATTTTCTACTGTGGTTACCAGTTTTTTACCGCCGCGCCTGAGCAACAGTTGTACTGGGGAATTATATTGCTATTAGTTTTCCAGGCTCAGGTTGGCACAAAAATGTGGATTTGGCTGGAAACCAACCGCAGCTCAACTTTGCGTGAACTAAAGCGGTTAGAACTGGCTGTGGCGAAACTAACGGGCTAGCGTACCAGATTTCGGCCGCTGTTTTTCGCCAGATACAACTGTTTATCTGCCTGCTCAATAGCACTGGCAAGACTATCACTGCGGGTACAGCAAGCAACACCAAAGCTGGCTGTTACCGGCAGCAGCAGTTGCCCGTAACGTAACGGACTATCTGCTAACGCCTGACGAATTTTTTCCGCTACCTGGAGTGCAGCGTCCTGGTCAGTTTTAGGCAGAAAAAACAAAAATTCTTCGCCACCAATCCGGCAGGCGATATCTTGCTGCCGTAAGTTTTTCCGAAACAAGTCGGCTAAATGCCGCAGCACGGCATCGCCGGCGGTATGACCATAAACGTCATTTAGTTGTTTAAAATGGTCAATATCACAAATAATTACCGCCATCGGCACAAAGGCATCGGCTTGTTGCTGCAAATTGCTATTGAGTGATGAATCAATAAACCGGCGGTTAAGAAGCAAAGTAAGCGGATCGGTATTGGCCTGAACTTCTTTGCTTTGCTGCAACAAGTCCATAGCTTCGTGGCTGCGTTCCCGGTAGTGATCATTAATCCAGCAGACAACTATAACAATCAACAATGAGGCGATAAAACGACTGGCTTCTGCTTCTTTATAATCTGCCAGAATCAGGTCTGGCATAAATAACATTACTCCTAATATCGCAATGAGCAGCGCATTACTTAACAAGGCTTTTTTAACGCCAAGCAAGCCAAATAAAATGGCAGGGAACGGAAAAACCCAATACAGTGCAGTGTTATTAAAGCCGCCCTGATAAACCAGACTCAGCACGAAAAAGCCGACCAGAACCGCCTCAATATTACAGGCGAGAGTAAGATTGCGTGACCAGCGGAAGTAGCTGATATTGAGTAAGAAAGTAGCGCCGGTGCCGAACAGGATTACCGGTAGCAGTGCTTGTTCGGCATCAAGGTTTTTAAAGCCGTATATAAACATTACTAACGACGTAATATAGCTGACAAAAGATAAAATATAACGCCGGCGCCGGGCGTCTATTTTTTCAGCTTGCTTGTCATTATTGTTGTTTAAGGTTGCTTGCAACAGCACTACCTCAATTTTTTATTTATCCTAGCACACAACTCAGAAATCGCAGCACCTCAGCATTGCGTCAGGGGGGGCTCAGGGTTGCTTAGCTTGCTCAACTATCGCTCTAACATCACTGAGCAGCTGCTGTGCATCATATACAATGCCATCTTTAATGGTATAACGAACACCCTTTGTGCGAATGGCTTCATTATCGGCATTTAGCCGGTAATGACCTGTTCCGTACAGCACTTTAAAATTGGCAAGCGGGTTTTCGGCAACAATAACTAAGTCGGCTTTTTTGCCGGGCACTACGCTACCAATCTGCTCATCTAACCCAAGCGCAATCGCACCATTGAGGGTGGCCGCCTGAATGACTTCCAGTGCGTTAAAGCCGGCTTCACGCAGCAGCTCTAATTCCTGAATAAAAGCAAAACCATAAATCTTATAAATGTAACCGGCGTCAGAACCAACAGTAATCCGGCCGCCATGATTTTTAAAGTCATTTAAAAACTGCATCCAGATCCGGTAGTTTTCGCGCCAGGCAATTTCATTGTCGGTAGTCCAGTCAAACCAGTATGAACCATGGGCATAACGGCTGGGGGTGAAAAATTTAGTCAGGGTAGGCAGGGTATACTGCTGGTGCCACTCTGCATTGCGCTGGGCGGCAGCGTCGCGGCTGGCTTCGTAAATGGTCAGGGTTGGGTTAATGGTAAAATCGAGCGCGATAAGCTCATCACGGACGGCATTCCACTTGTCAGAGCCAGGTTTTGCTGCCTGACGCCAGAGTTCGCCGGCCGCACTAAAGCGGTCTTGTTCGTTCTGGTAATTATAATTTGCGGGGTAGTTTTGAATAGTCTGGCCGCTAAATAGCGCTTCAGGCAAGCCATACCAGTGTTCCATAGAACCGAGGCCCATACGGGCACTATCCAGCACATTGGTGCGGGCGACATTTAACTGGGCATGGTGCATCATGGTGCCTAGTTGCTGCTTGGCGGCCTCATCCAGCGCCGCGGCAATAATGCCGGGGGTGGCGCCAAAAAACTTAATACCGGCCGCACCGGCTTTTTTAATGTCACGCACCCACTTGCGGGCCTGCTCCGGGTTAAATACCGCCTGGGGCAAACCCTGGCCAAAACCAACATAAGGCACGATACGCGGTGCGACAATACTGTTGCTGGCTGAGGCTTTAACGTGTTTTAACGTCCAGGCCAGGCCATTAAAGCTACCCGGCTCGCGCACTGTGGTAATGCCATGTGCCAGCCACAGTTTAAATACGTACTCAGCGGGGATACCGTCGGCTGAACCGCCGATATGGCCATGCATATCGATAAAACCCGGCAAAATGTACATGCCGCTCATATCCATTTCGGTATCACCGGCATTGGCCTTTGGCCGGCCTCCGTCCAGCACGGGCACATCAGGGTAGCCTACTACGGTCACCTGACTGATCCGGTCGTTCTCTATCACAATATCTACCGGACCTATGGCCGGCGCGCCCTCACCACTAATTAATGTACCACCCCGTAAAATTAAACGGTTGTAGGGGCCATCACCTTGTTTGCGCTCAGGCGCCGAAGGGGTTCGTTCACCACTATCGGCCATAACCGGTAAGCAGGCAAGGGTAGTGGTAATAAGCAGTAAGTTGCATAGCAATAAGCTCAGGCGCATGGCATATCCTAAATTGTTGTAATTTCTGGCACTACTCACGGGATTCGAGTATTAAGCGCCAGTGTGGCAAGGCCATAGCACAAACGCCAGCCATTAGCGTTAAACTGCACTAACTGAAGCGTGAGCGGTATAACTCCGCCACAGTGCTGACAAAGGCTACCTCGTCGTCGCTCCAGCGTTTAATCTCAGCAGTTTGCTCGCAGCAGATAATACCGGTAAGTTTGTCACCCTGAAAAATCGGTACATCGAGTAATGATTTGATATTGAAAGGTTTCAGAAACAACTCAGTGAGATCTTTAGTTGCCGGGTCATTCAGGGCATCACTGGCCCGGATTACCCGTTTCTTATCCAGTGCAGCAAAGTAGCCCGGAAAACTCCAGCGATCGATCAGTAACGCTTCCTTGCTAAAGCCGCCGGCTTTATCCAGCAATAATTCACAACGCAGTAAATCGTCATCAGTATACAGCCACAAACCTACCTGCTGAATTTTCAGGCCGCTAAGGCAGCACTGCAGGATCTGTTGCCGGGCTTCGCTGTCTGAAATACTCTGGTCTTGCAATGCGTTGCGTAGCTGGTCAAGTTCGGCTGACAGATAAGATTCCATAACGACGTTAGACTCCAAAGTGAAAAGTTAAACATGGCAGTAGTACTAAAAATGAATGGTTTTAGCTTGTTTTGCAACCTCAGATTAAAAAAACAAAGCTTGGTTTTGTTAACTTTTAAAGCCTGTTTCTATGGTTGCGTCTGGCAAATGCTGTTGCAGCCAATGTAATAAGGCTTATGTTGTTTCAGTGAAAACATACAGCTTACATATGAATCTGGCACCATCTCAGCAATTGTGTTTTAATTATGTAAATTTATATTTAATAATTGTAGGTTTATTATGCTGACGTTAGAAGAGATAATCATTAGTCGTGGCGAGATAGAGAAAATCTACAAAGCCAATATCGCGTTAACCCTTTGGCGCGGACTACATAATTCGGATGAAAAAATAAACCCTTTATATCCCGATTTCTATACTCGGAATTTACCGAACGGTGATATTCGTGAGCCTGATGTTACGTTAGTCAGAGATCCCAACACAGGGAAAGAAACCGTAAAGTCAGAAGAAGGCGTTGGCACTTCACTGACAGACAAGG
This sequence comes from uncultured Chromatiaceae bacterium, assembly GCA_963975465.1. Taxonomy (GTDB): domain Bacteria; phylum Pseudomonadota; class Gammaproteobacteria; order Enterobacterales; family Alteromonadaceae; genus Alishewanella. The sequence continues at coordinate 263,430 of CAXBHB010000002.1, forward strand.
AAGGGCTTTTTGGCCACAAAAGCTGGGAATATTATGTCATTCCAAAAGGGACTACTATTCCGAAAGAGCTGATCATCACTAAAGACCACTATTTAGCCAGAAAGAAATGCTGGCATTATTCGATATCGCCCAATTTCGACATGCCAAAAGAAGACTTTGTTGCTGCTTTAGATAAACTGGCGCAAAATGCTGGCATTAAAGTGAAAGGAAAATCTTATGCCACAGGTTGACGTTAGGTCTCTCTCGGTCTGCATTCAGGCGCTGCAAACGGCGATAAAACATAATGACTTCTTGTCGCAATCGGCCACTGTCGATGCCGACGATTATGAAGAAAGCTCCTATATGTTTGAGCTAGAACTAGCCAAACTGGTGAAACTTTACCGACAGGAAGAAGCCGACGGTAATGTGAATATACCTCTTGCCGAGTTGCTAAAACCGCCGTTTGATAGTCAAAATGCGTGATAACTTTAGTTAAAAAGCAGGCTCGCTAAGCAATGCCAAAAGAAGTTTCGCGTTACTCTTTGCAACAAATTCGGCAGCGCAAGAGTCTGACCAACAGGCAAAAACTGGCGGCGACAACTGACGACGATATTGCCAGGCAAATCGCCGCTGATCCGGACTTGTACGAATTAACAGAAGAAGAGCTAGCAGAGTTTGCTTTAGCAGTAGAAAATACCATCCCGTCTTAGAACCCAAAATAGCCATCCAAGATATTTAAGGCGCTTGCCCATCCCATCATAAAACCATTGCTGTTCCCTGTTTTATAAACTAAGTTAGAACCTTAAAATCGCCAAAGAGCGACAAAGGATTCAAAACAGGGAAGCCCATCATTGAAAAAACTGCTACTTATAGCGCTGATTGCCTTTGGTGCCTGGAATTATTATCAAAAACAAAGCACGCCTAAGCCAATTGCTGAGCCAGTAACACGGGTATTGCCAGATTACACTGTGCCACTTCAAAAAGCCCGTGACGTTGCCGCGAAGCAAAGCTTCCGTTGTGATGGCCGCCAGCATTGCAGCCAGATGACATCACGTGCCGAAGCAGAGTATTTTTTACGAAACTGCCCGGATACTAAGATGGATGGTGATAGTGACGGTGTACCTTGTGAGAACGATTCGAGGTGGTAACGACACTATTGAATCGCCTTTACGCGCTAACCTTTTTCACCACATACCGATACGGCAGTTCAGTAGTATCACTGGCCAGCAACTCGTGGTCCATAAAACGGCAGAAGGCGGGGATATCTCGGGTGGTGGCCGGGTCGTCGGCGATAATAAGCAAGGTGTCACCGACCTGCATTTTCCGCATTTGCAGCCGCACCATCATTACCGGCTCGGGACAGCGCAGGCCTAGGGCGTCCAGGGTTTGGGTAGCGCTGTTAAAGTGCGGGTCCATTGTTACTCCGATAATCTTATTTCAGAACTAAATCTGTTCAGCAGGCGCAAGTGGTACGTATTGTTCTGGCTACGGCTGTAGGTTGCAACACCCACTGTGCTCGCCACAGCAACTCGCTCGGGTTGAAGCCCTCACTCAGACACTCTGTGTCTGCGCAAGTGGGGTTCCAACCATCGCCTCGGTTTAACGACACCTTCGGTTCAATTAAACAAAAAAAAGGGCCGTTAAAACGGCCCTTATTCTATGCGATTGTGCTGGTAGCTACCAGTTTCTTGTTGCCAGCTTACGGACGTTCAAAAACTGTCGCGATGCCCTGGCCTAAACCAATACACATGGTCGCAAGGCCAAACTTACCGCCTTTGTCTTCCATTACGTTAAGCAGAGTGGTGCTGATCCGCGAACCTGAGCAACCCAGCGGGTGGCCCAGCGCTATGGCGCCGCCGTTAAGGTTGACCTTTTTATCAGCCACTTCCAGCAGACCTAAGTCTTTCATTACCGGCAGTGCCTGGGCAGCGAAGGCTTCGTTCAGCTCAGCGTAGTCGATATCGTCGATAGTTAAACCAGCCATTTTCAGCGCTTTCTTCGAGGCCGGTACCGGGCCATAACCCATAATTGACGGGTCACAACCGGCTACACCCATGCCGCGCACATAAGCGCGAATGGGTAAGCCCAGCGCTTTGGCTTTTTCTTCACTCATTACCAGCATGCCTGAAGCACCATCAGATAAGGCTGACGAGGTGCCGGCAGTTACTGTGCCGTTAGCCGGATCGAATACCGGGCGTAATTGACCGAGGGTGTCTACTGTGGTTTCCGGGCGAATAACTTCGTCGTAATCCATCAGTTTTAACACGCCGTCGGCATCGTGACCTTCGGTTGGGATAATTTCATTTTTAAAGCGGCCTTGCTCGCTGGCCTCTTGCGCTAAACGGTGCGAGCGGGCGCCAAATTCGTCTTGCTGTGCCCGGCTGATGCCGTGCATTTTACCCAGCAATTCGGCGGTTAAGCCCATCATGCCCGCTGCTTTAGCGATAGAGGTTGATAAACCCGGGTGAAAATCAACACCGTGGTTCATTGGCACATGACCCATATGCTCCACGCCACCAATTAAATATACCTCACCCATACCCGTTTGAATTGAACGCACGGCATCATGCAGCGCCTGCATTGACGAGCCACATAAGCGGTTAACAGTAACGGCTGGCACCGAGTGCGGAATGCCGGCTAACAGTGAAGCGTTACGCGCCACGTTAAAGCCTTGCTCCAGGGTTTGCTGCACGCAGCCCCAGATAATGTCGTCGATATCACTTGGATTTAACGCCGGGTTGCGTTCCAGTAGTGACGCCATTACATGCGCCGACAACTGCTCAGCGCGAACGTTACGGTACATACCATTTTTTGAGCGTCCCATCGGGGTACGGATACAATCTACAATAACTGCATTTTTCATTATTCTGCTCCTGCGCTTAAACCGGGAAGAAACGCTGGCCATTGTCGGCCATAGCGCGGGTTTTATCTGTAACCTGATAAATTTCGCCTAAATGGGCGTATTTATCGGCCAGGGCGACAAAGTTAGCTAAGCCGATGGTGTCTACATAACGTAACGGACCACCACGGAAAGGCGGGAAGCCCAGACCGAAAATCAGGCCCATATCGGCTTCAGCGGCGCTTTGCACTATGCCTTCTTCTAAGCAGCGAATGGTTTCGTTAATCATTGGCACCATTACCCGGGCGATAATTTCATCCGGGCTGAATTCTTGTTTATCGGAAGCGATACCAGCCAGCAATTCGACACTTTTCGGATCGATGTCTTTTTTCGGCTTGCCCTTGGCATCTTTACTGTAGGCATAGAAACCCAGGCCGTTTTTCTGGCCGTAACGCTCGGCTTTGTACATGGCTGCAACCGGGTCGTTATCCAGTTTTGCCATCCGGGTCGGGAAGCCGTCGGCCATCACGTCGGTGCAATGGAAGGCGGTATCTAAACCGACCACATCCAGCAGGTAAGCCGGGCCCATCGGCCAGCCAAACTGCTTCTCCATTACTTTATCAACCTGAGCAAAATCGGCGCCGTCAAGCACCAGCTTGCTAAAGCCGGCAAAATACGGGAATAGTACCCGGTTTACAAAGAAACCCGGGCAATCATTAACCACGATAGGTGATTTGCCCATTTTAGCGGCATAAGCCACCACGGCTGCTACTGTTTCATCGCTGGTGTGTTCGCCACGGATAACTTCGACCAACGGCATGCGGTGGACCGGGTTAAAAAAGTGCATACCGCAGAAATTTTGTGGCCGGCTCAGGTTTTTCGCCAGGGCGTTAATGGAAATGGTTGAGGTGTTAGAGGTTAAAATAGCGTCATCGCTAATTAAACCTTCTACTTCTTTTAATACCGCACCTTTAATTTTCGGGTTTTCAACGACCGCTTCCACCACGATATCAACGTCTTTTACCAGCTCGTTGCTAAGGGTAGGGGTAATGCTGGCGATCACTTTGGCCATGCCGCCAACATCAAGCTTTTTGCGTTCTACCTGTTTGCCAAGTAACTTAGTGGCTTCGCCCATACCCAGCGCCAGCGCTTTATCGGCGATGTCTTTCATTACTACCGGCACGCCTTTTAACGCAGATTGATAGGCAATGCCACCGCCCATAATGCCGGCACCTAATACCGCAGCCTTTTTAACTGCTTTAGTGGCGACTTTACCGGCTTTTTTTGCTTTGCTTTTTATCAGCTGGTCATTTAAAAACAGCCCAACCTGGGCAGTTGCCGCATCGGTTTTTGCCAATTTAGCAAAGCCAGCATTTTCCAAGGCCATGGCACCGGCACGGTCTAAGGTGGCGGCTGCTTCAATGGTTTGTACTGCAGCCATTGGTGCCGGGTAATGTTTACCTGCCGAGGCAAATACCATACCTTTGGCGGTGCTGAAGCTCATGGTGGCTTCGGTTTTGTTCAGTTTTAACGGCTGCAATTTAACCGCGCGCTTTTTCTGCCAGTTCAGGCTGCCGGCAATGGCATCTTCCAGCACGCTAAGTGCTGCCGCTTCCAGTTTTTCTGGCGCCACTACCGCATCAATTAAGCCGGCTTTTTGCGCCTGGTCGGCGCTGTGGTCTTTACCGGTGGTGATCCACTCCATCGCATTGTCAGCACCAATAATCCGTGGCAGGCGCACCGTGCCGCCGAAGCCCGGCATTAAACCCAGTTTAACTTCAGGCAGGCCAATCCGGGTGCTGGTGTCAGCTACCCGGTAGTCACAGGCCAGGGTCCACTCACAACCACCGCCTAATGCGAAACCTTTTATCGCTACCACGGTCGGAACGGGCAGGTCTTCACATAAGTCAAAAATATCAGAGGCTTGTTTAATCCACGGTACCAGTTCAGCTTCCGGGCGCTGGAAAGTACTTAAGAATTCGGTGATATCTGCGCCAACAATAAAGGTGTCCTTGGCACTGGTAAAGATCACACCTTTCAGGTTACTGTCAGCGTGCAGCTTGTCTAAAGCTGTCTTACAATCAGTCAGGGTTTGTTGGTCAAACTTATTAACAGAGCCTGCAGCAGCAAAGGTAAACCGGGCAATACCAGGTTTAGTATATTCAACACTGATAGTGTCACTCTGGTAAATCATAAAAATGCTCCTTGGTCGCGTTAAGGGGTGATTGTCGCAACTGGTACGATGAGGTTAACAGGTTCAGTGTGTCGTGCTTTACTAAAAATTTCAACCGTTATTTAAACAGGTGTTTGAAAAAGCCCGTCAAACCCAGCCAGACGGTGCCACTAACTATAGCTGTTTTTCTATTTTTCGCTGAATTCAGAGGTAAGTCGTGAGAGCTTTTCGTTTAGTATTCGCCATTACCGTTGCCACCAGCACGGTGCTTTCCTGCGCATTAACAGCCCACGCGGCTGAACAGGATAAATTACAACAGCAACGACAGCGCTTTGTCGCGCTGGAGCATAATATTGACAATGTCAGCCGCAAGCAGGCTGAAGCCTGGTATGCAGAGCTTGCCGATTATCCGTTACAGCCCTATTTGCGTTTAAAACGACTGCAGAATTTTTTAAATGCGCATGACGCCATTGAAGAGTTTCTGACCGAGTATCAGGGCACGCCGATGGATTGGACCCTGCGTAAGCCCTGGTTACTGCGGTTAGCCGAGCAAGACCAGGCCGAGCGGTTTCTGGCTAATTTCACCGGCTCGTCCGATGCCGAGCTGCAATGTCTGGCTCTGCGCTTTCAACTAAAAACTAACGCGCTGCCAAAGCCGGATATCTGGCAACAGACCGAGCAATTATGGACCGAGGGCAAATCGCAACCAAAAGCCTGTGACCCGTTATTTACCGTCTGGCGTGATAGCATGCCGCTGAAAAGTGAAACGGTGCATCGCCGGCTGCAACTGGCAGCAGATGGGGGGCAGACGCAGCTGATACCTTATTTAAAAACCCTGCTACCAGCAAACGAGCAATATCTTGCAGATTTATGGCAGCAAACCCGGCGCAATCCGGCGGTCATTACCCGGTCGGCATTTTTCCCGGGCAAGCACATTATCGAACGTGATGTACTGGCCTACGGCCTGAAGCGTCTGATCTGGCGCTCACCCGATCAGGCACTGGCGACCTGGCAACGCCATGTCAATGACCCTTATTTTACCAAAGCTCAGCGCTTAGATGTACAACGTCAGTTTGCGATTGCTCTGGCCAGTAAGGGCGATAGCCGGGCCGATAACTGGCTGACAACCTTGCCTGCGGAATTATTTGATACCAACCTGGCCCAATGGCAGGTTGCTCATGCCTTGCGAGAGCTCGACTGGCCGAAAGTACAGCAGGTAGTAGAGCAACTACCTGCAGAGCTACAAGGCGATATAAATTGGCGCTACTGGCGCGCCAGAGCATTGGAAGAGCAGGGCGAAACCGAACTGGCTAATGCCGAATTTACCGAGCTTGCCCGCGAGCGCCACTATTATGGTTTTATGGCGGCGGCCAGAATTGGTTTGCCGCCAAGCCTGGCGCATAACCCGGTCAAGGTAACTGACGAGGAAATAACCCTGTTACAACAGCATCCGGCAGTTAAGCGGGCCCAGCAATGGCTGGCGCTGGGCAGGCTGACAGAAGCGCGACGTGAATGGAATCATTTGCAGGATACCTCGGATGAGCAACAGAAACTGACCTCGGCAAAGCTGGCCAGCCAGCTGCAATGGCATGAGCGGGCAATATTTTCGCTGGCTGACGTTGGCTACTGGGATGATGTCGAGCTGCGTTTCCCGTTGGCGTATCAGCAGGAAATGCAGCTTTCTGCCGATAAGTTTAAAATCGACTCTGGCTGGAGCATGGCCATTGCCAGACGCGAAAGCTCTTTTATGGCAGATGCCTACTCGCCTGCCGGGGCGCGGGGATTGATGCAAATCATGCCGGGTACCGCTAATGAAATCGCCAAGAAACAGGTGCAAATTCGCCAGTTGTATAATCCGGTGACCAACATTGATTACGGCAGCGATTATCTGAACTATTTAAAGCAGCGCAATGACGGCAACCTGTTAAAGGCTACCGCAGCTTATAACGCCGGCTATAGCCGGGTAAGGCAGTGGATCCCGCAGGATTACGCGTTGCCAGCAGACGTTTGGGTAGAAACCATTCCGTACCGGGAAACCCGCGAATATGTCAAAGCGGTGATGGCGTACTATCAGATTTACAATATCCGGATGAACGTTACCCAGGACGTTTTTAAACCGCTGGTGGCTATGAAGATTGGGGTGGTAGTGGAATAGTGCTATTATTGCGCTCATCAGCTTAATTAACAATAAAGGTCGATATGAACTCAGGTTATAAGGCGTTATATCAGGCACATATTGCCGAACTTCAGCAGCGCACGTCGCAGGTGCTGGCCCGCGAAAATCTTGATGGGTTAGTGATTCACTCCGGCCAGGCCAAGCGTAAGTTTCTGGATGATATGGATTATCCTTTTAAAGCGAATCCGCATTTTAAAGCCTGGTTACCGGTAATTGACAATCCGCACTGCTGGTTGTTAGTGGATGGTGTCAATAAACCTAAACTGATTTTCTACCGGCCAAAAGATTTCTGGCACAAAGTACCTGATGAGCCAGCCGATTTCTGGGCTGAGCATTTTGATATTCAGCTGTTAGATAAAGCGAATAAAGTAGAGACGTTACTGCCTTACGACAAAGCCCGGCTGGCTTATGTAGGTGAGTATCTGGAAGTTGCCCGGGCATTGGGTTTTACTGAAATCAATCCAGAGCCGGTTCTTAGTTATTTACACTATTACCGGGCTTATAAGACCGGTTATGAACTGGCATGTCTGCGCAAAGCTAATCAACTGGCGGTGGCTGGTCATCGAGCGGCAAAAGCGGCATTTTATGCCGGTGGTAGTGAGTTTGATATTCAGCTGGCCTATCTGGCGGCAGTGGGGCAGACTGAAAATGAAGTGCCCTATGGCAATATCGTTGGTCTGAACCAGAACGCCGCTATTTTACATTACACCGCGTTAGAGCGGAAAAAGCCGGCAGCGCATCACTCGTTTTTAATTGATGCCGGAGCGGAGTTTAATGGCTACGCTGCAGATATTACCCGTACTTATAGCTTTAAACAAAATGATGAGTTCGGCGATTTGATCGCAGCGGTAAATCAGCTGGAGTTAACCCTGGTAGATGGCTTAAAGCCCGGCATTAACTACACAGACTTACATTTGCAGTGTCACCACGGCATTGCCCAAATTTTACATGATTTCGATTTTGTAAAGCTTGACCCAGCGGCAATAGTCGAGCGTGAAATTAGCCGTACTTTCTTCCCCCATGGCCTGGGCCATCATTTAGGGTTGCAGGTACACGATGTTGGCGGTTTTATGCTGGATGAGCGCGGGACCCACATTGCGCCACCCGATAACCATCCGTTTTTACGCTGCACCCGGCTGATTGAACCGGATATGGTGTTTACCATTGAACCGGGCCTGTACTTTATTGACAGCTTACTGGCTGATTTAAAGCAGACCGATGCGGCATCGAGCATTAACTGGGATAAAATTGCTGCCTTCCGGCAGTTTGGCGGGATCCGGATTGAAGATGACATTATTGTCCATCGTGACCGGAACGAAAATATGACCCGGGAATTGCAGCTCGCCTGACAAGGCGCTAAGGGACGCTATGCAATATCGCTCGATAATTCGGATCCTGGGGCTACTGATCGCTATATTCAGTATTACTATGATCCCACCGGCACTGGTCGCTTTTGGCTATAAAGATGGTGCCGGCGTTCCCTTTATTCTGTCGTTTTTATTATGCCTGGCCATGGGATTTGCCATCTGGTATCCCAACCGCGGTAACCGGTCTGAGCTGAAAGTGCGGGATGGCTTCTTAATTGTGGTGCTGTTCTGGACGGTTCTTGGGGCGGTTGGCGCAATACCGCTGCTGCTGACCAGTAACCCGGACATGGGACCGGCAGATGCGTTTTTTGAAGCGTTTTCAGGCCTTACCACCACCGGCGCTACGGTGCTGACCGGAATAGAAACCCTACCCAAAGCTATCCTGTATTATCGTCAGCAACTGCAATGGCTTGGTGGCATGGGGATCATCGTGTTAGCCGTGGCCATTTTGCCGCTGTTAGGCGTGGGGGGCATGCAGTTGTATCGGGCCGAAACGCCAGGCCCGGTAAAAGATAATAAAATGACCCCGCGAATTGCCGATACAGCCAAGCATTTGTGGTACATCTATCTGGCGATAACCATTGCCTGTGCTCTGGCATTTCATCTGGCCGGTATGTCGGTTTTTGATGCTATTTGCCATGCTTTCTCAACGGTCGCCATTGGCGGCTTTTCAACTTACGACGCCAGTATGGGCTACTTTAACAGCGCTACTATCAATATGATTTGCGTTATTTTTTTGCTGATTAGTGCGGTTAATTTTCCGCTGCACTTTGCGGCAATTCGCGGCAAAAGTGTCTCAACCTATTTTCGGGACCCGGAATTTAAAGTCTTTTTGGGAATTCAGGCCAGCCTGATACTTATTTGCTTTCTGGTATTACTGAATACCAATGTTTACGCCAGTGGCGGCGAAGCACTTAATCACGCTGCGTTTCAGGCGGTATCCATCTCAACAACTGCCGGTTTTACCACCGATGGGTTTTCTACCTGGCCATTGTTTCTGCCCATTTTATTAATTTTCTCCAGCTTTATTGGTGGCTGTGCCGGCTCTACTGGCGGCGGGATGAAAGTGGTCAGGGTGCTATTGCTGTTTTTACAAGGCCGTCGCGAGCTGAACCGATTGGTACACCCACGGGCTGTATACGCGATTAAACTGGGACGCCGACCGGTGGAAGACCGGATAGTAGAGGCGGTGTGGGGCTTTTTTGCGGCCTATGCGGTGGTCTTTGTGGTGATTATGTTGTCGCTGATATTAACCGGAATGGATAATATCAGCGCGTTTACTGCCACTGCGGCCTGTCTGAACAACCTTGGTCCGGGTTTAGGCGAAGTTGCCGCTAATTTTGGCGCTATTCCTGATGCCAGCAAATGGCTGTTGATTGTGGCGATGGTATTCGGCCGTCTGGAAATTTTCACCTTGCTGGTGCTGTTTACCCCGGCATTCTGGCGGGACTAGCCCTGGTTGTGGCCAGGGCTGGTAGCTTGTTGCAACAGAATCAGATAAAAATAGCACTGACCTGAAATAGCTTTTCCACTTCGACGATATGCTTTTTGTTTACCATAAACAGAATTACGTGGTCGTCTGTTTCAATAACGGTGGTGTCATGCGCAATAAGCACGTCGTCGCCCCGCACAATGGCGCCAATGGTGGTGCCGGGCGGTAGTTTCAGGTTGCCAATAGTTTTGCCCGCTACTTTGCTGGTGCTGCTATCGCCCCTTACTACCGCTTCAATGGCCTCCGCTGCACCGCGCCGAAGTGAGTATACGTTAACAATATCGCCGCGCCGGATATGGGTCAGTAATGCGGAAATGGTCGCCTGTTGTGGTGATATCGCAATATCAATTTCGCCACCCTGCAGTAAATCAACATAAGCACCGCGTTTAATCAGTACCATGGTTTTTTGAGCGCCCATTCTTTTTGCCAGCATGGCTGACATAATATTGGCTTCATCGTCGTTGGTAACCGCAATAAACACGTCAATTTGCTCAACGCTTTCTTCTTCCAGTAACTCCGGATCCGAAATATCGCCAACATATACCAGGGTACTGTCGAGGCTGGAGGCCAGAAACTCTGCCCGCTCTTTGCTGCGCTCAATCAGTTTTACGCTATGGGTTTTTTCCAATGCTCTGGCCAGGCCGAAACCGACGTTGCCGCCACCGGCAATCATTATTCGCCGGTAACTGCGTTCCAGTTTCTGCAGTTCGCTCATCACTGCCCGAATGTGTTTGGTGGCCGCAACAAAAAAGACTTCATCATCTGCTTCAATGATGGTGGTGCCCAGTGGTTTAATGGCATTGCCACGACGGTAAATGGCGGCAACCCGTGCTTCTATGTTAGGCATGTGTTCTTTCAGGGCAGATAAAGCATGACCTACCAACAGACCACCATAGTATGCTTTCACAGCTACCAGGCTAACTTTACCTTCAGCAAACTCAACGACCTGCAAAGCGCCCGGGTAATCAATCAGGCGCCGGATATAATTGGTGACCAGTGCTTCAGGGGCAATAAAGTGGTCAACCGGCATATCATCTTTATGAAACAGCTCATCGCGGTACTTTAAATATTGATTGGTGCGAATGCGGGCTATTTTCAGGGGGGTGTTGAAAATACTGTAGGCCACCTGACAGGCTACGATATTTACTTCATCACTGTTAGTAACGGCAACGATCATGTCGGCATCTTCGGCGCCGGCTTTTTTAAGAATATCGGGGTGCGAGCCATGGCCATGTACAACTTGCAAATCGAATCTGTCCTGCAGGTTGCGCAACTTGTCGAGATTGGTGTCAACCAGCGTAATATCGTTTTGCTCGCCCACCAGGTTTTCAGCTAAGGTGGCGCCTACCTGGCCAGAACCCAAAATAATAATTTTCATCCTGCGTGGTTATCCTGTGGCGCCTTTTGCAGCAGCGCATAATAAAAGCCATCGCGGTTTTGCTGGCCGGGTAATAATTGCCAGCCAGGCTGAGCGTTGACATCTGTTGCCAACACATCGGCTTCAAGCGTGATCGGGTGTAAACGGGCATCAGCATTGTTACTAAGAAACTCAGTGATCTGCTGCTGGTTTTCTGCTGGCAATATACTGCAGGTAGCGTAGAGCAACTTACCGCCAGGCGCCAGTAACGACCAGCATTGCTGTAAAATTTGCTGTTGCAGCTGCACCAATGGTGCAATATCGCTTTTTTTACGTAGCCAGCGAATATCCGGATGGCGGCGCACGACGCCGATGGCCGAGCAGGGCACGTCCAGCAATATTTTGTTAAACATCTGGCCATCCCACCAACTGGCAGGGTTAGCGGCATCAGCCGTTAGCACGTTAGCGTTCAGACCCAGTCGCTGCAAGTTATCATGCACCCGCACTAACCGGCTTGGATCTTTGTCTAACGCGGTCAGCTGCGCTGCTGGCGCCAGCTCAAGCAGATGACAGGTTTTACCACCCGGGGCACAGCAGGCATCGAGAATGCGCTCGCCATCTGCCGGAGCTAAAAGCGCTGCGGCATATTGGGCTGCCGCGTCCTGCACAGAAAACCAACCCTGGTGATAGCCCGGTAGTTCGGTAACATCGGTGGCAGTATCCAATAATATCGCGGTTGGCAGCTCTGCTATCGGTTGGCTGTAACCAATACCCTCTTCGGCCAACGCCGAACAAAATTGCGCTGTGCTGACCTGCTGATTATTTACCCGTAACCAGAGTGGGGCCTTGTTCTGATTAGCATCCAGAATGTCTTGCCATTCGCCGGGGTAGGCATTTTGTAAACTGCTAATTAGCCAGCCTGGATGACTATACTGCACGGCGAGGCTTGCCTGACTGAAATCAAATAACCCTGGCTGGCGCTGCACATTGCGCAGTACACCATTAATCAACTTGGTGAGTGACTGACCTTTTAACTCGCGGGCAGCTTCAACAGTAGCGTTTATTGCTGCATGGTCAGGTACACGCATAAAGTGGAGTTGATATACGCCAACATAGATCAGGAACTGCAATACCCGGAAGTTTTTAACCAGCGGCTTTTGCATTAATTGGGCGCAAACGTGCTCCAGTTGAGGCAGCGTACGCATAATCCCAAAGCAGATTTCCTGCAGCAAAGCTTTATCCAGTGGATTGGTCATTTGCTGTTGGGCTTTGGGCAACACGTCGGATAGCGATCGCCCCTGATCAATCACCTGATAACAGCATTGAGCCGCCAGCGCCCGGCAATTACGGCTCATGAGCTCGCCAAAACGTTGCGGCCAACTGCCAACCAGTCAGCGCGGCCATTTAAAAAGTCGGCTACTGCCATTGGCTTTTTACCTGGGGGTTGCAGCGTAGTAAGTACTAACACTCCGTCTGTGCAGGCTATTTCAATACCTGTTTTGGTGGCAGCTAAAATCTGCCCGGGTACTGCCTTGTGCTCAGCATCGTGCCAGCTGGCCTGCCAAATTTTCAGTGTTCCCTGCGGCAGCTGCATATAGCTGGTTGGCCAGGGATTAAAAGCCCGGATTTGCTGGCTGAGCGATTTTGCACTTTTAGTAAAATCGAGCAGGCCTTCGTCTTTATGAAGCTTTTCGGCGTAGCAGGCTTGTTGGTCATTCTGCACTTCAGCAATTGCCTGTAATGCTGGTAACTGCGCCAGTGCACTGAGTAAAGCGGTAGGACCAAGAGCCGCTAACTTGTCGTACAAGCTGGCACTGGTGTCTGACGTCTCTATCGGGCAGCTTATTTTGCTTAACATGGCACCGGTGTCGAGCCCTTCATCCATTTGCATAATGGTGATACCGGTATACTGGTCACCGGCCCAAATAGCGCGTTGGATTGGCGCAGCACCCCGCCAGCGCGGTAGCAGAGAGCCATGCACATTTATGCAGCCTAACTTAGGGCTTTGCAGCACGGCTAACGGTAAAATAAGACCATAGGCAACGACAACCATTACATCTGCATTTAATGCCGCCAGTTCAGCCTGGGCTGCTGTCTTTTTTAATGATTTTGGTTGATAAACCGGTAGCTGATGCTGCATAGCCAGTTGTTTTACCGCGCTGGGTTGTAACTTCTGACCGCGACCTGCAGGTCGGTCTGGCTGACTGTAGACGGCAACAACCTGATGTGCGCTGTCGAGCAATGCTTGTAAATGGCAGGCTGCAAAGTCGGGCGTGCCGGCAAATATGATACGTAAGGGCTGAGTCACTGTCTGTCCTGTTTTACAGCGCGTGGCGCTGGGCCATTTTGGCTTCTTTTTCCAGTTTTTTTCGAATGCGGTCACGTTTTAGCGGTGACAGGTAGTCGATAAACAGCTTACCAACCAGATGATCCAGTTCATGCTGCAGGCAAATGGCCAGCAAACCATCTGCTGCCAGCTCAAACGCTTCACCGTTGCGGTCCAGTGCTTTTACCTTAACGGTTTCAGCACGATCAACCGAGGCATAGTTTTGGGGTACGGATAAACAGCCTTCTTCATAACTGGTATTGCCGTCCCGTTCGGTAATTTCAGGGTTAATTAATACCAGTGGTTCGTTGCGCTGTTCTGACAAATCAATAACAACGACTCTTAAATGAACATCTACCTGAGTCGCCGCCAGGCCAATACCGTTCTCATCGTACATGGTATCGAGCATGTCACTGACCAATTGCTTGATTTCTGGCGTAACAGCGGTAACGGGTTTAGCAATTGTGCGCAACCGATCGTCTGGAAAATGTAATACTTTTAAAACTGCCATAATACCTACAAAAATATGCTTTATTTCAAAGGTTGTGATATGTTTTAATTTTAGCCATTAATCCGCTGTAATAACAGCATAGTGTGCAATAATTACAACAAGAATCAGTTCAAGGAAGCAGGCATGCTGAAAAAAATTGCAATATCTGTGGTCGTTTTGTTTTGTTTGCTGTCTTTTAGCTTGCAAGCTGACGTACTACAAATCAGAGAGGATGCTCCCGCTTCCTATGTGGTAAAGAAAGGTGACACCTTGTGGGATATTTCTGCAATGTACCTTAATGAGCCCTGGCTATGGCCGCAATTGTGGCAAATGAATCCACAGGTTGATAACCCACATTTAATTTACCCGGGTGACGTGCTGACGCTGACATACGACAGCATGGGGCGGCCTCGTTTGTCTGTAAATGACAACGTTAAGCGTTTATCACCGCAACCACGGAAAACGATGAAGGGTGACGGTGCGATAACGACGCTGCCACTTAGCATGATCCGGCCGTTTCTAACCTATGAGCAAGCATTAAGTGAAGAACAAATAGCTGAGATGCCGTACATCCTGGGTACTAACACTGCAACTAAAATGGCTGCGGAAACCCATACCGTTTACGTGAAAGGGGTATTACAACCCGGCACCTCCTATGGCGTTTATCGCAAAGGCAAAGCGTACATTGACCCTGAAACTGATGCTGTATTGGGTTATGAAACCAGTTTAATCGCCACGGCACGGGCATTTCGCCCTGGACGTGAAGCTACAGAAGACAGCCCGCTCGAAGCTGCCTCTATGCAGGTACTGAGCGTGAAACGGGAAATTAAACAAGGCGACAGAGTAATGCCCGCCCTGGAAGGGCAATCATTGCCAGCATTTTTCACCATTACCAAGCCCGAAACTGAAATGGATGGCATTATCATTGATACCACGTCACAACTACGTGAGTTTTCGAAGATGGATATCGTGGTGCTGAACCGTGGTTTGATTCATGACATGAAAGCCGGCCATATGTTGGGTATTTACCGGCAGTCACCGTCTGTCATCGATGGTGAAAATGGCCCGGTTTATGTCGAAGATGGCAACAAGTTACAGAAGATGTTCCGCAACTTTGGTGATAACAGCATTAGTATGCCCCGGGAAAAAGTGGGCGAGTTAATGGTGTTTAAGGTGGCGGAGCGGGTTAGTTTCGCTATTGTAACCAATACCCGCCGTCCAATCCGGGTTGGAGATTCTATAGCCAACCTGTAATTTTTCTGATGGAGCCAGTTCGCCATGGATGAACTAAGCAACTGGCTCGCTTTAGCCTCTGTGCATGGCCTGGATGGCCTGAAGTTCCAACGTCTAAGCGAGCAAATTCCTTTGGCCGAGCTGGTCAGATTACCGATAAGTACTCTGCGTAACATCGGTCTGACACCCCGTCAGGCCGAATTACTGGCTTTACAGGGCCAACGCAGGGCCGAGGTTGCGTTGAAATGGCTTGGCCAGTCGACTGAACATCATGTTGTTACCTACCATGACCCACGCTACCCGCCACTGTTAAAACAAATTAAACACCCACCGTTGCTGCTGTTTGTAAAAGGTCAGGCAGAACTACTTCCGCGCCAGCAACTGGCGATGGTTGGAACACGCCAGCCAACGCCAACCGGCCGTAAGGTTGCGCAGAACTTTGCCGCTGAGCTGGTGCAACAGGGTTATATGATTACCAGTGGCATGGCGCGCGGCATAGATAGTGAAAGCCACAAGGGGGCATTACAAGGCGGTGGTTTTACTATTGCAGTCCTTGGGCATGGTTTGCAGCAAATTTATCCCGCCAGCAATAAAGCATTGGCGGAGCAGATTGTCGCCAATGGTGCTTTAGTCAGTGAGTTTTTCCCCGATGTTCAGCCAAGGGCTGAGTTTTTTCCGCAGCGAAATCGTATCGTTGTCGGCCTGAGTTCAGCAACCATAGTGGTTGAAGCGGCCCTGAAAAGCGGTTCACTGATCAGTGCCAATCTGGCGGCAGAATATAGTCGTGATGTTTTTGCGGTACCTGGCTCAGTGTACAGCCGGCAATCTGCTGGTTGCCACTGGTTAATTCAACAAGGCGCTAAACTTGTTACCAGTGTGGCCGATATCCTGGAAGAGTGGCAATTTTTTGCCCAGAATGGTTTAAGTACTTTAGCTTTGGATGAAAAAAAGTCTGCGCCAGACTTGTCTGCGCAGCAGTTGTTGGCTAACGTAGGAGATGACGCTACGGCAATAGATGTTATAGCCGAGCGGTCTAACATGTCAGTGACAGACGTATCCATAACCTTACTGCAGCTGGAAATTGCAGGTGAGGTGGCAGCAGTACCCGGTGGTTACATTAGAGTGAGGAGTGCCTGATTATGTTTGATATCCTCGTTTATCTGTTTGAAAACTATATTCATAATGAATCTGATATTTATGTAAACCACGCGGATTTGACTAAAGAGCTCAGCCGTGCCGGCTTTCATGATGATGATATTTTTAAAGCGTTAAAATGGCTTGATAGCTTGTCTGCCCTGCAGGAAAGTCATATAAAGCCGTACTTAACTAAAGTTAATTCAACCGCCGTACGTATTTACACTCAGGAAGAGCAGCGCAAACTGGACGTAGCTGACCAGGGTTTTCTGTTGTTTTTAGAGCAAATCAATGTGTTGGATGCTAATACCCGCGAGATGGTCATCGATCGGGCAATGGATCTGGACAGTGCTGCTTTAAGCCTGGAAGACTTAAAATGGGTCGTACTGATGGTGCTGTTCAACGTGCCCGGGCGGGAAACTGCCTATGCTCAAATGGAAGATTTAATTTTTGATGAACCTGATGGGCCGCTACATTAAACGGCCTTTATTGCTATGACGAATGAAGATCCGCTGTTTAAGCTGCCGCCTCAGCAGCAGCTTTGTCCTTTATGCCAAAATTCATTAAGTATAAAGTCATCAAAGAATGGCCCTTTTCTGGGTTGTAGTGCCTATCCTGTATGTAACTATATTAGGCCGCTACAACAGCATGACCATACTGTCGTGAAAGAACTGCCAACTGAAGCCTGCCCGCAGTGTGGTGCAATACTCGCGGTAAAGAATGGTCGTTATGGTATGTTTATTGGCTGTACCGCTTATCCTGAATGTGATTTTGTGGTCGATCAGCACGAAGAAAGCAAAGACAGCATAGCAATTGACTGCCCTAAGTGTAAAAAGGGTCAGTTAACTGAACGGATCAATAAATTTGGCAAACATTTTTATGGTTGTGATCGCTATCCGGATTGCCGTTTTCTGTTAAATGACAAACCACAGCCAGGCTCATGCCATTACTGCCACTATCCATTGTTGCTGCAGAAAAAGTCAGAACTTTATTGTGCTAAAAAAGGTTGTGAGAAAAAACAGCCAGCCAGTAAGGCTGGCTAACAGCTTAGTCGGTAATTTGGTTTAGCATTTGCTCCAGTTCTGGAAACGCTATTGCCGGCAACAAATCAATCAGTTTCGCAAAGTGAGCTTTAAGCTCAGCCAGAGAGTCGGCTGATAAGTTGATATGGCCCATTTTTCTGCCCGGCCTTTTAGTTTTACCGTACCAATGCAGGTGTAACCCGGCTAAACCGAGTATAGCGGCTGGGATAGTGTCTTCGCCCAGAATATTAATCATCAGGGTAGGACGCAGTAATGCCGTGTTACCCAGTGGTAAGCCGGTCACGGCGCGTAAATGTTGCTCAAACTGACACGCGTCAGCACCTTGTTGGGTCCAGTGCCCTGAGTTATGTACCCGGGGCGCAATTTCATTGACCAGTAACGTTCCATCAACGTCAAAGAACTCTATTGCCAGTACCCCGACATAGTTAAGTTCTTCGGCAATAGCGCTAAACATCTGCTCTGCCTGAGCCTGCAGTGTGTTACTAACCGGCCGCGCCAGTGATACGCTAAGTACGCCGTCTACATGATGATTTTCAGTCAATGGGTATGCTTTTACTTCACCGTTGCTTGCTCTTGCCGCAACCAGCGAAAGCTCACGGTTAAAACCAATAAACTGTTCGGCAACAATAGCTTGTTTTGCATCGGCAGCCAGAAAATCTGCCATTTGTCGCCAGACCATATCAGCCTGAGCCGGGTCTTTTAAGCGCCACTGGCCCTTGCCGTCATAACCTTCCAGCGCACTTTTAAAAATCAATGGCAAACCAAGGCTGGTAACAGCTTGCTTAAAGTCTGCTTCGTCGTTAATAACTTGGTAATTAGCACTGGCCACACTGCAACGGCCAAGTAGTGCTTTTTCCAGCCTGCGATCACCGCCGGCCTGAATAGCGTCGCTGCCAGGCAAGAATTTGCCACTTTGCTGGCATTGTTCCAGTATGGCCAAAGGTATATGTTCAAACTCAGCAGTAATAATATCAGCGTCAGCAATGGCATTGGCCAGGCCGGTGCCCAGTTTATGCTGGGTTAACGGATGGACAATGGCATCGGTATTAACGTCATAGGCACTAATGTTGATATTGAGGGGTGCACCAGCGAGGGACATCATGCGGGCCAGTTGTCCAGCACCCAATACTAATACCTTCATATGGCCACCTGAGACGGGTCTGGCTGGCTAAGCACGGTATCGGTTTGTGACTGGCGAAAAGCGTCGATTTTGCTAAGCAGTACCGGGTTGCTGGTTGCCAATATTTGAGCGGCCAGTAAGCCAGCATTGGCTGCACCGGCCTCGCCAATGGCCAAAGTGCCCACCGCCACACCTTTTGGCATTTGCACGATAGATAACAAAGAATCTAAGCCTTTTAGGGCTTTAGACTGCACCGGCACCCCTAACACCGGTAAGCTGGTAAAGGCAGCGGCCATACCAGGCAGATGGGCCGCACCACCGGCACCGGCTATAATAACTTTTAAACCGCGGCTGGCAGCAGTGCTGGCATAGTCTGCCAGCAATTGTGGGGTACGATGCGCAGATACCACCCGGGTTTCATAGCTTATGCCAAAAGAATCAAGCATATCTGCTGCCAGTTTCATGGTCGGCCAGTCTGAGGTCGAACCCATTATAATACCCACTTGCATGCCGCTTTCCTTCTGAACTTAATGAACTGAAATGACTAAGGCGCTATTATAGCGGCAACTGAGGCTGATTAAAATTCTTACTGTATACAGAGGTAAATTGATGAACGGGTGTGACATAGCCACGGCGGTCGAGTTGTTAAAGCAGGGCGAGGTCATCAGCTATCCAACCGAGGCGGTATTTGGCCTGGGGTGTGATCCTGATAACGAGGCTGCGGTGCTAAACGTTCTGGCGATTAAGCAAAGGCCAGTAGAAAAGGGCCTTATTCTGGTCGCCGCCACCTATTCTCAACTATTGCCTTATGTCGACGATAAAGCCATTCCACTGGAAAAGCGTTATCAGATATTTTCCAGCTGGCCCGGCCATATCAGTTGGGTGTTGCCTGCCAGTAAAACCGCACCTAAGTGGATTACCGGCCAGTTTGACACTATTGCAGTAAGGGTAAGCGCGCATCCGGTGGTGCAACGATTGTGTCAGGCTTATGGTAAACCGCTGGTATCGACCAGTGCCAATCTGGCCGGTGAGCCGTCTATCACCGATTATCAGCAATTACTAACGACTATTGGCTTAAAAGTAGCCGGCATAGTAGAAGGTGAACTGGGCGGCGCAGCTCAGGCCAGTCAAATCCGGGATGCAATAAGCGGACAGATCGTAAGGAGTTAATATGGCGGCGAGTAACAGCGAAAAGCTGCATCAGGTGCAACAGTTTTTAATGGCATTACAAGATACTGTTTGTCAGGCCTTGCAGCAGGCTGATGGTAAAGGCCAGTTTATCGAAGATGCCTGGCAGCGAAAGGAGGGCGGCGGTGGCCGCAGTCGGGTGCTGACAAATGGCAAGGTGTTTGAACAGGCTGGCGTTAATTACTCGCACGTGTTTGGAGCGCAAATGCCTGCCTCCGCAACCGCCCACCGACCCGAGTTAGCCGGCCGTAGTTTCCATGCCTGCGGCGTATCCTTAGTATTACACCCACAAAATCCGCATTTGCCGACAACACATGCCAATGTGAGGTTTTTTATTGCCGAAAAAGAAGGTGAGGAGCCAGTCTGGTGGTTTGGCGGCGGTTTTGATTTAACCCCGTATTATCCCTATGAAGAAGATGTAGTGCACTGGCATCAAACGGCGCAAGCTGCAGTGGAACCTTTTGGTACTGAGTATTACCCGGCCTATAAAAAATGGTGTGATGACTATTTCTACTTAAAGCACCGTGGCGAAACCCGCGGCGTCGGCGGCTTATTTTTTGATGATCTTAATGCCCTGGGTTTCTCCCAAAGCTTCGGCTTAATGCGTGCAGTCGGAGAGGCGTTTTTACCAGCCTATCTGCCGCTAGTCCAAAAACGCAGAGATACGCCTTTTACTGAGCAACAGCGCCAGTTCCAGCTTTACCGCCGTGGTCGTTATGTCGAGTTTAATCTGGTATACGACAGAGGTACCTTATTTGGTCTGCAAAGCGGTGGCCGCACTGAATCCATCTTAATGTCGATGCCGCCGCTGGTGCGTTGGCAATATGGTTATCAACCCGAACCGGGAAGCGCCGAGGCTCTGTTATATGAGCGCTATTTAAAACCGCAGGACTGGCTTGGCATTAACAATTAATCATATGGCTTGCCAGTTGGCCTATCGACTGGCGAATGCCTGATCTTAAGGTTTTATTCTCTATCACTTCATCCAGTGCCTGGTCCATGCAATACATCCATTGGTTACGAAGCTGTTCATTTACCTGAAAAGGCAGATGGCGGGCTCGCAGGCGGGGATGGCCGTACTTTTGCTCGAATAATTGCGGGCCGCCGAGCCAACCCGATAAAAACTCAAAAAACTTCTGGCGGATGGTATTTAGTGGTAGCGGATGAATCGCATACAGCTCGGCGGCTTCTGGTGCACTGGCCATAATGTCGTAAAAGCGGTTTGCCAGCTCTCTGACTTTTGCCTCACCACCCATTAATTGATAAGGGGTTTGCTCTGGAGTGGGGTGAGGCTTGCTATTTGCGGGGTTTTTATTAAAAATCATCTGTATTAACTTCTTGATGGACATGCGTTGTGGACCGTTATGCTGTATTTGGTAATCCGATAGGCCAGTCAAAGTCGCCTTTTATTCATAGCCAGTTTGCCGTGCAATGTGCGCAGCAAATGCAATACGACGCTATTCTAGCACCGGTAGACAGCTTTGCCGACAGCTGGCGGGACTTTGTTGCCAGTGGTGGTAAGGGCGGCAATGTGACAGTGCCATTTAAAGAGCAGGCATATCAGCTGGCAGAGGTGTTATCAGCGCGGGCACAAATGGCGGGTGCCGTGAATACATTATATTTAGACCATACCGGTAAGTTATGTGGCGATAATACAGACGGCGTGGGCCTGGTCGCAGATTTAACGCGGTTGGGTGTCGGCTTAGCTGGCTGCACGGTGCTGTTGCTTGGTGCTGGCGGGGCAAGCCGCGGTGTAATAGGGCCTTTACTTGAAGCTGGGGTAAAACAGCTGGTCTTAGCCAACCGAACCGCCAGTAAAGCGCAAGGAATTGCCGATAATTATGATAGTCGCGTGCTTGCCTGTGGTTTAACCGACATTCCTGCGCAAGCCTATCCGCTGATTATAAATGCCACATCATCGGGCTTAGCGGGCGGGCGGCCCGACATAGATACTAAGCATCTAAACGGCTGCCAGTTGGCTTATGACATGGTATATGGCGCTAAGCCCACCGCATTTATGCAGTGGACCAGTGATAACAGCGTGCCGCAGCAGGCTGATGGCCTTGGGATGCTGCTGTCACAGGCCGCTGCTGCCTTTACAATCTGGCGTGGAGTCAGACCGGACATTGAGCCGGTCATGACATTACTTAAAAAGCAGTTGGCGGTATGAATCAGCAATTGATTTTTAATAATGACTTTCAGTATGACACCGGGCGCCAGGCGGTAAGATTTAGCTGTCTGGTGGCGGGTTTAAAAGTAAACTGTTTCGTCAGGCTGGCCGAAGGTGCTAAACCCAGCCAATTTCTGGCCACCATTATAGCAGATGCTTTTCAATGGGAAGACAGGGCGGAACAGGCAATAGCCGATGACAATTATACTGAAGCGGGAGAAGTCTGGCTCTAACCATTGCTCTCTGCCAGGTACTCATTTTTCAGAATGACATAGTTAGCAGCAGATTCAGTCAAAAATGCTTTTTCAGCGTCATTTAATGGCCGTATCTGTTTTGCCGGGCTACCAACATATAAGTAGCCGCTTTGGAGTCTTTTGCCTGGCGGCACTAAGCTACCCGCACCAATAATCACTTCATCTTCTACGACAGCATCATCCATCACGATAGCACCCATCCCAACCAGTATTCGGTTACCCAGAGTGCAGCCGTGTAACATGACCTTATGACCGACCGTAACATCTTCGCCAATAATCAGAGCACAGCCATTCGGTTTACCCTGGCTTGGCCGGGATAGATGTAATATCGATCCATCCTGAATATTGGTGCGGGCTCCAATCCGAATATAATTCACGTCACCGCGGGCAGCGACCAAAGGCCAAATACTGACATCTGCCGCTATTTCAATATCGCCAACCAATACACTGGACTCATCAACATAAACCCCGGTCGCCAGTTTTGGCTTTACACCTCTATAAGTTCTAATCGACATCTTAATATCTCCAAATAGGTCTTACTGCTAAGTTATTGTGCAGTAAATGCTGTTAAAAAGCACTGTTCGTTGAAACTTTGTCCGAACGAACATGAAAACTCAAGATTTCTGCTTTAACCACTTGCGCCATTTGCTAAACGCCCTATAATGCGCGCCATGCCAAGGGGTGCTGCAGTATGAGTGCCTCGGGTGAGA
>CAXBHB010000003.1:0-251829 GCA_963975465.1 uncultured Chromatiaceae bacterium
CTGACCAAAGTGCTGATATATACCGGTATGCCGGCGCGCTGATATTTTGCCAGCAACCGGCTGAAATTACCGGAAAACTGCTCAAGGCCTGCATCAAACTGCGCTGAACCCAGTGCAATATCTTTATCCCTGGCTACTTTGGCCATAAAAGTGCGGCTGCTTTGCGCTGTTGGCGCCAGCAGCGGGTTCATTTGCTGATACAGCTGTTCTATAAGCTGAAAGCTATGCAGTTTTCTTAGGCTGATTAGTAACCGGGTAATGGCCGGGCTCTGGCTGGCCAGATAATTTGAACCCACACCCAATAAACCCAGGTATTCATTATGGCCGGCGTAAATCAGCACGGCATCTGGCCTGATGGCAATGATCTCATCGGCTAAATCCAATAAGGTATAGCTATTAACCGCGGCCAGCGCGGTGTTGACCACCTCAACCCGTTGTCCGGCAAAGGTGCGGCTTAAGCGTTGCTCCAGCAATGCTGCCAGTGACGCGCCGCTGCCGTATGGGTAACCTGCAGCGGTTGAGCCGCCCTGTACTACCAGGCGGATGCCATTGGCCGGTTTGTCGGCCAGTACAAAAGACGGCTCCATTTTTACTGATGGCAGGCTGCTGCTGGCAAAGTAGCGTTTTACAATATCGGGCTCGCTAACCAGGTACGCCGGATTGGCCGGGTTCACTTTAAATAACGGCCAGTTGTCACCGGCGCCGGTTGCCCGCAGTGCTAACTCTGCCAGCAGTAACACCAGCAGCGGTAATAGCAGGGCAATGGCCCGGAACAGCCAAATTCGCATCGCGCTAATCTCCGGTTGTCAGTTGTTGCTGCAGTTGCCGTTGCTGGCGCAGCGCTACCGGATGATCCGGCTGGCGTGCCAAAATGTGTTCTACCTGCTGCAGTGCCTGCGGCAGTTGTTGCTGATAGTAATAACTGCGGGCCAACATTAACCGGTAGTCAGTATTGTCGGGGGCTGCTGCCACCGCCTGACGCTGATAGCGGGCAGCCAGCGGTAATTGCTGGCTGTCGAAATACAGCTGACCGGCAACAAAGGCTAAATGATGCTCAGTGGGCAGCGCATCGGCCAGCAACCCTGCCACTTTGGCCGCGTCGCTAATCCGGCCCTGCTGCTGATACAGGGTGACCAGTTGCTGGCTGGCCTCAAGCCAGCTTAAACCCTTGTTGCGCTGCAGCGCCAGTGCGTTAAATGGGTTGTCACTGACGGTAAAGCTGACCGCTTGCGGTGTACTCTGAAACGGGTAATCTGCGGTTAGCTGCCTGACTTTAAAGTCTGCCAGTGCCAGGTCAACCTCGGTTAGTGGTATGTCGGCCAGCGCCTGTCCGGGTGTTACGGCCTCACTTGCAGTCAGGCTCAACCCCAGCTGTTGCTGCACCGCCGGTAAAAACGCCTCCGCCAGCCAGAAGTACCCGGTCTGGTTTGGATGCAGATGCTCCAGCATCAGGCTTTGATCAACAATGCCATCGACAGTCTGGCTGCGCAGCTGCGCTTCACCATCAACCAGCGTCAGCTTAAAATTATTGGCCAGATCAGTTATAGCCCTGTTAATAGCAAGCGGCGCCCGAAAGCGGAGTAAGTCATGCTCGCGTGCCTGCTGAAAATGGTGCAGCGCAAGGGCCGCTTCGTCGCTTTGCCGGTACCAGGTAGCCAGCTGAAAGTGCCAGCTGGCAATAGCGGGCTCTGCCGCTAGTACTTGTTGCAATTGCTGTTGGGAGGGCCGTGGCAGCTCAGGTTTTGCTGAGACAAACGGCGGCTGGTCGGCCTCATTGCTGGCAAGGGTACTTAACACCACCGGAATACCCGCAGCCTGATATTTTGTCAGTAACAGGCGCATGTTGGCGGTAAATTGGGTAATGCCGGCGTTAAACAAAGCAGAGTCTTTGGTTATTTCAGTATGGCGGGCAATTTGCGCCATGATGGTCCGGTTGGGCTGCAAGGGTGCTGCCGGCGTGCTCAGCCAGGCAGATAAACGCTGCATAGCCTGGAACAATGCCAGCTTGCGCAGTTTTAAATACAGCAACTTAGTGCCGTGGCTATATTGCCCGGCCAGCGCTGAGCCTACCCCCATTACCCCTAAATACTCGTTATGACCGGCATACACCAGCACCATGTCGGGCTTAAGGGCAATCACTTCATCACTGATATCCAGCAGGGTGTAAGAGTTAATGGCAGCCATCGCCAGGTTGATTACTTCAATATTCTGCTCGGGATATAACCGTTTTAAGCGCTGTTGCAACATAGCGGCCGGCGCGCCCCAGCGACCATAAGGAAAACCTGCTGCTGTTGAACCGCCAATAAACACAATACGTTGCTGACCCGCGGCCTTGTCTGCTAAAAAATATTGAGTGTCGGGGCTAACCTGTGGGGCCAGTTCAGCGCTGGCAAAATAGCGGTTGATTAGCGCCGGGTTGGCCTGCAGATAGCCCGGCATCGTAGCAACCGGTACGGTTAACGGATAGGTCTGATACCACCGTGTCTGGCGCAGCAGCAGCTCTGCTGCCAGTAGCAGCAATACCGGCAGCGCCAGCGCAATTAAAAAGAATACGGCTTTTTTGCCAGCCGGCACAGACACTTGTTCGGGCATGAGGCTAAACACCAAAGACAGGTACCACAGATGAATTGGAATTACGGTACCTGATGTTAATGGTAGCAGCAAGTTTTGGCGCATTTGAACTATCGGCCGCGGCCAAATCAGGTTACTTTAGTCTTAAATAAATGATTAAGGCAGCAACAGAACCGGCTTATGCGTTATATCCTCGGCATTTCCTGCTATTACCACGACAGTGCCGCCTGCTTACTAGTTGACGGTGTTATTGTCGCCGCTGCGCAGCAAGAGCGCTTTAGCCGGCTAAAGCATGATGCCGCTTTTCCGGCTGATGCTATTCGCTACTGCTTGGCCGAGGCCGGTATCAGTGTTGGCGATTTGAGCGCCGTGGTGTTTTACGATAAGCCACTGCTGAAGTTTGAGCGGCTGCTGGAAACCTATCTGGCGTATGTGCCGCGTGGTTTTCGTTCATTTCTGGCCGCGATGCCAGTCTGGCTGAAAGAAAAGCTGTATTTAAAAACCGTGTTGCGCCGTGAGTTGCGGGCCCTGGCCGGGCTGGATAGTAAAGCCAAACTGCCACAACTGTTGTTTAGCCAGCATCATCAGGCGCATGCTGCCTCGGCGTTTTACCCCAGCCCCTACGAGCAGGCGGCCGTTATTTGTCTGGACGGCGTGGGCGAGTGGGCTACCTCAACTATCTGGCATGGCAAAGGCAACAGCTTAACCCCATTGTTTGAACTGCAGTTTCCCCACTCACTGGGTTTGTTGTATTCGGCCTTTACTTATTACTGTGGATTTAAGGTCAATTCCGGTGAGTACAAGCTGATGGGGCTGGCCCCCTATGGCAAGCCCCGCTTTGTTGACACCATTTACCGCGAGCTAATCGACGTTAAGTCCGATGGCAGCTTTGCCCTGAATATGGCGTACTTTGCCTATCCGGTAGGCTCAAGAATGATCAGCAAAAAATTTGCTCAGTTATTCGGGGCGCCGCCGTTGAATCCGGATGCCACCCCTGGTCAGCTTTATCTGGATTTAGCCAGCTCGGTGCAGCAGGTTACAGAAGAAATTGTGCTGAAAATTGCCCGTCATGCGCATCAGCTGACCGGCGAGTCTAAACTCTGCCTGGCCGGTGGTGTAGCCCTTAATTGTGTTGCCAATGGCCGCTTGCTGCGACAAGGCCCCTTTACTGATATCTGGATCCAGCCGGCAGCCGGTGATGCCGGCGGCGCGTTAGGGGCAGCCATGCTGGCCTGGCATCAGTATTTTCAGCAGCCACGCTTAGCCGATGCGCAGCAGGACCAGATGCAGGGCAGCTTTTTGGGGCCAGCGTATAGCGAGGCAGAAATTTGTCAGTTGCTGGATAGCCAGCAAATACCTTATCAACAATTGAGCGACGATATGCTGTATCACAGTATTGCCGGTTTACTGGCGGCCGGTCAGGTGGTGGGCTGGTTTCAGGGCCGGATGGAGTTTGGGCCCAGAGCTCTGGGTAACCGCTCTATTCTGGGCGATGCCAGAAGCGCGACCATGCAAAGTGTACTGAATTTAAAAATTAAGCAGCGTGAATCGTTCCGGCCCTTTGCGCCGGCGGTCATGGCTGAACATGCCAGCGAATATTTTGAGCTTAGCTGCGCCAGCCCTTATATGTTGCTGGTGGCTAAAGTAAACCCGGAGTTGTGCACCAGCCTGCCACCACAGACAAAGGGATTAGCGCAGCTGGCAGAACAACGCTCCAGCCTGCCGGCCATTACCCATGTTGATTACAGTGCCCGGGTGCAAACGGTAAGCCAGCAGGATAACCCCCGGTTTTATCATTTATTGCAAACCTTTAATGAACTGACGGCAACGCCGCTGCTGATCAATACCTCGTTTAATGTCAGGGGCGAGCCGCCAGTGTGCAGCCCAGACGATGCGTTACAAGGGTTTCTGGCTACCGATATGGATTATCTGGTATTGGGTAATTGTGTTGTCAGTAAGGCCAAGCAAGCCCCGGAACGGCTGGCAGCAGCACGCCAGCGCAGCTTTGTTGCTGATTAACCACATCGGGCTGAAGGAATATGATGCAACTACTACAAAAGACTGATCACGCGGGCCTTCGTGCCTTTGGCTGGCAGATGGCCATTGTCTGGCCTGTGTTGTTTTCACTATTGTTACCCTGGCTGTTTGGCTGGGCTATACCGCTATGGCCACTATACTTGTCAGCCGCATTCGGGCTGTTGGCGTTGCTTTATTCGCCGGGATTATATTATCCGTACCGGCTGTGGATGGCGTTTGCCCGGGTTATGGCCTGGCTGAATACCCGGCTGCTGCTGGCGCTGGTTTTTTACCTGATGCTATTGCCACTGGGGCTGGTACTGCGGCTATTTAGTAAGTTGCAATATCAGCACAAACCGACGGGTGACAGTTACTGGTTAGCACCCGATAAACTACCCACCGCCAAAGATTTAGAGGATCCGTTTTAATGCAGGAATTTTTAACAGACTTATGGGCTTTTTTGCGGGTACGCAAAAAAATCTGGTTGTTACCGGTTATTCTGGTGCTGGCGTTGCTGGGGGCGTTGGTGGTGGTGAGTCAGCAATCGGCGTTGGCCGGCTTTATTTACACCTTGTTTTAGGTTGAATTTAGCGGCGGCATCAGATGATTATTGGCTAACTGTCGCCAAATCCTGTAAGCTGCACGCCCTTCAAAATGAGGGCCACTGCAGCTGCGGCAGAATTTTCTCGCAGCCTTTATTGCGGGATAACGCATGCAATTTACTGATTTAAACTTATCGAACGACATTTTAAAAGCCATCAGCGACAAAGGCTACACCACGCCATCACCTATTCAGCAGCAAGCTATTCCGGCGGTATTATCTGGCAGGGATTTAATGGCTGCCGCCCAGACCGGTACCGGCAAAACCGCGGGCTTTACCCTGCCGCTGTTACACATGCTGAGCGAAGGCAGTAGCCAGGGCCGCAAAGTGCAGGCCAATCAGGTACGGGCGCTTATTTTAACGCCAACCCGCGAACTGGCGGCGCAAATCGCTGAAAGCGTAAAAGTGTATGGTAAATATCTGCCACTGCGCTCAGCGGTGGTATTTGGTGGGGTTAGTATTAATCCACAACTGATGGCCCTGCGCAAAGGTGTGGATATTCTGATCGCCACCCCTGGCCGTCTGCTGGATTTATACCAGCAAAACGCCATGCGTTTTACCCAGTTAGAAGTGCTGGTGCTGGATGAAGCCGACCGGATGCTGGATATGGGCTTTATCCGCGATATTAAAAAAATTCTGGCGCTGTTGCCGGCCAAGCGGCAGAACCTGTTGTTCTCAGCCACCTTTTCTAATGACATTCGTACCCTGGCGAAAGGCCTGCTGCATAACCCGGCAGAAGTAACGGTAACGCCGCCAAACAGCACAGTTGAAAAAATTGAGCAGTGGGTGTACCCGGTTGATAAAAACCAGAAAGCGGCCGCGTTAATTTCCTTAGCTAAACAGCATAACTGGCAGCAGGTGCTGGTATTTACCCGTACCAAGCATGGTGCCAATAAGCTCAGTTTACAGCTGGAAAAAGCCGGTATCAGTGCCCTGGCCATCCACGGCAATAAAAGCCAGAACGCCCGTACCAAAGCGCTGGCAGAATTTAAAGCCGGTACCATCCGGGTGCTGGTCGCCACTGATATTGCTGCCCGTGGCTTAGATATTGATATGCTGCCACAGGTAGTCAATTTTGATTTACCGCATGTCGCTGAAGATTATGTGCACCGGATTGGCCGCACCGGCCGTGCCGGTAAATCTGGTCAGGCTATATCCTTAGTATGCGCCGATGAAACAAAAGAACTGGCTGGGATAGAGCGCTTAACCAAACAGCAAATTCCACGACAGGTTGTGGTCGGGTTTGAGCCAGTGCAGCAGTTGCCGGAAAGTAATCCAAACAGCAAACCCTACCGCCCGAAAAAGCCGAAAACCGAGCATCGCGACGGCCGGCGCTCACCGCGCAGTTAACTCGCAGTTAAGCGGAAAACCAGGCTCTGGCAACAAGGATGTTTAGTTAGAGCCTGGTATTGTTATTAAAGTAAATCCGCTTATACTGATATACAGGAAGTAAAGGAGTTACGCGGTTATGTACGGTTATATCGCCCGCCAACCTATTTTCGATGCTAACAAAACAGTACACGGCTACGAGCTGTTATTCAGAGATGGTGAAGCGAACAGTTTTCCGGACATCGGCGCGGATGAGGCCACCAGTAAACTGTTAATGCAGCACCAT
The DNA here is from genome assembly GCA_963975465.1 of uncultured Chromatiaceae bacterium. GTDB lineage: Bacteria > Pseudomonadota > Gammaproteobacteria > Enterobacterales > Alteromonadaceae > Alishewanella. The sequence goes on from CAXBHB010000003.1 coordinate 6,804, forward strand.
TTATTATTGGGCGTTGAAAGCATTACCGGCAATAAACCGGCCTTTATTAACTTTTCTGCTGATACCCTGTTACATCGCTTTCCCACCTCTATTAATCCGGCCAGTACCGTTATTGAAATACTGGAAACCGTACCGGCGAGCCCGCAACTTCTGGAAGTGTGCCAGAACCTGCATAGCCAGGGTTATAAATTAGCTCTGGATGATCATGACTTTGACCCGAAGTGGGATGAGTTTTTACCCTATATCACTTACGTTAAAGTCGATGTGCTGCAGTTTAACTTGTTGGAAATTAGCCGCTATTTACGGCGAATTGCCGATTATCCTTTAACACTGCTTGCTGAAAAAGTAGAAACCGCTGAACAGTTTGAAAAGCTGAAAATGATGGGATTTCATTTGTTTCAGGGTTATTTGTTTGCCCGGCCGGAAATGTTGAAGCAAAAGCAACTTAGTTCCAGCAAGGCTAATTTGCTGGCACTGATTGCAGAAGCCTCGAAAATTGAGCTGGATTTTGAGTTGCTGTCAGGTATTTGCCAGCGCGATGTCGGGCTATCATACAAGTTACTGCGTTTTGTCAATAATAGTCAGTTTGCCGCGCGCCAGCCGATCAGTTCATTAAAACTGGCGATGGTATCAATGGGCGAGCCTGAACTGAAAAAATTTATTGCTTTGCTGGCACTGGCCAACTTAGCTGATGGCGCCCAGGACGATCGGCTAACAGTGGCATTAATTCGTGCCCGCTTTTGCGATCTACTGGCTGACCAGAAACACCTGTCAAATAACCCACCCAGTGCGTTTTTAACCGGTTTATTCTCTAATGTGCATGAAATTATTGAGCAACCTCAGCCTGTTATGTTGGAGCAGCTACCGCTGCAAATTGAAATTAAGCAGGCATTACTGGCCCAGAGTGGTTTACTGGGGCAAATGCTACAGCTAACCCTGGCGTTTGAATGTGCTGACTGGCAGCGTACTGTCAGGTTGGAGCAACAAATATCGGGCATTGATGAGCTGGCCGAGGTATATCAGCAGGCCGTGCGCTGGGCTGATACTATTCTGGTTAATTAACGTGCATACGTATGCACCAAAAAAAGGCAGCCATTTACAGTTATTCTGCGGTAACTTACTGGGTTATTACAGTGGCAGGATAAACCGCAATGACGACTCAAGCTAAAACTAAAACCTATTCTTTTTGGCCCCGCATTAATCTTTTGCTGGCCGCGTTGGCTGCGCTCAGTCTGACAGGTTGTGGTCAGCCACCAGTCAGCCAACCTGCCAAGGACATTGAAACTACGCCGGCTGCCGATCTCAGTGCGCCCAACCGCCATGGCAAGCCTGTGGTGTATCAGGTATTTACCCGGCTGTTTGGTAATACCAACACCACCAATAGGCCCTGGGGTACCCTGGAAGAAAACGGTGTAGGCAAGTTTAACGACTTTACTGACGAGGCACTGGCCGGCATTAAGGCGCTGGGTACCAGCCATATCTGGTATACCGGGGTGCCGCATCATGCACTAATTAATGATTACACAGCGGTTGGCATTAGCCTGGACGACCCGGATGTGGTTAAAGGTCGTGCCGGTTCACCTTACGCGGTAAAAGATTATTACAGTGTTAACCCTGATTTAGCGGTTAACCCCGCAAATCGGCTGGCAGAGTTTAAAGCCTTAATTGAACGTACCCACCAGCATGATATGCAGGTGATAATCGATATCGTGCCAAACCATGTGGCACGGGATTACCAGTCACTGGCTAAACCCGATGGGGTAATCGATTTTGGTGCTGATGACGACAGCAGTGTTGAATATGCCCGCAACAATAACTTTTATTATGTACCGGGTAAGGCGTTCAAGGTGCCACAGTGGCCAGCCAGTTATCAGGTATTGGGCGGTGAGCCGCACCCGCAGGCCGATGGTCAGTTTACTGAGAACCCGGCTAAATGGACCGGCAATGGCGCCCGCGCCGCTCAGCCAGCGTTTGATGACTGGTACGAAACCGTAAAAATTAACTATGGTGTGCGGCCGGATGGTAGCTACGATTTTGAGCGCTTGCCCTCAGACTATGCTGAAAAAGACTGGCAGGCGCATTATCAGTTCTGGCAGGGCAAGGACGTACCGGACTCCTGGCAGAAATTCCGCGATATTACGCTGTATTGGCTCGATTTTGGGGTGGATGGCTTTCGTTATGACATGGCAGAAATGGTGCCGGTAGAATTCTGGAGCTATTTAAACTCGCATATTAAGCAGGTTAACCCCAATGCCTTTCTACTGGCTGAGGTGTATCAACCCGACTTATACCGGGACTATATAAAACTGGGCTTAATGGACTACCTGTACGACAAAGTCGAGTTTTACGACAGCTTAAAATTAGTAATGCAGGGCAAAGGCCCGACATCGGCGCTGGTCGAAACCCAGCAACGGATGGCCGATATTGAGCAGCATATGCTGCACTTTCTGGAGAACCATGACGAGCAGCGGATAGCCAGCCCGGATTTCGCCGGTGATGCCCGTAAAGGCATGCCGGCTATGGTGGTGTCGGCGTTAATCAGCACCTCACCTACCATGCTGTACTTTGGTCAGGATGTCGGCGAGCCGGGTGCAGAGCATGCTGGCTTTGGCCAGCCGACCCGCACCAGTATTTTTGATTATATTGGCGTGCCGCACCACCAGCGCTGGATGAACGGCGGCAAGTTTGACGGCGGTGCCCTGACTCAAGATGAAGCGCAATTGCGCGCTTTTTACCAGAGCTTAATGCAATTCAGTGCCACCGCACCGGCGTTAATGGGCGAGTACTATCCGTTGCATAGTGCAAACCTCATCAATAACACAGCCTACAGCGAGCAGCAGCTGGCTTTTGCGCGGTACAGTGATGCGCAGCAGTTAATTATCGTCAGTAATTTTAAGGCTGAGCAGACTGTTGAGTTTGAGCTGGTAGTGCCCGCCGAACTGATTAGCCAGTGGCAGCTGGCCGATGGCAGCCATGGCCTTGCCGGGCAATTGGGCGGGGAGGCTAACGTGCTGCAGGTTACAAATGGTATAGGGCGGGTTACTATTGCGCTGCCGCCGCTGGGCTCAGTGGTGTATCGCGTGCAGTATTATCAGGAGTAACCATGCGCAATTTTTCGTTAAGCCGCTTGCTGGCGGCCTTTGGCCTGCTGGCCGTTTTTGCGACGGCCGCAGCCGACTATCAGTCGCACCGGCAGCTGGGCAATCAGTTATTATTAAAAACCAGCGATGGCGAGCTGGCGATTACCTTTTTTCAACCACAGGTGGCAGAAGTCCATTATTTGCCTGCAGGCCAGACCCAGCTGCCGTCATTTGCCATTGGCACTAAGCCGGCACCGCTTACCCTGACCGTGGTAAACCAGGGTGATCACTTATTGTACCGCTCAGAGCAAATGAGCATAAAAATCGCCAAATCGCCGCTGAAACTGAGCTTTTATAAAGGCGACAAGCTGATCACAACTGAGCAGCCTGGTTTCTTTCAGGACAGTAAACAACTGGGCTTTAAATTTGGGTTAACGGCGCAGGAAAAACTGTTTGGTGCCGGTCAGCGCGTATTGGGCATGGACCGCCGGGGCCATCGTTTGCCGCTATACAACAAAGCGCACTATGGCTATAGCACTGAGTCAGAGCAAATGTATTTCAGCCTGGCCGGGGTAATGTCGAGCAACAAATATATGTTGTTGTTTGATAACTCGGCCACCGGCCACATTGATTTAGGCAAAACCGCTGCTGACACTCTGGAATTCAGCGCGATGGGCGGGCGCAGCGCTTATATTGTGGTAGCCGGTGATAGTTTCCCTGAGCTGATTGATAATTACCTGACCGTAAGTGGTAAGCCGCCATTACCGGCCCGCTGGACGCTGGGCAGCTATGCCTCACGTTTTGGTTACCGCACTGAGGCAGAAGCGCGGGCGGTGGTGCAAAAATACCGTGAACTGGGCCTGCCACTTGATGCCATAGTGCTCGATTTATACTGGTTTGGCCCCGACATTAAGGGCCATATGGGTAACCTGGCCTGGGATCGTGAAGCCTTTCCCGAGCCAGAGCAAATGCTGGCCGATTTTAAAGCCGACGGCGTGAACACCATTTTAGTGACTGAGCCTTTTGTGTTAACCAGCTCTAAGCGTTGGCAAGAGGTGGTCGCTGCAGACGTACTGGCCAAGGCGCCGGATGGCAGCCCGCAGACCTTTGATTTTTACTTTGGCAATACCGGCTTAATTGACGTGTTTAACCCGGTCGCCGCCGACTGGTTCTGGCAAGTTTATAAAGGCCTGGCTGAGCAGGGCGTGGCAGGGGTCTGGGGTGATTTGGGCGAGCCGGAGGTGCATCCATCCGATACCCAGCACTTGCTGGGCAGCGCTGATGAAATTCACAACGCCTATGGCCATCGCTGGGCCGAGCTGGTGTATCGGGGCTATAAGCGAAACTTTGCCGACACCCGGCCCTTTATTATGATGCGGGCTGGCAGCCTGGGCTCACAACGCTTTGGTATGGTGCCGTGGACCGGCGATGTCGACCGCAGTTGGGGTGGCCTGCAGCCGCAGGTAGAACTCGCATTGCAAATGAGCCTGTTCGGCTTTGGTTATATTCATTCTGATTTAGGCGGTTTTGCCGGCGGGGAAACCTTCGACCCGGAACTGTATATCCGCTGGTTACAATACGGAGTGTTTCAGCCGGTATACCGGCCGCATGCTCAGGAGCATATCGCGCCCGAGCCGGTGTTTCACAGCGAGCAGGTAATAGACACCCTGCGCCCTTACCTTAACCTGCGTTATCAGCTATTACCGTACCTTTACACGATGGCCTGGCAGCATAGCCAGACCGGTATGCCATTAATGCGACCGTTGTTTTTTGCTGATGAAGACAACACCGGCTTTATGGACGAGACCAACAGCTACCTGTGGGGCGATGCCTTTTTAGTCGCACCGGTAACCCAGCCCGGCGTGCTCAGCTGGCCGGTGAATATGCCAGAGGGCGTCTGGTTTGATTTTTTCAGTGGCAAGCGTTACCAGGGCGGTCAGGTTACTGAAGTGCCGGTCAGTATTGATACTATACCGGTACTGGTAAAAGCCGGCAGCTTTGTGCCAATGGTTGAACCGATGGCGAGTACCAAAGACTACAGCTCACAACAACTTACCGTACACTATTATGCCGACAGTTCTGTCAGCTGCAGCAAAGGCCAGATGTATGAAGACGATGGCATCAGCGCCAACAGCACTGAAGACGGTAACTATGAGCTGCTGAATTTCTATGCATTAAGTGATGAGAGTGGGCAAAAGCTGGAATTTAGCCGCACTGCCGGTGAGAATGGCGGCGATTACAACGGCAAACCCGACAGCCGCGAGCTAACAGTCGTGCTGCACAACCAACCCGCCAAAGCCAGCCGGGTAACGGTAAATGGCCAGTTTATCGCCATTGTCGCCCAACCCCAGCGCTTCGCCCGCCAGCAAAACGTGGCGTACTACGATAAAGCCAGTAAGCAGTTAAAAATTAAAACCGACTGGCAAGGCGAGAAAGTGCAACTGCAGGTGCGTTGAGTTAGCCCTCCCTTGTCTTTAACGACATTTCTGCACTAAACGGCAATCTCAGTTTTTACTGGGGTTGTCGTTTGGGCAGTTGCTTGGTAGTTCCACTACCCCATATTTCAAACACGCTTCAAGAGCCAATCGGCTCTGACGGTGCATATTAGGCGTGACAGCTTTCACAAAAAGGGTTAGCGCCGCGCTTACCGAAGCCCTGCAACCGAATATAAATAAAAACAAGCCCTAACCTGCCTCCTCGCCAAAGCTAACCCACTCAGCTTTTTTAACTACAGTAATTTTAGCTACGGATAGCTTCTAGATAAAAGCCCCCGCCAAATTTTTATAGAAAGACAGACTTACCATTGAATTATCTGAAAAAATGCTTAAAACTGAAGGTTGTTAACCTGGAGGATAACACTTTGAATAAAATAATTTACATGTCAATTTTTTTGATCTTATCTTTACTGTCAATCCATGCATTTGCCTTGGAAGAGCAAGAAATCGTTAATATTCAACTTCTAAAGTACAATACCGACAAAGCGATAATCATAAAAAGGCTTGATGCCACAGAAACAGCCCTCGGAAACACAATTAATAAACTCGAAACACAGGAAAAACTTAAGCGACATGTTTACTTTTCAAAAGATTACCAGCTAAATCAATTGAGTGCTGAAACAGATTTTGAGCGAGTACAGCTTGCGTTGTCAGCATTAAAGTACTACCGACAGTTTGGTTCAATTGCCATTATCAAGCCAGTTAGTACAAAAAAAGGTTATGAACTTTTATCTGAAGATCCCCAGGTTCATCGACGCCAATTATTTTTTGTTGGAGATGTCGACCTGCAAATTTCTTTGCTATTGAAACTACTTGACCCTAACGCTATTGAGGAAAGTAGCCCGCAACCTGGTACCAGCATAATAAATTTTAATATAGCCCCCCCTTTCAATAGCGCTCTGAGAATCAAAAGGGTCAGTGTTATTGAACAGTCATAGGGAAAAGTGAGTGGTGCAAATATCGTTGAAGCTGAACCCATCGAGCCCTGAGTAAAAACTTACAACGTCCTAAATTACAAACAAGGAACTAAACCCATGGCTGACTACCCTGTTTTTAACATTGTCCTTTGCCAGGGTATATCCGATGTATGTGCAAAAAGCCGGGCGCAAAAACCGCACTAAAGCGGAAGTAGACCAAATTATTTGCTGGCTTACCGGCTACAGCCAGGCCGGGCTGGAGCAGCAAATAGCACTGCAGCATGACTTTGCTACCTTTTTTGCCCAGGCACCTGCCATGTACCCGAACTGCTCGCTGATTAAAGGGGTGGTATGCGGTGTGCGGGTAGAGGATGTCGCCGACCCGCTTATGCAAAAAATCCGTTTTTTAGACAAACTGGTTGATGAGCTTGCCAAAGGCAAGGCTATGGCAAAAATTTTGCGTCAGTAACCTCTGCTGGTCAGCGCTCGGTCAGTTGCTCATTGACAACATCTTAATCCATTACTTACCCGTATCAATATCAAGCTTGTTATCTTGCTGTTTTGCATAATATTCAGCATACAAACTGCGGACAAGCAGGGCTATGTTAACCATCTTTTCTGCCGTAAGGTATAAAGGGTCATCTTCAGCTAAAAAATGTAGTTGTTCTGAGTACAACAATTGCAGGGCAAGGGCGTGGTGCAGAAAATCCATCCCTGACTTAGAGCGTATTAGCGGATTTGCGCCGTGCTTAAGCATATAGCTTACTAAGTCAGCAGTGTGTTCACTTTGTGAATACAGCAGTTTTACTAGTGGTGTGTAGCCGTCCTTATCCTGCTGATTAATATCCATCCCCAAAACAAGCAGCTTTTTTAAGCAGTTCAGGTTATCAGCAGGGCTTATGAAATACCCAATATAATTCAGCGCGTTACCGTCAGTCCCTGCAGCTAAAGGTGCATCAGCGGCGATCAACACATCTAAAACGTCAGGGGAACAACGTTCAGCAGCAGTCATTGCCAAAACAAAGGGATTTTCTAAAGTAAATGAGTGCTGGATTTCAGCGTGTGTTAATGAATTTAGCAGGCTAGCTAATGCTTCTGAATCAGCATTGGAAATAAACTGTTGAATTTTTTGTTGAACCAGCGATGCAGGATTAGCGTCTGGCGCGGTTTTGGTAGACGCGTAAGAGTATGTTGTTAACACAAGTACCGCTAGCAGATAAATAATGCACTTGGCACATAAAGCTATAGGGTTTGAAATTATCAATGCTTATCGGCCTGCTGTTTTTTTACAACTCTATCTACTTGCTTTAAAAAAGTCAGCAAAGGTAAATAATTAAAATTGGTTTGTAATTCTTCTATTCTGTCGGCCATTGTAATTCTGATAATGTTTTTCCTGTGCGGCCATCTAATCCCGTTAATAAAGGTTCTTTCTAAAAACGTAATTTCAAGAACTTCGCTTACTGGAAACTTAGCCGTTTCTTCTAAAGCAAGCTGCAGGTTATTTTGGTCAAACGCAGCGATAAGCTTTTGCTCTCCCGGTAAGTTGGACACCCAAAGGCTTAAACGCTCTATTACATAAAAAGACAAAAAAACCATCAAGAGTGCTAATGTTACTCGATAGGCAGTAGCTGCTATCCATTCACTATTGATGAAGTAGAAAATAAACCAAGCAGCTACCGGCAGCACTAATAGCTTTATCCATGCTAGTAGTGAGGTGCATTCAAGCCAAAAAGCCGCTTTAGATATTTTTATTTGCAAACTCAGTGGCTCCGGGCGCGACGTACTAATTCTGCCTGAATGGCTTGGCGGCCTGCATCATGATTGAAATAGAAACCCCAAATCATTACCGTCAGAACGGGGTGCCCGCGGCCAACGCCTTTTGCCGGAGTTCTGTTGGTTTTAGCCATATCGTACAAAGACGGCACAGAGAAGCCTGCGCCTGCCAAGCCTAAATAAGTGCTAACAGATTCTGCAAATGCTAAATCAGCTTCCAATTCACGAGTTGTTTTTGCCCATAGCCCCCACATAGGGTTAACCATTGGATCTGTTATCTTGGTAATTGCTTTTGCTATTGCTGGTCGTCCTTCCAGGTTTTCATGGATTAAACGCATTACCCGTCCTTGATCTTGTCTGGGCAAATGATGATATAGCACTATGCCAGCTAGGATTTCGAGCACTTCACTGTCTGCAAGCGCTGGCTTGCTGCCATGAGATAAAAACATAGTACGAGGAAAATCAAGGAGTTGGCAAAGATATTCTATTTGGCCGGACATAGTTTCTGGCATTCTATAAGGTAAGGAAGGCTGCATAACTGAACTCCATTTCTTAAAAAAGGATCTTAAGTTAATTTAATGAAATATATATGTCAATATTATTGATGATGGAGCGGGTTGGGTTTTGATAGCTAAGATCTTGTTAGCTAACTCACCTCTCGGTTGCTTATATCTTTAACCTTTATTTTTCATGCTATAGCGCAGTATCGAGGTTTTTTGCTATCCCAAACCAAATTCAGCTGCCCGGGATGCAATCCGGGCAAGTTCAATCAAAAGGGGCGGTGTTATTGATCTACCTTACGGCGATCGCTTAGTCATTATGCTAATTTAAGACAGAGGTAATTTTTTACTATGACTGACACTGCTATCCCCTTGCTTTTCCATTACAATGAGCAGCTTAACCAAATCCTTTACTAACCACGGGATGTTGCTGGTGTATACCGCTGATTTTAATCATAAACGGAAATTTATCGTTAAGCTGGGTAAGATGCTGCACAAGTATGGTACACCGGCTTACCGGCTGGAAGCGCACCTTACCGAACTGACCACCCATCTTTGTTTGAAGGGTTCATTTATTATCTCGCCTACCTCCATGACCTTTGTATTGTGGACCGAAGGCCATGAGCAGGAATATACCCACGCTTCGCGGGTTAATCCGGGCGATCTGGATTTAGGTGCCTTGTCGCGTACTGACGAACTGGTTGATCAGGTATTGCAGGGCCAGGTCAGTATTCATGAAGCCGATGGCCTGCTGGATGCCATTGATGCCCGCCCCAGCTCATACGGTAAACTCGCCACGGCCGTAGCGATGATGGCCTCGGGTGGCGCCTTCGCTATGTTAATGGCCACCAGCTGGAATGATGTGTTGTGGTCGGCGCTATTATCGTTGCTGGTATATATGTTTGTGCTGTGGGCCCAGCGTTCGCGCCGGGTAGCCAATATGCTGGAGCCGCTGGTAGCCATGGCGGCAGGTATTGGTGCCTGTGCTATCAGTAGCTACATTGACCCGGGTATTAATATCCGGCTTACCGTGCTGTCTGCCATTATTTCGTTTATTCCCGGCCTGGCCTTAACTATTGGTTTTGCCGAATTAGCCGCGCGCCATCTGGTGTCGGGCAATGCCCGCATTATGGACGCCCTGATGATGCTGTTTAAGCTGTATTTTGGGGCCTTTCTGGGCATCGCTATCGGTTTTACCCTTTTCGGCATCGTTGATTTTGTGAAACCCGAGCCGATATCCCGCTACTTTGCCTGGCTGGCAGTGGGTATTCTGGTCAGTTCGCTAATTGTGCTGTTCAGAAGCCGCGGCAAGTACACCCTGTGGTCACTGGCGGCAGGCTTTATAGCGTATGGCGTCAGTATTACCGGCGCCAGCCTGGTTGACTACACCATGGGCGCTTTTCTGGGTGCTTTTGCGGTAGGTATTTACAGCAATCTGTTCACCCGTCTGGCCAAGGCCCCGGCGGTTATTGTGGCGATGCACGGTTTAATTGTGCTGGTGCCGGGCAGTAAAACCTATATAGGCTTAAACTCACTGATTTCAGGCCAGGATTTTGTGGTATCAGACCGGGTGGGCCAGCAAACCTTTATGATTTTAATGGCACTGGTTGGTGGCCTTATTTTTGCCAATGTGGCGCTGCCACCGAAAAAGAGCCTGTAACTAAAAGGCGGCCAACCGTATTATGAGTAAAATAATTGGAGCTGCACTGCAATGAAAGCTGCAATGAAAAGCCTGTCTGAGTTAATCGCCATGGCTAATGATGCCTTTTATGCCAAACATCAAAAAGCTGATACAGTGATGGGCATTATGGATAAAACCTTGCGCAAGCAAGGAATGGCTGCTGATGCAATAACACTCGATTGCATGGCGCTGGATAAGAAAATCGTGTTTTTGCTGCATGATGATAAACCTGATTCGGTCTGCGTGGCTATTGGCAACAAAGCCGGTGATATTCATTCAAGCTCTGATTATGACATTGCCACATTGTCGCAGGCCAAGGTACTGAGTTTACTGGAGCAGCATTTACTGTAGACGTGGGGTATAGCAAATAGCACCAGAATTTGATGTCGGGTTAGAATAAATAATCACGACAGCGGTGACGCAAACCCGCTGAACCCTTCGGTACGTTACCGCACTACAGATGTTATTGCTTTGCGTTATCGCCATAACCTCGATAATGGCTGAAGAATTACATCTAATGAGTGGCAGCTAGTTCAGCATTGAAAGCAAGGGTGTTGTATTTAAATAATATTGTTAGGTATACAGAGAATTAGTTGATGATAAAACATAAAAATTATGTGGCAGCAGTTATTTTAGGTATTTTACTCGCCATTGCTTCTGTGGTCATTATTGGCTTTGGTGCTGCACTGCCAGTGCCTTCAGAACTTTTAAAATCGCTAATGCAAGTGTCCGGCTTGCTCGCGTTTATTGCTGTCGATTTTTTTACAGTTGCGATTCCGTTGGCGGTAACATTTTTGATTTTTGCTTTTATAAGTACGCATTTTTTTGATAAAACTGATGGAAAATTCTACTTGTTACTGCTTGCTCCGATGCTTGTAAGTGATGCTTATCATTTTTTACAAACCCAGCCACAATTAAATATCATCGTACCGATATTACCGCGCTATTTGTTATTGGCTATTTGTTTTTGCTATTTGGTTCGTAATAAAAAGTCGGTAAAAGTCTAACAACTAAATATTATTGTCAGCAAAAAGTGCTGCCCACAATGTCATAGCAAACAGGTTTTACAAACAGAGTCTGGGGGCCGGCAGCTTCAGGGGAGTCGATATCTCAAAGCGCTTTTAGTAATAGGGTTAGAATTATGAAAAAAATAATAGTGTTGCTACTGCTGGGGTGCTTTGCCCATATCGCTGCGGCCAGCGAACTTGAGGGGGTATGGGAGCTGGTTTCCGGGGAGTACGTCGATGCTGAGGGCAAGCTGGTCGCTTACGAATCTGTTGATTTACAATCAATGAAAATTATTTCCACTTCTTATTTTAGCTTCACCTCGGTTAAGGGGGATCAATTTTGGGCTTCTGGTTCCGGAACCTATCAATTAACCAGCGGCCAGTACAAAGAAGTTCTCAAATACAACTCGTTTGGCCAAAGTCCGGGCGCTGAGTTTGTATTTAAAACTAAGATTGATGGAGACTATTGGTACAATTCCCGCTGGGAAGGCGACACCAGAGTAGAGTATGAGGTTTGGCGCCGGGTCGAATGAAGCCGCTTAGCAAGGCACTGCAAGCCGCTCTTTACGGGCGCGGAATACTGCGATGGCCGGCTGCGTTTGGTGTTATAGTTTTGCCAGCCCTCCCACCAATACAAGACCGCGCAAAGGCAGCAATATGAACCTGGACAAAGCAAAAAAACGTATCGCCAAACAAATAAAAAAAGGTTTCGACGGTTATCCGGAAATCTCGCTGGCTTATTTCGGCGCCACAGCGGATTACGCGACTGAAGTGGTCATCAGCTTTATAGCAGAGGCGGGTGCTGCGCCGCAGGAGCAGCGTTTTGTCAGTGAACAGGATGTGCGCGAAGATGAAACAATTCAATCGGTATTGATAAAGATTATCGACCGGGCGGATGCCAAAACCGTTAGCGAAGTGCCAGGTGTAACCCTGAAAAACTAAGGATATTGCCATGACAGACATTACTACCGCCGAGCAAAGCCAGTGGCGTAATCTGGAGCAAAGCAGTGGCAAAAGCCAGGCCGAGTGGCTGGCGTTGGCCAATAGTAAAAACGTTGCCAAACACAGTGAACTGGTAAACTGGCTGAAAAGTGAATTTGCGCTTGGCCATGGCAATGCCAACCTGATTGCTCACCGCGCCAAACACGCTGCAGCGGGCGGCGAACCCGTTGCTGATGACTTACTGGCAGCACAATACAGTGGCGCTAAATCAGCATTAAAGCCGTTGTATGATGAACTGGTTGGTTATATCAACAGTCTGGGCAATGATGTTGAGCTTAGCCCGAAAAAAGCCTATGTCAGTGTGCGGCGCAATAAACAATTTGCGTTAATTCAGCCTTCAACCGCAACCAGATTGGATCTTGGCTTAAACCTAAAAGGCGTTGAGCCTACCGGAAAACTGGAAGCGTCCGGCAGTTTTAATGCCATGTGCAGTCACCGGATCCGTCTTAGCACAACGGCCGATATTGATGACAGTGTCAAACACTGGCTGGCAGAAGCCTATAACCGGGGCTAAACTGACTAGAAAATCAGCAAGGATATGATGATGGAATTAGGTGCATTTTCGGTGAGTTTAGCGGTAAAAGATATTGCCGCGTCAAAAGCCTTTTATGAAAAACTGGGCTTTGCCACTATGGGAGGCGATCAACAGCAGGGTTGGCTGATTTTAAAAAATGGCAGCACGGTGATTGGTTTATTTCAGGGCATGTTCGATAAAAATATTCTTACCTTTAATCCGGGCTGGGACCAAAACGCCCAGAATATGGCCGACTTTACTGACGTGCGAGAGATCCAAAGCCAGTTGCAGGCGCAAGGTATAACCCTGATTAAAACGGCTGACGAAGCGGGCAGCGGCCCTGCACATATTGTGCTGGAAGACCCGGACGGCAACCAGATTATGCTGGACCAGCATCGCTAAGTTCAGCTGCAAGTATGAGGTGTTATGAAAACAGAATTTTTTCTAATAGCATTGGCGGCAGGTGTAATTACCGTTTCCGGCTGTAGCAATAAAGCGGTATACCAGAACCTGCAACTTAACAAGAAGCAGGAATGCCGGCGCTTGCCGGTGACACAATATGACGATTGTATGCGTGACATGGCGCAAAGTTATGAAGAGTACGAGCGACAACGCAAGCAGGTTATAGAAAATAAGGCACTTTAAAGTGCCTTATTTTCTATTAAATCATCAGTGTCAGGCTGCCTCTGTCACCTCCTGCTCTTTTACCAGCCACACAGACAACGCACCAAGCACCATTGCACCACCGGCCAGCATTACAATATAAACTGCCTGATTCTCAAATATCGAACCTAAAATCCAGCCGGCAATTAAACCGGAGATAATTTGCGGCGCGGCGATGGTGAAATTAAAAATACCCATATACACCCCGGTTTTGTTAGCAGGCAGGGCGCCGGCCAGTATCGCATATGGCATGGCCAGAATGGCGGCCCAGGCAATACCGACGCCTATCATCGGGATCATCAGGCCCAGAGCCCCTTTAGGAATTTCTACCTGAGTGATCAGCAGGTTGACATGGGTCATGGTTGGGTCGGTAAACAGCACAAAGCTTAAATAGCCCAAACCGCCGGCCAGCAGCGACATAGAGTAAACAAACTTACGACCAAACAGGTTGGCTAATTTGGCCATTACCAGCGAAAACACTACTGCAAACAATGAGTAGCCGGCATATAAAATACCCACCCAGTCGCCGGCGGCACCTTTAGCAGCGGCAATATGCGCTGGCACGCCGCCCATCTGGGCTATGTAGGCACCGTTGTACCACTCTGTACCGACACCCCAGGCGTTCTGGGCAATCGCCGCCGGGAAGTAAGTCCACATAATAAACAAGGCAAACCACGAGAAAAACTGCACCACGGCCAGCTGTTTCATAATGCGCGGCATGCTTTTCATGGTTTGCCAGAAATCGACCAGTTTTTCACCCAGGCTGCGTGACTGGCGGACTTGCTCGGCCAGCGCTTGTGCTTCTGAATCCAGCCCCTTGTAGGCATAGTATTGCTCTGGTGGATATTCTTTGGTCCGAAATACTGTCCACAGTACACTGCCCAGCAGCACCGTAGCACCGATATAAAAGGCCCAGACAACCGATGGTGCCACTTCGCCGGCGCGGGAAGCATTATCCAGGCCGACCACGTTGGTCAGCACAAATGGCAGAATAGAGCCAAAAACTGCACCAATATTGATTAGCAGCGTTTGCACCGAGTAACCCAGGTTGCGCTGTTCTGGCGGCACCATATCGGATACCAGGGATCTAAACGGCTGAAAGGTAACGTTAAAGGCCGCATCTTTAATGGCAAAAATCACTAACCCGAATAGCATCGGCGGAATAAAGGCCACCACCATAGAGGCATTGGGCAATAACATCATGGCGCCGGCTGCCACAACAGCACCACCGAGCATAAAGGGTAAGCGGCGGCCCATTTTATTCCAGGTGCGGTCGGAGGCGGCACCAACAATGGGTTGTACCAATAGCCCCATAATAGGGGCGGCCAGCCAGAACAATGACAGGGACGAGAGGTCCGCGCCTAAATCTGACAATATGCGGCTGACGTTACCGTTTTGCAGGGCAAAGCCAATTTGCACCCCAAGAAAGCCGAAACTGAGGTTCCAGATCTGCCAGAAAGAGAGCTTAGGTTGTTTCATTTCACGTCCCCGGAGGTTGTTATTATCATTATGTGCAATATGAGTCAGCTTAAACTACACGAAAGCCGCTTATTTGCGCAAAAGGGTGCATACGTATTCATCTTGTTGTTGCACTGTTTTGGAGCTATTACCAAGCAATAGCACACTTTAGCGTACCGGGCAGCCGTTTATTGCTACGCTATGGTGCAACAAATAACCGGTTATCAGCCAACAGGCTAATAAAAATAAAAATGGGGATGGAATGAAAGCCTTTACCTTAAGTTCGCTGGCCCTGGCAATACTATTAAGCGGTTGCCAGCCAAAGTCACCTGATACCAGCAGTGCGACGCAGCCGCCAGCTGCAACAGTACCGCAAACAGCAGCCAGCACGCCGTGGTGGCACGACGCAGTATTCTATCAAATCTGGCCCCGCAGCTTTTATGATGCCAATGGCGATGGCCACGGTGATTTTAATGGCATGACTGCCAAACTGCCCTATTTGCAGGAGTTGGGCGTCAACGCGCTGTGGTTAACACCCATGTTTGAAGCGCCGTCCTACCATGGTTACGATTTCACTGAGTTTTACCAGGTAGAAAGTGATTACGGCAGCATGGCCGAATTTGAAGCCTTTATTCAGGCCGCTGATGCGAAGGGCATGAAAGTCATTCTGGATTTGGTTATCAATCACATTTCCAGCGAACACGAATGGTTTGTCCGCTCTGCCGCCGGCGAAGCGCCCTATAAAGACTATTTTATCTGGCGTGATGATATGCCCGCAGCGGGCAGTGGCTGGGGCCACGCCTGGAGCGACAACGATAAACCCGATGCGGTATGGCACTGGAACGACACCCGCCAGCAATATTATTACGCGGCTTTTGGTGCCAGCCAGCCGGATGTCAACCTGCGCCACCCTGATGTTATTGCCGAAATGGAAAAAATGGCCAGGTTCTGGCTGGAAAAGGGCGTAGCCGGCTTCCGGTTAGATGCAGTGCGTTTTGCCATGGAAGGGGGCCCGCAGGCGCAAGCTGATACCGCTGAAACCATTGCTTACTGGCAAAGCTTTAATCAGTTTATAAAAAGCGTAAACCCACAAGCTTATTTAGTGGGTGAGGCCTGGGTGGATATTCCGGTAGCAGCCCGCTATTTCGGCAGCGGCACAGGGCTGGATCAGGGCTTTGATTTTGAAGTGGGTTATAAAATTCTGGGCTTGTTACAACAGAATACGGCTGGCGAAGCGCAATTTGGCACCATGCAGTCAAATCAGCAACAGGTTGCGGACGCTGCAGTACTGAGCCAGAACGTGCAACAGCGGCTTGATTCGGTCGCGCCGTTATCTTTCTTTGCGCCGTTTTTAACCAATCATGACCAGGAGCGGGTGGCCTATCAGTTAAAACAGCACGATGCTAAAGCCAAACTGGCTGCAGCTATGCTATTCAGCTCGCCTGGCACGCCTTACATCTATTATGGTGAAGAAATTGGTTTAACCCAGGATCGTAGCGGTCACGATGTGTTTAAACGGGCGCCCATGCTGTGGGATAACAGTAAACAGGCGGGCTTTACCCAAAGTGACCAGAGCTGGGTCGAGCAACTGGAACTGTTTGGAGACGGCTTCCCAAACTGGTGGCCTGATTTTCTGACGCAGCAACTCAGCGCAGCCGATCGCAGCGTGGCGGCCCAGCAAGCTGAGCCAGATTCGGTCTGGCAGCTGTATAAATTTTTAATCGCTCAGAAAAAACAGCGGCCAGAGCTTGGCAGCGCTGGCAGTTATCAGGTTAGCCAGCTGGATAATGGCCTGGTGCAAATCAGCCGCGAGCTGAACAACAGCAAAAGTCTGTTTGTGCTGAATTTAACTGATTCGGCTCAGGATATCAGTGCCGTTAACCGCGACGGCTTAACGGCCAGCTGGGCCTTTGATACCGATGGTAATCAGTTAGCCGGCTATGGCTTGCTGGTGCTGCAAAGCGCCGGGTAATCATTGATCATCACCGCCGGCTAAGTTGCAGCGGCGGTTTTTGTTTTCAGCTCAGACTAATAGCGCATATCTGTAGTTGGGCTTTTTTTGCTAGTATCATGCTAACTGTTCTGCATTGCGGAGTTAGTGTGTCTCACCGTTCCTACCTGTTCTCTTTGCGACTTGGTCATGCGCTGCGCGAAGCATTGGCCGAAAATTACAACCTGAAAAAATTCAACAAAGACATTCTGGCTGGCATTACGGTAGGTATTATTGCTATTCCGCTGGCCATGGCGCTGGCCATTGCCAGCGGTGTAGCGCCGCAATATGGTTTATATACAGCGATCATTGGTGGTTTTATTATTGCCCTCACCGGCGGTTCGCGTTACAGCATCAGCGGCCCCACCGCCGCTTTCGTGGTTATTTTGTATCCTGTAGCGTTGAAATATGGTTTAAGTGGTTTACTGATTGCCACGGTATTGTCGGGCGTTCTTTTGCTGTTGATGGCTGCGATGCGTTTAGGCCGATTAATTGAGTATATTCCCGAAGCGGTCACTCTGGGTTTTACCGGCGGCATTGCTGTGGTGATTGCAACCTTACAAATTAAAGACTTTTTTGGCCTGCATACTACGCCGACATCAGAACACTATGTTGAGAAAGTTAGCTTGTTACTGCAACACTTGCCGCAAGCTGCCTGGCCCAGTTTGCTGGTAGCAGTGGTGACCCTGGCCGTTATGCTGCTGTGGCCTAAACTGAAAACCCCGCTGCCGGCACACTTACCTGCGCTGTTTATCGGCACCTTGCTGGCGTTGCTGTTATTAATTTGTGGCGCAGACCTGGATACTATCGGCTCGCGCTTTAGTTATAATATGCCAGATGGTAACAATGGCAGCGGTATTCCACCGTATTTGCCTTATTTTGACTGGCCCTGGCTGCGGCCCGGCCCGGCTGGTGAGCTATTGGGCTTTAGCTGGCAACTGGCAAAAGACTTACTGGCAGCGGCCTTCGCCATGGCGATGCTGGGTGCTATTGAATCGCTGCTATGCGCTGTGGTACTGGATGGTATGTCAGGCCGGCGGCATAGCGCCAACAGTGAGCTATTAGGCCAGGGGCTGGGCAATATTATAACGCCGTTTTTTGGCGGCATTACAGCAACTGCCGCACTGGCGCGTTCGGCGGCTAATTTCAAAGCCGGTGCGCAAAGCCCCATTGCCGCTATTGTGCATAGTCTGGTGATTCTGATGGCGCTGCTGCTGTTGGCCCGGTTGTTATCTTATTTACCGATGGCGGCACTGGCATCATTACTGCTAATGGTCGCCTGGAATATGAGCGAGGCGCCCAAAGCCTGGCACCTGCTGAAAACCGCGCCACGCAGTGATATTCTGGTTTTTTTAAGCTGTTTCACGCTGACTGTACTGTTGGATATGGTTATTGCCATTACGGTCGGAATTCTGCTGGCAGCAGTATTGTTTGTAAAAGACATTGCCGAAATGACTAAAGTTACCGATATCAGTCAACATAAAAAACTGATTGATATGCAGTTGCCAGCCGGTTGGAAGGTGCTGAAGATTAACGGCCCGTTGTTTTTTGCCGCGGCTGACCGGATTTTTGCCGAAATTAGCGGGTTAGCCGAGCAGTGCCGCGGTATTGTACTGTACATGGATGGCGTAACAGTGCTTGATGCCGGCGGGCTGGCGGCACTGAATAAGTTGATTAGTAACAGTGCCAAAAATCACACTCAGCTGGTGATCGCCGATTTGCAGTTTCAGCCGCTACGCACCCTGGCCAGAGCGGGTGTTAAACCGGTGACCGGAAGTTTGCGCTTTTACCCGAGTTTAAAAG
Source organism: uncultured Chromatiaceae bacterium (assembly GCA_963975465.1). GTDB lineage: Bacteria > Pseudomonadota > Gammaproteobacteria > Enterobacterales > Alteromonadaceae > Alishewanella. The sequence goes on from CAXBHB010000003.1 coordinate 25,687, forward strand.
AAGCGCTGGATGCCCTGAGACCTGTCTCAGCGACTGCCACATGACTGGCGGACAATGAGTTTGGGTTGAATATGGGTGCTGACAATAGACTCGTTGTTAATCAGTCTTAACAGGTTGTCGACCAGCATCTCACCGGCCAGTGAGGTATCTTGCTGAATCGTACTAAGCGCCGGGGTGGCAAATGAGGCGACCGGAATATCGTCAAAACCCATCACTGCGATGTTGGCCGGAATTTTATGGCCCAGCTGATGCAGCGCGCGCATCACGCCAATGGCAATAATGTCGCTGGCACAAAATACCGCATCTACAGCTTTACCTTGCTGCATAATTTGCCGGATAGCATGGTCGCCGGCATTTTCGGTAGAAATAGCGTCGCACTGAGCAATCTCGGATGGCTGAATGCCAGCAGCATGCAAGGCGTCAGTAAAGCCTTGATAGCGCTCAAAAAACTCCGGGCTGTGTTCGGATGCGTTACCGACAAACGCAAAGTTTTTGTAGCCATTAGCCAACAAGTGCTCGCCGGCAAGCCTGCCGCCTTCCCGGTTATTACTGCGAATGGTGAATTCCGGATGATCGTGCACCTCGGCGCCCCAGCAGACAAAATGGGTTTCCTGCGCTAACAACTTTTCCAGTTTTTCTTCGTAATCGACGTAGTCACCATAGCCCAGCAAAATAATACCGTCGGCTTTATTGCTGTCTTCATAGTCGGCGTGCCAGTCGTCACTCAGTTGCTGAAATGATACCAGCAGATCCTGACCACGTTTGGCACAGGCCCGGGTAATACTGCCGAGCATGGATAGAAAAAACGGATTAATCAGCGATTCGTCAGAGGTAGGGTCTTCAAACAATAATAACGCCAATGTGCTGCTGCGCTGCTTGCGTAAATTACTGGCGTTTTTATCGACTTTGTAATTTAGCTGTTTAGCAATAGCATGCACCCGCTCACGGGTTTCTTTATTAACCTGCGGGCTGTTGCGCAGTGCCCGCGACACCGTGGATTGAGATACCCCGGCCAGATAGGCAATATCAAAGGACGTCGCTTTGTCTTTCATTATATGCTCTGCTGTTACAGCGGTGCAGCCCTGCAGTAAACTGCAGCAATCTGGTCAGCGCATTATAGTTATATTCGGCTCATCATAGTTGGATTCGTTAGCAGATTCAATTTCGCTGTTGCCAATAACGTCATTTGGCCGCACTGCCTAATTTGTGAAACTATGTTATTTCTGTTTCAGCGTGGGTGGCCGGCTTGCTAAACTAAGCATCCACTGTAACCGGGTAAGCTGCTGTGCCAAACACATTAATAAAAATACTGTTAGTTATAGGGTTATTGGGCGCGAGTTCGTCATTCAGTGCCGGTGCTGCTGATTGTCAGGGTGATGACTGTATAAGTGAGCAGAAGCTTTATTTAAGCTGGGCGTTAGGCTATGGCCAGCGCAGCAATCCGTTGCATGGCGGTAAGCGGCTGGAGCTGGTATTACTACCGGAAATTTATTATTACAGCAAATACTGGTTTTTTGACAACGGCCGGATAGGCAGCAGTTATGCACTGAGTGACACCAGCCAGCTTAGTATAATTGGTCAGTTTAACCAGGAAAAAGGCTACTTTCAGCAATGGTTTAGTGGCAATTTGCTCCAGTTTGAAGCCAATGCTCTGACTATGCCGCAATTCGGCTCGGCGGCCGACCGCCAGGCACCCTTTCAGGTCGCCGTTAGTGATGTGACAAAAAGACCAACCGCATACGACATAGGTGTTCAGCTGGATACGGTTAAACAGGGTTTGATGTGGCAGTTTTCATACTGGACCGATGTTAGCCGGCAACACCATGGTCAGTATGCCAGTGCCGGCGTGCGTCGTGGCTGGCAGAATACCTATGGCAAATGGCAGTTATCAGCGCACCTGCACTGGAAAAGCGCCCAGCTAATTGATACCTACTATGGGTTAACCGCATTAGAGGTTCCGCCAGGGCAGGAATATCAGGGCCGGGATAGCTGGCAGGCAGAACTTCGGTTAAACTGGAACAAACCATTAACAGAACGGCTTAGCCTGTTGGTATTCCTGAGATATTTACAGCTGGACAGTGCAATGACTGACAGCCCTTTAGTGCGAACGGATAACGTCACAACCTGGTTTGGTGGTGTTAGTTACCGGTTTTTCTGATGCGCTATCTTCGCGGTTTATCTGCGTTGTTGCTGGGGGCCTCATTGGCCAGCCAGGCGCAGCCAGATCAGTGCACTGAACCCTTGTGCTGGCAAGTCAGCCCAACCGTGTGTGTAACCGATAAACTGGAACAAGGCTGTGAAGCCGAACTGCGAGTGGTCTGGTTTAGCGACAGCCCACAAACTGTTTGCCTGTATCTGGCCGAGCAGGCAGAACGTTGCTGGCAGGAAGCAACAACCGGCCAATGGCAGCAACAGGTAAACTGGCAACGCGGCTGGTTAAGTTTACGTCAGCAACAGCAAATTTTGCTAAGTGCGGAATTGCAGGTACTAAGCCGGCAACCGGCAAAGCGTCGCCGAATTTCCGGCGCATGGAGTATTTTTTAATGGCCAAAATCTTGTTAGTGGAAGATGACGCCCGGCTGGCTGGGTTAGTCCAAAGCTTTTTAGTGCAACATGGTTTTAGTGTGCAACAGCAAAGCCGCGGTGATTTAGTTGCCGAGCAGTGTAAGCAATTTCAGCCAGACTTAATTGTGCTCGATTTAATGCTGCCCGGTCTGGATGGCTTTGGTGTTTGCCGGCAGATCAGACCCTGGTACAAAGGGCCCGTGTTAATGTTGACTGCTAAACAAAGTGATATTGATCAGGTGCTGGGGCTGGAGTTAGGAGCCGATGACTATGTCATTAAGCCGGTAGAGCCGAGGGTGTTGCTGGCAAGGATTAATGCCTTACTCAGACGCACCCAGGTTAGCCCGCAAGCCGAACAGCAAGAGCTGGCATTTGGCCGTTTAATGTTAAAACAACGCTCGCGGGAAGCCTGGTTCGACAATAACATGGTCGATTTAACCAGCTACGAATTTGACTTACTGTGGATGCTGGCCCGGCATGCCGGCCAGACCGTCAAGCGGGAGGCGATTCATCAGCAAATTATTGGCCGTGAGTACGATGGGCTGGACCGCACGGTTGATGTACGGGTATCGCATTTACGCCGCAAGCTGGGTGACAACGCTGAGGTACCGTTCCGGATTAAAACGGTCTGGGGTAAAGGCTATTTATTTGTCGCTGATGCCTGGTAATTATGCATCGCCTGTTTCTGCATTTTTATTTGTTTTTATTTCTGGTGCTTATTGGTCTGGGTTGGGCTGTCGATCAGCTGTGGCAATACGCGCAGGGTGATCAACCTCCGGCACTGATAGATACCCTGGCAGAACAAATGGCACTGGTCATGCGTTTACCGGAGGCGCAGTGGGCCAGTCATCTGGGGTTACCCTATCAGGCTGTTGCCAGCGACAGTGTCAGCTGGCAGCCAGAGGAGTGGCAGCTGTTAATGCAGGGGCATTTACTGCCGTTGTTTCAGGATAACAGCGTCTTTTTTTATGGTTTACGTGCTGAGCAGTTATGGCTGTTGGGGCCTCTGCAGCTAAATGAACGTGCCGGATTTGACTGGTTTAGTATCTTGTTTTTCAGCTTGCTGGCTGTGGCTGTAGCCTTATGGTTATGGCCGGTTGCCCGTGATATTCGCTATTTACAACGTGGTTTACAGCGTTTTGGTAAAGGCCAGCCAGCCGATCTGCAATTACCCGCCCGCTCGTTTATTGCACCAATTGCCGACAGTTTTCAGCAAATGAGTCAGCAGATTATTTCGTTGCTGGAGTTGCAACGAGAAATGACCCATGCGGTATCACACGAGCTACGTACGCCTATTGCCCGGCTGAAGTTTGCCTTAGAAATGGCCGGGCAATTGCCCGACAACGATAAGCAACTGATGTTGCAGGATGTTCGTGAGTTGCAGCAGCTGGTTGATGAAATGCTCGACTATGCGAAATTACAAAGTCATCAGTTAAACCTTAAAAAGCAACAAGTTGATTTAACCGAATTAATTCATAACGTAGCAGAGAAACTGTCCCCCCTGCCTGGTGCCGCTATTGTGTTGCAACTACCGGCAACGGCTATGTTTTATTGCGATGCGCATTATCTGGAGCGTGCTATCCAGAATTTACTGGTTAATGCCAAGCGATATGCCCGATCCAGAATTGTTGTTGAATTAAGCCTGCAGCAAGGCTGCTGGCTTATCTGTGTTAATGATGATGGCCCGGGCATTGCCGCCGACAGGCGGGCAGAAGTACTGAAACCGTTTCACCGGCTGGAGCAAAGCCGCAACCGTGAAGAAGGCGGCTTTGGTCTTGGTCTGGCGATTGTGCAACGTATTGTGCAATGGCATCAGGGTAAACTGCTAATCAACGATAGCCAGCTGGGCGGCGCCAGCGTACAATTGCGGCTGCCGGTCAGTTAACGGTTAAACTAAAGCATTATCTGCAACTGTTTCGAAACCGGTTTTAACACACGTCCCAACTATGAGTACCTGTAATGCATCGTTCTGAACCGTCCATCTGGTTGCTTATGCTATTGGCTGCTGTGGTAGCGACTACTCCACTGGCCATTGATATGTACCTGCCAGCAATGCCGATGATGGCTACTGCGCTTGAGACCAATATCAGTCTGGTGCAACAATCACTGAGCATTTTTCTGGCAGCATACGGCCTTGGCATGCTGTTGTTCGGCCCGCTGGCTGACATGCTGGGCCGGCGGCCATTGGCGGTGTGTGGTTTAACGGGCTTTATACTGGCCAGTATTGCTTTAAGCATGGTTAACAGCATCGAGTGGTTTCTGGGTTGGCGCGCGGCGCAGGCGCTCTCTGGCGCTGCGGCGTCGGTAGTGGTGCCGGGTATCATTCGCCATTTGTACCAGCAGCATACCGCCAAAGGTATGTCTTATGTCTCGATGATCATGATGCTGGCACCGCTGGTCGCTCCTGCAATGGGCAGTGGCATTATCTGGGTGGCCAGTTGGCAGGCAATATTTCTGTTTCTGGCAGGCTATGGCCTTGTTGTATTGGGCTTTAGCTGGCGTTTTTTACCTGAAATTAGTCGCAGTGACGAGCAGCAGCGACCGGCTTTTTTCAGTGGCTATGTCCAGGTGTTCCGGCATAAAGCGGCCTGGCCCGATATTGCCAGTTCAATGTTTGCCTCGTTTGCCTTCTTCTGTTTTTTAACGGCTGTGTCGTTTGTTTATATTGGCTATTTTGGGGTCAGCGAGCAAATGTTTGCGCTGCTGTTTGGTTTTAATGTGTTGTCACTAATGAGCGCTAACCTGCTGAATAGCCGGTTAGTGGTGCGGTTTGGGCCACAGCGTATGCTGCGTTTCGGGTTGGTGGTGGCATTGAGCTGCGCCACCTTACTCAGTGTCTTTAACTATCTGCAGTTGGGGCTATGGTATACGGTGTTTACTATAGCGCCACTGATGGCCAGCCTGGGCTTAATGGCCACTAACGCTGATGCGATGATTATTATGCAGTTTCCACATCACAGTGGCACCGCCACCGCAGTGATTGGCACCCTGCGTTTTGGCAGCGGTGCCTTGGCCGGGCCCTTACTGGCGTGGTTTTATACCGGTGATGCCCTGCCATTTTCATTACTGATGTTATCGGGCGTGCTGGCTATTGGTCTGAGCCAGCTTTGGCGACACGCCAGGCATAATCCACCGGCAAAACCCGCATAAATTACGGGATTAGAAACCGAGGTTTTTCAGAAAGTCGTCGTCTACTTCCGGTTCAACGCTGACAGAATTTTCCTGCCGGTATTGCTGGGCATTAGCCAGAATATCGTCAGGGTGTTCCTGCTCTGTCCGCTCAAATTCTTCTAACTGAATAAATTCAGTTTTATCCATCGCCAGTTCCATATAGAAAATATTGTGCTCTGGTGTGCTAAAAGTGACCCTGCGGGCCTGGGGCTGATCAAGCTGGGTGTTAATCAGAATTTGCACCTGCTTATTAATGGCCATCATTTTCGGCTGGCTTTGATTGATCGAGGTATGTAAATCCTGCCGCACTTTGTTGGTAAAGTCGCCGACGATCTGGTTCATCAGCTCACCCATCACGTTACCCACTTCGTCAGAGGTATGAAACTGCGCCAGCTCGCCTTCAGGCATGCCCATACTCATCATGTATTTACGGTAAATTTCCAGCGCGGCCTGCGAGGTAAAATTAATAATGACCAGCCCGGAAAAGCCGCCATCAAATAACACAAAGCAGCCAAGATCTGGTCGTAAACAGGTTTTCTGAATTTTTTGTACCATGGGCGAGTGACTTATCGCCGGATTGCCAGCGGCAGACAGCACACCGTTGACTGCCTGACAAAGCGTGAGCAGGATGTCATCAGTGGTTATAATACGGGTTTTCTTCATTTTGTTATCCAGGGGCTATTTTCTGACAGTATAAGCCCTTATCAACCACAAACGCTAAATTTTACAGGCTCCACCGCTGCATTCATCATCATCGTCGCCAAATTGTGGCTCGGCAGCCTTCGCTTCGGCTTCTGCTTGCTGTTTAGCCAGCGCTGCTTCAGCACCGTCAAAATCAAGGTTATTTAAATCAAAATCCAGCTCAGAATCAAAATCAGACATGTTGTTAACTCCTGTTGGCGGCAGTGCTCGTGGTGACTGCTATAAGTTCTGTTACCAGTGTAGCAAACAGCAGTGGCCGGTTTAAACCGCCAACGTTGAATAAAAACCGCTGCCCATTGGTTATTTCCAATCGCGGTCGATTTCACCACTGCGGAATCCTTGCTATTATAGTGGCCATCATTTTTGACCTGCCCGGAGCTGCCGATGAGCCAATTAACTATTCAAACCCCTGACGACTGGCATTTGCATTTTCGTGATGGTGATATGCTGCTGGAAACAGTACCTGCTACAGCCCGACAGTTTGCCCGGGCCATTGTGATGCCTAACTTGGTGCCGCCGGTCACTACCGCTGAAATGGCTGTTGCCTACCGTGAGCGTATTCTGGCTGCCCGGCCGGCAGGCAGCGATTTTCAGCCGCTACTAACCTTATTTTTAACCGATAAAACCAGCCGTCAGCAAATTATCGAAGCCAAAGCCGCCGGTGTGGTAGCTGCGAAACTTTACCCGGCAGGCGCTACCACCAATTCCAGCGATGCAGTAAGTGCGCTGGAGTCACTGTATCCGGTATTTGAAGTGATGGCAGAGCAGGGCATGTTGCTGCTGGTACATGGCGAAGTGACCGACCACGATATTGATATTTTTGACCGGGAAAAGGTGTTTATTGACCGCTATTTGCAACATATTGTGGCTAAACTGCCAACCTTAAAAGTGGTGTTTGAACACATTACCACTGCCGATTCCGCCAGTTTTGTGGCCGAGTCCTCCGCCAATGTAGCCGCAACAATTACCCCGCAGCATTTGCTGCTGAACCGCAACGATTTACTGGTAGGTGGCGTCCGGCCGCATAATTATTGCCTGCCAGTACTGAAGCGGCGTACGCATCAGGAAGCGCTGCGTGCAGCGGTAGCCAGCGGTTCTAACAAATTCTTTTTAGGTACTGACTCGGCGCCGCATGAGAAGCATCGTAAAGAGTCCGCGTGCGGCTGCGCTGGTTGTTACAGTGCCCATAGCGCGATAGAGCTTTATGCTCAGGTGTTCGATGAGCTGGGCTGCCTCGATAAGCTGGAAGGTTTTGCCAGCCATTATGGCGCCGATTTTTACGGCTTGCCCCGTAATACCGGCACGGTGACCCTGACGAAACAGCAGTGGCAGGTACCGGCCGAAATTACCCTGCCAAATGATAAACCGATAGTACCGTTTTATGCTGGGCAGACGCTAAACTGGAAGCTGGTGTAGCGCTTAGTTTTGCTGAATCGCATAAACCGATGTACTCACGTCAACACGCCGTGAACCCATCCCTGGGGGCTCGATTCGGCCATCCAGGCCTGCAACGGTTGCCTTAGAGTACAACGATTCCTGCTCAAACAGATTATGTCTTTAAGTAACTTAGCAGCCGCTCCAGGGCGCGGTAGCTGAGTGCTTCCATTAAATGGGCGCGGCTGATATTGGGTTGTTGCTGTAAGTCGGCAATGGTGCGGGCCACTTTAATAATTTTGTGATACGTACGGGCCGACAGCTTAAAGCGGTGAATGGTATCTTCCAGAAAGCGGGCATCATCTTGCTTCAGCGGGCAAAAATCGGCTATTTCGCTGCCACTGAGCCGGGCATTCGCTTTGCCCTGGCGTGCCAGCTGAATATCACGGGCGGCCACCACCCGCTGTTTCACGCTGGCGCTGCTTTCCTCTGTGCTATGTTGTTGGCTGAGCATGCCTTTGGGCAGCAACGGCACTTCAATTTGCAATTCAATCCGGTCAATAAAAGGCCCCGATAAGCGGTTTAAATAGCGCATTACCTGTTCGGGTGTCGCGCGGCCATCTTCATGGTGGCCGGTCGGGCTTGGATTAAGTGCGGCCACTAACTGAAACTGCGCCGGAAACTCAGCCTGACGGGCGGCCCGCGAGATATGCACAATCCCCGTTTCCAGCGGCTCGCGTAACACATCCAGTACTTTGCGCGGAAACTCCGGCAGCTCATCTAAAAACAAAATGCCATGATGCGCCAGCGATATTTCACCTGGTCGTGGCACGGAACCACCGCCGACTAAGGCCACCGCCGAGCTGGTGTGGTGCGGACAGCGAAAGGGCCGTTGCTGCCAGTCTGTCAGGTTGCGCTGCAAGCCGGCAATGGAATAAATGGCGGCAGTTGCCAGTGCTTCCTGTTCAGTTAAGGCCGGTAAAATACCGGGTAACCGCTGTGCCAGCATAGATTTGCCGGTACCGGCCGGGCCCAGCATTAACATGTTATGCTCGCCGGCCGCAGCAATTTCCAGCACTCGCTTAGCATGGCCCTGGCCGCGGACATCGGCTAAATCGGCCATATGTTGTACCGGTCGCTCGGGCAACGGCGGAATAGCCGGTAATGCCTGCTGCGCCAGCAAAAAGCTGTGGACCTGCAATAAATGGTCGGCACCGTGAATTTTTGCTTTAGGTACCTGCTGCGCCTGCTGGGCATTTAACATTGGCATTAGCGCCGCCCGACCAGCATCACGACAGGCCACTGCCACCGGGATCTCACCAAGAATGGGCCGTATTTCGCCAGACAATGCCAGCTCGCCATAAAACTCGTAGTCGCCGGTGCTGTGCTCATTTAACTGGCCACTGGCAACGATAATGCCAAGTGCGATAGGCAGGTCAAAGCGGCCGCCTTCTTTGGGTAAATCGGCCGGGGCTAAATTAACGGTAATTTTTCGATCGGGAAAAGCAAAGCCGCTGTTGACCATAGCGCTGCGCACCCGGTCGCGTGACTCTTTAACCGAGGTTTCAGGCAGGCCAACCAGCTGAAACGCCGGCAAGCCATTGCTAATGTGCACCTCAACGGTAACCAGTGGCGCATCCAGGCCGTGGCGGGCCCGGCTGTAAACAACAGCCAGTGACATCCTGTCTCCGATATTTTGCGTAAATAATGCATTATGTTTAGCATATTGTTAACTTAATGCAAGCCGCATGGTGGCTGAGCGACAAAAGCGACATGAATACAGTTGCTTATTCCCCACTTTGCCAATAGCCTGCTAAGCTAAAAGGCTGGCGTAATGCCCTCAACTCTTACAAAAAGGTCGCTACCGATGATTCAACGCTGGTTGCAGCACATTCTGGCCTATCCACGTGTTGTCACGGCTTTCTGCCTGCTGTTAATTGTTGGCAGTGGCTGGGGTATCGGCAATTTATATTTCCGCGGTGACTACCGGATCTTCTTTACCAACGATAACCCGCAGCTGCTGGCATTTGAGCAAATGCAGCAGCAGTTTAATAAAAGCGATAATATCCTGATTGCTATCGCGCCAGCCGATAAGCAGGTGTTCAGTGCAGAAACATTGGATCTGGTACGGCAGTTAACGGAAGCGGCCTGGCAAACACCTTATTCCATCCGGGTCGATTCATTAAGTAATTATCAGCATACCGAAGCTATTGATGATGATTTATGGGTTGCTGATCTGGTTGGCGAAGAGCTTGAGCTTAGTGACGCTGAGCGAAACAAGATAGCTGATGTGGCATTAAACGAGCCGGTGTTACGGCAGCGCCTGGTAGCGGCCGATAGCAGCGTGACAGCAGTCAATATTACCTTGCAGTTGCCAGAGCAAAACCTGCAGCAGGAAGTCAAAGATGTCTGGCAGGCGGTAGCCGCCATGCTGCAGACCTTTAAAGCATCACATCCGGATACCGGGTTTCATGTCAGTGGTGTGGTCGCCATGAACTATGCCTTTGCCTATGAAGCTGAAAACGATGTAAAGACCCTGATCCCGGTCATGTTTTTGGCTATTTTGCTGATGCTGGCCTGGTTATTGCGCTCGTTGCTGGCGTCACTGGCTACCCTGATCATTATTGTGGTTACGGTGGTGAGCACGCTGGGGCTGGCCGGTTGGGCCGGCTTATTTTTAAGTACCGCGACCGTAAACGTTCCAACAATATTAATGACGTTGGCGGTCGCCGATTCGGTGCACCTTATTGCCGCTATGCAATTTGCCCTGCGCCGTGGTGACAGTCGGTTACAGGCCATCCAGTACAGTTTAAAGCGCAATATAATGCCGGTATTTATTACCAGCGCCACTACAGCCATTGGTTTTTTAACCCTGAACTTTTCAGAAGTCCCCATCCTGCGCGATTTAGGCAACATGACCGCCGTCGGCGTGATGCTGGCGTGTTTATTCAGCCTGGTGTTATTGCCGGCGCTGTTACTATTTTTACCGGTTAGTGCGGGTGAGCAGGCCGGTAGTAAGGCGGGCAGCACCGACCAGGTGATGTTATGGCTGGCCAACAAGGTTATCGGTTGGCAGCAACCGTTGTTCTGGGGCATGACGGTGTTGATCATTGGCTGCAGTGCGCTTATCAGTCTGAACAGCATTAACGATGAAGCGGTAAAGTATTTTTCGCCCGACACCGAGTTTCGGCAGGCCAATGATTTTCTGGAGCAAAACCTGACTGGCGCTACCACCGTTGATTTTGTTATTGCCGGCAATGAAGCCGGTGCGGTTAATCAACCTGAATTTTTAGCAGCGGTAGCGGGTTTTACTGGCTGGCTGCAACAACAACCTGAAGTGCAGCATGTCAATAGTATTACAGACACTATAAGGCGACTGAATAAAAACATGCACCGGGACGATCCGGCGTACTACCGGCTACCCGAGACACCGCAACAGGCGGCGCAGTATTTGCTGATGTATGAAATGTCATTGCCCTTTGGTTTAGACTTAAATAACCAGTTAAACCTGGATAAAAGTGCAACCCGGGTGGCGGTAAGTTTACAAAATCTTGGTAGCAAGCAACTGACGGCCTTTGAAAGCCGGGCACTGGCTTATCTGGCTGAACACGCCGCGGCTTACCAGGCCAGCGCTGCCAGTACCGCACTAATGTTCGCCCATATCGGCGAGCGCAATATGGCATCGATGCTGCAGACCCTGCCATTGGCGTTGTTATTAATTTCGCTGTTACTGGTGTTTAGTTTGCGCTCGTGGCGGCTGGGCTTAATTAGTCTTATACCCAATATTACCCCGGCGCTGGTGGCGTTTGGTTTATGGGGGCTGCTAAGCGGAGAGATTAATCTGGCACTGTCAGTGGTTGCCGGTATGAGCCTGGGTATTATTGTTGACGATACGGTGCACTTTCTCAGCAAATACCGGGCAGCCAGGCTGGAGGGGCAAGCAACTGAGCAGGCAATACGCTATGCTTTTACCACAGTTGGCCGCGCTTTGTGGATCACGACAGTGGTACTGGTAACGGGTTTTGCGGTACTGATGCTGTCGGGTTTCAGGCTTAATTCTGATATGGGCATGTTAACTGCGCTGGTGATCCTGGTGGCCTTGCTTATTGATTTTCTGTTTCTGCCGGCCTGCTTATTAAAATTTGATGCCAAGGAGTATAAAACAGATGCCACATCTTAATACCGGCCGCTTAGGCATAATCCTAGTTAGCTTAAGCCTGCTACTCGGCGTTCCGGTGCACGCCGAATCTGATGCCGATATGGAAAAAGGGCTGCAAATTGCCACCGAGCAGAAAAAGCGTGATACCGGCTGGAGTGACAGTGAAAGCCAGGTGCTGATGATCCTGCGTGATGCCAGTGGCAAAGAGAGTATCCGACGGATGCGTACCCTGGCACTGGAGGTGCTGGACGACGGTGATAAATCGCTGATTATTTTTGATGAGCCGCGGGATGTGCGGGGGTCGGCTTTTTTAAGTCATTCTCATACCACGGCGGAGGATGATCAATGGTTGTACTTGCCGGCAATCAGCCGTACCCGGCGCATTGCCAGTCGCAATAAATCCGGCCCTTTTATGGCCAGTGAATTTGCGTACGAGGATATGGCGTCGTTTGAGCTGGAAAAATATCAGTTTCGCTATTTACGGGATGAACAGGTAAATGGCGTAATGTGTTACGTGATTGAACGGATCCCGGCCGACAAATTCTCGGGTTACAGTAAAACCATTGCCTGGATTGACCAGCAACACTACCGGATGCAGCAAATTGAATTTTACGATAAAAAGCAAAGCTTGCTGAAAACCTTAACCGCCAGCGATTATAAATTGTTTTTAGACCAGTACTGGCGGCCAATGTTGCTGCGCATGCAGAATCATCAAACCGGCAAAAGCACGGATCTGGTGGTTGAAGAATTGCAGTTCAGGCAAGGTCGGACTGCGGCAGATTTTGATGTCAATGTACTGGACCGGCTGCGCTAGGGTGCATGATCGGACAAAGATTGAGGTTTTATGCATAACATAACGGCTCAGTTGCCACAGAACCGGATAGCAGCTTTACTGCTGACGTGGCTATTGTTGACGACATCGATACCTGGCCTGGCAGCGCAGGGCACTGAACTTGGCCCGGTCGCAACAACCGATACCTTGTGGCGGCTGGCTGTGCAGGCCAGGCCGGACGATAACGTCAGTATGCCGCAGGTGGTGTATGCGTTATGGCGCAGTAATCCTGCAGCCTTTGTTGACGGCGATATTAATAAGTTACGTGCTGGCAGTGTGCTGCAGGTGCCCGGGCGCAATGAAATGCTGGCGAATGATGTTGCAGAAACCCGGGTCTGGTACTATCAGGCTATCAGAGGGCAGCGCTCACCGGCTGTTCAGCCTGCCAAGCCTGTCGGCCAAAAAACTATTGCCGATAAGCCGGCTGTTACCCGCCGCGCAGAGCCGCAAACTTCAGAGCCACCAGCTGAACCTGAAGCTGCACAACAATCCGCAGCGGTTGCCAGCACCACATCCACTGTCCCCTCGGCAGAGGTTATCACCACCACCGCACCGCAAACAGAAGCTGCCGCCAGCGGCTTTAGTTTGCGCCAACAGCATCAACTGACTGCACAGCAGCGTTATTTCAGCCAAACCGGCAGTGCTGGCCAGGCCCGGGCTCATACGCTGCTTAGCTTATTATCAGACTGGTCATGGCAAGATGATACCGCTACCCACAGCTTTCAGCTGACCCCGTTTTTACGCTGGCAGCAGCGTGACAGTGCCAGCAATTTAATTGATTTACAGCAGGCTTACTGGCGCTATGCCGCCCGTAACTGGGAGTTTAAAGCTGGCAACGATATTGTGTTCTGGGGCGTCAGCGAGTCGCAGCGGCTGGTAGATGTCATTAATCAGGTTGATATGGTTGGCGGGGTTGAGCTGGAATCACGGCTCGGTCAACCGATGCTTAGCTTTAAAGGCTGGAACAGTGCCGGCACCCTCGAGTTGTATTTACTACCCTATTTTCGCGAACGTTTATTTGCTGATCCGGCCGGCCGCCTGACAACCCCGTGGCCGGTTGAGCATGACATCGCCTTGTATGAATCCAGCGACAAACGCAATAACCTGGATGTTGCGTTGCGCTGGTCACAGCGGTTCAGCGCACTGGATCTGGGCCTGAGTTATTTCGCCGGCAATAGCCGTGAACCCTTGTTAATACCGCAACCCTCATCACAACTGCTGCAGCCTTATTATTTCCAGATGCAGCAATTTGGGGTGGACGCGCAGGTTGTCGCTGGCGACTGGCTGTGGAAACTGGAGAGCATTTACCGGCGCAGCGGCCCCCAGGAATTTGTCGCCACTACTGCGGGCTATGAATATACCCGGGTTGGCGTGTTCAACCAAAGCTGGGACTTAGGTTGGATAGCGGAGTACCAATATGACAGTCGGGGCTTGCAGGCACCAGTGACCGGCCAGAATGATATTTTTGTTGGCTGGCGCCTGGCGCTGAACGATGTGGCTGGCAGCGAGATATTATTCGGGGTGTTGCAGGATTTAGATCGCAATAATAGCCGCAGCGCCAAGCTTGAAGCCTCAATGCGGCTGACAAACAGCTTGCGGCTGCGCCTGAATGGCTGGCTGTTTCAGAGTGATGACATCAGCGACGTGCTCTATAACCTGCGGCATGATGATTATATTGAGTTGAGCCTCGACTACTATTTTTAACGAATCATTTTGTTGAAAAACGACCAGTAACTGACGAAGACGCTTTGGTCTGTCACCAAAGTAAGCTAGCATGGGGGTTTTCGTTGGCGGTCGGTTATGTCATTGCCGCCAGAAGTCACTTCAGCAAGAGTTAACGATATTTTGAGTAGCCCGACCGAACAGCATGCTTTTCCCCTTGATGAAGATCGACTGTTGCAATGGTTTGACAGCGCAACCCTGCACCGTGCCCGGGCTTATTTGCAAGCCGGTAAAGTGCTGAAGCTGGAATACAGCGATGACCTGAGCCAGATCAGCGCCCAGGTGTGGGGCGCCGGTTTCTCGCCTTACCGCCAGAATATTGTGTTGGCACAGACAGAGAGTGGCTGGTCACTGCGCGATAGCTGCAGCTGCCCGGTGGGCCATCGGTGTAAACATATTTTAGCGGTATTGCTGCGTTTAAAGCGTGACTACGCCCAGCAGCAACTGCGGATAAAACAGCTGCCCCAACTAAAACTGGATAACTGGTTTAGTGAGCTGGAGCAGTTGCAGCAGCCGGTTCGCGATGACAGCGGCGATACCGTGCTTTATTTACTCAGTTATGGTCAGGCCGGTTTGCAGCTGTATCCCCGCCGGGTCAGGTTAATGAAAAAAGGCGGCTTTACTAAGGGCCAGGCCATTGGCAAATATGATTTAGTCAGCCCGCAGCCACCTTCCTGGCTGAGTGAAAGTGATTATCAGTTGCTGACGTTGTTTCGTAGCCATAACCTGGCTGATCAGTCTGTACTGGAAGACAACTGGGGCTATCAGTTACTGCAGCAATTACTGGCCACCGGGCGCTGTATGTTCAGCGAAGCGCGTTATCCGCTAAGCTGGGCCGAGCAGCGGCCGTTGCAGCTTAGCTGGCACAGCAGTAAGGCAGGGCAGCAACTAGGTTGGCAAGTTGGTGACGATCACAACAGCGTGCTGGTGTTCACCGATCCACCGTGTTACCTGGATACCGATACCTATCAGTTAGGGTTGCTGAATACTCCCCTTAGTGGCCGTGAATTAAAACTGTTATCAAAAATGCCCCCGGCGCCGGCAGCATTGCTGCAAAGCCGGCTGGGCCGCCTGCAACAATTACTACCCAAAATCAGCCTGCCAATGCCACAAGGCTTGGGCGTGGAACAAATTAATGTTACCCCATCGCCGGTATTGCAATTAAAAATGCTGCCTCGGCACAGCAAGGGCCGGCAGGAACCGGTGGCCCTGCTCAGTTTTGACTACGATAAGCAGCGGCTGCCACTGGATTTGCAGGCATCGCAAACTGAAGTACAGCAAGGCAGCCGCACCTACTTTGTTAAACGGCACCGTGCCAGTGAAACTGCTGCGCTGGAAGTACTGCTGGACCTGGAACTGCTGAGCCTGCCGGCACTGGCTGCGCCAAACGAGCAGCAAGCCGCGTTCGGGGTAGGCGATGGCCCGGACAACCCCGAGTTATGGCAGCCTTTGCTGCAGCAACTGGATAGCCTGCGCGACGATGGCTGGCTGGTTGAGCAGGACAGTGATTTTAATTTAGATATTCTGGCGGCAACACCCTATTTGCAGGTACAGGACGGTAAAAAAACGGGTTTTGAACTGGGTATTCAGGTTGATATTGACGGCCAGCAGGTGCCATTGTTACCGCTAATCAGCCAGTGGCTGCGCCAGAATGGTCTGCCGGGTGAAGAGCAGCAAATCTGGCTGAGTTTGCCACAGGGCAAACTGGCTTTGCCAATGAGCTTAATTCAGCCACTTATCGACACCATCGTCGAGTTGCTGAACATGCACAAAGCGCCGCTAACGCTGGAACTGCCTGATTATAAAGCCGCTATTTTACCGCCGCCCGGCGCAGCCGAAATTCAGTATTTAAATGCTAACCGGCTGGCCAGCCTGAATCAGCAACTGCATAATTTCAGCGGTATTACCGATGTCGCTTTGCCAGACAATCTGCAGGCAACGCTGCGGGGTTATCAGCAACAAGGTTTAAACTGGCTGACGTTTCTAAAGCAATATGGCTTAGGGGGCGTGCTTGCTGACGACATGGGGCTGGGTAAAACCCTGCAAACCCTCAGTTTTATTTTAAAGCAGTACCAGCAGGGTGAACTTAGCCAACCTGCGTTAATTGTTTGCCCCACCAGCTTGCTGGGTAACTGGCAACAGGAAGCACGGCGTTTTACCCCGGATTTAAAGGTACTGCAGGTATACGGTCCGAAACGGCGACCGTTGTTTGAACAACTGGCGGACCATCAGCTTATTGTTACCAGCTATCCGTTGCTGGTGCGCGATATTGCGCTGTATCGCCAGCAGCGTTTCAGTGTTGTGGTGCTGGACGAAGCACAACACATTAAAAATGCAGGCAGTCAGGCGGCGCAAAGTGTCCGGGCACTGCATCGTGATTTCAGCCTGGCGCTGACGGGCACCCCGCTGGAAAACCATCTGGGGGAGCTCAAATCACTGTTCGATTTTGTGTTGCCCGGCTTGCTTGGCACCGAGCAGCATTTTAGTCAGGTGTATCGTAAACCGATAGAAAAACACGGCGATGCCGAACGTGCCCGCGTATTGCGCCAGAAAATAGCGCCCTTTATGCTGCGTCGCACCAAAGGCCAGGTAGCCACCGAGCTGCCGGAAAAAACCGAAATAGTACAGTTGCTGGAGCTGGAGGCCGACCAGCGTAATCTGTATGAAAGTATTCGGCTGATTATGGAAACTAAGGTGCGGGAGCTGTTTGTCCGTAAGGGCGTCGCGGCCAGCCAGATTGAGTTTTTAGACGCCTTGTTAAAGCTGCGTCAGGTGTGTTGTGATGCGCGCTTAGTGCCGATTGAGCAAGCGCAAACCGTGCGGCACAATGCGAAATTGCAATGGTTACGGGATACTCTGCCTGAAATGCTGGAAGAGGGCCGGCGCATTTTGTTGTTCAGTCAGTTTGCCAGTATGCTGCATTTAATTGAGCAGGAACTGCAGTATATGGGCATTAGTTACAGCAAGCTAACCGGCCAGACCAAACAGCGTCAGACCCAGATAGACGCCTTTCAAAATGGCGAAACCGAGGTGTTTTTAATCAGTTTAAAGGCCGGTGGTACCGGGTTAAATCTGACCGCTGCCGATACCGTTATTCATTACGACCCGTGGTGGAACCCGGCTGCCGAGCAACAGGCTACAGATCGGGCGCACCGGATAGGCCAGGATAAGGCGGTGTTTGTCTATAAACTGATTGCCCGTAACACGGTTGAAGAAAAAGTGCAGCAACTGCAAAGTTTTAAACAAGGTTTGGCCGACCAATTGCTGGGTGGTAGCAAAGGACAGGTATGGCAGGGTGAAGCAGCCGATTTACTGGCGCTGTTTGCGACGGATGAATAATGACGTTATGCCGCGGAAAAGGCTAACAGCTTCGTTGTTATTAAGCCGTTAAAAATGTAAGATCTGCGGGCTCAGGAATAAAGAATAATATCAAGGAGTCAGTAATGCGTAAAACACTCGTTGCCGTGGCGATTATTGCCGGTGCTATTTATGGTTATACCAAACTCAGCGGGGACAGCCTTACCGCGCACCCTGAACTGGATTTTGTGCCAGCCGATACCGTATTTTTATCTGCTCAGTTAGAGCCGATTGATTTTGTTGCTTATTTAAATGCCTATGGCCTTAGCCCGGATTACTACAGTGCCGGTAGCCAGCAGCAGCTTACTGAGCTGGCAGCCAACACCGATGAGCCGCAATTGCGCTTTGTGCTTGATATTGCCGGCCAGTACATGCAGGCGTTGGCCAACCCGGAGCAACTTACTGAATTAACGGGTATTAAACCGCAAGTTCGCTCACTGAGTTATATGGTCGGCCTGGCGCCGGTAATGCGGATTGAACTGGCAGACGAAGCGGCTTTCTGGCAACTATTTGACCGTGCCGAACAGGCCAGCGGGATCAGCCATCAGGCGATGCAAAGTGACATTGGCGCTTATCGCTCGTATAACTTTGTGGTAGGTGACTTTAGCGCGGAACTGCTGGTATCAGTGAAAGATGGCTGGGGCAGCCTGGCGATGGTATTGCCTACCCATTCTGAACAAAGCCGGCAACTGGTGCTGCAGGCAGTTAAACCTGAGCGCAGCATCAATACCGATGATCAGCTGGCCAATATGGCGTCTGACTATAAATTAAACCCTAATGCCATTGGTTTTATCAGTTTTCAGCAGTTAGTCAGCGGCCTGACAACTGAAGATGGTAACCGGCTGGCGACAGATTTGCAGCAACTGGCCAGCCCGCAATTTACCGAGGCGATGCAGCCCTGGCGCAGCGCCGAATGTCAGCAGGATTTAAACAGCATTACCGCTAGCTGGCCTGGCATTTATCTGGACAGCAACATTGACAGTAAAGCCGGTCAGCCGACAGAGCTGCGCAGTAAATTGTTAGTACCAACCACCAATAAGGACACAGTTAGCGCACTGAGCAGTATGCGCGGCTTTATCCCTGGCCATATGGCAGAGGGTGTCAGCGATGCTGTTTTCAGCTTTGCACTTGGGCTTGATATGGCCGAGTTTGCCCCGGCAGTAACCAAAATTTGGCGTGGTCTTACCCAGCCGGCTTATCAGTGTCCGCAACTGGCACAGCTGCAACAACAGATGCAACAAGCCAACCCGATGGCGATGCTGGCTGCCGGTGCCATGGTGCACAGTGTGCAGGGTGCATCAATCACCATGAATGACATCACGCTGGATGCCAGCACCATGCAGGTATCGGCTTTAGATGCGATGGTAAGCGTTACCGTTAAAAATGCCCGAAGCTACTTGGAAGGCTTAAAAGCTATGGTGCCTGGTATGGCAGAAATGACCCTGCCGGCAGATGGCGAAACCTTAGCGCTGAACAGCTTGTTTCCAATGCTGAATGCCTTTGGCGTAACACCGATGTTACAGCTGAACGACTCTCATGTTGTGGTATACAGTGGCGACAAAGGCGCAGCGCAGGCTGACAAGGTGTTGCAGCAGTCAATTACCAAAAATGGCCTGATGAGTTTAGGTATGGATTATGCGCAGTTCTTCAGCATTATGGCTGAGACTATGCAGGCCAGTGGTCAGCCAGTGCCGGAGGAGTTCAGCTCATTAACCGAAATGGATATGCAAATTCAGGTGAATCTGGATATCGATGAGCAAGGCGTCGTAATGAATAGCGAAATGACGATGGGCGGCACTAAATAAGTCTGCCAGGTCATGACTAGCGAAGGGCAGCTGCGGCTGCCCTTTTTTGTGGTTAATTAATTAGTCAGCCTGGATGGCAGTTGCAGGAGTTTGCAGCGAAAAGTAATACGCCAGAGCGTTAATATCAGTGTCACTCAGGCCACGGGCCTGCGGGCTCATCAATGCATGTTTACGCTCGCCATTGCGGTATGCGGTCAAGGCGCTGGCTAACTCGCTGGCTGATCGCCCGGCCAGACTCGGGTAATTCGGATGGCTGGATAGGCCATTACGACCATGGCACGCTGTACAGCTATAGGCTTTTAGCTGACCTTGCTCGAACAGCTGGCGCTCTGGTTCATCGAGGCTGGCGACCAGCTGTTGTTGGCCAACATCTGGCGCCGGTTCAGTGCAGGCGCTGAGGCTACCCAGCCCCATAACCGTTACAACAATATATAACGCCGGACGTTTGGCGACGGCTAAAACTTTATTCATATATCACTCCTGAAAGTTATGCCCTCAGCCTGCCATAAGGCATTGCAAAAGCCCAGCAGTTAACGCTAATCGGCATACCACATTCTGGCCTGCCGGGCCGGAATACTAAAGCTGTGGTTGCTGCCACCAATGCTGAACGTGGCGCCGCCGCTCAGGGCATCGCGGTAGGTGCGGTACCAGTAAAAACGGCCATTGGTGTTAACGTTAAACGTTACCTGACCACCACACTTATTAATGCCTACTACCCCCTCCTGGCCGCGGCGGAACAAAATCGCGCAGTTACTTGATGCCAGCACTTCCATGCCCTGACCCTGCATCCGGTTATGAAAATTTATCATCCGCTGCATCGAGGTTGCGCGGTAGGCATTAACCCAGCGGTTGTTATCAGTGCCGGTACTGTCACTGAATACCAAGGGTTTGCCGCCATCCCGCCCCATCACATAGGCATACGCCAGATATTCGTCAGTCGGGTCCATAATCAGGTAACGAAAGCCATCGTTGGTCGGAATATCATGGGTTATGGTAAAGGTAACCGCCCGGCTATTGGCCAGCGCCTGACCGTAAGCACCCGGGTCAACCAGCTCATTCATACTGCCACTGGGGTTAAATGCCCGGCGCAAGCTTTCAAACAGTGGAAAATCATAGGCTTTATGGTCGGTGTTTTGGATATAGGGCGCCAAATAACTGTTGTATTCATTATTGCCAGCACCGCCGCTGGTAATAATTTCACCAAACACATACATGCCGCTTTTAATTGTACTGGTGAAGATCTGGTTAATGTGCCAGATAGTCATATGTTTGGCTGCGTCTACCCGAAAGCCTTTCACGCCCATATTTTTCAGAGCCTGCAAATAAGCCCGCTGTTGCTGTACCACCCAGCTGTTAGGGTTGAGATCAGGTAAACCACTGTCGCCACCGCCGCCACACAAGCGCCAGTTCTGAACCTGCCAGACATCGTTATAATTCTGAATGCAATTGGCCGGGTTAAAATCCCACGGGCTGAATAACCCCTGCGTTAAATTGCCAAATAAGCGCTGGTTGTTCCAGTAACTGGAGTTGCTGCCGTAGCTGTTAAGCGCAGCCTGGCCGGGAAAGTCGGTGGCGCCACTGCGCTCATTGGCCATATGGTTTAAGACAATATCAGCGTACACCACCACCCGCCGTGCCGGGTTGCTGTCGTTCAGGGCGTTAATCATCGCCTGAAACGACTGCTTGTTGCCTTTGCAATGATCAATAACCCTTATATCCTGGGGCTGATAACGCTGCCACCAGGCGCAATTACCGGCGTTTGATTTTAATGGAGGTGCTACCAGAACCGCTTTGTAACCCAGGTTTTTAATTTCCTCTGCCCGGTTGGCAACCTCGTTATAATGCCAGTCGAAGGCATGTAAAATAACGTCGGCCAGCGCCTGCGGGGTAATAAACAGCAATATGCCAAGTAGCATGCTGCGGCTAGTTAAGATTAAAGCTCGCATGTTTTCGTCCTGTAATTTTTTGTTTTGCAAGACATCCGTGCATGAGCCGCCAGCAACGCCGGCGAAGTGTTAGTGACAACTTAACCCCTTTAACACCACACCAGCATACTGAGCTGTTGCCCTGAAATATTGTCATTTCACGCCAATATGACATTAGGTTTACAGTTTATAAATAATCGGGACGTCAGCCTGTCCTAAATAAGACAAACTGCCGGCAAAACGCTATAAATTGCCGCTGTTATAAGCTCTGCGCCAGCAGAATAGCCGTATAGTAATAACAAGCTCATCACCGATCAGGATGCACCACTATGCTTATATTTAACCGCTTACTTGCCGCTTCGCTACTGACGGTTCTGCCCGTGCAGGCCCAGCCAACTGATGACAAACAGCAACTATTGCATGCCATCGCCACTGCTCCGTCGCCAGCAAATATCGAGCGTGATATCGCTAGGCTGGTTGGCTTTGGCACCCGCCATACCTTGTCTGAAACAGAGTCGGACACCAGAGGCATTGGTGCCGCCCGCCGCTGGATCAAAGCCGAGTTTGAGCGTATTTCCGCCGACTGCGGTGGCTGTCTTGAGGTCTCATACTCCAGTGGCGTTATTGAGGGTGAAGACCGCATACCCAATGCCACCGACGTGGTTAGCGTTATAGCCGTGCAGCGTGGCAAAACTGATCCGGGCCGTTACGTCATTATGGCCGGCGATATAGACTCACGGGTGAGTGATGTTATGGATTTTACCAGCGATGCACCGGGTGCAAACGATAATGCGTCTGGTGTGGCCGGTGCACTGGAAGCGGCGCGGGTGCTGAGTAAATATCAGTTCAACGGCACTATTGTGTATGCGGCGTTGTCTGGCGAGGAGCAGGGCTTATTTGGAGGCAAAATACTGGCAGCACAGGCACAAGAAGCGGGTTGGCGGATTAAGGCGGTGCTGAATAATGACATGATAGGCAACACTGCCGGCATTAATGGCGTAATTGATAACACCACTGCGCGGGTATTTGCCGAAGGGACCCGGGCGAATGAAACAGAGCAGGAGGCACGGCAACGGCGTTTTACCGGTGGTGAAAATGATTCTCCTACCCGCAATCTGGCCCGCTATATCGATCTGATTGCCGACCGGTATATTCCGAATCTGGATGTGATGCCGGTATACCGGCTGGACCGTTTTGGTCGGGGTGGCCATCACCGGCCATTTAATGACTTAGGGTACCCGGCGGTGCGTATTATGGAAACCAACGAGCATTATGACCGCCAGCATCAGGACTTACGCACCGAAAATGGCATTGTGTACGGTGATACCATCGACGGTGTCGACTTTGCTTATGCCGCTAAACTTACTGCGTTAAATGCAGTTACGCTGGCCAGTTTAGCCTGGGCGCCTAATCCACCGGCTGACGTAACCATAAAAGGTGCCGTGTCTGCCGACACCACCTTGTCATGGGCTGAACCTTTGCCGCAAGAGGCTGAATTGGTGAAGGGCTATAAAATTTACTGGCGCTATACCGATGCGCCGAACTGGCAATTCAGCCGTGAAGTGGGCAAGGTGAGTGAATTCACCCTGAAAAATGTGGTTATCGATAACTACTTCTTTGGGGTAGCCAGTATCAGCCAGGACGGGATTGAAAGCCCGGTAGTCTTTCCTGGTGCTGCAGGCTCTTTTGGCAACTAAAGCATACCCAAATTAGCCTGAATTTAATCAGCCGCTGTTCAGCATTTGGCGTTAAACTGGCCGGCGGTTATTTTCACTGAAGTAAGTGGTAGTGAATGCGGTTTCTTATGTTTGTCGGCAGCAGCGTGCTGCTGTTGTTATCAGCCATTGCCCAGGCGGCGCCGGCTAATTTTGATCAGGCTAAAAAACTGGCGCAGCGTATTCATGCGCCACAGGCTACTAGCTTTTATTGCGACTGCGCCATTCGCTGGCAGGGCCACAAAGGTATCCCTGACCTTACCGGCTGTGGTTATCAGGTGCGCAAAAACGGCCCGCGCGCCAACCGGATTGAATGGGAGCATGTTATGCCGGCCCATCACTTTGGCCATCAGCGGCAGTGTTGGCAAAACGGCGGCCGCAAAAACTGTGTTAAAACCGACAGTGCGTTTAAAGCAATGGAGGCCGATTTATATAACCTGGTACCGGCGGTTGGTGAAGTAAATGGCGATCGCAGTAATTACCGCTTTGGTGTGCTGCCAGGTGCACCGGCGCAACATGGCGCCTGCCCGGTTAAGGTCGATTTTAAACAACGGGTATTTGAGCCACCGCTAACCGTGCGTGGCGATATTGCCCGCACCTATTTTTATATGGCCGACAAGTACAACCTCAGCCTGTCGCGCGCCCAACAGCAATTATTTATGGCCTGGCATAAGCTCGACCCGGTAAGCGCGGCAGAGCAACAAATAAATCAGCGCACCCGCCAGCATATGGGCCACGACAACCCCTTTATCAGTGGCAACCGCGAGTGGCACCCGGGGTATCGCCCCACCGGTTATGGTTTGGTAGTAAGCCAGTAATGATCAGGACTATGTACTGGCAGCGGTAAAACAAGTGATTTGATGACCAGGCATCGACGATTCGCTTGTTGAACGTGCGTAAATATAATAATCTCGCGCACTATTTTTTAATATGGAAAAGTTTGTCATGGACGATAAGCAACAGTCTGAAGATAGTCCGGTAAACACTCTGTCTAGTAAAGCCTTACCAGAGCATCCCGCCGCAGAATTCAGTTTTGTTAGATTGATAATGGCCGTCATTATGTTCGTAATGTTAAGCAGAGCGGCGATAACGCTGTTACAGCGCTACTTTGCTCCTTTACCTACCCTGCAACAACTTACCTTAATTGAAGACAGGGTTGCTGCCGTTGATGTTGCCTTGCGAAGTTCGCGATATTCAGCCAACAAGAAATACATTCGGATCCGCTTGGAAAATGAGTTTCGCTATTACACTTATTTAGATTGGTTTCCTGATACCCTGGCATTAAAAACAGAGCTGCAACCCGGCGATCGGGTTCGACTTTGGGTAGATAAAGATGCGAAAGACTGGGTTTGGCAAATTGAAAAAGAGCAGAGTTTAGTCCGGTCTTATCACGAGGTATCAGCGGCAATTACTCACAATTACCGCTTCAACTGGCTTTTCGCGGTTATTTTATTAATGTGCGGTGCAGCTCTGCTAATACAGCAATTGTTGTTATTGCAGAAATGGCGTAAAAGCAGACGGGCACATATCGAAATTTAGTAATTGTCTGTTGCTTGCCAGCAATCAGCAGTAGGTTTTAGGTCGGGTCAGCCAGTATTGTTGATTGTTCACCACAGAAGATACTACTTGCGGGTTCCGTGCTAACTTCATAACCTGCAATATATATCTTTATATCGCTTGTGAGGGGGCGCCGTGCCACATAAGGCGTTACAACAACACAGTATTTGGTTTAACTCGTTAAGCGAGACGCAGCGCCAGCAACTGCTGGCGCACGTTTCTGGTTGCACGCTGGCGGCAGAGCAGCGCCTGTTTAGCCGGGGAGACAGCTTTAACGGTATCTACGTATTGCTGGAGGGCGCTATTATGATCTCTGGCGTAAACCGCAATGGCCAGCAAGCGCTGTTAACCATTGTTGAGCCGGGCGACTGGTTTGGGGAAATTGCCTTATTTGATTTAAAACCCCGTACCCACGATGCCACCGCCAGTGTTGACAGTACCCTGTTGCACCTCAGCGCAGCTGCATTGCAGCAGTTGCTGCAACAACCGCTATGGTGGCGCAGTTTTGGTCAGTTGCTTACCGAAAAGGTGCGGTTGGTATTTCAGGCGCTGGAAGATATTAGTCTGCAATCGAGTCAGGTGCGGTTAGCCAGGCGCCTGTTAATGTTAAGCCGGGTGCATCAGCAGGCCGATGGTCGTTGGCTCATTCCTATTCAGCAGGAACAGCTGGGCCAGCTGCTGTCATTGTCGCGTCAAACCGTCAACCAGCAGTTACAGCTGTTGGCGCAGCAGAAAATTGCGCGCAGCGCCTATGGCAAAATTGAAATTCTGGATATGGCCGCGCTTAATTTGAGGGCAGAATTGTTAACAGACAATGTCAGCTAGCTGACAGAGTTCGGATCATCATTTCGCTAAGCTGTGTCGCTGTAATAACCGGAGTGAATTACGATGAAAAATCTGACTGAACATTTAAGCCAGTATGCGCTGTATCATCGCGACCAACGGAATATAAAAACCCATTACGTCGGCATACCGCTAATTGTGGTGGCCATTTTCAGCTTATTGTCATTGCCGCTGTTTAGCCTGGTAGGTATTACCTTTACCCCGGCGTTGCTGTTGTTTATTGCCACCGCAGTTTTTTACTTCCGGCTGGATTTGCGCTATGGCCTGGTGATGCTGCTATTTAGCGGCAGCTGTTTTACGCTGGCTACCTTGCTGGCCGCCCAACCCTATGCTGTCTGGCTTGCCAGTTCACTGGTGCTATTGATTGCTGGCTGGATACTGCAGTTTATTGGCCACTATTACGAAGGCAAAAAGCCGGCTTTTGTCGATGATATCGTCGGCTTGTTTGTTGGCCCGCTGTTTGTCATCGCAGAAATTGGCTTTGCGCTGGGGCTACGTAAAACACTGCAGCATGATATCGAGCAAGTAGCAGGTAAAACCCGCTAATATGTCGCAGAGAAAAGTTTAGCACTTACTCTTTTGTTGCCGGCGCAAGCTGGCAACGGCTAACGCTTAACAGCACACTGCGTTTGCTGGCCGGGTGGCTTAGCAGGCACTGATTATCCGCCCATTGCAGCTCAAGCAATATTGCCGGCTGACTATGGCGGCCCATAATAGGCCGGCCTTGTGGGTCGCGTAAAATAGCTTGTTCAATAAACAGCTGGTTACTGCCGCTAAACACCGAATCGGCCAGCTTTACTGGCTCACCACCAATCAACTCTATAATAGCTCGTTGCAGCTCGGTTTTTACTGCCGGGCTCATATTGGTCAGCTGCGCCGGTTGCGGTTCAGGCTGCGGCGCTGCGTTAATGCCCTGGCACCCAACCAGCAAGTTAACGCCAGCGAGGAGAGTAACGCCAGCCAGCAGCCTGGCGCTTATCCCTAACCTGTAGCGCATTACTGTGGATCCTGCGCCGGCTTAATTGGCTGGTTAAGTTTATTCTCCAGAATAAAGGCCTGCATTCTCGGGTCATGGCGCTGAATGCTCAGGCCACTGTCGTTACTAACGCGCTGGTGATGGCTCAGGCTCTGGCCAGCGACAGCCACCGGACAGCTGTCGTTGGCAGCATAATACAATGCACTGGCCAGCATCCGCTCATTCGGGTCACCTAACTGCGCTGAGAAGTCGTCCGCTACCTGACAACCCGGAACATCTGCCGCGAAAATCGGGTTTGGGGTGGGGAAAAAGCCGTCGGCATATTCACCAAAGTCTTTGGCATTGGCACCGCTAAACTGAATGGTAAAGTAGGTGGTGCCGCAGTTATCGGTGGGGTAAAAGCCATACGGCTTACCGCAGGTTTGGTCCCCAATCAGAATTACCTCAACATCAATACCGCGTAAGCCATTAATAAAAGCTTCGCTGGCCGAGCAGGTATCACCGGTTGATAATACAAAAACCCGGCTCAGGTTCAGCTCTGGTAATGGGATGGTAGTTAAGTCCTGGGCTTCATAGTCAATTTCAAAACCATAAAATGGCATCGGGCTTAACGTTCGGCCGGTTACCGGATCGCGGGTCGGGTGTTTATCATTAAAAATGGTTTTTTCAAAAATACGGTCCTGAATAATGGCATCGCCACTAACCATGTAGGCAAACTGCGATGCCAGTGCCAGCAAACCGCCGCCGTTGTAGCGTAAGTCAAGTACTACCTCATTAACATTGGCAGCAGCAAAGCTGTTAACGGCGCTAATCAGCTGAGGCTGAGCCAGGGCAATATGGCTGTTAAACTGCAGGTAGCCTACTTTGCCGGCAGCGGTATCCAATACCTGGACATTTTGCACCGGGCTACTGGCCACATCGGCTGAGGTCATGGTAACCGTCACGGTTTCACCGCTATTGGTTAAAAACACAAACTCATGCTGCTCGCCGGCGCTCTCAGGGAATAATGCGGCATTAATCGCGTTAACGCCTGCATTGGTATTGTCATTAACAAAGTCGATGCCATCTACTTCCAGTAAGTCGGCGCCGCGCAATATATTGACATCGGCCGCAGGTGAATCTGGCTCGGTGTAGGCAACTAATAACGAGCGTGGCGGTGTTGTGCTACCAAACGACCATGTTATGCCATAACCTGAGCTCACGCCCGATTGGGTTTGCTGGTTATAGCTGGCGGTGCTTTGAGAAAAGTGGAAGTTGTCTTTTTCGGCGCCGGAGTCGGTTAGCTCGTCGGTTTTCAGCTGGTTAAAAAAAGCCAGTACCGAGAAATTAGCTGGATTGTTATCAGGCAACTCGCGGTACCACAAATAGGTGTTGTTGCTCCAGGAACGCAGCCACATCTTTTCATGCATAGTCGTACCGGCCCGGTCGGGGTAAGGCCGGTTGTTATCGAAAGGATCGGTACCCGTTCGCGGCGTAGCACAGTAGTTTTTAAAATTGCTTTCGGCAGGAAAGACCCCGGCCATCCAGGTCGGAGGGGTAACACCTGACCCACCACCCGAGCCGCCACTACCAATATTGCCAGAACCACCGCCACCACAGGCAGAGAGTAAAATAACAGATGAGATCAGTAAGCTGCGTTTAAACATGGGTAACCCTACCACCACTGGTTAAAAATGAAGGCTCACATAGCCTGTTAGGTTGTTAACAAATAAGCGGGATAATTGTATATTTTAAAGTGGCAAAGTTAGCAAAAATGCTGCAAACCGGCAATGGATAATTTTTTATTGAATAAGAGGCTAACAGGTTAAAATATCGGGTAAAAGTACTGAACTACATGTTTTGTTACAAAAAACGACTGCGCTTTATGGCCTGAAAGTTTAGATTAAGCAGTGAATATTTATTGCCGGAATTACCATGGTCACCGCTGCTCAACCCGAATCCAGGTTGCAACCTGCTCTATTTAAGCTTATTCAGGCCGATGGTCAGCCACAATTTGGCATTTTCAGTCAGCCGGTTACTGAACTGGGCTTAGCAGATTTTGTTTATCGCACACCTATGGATAAGCTGGCGTCCCGCGTGGCACGCTGGGCCCACTATAAGCAGTTTCAGTTTGTCAGCATTAGTCACCCTGATTGGATTTTGGCGGCGGCAATTGCCGACATCCGCTATCTGTGCTCTGGTTTTGCCTACTTTTATCAGCGAAGCACTGCCAGTTTAACCGAGTTTAAACTGATGCAACCCTTGGGGCGGCGCAGCCAGATGAGTGTTTCGCCAGTGGCTGGCGTGGCTGCTATTACCGGTGGTGATAACACTATCAGTATTGAGCCTTGTGGCTACCACTGGCGGTTGGCGCTGCAAAGTAAGCAACTAAGTGCCAATTTGTGGTTAAGCCCGGGTAGCCTGGCCGAGCCTCTGGCGTTGTGCCTGCCTACCGGCTATAACGGCTGGACTTATACCCAAAAGCATAATGGCTTGCAGGTAAGCGGCGATATCCAATTTAAGCAACAGCCGGTGGCGGTAACCGGTGCCCTGGGCGGCTACGATTTTTCAGCAGGCTATATGCGTCGGGAAACCAGCTGGCGCTGGGGCAGTTTAAGTGGCTACAACGGCGCTGATCCCATTGGTTTTAATCTGGCCGCTGGGGTTAATGAAACTGGTGGTACGGAAAACTGCTGCTGGCTAAAGGGTAAGCGGTATTTATTGCCACCGCTGCGATTTATTTTTAACCGTCAGCAACCCGATGCGTCCTGGCAAGTGTTCAGCCAGTGCGGCGCGGTGCAGTTACAGTTTATACCTGCAGCAAAACGCCAGGAACGGTTGAACCTGGGCGTGCTGGCCAGTAATTTTCGTCAATATTGCGGCAGTTGGCATGGCACCATAACCCTGAGTGATGGCCAGCAAATTAGCTGCAACGGTCAGCAGGGGCTGGCAGAAGATCACTTCGCCCGCTGGTAAGAAAGTTTACTGGTCGATTAAAACCGCCACGCCAGCAGATGGCTGCTTTTCTGACCTTGCTGCATGTTTATTGGTTTTACCTCAGCAGCCCCAGCCTGGCGCGCCGAAGCCTGCAGAGCTTTGAGATGACTGTGTTGCGACACCAGGCTACTGAACCAACCCACCTGTTTTGCAAATTCGACGCTCTCGTTAATCATTTGTCTGATAAACGCCAGCTCGCCGCCCGGGCACCATAGCTCGTGCTGCTGACCAGCAAAATTGCGCTGGTTAGGGCTCTCAGCAAGCTTAAGATTGGTTCTTTTACGCTGATTCGCTGCTGCCGCCTCGGCGGCGGAACCATAAAATGGCGGGTTACACACCGTTAAGGCAAATCGGTCTTCCGGGGTAATAACCCCGCAAAAAATGGCATTGCTGTCGGGCTGACGGCGCAGGCTGATCTGACCTTTTATTGATGGGTTACTATCAATAATTAACTGCGCTGCTTTAATTGCAACCGGGTCAATATCACTGCCAACACAACGCCAGCCGAAACTCTGGCTGGCAATTATCGGGTAAATCAGATTGGCACCACAACCAATATCCAGCAGACTAACCTGCTTACCCCGGGGCACGTCAGCTGACCCTGTCAGTAAGTCTGCTGCATAGTGAATATAGTTGGCCCGGCCCGGAATGGGCGGGCACAAATAGCCTGGTGGCAACTGCCAGTAGTTAACTTGATAGTAATGCTTAAGCAGGGCGGCATTTAACGCCTGCACGGCCGCAGGATCACTGAAGTTAACGGTTTGCTCACCTACAGGGTTTACTGTCAGGTGCGGTTGCAGTGGCGGATAGCCACGACAAAGGGTGGCTAAGTCATAGCGGCCCTGATGCGGGTTACGTGGATGGAGTTGAGCTGATTTTTTCATACAGGCCGCTGTTGCGTGCTTTGCCGCCAGTTTACGTTATTCCGGCTTTGCTGACGAGTCGGTGCTGCTGGCGCGCCCGGAAGCAGCACTAAAGTACTAAATCGTTACCCGCCGCCACCGACTGATTGCGTAGCCTTTACTACCAATAATTACAGCCATAAAGTGGCCGGACGGGCTTATAGTACCGGTAATATTTATATACCGGATTATTTTGCTAACGGCAGTAACGCGACAATGGCCGGCTCTACCTGGGGCATAACAACGTTATCGTCTGCTGATGGCAGTTTCTGGCAAACAGGCGCTTGTCCGCAGTAAAATAAGCTATTTTACAATAAAAAAGCGCAGGCCCTGAGCCTGCGCTTTTAAATGGTGCCAGCCTGTTAGCGGCGTTATACGGTGACGTGCAAGCGCACCTCAATATTGCCACGGGTTGCGTTTGAATAAGGGCATACCTGATGCGCCTGCTCAACCAGTTTATCGGCTGCAGCTTGTTCCATACCCGGCAGTTTAATATATAAATCTACGTCTAAACCAAAACCACCTTCAATTTTGCCAATGCCCACTTCCGCAGTCAGGCTTAAGTTATCCGGCAAACCGGTTTTACTTTTAGCGGCAACGGCCTTTAATGCACCAATAAAACAGGCCGAATAACCGGCAGCAAATAACTGCTCAGGGTTAGTGGCACCGCCATCACCGCCCAGTTGTTTGGGAGCAGATAATTTTACTTCCAGTAAACCGTCATCAGATACTGCTTCGCCGTTACGGCCACCGGTTGAGGTAACAACTGCTTTATAAAGTATGTCCATGGTAACTCCTTAGTTAGTGATAAATGCTTCGGAAAGTGGCAATAAGTTAGCATGCAATTATCTTGCATGCAAGTTTATTGTGTACTGTGTAGTTTTTAGCCGGTATACTTGGCGGCAACGCGTTGCCAACCCGGACCTTAACAATGAGCCAAACCCTGCCGCTGGACCAACAATTGTGTTTCGCGCTGTACAGTGTGTCGAATGCGATGGTGCGGCTGTACCGGCCATTGCTGCAGCCGTTTGACTTAACCTACCCACAGTACGTGGTATTGCTGGCATTATGGCAGCAGGACAATATCAGTTTAGGTAAGCTGGGCCAGGCCACTTTATTTGATTCTGGCACCTTAACGCCATTAGTCAAAAAGCTGGAGCAAAAGCAGTTATTGCAGCGCCTGCCAAGCGCGCATGACGAACGGGTAAAGCAGGTAGTGCTAACCCCTGCTGGTAAAGCCTTGCAGCAAGAAATTAGTGGGGTAATGCAGGCACTGCGCTGTCAGGTAGCAATGGAGGACGAGCAGCTGATACAGCTACGGCAACTGGCCCGCCAGTTACAGCAGCAGGTTAGCGCAGCGGCCAGTTGCAGTCCGGCCACTGCTGATAAGCCAGAATAGGTTAGCTCAGGCGCTGCAAGGCATCCTGGCGCTGTTGCTCGAGCTTTAGCAACCGCTGCTGATAGTCCTTATAGTGTACAGCGCCTGTTGCCATAAGGATCTTACCAACCGGATTGCGCAGCCAGCTATACCAGGGATAGCTAACCTGCTGCGCTTGCTGTTGCAATTGGTTAGCGAAAATGTTGCTGCTGTCCTCTAATAGCCACAGAGGGCGGGTTAACCAAACCAGCAGTTTTTCAGATACTTTGATCCCGCTCTTGTCATAGGGATTAATGCCGTGCCAGGTGTTGTACATGATATCGGACCCATGATGCCATTCACCGGCCATCGCCAGCTCAAGGCTTAACTCTTTATCGCTAAAAGCATTATTCCATCCTTCTGGCATCGTTGCAGCATGGCGCTGGTCTGCCGGCAATTGGCTGAAAATGACTGTGCCTAAATTAAAATGACGCTCTAAAGCTGCAACGCTGATCATTTTTGTTATCAGATTATTGGTGTTAGCCAATACAACTTTCCAGAACTGGTAATCTGCTTGCAGAGCAGTTTTTACCTGTTCAACATTGCCGTTTTGCGCTTCCAACCAGGCTTGCCATAAAAATAAACGCTGGCCGTGCAGCAATATCTGATAAGCCGGAATATTCTGCAATGTTGGCGGCGGCTCCTGCCACTGCGGGTATTGCAATAGCTGCTGATAAAAGGCCATTAGCGGTTGTTGCTGAGCAATCAGCTCCGCTAAATCGGTTTGGGTATTCAGTGAAGCGTTGCATGCCCCGGCTTCGCGGCATTGACTATCAAGCTGCTGCAGTGGCCCGGTTAGCAAAAGCTCAGCATTGGTATTGTGAGCCAGAAAATACTGATAACCATTTTCTGCTGCGGGTAACGCATCCTGTTGCAGCAGGTTTTGCATATGCAAGCTGTCAGCGTTGGGTTCGGCATCCTGCCAGTTTATAACAAGCAATAACAGGTAGCATGCGCCAATCAGCAGCAGTAAACTGATCAATAGTTTAGCTGTAATGCGAGCCACTGATTTCAGAACAGCCATGCGCGCTCCTTCGGGTTTTCGTTATTATTTTCAGGTAATTGTTATCAGAAGGTTACCCTGAACAGGTACCAATGGTAAAGTTAATTATCAGCCGGGGTGACACTTCAGGCTATACTGCTAAACCAGAGCAAGGCATCGGGCCAGCTGTTATACAAGGATATCGCACAATGACGACCGCACTCTACGCCGGCATGCTGGCAATACTGTTTATCGTGTTAAGTTTTCGGGTAATTGCTAAACGTAACCAGTATAAGGTCGCCATTGGCAGTAATGGCGAGGAATTGTTACAACGGGCCATCAGAGTGCATGCTAACTTTGCCGAGTATGTTCCCTTTGCATTGTTACTAATGTTTTTTGCCGAATATAGTGGGTTGGCGCCGTTGTATCTGCATATTCTGGGTATTGCATTGCTGCTGGGGCGGTTGTCGCATGCCTATGGCGTTAGCCAGCAAAAAGAGCCGTTAAAGTTTAGAGTGTTTGGTATGTTGCTCTGTCTGTTGGTTATTTTGGCAGCAGCGCTAGCCATTGTCGTGCTGTATGCGCTGAGATCAGGTTGGTTGCTTTAAAAGGTTAAATGTTTTTTAGTTATTTTGCGCTGTAGTGATATTCCCTGCCGTTGTTAACTAGGGTATAAGGGCGCTATGAAAATACCGAAACGTATTCAGCCGCTGGTCGACGAAGGCCTGGTGGATGAAGTTATCCGGCCACTGATGAGTGGCAAAGAAGCTGCGGTGTATATCGTCCGGTGTGGCGAGGATATTCGCTGCGCCAAAGTTTATAAAGAAGCGGATAAGCGCAGTTTCAAACAGGCGGTGCTCTATCAGGAAGGTCGTAAAGGGCGTAATAGCCGCCGGGCCAGAGCCATTGAGAAGGGCTCTAAGTTCGGCCGGGCCCAGCAGGAGCAAAGCTGGCAGAACGCCGAAGTAGACGCGCTGTTTAAACTGGCGAAAGCCGGGGTGCGGGTGCCGCAGCCCTATGGCTGCTATGACGGCGTGCTGTTGATGGAGCTGGTTTGCGATGACGAAGGCATGGTCGCGCCACGCTTAGGCGATGTTGCTATGGCGGAAGATATTGCGCTGGCCGATCACGCCACCATGATGCAATACGTCGTAATGATGTTGTGTGAGGGCCTGGTGCATGGTGATTTGTCTGAATTTAATGTACTGGTAGACGATTACGGCCCGGTGATTATCGACCTGCCGCAGGCGGTAGATGCCGCCGCCAACAATAACGCTAAATGGATGCTGGAGCGCGATATTAACAATATGCGCGACTACTACGGCCTCTATGCGCCTGAATTACTGAGTACTAACTACGCCGGCGAAATTTGGGCGCTGTATGAGGCCGGCGAGCTGACCCCCGATACCGAATTAACCGGCGAGTTTATTGCCGATGACAGCGCCGCCGATGTTGATTCGGTGCTGGAGCAAATTAAAGCTGCCTTTGCCGAAGAGGAAGAGCGCCGGGCCCGCGTTGCCGCGGACCAGGATGATTAATCAGCGGGTTGGTAGTAAATATAGAACAGGCTGTTAGCACCGGGTAATTTTCTTTTTCCGCTATCGCCGGCAGGTTGAATATAAATATGCGGAATAGCAAACGCCTGCCCGAAATCCCTGCTGTAATCAAACCCCGCGGGGATATGTTGCATTAACGCAACATCACCTGTTGCCGTCATTGAAGGGCTATGAACGCGAAAATCAGGTAATTGCTCGCGGTAATAGTCGAGTACTTGCTCTGGTGTGGCAGTGGTTATAAATGACGCACCAGGTAAGGTTGTATAGCTTTGTTCGGCTATCTCAACTTCGCCCTGTGCCGGAATATTTATCAGCAATTGCGCATCCGGAAATAATGGCAGGGTAATCAGCGTTTCAGAACCCTGGCTGCCAGCAATCATGCCATCAACCATCTGTTGCATTTCAGCTACCCCGCGCTGTTGCATCCGTTCGATAATCTGGTCCATCTGCCGTTGTTCTGCCGCAGTAGGGTCGCGCTCGCCGATGCGATCATATAACGCATCCAGTTCGGCCATTAACGGGTCTTCTGCTTCTTCATCACTGTTGTCACACGCTTGCCATCGATCTGCCGCCACACCGCTGAAGTTTGCCAGGTTGTCCTTCATACAGGCCGTATGCTGTGGGTCGGGTTCATCTGCAGTCATGTCGCCCATGCCGCATTCAGCAAATGTTTGCCGGAAAGCCTTTTTCAAACGAGCGGGTGGCAGGTCAACACATTCAGCCAACCGCTGTAGCTCACCCATTTGCTCCATCATCGTCAGCACCATATTGGCTTGTTGCTCTTGCTGAGCAGTATTTGCCATAACACTACTACTCAATAACAACGACACTATTATTCTCTTCATCGCGCAGCTCCGTTAACAAGTTAAAGCGAAATGATAACGTCAAAATTACTTTGTGGTAAATTTTTATTTTAAGGGGCGCCGCTCATCCGCAGAACCTGTGCCGGAATACTGACGTATAGGGTTTTAATAAACAAATTACAGAGGTCCTGAGATGAAAACGTTAATGCTGCTACTGGGTTTACTGCCTATTGTATGCGCCGCAAACGATGCCGCCTGGGAAGCATGGCGCGATGGTCGGGCCGTGTTAATCATGCGTCATGCCTTAGCGCCGGGTACCGGCGATCCGGCACATTTTAAGCTGGCTGACTGCAGCACGCAGCGCAACTTAAATGAACAAGGCCGGCAACAGGCAAAAGCCTGGGGGGATTTACTACGCCAGCAGGCTGCCGCTGACATTACGCTTTACAGCAGCCAGTGGTGCCGATGCCTGGAAACTGCTGAATTAATGGCTATTTCTCAAGTGCAAGCCATGCCGGCGCTTAATTCATTTTTTGCTGGCCGGGGCGATCGGCAGCTGCAAACCCAGGCATTACTGCAACAATTTGCTGTGGCTGAACTGCCAGAGCCAACGGTTTTGGTTAGCCATCAGGTTAACTTTACTGCACTTACCGGGTACTTTCCTGCCTCCGGCGAAGCCGCCATTCTGGCCTTACCGCTCACGGCTCCCGCTACTGTGCTGGCCAGAATTACCCCCTGACCGCGTCTTAGTGCCAGTACACTTAATCTCATAGGTAGTCTATTTCGCTAAATAGTGGCGAAATTATATTTACCGGGAACAGGTCAAATTAACAAATTTGATATATTTCAATGAATTAAGTTTGGCAAGCCCCTTGCAAACCAATGAGAAGCTTAACAACAAACAAGGATAAGAAATGAAATTCTCTCAATTTGCTACTGTTACTACTTTAGTTGCCGCGACATTGATGTTTGGCGGGGTATTTAACAACGTGGCGGCTGATGGCGGTTATGGTCATATCGATAAAGTGATGGGCAGCGCCGTGGTCGGCAGCGGTGAGCATTATGGCAATGTGTCGCTGGTTAACGGCAGTGTGCAAATGGCCAGTAACAGTAGCGCAAAGGCTGTGTCGCTGGTAAATGGCAGCATTGATATTCGGGATGATGTGGCGCTTGATAGCGCGGAAACCGTTAATGGCGCCATCGCAGCCGGCCGGAACTTTATGGTTAATGACAGCCTTAGCACAGTAAACGGTGCAATTAAGCTGGGTGATAACGCGGTTATCGCTGGTGATGTCAGCACCGTAAATGGTGATATTACGCTAAACAGTGCCCAGCTGGCACAAGACATCAGTACGGTAAATGGTGATATCACCCTGGCGGGTAACACCGTGGTAAAAGGCGATGTGATATTTAAAAAAGCGGGTAAAAAGAAATCATTTTTCGGCTGGAGCAACCACAGCCAACCCAGCCTGCATATTGCTGCCGATGCGGTGGTTGAAGGCCAGATTATTCTGGAGCAACCGGTAGAGTTGAAACTGGACAACCCGGCCATGCAGGCCAAAGTGGTTGAACGCTTTTAAGGCTGTACCTTATGATCAGGGCACTAAACAGTGCCCTATTATTTACGTTGCACTTAAAGTAACTGTAGCAGGTAGTGTTTGTAGGACTTGCCTGCTTTAATCACGTGCTGTGCCGCCAGATACACCTGTTCGCCGTTTACAGCGGCTACATGGCTTTTGTTAACGACGTATGACTTGTGAACCTGCACAAACTGCTGCTGTGGCAGCTGCTGGAGTATCCATTTTAAGGTGCTGCTAACTAATGTCATCTGGTCCGCTTGCCATACTTTGACATAGTTACCGTAGGCTTCAAACATGGTGATGTCATTAAGCAGAAACCTGCGTTTTTCCCGGTCAACTTTCAGTACGATATACTGCTCTGCAGACAGTGTGATTGTCGCAATGCGCCGGCGCACTTTATTCAGGGCCTCGAACAGCCGCCCGGCACTGACCGGCTTTACCAGATAATCGACCACATCCAGCTCAAAGCCTTCAAGCGCATAGTCTTTATAAGCACTGATAATAATCACTAAAGGCCGGTTGTGGAGTACTTTAAGCAGTTCAATACCCGTTAGCGCCGGCATATTTATATCCAGCAAAAGTAAATCGACTTGCTGCTGTGCCAGACAACGAAGGGCTTCGGTTGCGTTGTAGCAGCCAGCCAATAAGCTAATATCGTCGTAACCTTGCAGATGGTGCTTAATAACCTCATGGGCCAGTGGTTCGTCATCAATGATCAGGGTCTTTAACACGGTTCCAGCTCCAGGGTTAACTCTGCGTGCCAGCAACCTGCTTGCTGCTGGCTACTGAAACGGTGTTTGCCGTTATAGAGCAAGGCGAGACGGCGGCGCAGGTTATCAAGGCCGATACCCGGCGGCTGTTGTCGGGGGCTATCGCGCAGGCTATTAATGCAGCGCATTCGCAACCAGCCGTTTTCAATGCTAATGCGAAGCTCAATGTTACAGCGCAGCTGACTTGGTTCTACGCCATGTTTAAAGGCGTTTTCCAGCACAGTAATTAACAACAACGGCGCAATTTGCCAGTGCCCGGCGTGCTCTGGCCATGTAACGCTAAGCTGGCATTTTTCGCCGCTACGAATAGTTTGCAGTGCCAGGAAATCCTGCAGGTACTGAATTTCCTGCGTCAGCGGTACCCGCTGTTGTTGTCCTTCATACACGGTATAGCGCAGCAAATTGGCTAACTGCAGGACCAGTGTCGGCGCTTGGGTTGAACCCGACAAGGTCAGGGCATACAGGTTATTTAGCGTATTAAATAAAAAGTGCGGATTAACCTGTTGTTGTAACAGTTGCAGCTCAGTCTGGCTTTGGCGCTGCGCTACTTCGGCCAGCGCTTTTTCTTGCTGCTGGCGTTCAAACGCCAGAATAACCGGCGTACTGATCAGTAAAACGACAAAGCAAAAGCGGAAATTATCTGGGTCAAAGATGTTGTAGTCCTGCGACGGTAAAAAGGTAAATTCAGCAATATTTAGCGGCAACATTAATACTATTGCGGACAACAGCGGTGTAAGCAAGATGATGCTAATCAGACAGCCTGCGATATAGGCAAACACGCCGTTGCGGGCAAGTAGCCGCCGGATCAGCAGATAACGGTTTAACCAGCAGATCAGTAACACCCCACTGCCCATTAACCAGAATTGCCACAGGTAGTGCAGGAAAAACTCAAAATTAACGATAACAGTGTGGCTATTGATCACCGCCTGCAGCGGCTGATTACGCACCGGATCGTCGTTAGAGGCAAAGATCCCCGCCATAATAACCGCCCAGGCTGTCATTAGTAAAAGCAGCACAGAATTAAGCGAGAATAACCGGGATATTAGTTGAAAGCGGGCGCTGGCGTTGCGCTGGGCCAGCCACTGGCTCAGGCCATAGCCGCAACTGGCCGCCATTAGTAATAGCCAGCCCTGCACCGAGAACAAACTCCAGCTGGCAAAAAGGTGTGACTGAGCCATTAGCCAGAAATACAGCAGCGGGTAGCCGACAAAGCCGGCACCCCAGATTATGCCGGACCACCTGAAACGGTGAGTTAACGCAGAACAACCAACGCAACGTGCAGCAAAATAATGCGCGAGCAGTATGGGCGAACTTTCAGCCAGCAATTGCAGCCAGATCAGTAAAAACGCCATCACATCCTGGCCATGCAGCGAAAAATGCCGGATCAGAACTTCCAGCAACAGCGCTGCCATCAACGCCAGCTGGTTGTCGGCGATGGCGTTAAACGTGTGTTTACCTTGGGCTAAGGCGGGGTTAAGCATGGTGTTGTCCTGCCAGATTTTGGCATAGCGTGGCGCAATATGCCTGCTTCGTCAGCCAGTGAATGACGAAGTTAGCTTTTTTACTGACGAAAGTAAATTTGTCTGCCGGGTAAAGCCAATAGCGTCATTTATCATTCTAATCAGCCACTTCGTCATTGCTTGCTTGTTGCTAATGGGCAGAGTGCATAGGCTGGGGCCTGAATTTTTAGCAGGACTAGCCAATGCTGAGCATAAACCAACTCTCTGTTACCTACGCTGATGGCACCCGGGCCCTGCGTGATATCAACCTGCAGTTACCGACGGGAATGGTCGGTTTATTAGGCCCGAACGGCGCGGGCAAGTCGACCTTAATGCGTGTGCTTTCCTGCCTGCAACCACCCGACACAGGGCAAATAGCCTTTGCCGGTATCGATGTGCTTAGTCAGCCCCAGACGCTGCGCCGGCAACTGGGCTATTTGCCGCAATATTTTGGCGTGTATCCCCATATGAGCTGCTATGCGTTATTGCTGCATATGGCGGTGCTAAAAGGTATTAACGATAAAGCAGAACAAAAAAAGCAGATTGAAACCCTGCTGCAACTCACTAACCTCAGTGCCGTTGCCAACAAAAGTGTGGCGACATTTTCCGGGGGGATGCGCCAACGCTTTGGTATTGCTCAGGCGCTGTTGGGTAACCCGCGGTTACTGATTATGGATGAACCGACCGCCGGCCTTGATCCGGCAGAGCGCGAACGGTTACATGCCTTGCTGGTCACTATCAGCCAGAACAAACTTATTCTGCTATCGACTCACATTGTTGAGGATATTGAAAACCTGTGCCCGTATGTCGCGTTAATTAACGAGGGAACTATTGTCGAAAGTGGCGCAGTACAAAGTCTGTTAACGCCGTTGCAAGGTCGTATCTGGCAAAGCCCACAGCGGCCCATCGACAGTAGCTGTATTCTTAGTGAGAGTTATCGGTTTGGTGTGCCTACCTATCGTTTGTTAAGCCAGCAGCAACCTTGTACTGCAGCGGTGCCGGTAGCGGCTACGTTGCAGGACCGCTATTTTTTCGAACTTTCACCCAAGGTGGCTGCTAATGTTGTTGCTTAACCTGGTGCATAACGAGTGGCGCTATCTGCTAAGACAACCGCTGGTATGGTTGGCGGTATTACTGGTACCGGTAACGGCTTACATTTTTGCCACAGGGATCGGGGGCATTGACAGCATAGCGGACAAGCGTCTGCAAGCATTACACATGACATTACTGATGTTCTGTCTGCCATTGTTGTCTGGTGTTCTGGCACCGCTGGTGTTCTTGCGCGATCAGAACCACAGTATGACAGAGCTGATTTTAGTCACGCCGCTAAGCCCACGGCAGCGCTTATTTACCCGACTGGCGGCCTTGTTTTTGCTGTGCAGCGCGATAATGCTGACCGGCTTTATGCTGATGTGGTTTTTGCTGGGCCGGGAGTTCGGCTTGCACGCGCCGTTGCTGGCAATCAGTTTGTGGGATTTTACCCTGCTGGCCGTACCGGCCTGTGCATTTTTCAGCGCGCTGGCGGGCTATCTGGCGCAACGTTTTAGCTCAAACGTGACGCTGTATGCACTATTTTGTAGCGTGTGGTTAGGCTATCTGGTACTGGCCAGCATGACCGGCGCACCCATGCTGGCCAACAGCACCATTAGCAGCAGTGCACTATTTAATACTATGCGTCTGCTCGACCCGTTTGGCAATACGGCGCTGATTGCCTTGTATCAGAATGGTCCGCCACACCTGTATGGGGACTTAAGCTTTTATCTGAACCGAATACTGTATTGCCTGCTGGCCGGTGGCCTGTTTTATATCAGCTTGCGGCTTAAACCACGCGGCAAGGTCACTAAAGCGCTGCAAGTCGACGTTTGCCCTAACGCAACGCAGGCGCACGCATACTTACCGGTAACTGCCCGGCCAACAGCCAGTATTCAACTGTGGCACCTTAGCCGTATGGCATTGCTAACCTTGCTTAAACAGCGCCTTAACCAGCTGTTCCTGCTGGGCTGGTTTTTACTGATAGCCAGCGAGGTGCTGTCGGGTATTAATTATGCTGAACCGCTGTCTGTGCTTCAGCCCAACAGCCTGGATGCCCTTAACCGCATTGCCGACGATGTGTTGCCACTGGTGGGTGGTTTTTTAGTGTTGTTGTGGGCCTGGCAACTTAACTGGCGTAACCGCGATACCGCTATGGCCGAGCTGATTGCCACCACACCTGTGCGCTCAGGCATCCTGCTGGCGGGCCACATGCTTGCCTTAACGGCGCTAATAATGTTGCTGATGGTATTAAGCGCTGTAGCTTGCCTCACGGCAGAGTGGCTGGCACACAGCGATATCCAGCCTGGCCATTACCCTGTGGTGCTGGGAAGAGTCGCCTTGTCGTTATGGTTGCTCGGGGCGTTGTTCAGTGTTTTTCATACGATATGCCGCTCACCATTAACAGCGGCAGCCTGGTGTGCCGGTATCCTGTTAATGAAGTACACGCCACTAAGTGGCAAGCTGGGCCTGACCCACACCTTGTGGAATATTGCCGGCTCTCCGTTGCAACCTGCAGATGCTTTTTGGGGGGCAGAGCAAAGCCAATCGGTCTATTGGCCTTTTATGACCTTCTGGCTGCTACTGACCTTTAGTTTGCTGTGGCTGGCCGGACAGTGGTCACACCGCACCAGTGGTTTTGCTAATCCCAAACGCTGGAGACTGACCCTGAGTTCTGGTTTGCTACTGGCACTGACCGTTGGTAACGGCGTTAATCTGCACTATCATATTAGCGCCGAACGGCCACTAATGAGCTCAGATTTGCGGCAGCAATGGCGGGCAGATTATGAACAACAATACGCCGGCTGGGCCGCCGCAGCCCAGCCGGTGATTAGCCATATTGATGCGCAGGTGGATATTTTTCCGAAGCAGGGCGAGGCCGTTTTCGGGTTAAATTACACCCTGGAAAACCGCAGTTCAGAGCCTGTCAGCAAACTGCTGGTGGGGAATTACTCCGCTACTGCGATAGATAAAATTGAGCTGTTAGCAGTGCATACCGTCAGTTTTGATCGCAAACTTGGCCAGTATACGCTGTACTTAGCTGACCCGCTGGCACCGGGCGACACCCTGCAGTTGCGCACTAAACTGACATTCAGACAACCCCGGCACTGGCCGGCGGTAATGCCACAGTTTGTCAAACCAACGTTTAGCTATTTGCGCAGCATACCGTTGCTTCCGACAATAGGATTTCAGGTCGGGTATCAGTTACGTGATGAGCAATTGCGTCAGCAATATGGTCTGGCGCCGCTTAACCTGGCGAAGCCCTCCCAGTTGTTTGCCACGCCACAGTCAACCCAGGCCACCTATGACTGGGTTACCGTGCGTTCGGTGATGTCTACCGCTGCCGGACAAACGCCATTAGCGCCGGGCAAGCGCCTTAAACAGTGGCAACAAGGCAGTCGCAATTATGCTGAATATCAAACAACCGGGCCTGTTCGTAACGCTTTAGCCTGGTATTCATTTGCCGGTTCCGAGCTAACCCGGCAGCATGAAAATGTCACCCTGACGGTGTACAGCCCACAGATAAACGCGGCGGCCGAACTGAATATGCTGGCTATGCAGGACACCCTGAGCTGGATGGCTCAGCATGTGGTGCCTTATCGCGCCAGCCAGCTGAGTTTACTGGCAACACCTGATATGGATGCAACCGGCTACGCGCTGCCCCAGTTGATAATGATTAACCATCGGGTCGGCTTTCGCGCAGAGCCGGCGGCCGACGCTGGCTTTGATCAGCGTTACCGCCGTGCCGCACACGAAACTGCCCATCAATGGTTCGGCCATGATATTGGCAATAGCGTTTTAACCGATAGTCCGTTTTTAGTGGAGCCATTAGCGAAATATCTTGAACTGGTACTGATTGAAAAGCGGTATGGTCGCGAAGCGATGCAGGCCCTGGTGGAGTATGAACGACAGCGTTTTAAGGTGGCAGTTATGCGCAGCACAACGCAACCGTCAGCCATGGTCGATGCCACTGCAAACCATGACTTATATTCAAGGGCGACGCTGGTGTTCGCCATGCTACGGCAACAACTTGGTGATGACATTATTAGCCAGGCGTTACGCCAGTTATGGCACCAGCACGGTTATCCGCAAACGCCCGCTACCTCAATGGATTTTGTCCGGGCATTGCAGGCGCAGGTTAACCCGCAACAGCAACAGTTCATTGCAGACTTACTGTTAGGCACTGATCTGGCGTTGCTGGAAGCAACACAGCCGCTTGCTGAGGCGGCACCGCTAGCGCTGCAGCAGGCGGCGGATTAACTGATTATTCCAGTCCTGAATAATAATCTGGGCGCGAAACAGCGCCCACAGTTCCACCACGCTAATCAGCACCAGTAAGGCAATACCTACTAATATCAGCGGCGTAAATAGTAACGCTACACCTAGTACAAACACCAGTAAGTTAAACAGGCCACGGCCCCACAGGCCAAGGTAAAAATGATGCAGGCCGGCTAAGAAGCACCAGTTCAACGTGGCGTAAGTATCAGGGTCGCGCAGCAGCGGTTTTAACTGCTGATAAAATACTTTGCGTTGCTCGTCGGGCAGGGCGGCAACCTGCTCGCGCAACTGCTCTTCTTCGGCATCAACCTGTTGCTGATTCAGCATTACTAATTTCTCCAGCGGGTGGTACCGGCTCAATACATTTACAAAAACTGTCGTGGCGGTTGCAGCGCTTAATCCGCTGCCAGCCCATTGCCACGCCTTTGCGTGAGCCATAGCGTTTAATGGCGGTGTAGGTGTAAGCAGAGCAGCTGGGCTCGTAGTTGCAGTCAATACCAAACCAGCGCATGCCGCCGCCGGTGTTACGGTAGCGGCGGATTAGCCATAACAATAGCCGTTGCATGTCAGCGTCCCAGGGTAACGACCATGGCTTCGCGGCTCCAGAACAGCCAGAAGCGTTTTTGTTCAATCAGCTGAAACACAACCTGCC
This sequence comes from uncultured Chromatiaceae bacterium, assembly GCA_963975465.1. Classification (GTDB taxonomy): domain Bacteria; phylum Pseudomonadota; class Gammaproteobacteria; order Enterobacterales; family Alteromonadaceae; genus Alishewanella. The sequence continues at coordinate 69,835 of CAXBHB010000003.1, forward strand.
AGCCCTGCGCTGCCTGGGCATTCAGCTCAGCTTCGACTTTTTTCAGCGGTAAACCCGACGCACCCAGAAAAATAGTGCCGCAGCCACCCTCGGCGATATAAATCATTTTGTATTCTTTAAATGCTGTTGCCATGTTTCACATCCTGTTTAGCTGATATTAAAAATAAAACTGAGTTTCAGAGATAAGAATTAAATTGTTGCTCGCCTTGTTGCAGTTGTTGTTCTGCGTATTGCAGCTGCGCTTCCAGTTCAGGCAGCAGATTGATCAAATCGAAATGTTCAGCTTTCAGCGCTTCAATTTCATTTAATAACCGGATGCGCTCATCTCTTACCAGGCCATCTGCAACCAGTAACTCAGTGTTGATGGCGATCTGCTTCTCAAGGTTGCTGATTTGTCGATGTTGCCGGTCAATAGCTGAGCGGGCACTATTCACAGCCTGCTGTAGCCCATACAGCTGCTGACCATCCTGATAGCCGCTCAGGAACTGTTCTGCCAAATTAGCCGGGCAGCTGCCCTGATAGCTGGCGCCGCGTAAACCGACATTAAAGCCATTGCGTTGGGTGCAAAAGTTTTCAGAGCCCAGGCGATGTCCAAGGCGGTAAGCGCTCAGATCGGGCGTGACACCATGGTCAGCGCAGTCCTGCCGATAAGTGCTAATGGCTGTTTCAGGTTTACCATTTGCTCCATCTTCAAAACCAATGGTGCGCCAGTCCGCCGTCAGACATTGTGATTTATCCATACTGGCGCAGCCGTGCAGTGCTGCCAATGCCAGCATAATCAGCCAAAGTTTGTTTGTCATAGCCGTCTCATTATTATTGTTATTGCCGCTTGGGTAACTAATAAGCCATAGCGCTTTTTAGCTAAGGTACACGGTATATTTGCGTGTTGGCAAGTAACAAAGTAACGCCGGCTATTTTGTTGACATCAGGGTAATTTCCCGCACATCACAGCGTGGGTTCGCTGATATAGCGAACAGCACAGCATCTTCGCTTTTGCCACGACATTTTTAATGTCGTCCAGCTTTGACACATCCGCGGTTACCGCCAACACCTTATCGCTGCCCAGCTGGTCTGCTAAAGCATTGAGTTTGTCGGTACTTCTGGCGGTAATAACCGCTTTATGTCCGGCAGCAACGACCTTTTTGGCTGTAGCAGCACCTATGCCGCTGGACGCGCCGGTGATCAGAACTATTTTTTCACTTTTCATCAGGTCTCTCCTCATTTGTTACGCTGTGCAATTAGCATACGTCAACACGCTCTGGCTAATCTGCAACTAAAAGCAGGTAATAAAGCAATACTGGTACCACTTTATCAACGGTTGGCCAGCCCGCTAAAACCGGGCTGGCGGCTTGAAAGTGTTTTGAAATGGCCAGAAGTGAACAGCATCAGGAGTAATTATTTTAGCTAAGCAGGTAAGAGTTACAGGGGTTAAAACGTTTCTGCCGAAGCGGCTGAGCCGTCCTTTTTACCAAGCAAAAGCAGCTGAACTTCGCCCACCGGTTGTTTATGCAAGCCTATATGTTGTCTTGCAACGTTGACGGCCTTTACGTAAGCGCTTTGTGTTTTAGCCCGCTCGTTAGCGTACAGCGCTTCTTTGTCTTCATTACACATCTCAGCATTTGGGATCTTGGAAATGACACTGGCTAGCTTGATCGCTTCTTCCAGTAATATATCCAAAGCCATCACAACCTCAGCCGGCGCATAGATGTATACTTTATTAATATTCCGTTTGCACACTAATATCTTATCAGCATGATCGTGCGCGCCATTTTCCTCGCAGTAAGCTGCATGGTTTATTAACGTATCAAGCGAAGCCAGATACTCTGTTACGGCCTCGCGTTCTATTTCCTGTTTGTGATACGCCATATCAGCTTTCTTTTGCTGGTGGTAAATATACAAGCCCGCCACCGCAGTACCCACTGCGCCAATGACGGCAGCTATATTGGCAATTGATAAGAGATCAGCCACTTTTTCTCCTTTAGTGGTTACTTAAATGCACCACCTCAAGAGAGTAGTACAACTTTACCCGGCTGGATTGAAGCGGCAGATAATTTGTCGTGTCTGGCTATTAGTCTGTACCTGATTTTTATTTACTTTAAGTTTACTTAACTCTAAACTCGGCGCCAGCTTAAATACAGGGACGATGAAATGAAAATACTAGTGCCAGCATTGATAATACTTAGCCTGACCGGCTGCGCGACCGTAAAAACGCTGCCGGCTACCACAACGCATGTCAGCATTGAGCACGAGGGTAAGAAAAGCTACTGTCAGAGCATACCGCGGATTTACAGCGGCTTTTCTTATAACTTATGTAAGCTTAATGGTGAACCCAGCCGGCAGGTAAACCTGGGCAGTAGCTTTAACAATGTGCCGTTTTTTATTATCGACGGCACCTTCTCGTTCGTGGCAGATACCGCTGCGCTGCCTTACACCCTGTATACCCAGACTAAACACGGCAGTATTGAAGTTAATTAGTTAACTGAACGACATGCAGACTTTTGACGTGACCATTTCGAGCTGACACCCAGTATGCAGTATGATTTTTATCCATCTTTTTATCAGCATTGTGGCCGGAAAACCCAGCTGCTGGTTATCGTTATTTTTCTGCTTCTAAGCTTATTACCACTGATTATTGATTTAGGCTGGCCAAAACAAATCAGTTATATGCTGCTTATTTTTACCCCGATGCTGGCAATGGTTATTGCCGTGTTTGCCGATTTTTTTCTAAGTCGCTATTTGTTACCCCGTTATCTGAAGCCGTTGCGGATAGCCGCAAGCCAGTTGTTTATTCCGCGCTGGTTAATCTATAAAAAGGATAAAACAGAGCCTCACGACCTAGTCATTGACAGTGAAATTATCCGCCGGATTGTTGTTTACGGCTATGAAATAGAAGCCCGGCATAGCACGTTGCAAGCGCTCGATTATCTGTGCGTAAAAACATGGACGAGAGATATTAACCTTGATGGCAAAAAGCTTTTTCTGAACAATTCTGCAGATGAAAATAGCGCGCTGTTAAAAGCGTTAAAATTGTCGTCGTATCAGCTTGAGTTCGAGCAAAAACGTAATTTTGGTGATGCCCGCTATTTCTATACCGTATTTCAAGGCCGCCATGGTGCTCTGTACACCGCAATGTATATCCTGCTGTTTGTAATTGTTTTTGGCAGCTTTCTGACGCAAGTGCTTTGGTAACAGTGAAAAGCCAGAGTAGTTACTTAAGCTGCCTTTGGTTTGCTGCAATTAGTGCGGTTTCTATGGTTCGGTGTGATGTTGTTAACTGGTGACAGTGGCAAGCGTAGCATCTCTGCGTTAAGCTAACTGGCAAACTGCTTTGCTACTATACTGGATTAGCCCATGTCATTAGATATCAACCCGTTACTTAACGCCATTGGCCGTTTGCAGGAAGGTTGGCAGCGCTATCAGTTAGACATCAGCGATATTCAGATACGGGACGGCCTGGTGCAGCGGTTTGAGTTTGCCTATGAAATCAGTCATAAAATGCTGAAACGTTATCTTGAGCACAGTTCGGCGTCTCCTGAGCAATTCGACGTGATGCCGTTTGCCGATCTGATCCGCAGTGCCAATGAGCAAGGTTTGCTGCAGGGTGACTGGCCCGCCTGGCGCGGCTATCGTGATATGCGCAGTAAAACCAGCCACACCTATGATGAAGATATCGCCCTGCAGGTCGTCGCTGGTATACCGGTTTTTATCAGCGAGGCAGCGTTTCTGGCCAGCCAGTTAAAACAGCGACTTGCCAATGGTTAAGCCTGGCGCTTTGCAAATTACAGAGCAGCAATGGCTACAGGTAGTTGAAATTTTGCAGCACTATCTGACGGACTACCCGGTATGGGCCTTTGGCTCGCGGGTTCACGGCACACCAAAGCCTTACTCAGATTTGGATCTCGCCATTATCAGCGAGCAGCCTTTACCACTGTCACTGCTGGCCGAAGTAGCCGAAGCCTTTAGTGAATCTGATTTACCCTGGAAAGTAGATTTGGTCGATTGGGCCACAACATCAGAGCGGTTCCGGCAGGTGATTGAGGAGCAAAAACTGGTTCTTGCGCCCGGCCTTCAATAGTAAAAGCGAAAGCCGCAACGGCAACAATTCAAGGGTTTACAGTAACCATTCAAATGTGCTCACGTTGCTTTTCCGCCAGTAATTCACTAACGGTGACAAAGCGATAACCTTGTTGCTTTAAACCCTGAATAATCAGCGGCAGGGCTTCGCGTGAGGTCTGGCGGCTCTGGTACATCACGTGCAGCAGCACGATGCTGCCAGGGCTGGCGTTGTTTATTACATAACTGGCCATCGCCTGTGCATCCGTGGCCAACTCTGGTTCGGATTCCGGCTCTAAATCCCACATAATGCTCAGCCGGTTTTGCTGTTGCAGATACCATGGCAATACCAGTAACTTTTTGCCATAGGGTGGCCTGAACAATATATCGCCGCTAAAGCCAGCGGCGCGGATTGCGGCATCAGTTTGCTCAATCTCTGCGGCAATGGTGGCGGGCAATAATAGTACCATCCGCGGATGACTGTAACTGTGATTACCCAGCTGATGGCCGGCAGCAACCAGCTGGCGGGCCTGCGCAATATTCTGGCTGACTTCTTTACCCGTAACAAAGAAAGTAGCGGTTACCTGCTCTGCTGCCAATAATGCCAGCACCTCGTCGGTATAGCGTTTTGACGGGCCATCATCAAAGGTTAACGCTATTACTTTCTCAGTGGTTTCAACCCGCTGTACTGACTCCCCAAACAATTGAAAGCTGCGGGCAGATGATAAGTGTAATAAGCCATATAGCACGGCTGACACAACAACGAGAATGATCAGGATTTTTTTCATTTTAGGGAAGGAGATTGTTGGTGGTTTTAAGATGCTACATGCTGCTAACTGAATGGTGGCTTAGTTGACGACTTAAATACCCGACGCTGCGGGTATTTAAGTCGTGTCGCATTTAGCAAAACTGCAGCAATTGGATCTGCCCCCTTAACCTTTAGGCGTTAACTTCAGCAACCGGCCCTGGCTTTGTCCTCGCTCATCTTCAAGTACCCAAAGCGTACCATCGGGGGCTTCGGTAACTTTGCGAATACGAGCGCCCATGTCGTAACGCTCTACCTCTGTTGCTTTCTCGCCATCAAAACTGATGCGCACTATGCCCTGAGCAGAAAGGCCTGCCGCCAGTGCATCGCCCTGCCAGTCAGCAAACAGCTTGCCACGGTAAACGATAAGATCGGCTGGTGATATCACCGGTGTCCAGCTGATTGCCGGTGCGGCGAATTCAGGCCGGGTGCTATGGTCGGGGATAGGTCTGCCATCATAATGCTTGCCATTAGATACCAGCGGGTAGCCATAATTGGCGGCCCGTTTGACCAGGTTAAGTTCATCGCCGCCAGCGGGACCCATTTCGATAACCCACAACTGGTCATTCAAATCGAATGCTATTCCTAACGGGTTGCGGTGACCAAGTGACCAAATTTGTTGGTAAATGGCCTCGCCGTCGACAAATGAGTCCGTCTCACGGTAATTAATAAAGGGGTTGTCGTCAGGCACTGAACCATCGTCATGCAAGCGCAATATCTTACCCATGGATGATTGCATGTCCTGGGCCGGGGTGAATTTCTGGCGGTCACCCGACGAAATCCAAAGGTACTTGTTATCATCAAACAACAAACGGTGGCCGTAGTGGCCATAGCCCAGCACCTTGGGGTACTGGCGCCAGATAACCTGCAGGTTTTTCAGAGAAGTGCTGCGACCTTCCTCTACCAGGGTGCCACGGGCAACAGCTGCGCCACGCACGCCACCGACACCGGCCTCGGCATAACTGATATACACCAGCTTGTTTTTAGCGAAATCCGGGTGTAGTGCCACATCGCCCAGACCACCCTGACCGCCGTAATCTACATCAGGTAAGCCACCAACTGGCCGGGATTTCTCACCCTGCTGGCTAACAATGGTCAGTGTTCCTTTCTTTTCCGTGACAAGCATGCGCCCATCAGGCAGAAAAGCCATCGACCAGGGTTCATCAAAACGGGTTATTTCCTCAACCTTGAATGGCAGCTTATCTTGTGCCGATATGGAGAACGTAAGAAGTAAACCCAGAAGAGACGCGAATAGTTGCCGGCTCATAAAAAACCTCCTGCCTGTGATTTAAAAGTGGGCGTTCAGTATAGCAAAGCTGTCGCAAACTGCGGTGAGGCTGTGCATTGTAATAGTTTGATTTAACTAAGTGCTAAGTGACAGTGATACAGTTGTTTATGTACGCCAAACAGACACAGGTAGTTCAGGAAAGAAATAATTCAGGTAGAAAAGATAAAGGGGTAAGCATTAAATCGCGGCGGCGGATTAAAGCTTACCCCTTTTCAGATTGAGCAGTAACGATTACTTAGCTTTACGACGACGGGCAGAGGCGCCAATCGAAAATAAGCCTAAGCTCATTAAAATCAGGATTCCTGGCTCTGATACCTGAACCAAGGCACCATTGATAAAATCAGCATGAATGTAGGTAGGTACATAACCACTGAATTCACCAAAGCTGGAGTTCAAGACGCCATCAATATCGCCAAAGTTAGTACCAAAGCTTAAACCATAACTGTTAATGCCGGAGATCAGGCCATTGATGAAATTAGGACCACCAGAGTCACCGCCAGCAACGCCAACTTCACGGTCGCCCAGGCCGATATCACCAAAAAATCCACCTAAACCAAGAGCTGCACCAATTCTGCCAGCCATATCATTGCCTGGTAAGCCGTTGTCAAAGTCAGACACGTATGAGTGTGTTACATCAGCAGTGCCAAAGAATCCATCAGTAAAAAATCCGCCAAATAGCTCATTACCCCAGGCGTAGTCATACATGTTGTCGCCTTCGCGCAGGTAACCTGTAGTGCCACCTACTAAACCGTTACCGGTACCCATCACACCGTAGCCTGCTACGTTGAAGTTTTGTCCGGTAAGGTCATTGCCAGTATAAATGTCATGCGAAATAGCCCATGCCGGTGCTTTATTAGCTAAGCGCAACACGGCAACGTCGTTTTGATCAATGACTTCACCGGTATAGCTTTCATTAACAAAGTAGTCGGTAACGCCAATCTGCACCACATCTGGCTGCACACCATATATCCGTGCATCAGGCGCTAAGCCACCGTCAGGCTGGAAAAAAATAGTGGTCGATAAAGGATTGGCCGTGCCTGCACCGTCAGATACACAGTGCGCAGCGGTCAGAATTGACCGGCGATCATTTAATAATGTACCTGTACATACAAACCGGTTACCACCACCATAATCCATCAACATGCCGACAACGCCGCCGTATTCAGGAAAAGTAGGATGGTAAATTGGATTGCCAGAGAAATCTGCCGGCGGCGTGAAGGTGCCTCCGGGTGCTGCGCCAGTTAATAAACTGCGTGCAGTCCAGTTAAAGGTATCATTGCCGCCGGTGGCAATTAAGCCAGCGTGGGCTGAAAACGCGGCACTCATACTTATTGCAAGGGTGACTGTTGCTGAAGAAAATATTTTTCTTATAGTCATGTTTAGGTTCTCTTCAGATTTATTGTTATTAGACGTTTTGGTTAACATGTATCTTTGTGTAAATGGACGATTTTATGTTGATTTTTCTAGCGTAAGTTTTCAGCAGCAAGCGGCGTGCCAATAAATTTAATGGCATTTAATCAATGGCTTGCCGTTGGAAATAAAGATTTTACTAAAGTTGTGTAAAATAAACTGACAAGACTATGCGGGCGAATGATTTATAAATACGTAAGTTATGTAAAATAAGCTGACAAACCTGGACGTTTAAGTTGTTGGTTGGAATATGGGAAAGAATTGAAAGCTTTTAGATCGATCTAACGCAGCTTAGCCGGGAAAAGTATTATTCCCGGCATCATTCGCTGACTCACGAATCTGGTTTATTTTAAGTAAAACAGGGTTTGCGCACTTAACGGCGGGTAGCTCATTACGCCGCCTGTACCTGTAACTCCAGGCTGATATCACGAATAAGCAACAGCTGGTTCATCGGGCTGGCCGGGGCTTCGTCGCGTAATATGGCGAACATTTGCTTTTCATCCTGCGGCAGGGCCTGATATTCGGCAATAATCTGATATAACCAGATCTCGCTGTCCCATTCTAATGCCTGCTGCTCCAGGTAATTTAGCGCACTAAGCTTACCGCCCTGGTCAATTACTCTGAGGTAGAAGTTCTCGACATCGGTTTTCAGTGCCTGCTGGCGCGCTGCAATTTCTTCATCGACCCAGACGCTGCTAAAGCTGGCGCTTTGGTTGTCGGGTAGGTTAACCGGCCTTGAACGCGGCAGCGCACGCACTAATTCGGCCAGGGTTTGCCGTTCACTGGCTTTATCCAGCGCAATGGCTGCTTGCGGCACTATAGCCGCGGCTTGGTTAAACAGGGCGGGTAGCTCTGAGCGATTCGGGTAATCGGCTGGCTGATACTTTGGATGCTGGCGTAAAAAAGCCGCCATATTGCTGATAAGCAACGAGCGCGCCTGTTGCTGGCGAAACTTGGCCAGTAACTCCACCAGCCGTTTTTGCACTTCTAACAAACTGCTATGGTGCGAGCTAAGCTGGTTTTGCAGCTGGCTGACTAACAGTTTACGTAAATGGTTATTGCCCTCAGATAACTCAATTAACTCGCTGAAATCAAGTAAGTCCAGGCCATCGAGTAAGCGGCGTAGCTGCTTTTGCGCCCGTTCGTTCTCGCGAATTTTATCATCTAAGCTCGCGACAAAGCCAAAGTCGCTGTTCAGCCTATGCCATAAACTGTCGATGGCTTCTTCAAACTGGCCGCTTAAATCATGCACATGCTCGGTTAAGCGCTGCAGTTGCAGCTCGGCCACGCTGTAATCACCTTTGAACTGGGCGTCACGATAAGCCTGCACCCGGTTACGGATTTGCTCCAGCTTTTCAGCCACGTCGGCATTAATCTGGCGGCGGTTTTCATCGGCTACCATACTGGCAATCAGTTCGCTGACTAATGGCCGCAATGCCAGTGGTTGCTGCTCGTCAGGCCGCCATAAAATACGCGCAGCGATCAGCTTTTTTAATGCGGCTTCGCTAAAAGCGGTTTCATCAATAAAACCGTCCAGATAACCCTGCATTAAGGCTTTATGATGTTTGCCCAGCAGCGCGAGGCGCTCGCTGCCAATACTAAACAGGTTAGATGCCGCGCCCGCTGTTGAGCCTGAGTCTAATGCTGCCATCAGAGCAGGGCCTCCTGATTCGGGGTGTCCTCTACCGGCAATTGCTCTTCATCACGAATAAAGCGGATAACATCAATTAAATAGTCAATTTTACCGGTTACCACATAATACTGGCGATCATGATGTGGTTGCAGCAAATAACCATGCTCTTTTAAGCGGCGAAAAATCAGCTTTACCTGGTTATCCAGCTGTTCGCTCTGGCTGTTAAAGAAGCGGTCGCTGGCCAGTTGATTTAAGCGCTGGCGCAGGCTCTGGTTATCTTCAGTGCGCAGCACAAACTCCTGCAGTTTAATGGTATCACCGGCGGTCAGCGCGCTGTCGCGTCCCAGGGTTTCCTGCACCAGTTGCAACCACTCCAATAAAGGCAATAGCGACTGCACGGTCAATGAAAACTGACTGCTTAACTGCTCGCGGGCGTCTTTATTCAGCTCAAAGTAGCCCAGAAAATACACACTGTTATCGTCATTGCTGACTAAGCGGCGGTTTAATGGCCGCAAATAGTGGTTAATGTCCTGCTGGGTTTGCTCATTGCTTAAATGGCGAAAGGCATCTTCGTCGCTTATCTGACAAATAAAATTGCCGGCCAGCAGGCGCTCGAGTATCGGACCGTGTTGTAACATCAGCTTGCCTCCTGCTGTTTACTGGCCAACCGCTCTGCCAGCCGGCTTATTTTTGGTTGAATGCGTTTTAACTGGCGTTTGCTCGGGTCTTGCTGGCTCGGCTCTATTAAATAGCGGTGTGAAAACAGCATCAATACGTCCGACTCCGGATTGGGGAAGGCGCCAACAATCACAATGTTATTGCTGCTACAGGCGACAAACAGTTTTTCAACGTTGTGATAGGCCAGGGTGCCGATTTCATCGATGGGCCAGTGAATAGCCACTTTGGCATCGCCACGCAGCAGCCGGGTAAAGGCCAGTAAGTACTTACATAAAATTAAGTAAGCCATACCATGGCTGGACGATTCCAGCAGCTGGCGGTCGTTTTTAATCACCAGCTCCGAGCCACCCTCGCTTAAATGCAGCTCCAGGCGCAGCAACGACTCAATGCTGTATTGCTCATCACTGCGCAGCAATTCCACCACGTCAGCTAAGGCATTTAAGTACTGCTCTGAGGGTAGCGCTTTGCCCGATGCGCCCCAGTCATCATACAATTTGGCGAAGTGTTTCAGCGGCTGCCAGAAACCCAGTTCGTCAATGGTCGATAATATCCGCACTTCTGAGCGGCTGATGCCCTCAAGCACTAAATCGTCGGCGACGGCTTCGCTTAAGCGGCGGCTTTGCAGCGCAATACGGCGGTTAATGTCACTGAACACGGTAAAGAACTTTTTCAGATCGCCGCCAATATTCTCGCCCATCTCCAGCAATTGCTGCTGCGCGCCTTTTAATATTTCCAGCAGGTTTTGCAAAATTGGCAGTTGCTGACGCTCGGCGGCATACTCTGGCAATTTGCGCTTTTCATGCTCCAGCCGGTCTAAAAATTCCGGGCCGGCGTCTTTACTCAGCATGCTTTCAAACTGGTCGATGGCGGTTTTTAATGCGCTGTCGGCTTTGCTGCGTTGCTCTAAAGCTTCGTTGGCACGCGCCAGCCGTTCTATTAAATCGGCCGAGCCGGTTAACGTGGCCGGGGTGATGGCCGCCAGATGCAGCTCCTGCAGTTTTTGCAGCGCCGGTTTAATCTGGTTCAGTAATTGCTCGGCCTGGCTCATCAGCTCTTGCTGGTTACGTTTTTGTTCTTCCAGCTTTTTGGCATTGCTGCTGTAGCTGGTTTTTTGCTGCTCCAGCGCCTGTTGAGCGCTACGCTGTTGCTGTTTCAGTGCGGTTTCCCGCTCTAATAGTTGCGGCCGCAGTTGCTGCCAGTCCAGTTTGATAAACTGCTGCCATGCAGTTAGCTGATCCTGACGTGCTTCTACGGCTTTAATCTCATTTTTTAACTGTTCTTGTTTTTGCTTCAGTTCGGTTAAACGGCGCGGGTCAATGCCTTTGGCCGAGAGCTCTTCATTAAAAGCCTGCTGCAATTCTTTAATCTGGTTTTTATTATCATCGCGCTTATGCTCCAGCTGACGCTCCAGCTCGTCAATTTGTTCATCAAATACCTGTAACTCGGCCTGCCAGTCGGCTTTTAATTCCATTTTCTGGCTTTGATGATCACTTTGTAGCGCCTGTAAATCGGCGTGTTGCTGCTGCTGCAGTTTTTCCAGCTGTTGCTGTTGCGCGGCCAATTCGGTTTTAACACTGGCCTGGCGCTGTGCATTCAGCTCCCGCTGCTGGGCCTGCAAGCGGTTACGGGCGTCACGGGCGTATTCAATATTTTGCTCGTACTGGGTTAGCTGCCACTGCGCTTGCTCTACCTGAGCACGACTAAGTTCCGCTTGCTCATGGCGCTCTTTTAAGGTCTTTTCAGCTTGCAGTTTGCCGGCACTGGCTTGCTCAAGTTGCTGCCCGGCGGCCTGAATGCGATGACGAATAGCCGCTTCGTCCTGAGCGTAATCCGGGGTGTCGATGGCCGTCAGTTCCAGCTGTAAGCCGTACAAATTGTCGCTGATATCAGCTAAATGTGGCTGTAAGTCCTGACGCTCTAATAAACGCTCGTCCAGTACCTTGCCGAGTTTTTGCTCCCAGCCATTATAATGCAGCCGTAAAAAGTGGCGCAGGCTGCCTTGCTCCGGCGTCAGCTGACGGTGCAGTTGCTGTAATTGCTGCTCGCTGCTGTGCAGTGCCTTGCGGCTTAGCTCCAGCTCGGTGTCCGCCTGATCGCGGGCGCTTCTGGCCTGCTGATACTGTTGTTGCAGCTGCTGTAACTGACGGCCTTGCTGCTGCGTTTGCTGCTGCGCTTGCTCAAGGCGTAAATCGGCACTGCGCTGCTCTTCATGCTCGGCTTCGCTTAACATCGATGCTTGCAACTGGCTGTGCAACACCGCAATACTGCTGCTTAGGCCGGTAAGCTGACTGCTAAACTGTTGCTGCGCGTGCTGCTGCCGCTGATTAAAGGCGTGCTCTAATTCGGATAATTTGCTGTCTTGCTGCTCGCGGGTGCTATCTTTTTGTTGCTGCAACTGGCGGGCTTTAGCGCGGTGTTGCTCGCTTAAGCGGTTAAAGCTCTCGGCCAGCTTCATTTTGCGCTGTTCCAGCTGGCGCTCTAAATCGCCATGCTGCTCTACCATTAACTGGTATTGCTCCAGCACTTCCGCCAGATTTTCCCGCCACAGTGGCAGGGCGTTTGTGTCGCGCTGCAGTTTGGGCATATCCTGGTCATCAAACTCATCATAGCGCTGCTGTAACTGATCCAGCCTGGCACTGGTTTCATGTAAATCAGCTTCGGCTTTGGCCAGCAGGCTGTTTTGCTCTAATTGTTGCTGGCTATACTGTTCTTTTAACGTTTGCAGCTGGCCGCGCAGGCTAAGTACTTGCTGCTCTGCATCCGCTTTGTTTTGTTTCTGGTTTTGCTCGTCCTGCACCAGCAGCGGCAGCAACGCCGCAAGTTGGGCCTCACTGCCATCCAGTTGCTGGGCTAATTGTTTTAAGCGACCGAAATCTTGCTGCAATTTATCAAGGCGCATCGACTGGCGCATTTGTAATATCCAGTCCCGCGCTTTGGTATTTTTTACTTTGGTGGTGGGCAGGGTAACGCCGTCTTCTTCAAAAATGGCCGCCAGCATCGACTTCAGCGTATCCATTTTGCCTTCTTTGGCATGCACGGCACTGACCAGCTTTTCAATATGGCGCAGTTTATGACCGCTACTGACCAGGCTGAAACTGGCGGCTAACCGGCGCAGCTTGACGCTATCGCTGTTGTTGCCGCTGTTGTTGCCGCGAATCGCGCCGGCATCGTTTTGAATAATACTGCGATACTCGCTGGTGGCGCTGATTTTCGCCGACACCTGCACCTCTGGCCGGCCGCGCATTGCAGCGGCCCAGTCGTTGTAACTTAAGGCTTTTACGCCCTCGCTACTTTCGATTAAGTAAAAATCACTCTGATAGGCGGCGCCAACAAAGCGGTACTCCACCCCGCCATCGCTTTTGCGGGTTAGCACTACCTGGCATAAGGCACCGTCTTCGCGCTGGTATTCGTAAATCAGGTAGCTGTTAGCAAACGGCAGGTAAAACTCGTCAAACTTTTTGCGGGTTTTTGGCACTACCCGGTTGGGCTGTTCGCCATAAAATACCGGTACTAAACGTTGCAAGGTAGTTTTACCCGAGGCATTGGTGCCACAAATATTAGTGTGCTGATCCAGCTGTAATTCCACCACACCTGGCAGGTGGGTGTGAATTAGCACAATACGAAGTAGTTGAGACATAGCGTATCCTGTCGGCAGCGCAAAATGTAAGCGCCGCAGTCAATATTTTAATGCGGCTTATTATCCATGGAATGCGGCTAAATACCAGTTTGAAATAAGCTGGGTCTTTCAATGCTCCTCAGCAGGCAAAACCTCATTAACTTCAGCACTGCCCGAGCTGATATTTTGCAGCTGCTGGCTAAAATCACCGATATTGACCAGTGGCAGGCTAATAGTTAGCTGCACCTGCTGGCTGTATTGGGCATTGAGTAACTGACCACCCAGTTGCTCTAATAACAGTCGGGCTTTGGTTTCAAAGGCAAAATCCAGGGTAATAATACGCTGTACCAGTGGCAAAACTGTTGTGGTAGTGGCCAGTGCTGCCGCTTGCGATACCGCTGCAGAATAGGCCCGCACCAGGCCACCGGCGCCTAACTTTACCCCACCAAAATAGCGCACTACCACCGCCAGGCAATTGCCCAGCTCCTGAGTGGTTAACACATGCAGCATCGGTTTACCGGCAGTGCCGCCGGGCTCGCCATCGTCGCTGAATGCCTGCGTCTCGGGCTGGCGGGTATTACCAATAATATAAGCCCAGCAAACATGGTTGGCATCCGGGTAATGCTCGCGATACTGCTTAACAGCGATCATCGCTTCATCGCGGCTGGCAACCGGCAGCAGAAAGCTCAGGAATTCACTGTTTTTCTCGGTCAGGCAATGTTCAACAGGCGCAGCCAGTTCGGTGTAGGGGTTCAATGCTAAAAAATTCTTCTTTGGAGAAATTGCCGGCTGATTATAACGAAAAAGCCGGCAGTTAGGGAAACTGCCGGCTTTACTAAGCTAACTGCCTGCACAGGCGGCTTTATTGCTGGTTTATATACTCTAAAGCGCGCTCTAATTGCTCATCGCGGCCTGCGGCTATACCAGCTAGGGTGGGTTTAACCTCAATATCCGGCACTATGCCAATTTGCTGGGTAGGTGTGCCATCAGGGTAGAATACGCCAAGGCCAGTAATGCCGGTATTGTGGCCGCCAGGCAGCGCAATACCGGAATAGTTGCCATCGGCACCTGAAGTAGTACTGCCTATTACTTTTGCTCTAGGAGCACCGCGAAAGGCCATAGTGGTAAATTCCGCCTCGCTTTGGGTCTGTTCGTTAATCAGAATTGCGACTTTCCCTTTATAATAATCCGGGTTGTCGATGCCAACCCTTACTGGTTCTTGCCAGTTAAATTGGCCCGGGCTGCCGGGCTGCATGCTGGTAAATCTGACAAATGAATAGGGCTGCGGATAAAGATATATACTCAGACTAGTTGCCACGGAGGCATTCGGATAGCTACGAAGATCAATAATCAGCCCTTTGGCATCAGCCAGTTGCTGCATCATTTGCCCAAGATCGACACCTTTTATTTTATCAACCCGGATATAACCAATATTGTTGGCTAAAATCTGATACCCAGTTTCGCCCACATTGTAGTAGCCATACTGACGCTGCAGTGAACTGCGCTCAACCAGGGGTACTGTTAATTGCATGGCCTGACCCGCCCGTTCGATCCCCAAATCCAATTGCTTTGCGTTATCACGCAGTAACATCCAGGCATACTGACGGTAGCGGGTAGGCTCATTGGAGGCTGCCGCCAGCGGCCTTAAATACGCCAGGCGATCTGCTACCGGTTTGTTGCCGATATGGGTAATAACATCACCAACCTGTAAAGCAGATTCTGCATCATACACCAGCCGGATAACGGGCTTATCCTCAATAAACCTAACCTCTGCCGGCGCTATGTTGCGGCCAATATAATCAGTTAACGCCGTGCTGTTGCGGTTAGGTGATAGCTGTGTATGGGTATCCTCGATAGCAGAGATAAACGTCGCCAGTGCCAATAAATACTGAGTTTCATCAGATGCAGCAATAACCTCGGCAATAGCCGTATTCAGCACCTGCTGCCACGGTTGCTCGGTTAAATCGCGGTAAGGTGAGTAGTAGTGGATTATATTCCATAATCTGAAAACGGCCAGTAATCGATGGCCGCTATCAGCAGTACTAATCTCAGCATAAGGCTTTTCATTAAAAATGGGGTTATCAAGACCGGGCGCTGGCTTTACCCAATAATGGTGGCTGGGTAAATCGGCATCGTAGACCTTGGCAAGTGCGGCATTTAGCTCTGGTGATAACTGCCAGGCTAACCAGTGTTGCGCGGGGTGGGCCAGTGCAGCATCGGCGCTGTCTTTACATTTTTTGCAGGCGCTAAGCTCGCTCAGACCATTTATCCATTGCACCAACAGCTGGTCGCGTGCTTTGACATCTGCTTTTAGTACTTCAGGGATCAGCTTAAAAAGCTCGGCATCCATACTGATATTGCCAGCAGCAGACTCAGGGTGATAATACTTGATAAAGCCCCATACTTTGGCCAGTGCGACAAGATTATTGTGTTCGCGCGGACTAAGGGTTGTCAGGCGAATGCCAGAGTCCTGCTCAAACTGATGGGGCTGTGCAGCTTCAAAGTAACGTGGTTTGGCCTCTGCTATCTGAACGCCGTCTAAATGTAACTTTAAATCAGCAAAATTCACCTGGCCGGTGCCTTCGAGGAGGCCACCAAATGTCAGATTAACTGCAGTCTGAGTCAGACTGACCGAAAGTTTGTATTCTTGCCAATCCTTTGTGCCTGTAAGTCTTTTTTCTGCCATGTTGGCGTATACAACAGTAGTTTGGCCGTTATCAAGTTTTAGCCAAAAACCAGCGCCATCACCTGCTGCAACCTGATCGGTTTTAATCCAGCCACTTAAGGTTAACTCTTTGCCGTCGTAGTCAATTGGCATTACCTGAGCAGCAAAAGCAAAATTGTTTGTAGTTGCAGAGGTTCTGCTTAAGCGTAAGCTTTGTCCCGATCCGGTTGGGTGATTGTCACTGATGTTACCGGGGTCGCTGCCGCCAATAATCCAATGCTCCGGCGCTTCATCTTTAACCTGAGAAAAATCCATATTCTGTGGAGTGGCTTGCGCGGTAAAGCAGATAGTCCAGAGCAGCAGACTGGTAATAAATCCCTTCATATTGTTTCCTCTATTGTTTTTATTATAGAGATAACTGTAAATGAAATGAGAGTCAATTGTTTATTTAGTAACTGATGCTGAACGAATGTTACAGCTCACTTTTGTTGGCAAGGCTTTGACAAATAGAGGGTTATCAATTTTTCCAGATAATATTCAGACAGCTTTCAGGTTAATGGCTGCTGTCAGCCGCAATAGTAACCGGCTTTTTACTTAACCGCCGCCAGATCCATTCCAGCGGGCCTTGGTTAAAATGCTGAAGGTACCAGCGGCAGAACAGCAGTTGCAGAATAATGGTGGCAATGGCAATGCCAAGCAGTGCGGCACGGTCCAGGCTGGCAAACCAGTCGGGTTTAAGCACTTTAAACAGCAATACCATTAACAGGCTCTGGCTTAAATACAGGGTAAACGCCATACGGCCGCAGGGGGCCAGCCAGCGCTGCAGCCCCTGATACAATGCTGGCTGCTGCCGGGCATTAATCAGGGTACTGGCAAAGGCCAACGCCATTAATAAGGCACTGATTTGCTCCCACGGCAGAGATACAGCGAGATCGTACCCATAGCCGGTAACATGGTCCAGCACTGCGGTGCTGCCGCTGATAACCAGGGCAGTAAGAAATAACAGAATTGTTATGTGTCGTGAATAGCCCTGGCTAAACCAGCCACTTTTATAAAGCGCCATACCAAACAGCATCAGTGCTGCCATCAACCAATACAGGGCCATTACAAAACCCAGCAGCATAAACAGATTTAGCCATAGCGTTTCTGTTAGCTGTGCCAGATACGGCCCGGTCCACAGCATTTGTTCTGCCAGTAACATCTCGGCATCGAGTGGCTGCAGCGGTGGTGGTGTGGCCAGCAACAAATACACACTGTAAATAACCGGCATGATTAACGATATCGAAAATAGCATGACACCCTTGCGCCACAGCGCCGGGCTGTCGAGCTTATGATAACCCTGCTTAAGCACCAATAAACCGGTAAGCGCATACCACAGCAAAATATCGCCAAGCCAGATAAAGCTGATATGCAGCAAGCCAAACACCGCAAGCCAACTCAGCCGGCGCTGCAAGTAATTTTCGCCATATTTTTCGACTATCAGAAGCAGGCTTACCCCGAATAACAGGTTAAACAAGGTTAAAAACCGGCCGGAAAATAGTACTGTTTGCAGGTTGTACAGGCCGATATCCAAGCTACTGATAGCAGGTTGCCAAATTACACTGTGCGAAAAGTCAGGCGGGTTGGCAAAGGCAAATACGTTCATCAGTATAATACCCAAAATGGCAAAACCACGAATGATATCCAATTGTCCGACGCGGGCGGGGTTACTGTTCATTAAAGGTTGGCTGGTAGCTTGCATTGTCAGGGCTCATTTAACTCGTTATGGTGTTTTCCAAATACCGGTATGGTGATCTGCCATTTAATCGCCGCCAGGCGCAGCAATAATAACGCCGACATACCCGCCAGCATGGCATAAAGCTGGCCCGAGCCCAGTGCCAGCAGGCTGGTATAAACGCCGCCGCCGACCAGGCAGGTAACGGCATATAATTCGCCGCGAAATACCATCGGGATTTCCCGGCACAGTACATCGCGGATCATGCCGCCACATACGCCGCTCATGGTGCCCAGCATAATGGCTACCAGGGTAGAGGTGCCATAATCCAGAGCTTTTTGCGTGCCCATAATCACAAAAAATGCCAGACCTATGGCATCCAGAATTTGCAGCGTATTGTTAGGAATGGTCAGCCGGTTGCGCACTAATAAAATAGTACCTACGGCCGCGATTAAAATGGCATAAAAGTAACTATTATTGTTTATCCAGATAACCGGCACATCAAGAATAAGATCGCGCAGGGTGCCACCGCCAATTGCGGTAACGCTGGCCAGTACTATTACCCCAAAACCATCCATCTGGTTGCGCCATGCCGCCAGCGTGCCCGACACCGCAAAAACCGCGACGCCCAGTAAGTCAAACCAGAGAAAATAAGTGGTCATGATGCGGTAATTGTCAGCTGCAAAAGATAGTGTCACGCTAGCAGGCTTTATGCAGCAGGTAAATGTTTTCCAGTGTTGCCAGCCACTTAATAATGTTTAGTTAAGTTAGTGGTGAAATAGTTGATCAACGCACTTTTCCACCGCCAAGCTGTTGTGCTACGATTTCCTGCTTTTTGTAAATAAGACGTTTTATAAATAATAGTGAATAAAGGATTAGTATGAATAAATTAGTTGTTGGTGCCGGTGTTATTGTTGTTGCCGCCGCTGCGGGCTTTTATTACGCCAATTCGCAAGCTGAAAATGCAATTAAAGAACAGATTGAACTGGCGAATCAGTCATATGCAGAGATGGCAGCTACCGGCCTGATGCCAGCAATCAGCATTGGCTATCAGGATGTGTCGGCCAATGTGTTAACGTCCAGCTACAGTGTTAGCGGCCTGGATGTCAGTGTTGTCGGTATGGGGCAAGTGGCTACTATTGAAAAAGTGACTGCGGTTGGCTTAAAGCCGAAAGGTCTGTCTGACAAGGGCAGTGCCCAGGTAGTTGGGGTTAAAGTAGCAGAGCCAATGCTGGCAATGTTACCGCCGCAAATGAATGAGTTCGTCAAAGGCGTAGCGCTGCACGCTGACTACAGCTACGAATATACGCCAGCAACCGGCGAACTGTATTTTAGTCAGGATACCCGGATTAACGACGAGTTTAGTTTGGCTTATACCTTCTCGTTTGCGCAAATGCAGGAATTATGGGCTTTCGCCCGCGATATGAGCGAGAAAACACCGGAAGAACAGCTGGAACTGAGCAGTTCAACCGCTTACATGACTGATGTTATGAGTAAGCTGGTAAAAGGTGCCATTAAAAATGGTGAACTAGTGATCACCAATAACGGTTTCATCGAACGGTTGGTAGCAATGGGCAGTGCCCAGGGCCAGATGCCGCCACTGGATGCACTGCAGGGCATGGCACTAATGGCCATTACTGCGGATGAAAATCTGCCATTGGCAATGAAGGAAACCCTGACCACCTTTATTAACCAGCCAGAGAAACTGCAGGTTAATGTCAGCTTTGCTGAACCACTAAGCTTTGAAACTGTGCAATCGGGTGAGCTGGCAGCGGAACTGCAAACACCGGCTCAAATGATGGAATTTGCTAACCTGAAAATGGTAGCCAATTAATCCAGTAGTAACTTGCTGCGTTAGTCGCATCTCACAAAAAAGGCAGCCTGGCTGCCTTTTTTATTGATAGCGCCCGGGCTAGGGCGCACTGGCACGCTTTTCAGCTTTATCTGCCCGGTGCTGCAAGGCGGTGGCTGCGGTATCAGCAAAAAGCGGGTCGCTGCTGTCAAGCATACTCTCAATCGCCGTTGGCTGACGTACCAACCAGGGCTGAGGCAGCAGCTGGTGCTGATACTGCGGGACATAGTGCTGGTTGTGTTGTTGGGTCCACGGGTATATCCAGTAAATACTGCTTAAGATCACCGTCAGGCTAATATGCAGCCAGCGACGCTGGATGTTCATCAGGGCAAAACTAAACCAGAAAAACACCAGCAGTAAAGCCGTCGGTAACAACAGGCTTAACCCCCGGGTGAGCAGACTGTTATTCAGATTAAAATTAAGCAGTGCTGCCAGTGCTTCCCAGCACGTCCATAATACCAGCAGACAAAAAATTAACGTCAGTTGTGGCCGTAACCGCGGTTCGCGACCACTAAAGCGAGCCCAGCCAGCTAATAACAATGGCCACAGCGCAAACATCAGCAAGACAAAAGGAATAAGCAGCAGTTGCTTTTGCCACTGGCTATCTTCACCTAAACCGGCCAGCCAGAACTCATACCCCATAGATAACGCCACTAACAGCATGGCAAAAACCAGTATCAGCGGTGAACTGAGCAACCTAAATAGCTGTTCAGCAGGGTGCAGAGGTTGGGTTGCCGCGACCGGCTGGTCACTGAACAGTACTCTTACGCGCTGCTTGCCGAGGGTAAATTCCTGGCCAGATCCGGTTATGGCTTGCTGCTTAACCCGCTGACCACGCTGATTACGCATGCCATTTACCGAGTCCATATCAGTAAGCTGCCATTGCTGTTGCTCATTCAGGGTAAGCAGCGCATGTTCGGCGCAACTGTGCGGGTCCAGCAAGATAATATCGTTGTTGTATCCCCGGCCCAGGCTAACTTGCGGCTGGTTAAATTTATGGCGCTCGGTTACCCGGCCCTGGCTATTTAATAACTCAATCAGGATTGCCATACGACGGCCTCCATAAATTTACGGGCAAAGGCTTTGGCATTGTCCTGAGTCACCCCGGCCAGGGTAAAATGGCTGACAAATCCTTGCTGGCCTGCAGCGATGGTGGCGGCCAGATACAACACATCAAACAACTGTGGATAATCTTTGTACGCCCGAACGCAAAAAATAACCCGGTTGGCTTTGCCTGCCAGCTCAACGATGTCACTGCGGCAGCTAAAATCAGTTACATCGTGTTTGCCGGCACGGTTGTCCGCGCCGCTATAGCTTATCCGGCTTTGGTAATGATGGTTAAACTTCAGTGGGTGTAAGTCTTTCCCATCCAGCCATTCAAACTGCATTTCCAGTTTGCCGGTAGTCAGGCTGTCGCTCAGGTAAATTTGTTCACTCTGGCCACAGCTGGCAGTCGCCGTATCAATACCGTCATCCTGTTCAGGCTCAGAAGCCCGACCCCAGCACTGGACAAAAGGTGCAATATCGGTTGGTACCATGCCGCTACCCAGTGGCTGCATCTGCCATTGTTCACTCAGCATCGGGCTTAACATTTGCTGTTGGTTCGCCAGTAACTGCTGTAAAATTTGCTGTTTCAGGGTGTCGATTGCTGGTACTTCACTATTAGCACTGGCCAGCAGCGCATTAACCTGGGCGACGGGTACGACAAAACCAATCTGGTTGCCGGCAGTAGCCACATTAACCCCAATGACCTCACTGTTGCTGTTAACGCTGGGACCGCCGCTCATGCCCGGGTTTATTGAGCCGGTCACATGCAGCCTTGGATAAAAGCTTTGTTGTTTCATGCCATTAAACGTACCTGGCACGACCACCATACCTAAGTCATGTGGGTTGCCAAGGCTGAACACCTGCTCACCCTGAGCGGGTAAACCAGTGGCAAGCGTGAACTGGCGGCTTTGTTTTTGCGGCGAGCGCAGCAGGGCTAAATCGTTAATAACATCAACGGCGATAATGTGTAGTTGTTGTTTATTGTCGCTACCAAGGTTTGCCATTAACTGGTATTGCTGTTCTGACTGAATTTTCTCAGCAATAACGTGGTAGTTGGTGATCAATAAGTCGTCACTGACATAAAAACCACTGCCAATTGCTGATTTACGCTGGGTTTGGTTTTCTATTACCTGCACCTGAATAAGTGCATCCTGATAATTATTAAACACACTTTGCGCGTTGTCGGCCAATACTGGCTGGGCCAGTATCAACAGCATTGCGCAGACTACTCTGTACAACATAGTTTGCATCCCTGTTAATTAGGTAGCCAAATTAGCGATTTATAACCAGAAATACAAGCTTGCTGACACTATTCTGTATGAGGTGCCGCCGCATATATCCAGCACAGGGTGCCTGATTTCAGGCAGGCGTTTGCTCTGATGTAAGCATCCACTTCATAGTCATCAGCCTGGGCCAGCTCAGCGTCGGTAAGCTCAAACACGGTGCCGGCTACTTCATCACTGCTTTTGCCGGTAAAGCGCAGAATAGGGTGGATAGCCTTACCGCTCTCGCGCAGTACCCGTTGGTCGGTAATTGTTATTTCACCAACGATATAGCCTGGCAGAATATCCTTGCTGCCTGACAGTTCCCGGCCAAAGTTAGCCAGCTGCACGTTTTTTTGCTGCAAGGTGCCATAGGAAAACAGTTTAGGCATTAATTATTCAGGCTCTGCAGATTTAAACAACCTGAGAAAACCCTGCAAACCAATATTCAGAATACCGGCGACTGAGTCTTCTTTCTTAAGTTTGTTATCGTCATAAACAGACTGATCCGCATTTTGCTGTTGCCGGTGCTCTGCATTACTAGCAGCGCCATCGCCGAAATCTTCGGCTGCCTGCTTAACGTTGTTACTGGCACAACCTGTGGTTATCACAGTGAATAGTGCCACTAGCATTAGTCTGGTTCTGAGCTGCATATATTTCCTTGCTGCGGTTTACCCCAGCCAGGGCTGGCTGGCTTTGCGGCTTTGCTCGTAATCGGTGATTTGCGGGTTTAGTTGCTCGCTGCTACCGATAAAATCTAAGCCGGATAATAGCCGTTGTTTAATATCGGCGTCTATATTGAAGCCCATCGCCGCATTATTACCGAACATAATCTCCTGGCTCTGCAAATCAATTTGCCACTGTTGTGGCCCCTGAGTACAGCGGTTAAACAGCAGTTCGATATTTGTTTTACTTAGCTGAATTAATAACATGGCATTGTTAACGCTGTTATTAAAGAATATATCAGCAAAGCTTTCGGCAATAATGACATTAAAACCCGATTGCTGGATGGCCCAGGGCGCGTGTTCGCGGCTGGAACCACAGCCAAAGTTAGCCCGTGTCAATAAAATACTGGCTCCCTGATATTCTGGCTTATTAATCACAAAATCCGGGTTAGGGCTGCCATCGGCTAAATAACGCCAGTCAAAAAACATGGCCTGGCCAAAACCCTCGCGGCTGACACTGGTTAAAAACTGTTTTGGGATAATCTGGTCGGTATCCACGTTATTTTTATCCAGCGGGCACACCAGGCCCTGTGCAAATATCTTACTCATGCTTGCTCTCCCTCTGGCTGCGCGGCGATATTAACAAACTTACCGGCAATGGCGGCGGCGGCAGCCATGGCCGGGCTGACTAAGTGGGTGCGGGCACCACGGCCTTGGCGGCCTTCAAAGTTACGGTTGCTGGTCGAGGCACAGCGCTCGCCGGCGGCTACTCTGTCATCATTCATACCCAGACACATACTGCAGCCAGGTTCACGCCATTCAAAGCCGGCGTCTTTAAAAATACTGGCCAGGCCTTCATCTTCAGCCTGGCGTTTCACCATGCCCGAGCCTGGTACCACTAAGGCCCGCACTCCAGCGGCTACCTGCTTGCCCTGCACCACACCGGCAGCAGCACGCAAGTCTTCAATCCGGCTATTGGTGCAGCTGCCAATAAATACCACATCTACTTTGCAATCGGTCAGCTTCTGGCCCGGCTCCAGCCCCATATAGCTCAGCGCGCGCTCGGCAGCATCGCGTTTGGTCGGGTCCGAAAAACTGGCAGGTGCAGGTACGCTCTGATCAACGGCCATTACCTGCTCGGGGTTGGTGCCCCAGGTTATTTGCGGCGTAATACTGCTGGCATCAAGCGTGACGGTCTGATCAAATACCGCATTGGCGTCGGAGTACAGGCTTTGCCAGTATTGTACTGCGTCGTCCCAGTGTTCAGCTTTGGGCGCATGGGCTTTGCCTTTTATGTAGGCAAAGGTGGTGTCATCCGGGGCAATTAAGCCGGCCTTGGCACCCATTTCAATGCTCATATTGCACAGGGTCATTCGTCCTTCCATGCTCATGGCGCGAATAGCACTACCGGAGAATTCCGCAACATAGCCATTACCGCCGGCAGTGCCAAGTTTGCCAATAACCGCCATAATTACATCTTTTGGCGTAACATGGCGGCTTAGTTCGCCATTAATTTCAACCTTCAGGGTTTTGGCCTGCTGTTGGGGCAGGGTTTGGGTAGCCAGTACGTGCTCCACCTCTGAGGTACCAATGCCAAAGGCCAGCGCGCCGAAAGCACCGTGGGTAGAGGTATGAGAGTCACCACAAACGATAATCATGCCAGGCTGGGTTAAGCCCTGCTCCGGGCCAATAACGTGGACGATACCCTGATCCGGGTGGGTTAAATCTAATAACGGGATCTGGTTTTCGTCACAGTTGGCGGCTAACGCTTCCAGCTGCTTACGTGAGGTTTCACCGGCCGCATCGATACTGCGGCGCTGGGTGGATACATTGTGATCCATGGTAGCGAAGGTCAAATCTGGCCGGCGTACTTTGCGGTTCGCCAGTTTTAAACCCGAAAATGCCTGGGGTGACGTTACCTCGTGAATTAAATGGCGATCAACGTATAGCAAATCGGTGCTGGGGTTTAGCTTACCGACCACATGGCTGGCATAAATTTTCTGATATAAGGTTTGTGCGTTAGCAGTAGCCTGGCCCATTAATTTTTCTCCTGGCGTAAGGTGGCAACAATAGCGGCGCCAACAGCGGCCGTGCCATAAGTAGATTTCGGATCAATGTCGCGCGTGACAATATGTTGCTCTAAGCAGTGCTGCACGGCTTGTTCAATAGCCCGGGCGGCGTCTTCCTCGCCAAAGCTGTAGCGCAGCATTAACGCCGCACTTAAAATTTGCGCGATAGGGTTGGCGATGCCCTTGCCTGCGATATCGGGTGCGCTGCCGCCAGCCGGCTCATACAAGCCAAAGCCACTGCCATTTAAACTGGCTGAAGGTAATAAGCCTAACGAGCCGGCAATAGCGGCAATTTCATCGGATAAAATATCGCCAAACAGGTTATCGCACAGCAAGACATCGAACTGCTGCGGGCTGCGGATAAGCTGCATGGCGGCGTTATCAATGTACATATGCTCCAGGGTGACATCCGGGTAGTCGCTGGCAATGCGCTCAACCGTTTCACGCCATAAAATGCTGGTTTGCAGCACATTGGCTTTATCAATCGAGGTAACTTTATTGCTGCGCTTTTGGGCCGCCGCAAACGCCACTCTGGCAATCCGCTCAATTTCAGCCACGCTGTAGCGCTGGGTGTCATAAGCATCGGTGTCGCTGCGGCCTTTTTCGCCAAAATAAATGCCGCCGGTCAGCTCACGCACACACAATACATCCATACCCAGGCTGCTGACTCGTGGGTGCAATGGCGATAAGTCAGCAAACGCCGGGTAAATCTGGCCCGGGCGCAAATTACAGAATAAATCGAAGGTTTTGCGAAGCGGTAACAGCGAGCCTCGCTCAGGTTGTTTATCCGGGGCTAAGCCGGTCCATTTCGGCCCGCCGACTGAACCAAATAAAATGGCGTCGCTTTGCTGGCAAACCGACAAGGTTAGCGGCGGCAACGGCTCACCGCTGGCATCAATGGCGGCACCGCCAATCAGGGCCGGGGTCAGTGTTAGGCCAAACTGAAATTTATCGGCTACTACCTGTAATACTTTTACTGCTTCTGCCATCACTTCCGGACCAATGCCATCACCGGCCAGGACCGCAATGTTGTATTGCTTGTTCATTATTGTTCACCTGCTGCAATTTTTACTGTGTTCTTTTCTGGCGCATGGTCACGCGTTTGTTTCTGAGCATGTTTATGGGCGTCGATAGTCTGGGCGCGCTGGATCATATTCAGCACATGGACATAGGCCAGTACCGAACTGCGCACAATGTCGGTCGCCAGACCGGCACCATGAAAACGTCGGCCTTCATGCTCGGCAATAATGTCGACCTGGCCCAGCGCGTCTTCGCCGCTGCCTTTGGCCTGCAGGTTAAAATCAACCATTTTAATAGTCAGTTTGCTGATGCGGGTAATAGCACTGAATGCGGCTTCTACCGGGCCGTTACCGGTCGCAGCTTCGGTAAACAGCTGATCGCCGCAGCGTAAGCCGACGGTGGCGCTGGCAATATGGCCGGTGTGAGTGGACGAGCTTAAAAACTCCAGTGCGTAATAGTCGTTTTGCTCCTGCATGTTTTCAAAAAACACCAGTGCTTCTAAGTCATAATCAAACACCCGACCTTTTTGGTCGGCCAGGGAGACAAAGCTTTGATATACCGCCTCTAAGTCGTAATCGGCAGTGGTGTAACCTAATTCGGCCAAACGGTGCTGAATAACATGCCGGCCCGAGCGCGAGGTTAAGTTCAGCTCGTTCTGGCGAATGCCCACCTGTTCGGGTGCCATTATCTCGTAGGTATTTTGCGCCTTTAACACGCCATCCTGGTGAATGCCCGAACTGTGCGCAAAGGCGTTTTCACCGACAATGGCTTTGTTGGGCTGAATAGGCATATTGCAAATCTGGCTAACTAAATGAGAGCTTCGGTAAATTTCAGTGGTTTTAATATCGGTATACAAGGGCGCCAATACATCTTTGCGGGTGTTGATAATCATCGCTACTTCTTCTAACGAGCAGTTACCCGCGCGCTCGCCAATACCGTTTACCGTGCATTCAATCTGACGGGCGCCGGCCTGTATGGCGCTGATGCTGTTGGCGACGGCTAAGCCCAAATCATTGTGGCAGTGTACGCTTAAGCGGGCTTTATCAATGTTTGGAACCTTATTGCGCAAGGTGCTGATAATGGTAGCGAACTCGTTGGGGATGGTGTACCCCACGGTATCGGGAATATTAATGGTGGTGGCGCCGGCGTTAATGGCCCGCTCGACAATCCAGCATAAGTCATCAATCGGGGTGCGCCCGGCATCCTCACAGGAAAACTCGATGTCGTCGGTATAACGGCTGGCCAGTTTAATCGCGGCTACCGCCTGCTCGCTGGCCTGGGCCAGGGTTTTGCGCAATTTGTACTGTAAATGCAATGGCGAGGTGGCAATAAAGGTATGAATACGCCGCCGCTCGGCATCTTTTAACGCTTCGCCGCAAGCTTCGATATCGGCGCTAACGGCGCGTGCTAAGCCGCAAATAATCGGGCCTTTAACTTCGCGTGCAATGCGCTGCACTGAGTCAAAATCGCCAGGGCTGGATACCGGAAAACCCACTTCCATCACATCTACTTTTAAGCGTGCAATGGCATGGGCCAGTTGTATTTTCTGCTTCTGGCTTAAGCTGGCCCGCAGTGCCTGCTCGCCATCGCGCAAGGTGGTGTCAAAGATCCAGATTTTATTATCGCCGCTCATCTTGTGTTTCCTGTTCCGTTATTCCGGTGTCGGTTGCAACCTGTGGCGGGGGCTTAAAAGCAAAAAACCCCGGCCAGTGGCACGGGGTTTTTCGTTATTGGTCGTTACGTTTTTTTACCAATAAACCACACCCCGCGCGCCGCTGAGGAGCACGAGGAGGCTGATAATTGAAACGCAACGTTGTAGATTCATTTATTGCTCATATTGGTTATTTGTAGCAAGACGCCAATAGTAATAACATGGTTATTTTTTAACTGCAACAGTATAGATGGCTAAATGCTTTAAAAAGTTGCTGCTTATCAGGTGAAGCGTTACGCTAAGCGCACTATAACAAGTCGAACCAAGGAAGCTGATTATGCGAAACCCTCTGTTTAAACCATTGATACTGACTGCCAGCATTGTACTGGTTGCCGCATGTGGCAAAGCGCCAGATCCCCGGCTGGCCGCAACGGTTGATGTGGATAATGTCGCCCGCCAGTATACGCAACTGGTATTAGCGCTGGGCGAACATGACAGCAATTATGTCGATGCCTATTATGGCCCGCAACAATTGCGCGATGACGCGCTGGCCAAAGCGTTAAGCGCAGCAGCTATAGCTACAGAAGCGAAAACCCTGCGTGATGCAATTGCCAGCCAGCCCACGGCTGAAAACGAGATGCAAAAACTACGGCTGCATTATCTGGATAAGCAATTACAGGCGTTGGCGTTTCATGCGGATAGTTTAAGCAATGGTAAAAAGGCCAACTTTGAAGCTCAGGCTCAGGCCCTTTATGACACGACGCCACCTAATTACAGCCTGAGTGATTTTGACGAAGTGCTGGCAGGTATTGACGAGTTGGTGCCGGGAGAGGGCAGTTTGTCAAAGCGGGTAGTGGCATACCGGAAAAACTTTGTGATCCCTGCAGATAAACTTGATGCTGTGTTTCAGCGGGCCATTGAAGAATGTAAGCAGCGCACTCAGGCCCACATTAGCCTGCCCGAAGGTGAAGATTTCAGCCTGGAATATGTGCAGGACAAACCCTGGAGCGGCTACAACTGGTACAAGGGTAAAGCCTACAGCTTAATTCAGATTAACAGCGAGCGGCCGATTGATATTTCCCGTGCTGTTGACCTGGGTTGCCACGAGGGTTACCCGGGGCACCATACTTACAACGCCTTGTTGGAACACAAGCTGGTTGATGAGCTTGGCTGGCAGGAGTTCAGCGTGTATCCGCTATACAGTCCGCAATCATTGATAGCCGAAGGCAGTGCCAATTACGGCATTGAAATGGCTTTTCCGGGCGAGCAGAAACTGCAGTTTGAACGCGAAGTACTGTACCCACTGGCGGGTTTAGACCCGGCTACCGCTGATGATTACGCGGCGTTTCTAAAATTAATGGCGCGGTTAAGTTATGTTGGCAACGAAATAGCCCGCCAGTACTTAAACGGTGAAATCGATGGTGAGCGGGCGGTGGCCTTGCTGCAGCAATACAGCCTGAACAGCGAAGCAGAAGCCCGGCAACGGCTGCGCTTTTTTGATACCTATGGCGCTTACGTCATCAACTATAACTGGGGTAAACAACTGGTAAGAGACTATGTTGAGCAGACGGATGATCAGGCCGAGCGTTGGGCCCGGTTTACCCGGCTGTTATCGTCCCCCCGGGTTCCTTCGTCTATTGAATGGTAAATAAATTACTTGCATAAGCCGGCGGCGTTCATTATTATGCGCGCCGTCCTGCCAGCACTTTTCAGTGCAACGCAACTCTGCCCGGGTGGTGAAATCGGTAGACACAAGGGATTTAAAATCCCTCGCTCGAAAGGGCGTGCCGGTTCAAGTCCGGCCCCGGGCACCATTTATCTACCAGATCTCATTATTTTTTTTAAAAACACAGTCTAATTTACTAGCTAGCTGAAAAATCCGCTATGTGCAGCGCTTTTGCCTTTTCGCTTCAAATCACCGCTTTTGACAACGGTTTTATCGCCGTTTAAACCCGATTTAAACGATTTTGTGCATTAAAGCTTGTTCTTCGCTAGTTTCGCTGCTTATTGCCGCTAGAAACGTGCATCCATAGCCAAGTTTTATGCGGTTATAGTGAAGTGCGAAAGGCTGGCGTATTAACGTGGAATTCAAAGCAAAACGCTCTGGTTTGCCAGCCAGGGCACTAAGCAAGAATGGAGTATGAAGCTGGAATTGCTATCACCAGCTTACACCACATCCTGGCGGCAGCTACCGGTCGTCAGGTAAACATCGTTATAAATATGATTTTAACGCCATGGCTATCGCCACAGCTTGCTTAATTTGCAATTCAACTTCATCAAAGGCATTGCAAGCAAGGTCGATATGAGGAGCTTGTGCAGCCACTGTTACCGATTTACCAGACTTTTTGACCGTCAGTTGCATGTCACTGACTTCATCAAATCTAGTAGCAATCTCATCAAATCGCTCATGCTGGCCGTGATAAATAATTTTTACTTGTTGCCCGCGTATTTGGTGGACGATAACAACATTTTTCTGATGTGGGATCGGGTAAAAGTGTACCCAATCATGGCCTGCAGCTCTTGGTTTTGCTATTTCTGGATTAAGCTCAGGGTGATTGCGGGTCACAAAATCCAGGTATGCTGTAGCAAAGCCAGTCATTTTCGGACAGACAACAGATTGATAACCCCGCCTGTTTTTTTCTACCGCTTCCTGCAGAAATGCCGCACGATACAAACTGCGAACATCGGCTTGTATTTGAAAAAACGCGATAACTTGCTCATACGATATTTCAACATCGTAAGGCTCAACGTTTCTGTCTAAATAGCTTTGCGGCGCAAACAAGCAGGTTGTGAACCTGGCCCACTCACCTTGCTCTATGCCTTTTTCACCCCGCATTTTATAGCGATAACCCTGCTCGGCTTGCGCGACAGCATCGATCTTATTTTCAATCAGAATTGCCTCTGTAACACCCGCTTTTGACGTGAACTTTACAATCAAATCTGACTCACCAAGCAAAGCGTCTGAAACAGAGTGCCAGGCTCCAACTATGCTGATTGGCGACGGCTTCCGCGTTATTTCCACAATGAACCAATTAGCAAAAGTCTCTGATACTAAAACCTCTTCGAGCACAAGCAAGTCGACATCACGCTCGGTAATATTCAGATAGGTATTTAAATGCTCCATCGACAGAATCAATTCCTGTTTTTTTAATCACTATTTGCTGCCAGCGTTCTGTTCCTAACTGGCGATATCCGCTCAATTAGAAAATGCTCCAATGCTGGTGCTAAGTAACAAAATTCTTTGGGAAAGCCAATGGCAGCAATATCAATCACCTCTGTCCATTTTTGCTTTGGGGTGTAATAACCACGTCCTTTAGACTTATCAGTGGCGATAACATGTGATAGCAGGCGCCGTGAAATGCCATGCTCTTTGTAAAGCTGATTTCCGCGTGACACACCGAGCCCCACATAAATTACAGCCTCATCTTTATCTATTAACGCATAAACTCCACCCTTATTGTGGTAAGGCACTGAGCTTTGCCAACCCCAATTGTTTTTCCAAACTGGCAATTCAACATTTTCAGCTTTATCCCAGTGTCGTTCAAAAAACTGGCCGGTCAGCTGGACCAAATCATCAAAATTCATTCAAATCTCATTATTTAATATTAATAGATAGCGGCATGTGGTCACTTAAAGCTAGCCACTTGTCATGTTGGCTAGTATTTAGTTGGCAGTTGTCTATCAGGTCTGTTGACGCAAAAATATAGTCGATGTGGTAAGGCTTGTTCAGATTGCGGTGCAGGTAGAATGTTGGTGTCGATTCTTGCCCTTGCATCTCTGCCGTTTGTTGGTGATAAACGCTTTGCAGGCCTATGTGGTTAAGCTCTCCCACCACACCAGAGTGGCTCCACCAGCGGTCAGCTTTATCCCATATAACATTACTATTTAGATCGCCTAAAACGATTGTCTTCGGCTCGGCTAGGTCGTCACGGTGAATTTGCAGGTACTTCCATAATTGACCAATGTAACCAAACGCCTCTTCATCACTACCCTTAGTCCATACCGCCAAGATGGTTAAGGTGTTGTTGATGCTAAAGGGTAAAAACAGTTTCAGCTGCTCTGTAGTCCAGGTCGCACTGGAATGATGTTCGGATATACCGGGTATGGAATAACTACCCAGCCAGGGTAACGCAGTGACTGAGCAGCCTTTCTTGGCAAATACGCCAATGCCCTTATTTTTGTTATCGCCTACCCAGAGATAATCACCCGCCCAGCTTAGATATTGCCCCTTGTAATTAGCAGGATCTTCGCATTCTTGAACAACCAGAACGTCAGCGTCTAGCGCATCAACATCAGCCAACTTCTTGCGCAGAGCCCCGTTACAGTTCCAAGTTACAATTTTCATGATGTCAGTATCATTAGTGTCGGTTGGATTTGGGTTTTCTGATACAACGGGTGTGCAGGCTCACCTGATTTGTTTAACTTTAAGCAATGTAGGTTAGGTATAAGGTTCCTAACATGATCTGAGCGCCCCATGTAACGGCCAGTATTACCCCAGGCTGCAACGACCAACCCTGCACTTTGTGAAAGCTCAAGCAACCAGCGGTCGTTATCAGCGCCAACAGGATCTGGGACTGACATCATCACTTTGGGATCAGTCGCCCGGAAAGCAAATATATTTGCCATGCAGACCCCGCCATAGCCCCAGGATTGGGCATAGCGGATACAACGCGTTAATGTCGGGTCATTAGCACTTTCATCAGCTGTAGATGGGTTTAAACCGATAAACATAACGCTGGGTAGCGCCTCATCCCACACCCGCCATAAAGCGAATCTGTATTTTCTACAATCTGAAAAAACGGCATCGCTTCTGAGCATGTTCACTAATATTACCTAGTCGTTCGCAATTGAATGATGTACTTCAGGGGCAAAACCGTTGCTGTATATGTTTACTATTGATGCAGGTGTCAGCACTTTTACATCGTCAATTGCCGGAACGGTAATATCTGATTTTTTATAGCCCTCTGGCGACCAGAGGTACAAAACTTTATGCCACAAAAGGTTAGGCTTATCATCGAACTCTACAAAAGTGCCACTTGGCAGATCTGATAGCTGTGCAGTGTAGATTACCTTCTGCGCGCCCTTAGTTACCCGCTCTTTATGAAGAACATCATCTATCTGCTGCACGGATAATTTGATATCAGGCGCTTCGACGTTTGCGAAAATCCAGGCTGCTTTAAATTCGTTATACCGCGCCTTACGGCAATGTGCGCATGGACGATGACCAGCTGAAAATGCTGTTGCTTCATCTAGAAAGAACAGTTCTGAGTAACGGTTAGGGCCAAATATTTCACGCTTGATACCCTTAAACGACAAGGCGCAGGTAACCCAGGCTTTATGCTTGTACTGCGATACAATTTCCTTGTTCTCGTTATGCAAAATGCCACGGTTACCAAGAAAATTACCTTTTGCTTTTGCTGCGATCAGACGCCCGTAAGGGTCAACCCGGTTTTGTAACGGCATTACGATTCCTTGTTGAAAAAGGTACTGAATATCCCTGATGACAACACGTTAGCGAAGTTCTACTGTTACTACAACTGAAACGTCAGGTTATAAACCGGCCGTAAAGATAAATTATCTTTCTGACATTATTAGTGATCGAGGACAGGTGGGGCTGTGTCTGCGGTGCATATGTTATGTTATCAGCTTTGCGAAAGAGTGGCTGAGTATCGTTCTGATACACGGCCACTTACAGAAAGGTTTTATAGAGTTTTGGCTAACGCTACTCTACTGTCAGACCCTGGCTTTTGTATTCAATCGCCTTGTCTAAACTGAAGTTTTTGGCAATCCACTTAGAAGCATTTCGTGGAGCAAAGCCAGCTTTATTCCATTCAATTATTGTTTGAGGGGCGCTAATTCCAACTTGAATCCACTCTTTGGCATCAGTTGGTGTAAAACCATTACTGCGCAAAGATCTTGCATCAAAAGCTTGCACGCCGATACCCTGCCAAGCGGTTGCTTCCTGGTATGGCATTCCATCCCATGGACTTGATGAAGCACAACCTGCCAGAGAAATTATCCCTGCCATAACAGCGATTGCTACTACCTTCTTCATTAACTACTCCTTTTTTATACTTTAATTTGTCTTGTTCAACAGCTGAATCTAAAGCCGGTTTTTGATTTAATCATTGCAGCAACTTGTCCAGTAACAATACTTTGGTTGTTATCAGACATTCATAGAAAACATCAGGTTAGCAAATTAGATGTTTGTCAGATGAGTTGTTGGCAAGCTTTAGAGGGCATTAAAGTAGAGTAATATTTCTATAATGGCAACAGGTAATCTCAAGCTCCGCTGCTTAGCTAACTGCCCGATAGATCTTTCAGGCAAGGGGCGAAGGGGATGATTCCCAGCAATGCAGGTAGTGACTCGGTGCAAGGGCGTGCCGGTTGAAGTGTTCGCCACATTCTTGTGGCTCACCTGCCAGGCAGGCCAGCTAAAGCTGTCAAATATTACTCCCGGCAATATTTTCCGGCCCCGGGCACCATTCCAATCTCATCATGTTTCTATTTTATTTTCCTTTTAAAACAACCATTACTGTAAACTATGCAAAAAGTTGCTATGGTTAACGTCTACTCCGCTACTAAGGCAATTGTATCAATGAGAAATAACCAGCCGGTCACTCAAAAAGAATATATTTTCCCCGTGTCAGATAGATTGATTTCAGGAACTGATGCTAAAGGCAACATCGCTTATTGCAACGAAGCCTTTATAAAAGTGAGCGGTTATACAAAAGAAGAGCTGATTGGCCAACCCCACAATATGATCCGCCATCCTGATATGCCTCCGGCGGTTTTTAAAGAAATGTGGCAGACTATCTCATCTGGTCATGTCTGGATGGGGCTGGTAAAAAACCGCCGTAAAAATGGTGACCACTACTGGGTAAGCGCCTTTGTTACCCCGGTTTTTGAAAATAGCAGAGTAGTGGGTTATGAGTCTGTCAGGGTGTTGCCTCTTGAAGATGAAAAGGCTCGCGCTGAAGCTGCATATGCCAGGCTGCGGGCAGGCAAGTCAAATTTGTCAGCTGTTTCACGTAGCGGTAAGGCGTTGCAATCATTGTCGCCGGTTATTATTCCCGGAATAATAGCCTGCGGCCTGGTTTACAGTTTATCTGGCGCTACAGCGGGTGCCATAACACTTGTTGCTACGGTGCTCTCTGCTTTGTGGTTAGCCTCCCGGCAAAATTCACAATATCTGGATATTGTCAGTATTAGCCCGGAGTCTTATTCAAACAGCATGGTAGCAGAATCATATTTTGCCGACACCGGTAGTAAGGCGAGGGTGAAATTAGCATTAGCCTGTGAAATCGCCCGCAGTAGAACCGCACTGACCCGGATAGCCGATGCTGCTTCCGTTCTGGATTCCATTGTCCAGCAAACTCAGCAAGAGTCTGAATCTACTTCTGCTGCTGTGTCGCAGCAAAGTCATGCGACCCAGCAAATTGCCTCGGCTATTACCCAAATGTCGCAAGCAATTCAGGAAGTAGCGGGCAATGTGCAAACTAACGCAGTCAGTGCGCGTAATGCGCTGGGAAGTGTGGATGAGGGCGCAAAACTGGCCAATGAAGCTAAAACGGCCATTGATGCACTCAGCAGCTCAGTAGTGAGCATTGCCGCGACGGTGCGTGAGCTTGCCGAGTCTACCAATGAGATTGGACAAGCAGCTAATCTGATTTCTACCATTGCCGACCAAACCAATTTACTGGCACTAAATGCGGCTATTGAGGCGGCCCGTGCTGGTGAGCAAGGCCGGGGGTTTAGCGTGGTCGCTGACGAGGTCCGCGCCTTAGCGGGGAAAACGCGTGAATCAACCGACAAAATTCATATTATTGTGGAAAAACTGACGAAAAGGGCAATGAGTGCTGTGGGTAACTCTGAAAAAGGGGAGCAGGCAGCTCAGCATGGCGTGGAAACGGTGGAGCATACGCGGCAGGCGCTTAATAACATTCGTGACGCGGTCCGTACTATTACCAGTTTAACTGAGCAAATGTCAGCCGCCGTTGAAGAGCAAAGCACAGTGGCAGAGCATATTAATCAGCAGATTGTCGAAATTGCCGACAGTACCTCGGTCACTCAAAACTCAGCGAACAGCGCATTGGACGCGAGTCATAACCTGGCAAAAACGGTGTTAAATGTCCGCTCTATAATTGCCCGCTTTTCAGGAAAACGCTGATCCTGCTCCGGTTTTAGCTCACCTCACGGGCGCTTTAGTGACTTTTGGCACTAACAGCGCATGGCAGGCCTTGTTAGGCTGCTTAAAACAACCCAACCGTGAGGCGGAACCATGCGACCAACATCCTTCTTATTAATACTATTAACCATAGTGCCCTGGGTGAGCCGCGCTGCCGATGCAACGGTGGCAGCTAACCCACCTGAACTGCAGCAAGCTACAGTGGCTATGCACACTAATCTTGATTTGGCTGAAAAGTATATTAAGCAAGCCCTGGCTTTGGCGCCTGACAATGCAGAAGTGCATTTTATCTGTGGCCGGATTATGGGCCAGCAGGCTGAAAACGCGATATTTTCGGCGCTAAGCTATGCAAAAAAATCATTAACGTGTCTGGAGCAGGCAGTAAAGTTGCAACCCGATAATACCGGCTATCGCCGGGGGCTAATGTCTTTTTATTTAGGTGCGCCCGGCATTGCCGGCGGAGATGAAGAGCTAGCCTGGCAGCAGGTTGAGCACATTACCATCATTGATGCGCTGCAAGGGTCGCTGGCCAAGCTTAATTTCTACCGGCAAACAGAGCAACAAGACCAGTATCGGCAACTGCTTGAGCAAAGCCGGATCAGCTATCCTGCACACGCCGAATTTCATTATCGGCACGGCTTACTGCTGCAAGAAGAAAAGCAATATTCCGAGGCGTTTGTTGCCTTTACCAGCGCAACTCAGGCAGCAAAGGATAATGCCGACGTTTATGTACTGAATGCCTGGTATCAAATAGGCCGCACTGCGCTGTTTAGCCAGCAGCAGCTGGCAGAGGGTATTGCTGCGCTGAATTATTTTATCGCCCATGTTGCTGCCGCTGATGATGTGCCGGAAACAGCCTGGGCCCATTTGCGTCTGGCACAGCTGCATAAACTTACTGGCGATTACGGCCGGATGCAGCAGCATCTCGGCTATGCAGAGCAAAGCAAAGATAAGGAGTTACAACGTGAAATCAGACGCTTACAACGCTAAGCAACCTGAGCGTCGCGCCGGACTTATAGCTGGCGTAGCAATCCTGGTTTTCCTGTTGATGGAGTTGCCTGTCAGGTTGGTGTTACAACCCGACCCCTGGTTGTTGCAGGCACAACATTGGTATTTCAACCAACCACTGCGGTTGGTGATAGAGCTTACTCTGGTAGTGGCACTACTGGCTGTTATGGTTTTTTGTTATCCAACGCTGCTTAAGGTTAAACGTAATCAGTTGAGTCTGCTGGCAGGCAGCATGCTGGCGAGTGCTCTATTGTTTGGTTTACTAGAGGCTGAGCAACTGATTCACAGTTTTTCTGCGGGATTGTGGCTTTGGCTGGCATGGTTTTTCTCAGGTTTTTTTATCGGCATAGGCCAGGAGCTGTTGTATCGGGGCCTGCTTTTTACCAGTTTTCAGCGCTACATGTCGTTAGGGTTAGCCACGGCAATTACCACTATTCTTTTCGTTATTGCACCGCTGCATTCACTGCGTTTATGGCAATACCTGCAGCAGGAGCAATTTACCCTAGTGGCGATTTTAATCGCTATTTATATCGGCGTAAGCCTGCTTTTTCAGTGGTTGCGCAATCATACCGGTAATGTAATGGTGCCTGCGTTGGTGCATGGCGTGGGCAATGCCGTCACCTGGGTTGCTGTGTTCGCATAGCTAACAGCTAACGTGCAGTTGGGGTGAGGCAGCGAGAGTGACTCCATAGCTGTGTTTATTAAGTGTGGCAGGTATTACCGGCTTGTATGAGCTGTTAGAATGAACACTGCTGCACGACGGAATCCCAAACCGGCAACTCGCTTCGCGCATAATTTTCTGGTTCACGTTTTTACTGAGAAAAGTAAAATGAAAAAAATTTTATTTGTCGTTGGGCCTGACGACAATAACCTGAGCAAGCTGCAAGTCACAGAACAAAAATTCAACGTAAATTTTGTTGGGACACTACCGCTAAACCCTGCTCATCTGCAATCTGTTGAACTTCAGAAAAACAGCCGGCTAATCGTCCTGGGAATACATCAAAAACTCGTCTTATCCGAAAGCCCCAAAAACTATAAGATTGTCAATTTGGTTGGCGACTCAGAAAGTAGTCTTGAGAGCTTGAAAGTAATAGAAAAAATGATTGGTGACCTTGCCTTCAATGACATTGTTAATAATCCGGTTGATGTATATAAAACCTCCAGAATTGCTTTACCGCGTCTACTTGGTGATATTGAAAAGGTTATCGTTGCCAAATCTGCAGCTGCCAATGTCGGCAGTATAGCCGAGCTAGCTGATGTAATAAGATCTGGTGAAATTGCGTATCCACTTATTATCCGGCTTTCCGGATATCATAATTCTAAATACATGAAAAAGATTGATTCTGAACATGATCTTTCAAGTATCAGCGACTGGTTTGAAGTAGGTAGAAGCTTTATTTTATTGGAATATATTAATTGTCTGAGCCCGGATGGTTACTACAGGAAGGCAAGGATCGCCGTAATAAATGGTCGTTTTTTCCCACAACATTTTTTGAGCTCTGACACATGGTGCGTAGGGGTTAAAGACAGATATAAACTAATGATGGAAAAATCTGCGTTACGAAATGATGAGCAAGCTTTTCTGCAATCGTTCGAAGAAACGACATACCAGAAATACAAAGAGACGTTGCACCAGATCCATAAAAAAATCGGCCTCGATATTTATGGTATTGACTGTTTTCTGAAAGAGAATGGTGAAATAGTTATTTTTGAAGCGAACCCTTGTATGGATCTGATTTCAATGTGGTTAGGACCAGATAATGAATATGATTACAAAGTACCGTACAGAGCCGCAGTTCGAAACGAAATAGTAAGATTACTGAGTAGTGACGCAACTTAACAACGCAAAGTAAAAGCCACAAACCAGCGCGCACACTAATAATACTTCAAACCATCTGCCTTACCTCTGAACGCATAGTAGGCCAGGGCGGTGTAGCCAATAATCACCGGAATAACCACCACGGCACCCCAAAATATGATAAGCAACGACTCGCGTGAACTGGCGGCCTGATAAAGCGTGAGCTGATTCGGTACCACATAGGGGTAAAAACTGAGTGCCAGGCCCAGAAAGCTGCAGATAAAAATAATATTGCAGATAACAAAAGGCAGCCAGGCACCGGCATCGCCAGGCAGTGGCAGGCGTTTAAGCACCAGATAGCCAATAACAAACATCGCAAAGCACAGCAGTGGAATAGCAGCAAAGACAAAAGCCAGTGGCGGTTCGGTCCATACCTGCAGCACATTGACGTTAACCAGTGGGTTGATGGCGCTGACGGCCAGAATACCGCTTAGGGTAAGC
The DNA here is from genome assembly GCA_963975465.1 of uncultured Chromatiaceae bacterium. Taxonomy (GTDB): domain Bacteria; phylum Pseudomonadota; class Gammaproteobacteria; order Enterobacterales; family Alteromonadaceae; genus Alishewanella. The sequence goes on from CAXBHB010000003.1 coordinate 108,758, forward strand.
ACCCCGGCAATTTTACATTGCCTGATGGCATGTAATTGCAGCTCACCACTGGTTTTACCTATTAACCAGGCGTTGCCAATCATGGCATAGGCGGCCGTCACGCAGAGGCCGCTAAAGCTGGCAAAAACAATGCTGCCGGCGGTGTACTCAAGCCCCATCACATAAATGCCCAGCATAAAGCCCTGGCTGAAGGTGGCCAGTACCGAGCCGGCTTTAAAGGTGTAATCCCAGCGGGTTTTTCGGGTGTTTTTTACCTTGGCCCGAAAATCAAAGGCTACGCCGCGTAAAATTAGCCCCAGCAATAACAACGCCGCCGGTAAGTACAGCGCATGTAAAATGGCGCTATGCGCTGCCGGAAATGCCACCAGCAGCAAGCCGACCGCCAGCACTAACCAGGTTTCATTGGCGTCCCAGAACGGGCCGATAGACGCTATGGCCGTGTCGCGCCAGGGCTCGTTAGCCATTGGTAAAGTTATGCCGACGCCCAAATCGTAACCATCTAAAATGGCATATAACAGAATAGACAGCGCGGTTAGCCCACCGAAAATCAGGGCCAGGTTTTCTGCGTTAAGCCAGTTCATAGTGCGGCTCCGGTGCGGGTATCATTGCCAGGTTCAGCCCGTGTTTCTGCCAGGCCTGGCCGGGTTAAGTCATATTCTTCTGCTTCCACTGCGCGGTTAGCCAGCCAGAACAGGGTTTTAATGTAAGCCACCAACAGTACGGCATATAACACCAGATACATGGTCAGGGTCAGGGCAACATGCTCCCCTGGCACGGTGGTTACGGCGTCACGGGTTTTCAGTACGCCGTACACCAGATAAGGCTGGCGGCCAATTTCGGTAACGTACCAGCCTGCGAGCGTTGCGACCCAGCCTGAGAAAGTCATGCCGATCAGGATTTTCAGCTGCAGCGGCGACAAGGTTTTTTTCCGCAGCAAACCATAGCTGCCCCACCAGGCCATCAGCAGCATTAACATTCCAATACCCACCATTATCCGGAAGCTGTAAAACACCGGCACCACCGGCGGGTGTTCGCCGGCAAACTCGTTAAGGCCTTTTAGCTCGCCCTCTTTATCATGGGTTAAAATCAGGCTGGCCAGTTTCGGAATTTCAATTGCAAAGCGGTTTTGTTGGGTTGCTTCATCTGGTATCGCAAATAACACCAGCGGCGCGCCTTTTTCGGTGTGCCAGATCCCTTCCATTGCCGCAATTTTCTGTGGTTGATGTTCCAGGGTATTTAAGCCATGAAAATCGCCTACTAATACTTGCACCGGCGTTAAAATCGCGGCGGTCAGTATGGCGGTTTTTAAGGTTAGCTTTGGCGCTTTTTTATTATCGCCCTTCAGCAGGCGATAGGCCGAAATACCTGCTACTAAAAAACAGACGGTCAGTGCCGACGCCAGCAGCATATGCACAAACCGGTACGGAAACGACGGGTTAAAAATAATGGCCCACCAATCGGTGGCATGGGCTACGCCATCAATCATTTCAAAACCGGCCGGGGTTTGCATCCAGGAATTCAGCACTAAAATCCAGAATGCCGAGAAGGTGGTGCCAAGTGCCACCAGGAAAGTCGCTAAGGTATGGGCCCAGCGCGGTACTTTGTGAAAACCAAACAGCATAATACCAAGCATGGTCGCTTCCAGGAAAAACGCTGTCAGAATTTCATAGGCGAGTAGCGGCCCGGCAATATTGCCGATGCTCTCCATAAAGCCTGGCCAGTTGGTGCCAAACTGAAAAGACATAGTAATACCGCTGACTACCCCCAGGGCAAAGGTCAGAGCGAATACTTTTACCCAGAACCGATAGGCCCGCATCCAGACCGGATGCTTCGAGATATCAAAGCGTACTTTGAAATAAAATAACAACCAGCCGAGGGCAATGGTGATGGTCGGAAACAGAATATGGAAACTGATATTGGCTGCAAACTGAATACGCGACAAAATTAACGTATCTAACATAACCACCTCACTACTGACTATTTACGACTTACTACTCTCGCCCTGGGCGTCTTTTTTTGGCCGGAACTTGTCAGTAAATTCCAGTACCTTGCCCACCCCCGAGCCCAGCTTCATCAGGGTATTGAGCTTTTCGGGTGACAATGACTGCAAGCTCTGCGTCCAGTCGGTAATGTTTTCCAGCAGGTCATGAATTTCTGTAATTCGTTTTTGAGCATAGGCTTCGTCGGTATTGGCCGCTTCGTCCATCATAATGTCGCGCAGCAGTGACAATGTCGGGTCCATTTCGCGTTTTCGCCGTTCTTCAAACACCTTATTGGCCATATCCCAGATGCTGCCGCGGCAAAAGTAATACTCTTTACGATCGCCGGCTTTATGTTGCACCTGCACCAGCTGCCAGCTGCCCAGTTCCTTTAACCCCATGCTGACATTGCCACGGGAAATACCCAGTAAATCGCCAATATCATTGGCACAAATTGGCTCTGCGCTAACTACCAGCAAGGCGTATATCTGGCCCACGGTGCGGTTAAACCCCCAGCGGCTGCCCATCTCGCCAAAGTGGCAAACGAAAGATTCGATCATCGGTGTCATTTGCATGGATCAGTCCTTACTGAACTTTCAGAAATTTCTGAAACAATTGTACGCCTGAACCTTTATCGGGATCAAGTTGTTTTATACTTGCCGCATCAGCCGGAGCCAGGGCGATGGCTTTGCGGTGATTGCCAATTTGAAGTTGACTGGTATACTGTATGTATAAACAGTATTTGAGGTGTAATATGGCTGCAGTAATGATGGGTAGTGCCGGCGTCTGGCCCCGGCGGCGGATGCCATTTTACAGTGATCCGGTACGGGCCGGGTTTCCGTCACCGGCGCAAGACTATATTGAGCGTACGCTCGACTTAAATGAGTTGTGTGTGCGCCATCCCACCGCCACCTTTTTTGTGCGGGTAGAGGGCGACTCGATGATTGACGCCGGTATTTTTGCCGGAGATGTACTGGTAGTCGATCGGGCAATAAATGCCGAACATGGCGATATTGTGGTCGCCGCAGTAGGCAATGAATTTACAGTAAAGCAGCTGGCGACTCAGCCACAGTTGCAGCTGCTGCCGCGCAACCCGGCGTACCAGCCTATTACGCTTACGGATGGCGACGAACTGAATATTTTTGGTGTGGTCACCAATGTTATCCGGCAAATGAAGCGCAAATGAGCAGCAAAGATAACAGCGTGTTTGCGCTGGTTGACTGCAATAACTTTTATGCCAGTTGCGAAAAACTGTTCAGGCCCGACTTAGCCGCCACGCCGGTGGTGGTATTGTCGAACAATGACGGTTGTGTGGTCGCACGCTCTAAGGAAGCAAAAGCGCTGGGCATTAAAATGGGCGTGCCGGTGTTTCAGGTACGTGAGCTGATGCGTGCGCATGGCGTACAGGCATTTTCGTCCAATTATGCGCTATATGCCGATATGTCGCAGCGGGTAATGAGCACGCTGGAGGCGATGGCACCGAAGGTTGAGGTGTATAGCATAGATGAAGCGTTTCTCGATTTAGCCGGTTTGCAAAAGCTGCAAAGTCTGACAGCGTTCGGCCTGACAATTCGCCAGCGTATTTTGCAATGGCAGGGCATTACTGTGTGTGTGGGTATAGCGCCGAGTAAAACCCTGGCAAAGCTGGCCAATCATGCGGCCAAAACCTGGCACAAAACCGGCGGGGTGGTCGATTTAACCGATAAAAGCCGCCAGCGTAAGTTACTGGCATTGTTGCCGGTGGGCGAAGTGTGGGGCATAGGCGGCAAGCTGACACAACGCTTACAGCAATTGGGTATTAACACCGCGCTGCAACTGGCAGATAGCAGCCCGCATTACATCCGGCAGCATTTTTCGGTGGTGGTTGAACGTACCGTGCGCGAGCTTAATGGCGAGTCCTGCCTGGAGTTGGAACAAATAGCCACCACCAAAAAGCAGATTATTTCCAGCCGCTCGTTTGGCGAACGGATTACTGATAAACAACAGATGGCTGAGGCCATTAGTGAATATATCAGCCGGGCTTGCAGTAAACTGCGCCAGGAGCAACAACAGGCCAAACATCTGACAATATTTATGCGGACCAGTCCGTTTAGTGATAAAGACCCTCCATACAGCGCCAGCAAAAGTGTGGCGCTTGACGCTCCCGGCAACGACACCCGCCTGTTTTTAAATAAGGCGATGCAGCTGCTGGAATCGATATGGGTAAATGGTCATCGTTATGCTAAAGCCGGGGTGATGCTGACTGATTTCTACGACCCAGGGGTAGTTCAACCCGACTTGTTTACCGAGCAGACCAAGGTGGCTGAGCAGCCAGGGCGACAGCAATCCGATCAGAAACTGATGCAACTTATCGATAAACTTAACGCCAAACAAAGCAAGACCATCTGGTTTGCCAGTCAGGGTGGTAAACAGGAATGGAGCATGAAGCGCGACATGTTGTCGCCTGCTTACACCACTAACTGGGGCGAGTTGCCTGCAGTGAAGTAACAGCTTGCGTCAATTACCAGAATCAACTCAGGGAGGCACGATGACCACAGAAAACCCTCATCAGAATGAACATAGTATTGCAGACTTTGAAGCGTTGAAAACGGCGATAGCCAATGGCGAAACACCGTTGGTAAAAGACATACTGGCTGGTCAGACTATGCACAAGCTTGAAAAAGACTATCTGCTCGAGTTAGCGCGGCTGGGTAATGACCGCACTATTATCAAGCTGCTGGACGCTATTCCTGTCAAGCAAAAGCCCGGCTGATCACTGCCGGTTAGGGTTGATCTGCTGTTTTTATGACGCTGGCAGGTAAGGTTAGCGTGTAGGCCATTGTGACAATAACAAACTGCAAGTATAACGATTGGACTAACAACTTGTATTCAACCCATTGCGTACCTGATATCCACAACGTTAATGATAGATTAAGCAGGGCTGCCAGCCAGATAAAGAGATTCACATCTAACATTTTTGATTTAATTGCCTGGCGATGTTCAGGCCGTTTAATCGCCCTGAATTGATTACTGCGGTAAATCGTGAATAAGGTAGTTATAAATACTCCGTTGAGAAGGAGCGCCCCTAGCAGGTTGGTATAGCCAGCAAAGCCCGGGAAAGGATGCTGTTTAAAATAAAACACGGTGCTGACAAACAGGAGTTGCGCTGCGACCACGGCCCAAACTAAAGAGGGTGACAACAGCTGATACCATTTCGTCGGTTTTAGCGATGCAGTGCGAATGGTGTCAGTATATTGCAGCAGAATAGCATAGAGTTGTTTTTGTTTTAGCGCAATGTGCAGAATAGGGATCGCTGCGATGAAAAACAATACCATCAGTCCGGCTTGGTTGTCCCAGTTAAATAATTCACTTTGATTGCTCTGCGCTTGCCAGGCAACTGCAATACCAAACGCTAAGCAGGCTGCTGTCAGGGGCATAAATACTTTAAGAGAGTTGTTGGTATGCGTTGCTAAAGCGCTTTTTGCAGCAGGAAACGCGGGGCCGGCAAACGTTTTTGCCAGATACAAGTAACGCAGGTAACTGATAATGGGTACCAAACCCAGCGTTACCAAAACCTGCAGCATGGGCACGACGTATTGAGATTCTAATTGCCAGTTAAACATAAAATATCCTTACCTTTTGTCATTTGAAATAGCATGATTGAACGCGATCCTTATTTCGGAATCAGTGGCGCCTATTGCCCGGTAACGCGCGATATCCCTTGCTAACTCGTTATTTAGCCGTTCGCTGATATTGAGCTGAACATTGTGCAGCGCATCGGGATGGACAAAGCTGCCCCGGTACCCTTTTGACTCAATAACCTTATCTCGTTCCAGCAGGCTATAGGCTTTAGCGACGGTTTTTGAATTGATATCCAACTCCGATGCGAGCTGCCGGATTGAGGGAAGTTGATCACCAGGTATCAAAGATTTTTGTTCAACAGCCTTTTTAATTTGCTGAATCAACTGGTTGAACAATGGCTCGGATGAGCTGAGATCAATCGCAATCATGTTGCACTCTCAGGGTTGAAGGAACGTAAAAACATGTCAAACATCCTTTGTTGTCAGGCGTCGGAGTAGAAACAGGTAGCGTTGAATAGTATCCATATGTACCACTACTCCATATGGTACATGCTGTTTAACATAGAATGCAACATTGAAAAATGCAAGGACATTATCATTAATAATGTTGCCATTATCAGCAGATAGATCATAGAAGCAGAGGACGTCGGGGTAACCTTTGTAACGGGTAAAGACTATACTGCTATTGTTGATATTTGATAGAACGCATCCACAGGTCGCTGGTAGGGTTGCCTCTGCGCCAGATCTGTTAGCTGAAAATTTGCTCGTCAGGGAATGTAAATGGGTATTAAAACAGCCTTGTTGTTTGTACTTTGCCTGGTACTGTGGTCTTCATGTTTAGCAGACGTAGTTACTAACCCACAGCGATCACAAAAACTAATGTTAGGTTATGTCAGTCATCCGCTAACTGACAATGTGCTGTTACCCTTAATCCGAAAGTCCTATCAAAACATAGGGCTGGAAGTGAGTTTTATGGCGGTGGAAGCCGAGCGTGGTTTACGCTTGCTGGAAGACGGTATGGTTGATGGCGATGTTGTCCGGACGACGTTGGTACTGGATAACCTGAATGGCGTGATAAAAGTGGCTAAGTTAGGTGAATTTACCGTAGAGCTGCATTGCCGGCCAGGTATCCGTTGTCAACTTGATGATTTAACCAACCCGGGCGTGCTGATATTTTTCCCCGAAAGTGCCCGTGCCGTAAAAACACTCGAGTTACAGATAACAGCAAAAAAATACCATGTACGGGACTGGAGCCAGTTGGTCCAGCTGTATCACGCAGGTAAAGTTGACCGCTTTTTGTGGGTCAGCAGCACGCTGAATTGCGTGCATCCTGCAACCAATACCAGCGTGGTGGCACTTCCGGTTGCCCCCATCGACATTTACCATGTTATCCATCAGTCAAACGCTGCACTGGCCGCGCCACTGAAGCATGAGATAGAGAATGAACTGGCGGTTATTAACGCTGAAGGTTGTCGCTAAACCTGCTGTCGTTTGCTGTTACCGAATGAGGCTTTGCCGAGGGGCACTGTTCGTTATCGGTATGGGCTGCCTGCTGCGCCGCACGAATTTGCTGCTGGCTATCCAGTAAATTATTGTCCTCTGGTGCAAGGAGCAATGCTGTATTAATTATTTTTGCCGCTTGATGGTTACAGCCCAGTTCACTAAGCAATACGGCATAATTGTTAAGGTACGCAGCGTGTTGCCGTGCATATGGCAAGCCTCGTTCAAACCAATGGGCAGCCAAAACCGGCTTGCTTGAAAAGTAATGGTTACCAAGCAGAAAATACGGCAACCAGTAGTCAGGCCATTGCCTGGTAGCATTTATCAGCGCGGCAATGCCTGTGTCGGTTTGGCCGGTATTAATTAAATCCTGGCAGGCTTTGGTGTAAACAAAAGGGTCAAATTGGGTGCTGGTCAATTCAGGGGGCAGCATCGCCAGCAGCCAGTAGTTCGCGCGCTGCCAGGTGCGCTCGAAGGTTGAGATATTGAGCCGGTGCGCTTCGGTTACCCCGGTATGTAAAATTATTTCTCTGTTATTGATGTCATAACCCACAACGACCGCGTAATGCCACTGCGGTAACCAGCTAATTGAATTATTTTGCAGCACAATAACCGGAATATTATCGGCAACCAGACTGAGTAACTGGCTCATGGTACCGCGCTGCTGATAGGCCAGCATGCCCAGTTGACGAGTTGCTGCGGCCATTTCAATTTGTAAGGTACCTTCCAGCGCAGGCGTAAAGGTGTTAGGCGCAATATGTTCCGGGCTGGTGTTCAAACCATGAAAGTTAGCAACTTCTGCTAAGGTAGTGGGACCGCAAAAGAATTCCTGCTGCGGATAAAACGGTACCTGAGCAATAACATGCTGACCAGCAATGGCCGGTGGTGCTGCCAACAGTTGTTTAGTTTGTGGCGGAGTCTGGCAAGCGGTTGAACCAAGAAACAGGCCAACCAACAGGCTGGCCTGTAGTAAAAAGCGGATAAAAAGCACTTATCAGATGGGGCGGATAAACGGATAAACATCGGTAATGCCCATCAGATCAAGCACTGCCACGACCACTAACACGGTAACGATAGTACCAACAACACCACCTGCAGGCATATCGTTTAGCTGGGAGTTAAACGCTTCGAGCTCAGCGTTGGTCATGCTGGCAATGCGCTGTTTAGCATCTGCCGGGCTAACACCCAGCGTCTGCAGTTTTTGCTGAACTTCTGCAGTATCGACAAAGGCGAGTACTTGCTGTTTATTGTATTGGTATTGTTGGGTTGCAATCACTTGATCAGAAGTGTAAACACCTGCGACAGCAGGGCTGGCAGTTAAGATGAGCCCGGCAAACATTAACATGGCACTGGCAATACTGGCTGTTAGATATTTATTCATCATGTATACGTCCTTAAGCTGATTGTTTTACGGCGAACTTCGTTGTTGAATTAGATTAAGTACATGGAAATTTAACGCTGTGCTACGCCTGAAGACTAGTTGATCTGATAACCCTTTGCAAATACAAAGGGTTGCCAGTTAGATACCGTAACGATATGAAAAACTTAGCGAATCAGATGCCACTGGGTTTGCCGGCCTGCCAGGTAAATAACCTGCTTGCCATCAAAGTAAGCGCTTTGCTCAAGTTTGATTTGCACATATTGCTTATTCCAGTCAGACACCGTTTGCTTGATGTTGCCCTCAATAGCATAAGCCGTATCAGGGTGTAACGGCCAATCGCCGTTAATGGGGGTATCAGCCTGATTATCCCACATGCCGATGGTTGGGCCGGGAGCGTGACCGACAAATCCCAGCGGGTGGGTATAGGTACTGCTGTTAATTCCGGCTTTTTCAGCGGCTTTAATTGTTGCAGCCAGGATCTGATTGCCGCTGCGGCCGGTTTTAAACTGGCCGGTCAGGATATCCTGCCACCGATTGCCGGTGGCCAGCGCGGCTTTCAGGCCAGCAGGGGCATCGTTTTCAGTATTTTTAAGGACATAGGCCATTTCCTGCGTATCGGTGCATAGCTTCAGATAGCAAATGCCAACATCGGTATGTAACACATCTCCGCGCTGAATAATCCCGCTTTCGCCACAATAAGGGCTATCGGCCTCGCACGATGAGCCTGCACGCTGCAAATTGACGTAGGGCATAAACCAGACCGGTAAATCCAGCTGCTCAAACCGTTCACGCAAATACCAGGCAACATCGTCGGTACTGGTAACACCCGGGGTAATCACTTTATTGCTGAACGCTTCGGCAATAACAGCGCGAGCCAGGCTGACAATTTGCGGGTAAATTTCCAGCTCGCTGGCGGTGCGTTGTTCAAGCCAGCGCACGACCAGTTGCTCAGCCGACACCAACCGGCTGTGATAGTCTGCCGGCAATGCATTGATCAGCTGCTGATGCAGGCCTGAGCTCAAACCATCTGCAACCGCCCAGTGTTCAGAGGTGTTAATGCCAATCTTTGCTGGCTGATGTTTAACAATTTCAGCGGCCAGCGCTTGCCATTGTTCGGTTAAATTGCCACCCGACCACGCCGATTTGTAAGGTTCACCGAGCGGATAGCGGTTAACCGATAACTTATCGACGCTGCCATCTTTATTGCGGCTAAACAGCAGCATGGTAGTGCGCCGCGCCGCGAAAGTGGGTTGAGGCACCAGGGTAAAATATACCGGGTCTTCGGCATACTCGCGGTTAATAACCAGCCACATATCCAGCTCTGACTCGGCCATCAGGTGCGGCAGCAATTTCTCAAGCCGCTCAGTAACAATTCGGTTTTCTACCGCCACGCGCTGGCGCGCAGGCAGTACCTGATAATCGGCAGCGCTGGCAAGGAGCCGGCCCTGGCTAACCGGGGAAGTCGTGGCAGAGACAGCGCCAGAAAAGAGTAAACTGGCCAGTACTGGCAATAGTGACAATGTCTTCATATTAAGCTCTTAACAGAAACAAGTGTTCACAGTTTTAAGTCAGATAATTTTAAAAAGCAATAGCTTAGCCTGAAAGGCATTGTTTTTACGCCTGCTTCAATATATAACGTTCGATTGTTTATTTTTTGTATATAAAAGCAGGGATTAATGAAAACACTATTAAAAGTGTTGCTGGCTATGTTGCTGGTGCTGCTAGTGGCTTTATTGACAATACTGGCAAATGCCACGGTTGAGTTAACGCAGGGCGGCGTGTACAACAAGGTTTATCTACCCATAGGCGTCGGCGAAATAAAGTGGAATGCTGCCGGCAGCGTTCAGGCCAGTGAGCCTGCACTGACGGGCCTGCAGGGCCCGGTTATTGTTAAAAATGCATCGGCATTGCAGCTAACGGCCTGGTGTCAGAATGCGCGTATCACCCAAACGCTGCAGCATGACGCCGACAGTGCGCAGGTCGATTGTCAGGGGCGGCAGTATCGCTATCAGCTGGCGACGTCGTCTGTGACCGTTAATGCTGAAATTGAGGCGCCAGCCGCAGTTGCTGTGATCAGTGATCTGGAAGGCAATATTGCATTTTTTGAGCAGTGGGCCCGCAGTAGCGGTGTGACCGATGCCAATGGCGACTGGCAGTTTAGCAATGGCCAACTTATTGTGCTGGGCGATGCTGTCGACCGGGGGCGTCAGGTATATGCGTTAATGTGGCGTTTGTATCAACTGGCGCAGCAGGCACAGCAGCAGGGGGGCCAGTTGCTGCTGATACATGGCAACCATGAGCAATATGTGATGCGTGGCCTGGTTGATCGGGTAGAAACTGAGCATTATTGGGCAATTGAGCAGCTTATGCCGTATGAGAAAAGCTTTGCTGCGGATACCGTGTTAGGTGGCTGGCTGCGGCAACAACCCATTATTGCCAGAATGGGCAACTATTTGTTTACCCACGGCGGTGTAAGCCCGCAAGTGCTGGCCAGCGGTTTAACGGTAGCGCAGCTTAATCAGCGGTACCACGCCACTTTGCAACAAACTAATGACCAGGTGAGCGAGGCTGACTATGCGTTGTTTTATGGTAGCAATGGCTTAAGCCAATACCGGGCGCTACTGTCGGCTAATGATGATGGGGTATCCGGTGGCGACTGGCCGGAGGCGCACCTGCAACAGATATTGGCCCACTTTAATGTGAAAGCACTGGTCATTGGCCATACCCCGGTAGCAAAGCCAGCAGCATTATATGATGGCCGGTTAGTGGCAGTAGAGGCAGAGCAAACCAGCAGCGCACTGATAATACGTGATGACGAGGCAGAGTTTACCGATGTTGGCATGGTAAAAACCCGCTTTACCGAGCAGCAACCACAATATCGGTCGTTTCGCTTGCTGTCTGCAGCAGACTGGCGGGCACTGACCGCCAATAAGCAACACCTGATCGATTTAAACCAGGCCAAACGCTTTTTCAACCGTGAGAAAGCCAATAGTGGGGCCGGTTAGTCTTGTATCGCTAATCCTAAATCAGATGAAAAAGCCTGATACGGCTTTTTGCGATACAATTAGCCGTACTTGTATCCTGAGGAGCTGCTATGCCACGTTATTCTGCTGATTTTATTAAAGCCATGCCCAAATCTGACTTGCACCTGCATTTGGATGGCAGTTTGCGGCTGGATAGCCTGATTGAGATGGCAAAACGCACTGATACCAAATTGCCCTCGCAAAGCGTTGATGGTTTAAAACAGCTGGTATTTAAAGATAAATACCAGAACCTGGGTGAATACTTACACTGTTTTCAGTACACCTGTGCGGTATTGCGTGACCCTGAAAATTTAGAGCAGGCAGCGTATGAGCTGGCGGTTGATAACCAGTCAGAGGGCGTTAACTATATTGAAGTGCGGTTTGCGCCGCAGCTATTAATCGACTTAAGCCGCGGTATCGATTTTGACCAGGTTATGCATGCGGTGAACAATGGTTTAAAGCGGGCAAAAGACGAATATAACCGCACCGAAGCCGTGCTTAGCGGCAATAAACCGCCGTTTGGCTACGGTATTATTAATTGTGCGATGCGGATGTTTGGCGATAAAGGCTTTTCGCCTTACTACACCAATCTGTTTCAACTGATGCGTGATTTTGCGCCGATGGATGTGATTAAACTGGCCGCTATGGAGCTGGTGCGGGCCAGTGTCAGGTTGCGCGACGAGAGTGCAATGCCGATAGTCGGCCTGGATTTAGCGGGCCAGGAGTCAGGTTATCCCGCCAGTAAGTTTAAAGAGGTGTACGAATATGCCCATCAGCATTTTATGCTGAAAACCCTGCACGCCGGCGAGGCCTATGGTGCTGAAAGCGTGTTTGAAGCCATAACCGAATGCTATGCCGACCGGATTGGCCACGGCTATTCCATGTTTATTCCGGAGATGATCCATAGCACCGAAATTGCCGATAAAGCGGCTTATATCCGTAATCTGGCCAGCTATATCGCCGACAAACGGATTGCCATAGAAGTCTGCCTGACCAGCAACCTGCAAACCAACCCACAGCTGACGGATATTCGCCAGCATCAGTTCAAAGCCATGCTGGACAACCGGATGGCAACCGTGATTTGTACCGACAACCGCCTGGTATCCAATACCACGGTATGCAACGAATACCAACTGGCGCTCGACAACTTTGACATTCCGCTCAAGCGCTTAAAAGACATGGTCGCCTATGGGTTTAAAAAGAGTTTTTTCCCAGGAAGCTATGTCGAAAAGCGTCAGTATGCCAAAAACTGTCTGGATTATTTTGATCGGGTAGCGAATCAGTATGGTTTTATTTAATTAAAACAAAAGCTTAACTATATTGTCGCAAAAAGCATACAGTTTAAAGTGTTGATTTATATCAGTTATTTATATGTGGCGTTAATAGTGTCGCACATTGCAGACACTATTAGCCAAGACTGGCAGCTTTACACTAAAAATTAAATTTAAGTTGTTGAAATAATATGATTATTTAAAGTTGGCACAACACTTGATACACCTAAGGTAATTACCGGAGGTGTGTTATGGATTTATTCTTAGCTTTTATCACGATGTTCCTGGTTGCCAACATGATGCTAGTGGCAACGATGCTGCGTCGGGTGGATTTAAATAACCCCAGTGTACAAGCCTGGGAGCAACAACACGCAACAGCCAGGTTGGCACGTCAGCCTGTATCCGGTTTAGTTCCCGCTTATGCCCGCGAGGAGCAATAAGCCGCATCCCATTCCCATGAGTTCAGCTCCTTGCTGGACGTTTGTTCAGGCCAGCCCTCCTTACTGGCCTGTTTTTTTTGGTTAAACAGGTTATGCTAGCGCTAACTTTAATCGGGTTTAACTTTCTATGCGTTTCCCTTTGCAAACGGCCTCATTACGTCAGCTGGTGATCCTCAGTTTTTTACTGGCGATGATCCCGGTAGGGGTATTGATGTGGCAAAGCCATAAGGCGTTGTCAGGGCTGAGCCGCTTTGCGACCAGTGAGGCTGAGAGCGCCGTGATTAGTGTGCGCCGGGCTGAAAATATGCAAAATCTGGTGGTGGATATTGAACGGGCAGTACGGCAGTATGCGGTGGTAAAAACCGATGCGCTGGCCCGGGTGGCGCAAAGTCATATTACTAACCAACAGCAAAGCCTCAGTCAGTTGTGTAACGACCTGCCCGCCCTCAATGATTGCCTGGCGCAACAAGCCGATTTGCGCCAGTTAGCCGCAGAATTTCTGCAGTTAAACGGCACCCCGCTGGAGCAATTACTGCAGCAAATTCGCTTACGGCAACAGCATATCAGTCAGCAGATCTGGGATTTGCTGGAGCAGCGATTAGTAAACCAGCAACAACTGGTACAGGACGCGCAACAACGTCAGGCCTGGCAAACGGTGGCGTTAGTCTTGTTAACCTTGTTGCTGGTACTGTGGGCCTCGGGCAGGGTGGCGGCACCAGTTAAAAAACTGGATAAAATGATCCGGGCCATCGGCCAGCAGCAACAGTTTCCTGATGGCAAGCTGGAAGGCCCGCGCGAGCTGTCTGAGTTGGGTGAGCAATTGCGTTGGCTCAGCTCACGTTTACAACAGCTGGAAGCACTGCGGCTGATTCTGCTGCGCCATGCTTCACACGAGTTAAAAACACCGCTTTCCAGCATACGTGAAGGCTGTGCGTTGCTTACTGAACAATTACTGGGTCCGTTAAACCCGCAACAGCTGGAAGTCGTCATGTTGTTAAATGGCAGCGCTGACCGTTTAAGCCAGCTTACCGAGCAGCTCCTGGACTACAACCGGCTATTGCAGCAGGCGAAGCCAGAATTAAGCCGTCAGGTACCGCAGCAACTACTGCAAGCGTGTTTTGCTGACCATACACTGTCGTTACAGCAGCGCCAGCAACAAATAAAGCTGGATTGCCAGCTCAGCAGTATTTATACCGATGAAACCCTGTTCCGGCGTATTCTGGATAATCTGATTAATAATGCCCAGGCCTATGGTGCCGAGAGTAGTCCGGTCTGGGTTAAACTGTACAAAAACGATGATATGTTGGTGCTGGATGTGGCGAATAATGGCACACCAATACCGACTGCGCTGCGCGAAAAATTGTTTGAACCCTTTCAGCGCGGCAGTACCCCAAGGTTTGACGCGGTGCAAGGCTCTGGTTTAGGTTTGTCAATTGTTGCGGACTGTGCCCGCTTGCTGGGTGGTCATGCCGATATTGTTGATGTGGTATACGCAGATGTCTGTATCAGAGTACGTTTGCCCATGTTAGAGGAAAAGTAGAATGAGAATGACGTTGCTGTTGCTGCTGATAACATTATCTGGTTGTCAGTTACTACGTCAGCCGTTGCCATTGCCACCGGAGCAAGCGGCAGAGACGATCGATGAGACCGAATCAACCGCCAGCCCCGACTCGCCGGTACCAGAGGAGTCGCCGTTGCGGATTAACGATGACCCCGCCACCTTACAAGCCTGGGTAAACTACCGCGCCAGCCTGTTACACAACCGCGCACCCTGGCGCGAGTCACTAAGCGATATCACTGAGCCTGATCCGGTGCAGATGTTGCAGCGGATAATCTTACAACTGCACCCTGATACGCCTTATTTAACCCGGTTGCGGGTGCAAATGCAGTTGGCAGAGCAAATTGCCATGCTGCCACCCGGACTGGCAGCGTTGATCAGTTGGGACTTAACCTTCAATCAGAAACTGCTGGAAACCGAATCTGCGGTTAGCGCCCTTACCCGGCTAAATGCGCAGCAACATGACAATATTGAGCGATTACAAAAAACCAATAAAGAACTGCAGAAAAAAATTGATGCGTTGACCCAGATTGAAGCACAGCTGAACCAAAGTATTAACGGGGGCAATAATGGCCGACCCTAAATCACGCTTACTGCTGGTTGACGACGACCCGAGCTTATTGCGGTTGTTAACCCTGCGACTGGAAGGCGAGGGTTATCAGGTGGTCAGTGCTGATTGTGCAGAAACGGCGCTGACCATCTTAAATAAGCAAAGCTTTGATGTGGTGTTAAGCGATTTGCGGATGCCGGGCCTGGATGGCATGAGTTTATTCGACGAAATTGCTAAGCGTTATCAGGGCTTGCCCGTCGTGTTGATGACGGCACATGGCTCTATTCCGGAGGCGGTTGCTGCTACTCAGCGCGGTGTTTTTGGTTTTTTAACCAAGCCGCTGAATAATGCCGAGCTGCGGGACATTTTAAAGCAGGCGGTGCATCAGTCGGTACCAGAGCAAGCTGACTGGCGGGAGGAAATTGTCAGCCGCAGCCCGTTAATGGAGGCGCTGCTGGAGCAAGCCTACCGGGTAGCGCAGCGTGATGTCAGTGTGCTGATCACCGGCGCCAGTGGTACTGGTAAGGAATTACTGGCCAAGGCCATTCATAAAGCCAGCCCCCGGGCAGAAAAACATTTTGTTGCGATAAACTGTGGGGCTTTGCCAGAGCATTTGCTGGAGTCGGAATTGTTTGGCCATAGCAAAGGAGCTTTTACCGGCGCGGTAAATGAGCACGGAGGCTTATTCCGTGAGGCTGATGGCGGTACACTGTTTCTGGATGAAATTGGTGATATGCCGGTGGCGTTACAGGTAAAACTGCTGCGGGCGCTGCAAGAGCGGCAAATCAGGCCGGTTGGTAGCAGTAAAACTATTCCAATCAATGTCAGAGTCTTGTCGGCAACACACCGTGATTTGCAACAAGCCATGGCTGAGGGCAGTTTCCGGGAAGATTTATACTATCGGTTGAATGTGGTCAATCTGCAGTTGCCGGGCCTCGAGCAGCGACCGGAGGATATTCCGTTATTGGCCCGTCATGTACTGGCACTGAGTGCTGAACGGCATAATGTTAAAGTGACCCGCTTTGCTGACGATGCGTTGCAAATGCTGACTACCGCTAAGTGGCCGGGCAATGTACGCCAGTTAGTCAACGTCATAGAGCAGTGCGTGGCGCTGACCCACAGCCCGGTTATTGGTCTGAGTCTGGTTGAGCAGGCGTTATCGCAAAACACCAGCTACTGGCCAACGCTAACGGACGCCCGCGATCAATTTGAGCGGCAGTATCTGGTAAGAGTATTGAAGATGACGGACGGCAATGTTACCCGGGCAGCAGAATTAGCCGGGCGCAACCGCACCGATTTTTATAAACTATTGAAAAAACATGAGCTAAGCGCGGCGCAGGTTGCTGCTGAAGACGAAGAGCTGGAGTAAGGCGGCGGCCTGTTTTACACTGGCCGCTTTTGACAGAGGATACGGTAATGAGTGCAATAACGCCCCCTGATGCGCAGCTGGCTGAAGATGCCGAAAACCCGGCGCTGCGTAAAGCGAAAATTGTCAGTGAAACCGCCAGAATTAACTGGCCTCAATTGCAGAAGTTTTATGCCGCCGGCTCGGTGGTTACCATTAATACCGAACACGATCTGGTTGAGGTAGCATATGCTTTCAGTGCTGATGATAAAACCCAGGTAGCAAACTGGCTGGCCGCGGGTACAGTTGGGCGCACCACTGAGCAGCAGGCTCAGCAATGGTTTGATAATAACACTGAGTTATGGGCTGTGGTTATTGCACCCTGGGTACTGGTGCAGGATAAGCCTGGTAAATTAAACTAGCCGTTAATGTCGGGGTTTGCTATGGATCGCCAATTTAAAACTGTTGCCAGTTCAGAAATTACATTGTCGCAGCTGATGCTGCCGTCTCACTCCAACTTTAGCGGCAAAATTCATGGCGGTTATTTGCTGTCGTTAATGGATCAAATTGCCTTTGCCTGCGCTTCAAAATTCAGCGGTAGCTATTGCGTTACCGCCTCGGTTGACCGGGTGGATTTCTTAAACCCGATAGAAGTGGGTGAGCTGGTCACGTTAAAAGCGTCAATTAATTACGTCGGCAACACGTCAATGATGGTCGGTATTCGGGTCGACGCCCAGAATATACAAAGTGGCGAGGTCAAACACTGCAATTCATCTTACGTCACCATGATCGCTAAAGATGAAAATGGCGCGACGATGCAAGTGCCGCGCTTGCGGTTAACCCGCCATGAAGAGGTCATGCGTTACTTAAAAGCCGCCGAGCGGATCGGCGCCCGCAAACAGCGGATAGCAGCGGAACCGTTCGGCGGTGATTTAGCCAAAGCGCTGGCTTTTATGGCCAGCGACCATGCTGATGTGGACGTTGCAACGCTATCAGCGCAGGCTGAAAACGTTTAAGCCGTCATACCTTCGCCAGCGTCTGCCGGCTTGTCAACGTAACATACTCTGGTATTGGCAATACGGTCATGCAGGCAGCGCTTCTCTTTACCAAAAATCATCAGCGGATTCACCAGTCCGACGATCAGGTTGCCTACTACCGGAATAAAAGTCAGCCCCATCATGGGTAAATGCCGCAGCAAAAGCACGTGCTTTAAGTCCACCTGACGACCATCTAAATGTTCTATCCGCATGCCGAATTCGGCTTTGCCAATGGTCTGGCCATAGCGCTGCAGTAAGTAGCCATGCAACACAATATAAGCCGCCACACCATACAGAGATGAACCAATAATCAGCCCCAGGCTGGGGTCAGCAAAGGCGGCCAGACCGACATACCAGAACAACGGAATGGTGATCAGAATTTGCAATACCGCGTCAATAATAGCGCCCCAGAAACGGTGGCTGCGTTTAGCCAGGCCAACGTGAAGCACGGGTTCAGTTTCTGTTACGTTAAATTGTGCGGTCGCTGCGGCTTGCTGTCGCAGCACATTAAGTTCGGCTTCGCGCCTGGCAATGTGCTGTTGGATCAGCGCTGCGCGCTCGGGATATTGTTCACGGTCAATACTGCTGGCGGCTGAATACAGATCTTCCAGACTGTAGTTATCATAATCAGGGGTGACGTCCACTACTGCTACTCCATTTAATGTGTACCTGATTGCGCACTCTAGTTAGCTGCCTTTGTAAATGCAAGATAAATCAGTGGTTAATCAATGACATTGTAAAGCCAGCGGTTGTTATCGCTGTAGCTGCGCTGCCAGCCATTTATCCAGTCCCTGTGCCAGTTGCGGTGTCAGCTTACCCTGGACCCCCCTGGCATTTTCAGGGACATGGGCTAAAGGGTCTGCCGGGTTAAACAGGTAGTGTTGCAACATCTGTTGCCAGGCCTGACGTTCGCCCGCTGACATATGCTGAAATGCCTGGATGGCATGCAATAGCATGGGCATAGGCAGCGCACTGGGGACATAGGCGCTGCTCCACCAGTAATTTATCAGCACATTAAAATGGCTGAGCGAGGTGACGCTATGCCACCACGGGCTGGGAATATAGATAGCATCGCCGGCGTTAAGCTCTACTGACAAGCCTGCCTGATACGCTTTGGCATATAGCGGGTGCGCGTCCAAATCAGGGTTCTGTAAATCAACCATACTTATTGGCTGGCCAGCGGGGGTTAAATCGAGAGGCCCAATGTATAAATTGGCTACCTGCTCAGGTGGAAACAGGGTAAAACGCCGTTTGCCGGCGGCGACTACGGCGATATTACTGGCTTCATCAAAATGGGCCGGCACAGTAACCCGGGTGCCCAGCCAGATAAACGGCTTAGGGCTTGGGTTAAGCAGCGGGTTACTTAACTCTGGCAACAAAGCGCTGAAGTTGTCTGCTACCGGTACACATTGCACACAGTAACGTGGACTGTCGGCACCGTTACTTGCCAGCATGGTATCAATCGCTGTGTTAAGAGGCTGCTGGCTGGCACTGAAGTTCATGCCACTTATTTCCGGATTATAGAACAGCCGACCGCCGGTTTCGGCAGGAAGGCTGACCAGCTTTTGCGGCTTATTGTTACTTCGAGCCGTCAGATAAGCAGCGGCCTCTGGCAGCGATTTTACTGCCGCTTGCACCAGCGGCCAGTCTGCTGCAAACCCGCGCAGCACGACTGGCCGGTAATGATCCGTGACCTTCTCAGCAAAATTGGCCGCTGTTACGCCGCTGACTTCTGCCGGTGCCGGTAAACTTTCCAGCGCGTAACGCTGAGGCGAGTTTAGTTCGTTATTACCCATTTAATTCCTGCATTAGTAACCGGCTGCCTGGCCGTCTTTACGTGACTCTGAGGCGCCAATGTAGGTGCCGTTTTCATGGTCTTTCATAATGGCCTGATAACCGCCGTAACCACCCAGACCATAACGTACATTGTGGCCTTTTAGCATCAGATCGCGCACTGTGCTGTATGGCACGCCCCGTTCTACTTCAATGTAGCCGCCATTGGTCAGGTAAGCGTCCTGGCCATCCGTAGGCTCGGTATTGCCTAGGTGTTGCCAGCGCGCGGCGTCACCGGCTTCTTGCAGGTTCATGCCGTAATCGACCATATTGACCAGAATTTGCACATGGCCTTGTGGCTGCATGGCACCACCCATGACACCGTAGCTGACCAGCGGCTTGCCATCTTTGGTAATAAACGCCGGGATAATAGTGTTAAACGGCCGTTTGCCGGGCTGGTAAACGTTGGCGTGGTTTTTATCCATTGAAAACAGCTGGCCGCGGTCCTGAAACACAAAACCCAGGCCCGGGACCACTACGCCTGAGCCCATGCCACGATAATTACTCTGAATTAGCGACACCATATTGCCGTCTTTATCGGCGGTGGTCATGTAAATAGTATCACCTTCGTATAAATGCGGGTTACCGGCATCGACCCGCTGTGCAGCGCGCTCGCCAATTAATTTGGCCCGCTCCCGGCCGTATTCTTCTGAAATTAAGCCTTGCAGCGGTGTTTTATGAAAATCCTGATCGGCATAAAATTTGGCCCGATCTTCAAATGCTAATTTCTTTGCTTCAACCAGAGTATGGATACTTTGTGGCGTATTAAACCCCATCGCTTTTAAATCAAAGTTTTTCAGAATTTGCAGCATCTGTAGCGCTGCAATACCCTGGCCATTTGGCGGCAATTCCCACAGGGTATAACCTTTATAATCAACGCCTGCCGGTTCTACCCAGGTAGAGCGGTGGTTAGCAAAGTCGGCAAAGCGCAAATAGCCGTTATTTTCCCGCATAAAGCGGTCAATTTTTACCGCAATATCACCGTTGTAAAACGCATCGCGACCATCTTTAGCCAGTGCTTTGTAGGTATTGGCCAGTGCCGGATTCTTAAAAATCTGGCCTTTCACCGGGGCCTTGCCGTCAATGGTAAAGGTGCCTTTAAAATCACCCGGCTGCGGACTGAGTACCGGCACTGAACGGTTCCAATAATAAGCAATAAGTTCGGTAACCGGAAAGCCTTGCTCGGCATAGTCAATGGCCGGCTGCAAAATATCAGGCATTTTCAGCTTGCCGAATTTTTTATGCAATTCAAACCAGCCATCCACGGCACCCGGCACGCTGATAGGAAGCATGCCGTGCGGCGGTAAATCGGTGCGGCCAAGTTGTTCGAGCTCATGGGCGAGCATGTCATAACTCAAACTCAGCGGTGAGCGGCCGGATGCATTTAAGCCATGCAATTTACCGGTTTTGGCATCCCAGACGATGGCATACAGATCACCACCGATACCGTTGCCGGTAGGCTCCATTAAGCCTAATGCCGCGTTGGCAGCAATAGCCGCATCAATAGCGTTACCGCCTTTTTTCATGGTGTCCAGGGCAATTTGGGTTGCCAGTGGGTGGCTGGTGGCGGCCATCGCATGCTGGGCAATCACTTCTGAACGACTGGCAAAGTCGTGGCCGGTGACCCGGTCATAAGCGGCGCTGGCGAAGCTGGCCAACAAGGTGGCGCTGGCCAGCAGGCCAACCGATATGCGTAATTTCATGCTGTTTACCTTTATTATGATTAGTGTCAAGCTAGCCGCTGGCAGTATGAATTACCAGCGTGTTTCGACCAATGGGTTTTGGCTGTCGGTCAGCCGACATACAAATGCCGGGATAGCGCTGTTTTCTGTTGATCTGTTAACGGGCGGGCTTGCTGTTGCTGATAATCAAATTGCACCATGACGGTGGTGCCTGTCGCACATTTAATATCGTTTTGCCAGGCTTCCTGATACACGTCAAATGAGCTGCCGCCGAGCCGGCTGATAAAGGTCCGGATTTCTACTGGCGCACCATACTGAGTTTGGGCATGGTAGTCGATAGTGACCCGGGCAATAATCAGCGGCCATTGTTTCAGATTAAGTTCTGGGGTAAAAATGCGAAATAATGCTGTGCGTGCCCCTTCAAACCATACGGCAAAAACGGTGTTGTTAATATGCCCCAGGGCATCGGTTTCAGAAAAACGGGGCTGCATAATTTCGCTAAACATAATCAGGGATTCTCATGACAGATTTTATAGAGGTGTACGATAATGCGTTAAGCCCGGACTTTTGCCAACAGCTAATAACCCATTTTGACAATAGCCCGCATCTGGTCGCCGGCCGCACCGGCGCCGGGGTAGACACCAGTAAGAAAATCAGTACCGACTTATATTTAAATCAGCATCCGGAGTATCAGGCTGCTTTGCAACACATTATTGATGTGACCAGCCGCTATGCCGCAGAATATTTTGCCAAGTATCACTTTGCGTTAATCGCGCCGCTAAGTCTTACGGTCAGCCACCCACAAACCGGCCAGCCGCTGGCGATTACGCATGAAAACTATGCCGAATTTGGCGCTCCCAAAGCCAGTGACTTTATGCGCACTCTTTACCGGTTAGGGCCGATACAGGCGCAAAAATACCAGGCAGGCAAGGGCAACTATAATTACTGGCATTGCGAGGTATACCCGCAGTTGCCGCACAATGAACCGTTGCACCGGACTTTATTATTTATGTTTTACTTAAACGACGTGGCAGAGGGTGGCCAGACCGAGTTTTACTATCAGAATAAGGCGGTAAGCCCGAAAACCGGCCGTATGGTAATAGCGCCGGCTTACTTTACCCATACTCACCGCGGCTGTACCCCGATATCCAATGACAAGTACATATTAACCAGCTGGATTTTATTTAACCGCGCCGAGCAACTGTATGGCCAGCCGCCAGCCTGAATAACAAAAGCCCCTGCAGAACAGGGGCTTTTTTGTGGCAGTGGCTATTTTAGAAGCTGTAGCTGACGCCCAGTTCGAATGAGCGCTCCGGCCCCACATAGATACCCTGACGCAGGCCGGTTATGTAACGTTTGTCAGTCAGGTTTTTCACTGCACCAAACAACCGCACGTTTTCAGCCAGCTTATACTGCGCGGTTAAATCCAGCACAGTATAAGAGGGCATTAAACCGCCCCAGATGCCGCCAGCGGCATTGGTTGGAATGGCCTGCAGGTTAGTAGGATCACCATATTGTTCACCGCGGTGATGTGCGTTTAACGCGGCACTTAACTGCTCAAGCTGGTAATTAAGCGCCAGGTTAGCAACAATTTTCGGCGCATAAGGCAGGCGGTTACCCTGGTTTTCGCCCGATTTAAACTTGGAAGTGGGTACCCAGGTGGCATTGCTGTCGATGCTGAAACCGCCACCCAACTGATAGCCCAGTAAAAATTCCATACCCAGATGCTCAGTTTCACCGGCATTAGACTGCGATAAATTCGGGTCGCTGTTGCCGGTAACCACCTGGTTACTAAAATCCATCATAAAGGCGGCTACTTCATAGTTCACAGCGCCTTGTTTGCCGCGCAGGCCCAGTTCATAGTTGGTAGAGCGTTCGCCGTCCAGCTGCTGATCGGTTAACCCGTCCAGAGCTACACCATTTGTAGCAGGCGAGAAAGCCCGATATACACCGCCATATAGCTGGGCAGTGTCACTCAGGTTGTAAGTCGCGCCTACGCCCGGTAAAAACTCGGTGTTGCTGGTTTTAGCCATCGCACCGTCATCGGTCAGGACAACACGCGTTTGCTCGTATGATTCAACCCGCAGGCCTGGGGTAACCGCCAGTTTTTCAGTCAGCTCAATCCGGCTTTGCGCGTACGCTGCCACACTGTCCGCCGAATCAATAATATGCCGGTCATTTAAGCCAGTGCGATCGCTGCTGCGCACCGCGCGAATACGGGTGCCGTTGGCTTCTTCCTGCATAAAACGCAGACCAAATTCACTACTGGCGACCATGCCAGCCAGGTTATGGTCCAGCGTTAAACGGGTTTCAATACCCACCCGGTCGAAGGAGCGGTTATTACCGGTTAAATCATCGGTATATACCCAACGGCCGGCTGAGTTAGAGGCTGCCGTGTCGACATTGTACCGCCAGTAGTCACGGCTCATCTCGCTCCAGTACAGCAAGGTTTTTAAGGTTGCCTGGCTGGACAGGGTCCACTCGTGGTTTATATCGAAGGCGGTGCGGTCGGTCAGGAAATAATCATCCGGTGCCGGGTTATAGTCGGCGCCGGCCAGATAATCTGCCAGCAATAAACCGCGATATGAGATATTGGCATCGTTTTCATAGCGCGATACTTTGATACCCAGCTTCTGATCATTGCTGAAAATAACCCCGGCCTTGGCCATGACATCAGTCATTTCATAGTCTTTGTCCATAAAGCCGTCGCTGCTGGCATGAGTGGCGACAATGCCGGCAAAGGCATCGCCAGAGGCACTTTTGCCACCTGCCTCAACACTAACTTCCTGCATATTAAACGAGCCGGCACGGCCGGTGACCGTGACGCCATCATCCGGTGTTTTGGTTTGGTAGTTGACCACGCCACCAATGGTCGACGGGCCATAACGTAATGACGCTGAACCCTTTAATACTTCAACTTGTTCTACCCGCTGGATCCGCGGATTAAAGTAACGGTCGTTACCGACAAATAAGCCCGGTGCTACAGGTACACCGTCTTCCAGCAATAACGACTTTGATTCGCTGGCCGATAAGCCACGCATGCCAAAGTTAGCGACGATGGCAGTTTCTTCTTCACTCTTAATGTTAATACCAGGTATACGGCGCAGAATGTCTTCAGTAGATAACGGCTGAATTTGTTCAATTTGCTTACGATCAATAACAACGACGGTACCTGTTTGCTCCAGCAGGACCGGGTTACCGTTACCCACCACCCGGATAACTTCCAGAGCCGGCATAATGTTTTTACGCTCGACACTGCTGTCGTTCTCGGGCGCCTGTTGCTGGGCAGCCGTGCTAAGTGTTACCGATGCCAGGGCAACCGCCAACGACAATCGGGACAATTTGATACGCATAACAACTCCATTGAAAAGTGATAGGGGTGCAATGGCGCAATTAGAACACAACTAAAAATGCGAATCAATCTCATTGAGCTTGCTGTTAAGTGGGTAAGTGAGTGAGGCTTCGGATTAAGCTTGGTACGCGGCGGCAAACAGCCATGCCGCGTGATTGGCGCGGGTTAGCGGGTGAACTTTTTGATCATCTTTAAATGTGGAATATCGTCTTCCAGGTAAGGTTCACTGGCACTTTCAAACCCTGACTCCTGATAAAACTGCTGTAAGTAACATTGGGCAGAGATATGAATATCCATTTCGGGCCAGTGCTGGCTGGCGACTTCTAATGTTTTGTCCATCAATACGCGACCCAGACCAAGCCGGCGGGCTGTTTGCGACACACAGACCCGGCCAATGCCCGGAAAGCCGGCAAAACTGACATCGGGTGCCAACACTCTGGAGTAGGCGATAACTTTATCACCCTTTTTTAAAATAATATGGCGGGTTTGTGGATGCAGATCTTTGTCGTCCAGTTCAGGATAAGGGCAGTTTTGCTCTACCACAAATACATCTACCCGTAACTGCAACATCGAGTACAGCGTTATGGTATCCAGTTCGGCGAAAGTCTGTACTTGCCATTGCATACGTTAAGTTCCCTGATTTACTGCGCTAAGGCGTTGTATCAGAACTATATCAGAGGCAGCTATTGCAATGCCAGTGGCCAACCTGATGGATGGCAGGCTTTAAATCACAAAATTGCTATTTTTCTGTAACTAAAATGCCATTTTGGCGCGGTTTAATAGGACGACCTGACCATCCGTTCTGAACCGGAGTAATAATAATGACCGACAGTAAAACCGCAACCAAACTAACCATAGACAATTCAGGGGTTGACCCGCAAACAAACTTTTCGGCTAATCCGACTTTTGCTGCAATTATTGAAAGCCGGATGGCGCGCCGCCGCTTTTTAAAAGGCAGTGTCGGTGCTGCAGTGGCGGCGATTATCGGCAGCTCGATTGCGGGTTGCAGCAGTGACAGTGACCCGGTAGCCTCGCCGGCACCGGTAGTACCACCAGTGGGCGCGGCACCGTTACTGGGCTTTGCTGCCATTGCTACCAACAGAATGGATACTATTACTGTACCCGAAGGTTACACCGCAACGACTTTTTTACCCTGGGGTACCCCGCTTAATGGCACTTATCCCGCCTATCTGGCCGATGGCAGCAACAGTGGCAGTGATCAGGAACAACAGGTAGGCATGCACCACGATGGCATGCATTTTTTTCCTATCGACAGCAGAACCAGCGCAACAAATTCGGAAGAGGGGCTGCTGGTATTTAATCATGAATATATCGACAACAACCTGATCCACACCAACGGTATTACCACCGTGCCACGGCTGGCAGACGAAGTGCGAAAAGAAGTCGCAGGCCATGGCGTGTCGGTCGCCCATATTCAAAAACAGGCAGATGGTAGCTGGGCACTGGTAAACAACAGCCCGTTTAATCGCCGTATAACCGGTGCCACTCCGATGGAGCTGGCTGGCCCGGTGCGAGGTAGTGCAAAAACTGTCACCAAATATAGTCCTGATGGCAGCCGCACCCGCGGTACCCTGAATAACTGCGGTAACGGATATACCCCCTGGGGGACTTATTTAACCTGCGAAGAAAACTGGGCCGGCTACTTTATGAATGCCGATGCTGATAAACCACGTGAGCACAGCCGTTACGGCGTACCATCAGGCAATGGCCGGTATTTCTGGGAAACGGCTACCCCGGCAGCTGATGTCTATCAGCGGTTTAATGCCAGCAGCACCGGCGCCAGCGCAGCGGATGATTATCGCAATGAACCCAATACCTTTGGCTGGATTGTTGAAATTGACCCGTTCAATCCAGACAGCGTTCCCCAGAAACGCACTGCACTTGGCCGGTTTGGCCATGAAGGCATTATTTTTGGCAAGCTGGAAGAGGGCAAGCCGCTGGTGGTGTATTCGGGTGATGATTCCCGATTCGAATATATTTATAAATTCGTCTCTACTGCGCCTTACTATAAAAACACTGCTGGCGGCCATTTACTGAATGATGGCATTTTATATGTCGCCCGTTTTAACGATGACGGCAGTGGTGAGTGGTTGCCGCTGGATATTAGCAATACTGACTTTATGGCCAAGGCGGCAGCTGAGGGTGTCAGCTTCAGTGATCAGGCTGATATTTTGCTCAACACCCGATTAGCTGCTGATGTGGCGGGAGCGACTAAAATGAACCGGCCAGAATGGGGTGCAGTACACCCTGAAACCGGAGAAGTCTATTTCACCCTTACCAATAATACCGCCCGCGCGGAACAGCAGACTGATGCAGCCAATCCCAGAGCGAATAATGCTACGGGCCATATTATTCGCTGGCACGAGCGCGAGACTCAGGAAGCAATGGCGTTTGACTGGGATATCTTCTTGCTGGCCGGCGATGTCGGCACGGCTACACCCGATACTGATTTAACCCTGAGTGCCGATAACCATATGGCCAGCCCTGACGGCCTGTGGTTTGATAAAAACGGTTTACTGTGGATCCAGACTGATATGAGCGGCAGTCAGCAGGGTGAAGGCCCTTATGGTAACAATCAGATGCTGGTCGCTGACCCGGTAACCCGGCAGATCAAACGTTTTTTAGTGGGCCCGACCGATTGTGAAGTCACCGGCATTAGCGCTACCCCGGATATGAAAACGCTGTTTGTAAATATCCAGCATCCGGGTGACCGTTCAAACCCGGGCGATTTTACCAGTAACTGGCCAGATGGTGGCAATAGCCGGCCGCGCTCGGCTACCGTTATTGTGACCAAGGATGACGGCGGCGTGATAGGCAGTTAATTAGCCTGGCGTAAAGTAAAAAAGCCGGTAGGTTACCCTGCCGGCTTTTGTTATTTGCTGGGTAAAATAGTCGCCAGCACGGTCGCTAAACTTCCGACGCCGGATTAACTCAGCGCTTTTTTGGGATCCAGGCCCAGGTCATGTTGGCGTTTACCGGCGCTATGCCCGCGCTATCGGTGATAGTGACGGCGACGGTCACTTCGCCCTTTTCATCGTTATGCATCGCCGAAATTTGTGCCTCGGTCAGGGTTGCTACGGCGGTTAAATCACCTGTTGAGCGTTTGACGTAATCAATTTGCATTTGTTTTAGCAGTGGCAACTTACTGTCGGGCAGGTGAATACCGACTAAAAAGCCAGTGGCCGATTCGGCCAGTAAGCCGGTAGCGGCGGCATGCACCGAACCAATGTGATTCTGGGCTTTTTTACGGTTTTTTAGCCGCAATACTGAACGCGCGCCTTTAAGCTCTAATACTTCTACTCCGGCAGTACCGGCAAATTTAATAACCCGGCCAAATACTGTACTTAATGCGAAAGCCTGCAGGGCTTTGGGAAGCTGGTAGCATTTGCTGACAATACGTTGCAGCTTGTTAGGTTTACTTGTCGCGGGCATGGCAGAATCGGCATTGCTCATTGTGGTCTGACCTGATGGCTTTTTTGCTACTATGCCTTCGGACCCTACGATTTGCAAGCAGCGCGTACTAGCACCATAACTCGCTAACCGGGGTATCGGGGCTGAAGCGGTGGCAAATCTGTGCCTGTAACAGCTCGGCACTGGCAATGGCATCGGTTACCGCGTGATGTGGCCGGTAGGGCGGCAGGTTGTAGCGGCTGCGGCTGGCATCCAGCCGGATGGAGACTTGCTGGCGTTTGCGCAGTTTATCCCACCAGCTTAGCGGCTTTACCCGGTGTAAGCGGGCTTCCAGCTCCAGGGTATCAATCACCGGAAATAAGATATTTTCACCTAACCGCACCTTTACACTGGCTGACAGAAAATCGCGTTCTATCTGCCGGTAATGCACCACAGCGACTTTGCCAGCAAGCCTTGGCAATAATTCAGGTAGGACGGCGTTTAGATCCGGAGCCGTTTGTATTTCTGAGTGGGTGATCCGGTGCACAGTAACGGAGCTGTCACTAAGCGCAAAGCGCGGTTTCAGCAACCACTGCTGTGCCCGCGAGCTGAAAATGCACTGCACGTTAAAAGGCACGATGCCAATACTGACAATTCCATTGTCATCAGCGCTCAGGCCGGTGGTTTCAAAATCAATAGCCACCAGTGGCACCTGGCTGATTGGTGTTTCGGCGGCGACCATGCCTGCGCCGTAAAATTGCTGCAATAAAGGATGTGATGCGGTGGCTGCCTGTTGCTGATAATACAGCTGCCAGTTGGTGTTGTTAGCAGAGCGTGCGCTATCGTCTTGCTGGTTTGGGCCCAGATACAGCATCTTTTACTCAGGCCTTAAAATGAAATTTCATAAATTTCTGGGCGTTGTTCAGAACCTGAAACGCTTCTTTTAAATGCTTACGTTCAAACTCTGACAGCTGCTCTGGCAGCACGTTGTTATCGGGTTCAGAGCCCTGACGCAATGCTGCCGCCTGATGGCGAATGCGGGTCATGGCGATAACTTCAAAGGCATCCCGCAGGTCTTCGGCCCGCCCTTTTGGCAGAACCGCTGCTGCGGTAATATCCTGTAGCCGGCCAAAAGAGTTACTCTCTGTTGAGCCGATGGCCAGCGCATGCACCCTTATCAAATCGACAAAGGGCGCAGTACCACGCCTTTTAATATTTAAGCTATTGTTTTGCTTGCCGTCCTGCTCCATCACAAAGTCTTTAAAAAAGCCCAGCGGTGGCGTGCGGTTAAGCGCATTGCGGGTCATACTGGCCAAAAACAGCGGCTTTTTGCTGGCCAGATTACTGACCCGTTGTTGTAATTGGCTGGCCCACTGGGTCTGGCCCCAGACACCATCGATATCAAAAAATATCGAACTTTGCAGCAGGCGTTCGGCCGTGGGTTGCTCTATCCAGCTGTCAAAATAGTCTTGCCATACTTTTAACGGTTGGCGCCACTCTTTATTGGTTGCCATAACGTTGCCTGTACAGTAGGTATAGCCACATGCTGCCAGGCCATCAGAAACGTAGGTTGCCAGTTGCTGAAAGTAGCTGTCATGCTGAACCGGGTCAAAGCGATTGTCCAGCACCAGCGCATTGTCCTGATCGGTCAGCACCAATTGCTCATCCCGGGCCATCGAACCCAGGGCTAAAAAGCAGTAGGGCACCGGCGGTGGCCCCAGCTCAGCTTCGGCCAGTTCCAACAGCCGCTGTTTGAAGCTGCGGCCAATCGCTGCCATGGCGCTGCCAATCATTTGCGAATTAGCGTCTTCGTTTACCATCCGCACGAAGCAGGCATGCACATCGGGCACCAGTGCCTGTAAGTCAGCAACAGTTTGTTGGCGGAAAATACGGCTGACCACATACAGACTGTTTTGCGATTCAAAGCGAATAATATCGGAAATGGCAATTACGCCAACCGCCTGCTGCTGTTTTACCACAGGTAAATGGTGCAAATTATGCCGCAGCATCAGCATCATCGCTTCAAAAATATATTGCTGTTGCTCAATGGTAACGGGGTTGGCCGACATAATATCGGTAACTGCAGTTTCAGATTTTAAACCCGGCGCTACCAGCCGGGCCCGAATATCTTTGTCGGTAATAATGCCAGTCAGATGCTGCTGTGAGTCCAGGATCAGCAGAGATGACACATTTTGCTCAGTCATCAGCTGAGCGGCTTGCCAGACATTGGCATCAGTAGTTATTGTGACGGGTTCCCGGCTTAACAAAGTGCTGACAGTAGCACCGAGCAAATCGGCGCGAGCCTGAATGCTTGCTTTGCTGGTTTTACGCCGCTCACTATCACCTACCTGAACATAGTCTGCAAAAAACTCATTGTCATCAAACAGCTGCTGAAACACTTTATCCGGAATAAAGTAAATCAGGGTGTCTTCTAACGCCGACGCCGGAAAGCGGACTTTACCTCCACGCAACAGCCCTTGCTCGGCAAAAATACCCCCTTCGCTAAGCCGGTTATATAAATCGCCGTTGCGGCGAAAGGTTTCAACTGCACCACTGCGAACCAGATGCAGCGCGTGCAGCGGCTCGTTAAAACGCAGAATATCGCTGCCGGCCTTGAAATAGCCAATATCAATACTCAGTGCCACCTGCTGCAGTTGCTCGGCAGGCAGTTCCTGAAACGGCGAATGTCGCTTCAGGAACTCCAGTATTTCAATCTGCTCTATTTCCACAGGTATGTTTCCATGGCCAGGGCTGCTTAATTGCCACGCGGTTCAGACATCAGGCCTTTCACCACCGCAATGCAGGACGCTAACAATACCAGGGTAAAGGGGAAGCCGGTTGACACTGCCATGGCTTGTAACGCCACCAGACCCCCGCCCAGAATTAACGCGATAGCGACCAGGCCCTCGAAGGTACACCAGAACACCCGTTGCGGAGTTGGCGCGTCCACTTTACCGCCAGCAGCAATGGTATCGATAACCAATGAACCGGAATCTGATGAGGTTACAAAAAACACCACCACCAGAATAATGGCAATAAACGAGGTTATACCGGCTAGTGGCAGCGCATCCAGCATACTAAATAGCTGCAATGGCAGGGCCGCTTCGACTGCTGCCATATAACCGTCCTGTACCACCTGGCTAATAGCTGTACCGCCGAAAACGGTCATCCATAATACGCAGGCCAGCGATGGAATAAGCAGCACAGAAACTAAAAACTCGCGTACGGTGCGGCCGCGGGATATCCGGGCGATAAACATCCCTACAAAAGGTGACCAGCTAATCCACCAGGCCCAGTAAAAGGCGGTCCAGCCCTGAGAAAAGTTAGCGTCTTCCCGGCCAATTGGATTAGCCAGGGCGGGTAAATGTTGTAAATAGGCGCCTAAGTTAGCCACAAAGCCGGTTAAAATGGCCAAGGTCGGGCCAACAATAATGACAAACAGCAACAACAGGGCTGCCAGAGTCATATTAATTTCGGATAAGCGTTTTACGCCAGCTTCCAGACCAGCCAGCACCGAGGTCAGGGCTATCAAGGTAATCCCTATGACCAGCAGCACTTCAGTCGTTATGCCTTGCGGCCAGTTGAACAGATAGTTTAAGCCGGCACTGGCTTGCGATGCGCCCAGGCCCAGGGAGGTTGCCAGACCAAACAAGGTGGCAAACACCGCCAGAATATCAATAATATGGCCGGGCCAACCCCAGACGCGCTCGCCCAGCAGAGGATAAAAAACTGAGCGAATAGTCAGAGGTAAGCCTTTGTTAAATGAAAACAAAGCCAGCCCCAAAGCCAGAATGGCGTAGATAGCCCAGGGGTGCAGCGCCCAGTGGTATATGGTGGCCGCCATGCCAAGCCGCTCAGCGGCCAGCGCATCACCGGCCGCACCAGCCAGCGGTGCCCAATCGGTACGCACGCCATCTTCTATCGTAGTTCCGGCCATGGCACTGTTAAAATGCGACAGTGGCTCAGATACCCCATAAAACATCAGGCCGATGCCCATACCTGCCGCAAACAGCATAGAAAACCAGCCTATATAGCTGAAATCGGGGGTCGCTTCGGTGCCCCCTAACCGCACTTTACCCAGGGGTGACATAATTAAAACTAAACACAGCAGCACAAAGATATTGGCGGCGCTGATAAAAAACCAATCAAGATTGCTGGTAAGCCAGCCGCGCATATCGCTGAACATGCTTGCTGCTTGCTCATGAAAAATCAGGGTTAGCAGTACAAAAGCAACAATACTTAACCCGGAGATTAAGAACACTCGGTTATGAATATCCAGGCCAAACGGCCCCAGCTTTACCACGATATTATCCTGGCCTACTTTATAGTCGGTATCGATGGGATTCACTTTGCCATCTGGGATCATCGGATCCTTTTCAGTTGTCATTCGTATATCCTTGTTCTTATTTTAGAAATAATAGCCAACATTTATATTGAAACGACGTTCGGTTTCATTGCTGTCGCCGCTGGCACTGCCACCGACAAAAGGCTGGTTTTTGGCATGGACCAAATCGAAATAGGTGAACAGACCGCCCGCCGCGACAGAAAAGCCAGTAATGTTCATCATGGTGTCGCGGCTGCCGTCAGACTTGTCGTAAACCAGGCCGTAATTGTTGTAAAACTGCAGACCGGTTACCGGGCCCCATTCAACGGGCACACTGTAAGCCAGGTTTACCGTCGCCGAGGTGGCTTCTGCGGCAATCGAATCATAAAAAGCGTAGGCGCCAACGGCCATTCGATCGGCGCCGCCGTCAACATCGTACTGATACTGGGTGTACTGCAGTTGCAGATTCCAGTTGTGGTAGTAGCTGTTACTGTGCAGCGCCCAGGCGTTATAATCCCCGGCCCGGGTCTGGCCGTTGTGTAACCCGCCTGCTAACGCAGACACACCCAGTTCGGTTTTTAACTCACCCTGGCTAACATGGTAACCAAAACGGCCACTCAGGGTATTGTACTCACCCAAAGGCTGAGCCGGATCATCATAGATGCCGTCGCCAGAAAGGCGGGCACCAACAATATCATAGGAGTAGCGATCAGCACGGCTGCCAACATAGCCATCTACGCCGCCTAACTCATCATTTTTAAAGAAGCCTAAATCCAGTTGCCAGTTGTCACTAAGCTGGCGCTTAAATAAAACGCCTAAATCATGGTCGTCTTCCAGCCCGATATAATAGTTAGTACTGAAAAACCAGTTGTGGGAGTTATAGGGCCAGTTGCCAAAAGGCACCTGAGTGATACCGGCTTGTACCTGCCAGTCGTCTGTCAGCTGATAACCGACGTAGGCATACTTTACCGCGGTCATATAATCAAAAAAGCGAATTTCGGCATTCAGCAACACGTCTCCGATACTGCCATTTAAATTCAGCCGGAAAATGTCCAGTGCAAAATCACCGCCCCGGTTTTTATTGCCGTCACTATAAGACGTATGGCTGTAATTGGTCCGGATAGCGCCACCCAGTTTAATGCCATCAGTGCTGTCGTCGCTGGCTTTAACGGTGTCGTCTTTGCTGGCAAGCTTCTCCTGCTGCTCACTCAGCTCACTTTGTTGTTGTTCCTGCTCGGCCAGGCGGGCTTCCAGTGCCGCAATTTGTGCTTTTAGCAGATTAAGTTGCTGTTTTATATCGTCTGTTTCAGCGGGTGTGGCGGCGAAAGATGCTGGTGTCATTAAATAGCCAGCAGCAGCGATCAGGGCGATTCTGCAGTGGGTTTTCATAAGCGGGCCTTATAAATTGCGGAAAAACAGGTGAAGCAGTCGGATTAAGAATAGTCTACTAAACGGATTATTCCAAACCGGATGGCATCTGAAACGGTACAGACACCGCTTCGATAACAATGATTTAGGTTGAAATTCAACCTGAAAGGGAGCTGAAAACTAAAAAATATCAGCCGACAGATAGCGATCGCCGCGATCACATATAATCGCCACTATGACCGCGTTATCATGCTGCTGCGCCAACTGAATAGCCGCATGCACTGCACCGCCGGAACTGACTCCGGCAAAAATACCTTCTTCCTTTGCCAGGCGGCGCATCGCATTTAACGCATCATCCTGGCTGATATCGATGATCTGATCGACCCGGCTTTTATCAAAAAAGCCCGGCAGGTAGGCTTCCGGCCAGCGGCGAATGCCGGGGATACTGGCACCTTCGGCCGGTTGCAGGCCTATGATCTGAATGGCCGGGTTTTGTTGTTTTAAGTAGCGCGACACCCCCATAATGGTGCCGGTGGTGCCCATACTGCTGACAAAATGCGTTATTTGCTGCTGGCTTTGCTGCCATATCTCCGGGCCGGTGCTGGCGTAATGCGCTGCCGGGTTATCGGGGTTGTTAAACTGATCCAGCACAATGCCTTTGCCGTCGGCCTGCATTTGCAGCGCTAAATCGCGGGCGCCCTCCATGCCTTGCTCTTTTGTTACCAGAATCAGCTCTGCACCATAGGCGCGCATCGAGCTTTTGCGCTCTTCGGTGGCGTTGTCCGGCATAATCAGGGTCATGGCATAGCCTTTGATCGCTGCCGCCATCGCGAGCGCAATACCGGTATTGCCGCTGGTGGCTTCAATTATCCGGTCACCAGGTTTAATATCACCGCGTAGTTCGGCCTGCACAATCATATTCAGCGCCGGCCGGTCTTTAACCGAACCCGCCGGGTTATCACCCTCCAGTTTTAATAACACGGTACTGTTAGTATGCGCCGCCATCCGTTGCAGCTTCACCAGCCGGGTGTTGCCAACAGAATGTTCAATAGTCGGGAAAGTCATAGCCAGCACCACAAATTTATAAGCCGAAAACTGCCGCCAGTGTAGCGCAAAGCTGTTTAGCTGTTAATGGCTAAGCCGGTGCAAGTTATCGCAAATAACCGCTGCAGCAATACCGACATTCAGTGATTCAGCGCCGCCAAAAGCCGGGATGGTGATTTTGCGGCTAATGACCTGTTCCAACTCTTCGCTGATACCATTGGCTTCATTGCCCAGCACAATATAGCCACCGGCCTGCTCAAGTGTTAGCTGATGGACATTGTCACCACCCAGGTAAGCACCGTATACCGGCATGTTGGCGTGGGCTAATGCTTCGGCCAGCGGCAGGTAATGCAGCTGCACCCTTAAAAATGAGCCTTTGGCGGCGGCAATGGCTTTGGGGTTGTAGCAATCGGCGGTGTCGGGCGAGCATAGAATATGCTTAATACCGTACCAGTCGGCGATACGGATAATGGTGCCCAGATTACCCGGGTCGTTAATGTTATCCAGCACCAGGGTCCAGCTGGCAGCGTTAGCGCTGAACGCTGGCCACTGTGGTATGTCCACCACGGCCAGTGCCGCGTCATTACTGCTGAACGTGCCCACTTTAACCAGTTCTTCACTACTGCATTGCTGCAGCAAACCCGTGGCATTCGCCGTTTGCGGATGCTGCTTAATAAATGCGTCAGTCGCAAACAGTGCGCGTACCGGCCAGCCTGATGCTAATACTTCCAGCACTGCTTTTTCACCTTCAACAAAAAACATCTGCTCGGCTTTGCGATACTTTTTAAGATGAAGCGATTTAATCAGTTTGGCCCATTTGCTACTTATCATGCTGCTGGCTTTAGTCAGGATACGTTAAGGCTATTTTAACCAGACTTTGCCGTGCTGTCTGATTTTATCAGCGATATTTTACAGAGTCAGACCTTGCGTGCAGCGGTAACCGTCTCCAAATATCTGTTAGCAGCATGCAACCAATTGATGCTGGCAGGGTCTGAAAAGTGAGTCCCGACTCAGTGTTTTTAACAGGAGTAGTCTATGCAAATTCAAATTAACAGTGATCGTAACATTCATGCCGATGAACGGCTGGCCGAGTTTGTGCGCGAGACATTACACAATAAATTAAGCCGCTTTGCTGACCACGTTACCCGGATAGAGGTGCATTTAAGTGACGAGAGCGGCAATACCAAACACGCGGGCGACGATAAGCGCTGCCTGCTTGAAGCCCGGCCTGAAGGGATGGAGCCTGTTGCCATTACAGAACATGCGGCAACGGTTGGCCAGGCTGTCACGGGGGCGGCAGATAAACTGCAACGCAAGTTAAGTTCGGCCATTGGTAAGTTGCGGGATAAACACGCCCGCGCTGGCACGCCAGACTTTTCTGAAGTTGAACCGGTCGAGCCTGAACAGGTTTAAGGTATTTACTACCAGATAAAATAACGGCGCTTTGAGCGCCGTTATTGTTTGTTGCGGTTAACCGACGAGGTTATTTTGCACTGCGTATGAAGACCTGCTGACCATTAACCCAGGTTTGCTCGGCTTGAACCTGCCATAACTGGCTGGGGTCAACATTGAAAATATCCTGATCTACCAGAATAAAGTCGGCCCAGCTGCCCTCTGCCAGTGTACCCATGCTGTCTTCCTGAAAGGCACCATAGGCAGCGTCTACGGTAAATGAGCGCAAGGCTTCAGTCAGCGTCAGGCGTTGCTCTGGCAACCAGCCACCTGGCGGCTGGTTTTGCTGATCCTGACGGGTTACTGAGGCGTGCAACCCGTGAAACGGATTCGCCAGCTCTACCGGAAAGTCTGAACCACCAACAATAATGCTGCCCTGATCAATAAAGCTGCGCCAGGCATAGGCACCGCGTAAGCGCGCCACGCCAAGCCGATCACCCGCCATGTTTTTGTCGGAGGTGGCATGCACTGCCTGCATAGCGGGCAGCACATTCAGGGTTTTAAAGCGCGGGATATCGATTGGTGCGACAATTTGCGCGTGTTCTATCCGGTGGCGGCCGGCCGCACGTTGCTCTGGCGTGGCCAGTTGCTCAAAACGGTCTAATGCCAGGCGGTTGGCCCGGTCACCAATGGCATGTACATTAGCCTGAAAGCCGGCATTCATGGTCAGTTGCATAATCTGTGTTAACGCATCCGGCTGGGTCACCAGTAAGCCGGTCTGGCCGGGCTGGTCACTATAGTCGGCAAGCAGCGCCGCGCCACGACTACCCAGGGCACCATCGCCATAAATTTTTACCGAGCGAATATCCAGATAGTCTTTCGGGTCATCGACAATACCCTGGGCCAGCCATTTTGGCAGCTGCGGGTCTTTTGCCGATAACATGGCATAGAGTCGCAGTGGCAGCTGGCTGTTATCTGCCAGCTCCTGATAGATATCGGCCAGTTCAGTGTTTACGCCGGCGTCGTGCACACTGGTAATACCCAATGCCAGCAAGTGCTCAAATGCCAGTTTAAGAGCAGCAACCTTATCATCGCTGGTTGGCGCCGGAATTTTTCGTTGCACCAGCTGCATCGCATTGTCAATTAACACCCCGGTTGGGTTACCGTCGGCATCGCGGATGATCTCACCGCCCGGCGGGTCCAGGGTATCTTTGCTGATACCGGCGGCTGCCAGCGCTTTACTGTTAGCCCAGCCCGCGTGGGCATCGATCCGTACCAGCCATACTGGCCGATCGCTCACCGCTTCATCCAGCAAGCTTTTGCCTGGGAATGCTTTGTTGTCCCATAACACCTGGTTCCAGCCACGGCCAATTACCCACGGAGCCTGCGGCTGTGTGGCGGCAAAGCGTGCTACCTCTGCCACGGTATCCTGTTCACTGCCAATACCACGCAAGTCGGCCTGGTTTAAGTACTCACCCAGCCCCAGTACATGACCATGGCCGTCTATTAAACCGGGCAGTAAGGTTTTGCCGGCCGCATCAATTTTCCGGGCTGTTGCATACTGCTCTAACACTGCTTTATCGCCACGGGCCAGTACTTTGCCGCTGGCGTCATCAAAGGCTAATGCACTGAATGAGACTAATTCACGGTCTTGGTTAAAGCCGTACCCTTTAACATTGTGGACCAGCACCGGATCGGCCGTTGCTGCGCCGGTTGCCAGCATGAGCGGCAGCAGGCCTGCCACTAGCGTCAATTTGCAGTGTTTCATCGATAACCTTTTCTATTGTTACAAAGCTGAAGCTGACTATAGCAGCAATATCAGCAGCTTGACATCCGCCGCGGCTAGTGCGCATAACGCTGCGATAAAAGCCGGTTGCAAGCGGTTCAGCGGGTGAAATCCAAAATAAAAAGCCCGGCACAGTGGCCGGGCGGGGTAAACGTCCTACTGTTATTCTTCGTAACCGCTGATATCGCCAATGCCCGGCGGCAATAAGCCTTTTAGCATGTCCGGGGTATAAG
The DNA here is from genome assembly GCA_963975465.1 of uncultured Chromatiaceae bacterium. Lineage (GTDB taxonomy): Bacteria > Pseudomonadota > Gammaproteobacteria > Enterobacterales > Alteromonadaceae > Alishewanella. Next base: position 146,827 of record CAXBHB010000003.1, read on the forward strand.
CACCGGCATCGGTCCAAATCACCCAGTCAATAACGCCTTTGTAACTGCTGCTGCCGGCATCACCTAATTGCAGGTAATTGTCAGTGGCATTGCTGGCCGGTCGCATGGTGACATTTTCCAGTGCCAGCAGCGGGGTATTATTGCCCGCAACATACAACGCTACATTGCCGGTAGTGGGCGATGTCAGACTGACTGTAAACTGGTATACCCGGTATTGGGTCATATCCAGTGGGTCAGCTTCATTGCCTTTGCCTGCAGTAACAGATGAACCGTTATTGGCATTTTCCAACTGGACGCCGGCATTATTGCCATCACCACGGAAAACAATTTTTAAGCGGCTGCTGCTACCGACAGCGTCTGTATCACCCAAGGCAATTTCGGTTTCCAGAATACGCTGGCCATCGTTATTACCCTGCACGCCCATTAGCAGGGTAAAGAACTTTGGATAAACGCCATTGCTGGCCGCGACATTGTCGATTTTTGCCCGGCTGCGGTCGGCGCCGTTTACCGTGCTGTCGAAGCTAACAGTGCCATCGCCATTAGCGGTAAAGTGGTTTGGCTCATCGGCGCCCCCGCTTTGTTGCGGTGCAAACTGGCTTAAGCTGCCGTCGGCCAGAACAACAGCGTTAGTGGTAAAAGGCGTGGTATCGGCACTGTAACCATTCCAGTCGACACTGGTTGGTGGCTCTACGGGGTCAATGGGTACCGGTTCTGGTTCAACCGGCCCGGGTTCAACAGGTTCAGGTGCCGGACACAGGCCCGGGCTGGGCGGGGTGTCAATAACGCCCACGCCGGCATACCGTAAAACCGTTTGTTTAACGTTGTACACCGGGATCAGGCTGCTCTGGTAATCGTAAGGTACATTCAGCTCACCGGTCGATGCATTATCTTCAGCGATCACTGACCCTTCGGCCCCTTGCTCCCAGGTGATATTTTCAAAAATATTATCAATCAGTTGCCAGAAGCCAACTTCCTGACTGAACATCGACATCACCGGGTTTTTCATGTTGGCAAAATGGTTGCGCTCAATGCGGATAACCGCACCCATTCGCGAATTGATGCCGCTTTCCTGAGCACCATCATAGTAGTTATTGTAAATATGACCCTGACCATAACGGAACAGCGGCAGACGTGAATTAACGTTATACCAGTGGTTATGGTGATAGGTCAGGCTACGGTCAAAGTTGTCACTGTCTGACGAGCCGGACAGGGAGGTTTTCCAGCTGTTATGAAACTTATTAAACGAAATGGTAATAAATTTGGCATCACCTTTGGCGTCCACCAGACCATCGTAATAGTCTTTTACCTGATCAAGGGTAAGGGTCGGATCGTCAACGGTTAAGCTGTTATAAATTTCGTTGTGATCAATCCAGATATTGCTAACCGGGCCTTCCATACTGATACCATCGCCGGGGGCGCCTAAATTGGCCCGCACATGATGAATACGCAAGTTGCGAATGATAATATTGCTGGCCCGCACGATGTTAAAGCCAATACCCGCCATTTCGCCCTGGCTGCCTAAACCAATTATAGAAATGTCAGCGACATCTTTAATATCTATCCGGCTGTCTTTAGCATTTTGCAGCGTGATAGGGCCGTTTACCCAGATGGTTAAAGGCCGGTCCGGATCTTTATTTTTTATGGCGTTAATCATTTCTTCGCCGGTACAAACCGTTACTTCTACTTTATTATCGCCGCCACCCCCGGTGGTACCGCCGTTTTCTGCAGCAAACCCGTACACAGTATCAAAATCGGTTAACAGCAAGGCACTGGTATCGGGTGGAGGGGGTTCAACATCTACCACCGGCGGGGCTTCATCATCACTGCTGTTGCAGCCCGCCAGCAAGATGCCACTTAGCAGCACGGCGACAATACGCTTTTTATACATAACTTTACCCTCTTGATTTTCAATCATTATTTTTATGTTTGCTGGTAATGAACTGGCTTTGTCTACCGGTGGCATTTTTTGGTTAAAAAAATCCGGATAAAACGCAGCTATTGCTGTCAGCGTTTCAAGTTATGGCGAATGTCGGATGGCGGGGCAAATTATTTGCGGCTACTGGCTAACATTTATGCAATAAGTTTCGTATCTGGCATAAATCAGTAAGCCGCAAAGCGGATTGCAGTGACCGATCCCGGTTAGTTGTTGTCGGTCAGTCTGGCCGGGTTAAGCAGTTCCTGCAGTTGTTCTTTGCTTAAATCGGTGTGTTCCAGCGCGATTTCCAGCACCGGGCGCTGTTCTTTATAGGCTTGCTTGGCAATTTCGGCTGCTTTGTCATAACCAATAACCGGGTTTAAGGCAGTTACCAGAATCGGGTTTTTATCCAGGGACTGCCCGATATTGGCTTCATTAACCGTAAAGCCGCTAATGGCTTTATCAGCCAGCGCTGTGCAGCTATTGCTCAATAGTTCGATGCTTTGCAGCAGGTTATAGCCAACAAGCGGCAGCATTACATTCAGTTCAAAATTACCTGACTGGCCCGCTACGGTAATGGTGGTGTCGTTACCGATGACCTGAGCACAGGCCATGGCGACTGCTTCCGGGATAACCGGGTTCACTTTGCCCGGCATAATGGAGGAACCCGGCTGTAAAGCGGGAAGTGCTATTTCAGCTAACCCGGCCAGTGGCCCGGAGTTCATCCAGCGTAAGTCATTACTGATTTTCATCAGCGTCACGGCCAGGGTTTTCAGAGCGCCGGAGCAGGCAACGGCTAAATCCTGCGAACCGATATTAAAGAAGAAGTTATTACTGGCGCTGAGCTCCAGGCCTGTATCTTTGCTGAGTTCAGTAGCAAAGCAGTGAGCAAATTCCGGATGGGTGTTAACGCCGGTACCCACTGCTGTGCCGCCTTGTGCCAGCTGCTGCAAGCGCGGCAGTTGCTGCTGTAATAATTGCTCGGCATGGGCCAGCTGACTTTGCCAGCCGCCAAGTACCTGCTCAAACCGCACCGGCATTGCATCCATTAAATGGGTGCGGCCGGTTTTAACAATGTGGCCAATTTGCTGGCTTTTAACCACCAGCGCCGCCTGAATATGGCGTAGTGCCGGAATAAGCTGATTGTTGATGGCCAGCGCACTGCTTAGCTGAATGGCCGTTGGGATGACATCATTGCTGCTCTGACCGGCGTTAACATGGTCGTTCGGGTGTACTTGCCGGCCCAGCTTATCACTGGCCAGAGTGGCAAGAACTTCATTAACGTTCATATTAGTGCTGGTGCCGGAGCCGGTCTGAAACACATCTACCGGGTAGTGCTGCATATCAGTCTCAGCCAGCTGCTGCTCTGCGGCGTTGATAATGGCGTCAGCAATATCTGGGTCCAACTCACCCAATGCATTGTTAGCCGCTGCGGCGGCGCGTTTAATGTGTAAAACGGCTTGAATAAAAGCCCGCGGCAGGGTAAGCGGGCTAAGGCTAAAGTTGTTTATGGCACGCTGGGTCTGGGCCTGATACAGCGCGTTGGCGGGTACCTGTAATTCGCCCATGCTGTCATGTTCAATCCGGGTGGCCATGGCGGGCTCCTTTTCCTTAGCAATGTTAAGGCTGAACGTATAGCATGGGATCCTTTTATTGGTATCTCAAGGTCCGCTGCTGAAATGCTCTTTGAGCTTTTAATTGCAGTTTGCAATATCGACAGTGATCTGAGGTTTGTCACCAACATTCGCAGCACGGCTATATTGCACGTAGCAACGACTGATATTGCCGATAGGGCTGGGAGAGGTAATATTGTTTAGTCCCTTTGGCGATAGTCGTACATTAGTACCGATGGCACCGTTGTAACTGATATCCCAGTCATCATCACTTACATCCAGAACCTGGGTAAACACCGTAATTAGTGTCGGTTGGGTATCCAGATAACCAAACCGAATGGGTATTGGCGTCAATCCGGTACGCAATGTTAAAAGCTCGGTAGTGGCCTTTTCTTTGCCCGCAACGACTGCCTTGGCAAACACCAGGTCGCTGGCAGAGCTCAGTGCCCCGGCCAGACCTTGCACTGTTGATGCACGGGCATCGCTACTAAAATTCAAAAACTTGGGGGCAGCCGTTACCGCCAGGATACCTAAAATAACAATAACAATTATCAGCTCTATCAGCGTAAAACCACGTTGTCTTCTCACACCTTCTCCTTAAAAAACCGGCTCGATACGCTGAGCCGGCGATAATGGGGTAGTCTTTAATTGGCAGCAGAGTACTTAGCCGGCTCACCTGCTTTGGGCAGTGCATTTAATATAAATTCACGCAAATCGTCGTTCGATTTTTTTAAATCTTCAGCGCGTAAATACATCATATGACCACTGCGATAGCCCTTGAAGCTCATGCGGTCTTTCATTTTGCCACTGGGGTCCAGTTGCCACATATTGTATTTGGCATCGAAATAATTAGTGGCGCCATCAAAGTAGCCCGACTGGGTCAGTACCTGCAGGTAGGGGTTCTGGGCCATGGCCTGGCGCAGGTTTTCGCCGGTATTGTCGTTAGTTCTGTCCCACGGATGCACTGGGCCAAACATGTTGTATTTAATATCCGTTTTGTAGTTCAGTTCAGTACGCAGGTAATGATTAATCGCCGGGGTAAACGAATGCAGCCATGAGGTCAGTTCTGCCCAGTAATCCGGCCGTTCGCCCACGTCGTTTTTATCGATACCCAGATAGCGTGAGTCCAGCCGGCCGACAGTCTGGCCTCTGTCACGTAGCAGTTCTTTCCAGTAGTAGCTGGTACTGATATCTAAATTGCTACGCAACACATTTTGCACGCTGATCCCGGAGTATCGGCTGACCTGTTCGGCGATGCGCTGCTTTTCTTCGCTGCTTATCATATTGCCTTTAGCCAGTGCCGGCAGGTACTGATTAATGGTGAATTCTTCCACTTCCGGCAGAATGTCATACAAATCTTTTTGTTGTAAATCGGCTGCCAGTTTCTGGTGGTACCAGGCAGTCGCGGCAAAATACGGCAGGCGGTTAGCTGCTTTTACCGGGCCGTCGCGGCTAATACCAATATCGGTAGGTGATACCAGCACCACCCCATTTAAATACATCCACTGCTGATTTTGCAGCGCCAGTGCTAAGCCTGATACACGGGTAGTACCATAGCTTTCACCAATTAAAAACTTAGGCGAACTCCAGCGCTCATAGCGGCTGACAAAGCTGTTAATCCATTCTGCCAGATAGGCCACATCGGCGTTGGTACCAAAAAACATTTTCTGTTGCTGGTCTTTACCGGGCATTTTACCGTCTTTATCAGGCAGCACCCGTGAGTAACCGGTATTGACCGGATTAACAAATACAATATCGGCTACATCTAACACCGAATGGGGGTTGGTTTTTACGCCGTACGGCTGCACCGGGTAGCCTTCGTCATCAACATTCAAGGTTTTAGGACCGGTGTAGGCGACATGCATCCACACTGATGCAGAACCCGGGCCACCATTAAATGAAATCAGCAGCGGCCGCTGTTCGGTATTTTTAATATCCGTACGCTGATAATAGGTATAGAACAGGGTCGCCGTCGGGTTACCTTCGCTGTCCCAAACTGGTTGGGTACCGGTATGGGCTTTATAGTTAACTTTTTTGCCATTTATTTCGGTACGATGCTCTGTAACAACCACCGAATCGGCTTCAATCTGAATTTGTTCTGCACTAAGCTGCCAGCTGGCAGTCAACAGAGCGGCAATAAGGCCGCTGATTTTAATGAAACGCAGCATAACGTACTCTCTTGTTTGTAATATCCGGGGTTAATGTACCGTATAACAAGCCTGCTCGCGATGTGTGATGCGACTGACAACCGTTTTACAAGATAATCAGGTGATAAACGAGATGAAAATGCGAATACTTATTAGTTGTATAGCTATGATTTTAAAAGTAATTTTGCTTAAACCTGTCTGATGCTCTAAGCTGATAGACATGTTACCGCTAACCGGAGCCACACTATGCAAGGTAATCCCAAAGTACTTAGTAAATTAAATGAAGTACTTACCTTTGAACTCACCTCAATTAATCAATACTTCCTGCATGCCCGCATTTATAAAAACTGGGGTCTTAAAGGGCTGAATGACGTTTGCTATAAAAAATCAATTAAAGATATGAAGCAAGCCGATGAACTCATTGAGCGGATTTTAATGCTGGAGGGCTTACCGAATTTACAGGCGCTGGGTAAACTGCGGATTGGTGAAGACACCGAAGAAATGCTGCAATGTGATATGGATTTTCAGCATGAACAACTGCCATTATTGCGTGCCGCCATTGCCTTGTGTGAAACAGAACAAGACTATGTCAGCCGCGATATGCTGACAGATTTGCTGGAATATGAAGAAGAACATCTGGACTGGCTGGAAACCCAGCAGCATCAAATTAGCGTAATGGGGCTGGCCAACTACCTGCAAGCCCAGGTTGGAGGCGAGTAATTATGAAAGGTAATCAACAGGTCATTGCTGGCTTAAACGAATTGTTGGCCAATGAACTGGCGGCGATGGATCAGTATTTTATTCACTCGCGGATGTACCATGACTGGGGCCTGCATAAATTATTTGAACGAATTGATCATGAATTCGATGATGAAAAAGGCCATGCGTCCAAACTGATCGAGCGGATTATATTTTTGGAAGGTACCCCCGATTTAAAAAACCGTGATGCCATCCACGTAGGGAAAGACGTACCGGCAATGCTGCAAAATGATTTAAATGTGGAATACACGGTGGCTAAATTGCTGAAAAAAACCATGGCATTGTGTGAACAAGAGCAGGATTACGTTAGCCGGGAGATGTTGCAGCAACTGCTGGACGATACTGAAAATGACCATGCCCACTGGCTGGAGCAGCAGCTACGACTTATTAAGCTGCTGGGCCTGGAAAACTACCTGCAATCGCAGATGTAGCAATCAACTCAGACGAATAACATCAAAGCCGGTAGCTGTTACCGGCTTTTTTATTACACTCGCTTACACTTTTTGCCACTGCATCCTTTAGCCCCAGCGCGGGCTTTATGTTAATTTCTTGTCAGAATTTCTAATGAGTAACCCTTTATGTATAAAAATGCCCTGTATTTGCTGCTAAGCACCAGCATGGTCAGCAGTTTCTGGTTAAGTGCTGCCGAACAAAACCTTACACCGGCACCGGTTGCCGTGCAGCAGCCTTATACCATCAGCTCACCTCACGGTGACCGGCAAGATCCCTACTACTGGCTGCGCGATGACAGCCGCACGTCGCCCACAGTGCTGGACTATCTGCATCGTGAAAACGACTATTTTGCGGCCTATGCCAGTAAGTATCAGCCATTGACCGATAAGCTTACTACGGAAATTATCGGCCGGATTAAACAGGATGACAGCTCGGTGCCTTACAGCAAAGGCGATTACAGCTATTACAGTCGTTATGAAACCGGTAAGGAATATCCTGTTTATGCCCGCAAATCTTTAAAGGATGGCAGCGAACAGGTAATGCTGGATGTTAATCAGCTGGCAGCTGATAAAGATTACTACCGGGTGGCGAACTGGCAGGTTAGCCCGGATCAAAACTTGCTGGCTTATCTGGAAGATGACAGTGGTCGTCGCCAGTACACCCTGAAAATTCGTGACTTGCGTACCGGTAAAGATTTGCCAGACCAGCTAACGGGTTTATCTGGCAGCCTGGCCTGGGCTGCCGATAATCAAACCTTGTATGTTATTCAGAATGACCCGGTAACGCTGTTAAGTACCACCGTATTGCAGCACACGCTGGGTAATGCACCAGCGCAGGCTAAAGCCGTCTATCAGGAACCAGATAACAGCTTTTACTTAAGTCTGGATAATAGCCGTGATGATAACTACGTGGTGATAACCTCAGAAAGCACTGTTTCTACTGAGATCCGGGTGCAGCCTAGTAGTCAGCCCCAAGCGGCGTTTAAGGTGTTAGCGCCGCGCCAGCGTGATTTTCAATATTCGGCTGAGCATCATCAGGGTCGCTGGATTATAAAAACCGACTGGCAAGCGCCTAATTTCCGGTTAATGACCGTAGCAGCTGATAAACTGGGTGACCGCAACGCGTGGCAATCGCTGCTAGCGCACGATGAGCAGGTATTTATTCAGAGTATGTTGGTTTTCGACAATTATCTGGCGATTGGTGAGCGCAGCGATGGTCTGCGCCGCATTCGGGTTATACCGTGGCAAGCTCCGGATAAACCATTTTATGTGACGTCAGATGAACCCGCATATGTTACCCGCTTTGAAAAGAACCCTGAGCAAAATACGGACTGGCTGCGCTACAGCTATACCTCACTGACCACCCCGGACACAGTTTATAAACTGAATATGAAAACCGGTGAAAAGCAGTTGTTAAAGCAGACCGAGGTGTTGGGTAGCTTTGATCAGAACAACTATGTGACTGAGCGGGTATGGGCAAGTGCGGCAGATGGCGCTAAGGTGCCGGTGTCGCTATTGTATCGTAAAGGCCTGCAGCGTGATGGCACTGCGCCGCTGTATCAATATGCTTATGGCTCCTATGGCAGCTCGTCTGATCCCTCGTTCCGCTCAACCGTATTTTCTCTGGTAGATCGCGGTTTTGTATATGCCATTGCCCATATTCGCGGAGGTCAGGAAATGGGCCGGCACTGGTACGAAGACGGCAAGCTGTTGAATAAGGTCAATACCTTTACCGACTATATCGCGGTTACCGACTATTTAGTGGCCAATAATTATGCTGCCAAAGACAAAGTATTTGGCATGGGTGGGAGTGCCGGTGGCCTGCTGATGGGGGCGGTAGCGAATATGGCACCACAGAAATACCGGGCGCTGGTGGTCCATGTGCCGTTTGTTGATGTGGTGACCACCATGCTGGACGAGACCATTCCACTTACCACGAATGAATTTGACGAATGGGGAAACCCGAAACAGAAACAATATTATGACTACATGCTGGCCTATTCGCCCTATGATCAACTTAGCAAACAGGATTACCCGGCATTGCTGGTGACTACCGGCTTATATGACTCGCAGGTGCAGTATTTTGAACCGGCCAAATGGGTAGCTAAATTACGCACCCATAAAACTGACCAGAACCCGCTGTTGTTTAAAACCAATATGGAAGCGGGGCATGGCGGAAAGTCGGGCCGTTTCTCCCGCCTGGCAGAGTACGCGCAGGAGTATGCGTTTATTTTGAACTTGCTAGACATCGAACAATAAAAAATCAGACTAAAAAAGCCGGGCAATAATCGCCCGGTTTTTTATGGGCGATGCGGTGGCAGGCTGATTGAGACGCCAATCATAATGTTTTCTGGCGGCTTTTAATGTTAGCCTGCCCGTAATAAATTCGCCGTTTAAGGTGTTAAATGCTTTCTCCCCGGGCGGTACTACTAACCCTTCTGGCGCTTATCGCCTTTGCAGGCAATTCATTGCTGTGTCGTGCAGCACTTGCATATACCCAGATAGATGCTGCCAGCTTCACTACAATACGCCTGCTATCCGCAACGCTTGTAGTATGGGTTTTAGTTGCGCTGCGAGACAGGGAGCGGCCCGACAGCATGAACGGCCGCGGCAACTGGCTGTCTGCACTGGCGCTATTTGTTTATGCTGCAGGCTTTTCTTTTGCGTACTTGCAGCTAGATACTGGCATTGGCGCGCTAATCTTATTCGGGGCGGTGCAAACCAGCATGATAGCTTATGGTTTGTGGCGCGGTGAGCGTTTCGCCGTAATGCAGTGGCTTGGTTTGTTGCTGGCGTGTGCCGGTTTAGCCGGGCTATTGCTGCCGGGAACATCAGCACCGTCTTTGCCTGCTGCAATGCTGATGCTTGCTGCCGGTGTTGCCTGGGGTGTTTATTCGCTGCGCGGCAAAGCTGCGGGCAATCCGCTGCAGGTTACAGCCGGCAATTTTAGCCGTACAGTACCTATGACATTGTTGTTAACAGTGCTGTTATTCAGCCAAATGTCGTTAGATAGCATCGGGGTGATATACGCGTTATTGTCAGGCGCTGTAACATCAGGAGTCGGCTACGCTATCTGGTACAGCGCTTTACCGTTACTCAAGTCAACCACTGCAGCCACAGTACAATTAAGTGTGCCCTCGCTGGCTGCACTGGGCGGGGTATTGTTGTTGCAAGAGCCCTTTACTTTGCGTCTGCTTCTGGCATCTCTGGCCATTTTAGGTGGGATTGCCCTGGTTGTACTCGTAAAGAAAGAGAGTGTTATTGCCAACCCATGACAAAACTGACTTGCCATTTTTGCAAATGATAATTATTATCATTTACTGTTTCGGCGTCGTTAGCTTTTGCTGAGCTTGAGTTAAACGTGCAAAGCCAAAACACCTATACTGACTGAATTGACTACGCGGGAGCAGACATGAAGCAATCGTTGATGCAACCACCCTGGCTTAGCGGCCGAAAAATGTTGGGTGCACTGATTATAGTGCTGGGCGCCGGTTATGCGTTACAGCAGCTGGTGCTACTGATGCAACAGCAGCAAACGGTGCGTTACGCGTTCTATGCCGGTATGGTTGCGGCTGGCGCAACAGCAGCAGGCGCGCTGCCTGCACTATTTTTGCAGCGCTTATCACAGAAGTTGCACGATGTAATGCTGGGCTTTGGTGCCGGGGTTATGCTGGCAGCCTGCATGTTTTCACTGATTGTGCCGGCGCTGGCAATATTGGAGCAAACCGGTGCCGCGCCCTGGCGCAGCTCGGGTAGTGTTGCTTTGGCAATAATGCTGGGCGCAGCGCTGATGCTATTGGTGGAAAGACTGGTACCCCACCAGCATTTTATCAAGGAAGAAGATCGGCTACGGGGTTTAAAACTGCGCCGTAGCTGGTTATTTGTATTTGCGATTATTCTGCATAATATTCCGGAAGGCCTGGCGATTGGCGCCTCTTTTGCCAGTGGCGATATTGCCGGGGCAACAGCACTGGCAACCGGGATCTCCATTCAGGACATACCGGAAGGGTTGGTGGTTGCCATGGCGCTGTTGGCGGCAGGTTACAGCCTTACCCTGGCGGTAGGCATGGCGGTATTGTCAGGCCTAACTGAGCCGGTTATGGCCGTAATTGGCGCAGCAGTGCTGGGCGACTCCAGCGTGTTACTACCCTGGGGCCTGGCGTTGGCCGCGGGTGCCATGTTGTTTGTGATCAGCCATGAAATGATCCCGGAATCGCATCGCCAGGGTCATGAGCTACCGGCCACGACGGGTTTAATGCTAGGCTTTGTGCTGATGATGTTGCTTGATACGGCTCTGGGCTAACCAGAACACCTATGCCTGCACACTTCATACTTCACACGACACACGACACACGACACATTTTATTACAATCTGCCGGCCTGTTATACCGGCAGTTCGCTTGCCTATTGATAACGTTTTTATTACATTGAATATTACAAAATTTCACAATTACCCCCGCTAAACAAAAATACAGGTGCCCTAATGAAAAAATTATTTGTTATCAGTGCTGTAGCACTGGCCGTGCTGACGGGTTGCGCCGCCGAGCGCAGTGCAGTAACGGCTGAACAACGGATTCAGCAACAGGTGCCCGGTGCGGTATTTGTCAGCCCGAACGATGAGCGGCAATACAAAACTCTGGTGTTGCCGAATAAACTGGAAGTGATTCTGGTGTCTGATCCAACAACCGAGAAATCAGCGGCGTCACTGAGTGTCGGCGTCGGCTTGCTGCAAGACCCGATGACCCAGCAAGGTATGGCGCATTACTTAGAGCACTTATTGTTTATGGGAACAGAGCGTTACCCTGATCCTGCCTCATACAATGGGTTTATGTCGCAAAATGGCGGCGCGGCCAATGCTTATACCTGGCTTGATATTACCAATTACATGTTTCAGATAAATAATCCGTCTTACGATGAAGCACTGGACCGATTTTCTGATTTTTTTAAAGCCCCGCTGCTGCTACCCGAATACACCGAAAAAGAACGCAATGCCGTTAATGCCGAGTGGTCAATGCGCCGGGAAATGGATTTTTTCGGTCAGTTTAAACTTGCCCGCAGCATGTTTGGTGAACACCCGGCCAACCGGTTTTTAATCGGTAACCTGGAAACGCTAAGTGATAAAGAAAACAGTAATCTGCATGCAGAAACGGTCAGTTTTTATCAGCAATATTATTCTGCCAACACCATGAAACTGTCGCTACTCAGCAATTTACCGCTGGCTGAAATGGAGCTGTTAGCCCGCAAACACTTTGCTGCCATTGAAAATAAAGAAATTGCCAAGCCGGCGGTAGACGCCAAACTTACGTATCAGGATTTTGGTGCGAAACGCATTCACTATGTGCCAAATGAAGATGTTAAGCAGCTGAAACTGGATTTTACCATTACGAATAACAGTGATGAGTTTGCGGTTAAACCTAACGAATTTATTACCTATCTGCTGGGTTCTGAAATGCCGGGTTCACCTGCTCAGCAGCTGAAAGCGCTTGGTTTAATTTCATCGTTATCGGCCAGTGCCGAGCCGGGGGCCTATGGCAATTATGGCAACCTGACTATTGATATCAGTTTAACCGATGCCGGTATGGCGCAGCGGGAGGCCATTATCGCCACCGTGATGCAGTATCTGGAGTTGATTAAGCGGGAGGGAGTGGACAGCAAATATTTCAGCGAGATCCAAACCAGTCTGGCTAACCGTTTCCGTTTCCTGGAAAAAACCGATGGTTTCGGTTACGTCTCTAACCTGGCTCATGCCATGCAGTATGTACCTGCAGAGCACGCGGTAAATGCGCCTTATCATTATGAGAGGTTTGATGCAGCAGCGATCAACCGGGTGCTGCAGCAACTGAAACCTGAAAGCCTGCGGGTATGGTATATCAGTCAGCAGGAAGCCTCTGACAGCGAGTTGCACTTCTATGATGGCCGCTACAAAATTAGCGACATCAGTGCTGAGGAAATAGCCAGCTGGCAGCAAAGCCCGGTTGCAACCAACTTACCGGCAGTGAACCGGTTGTTGCCTGAAAATTTTGACTTGCGAGAGCCGGTACAGGTCGCTAAGCCAGAGCTTGTGGTCGAAGACAAAGGGATTAAAGCCTGGTTATATCCCAGTCAGGAGTTTGCCAGCCAGCCCCGGGGCCGCTTAAATATCTTTTTAAACAGCCCGGCTGCGCAGCAAGATATTAAAGCCAAAGTGATGTTTGCCCTGTGGCAGGATTTATATAACCTGGAACAAAGCGTACTGGCAACTGAAGCGTCGGTCGCCGGAATGGATTTATCACTGAATGACAGCAACGGCCTGGTGCTTAACCTTGGCGGTTTTACCGATAAACAACCCCAGCTGTTACAGCAGGCGTTGGCAGGGCTGACACCAGAGGTAACGGCCGAGCGCTTTAGCCAGGCGGTTGACCGTTATGTACGCGGCATTCGCAATTTAGAGCGACGATTCCCGTTTCAACAGGCGTTTATGGCGTTTAATGGCCTGTACCGGGGCGGTAACTATAATAACGAGCAGTTAATCAGCAGTGCTGAGCAATTAACAGCGGCTGACTTGCAGCAGTTTATGCAGCAAATACTGGCGAAGCATCAGGTGAGGATTTTTGCCTTTGGTAATTATAACCAGGCCGATGTCAAAACCCTGGTCAAAACGGTTGCTGCCACCTTGCCCTCAGAGCGGACTACTGTGCCTTATACCCGTAGTCCGGTATGGCAGCCGGCACCTGGTCAGGTAATAAGCTTACAGCAGGATTTAGTGGTAGCCGATGTAGCGCTGGTTGACATGCATATTCATCCGGATCCGTCAGTCAAACAGCTGGCGCGGGGCCGGTTGTTGCAAAGTCATTTTTCTAACAAAGCATTTGACACCCTTCGCACTGAAGAGCAGTTAGCTTATGCGGTAGGCGGCGCCGCAGTCAGCGTTGAAGATTACACCGGCTTTGGGTTGTATATTCAAACCCCGGTTAAATCAGTGGTGGATATGCAGCAGCGGTTTGATGAATTTAAGCAGCAATACTGGCAGAGTCTGCAACAACTGGATAATGAAGGCTTTGAGCAGTTAAAACAAAGTCTGTTGGTCAGTTTAAAAGAGCCGCCCAAAAACCTGCAGGAAGAAATGGCACCGCTTATCAGCGACTGGTATCAGGAAAAGTTTGAGTTCGACAGTGAGCAAAAGCTGATTGCTGAAGTAGAAAAGCTGACCCTGGACGACATAAAAGCCTTTTATCAGGAAACCCTGTTAAATAAAGATGCCGCCCGTATTTCAGTGCAAATGCGTGGCACTGGTTTTAGTCAGCAGCCTTTCGCAACAATTGCAGGCCAACAGGTGATTACTGATCTGGCTGAGTTTCACCGTCAGATGAAAACGCAGTAAGCACCGGCTTATCAGCAAAACGCAGCTTCGGCTGCGTTTTTTTATTGGCGGTACAAAAATAGTTTGAGTAATCACTTTAAACGCCTGTTAGCATTCACTAATTCTGGATTAATGGTTAAGCGCCTGTTAATGCTGCGTCACTGAGCTACCAGGATCCCGGGCTGTAGCATTTTAAAACAGCCAGCCTGTTAGCGTGCCCGGCCTGCCGATACCGTTCCTAAAACCACCTCTTGCGCTCAGCGTCAGCTGTTCTATTTTTGTTCACTGAGTCTGGACAGCATTACCAGTCTGGCGGGGGCAATTAACGCCTTCGTTAATAAAAATAAGATAAAGACGAGGATCTGTGATGAGAAAATTAAGCATGCTGCTTAGCGCAGCAATACTTGGCAGCTTAGCTGTCAGCTTTAAAATCGCTGCCGCAGTGGGCGGTTATCCGGTGGTATTGGTGCATGGCTTACAACCAAACCAACTGGCGAGCCGGCCCAATGCCAGCGAAGTGAGCAGTGACGGTGCCGCGTATTGGCAGGCTTACTGGCGCGACCGCGCTGATGTGCGGATTGACTGGCCGGCCCACGAACGGGTAGCCGGTAAAATTGCCAGTGATTATGTCTGGCCGAAACTGCAGCAAATGTCACGTAACGGCACCTGCGCTAATGGTTGTATATTTGTGTCGCACTCCACTGGCGACCTGGTAACCCGTTACCTGATTGATAACCAGGCATTGTGGCTGCAAAATGCCGGCCTGCAACCACTGAACATTGTCGCGACCTTTGACTTTGCAGGTGCAGGTGGTGGTTCAGAGCTGGCCGATTTAGCGGTTAATGTCGCCGGTGGTTCAGGCCTGATTGATTTTACCTTGCGACTGGCACTGGCTGCCTGGCTGGGCGAAATACCCAATGCCAATACCGTAGGCGTGTTAAATGATTTACGGGTAAACAGTGCCCGCCAGTTGGCTGCGTTTCCTGACAGCCGGGTACCGCGCTTACGCTTTGTGGGTGCTGGCTCTGATTTC
This sequence comes from uncultured Chromatiaceae bacterium, assembly GCA_963975465.1. Classification (GTDB taxonomy): domain Bacteria; phylum Pseudomonadota; class Gammaproteobacteria; order Enterobacterales; family Alteromonadaceae; genus Alishewanella. Next base: position 162,085 of record CAXBHB010000003.1, read on the forward strand.
CTGGGGGCTACCGGTGCCTTTCTACCGGGTGAAGATGACGGTGTTGTAGCCAGCCACTCCGCTTGCGGTGCATCAACGGCGGGTAGCTTTAACAGCTGTTCGCGTAGTGTCGCCTTTGACGGCAAGCTGACAAGCCAGAGCAGCGGCGTGCGTAACTTTATGCCATACCATTATCCGCTGCTGATGAGCGAGGGCTACAGCCACGGTGGTTTAATCGAAAACCGGGTGCAGGACGAAGTGACAGCCGCCAGCAGCAGCGCTACCTATACTAATAACGACCGCTTGCAGTTTAATACCTATGATGAAACACGGGGCTGGTGGATATTCAGTTCACGTTACCGGGTAGTGCGTAACTCGAACAATACCAGCATGTCAGCGCTGGTATATCAGGCGGCAAACTAACAGGTATGGTTTAAGCAGTGAAAAAAATCATCGTGGTAGTACTGGGCCTGGCAGCGATGCTGTCGGGCCTGTGGTTTTTCTGGCCAGCGCCAGTGGTAATAAAGACACCAGCGGTAGCGCCGGCAAAAACTGCTGAGCCTGTGCAGCCTGTTACAGGGCCCCGAACAGCGCCGGGCAACGCGCCAACCATTACCGTTACCGAACGTATCCCCGAGCCAATAGCAGAAAGCTTCAAGCTGATGGCCAGTGCCTATGCCGGCGAGCTGGAATATCCGGGCTACTCCCGGCCGTTGTCGGCTGACGACAGCCACTTATTAAACCCCAACGTTTATGTGGTACAACCGGTACCGCTGGAAGGCGGTGCCAGTGCCGCAATAGTGTTGCCCAAATACCGCTTCAGCTACCCTGAAACCATCCAGGTCAGCCTGCAGATCAGTGGTTTGATGGCTCATACCGTCAGTGTGCAGCTGCAAAGTGAGCAAGACAATAAATTGCTAGCGACGGAAGCAATGCAAAACAGCGCTGGTCAGAGCGCTGAACAAAACTGGCAGGCGGAACTAAGTCCCGAAGATGATTGGGACGGCCCGCTGGAAGTCAGTGTTACGTTTAGTGCTGATGGCCGCGAACAAACCCTGAAAACCGGCATTTTATACAGCCATCCAGTGGCGACGATTACCGGCGTCGGCTCGTCTCGTGGTGTGGGCAGCGACATGCTTATTCCGGTAAAGCTTAATGTGGAGCAAGCTGGCTACTACCGATTGCGGGCTAATTTATTTACTGAACAGCGCCAACCGCTGGCGATACTGACCGGCACGGAAAAACTGACAGAAGGTGATGGCGAGCTTACCTTGCGGGCGTATAAAGCGGTGCTGCGTCAGCAGGAAGGCCCATACATTCTCAGTAGTTTTGTGTTGGAACGCCGGCCGGCAGTGCCCGGCGAGCTAACCCGTTATGGCGACAGTGAGCAAAGTGAATATCCGCTCGAGTTCTTTTCCCTTAGTCAGTTAACTGACGAGCCCTTTCAGGTCAGTGCTGAAGAGCGCCAGCGCCTGCAGTTTTTACAGCAGATGGCAGAGCAGTAAATAACTTCATTTCTGCAACGCCCACCCGGGCGTTGCCAATTTAACCTGGATACCATCCTTACCTGAATCCTCTATCGGTTTACTACCGCGGCAGATTGTTGTCAAAAAAACATGTTATAGTATAACAAAACAATAAAAAATGTTATAACATAGCAATTGCTCGCTGAGAATAATTCAGACAACCGCAAGTGTTGCCAGCGACTGGAATAAAAAACCGGTACATTTTTTGGGGATCAACATGTTTAGAAAAACCATTATCGCCAGTGTGGTTGCAGCCAGCTTACTGACCAGCCAGGCCATGGCTGAGTCTATTTCCGGTGTTATCACTGACGAAAACGGCAAACCGGTAGCACGGGCCGAAGTTACCGTTGTAGGCGAAAACCAGCGGGTAGTCACCGATGCAGAGGGGCGCTTTACCGTATCCAGCTTACGCCCGGGCGAAGCCGAACTGCATATTGAAGCGCGTCGCTTTGGTCACCGGAATTTCCACTTTACGGTGCCGGCAGAGGGCTTAACTGACGTTAGTCTGACTCTGCTTCGCAGCACCATAGAAGTTATCGACGTTACCGCCAGCCCGTTTCATGCCTCGGCTACTGAGTCGTCGTTGCCGGTAAGTGTGCTGGCCGGTGATGCTTTGAAAATGAACCAGGCGTCAACCTTAGGCGATACCCTGAAGAACGAAGTTGGGGTGCATTCAAACTTTTATGGCAACGTTGCCAGCAGCCCGATTATTCGTGGCCTGGACGGCCCCAGGGTGTTAATTACCCAAAATGGTCTGGACGCCGGTGATGCCTCCCGCATCGGCCCCGATCATAGCGTGGCAAGCGAAACCAGCACCGCGACTCAGATTGAAGTACTGCGCGGCCCGGCTACCTTATTTTACGGCAGTGGCGCCATTGGCGGTGTGGTGAATGTGGTGGATGAGCGCATTCCTACTAATAACACTACCCGTGCCGAGTGGATGCTGCAGGGCGACTCTGTAAACGATGAGAAGCTGGCCTCGGGTTCATTGGTAACCGGTGTGGACAATATTGGATTATATGTCGATGGTTTCTGGCGTGATAACGACAGCTACGACATTCCCGGTTTTGCTGAAACGCAGCCGGATGAAGACGCAGTAAAAGGCCGGGTTGAGAATACCGCTGCTACCGCAAAAGGCTTTACCCTTGGCGGTAGCTTGCTGCTGGATAATGGCTTTATTGGTGTATCTTATGGCCGGCTCGATCGTGAGTACGGTATTCCGGGCCATTCGCATGCTGGTCATGAAGAAGAAGGCCATGAGGATCATGAAGGCCATGACCATGGCGAGCATGAGGAGCACGGCGCAGAGGAAGACGTATATGCCGATTTGACCCAAAATCGGTTGCAGCTGTTAAGTGAGTTAAATTCAGCAACGGGTTTTATCCGCGCGGTTAACACCAAACTGGCCTTTACCGATTATCAGCATGCCGAAATTGAGCATGGCGAAATTGGCACTACTTTTAAAAACCGCAGCCACGAAGCCCGGATTGAAATACTGCACCGCACATTTCAGGACTGGCGCGGTGGTTTAAGTCTGCATTATAAATTCAGCGACTTTGAAGCACTGGGCGCGGAAGCCTTTACCCCGCCATCGGAAACTGAAATGCTTGCGGTTGGCTGGGTGGAAGAGCGCCATATTGGCGACTGGTTGCTGCAACTGGGGGCCCGGATTGAGCGGGTAACGCTTGAAGCGCCAAATGTGCTGTTACCTGAGTTGGCGGCACATGGTCATGATGACCACGGTGATGAACACGACCATGATCATGAACACGATCATGGCGATGGTACAGAATACATCCGGGTATTTGATGTAAAACAGCGTTTTACACCCTACAGCTTGTCGGCCGGCACCGTATGGGATTTTACCGAAGGTTACAACCTGGGCATCTCGCTATCGCATTCGCAACGGGCACCTTCTGCCGCAGAACTCCTCTCATTTGGCCCTCATATCAGTACTGCCTCTTATGAAGTTGGTGCCTTGTTTGTGCAGGACGAAGACGGTTTTGGCTTAAATACCCAGCCGATTGAGTTGGAAAAGTCGAATAATCTGGATCTGACCCTGCGTAAGTTCAGTGGCAATACCGGTTTCGTGTTAAATGCCTTTTATAACCGCATCGATAACTACTATTACCAGCAAAATACTGGCTTATTCGCCGAAGATGGCCATGATCACGGCCATGACGACGAATCTGAGCACGGTGAAGAGCATGAGCACGAAGGCGAGATGCCGGTTTACCTGTTCGGCTCAGCAGACGTTACCCTGCAAGGTTTAGAAGCTGAGTTCATCTGGCAAGTGAATGATCCGTTTAAGCTTACCCTGCAAAGTGACTATGTGCGTGCCCGCTTACAGGGCGGCGGTGATTTACCGCGTACCCCGCCGTTGCGGATGGCTGCTGAACTGGCTTACGAGCAGGATGCTATCAGTGCCGATATCCGGGCAACCCGTTATTTTAAACAAGACAAGGTGGCCGAACTGGAACAGGCGACAGACGGTTATACCCTGCTGGATGCCAGTGTCAGTTATCGGCTGAATGTGGGTATGCAGGAGCTGACGGTTTACCTGAAAGGCCAGAACCTGACTGACGAGACAGCACGGGTACATACCTCATTTTTAAAAGATAAAGCACCGCTACCTGGCCGTTCGCTGGCTTTTGGTGTGCGCGGCCGGTTCTGATCGTTGTTTTCTAAACATTAAACACAGATAAAAAAACCGCTGCAAGGTTTGCCTTGCAGCGGTTTTTTATTAGCTTAATGATTTACGCTAACTGATGTTAGCGTAAATCAAAGCGATCTGCGTTCATCACTTTATTCCAGGCACTGATAAAGTCATTGATAAACTTCTGACTGTTGTCGTCCTGAGCATACACTTCTGCTAACGCGCGCAGTTGCGAGTTAGCACCAAACACCAGGTCAACCCGGCTGGCCAACCACTTTGGTTTACCGCTACTGCGGTCGGTACCAATAAACTCATCATTGGCGGCAGAGGCGGGTTGCCATTTTGTCCGCATATCCAGCAGATTTTTAAAGAAATCATTGGTCAGGCTGCCGGGGGTATCGGTCAGAATACCCAGTTTACTCTGGCCATAGTTAGCGCCTAACGCCCGCATCCCGCCAACCAATACGGTCATTTCCGGTGCGGTAAGGGTTAGTAGTTGCGCCCGGTCGAGCAGCAGCTCCTCTGCCGATACACTGTACTCTTTTTTGCTGTAGTTTCTGAAACCATCAGCAATCGGTTCAAGCACGTCAAACGAGTCGGCGTCGGTTTGCTCAGCTGTTGCGTCAGTCCTGCCAGGAAAAAAGGGTACATGAATGTCGCTACCTGCAGTTTTTGCAGCCTGTTCAATGGCTGCCGCACCACCCAACACAATCAGGTCGGCCAGTGACACTTTCTTAGTAGTATTTATGCCGTCGTTAAAGTTGTGTTGGATACCTTCCAGTACCTGCAGTACTTTTTGCAGCTGTGCGGGCTGGTTAACCTGCCAGGTATTTTGCGGCGCAATCCGGATACGGGCGCCATTGGCACCGCCACGGTAGTCTGAGCCACGGAAAGTAGCGGCAGAGGACCAGGCGGTATAGACCAGTTCGGCAACGCTTAACCCTGACGCCAGAATATCCGCTTTTAGCTGAGCAATGTCAGCGTCGTTAACTAACTCATGGTCGACGGCTGGCAACGGATCTTGCCAGATTAAGTCTTCCTGTGGCACTTCCGGCCCCAGATAGCGGGCTTTGGGTCCCATATCGCGGTGGGTTAATTTAAACCAGGCGCGGGCAAAGGCGTCAGCAAATTCATCAGGGTTTTTGTGAAAATGTTCAGAAACCTTACGATAGGCCGGATCTTCTTTCATTGCCATATCAGCAGTAGTCATCATTAGTTTTGCTTTGTCGCTGGTATTTTCTGCATCTGGCGCATGATCTTTGTCTGCCAGGTCTTTTGCTTGCCACTGGTGGGCGCCGGCCGGGCTTTTGGTCAGTTCCCAGTCATAGCCAAACAACACATCAAAATAGCTGTTATCCCATTTAGTCGGGGTGGGAGTCCACGCACCTTCAATACCGCTGGTAATAGTATCGCGGCCCATACCGCTTTTAAAACTGCTGAGCCAGCCAAAACCCATTGCTTCCAGGGCGCCACCTTCCGGCTCTACCCCAACCAGCGCGGCATCACCTGCACCATGGGCTTTACCAAAAGTGTGGCCGCCAGCGGTTAGGGCGACAGTTTCATAGTCATTCATGGCCATCCGCTCAAAGGTATCGCGAATGTCATAGGCCGAGGCCAGCGGATCAGGCTTACCATCCGGCCCTTCCGGGTTCACGTAAATCAGGCCCATTTGTACCGCGGCTAGCGGGTTTTCCATTTCGCGCTCGCCTGAGTAACGGCTGTTGGGCTTATCGCTACTGGCCAGCCACTCTTTTTCGGCGCCCCAGTAGATATCTTCTTCCGGCTCCCATATATCAGCGCGGCCGCCGGCAAATCCAAAGGTTTTAAAGCCCATCGACTCCAGCGCTACATTGCCAGCCAGAATAAACAAATCTGCCCATGACAACTTGTTACCGTACTTTTGCTTAACTGGCCATAGAAGACGGCGGGCCTTATCCAGGTTACCGTTATCCGGCCAGCTGTTTAGCGGAGCAAACCGTTGGTTGCCGGTGCTGGCGCCACCGCGACCGTCAGCGGTGCGGTAAGTGCCGGCAGCATGCCAGGCCATCCGGATCATAAAGGGGCCATAGTGGCCGTAATCTGCCGGCCACCAGTCTTGCGAGTCGGTCATCAGGGCAGTTAAATCTTGTTTAACTGCGGCTAGATCAAGTTTTTTAAATTCAGTGGCGTAGTCAAAATCTTCACCCAACGGGTTCGACTTTTTATCATTCTGATGCAGAATTTTGATATTCAGCTGATTAGGCCACCAATCTTTATTTTTGGTGCCGCCACTGCCGGCACGGGTATTACCACCGTGCATTACCGGACATTTTCCGCCGCTATTCGCTTTATCGTTGCTCATGTCTTGCTCCTTGTACTGTGCTTATAAAATGGGCGTACCACCAGCCCCGGAACTATACCAATGACTATAGACCTGATTTTTAAACAATTAAAGCCACTTTAACTGACCGATTTAATCGATATTTTAGATTAAAAATTTTTGCGAACGTTAATGCCAGGCTTTACCAAAATATATGTTTCATATATGATTCGTATATTATCTTGCTATCAGATTGGAGTATCATTTTGGGTATCGTTAAAATTGCCGATGAGCTGCATGAAGAAATTCGTAAAGCCAGTGGCGCGATGTCGCGTTCTATCAATGCTCAGGCAGAGTTCTGGCTGAAAATGGGGATGCTGGCCGAGTTGCACCCCACCCATAACTACCAGCAACTGCTGCAAATGCTAATGCGGCAGGCTGACGTTAAAGCTGCGGATGTAAAGGTTATGACAGGGAGCATGAATGAGCGACGTACAGCTTAAAACCCCGGATGAGCTGGCACTGCAGCGCGAGGCCGGTCGCTTGCTGGCGCAGGTATTTGCCATGCTGGACGGTAAGATTGCAGCCGGTATGTCAACGCTGCAAATAAACGAGCTGGCTGAGCGCTATATTGTCGATGAACTGCAGGCCCGTCCGGCCAGCAAAGGCCAGTATGGTTTTGCTTATGTACTGAATACCTCGGTTAATGATGTGGTATGTCATGGCGTGCCATCGGCGACTCAAGTGCTGAAAGACGGTGATATTGTTAATGTCGATATCACCCTGGAAAAAAATGGCTTTATTGCCGACTCCAGCAAAATGTATAGCATAGGCGAGCTGAGTTACCTGACACGGCAGTTAGTTGAAGACTGTTACCAGGCGCTGTGGCTGGGTATTAAGGCAGTAAAACCCGGCGCCCGTTTAGGTGATATTGGCTTTGCCATTGAGCAGTTTGCCAACAGTAAAGGCTACAGTGTGGTGCGGGAATACTGCGGCCACGGTATTGGCCGGGAAATGCACGAAGAGCCGCAGGTACTGCATTATGGTAAGGCGGGCACCGGTATGCTGCTTAAGCCCGGCATGGTATTTACCATAGAGCCAATGCTGAATCAGGGCAGTGCCAAAGTTAAAACCAAAAAAGACGGCTGGACCGTGGTTACCCGCGATAAAAAGCTGTCGGCGCAGTGGGAGCATACTGTGGCAGTAACTGAAACCGGGGTTGAAGTACTGACTTTGCGCTCAGAAGAGCAAGCTATGGCGCACAAATTGACCTGACCAGAGGTGGTCAATGCCGCGTGGTTTACTCCCAACGCGCGTCATCTTCGCTGATATTAAAGGCAACAGTCTGACCTTTGCTACCAAGCTGGACCACCCGTTTTGGTGAGCCATCAGCGTTAAGCTCGACCAGGCCAATGCCTGCCATATTAAGCAGGCGCTCGCCTGCTTTGGCAGTATCTGGTTTATGTGGAACCACCCGCATGCTGCGGCGTTTAGTAAACCAGTTTAATGGCGAGCGCGGCGAATAAAGCCAGCGGTTCAACCTGTCCAGAATGTCCAGCAGTCGACCAGGGAACTCATTCTTCAGGCCACTGCTGGTAATTTGCCAGATATCCGGGCCATGTTGGTGGCCCCGCAGGTTTACTTCATATACAAATGAGTAATGGACATCGCCGGATAAAATCACAAAGTGCTTAGGTGTCTTCGGGTGTCTGAATAAATTCATTAACGCATAAGCTGTGCCGCGGTGGGCCATCCAGTTTTCTGCATCTACCATTAGCGGTTTACCCAGCAGGGTAAATAACCGTTGGATCCCTTCGATTAGCTTTACCCCAAACACCGGCGCCGGTGATACCAACACCACCGCATCGTGACCAATTAAATTCTGCTGTAATTCAGTTATCGCTTCCCAGTCTAGCAACCCTGACGGGTTATCCAGCGACACCTCAGAGCGCCAGCGGCGGGTGCGGGTATCCAGTACTAATAATGGAGGCGACGTTGGCCACTGGTATTGCCACTGGTCAAACCTTAATAACTCAGTAATAAACTGCTGATGTTGCTCCGAGCCGCTGTTATTCAGCGCTTGTTCGGCCTGTTGCAGCAGTGTGCCATGGCCAAAGCGTTCAGGGGTATTACCCCAGCCCTGGCATAAAAAATAGCCAATTAAAGCGTTGCCAATAATCCGGCGCGAAAAGTCATGGTTGTAGGCGGTTTGTTCCCACTGCGCACTAAGGTTCCAATCGTCGGTTACATCGTGATCATCAAAAATCATTGCACTGGGCAAATGGGCCAGCAGGCGGCGTACTTTGCTAAGGCCGCTGGCAAATTGGCGGATAATTACCTGCTGCTCATCGTATTGCTGTTGCTCAAGTTCATTCAGATCTGCTTCCAGCTCGTCGGTAAGTTCTGTCGCCCCGTCCTGCCAGCCGGCAGGTGACCATACCAACAAATACATACCCAGTATTTCAGCCAGGCTAATTAAGTGATTACGGGCATGATCAGAGGTGAATACCGGTTTTTTCGCGCCTTTAAATACCTGGCTTAACACGGCTTCGCCAGCTTCAGTTTTTGGTAACAGCGTGTCTCGCCGAAAAAAGTGAGGCTTGGTTTGGTGAAGCTCAGCAGACTGGCTTACGCTTGCGCAGGGCAGGCTTTCGTCACTGAATTCCAATTGGTTAATCAGCTGATGGATGGCTCTTAGCATTGGGGCTGCGACATCATCGGCATAAACCTGATCGCCGCTCATCAATAGCAATGCCGGCCAATGTTCGGCTGCTGTTTGCTGCAGATGTAAGTCAGCTGCCAGCAGGCCATCATCAGTAGCAAAGTGAGGTTTGCGGCACGAGCCGTGTAACAGGCTCTGCAATGTTGGTTGAATAACAAAACCCGGATTGTCCCGGCCAGGGTAGACTAAATCGGGTGCCCAGTGCCGCCAGCTAAGCCATTGTTCTGGCTCGGGCTGTTGCTGTGTTGCCAGTTCCAGGTTGTATTCTATCCAACTGCCGGTAGGCAGCGTCTCAGGCAGGGGCAGATGAATAAGCTGCAGATACAACTTACCAGCGCAGCGCAGGCTCTGACAATATTGTTTCATTTTCGCGACACTGAAATGCTGTACATCTGCTTCTTGCGGGTTAAGGGTCAGTTGCAGTTGCACCGGCTGGCTGGTGGCCAGCCACAGCGTAATGCTATCGGGCGTTACCGCGCGCAGCAGTGGCCCGGCCAATACAAGTGGCAGACTGCCAGTCACCGCTGATGGGTCTGGATGTTGGCTCATTTATACCGGCTTACCGAAGGGTAACAAACTCTTCTGCACTGGTCGGGTGCAGGGCGACGGTTGCATCAAAGTCTGCTTTGGTGGCGCCCATTTTCATGGCTACCGCAAAGCCCTGCAGTACTTCATCCATACCCTCACCAATACCATGCAAGCCGACCACTTTTTCATCTGTGCCGGCACAGACCAGCTTAAAGCGACTTAGCGCCCGGTGCTGGGTAATGGCATTGTACATAGCAGCAAAGCTGGAACGGTAGACCTTGATATTGTGTGCGCCGTATTGTTCGATGGCTTGTGCTTCGGTCAGGCCGATGGTGCCGATAGGCGGGTGGCTGAATACAATGGTCGGAATTAATGAGTAATCCATATGGGCATCGGGCAGTGCCGGGTTAAATAAACGCTCTGCCAATTGCCGGCCGGCTTTAATGGCGACCGGAGTTAGCTGGGCTTCACCCGTTATATCACCGACAGCATAAATGCCTTTGATATTGGTATTCTGATATTTGTCGGTACGGATAAAGCCTTGCTCATCGGTTGTTACGCCTGCAGCCTGCAGATTAATATTGGCAGTAGCCGGGGCGCGGCCAATGGCCCAAATCAGGCAGTCTACATCGTCAAACTGCACATCTTTATCGCAGAACACAGTCAACTTGCCATTAGTGTTTTTGACGATACGGGTTACGTTAGTGTGTTTATGCAACGCCAGTTTATCCTGGGTCATCCGCTCCAGCAGCATGTCGGTAATATCCGGGTCAAAGTCGCGCAGGGGCCGGTCATGACGGATCAGTAAATGGCTATCGCTACCCAGGGCATGCAGCACACCGGCTATTTCAACGGCGATATAGCCGGCACCGACCACTAAGGCTTTCTTGGGCTGTGCTGATAAGGCAAAAAAGCCATCAGAGTCGATACCATGCTCTGCACCCGGCACATTAGGGATCAGCGGCTGGCCGCCGGTAGCAATAGTGATATGGTCGGCAGTGATGTGCTCGCCGTTCACTTCCACCGTGTTGGCATTAACAAAGCGGGCGAACCCTTCAATATAGTCGACACCGTTGCTGGCAAAGCCACGCTGATAACCTGCATGAATGCGCTCAATATAAGCTTCGCGGTTTTTTACTAAGGTTGCCCAGTCAAAACCGTTTTCAGTCAGCTTAAAGCCATAATCAGCACTGTATTTAATGGCTTCGGCGATGTGGGCACCATACCACATCACTTTTTTCGGCACGCAGCCTACATTGACGCAGGTGCCACCTACTGCCTTGGCTTCAATCACTGCGGCGCTGGCGCCGCGCATGGCCGCCCGATTGGCTGAGGCAATACCACCACTGCCGGCGCCAATTGCCAGGTAATTAAAATGCCTTGCCATAACTTTGCCCCTAAAATTCAGTAAATGAGGTGGCAGCTAGGCCACTACTTAAAACGAAAAATTGATCCTGTGCCAGATATAAGACCGCCCGCTGCTAAAAACAAGGATATTGCGATAAGTGCCACCTTAGCTGCCTTGACAAATGGCACGGGTAACCCAACATAAAACCATAATATTGCGTCAATATCAGGATTTTTTATGCAAGCAAGCAGCAACCCGTTACTCACCTTTACTGACTTACCACCGTTTTCGCAAATTAAACCAGAGATGGTTAAGCCGGCAGTAGAGACCGCCATCGCCCAGTCGCGTGAGGCGGTAGAGCGGGTGCTGGCAGCGGCCAATATCAGCTGGCAAAGCCTGGTTGAGCAGCTGGAACACGATAGTGATCAGCTCGGCCGGCTCTGGTCGCCGGTGTCGCATTTAAACTCGGTGGTCAATAGCGCAGAATTGCGTGAAGCCTATGAAAGTTGCCTGCCGTTGCTATCAGATTTCAGTACCTGGCTGGGGCAGCACGAGGGACTGTATCAGGCATATGAAACCCTTAAAAACAGCGCTGAGTTTACCGGCTTAACTTCAGCGCAGCAAAAAGTTATCGACAATGCGCTGCGCGATTTTAAATTGTCCGGCATTGGCTTATCGGCCGCGAAGAAAAAGCGCTACGGTGAAATTCAAAGCCGTTTATCTGAACTTAGTTCAACGTTTTCGAATAATACACTTGATGCAACTCAGGCCTGGTATAAACATATTACTGATGAAGCCCTGTTAAGTGGCTTGCCAGAAGACGCCCGGCTGGCCGGCGCCGAAGAAGCAAAAAGCCGTGAGTTAACCGGCTGGGTATTTACCCTGGAGTTCCCCAGCTACATTGCCATTATGACGTATGCCGATAGCCGGTCACTGCGCGAGGAAGTCTACAGTGCCTATTGCACCCGGGCGTCTGATCAGGGGCCGCACGCCGGTAAGTTTGATAACAGCGCCATTATTGATGAAATTCTGGCGTTAAAGCACGAACTGGCTCAGTTACTGGATTTTGCGAATGCAGCTGAAGAATCACTGGCGACTAAAATGGCCGATAGTCCGGCTCAGGTGCTGGATTTCTTAACCGACTTAGCCCGTCGCGCCAAACCTCAGGCAGAGCAGGATTTAGCTGAACTCAGTGTGTTTGCGACAGAGCAATATCAGGCGCCGGCGCTGGCCGCTTGGGACGTGACCTACTATGCTGAAAAACTAAAACAAGCCAAATACTCAGTGTCAGACGAGCAACTACGGCCCTATTTCCCAGAAACGAAAGTGGTCGCGGGGCTGTTTAGTGTGCTGCATAAATTATTTGGGGTAACGGTAACTGAGCGCACAGGTGTCGATGTCTGGCACCCTGATGTGACGTTTTACGATATTACCGATCAGCAGGGCGAATTGCGTGGCAGTTTTTACCTGGATTTATATGCGCGCAGCCAAAAGCGGGGCGGAGCCTGGATGGACGACTGCCGTGGCCGGCGCACACTGCCTGAAGGCAGCGTGCAAACGCCGGTGGCTTATTTAACCTGTAACTTCAATAAACCGGTCGGCGGCAAGCCGGCGTTGTTTACCCATGATGAAGTTGTCACCTTATTCCATGAATTTGGCCATGGTTTACATCATATGTTAACTAAAGTTGATGCGGCAGCGGTAGCCGGCATTAACGGCGTAGCGTGGGATGCGGTAGAGCTGCCAAGTCAGTTTCTGGAGAACTGGTGCTGGGCGCCCGAAGCGCTGGCCATTATTTCCGGTCATTACCAAACCGGTGAGCCGCTACCGCAAGACTTACTGGATAAAATGCTGGCCGCGAAGAATTTTCAGTCGGCGTTGTTTTTAGTGCGCCAGTTGGAATTTGCCCTGTTCGATATGCGGCTGCATAGCGAATACAGTACATCAGAAGCCGGCCGGGTGCAGCAACTTCTGGACAGTGTACGCAGCGAAGTGTCAGTGATAATACCGCCACGCTTTAATCGCTTTCAGCATGGTTTTGGCCATATTTTCGCCGGCGGCTATGGTGCGGGATACTACAGTTATTTGTGGGCGGAAGTGTTGTCGGCAGATGCTTTCAGCCGGTTTGAAGAAGAAGGGGTGTTTAACCCGGACACCGGCCGCGATTTTTTGCGTTGGATTTTAGAGCGGGGTGGCAGTGCTGAGCCAATGGAGCTGTTTAAAGGCTTTCGTGGCCGCGAGCCGTCAAACGAAGCGCTGTTGCGGCATATGGGTATTGCCGGTTAATTGCTTATTCAGTTCTGCTCTGTCAGGATTGCTCCAAAATGGAGGGTGTAGATGAAATATCAAACAGCGTTAGTGGTGTTATTAATGGCGGTGGCAGGATGTCAGCAGAGCCAGGCGACAGATAGCGAGCGGCTGGCGCCTGAACCATTGGTCGAAGCGATAGATCCGCAAAAAGATCCCATCGCTGCGGTAAAAGCGAGGGATAAACAAGTGAACATGAAAGCAGAACCAGAGGTGAGTACGCTGCGCCAGGCCGCATTAGCGGCGATTGGTGATGCCAGCGCGGATGAGGCGGCGCAATGTCGGATCACCGGTTTCGGCCATAAGCCGTGCGGTGGGCCGGCCCAGTACGTGGCGTACTCGGTAAAAGATGGCAATGAAGCCGACATTCTGGCCAAAATTGCCGCATACAATGTGGCCGCTGAAGCCGAGAATAAGCGATTGGGCCTGATGTCTGACTGCGCCGTTGTGCCAAAACCTGAGGTTGAGCTCACTGGCGGTCAGTGTAAGCTGGTGAAGAGTCGCAGTTATTAACCATTTTCAGTTCGGGGTAGTATGGCCGGCACAGTAGAGCAATTTGACACCATTTTTCAGCGGGCGAGCGAGCGCAAAGGTGGTGAGGCGGCGTTAAAGGCACTTATCAGTAAACCCCTGGCGAGCGCTGAGCTGGCAAAGCTTCCCGATAATCTGCTATTGGCAGAGTTGACCAAAAAAGTTTTTCAGTCGGGCTTTGTCTGGCGGGTCGTCCGGCAGAAGTGGCCAGGCTTTTGTGAGCTGTTTTTTGATTTTGATATTGAAAAAGTATTGTTACTCAGCGATGAAATGCTGGAGCAGAAAGCCGCCGATCCGCGTATTATCCGTAATTTAAATAAAGTGTTTACCATTCGTGAAAATGCCCTGATGATTTACGATATTCAGCAGGGAGCAAAGCAGGAAGTACAGCAGGGAGCTCAGCAACATCAGCAAAGCTTTGCCCGCTTTATTGCCGACTGGCCTACCGACAACATTATTGGCTTATGGGCTTATTTAAAAAAGCACGGGGCAAGGCTTGGCGGCAATACCGGGCCTTATGCGTTGCGCGCCATCGGCAAAGACACCTTTTTACTTACTCAGGACATTGAGGGTTATTTGCGGGCTTACGGGGTGTTCGATGGCGGCATTAACAGCCAACGCAGCCTTAAGCAAATTCAGCAGCAGTTTACGCTGTGGCAGCAGCAGTCGGGATTAAGCTTGCAGGAAATCAGCCAGATAGTGGCGTTAAGTGGGGGTGAGAACCACATTGGTATGCAACGTTAGTTGCGGTATAGCCCACCCTGGTATATTTAGTTACAAATTAGTGTTGCTGTTAACAAAAATTATTAACGGCATATTTTAAGCCTGTGTTAGCGTGGTATTTTTCAGCACCCGGAAAGTGACCATGCTTCAGATCAACGGCTTATGCAAAACCTACGATAATGGCGTTAAAGCGCTGAATAACGTTAACTTAACCATCTCTAAAGGCATGTTTGGCTTGCTCGGCCCGAACGGTGCCGGTAAGTCGTCGTTGATGCGGACCATCGCCACCCTGCAGCAAGCCGACAGCGGCACTATTCAGTTTAACGATATTAATGTGCTGCAGGACCCTGCAGCGCTGCGTAAAACCCTCGGTTATCTGCCACAGGACTTTAACGTTTACCCGCGGATAAGCGCCTATAAACTATTGGATCACCTCGCTATTTTAAAAGGTCTGAGTGATAGTAAGCCGCGCAGAGAAATCGTCGACGGTCTGCTGGCCCATACCAATTTATATCAACATAAAGATAAGGCAGTAAGCGGCTTTTCCGGTGGTATGCGCCAGCGTTTTGGCATCGCTCAGGCCTTGTTGGGCGACCCCGACTTACTTATTGTTGATGAACCTACCGCCGGGCTGGACCCGGAAGAGCGTAACCGTTTTCATAACTTGCTGGTAAGTTTGGGCGAAGAAAAAGTCATTATTCTTTCTACCCACATTGTGGATGATGTGGCCGAGCTGTGCCCTGATATGGCCGTGCTGGCCGGTGGTGAAATTTTGCTGCAGGGCAACCCGCAGCAATTAGTCAGCGAACTGCAAGGTCAGATCTGGAGTATTACCGCCAGCCAGAGTGAAGCGGCAGAGCTGGAACATAGCTTACCTGTGATCTCCAAGCGACTGTTCGCCGGCCGCACGGTGTTAAATGTATTTGCCCCGGAACCACCGCCGGGCTTTTCGCCCTGTGCCGCCAGCCTGGAAGATGTGTATTTTTCTACCTTGCAACGTGCCCGGGCTATTCCTGCCGGTCAGGCGGCCTGAGGAGGCATAATGTTTATTGCAATGCTCAGGTTTGAACTTAGCTATTACTTGCGCCAGCCGTCATTTTACGTGGTGGCCCTCATTCTGTTTTTAATCAGCTTTTTATCGGTCGTGTCAAATTCAGTCAGTATTGGCAGTGGTGGTGAAGTACTGAAAAATGGCAGTTTTGCCATTGCCCAGACTTTGTTAACCCTGGGTATATTTGCCATGTTTCTGGTGGTCAACTTTGTTGGCGCCAGTGTACTGCGTAACAATAACCACCAGATGGAAGAGCTGATTTACAGTAAACCGCTAGCGCCTTTTGCTTACCAGTTGGGCCGCTTTATCGGCAGTTATCTGGTGGTATTACTGGTGTTTGCCGCAGTGCCTCTGGGCATTTTGCTGGGTAGTTTTATGCCGTGGATTGATGCCAGCCGCTTTGGACCTACTCAGCTAAGTTATTATATAAACGCTTTTTTGTTGTTGTCAGTTCCAAGCCTGTTTATTTTATCCGCCTTATTTTACGCCATTGCCCGCCGCTTTCGCTCAATGATGGCGTTGTATCTGGTGGCGGTGGTGTTGCTGGTGTTCTATATTCTGGCCGGAAATTTTGCCAGGTTGCCAGAATACCGTCAGTTGGCAGCATTACTTGACCCGTTTGCTTTGCGAACCTATGCCGATATCAGTCGCTATTGGACCATTATTGAGAAAAACAGCGAGCTGGTGAGTTTGTCAGGCACCTTATTGCATAACCGGCTGCTGTGGTTAACCGTGGCGGCGGTTTTGCTGGCGATAGCCGGCTTATTTAAATTGCCGCAGTTAAGCCGCACCAAAGACAAAAAAACAGCAAAACAGCGGGCCACCCCTTTAGTCCTGCTCAATACTCTGCAGCAAAAGGCCGGTGCTTTTGCGGTGCTGCCAATGTTTATCACCCGGATGAAGTTTGAATTTAAACAAGTCATTTTTACTGCACCGTTTTTTATTCTGGGGCTGTTGACAGTGGTAAACCTGGTGGGACCGATGTTTGCCGATTTTGGCTGGTATGGCACCTCGAACTGGCCGGTTACCCAAACCATGGTCAGTGATATTACCGGGGCTATGGGCCTGATTATGGTGGTGGTTACCGTCTATTACTGTGCCGAAGTGGTCTGGCGGGAGCGCAGCTCTGGCATGGGCGATATTATCGACAGCCTGCCGGTACCCAATCTGGTGTTCTGGCTGGCTAAGTTTGTTGCTGTTTGTCTGGTTATGGCCTTGCTGTATAGCTTTGCTGTGGCGACCACTATAGTTTTTCAGCTGATTAAAGGCATTAATGACCTGGAGCTACTGCAGTATTTGCTGCGACTGGGCTATTTTACCTTGCTGCCCTTTATGCTTAGCGTCGTTCTGGCGTTTTTTCTGCAGGTTATCAGCCCGAATAAATATGTTGGTATGGGGCTGTTTGTCGGCTATTACCTGCTAAGTCTGGTGCTGGCGTCCTGGGGGTATGGTCACAGCCTGTATAACTTTGGCATGTCGCCATCGATAGGTTATTCCGACCTCAATGGCTATGGCTGGAGTCTGCAAACTCATAGCTGGTATATGCTGTACTGGGGGGCGATAGCCGCTGTGCTATTTATTGTTGGCTATGGTTTGTACCATCGCGGGCCCATGCAAAAACTCAAAATACGGTTACGGCAACTACCCTACCAGCTGGGCCGGGCTGGCATGTTAAGCGCCGCCGCGTGTTTGGTGCTGGCGCTGCTTAGTGGCGGGTATTTAGTGCAGCAAACCCGTTTTGTAAACAGCTATCAGACCTCTGAGCAACGGATGGAATTGCAGGCTGACTATGAGAAACAGTTTGGCTCGTTAAAAGATAAGCCCATTCTGGTGACTACCCGGGTAAAGGCCGAACTGGATATCTATCCTCAGGCCCGTGAAATTCAGGCGCGTATGTCAATGAGCTGGCAAAATAAGTCAGCTGAACCCATCAGCAGACTATTGGTAAACTGGCCCCAGCATACCGACCAGCTTACCATTACTATTGCCGGTGCCAGCCTGAGTGAACCTGACGAGCGCTTTCGCCAGTCCTGGCTGACCTTCGCAGAGCCAGTGCAACCGGGTGAGCAGGTGCAGGGCGAAATACGGCTGCTCAGGCAAAACCGCGGTATTAAAGAAAACAGTTTTGATTATGCCCTGCTTGAAAATGGCACTTTTATCAACAACTGGGACCTGTTGCCACGGTTCGGTTATCAGGAAAGCTATGAGCTGCAAGACCGGCATGAGCGGCAAAAGCGTGGCCTGGAGCCCCGCCAGCGTGCCAATAAATTGGAAGACAGTCGCTTTTACAACCAGAACTTCTTTGGTCAGGACGGTAATTTTATTCAGTTTGAAGCGATTGTCTCTACCAGCGCCGATCAAACGGCGTTGGTGCCTGGCTATTTGCAACGGCACTGGCAACAGGACGATCGCAACTATTTTCATTATAAAATGGACCAGCCCATGGTCAATTTTTACTCCATTTCCTCTGGTCGTTATGAGGTTGCCCGTGAGCAACACAAAGGGATCAATATCGAAGTGTATTATCATGCCGGCCACCCGTGGAATGTGGCACGGATGCTGGAATCAGTGCGCGACTCTATTGATTACTTTAGTCAGGCGTTCGGGCCCTATCAGCATCGGCAGTTGCGGATCATCGAGTTTCCGGGGTATCGCAGTTTCGCCCAGAGTTTTGCCAACACGGTGCCTTACTCAGAGCAAATTGGCTTTATTACCGACCTGCGCGACCCTGACAATATTGACCCGGTATATTATGTTACCGCGCATGAAGTCGCCCACCAGTGGTGGGGCCATCAGGTCGGTGCTGCCGACGTTCAGGGCAGCGCGGTGATATCAGAAAGTTTATCCCAGTATGCCGCGTTAATGGTGATGCAGCAAAAATATGGTCAGGCCAATATTCGCAGGTTTCTGAAGTTTGAGCTGGATAGCTACCTGCGGGGTCGCTCGGGGGAACGGATTGGCGAGCAGCCACTGCTCCGCTCAGAAAACCAGAGCTATATTCATTACCAGAAAGGTTCGGTAGTGATGATGGCGATAGCCGACAGGTTAGGTGAAGCGCGCTTAAATGCCAATTTACAGGCCTTCGCCACGCGTTATCGGTACCGCAATGACCCTTTTCCGACTACTGAAGATTTGGTGCGCTATATCAGCCTGGATACGGATCAGCCAGAAGCCGCTTTTATCCGTGACCAGTTTAATTACATTACCCTGTACGATTTGCGCCTGGCGGCGGCCAGCAGTGAACTTATGGCTGATGGCCGGTATAAAGTACAACTCACGATAATGGCCGATAAACTGCGGGCAGATGAACAGGGCCAGCAAAGCAGCGAGCCCCTGAACGAGCAAATTGATATCGGCTTGTTTAGCGCCGACCCGGATAAATTATCCAGCGAATCATCAATGCTTTACTTGCAAAAGCACAACCTGGTCAGCGGCGAAAACCGTATTGAGTTGATAGTGGAGCGGCAGCCTGAGTTTGCCGGCGTTGATCCCTTTGTGAAACTAGTTGACCGGGACAGTGCCGACAATATCAGTCGGCTACGCCGCTAATTTAAGCTGGTCACGGTATAGGGGCAGCAGGTACACTGTTGCTCCTGATGTTCAGCTTTACAGCTTAGTGTTGAGTGAGACGGTAAATGTTATCCATTGCGCTGCTGCAAAGTGCTGAGTTAAGCGCCGGTTACAGCCAGCATCTACAACAGCAGTTTGGGCTTAGCCTGGTGGCAGAGCCAGATGGCTGGTATCTGTCAATGCAGCAAGGCGCATTGGTGCTGCTGAATACGCTACTGCCCAAACAAGGCGCTATTGTGGTTGATTTTGCCAGCGGTGCCAGCAGTTACCGGCGCCAGCATGGTGGTGGCAAAAGCGAAGCCATTGCTAAAGCGGTGGGTTTGCACAAAAAAAATAATTTACATGTACTGGATGCTACTGCAGGCCTTGGCCGTGATGCCTTTGTGTTGGCCAGTCTGGGCGCTACGGTTACCCTGGTTGAACGCAATCCGGCTGTAGCAGCGCTGCTGGCTGACGGCTTGCGCCGGGCCGCCGCAGACATAACGCTTAGTGATGTGGCCGGGCGTATGCAGTTAGTACATGGCCCGGCATTACAAATTTTAACCAATAGTGCGCCCGCTGACGTGGTATTTTTAGATCCAATGTTTCCGGCCAGAGAAAAGTCGGCGCAGGTTAAAAAGGAAATGCGCGCTTTTCATGATGTCGTCGGCAGTGATATTGATGCCGATAGTCTGCTGGCACCGGCAATAAAGCTGGCCCAAAAACGGGTGGTGGTTAAGCGGCCGGCCTATGCCGCATTTCTGGCAGCACAGCCACCCACCATGTCAGTAACCGGTAAAAATAATCGATTCGATGTGTATGTTAATGCGGCGATATAACAGCACAATCCGTTAAGAATACTTTAAAGCAAACTCAGGGAAAAAACTCATGATCAAAGTCGGCGATAAGTTACCAGAAATCAGTTTTTCACAGCTAACCAAAGAAGGGGTAATGAACCCTACCACCAGCCAGATATTCGCCAATAAAAAAGTGGTGTTGTTTGCCGTGCCGGGCGCGTTTACACCGACCTGTTCTGCGGCGCATTTACCGGGCTACATTACGCTGGCCGATCAGATTAAAGCTAAAGGCATTGATGCCATTATCTGCACAGCGGTAAACGATGCCTTTGTGATGAATGCCTGGGCCAAAAGCCAGAATGCTGAAGAAATTGTGTTTCTTGCTGACGGTGGTGCTGCGTTTCATAAAGCCATTGGCCTGACGATGGAAACCGGCGACTTTGGCGGTTTACGCTCACAGCGCTATGCGATGATTGTTGAAAATGGCGTAGTAACCTTGCTGAATGTAGAAGCACCAAAAACCTTTGAAGTCAGCAAAGCTGAAGTATTGTTAGCCGCGCTGTAACTGTGTCGGCAGCTTGGCTGTTTACACTCTAGTTAACGCGGTTTTAATCGAAGGCCAGACTTCATCGGCGCTGGCCTTATCCTCTTCGCTTACACTCTGTCCAGACAGCACTAACACCTTGCGTTTAACGCCGGCGGCTCTTGCTGCTTGCATATCGGCTTTTTTATCGCCCAACATCAGACTCTGGTCAGGATCAATCTGATATTTGTCTATTGCTTGTAACAGCATGCCCGGCGCAGGTTTTCTGCAATTGCAGTCGACTTGGTAAGGCGCTATGGCGTTGGTCGGGTGATGTGGGCAAAAAAATACCTCTGTGATGATAACGCCATGCAGGGCAAATTGTGCTGTCATCCACTGAGTTAACGCCGCAAACTGCTGCTCGTTGTAATAACCGCGACCAATGCCTGATTGGTTTGTCACCACTATCAGTAAATAACCTTGTTGCTGCAAGTGGCGACAAGCGTCAAACACACCATCAATAAATTCGAACTGCTGCGGGGTGCTGACATAACCATGGTCGATGTTAATAACACCATCTCGGTCCAGAAACGCGGCTTTTGGGCTGTGGCTCATAACTGCTGCTCGGCGACGACTTTATCAAACATCGCGCTGACCGCATCGACGGTTATTTTTTGCATAATATCCTTACCTTTAACACGGGTGCCCCATTTTAGCTGTGCGGCCGTTTTACCCTGTTGCGCCAGCAAAGATGCATGATACACCTCGACAACATACTGCCGGAATAAATAAGGCCCGGTACGATCCGGATTACTATGGCCATAAAGCCCAATAACGGGCGTGCCCACCGCTACCGCCATATGAGTAGGTCCGGTGTCAGGTGCCAAGACTAAACTGGCGTGTTTTAGCAGAGCCAGCAGTTGTTTTAAGTTGGTTTTAGCTGTCAGGTCTGTGATCGGGTGCTTCGCTGCTGCCAAAATGGCCTGGCTTAACGTGCGTTCCAGATCCGTGGGGCCGCCACACAATATCACGGCAAAGCCTTTGGTGTGTGCATAGTCAGCCAGGGCAGCATAACGCTCTGGCAGCCAATTACGCTCAGCTTTAGACGCTGCAGGGCAGATGATCAATACCCGTGAGTTAGCCACGCCAGCCAGTTGATACTTTGCCCATTGTTCATCGGCTTCCGGTATAGGCAGCTGCCATTTAGGCTGCTGGAGTAAGTGCTCTGAGACACCTATGGCTTTAGCAAACTGGCGAAAGCCATCCAATACATGGCTACGTGGTGCAGCTGCGATACGATGGCGCATAAAAAGTGCATGTAGCTCTTTGGCAGTATGCCAGTCAAAACCAATTTTTTTGTGCGCCTTGATACACATAGAGGCGATATTTGCGCGCAGGGCTACCTGCATATGCAACAGCACATCAAAATAGTCGTGTTGTAAGTCTTGTTGCAGTTTACGGTAAGCCGCCTTGCCCTGTTTTTTATCAAACACGACAAAACGTACCCCAGGCAAGCCTTCTAGCAATCGTGCTTCTACTTTGCCTATTACCCAGGTAATTTCGGCTTGTGGATGCTGACACTGAATAGCTTGTACTACAGATACAGCATTGCAGACATCACCAATAGCGGATAATCGCAAAATACAAATGGACTTTAACGGCTGTGGCACTTAACTATTTCCCTGTAAATCCTGGATCTTGCGTATTACTTTGCTGGTAGAGCGGCCATCGACAAAGGTTAATACCTGCACTTCGCCGCCGTTGGCGAGCACGACATCTGCACCGACTATGGTATCAATACTGTAATCGCCGCCCTTGACCAATACGTCAGGCAAGATGGTGCTGATGAGTTTTAACGGCGTATCCTGTTCTGCTGCATCATCACCAAAAGGTACCACCCAGTCTACGCTGGCCAAACTGGCCAGCACTGTAGCGCGATCTTCCAAACTGTTAATAGGGCGTTGTTCGCCTTTTAACCGACGTACTGAGGCATCTGAATTCAGGCCGACGACTAAGCGATCGCCCAGCGCTTTGGCTTGTGCTAAATAACGCACATGGCCCGCGTGTAAGATATCAAAGCAGCCATTAGTAAACACAATGCGTTCACCGTTTTGACGGGCAAACTGAATATGTTGTACTACCTTGTCAAAGGGGGTTTGGTAGAAGTCGCCCTGGCGGAATAAATCCTTGTTTAACTTAGCCGCAAGCTCTTCCGGCGATACGGTAGCGGCACCAACTTTACCCACGACTATGCCAGCGGCTAAGTTTGCCAGCTGAGTTGCATCAGCTAATGACATGCCCGCACTTAGCATTACGGCTAAGGTGGCGATAACGGTATCGCCGGCGCCGGTTACGTCGCTCACTTCCAGTACTTGGGCCGGAAAATGATGATGTTCGGTCGGCGTTATCAGGCTCATGCCTTGTTCGCTGCGGGTTAATAAAATAGACGCCAATCCCGCCTTGTGCATTAACTCGCGGGCTGAGCTTAGCATCTCTTCGATACAGCCTGTTTTGCCACCTGCAGCTTTAAATTCGCCTAAATTGGGCGTAATCACATCAGCTCCGGCGTACACCGACAAATCTGCTTGCTTAGGATCGACCAAGACGGTTTTGCCTGCGGCTTTAGCCTGCGCGATCATGCTGGCAATGTACTGCAATGAGCCTTTATTGTAATCACTGAACACAATCACATCGTAGTGCTGATACACAGCTGTAAAATGTTCGGCCAGCAAGGCGGCATCAGCATTGCTGAACATCTCTTCCTGATCTAACCGTACTATTTGTTGCTGACGCGACACTACGCGCATTTTGGCAATGGTAGGTTTATGGTCCTGGCTGAAAAGTTCAGAATGAATATGCTCGCCGGTCAGCAACTGCTGCAACGACTCACCTGCGCTATCGTTGCCAATAATGCCTAATAAGCCTGCCTTACCGTCCAGGTGGGCGATATTGCGCGCCACGTTGGCTGCGCCACCGGCTTTATCTTCAATTTTGCTTATTTTCACCACTGGTACCGGTGCTTCAGGTGAAATGCGCTGTGAGTCGCCATTAAAATAGCGGTCCAGCATTACATCACCTACTACCAGTACAGAAGCAGAAGACAAATTTTGCAGCAGGCTTAGGTCGATCATTAGTTGCGTCCTACAATAGCCATGTCCAGGGCTTCACACAGCCAGTGGCCAATAAACATATGCACCTCTTGAATACGGGCGGTTTCATCGTTTTTAACGATAATAGATAGCTTGGCAATATCTTTTACCAGGCCCCCGTCGCGGCCGGTCAGCGCCACAGTGTATGCACCAAGCTCATTAGCGGCCTGTAGTGCTAGATTGATATTCGGGCTTTTGCCAGAGGTTGTCAGGCCAATTACGACATCTTGTGGCCGCACCAGGCCTCGTACCTGACGTTCAAATACGCTGTCAAAATGGTAGTCATTGGCGTGGGCCGTAAGAATAGACGTATCAGTGGTTAAGGCAATTGAGGCCAAGGGGCCGCGCTCGGCTTTATAGCGCACCATAAATTCGGCTGCCAAATGCTGACTGTCTGCAGCGCTGCCGCCGTTACCCATCCAAACCACTTTGCCTCCTTGCTTTAAGCAGTTCTGCACGGCTTCTAACAGCTGCATAGCAGCGTCATGATAGGCTTCTACTATGGCAAATACATCACGATGACGTTGCAGGCTATCCAGAAAACTTTGCGTTAAATTGGGCATATTAAGCTCGAATTACTGATTAAGTGAGGTTATTCTAACGGATCTTAGCTATTGCAAAAGAATTTTTTACACCGGATTGCGCTTAGGGTAGGCTAAGCCGCCTTTCACTGTGACACAAAGTTATCCCCGGATAAGGCCGGTGTGATTATAGAGGAGTTTTTATGGCGATTAGCGCCGTTTTGCCCCTGAAAGCCAGTGGCAGTTATGATGTCAACGACTTAAAGCGGGCGCACATTCTTTTTACGTCGCTCAGCACTTTTTTGCCGGCGGGGTTGATTAGCGAATTGTTTGTTGTCGTGCCCGGGTATGAAGTGGAATTGGTCAGACATGAATATGCCTGTTGGCAAGGGTTAAATATAATCGTCATTTCTGAAGACGAGTTGCTGCCGGAGCTGAAAAAATACCCTAAGATGCGCGGCTGGCGTAAGCAGCAATTGGTCAAAATAGCGATTGCAAATAAAGTGTCTAATAAGTTCTATCTGACATTGGATGCCGATGTGGTCTGCTTAAAGCCGTTAACAGAATTATTGTTACTACCCGAGGGCAAGGCGTTGTTGCAGTATGAGCCAAGGGCACAGCATCCGAAATGGTGGCGTTCGTCTGCCCGGCTGTTAGGTATCAGTGCAAATATCGGCCCGAAAGGAGTAGGTATGACAGTGACACCGGCGTTGATGGCAAAAACCATCAGCCAACAGTTGATGCAGGATTTAAAACCAAAAAACAGACAGTTAACTTGGGCTGACAGGTTGTGCTCATTACACAACCCTACAGACCCACGCAACTGGTGGCTGGGCCGTTACCTGCAGCTAAAGTGGACCGAATATTCGCTATATTATCTGTGTGCGCTAAAGCATCAGCTGTTAGAGCAGTTTCATGTGATTGCAGGCACCAGTAAAGTGCCGCAGCTCATGTTGATACACGACTCTCACCCCTATGAGCAGTGGCAGGTGGCGGATAGCTTCGCAGCCGACAATCCGGGGTTATTCTGTGTGGTGGGCAGTAAAACACGCTTGCCGCCAAAGCAGGTATTTGAGCGGTTGTCGGCATTTATTCAGCGGCAACCTGATGCGAGAGTACTGGCGCTTTTCGATTAAGGCGTCAATGAAGCAGCGTAGTGTGATACTTGGACAAAATAGCCATGAGAACGAGAAAAATTTCCTGTTTTGTGATTGCCTGTAATGAAGAAGATCGGATAGAGCGTTGTTTGCAATCGCTTTCTGGTTGGGTAGATCAGCTAATCGTATTGGACTCGGGCAGTAAGGATAATACTGTAGCTATAGCACAACAGTATGCAGACAAGGTTTATCAGACTGACTGGCTGGGCTTTGGCCCTCAACGTAATCGCGCTTTAACCTGGTGTGAGCATGATTGGGTATTAAACATCGATGCTGACGAAGTCATGACTGATGCCCTTAAAGCAGAAATTGATGCTGTCTTGTCTGAACCAGATTTGCAGGAAAATTTATTTAAAATGCCTTGGCATACTTACTTTTTTGGTAAGTTGCTGAAGCATGGCCGTTATTCCTCGCCGCAGGGTAAATTATTTTTAAAGACCGGTGTGAGTTTTAAGAACCGCCAAGTGCATGAAACGCTGCTTATTCCAAATGAGAAAAGTCGTACGCTTAAGTCTGCCATTATTCACCACAGTTGGCGCAGTTATCATCATGCACAGGAAAAACACCTGAAATATGCCTGTTTACTGGCTGAAGAAAAATATGCCAAAGGAAAAAGGAGTAGCCTGGCGTTTGCAGTGCTACGTTTTTTTACCGACTTCTTGCAGCAATATTTGTTGCATCTTGGTTTTTTAGACGGGTGGAGAGGCTTTTTGATGGCCATTATTTTGGGGCAATACGGTTTTAATAAATACGCTGCACTGGTTACTTTACAGGCTGAGCATAAGGCAAAACAGCAATGACAAAGTCTGCTGAAAAATTACCCATAAGTGCCTTTCTGGTGACATGTAATGAGGCAGCGCACATAGCATCCGTTTTGGATGCTTTGCAGGACTTTGCCGAAATTATTCTGGTTGATTCGGGCAGTACAGATGGCACTCAGGAAATAGCCAGGGCAAAAGGTGCTAAAGTAGTTCATCAGGACTGGCTGGGATTTGCTAAGCAAAAAAACTTTGCCATGTCATTGTGCCAGTATGATTGGGTAATTAATGTTGATGGCGACGAAATACTTTCATCTGAGGTGATAACACATATTCGGAAACTGTACGAACAGAGCGAAGACATTGCCATGCGCTTGTACTTTGAGGATGTTTTTTGGGGCGAGCCCATGTCGCCGTATTCAGGCAAACGTTCTATAGTCCGCGTGTTCCGGCGAAGTCAGGCGCAGTACCCACTTGATCGAAAAGTTCATGAAAATCTGGTGTTGGCAAAAGGGGTATCGACTGTCAAAGTGCAGGGGCTGGTTACGCATTTTGGTTACGGAACCACAGAGTTACTGATGCAAAAAAAGAATAAGTACTCTTCGCTCAAAGCGCTTGAAAAGTTTGAAAAACGTAAAAGACCATCTCTGATTAAACTCTGCTTTATTTTCCCTCTTACCTTTGTCAAATCCTATGTTCTGCAAAGAATGTTTCTGTCTGGTAAGCGGGGGCTTGTGCATGCGCATATTGAAGCTATGTATGCTTTTCTAAAAGAGGCAAAATTGTTTGAATACCAACAGCTTGCCGGTAAACAACATGCCGATGCTCTGCAGAGAGGACGATTAAAATGAAAATTCTGCACGTACTGCAAAGTAAATTGTCTTTGCCTGCTCGAGATTACGGTGGAACTGAGCGTATTGTCTGGGGCTTATTAACTGCGCAACAGGCGTCTGGTCACGAGGTACGTTTGTTGTGGGGGGACGCTCCAGACTTACCAAAGAATGCTGCTCGGTATGATACGACAAAGTCTATGCGTGAGCAGATAGGCGGCTGGCCCGATATAGTGCATTTTCACCAGCCCTTTGATGGTGAGTTAGATGTGCCTTATATTAGTACTGAGCATGGTAATGCAGAACATGCCCGTAGCTATGGCCAAAATACAGTGTTTTTAAGTGCACGCCACGCTAACAACCACAATGCGGAGTGTTTCATACACAACGGTCTGGACTGGACCGAATATGGCCAGCCGCATTTAGGTAAACCACAGAATTATTTCCATTTTCTGGGCAAGGCCAAATGGCCGATAAAAAACCTCAGTGGCGCAGTGGCTGTGTCAAAGCAGGCGGGTGTCAAGTTACAGATATTAGGTGGTGTCCGATTTAGCCTCAGTAGCAGAGGCTTTTATTTCCATCCTGATTGGCATTTACGTTTTAACGGCATGGTGGGGGGCGCAGTTAAAAACAAGTTGGTGCGTAATTCACGGGGGCTGTTATTTCCGGTCCGCTGGCACGAGCCTTTTGGTCTTGCCATTATTGAGTCTTTATATTTGGGAGCTCCTGTTTTTGCAACGCCGTATGGTGCAATTCCTGAAATCATCACCCAGCCAGAGCTTGGCTTTCTGTCGTCAAGTTACAGTGAGCTTGCATCGGTGATGCAAGACAGTAGCAAGTATGATCGCGAAGCCTGTCATCACTACGCTAAAACCCGATTTAATAACCTGACGATGGCTGCGGCTTATCAGCAGTGCTATCTAAAAGTTATTAGTGGTGGTGTGTTGAATAGCAAGAAGCCTTATGCGGAGCATAGCTGGCATGAGCTATTACCTGTTACTAATTGATGGGGCTGACGTACTTTGTTGTGTTGTAAACACCCATGATTAAAGTATTGTATTCAACAGCGTTGCTGCTGCTCACGCCTGTATTGCTGTTATATTTCCTGCTGCGTTCGCGTAAAGACCCGGCCTACCGTAAGCGTTTCAGTGAGCGGCTGGCATTGCAGCCGGTGCCTACGCAAGCTGTAGGCGGCATAGTGGTGCATGCTGTTTCTGTCGGTGAAGTGGTGGCCGCAACGCCGCTGATTAAAGCCTTGCAGCAGCAATACCCAGAGCTTAGGTTAACCGTTACCTGCACCACGCCCACTGGCTCCAGCCGTATCATTAACAGCTTTGGCGACAGTGTGCATCACTGCTATTTGCCACTGGACACCCCCGGCGCCGTAAGTCGTTTTCTCAGAAAATTACAGCCGCAAGCGGTTATTTTGCTGGAAACCGAGCTGTGGCCAAATTTATTGCAGCAGTGCCGCCAGGCGCTTATTCCGACGGTGGTAGTAAATGCCCGTTTATCGGCGCGCTCAGCCAGAGGCTACCGCCGCTTTGCCTGGCTGACCTTGCCCGCGTTACAGCAGGTAAGCTTACTACTGGCGCAAGATAAAGCCAGTGCCCGGCGTTTTCAGGCGCTTGGCCAGCAAAACGTGCAGGTAAGCGGTAATTTAAAGTTTGAGATGCGTATGCCAGACAATCTGCACGCTATCAGCAGCCAGCTGGCCCCAGCCCTGACAGACCGCCTGGTGTGGGTGGCTGGCAGCACCCATGAGGGCGAAGATGAGCAGCTGTTAACCTTATATCCGCAGTTGAAAAAACAGTTCAGTAATTTATTGCTGGTATTGGTACCGCGCCACCCTGAGCGGTTCAATAAAGTCGCTGGCCTGGTTAACGATACCGGCTTGCAATTGTGGCGGCGAAGCAGTGGTGGCCTGCCTGCTGCTGCCACAGAGGTGGCACTTGTTGATACTATGGGTGAGTTGCTGGCCTGGTATCAGCAAGCCAGCCTGGTGTTTATTGGCGGCAGTTTAATCGGCCGTGGCGGCCACAACCCCTTGGAAGCCATTTGCTTTGGCAAAGCCGTGCAAAGCGGGCCTCATTATTTTAACTTTGCTGATGCTTACAACCAGCTGGTGCAACGCCAGGCGGTCAGCATTGTGCAGGATGCAGCACAGTTACAACATAATACCGCCACTTTACTGGCTGATACCCTGTTGCGCCAACAGCAGGGCGAACGGGCCCGTCGCTTTTATCAGTCGCAGCAAGGTGCCGTTGCCCGAAGTGCTGCGGCCATAGCAGCACTATGCGGCGACGCCCTTAGTAATGTGCAGCGCCATGCAGCTGCTAACGAATTGTATTGGTACCGGTCGGATCTGTTCACCAGCATTAGCGCACAGCAGTTTGAGCCGCTCTGGTGGCAGCAACAACAGGCGGTTACCGGCAGCTCAACCGGCCGCAACACCGCCTGGTTTGTGCAGCACCAGCAACAGCAGTTAGTACTGCGCCATTATTATCGTGGCGGCCTGGCAGGCAAGCTAAATAAAGACCGTTTTTGGTATCAACACGCCCTGGATAGCCGGGCTATGCAGGAGTTCAACCTGCTGCAATGGCTGCGTCAGCAAGGGCTGGCCGTACCCAGGCCGGTAGCAGCACGCTTTCAGCGGTGTGGTCTGAGCTACCGCGCCGATATACTGATTGAGCGGGTCAGCGGCGCCCGCGATCTGGCCAGTATCTTACAAAACGAACGCGCCCTCACTAACGATGAATGGCAGGCCGTTGGCGAAGCTATTGCTAAGTTGCATGCTGTAGGGGTAGATCACACCGATTTAAACTGCCGCAATATTTTGCTGGATAATTGCGGGACGGTCTGGTTGATTGATTTTGATAAATGCCGGCGCCGCGCACCGGGCGACTGGCAGCAGCAAAATCTGCAACGGCTATTGCGATCCTTACATAAAGAGCAAACAAAGCTGACGCCATTTCACTGGCAGGACACTAGCTGGAAAAATGTTATAAATGGTTATCAGCAGCAAAAGTAACCGTTAAACCCGCATAAATAGCGCTTTGCCGCAGTTTTGGCGGTGGGTTTTACCATTATTTAACGCTTATATAATGGATTAAGCTGTTGGTGTCTTAGTTGAACTTTGGTATAACTAAGGCAGCGGAGGGGCATCTATGCGGCTAAATATAATAACAACAGCATTGCTCGCAGTCAGTTTGGTGGCAGCAGCAGATAATTCCGAAATAATGGCAGAAGCAAAAACGGCTTTTGACGATGGCCGGTACAGCAAAGCAGTTGAGCTTTGGCAAAACCTGGCAATGGAAGGGGTAACAGCAGCACAGTTTGAGCTGGCTAAAGCTTATTCATTAGGTCAGGGGGTCGAGCAAGATCCGCTGCAGGCCTCGTATTGGCTGGAGCAGGCGGCATCTAATAGTAGTGACTTTGCCGAACTGTCCGCGGCGCGGCGTGATATTGAGCGCGGTGCTGAGCAACTTAAAGCTGAACAAGCTGCCCCGTCAGAGCCAACAACACCGGCCCAACCAAGTGCTGTGGTCAGTAATACAACTGAACTTCAGCTGGGTACCAGCAACCCGGCAGCTGCGCTGGCGTCGGCGCAGGCCAGTGAGGCTAAGCAGCGTGATGAGAATATTGTCGCTGAACAAAATGCCGAAAAATCCACCACCACTGCTCCCGTAGCTGCAGCCAGTGTCAGCACTATTGCGCTGGGCTCAGCTGATTTTGATACCGGTATGCGGGCGTTTAACCGTGAAAACTATGCTGAGGCATTGGCTCAATGGTTACCGTTGGCGCAAAACGGTCATCTGGACGCGCAGTTTAATCTGGCCGCGCTTTATGCTAGCGGCCTGGGTGTGGCAGTAGACTTTACCGAAGCCGCCAATTGGTTTGTAGCAGCTGCAGAGCAGGGCATGCCCGCCGCGCAATATCATCTTGCGACGTTGTTTTCAAATGGCCGTGGGGTCAGCAGAGACGATACTCAGGCTATTTACTGGTACCGGCAGGCTGCCGACCAGGGGCATGTGCTGGCCCAGTATAATCTGGGGTATATGTACGCCAATGGCCGCGGTGCTGTGAAGGATGAAACTGCCGCACTTAACTGGTTTGAAAAAGCGGCTGAACAGGGCGATGTTGATGCTCAGTATATTGTGGCGAATCGATACAATGATGGACGTGGTACGGCTGTTGACCACGCACAAGCTGCAGAATGGTTTATCCAGGCATCAGTTCAGGGCCATGCCCGCGCAGCTTATCAGCTTGGGCTGCTGTATCGTGATGGTAAAGGTGTACGGCAAAGCGACGACAATGCCTTTAAATCATTTTTAAGAGCGGCGGAGCAGGGTTTGGCTGCGGGGCAACGTGAAGTCGGTGCCAGCTATTTACAGGGGCGTGGCATTCGCGCCAACACTAACCGGGCGACAGAATGGTTAGAGCGGGCTGCAGCGCAACAAGATGGCGATGCCAGTTATTATCTGGGTATGCTACTGCAACAAAGCAGTAGCAGGCAGGAAGAGTTAAGCCGAGCTGTGCAATTATTTGAACTGGCCGCCAGCCAGGGTTCAGCCAATGCCCAGTATCAGCTGGGTTTGTGCTATGCCAATGGCACCGGTGTGGCGCTAGATGAGGCGCAGGCATTTAAATGGTTTGAGGCTGCTGCCAAACAAGGGTTGGCTATTGCTCAGTATACGGCGGCTTTGAGGTTAGCCAATGGTACTGGCACTGCTCAGGATGATGCTGCAGCCGTCAGTTGGTATCAACAGGCCGCAGCACAGGGTGAAGTATTTGCTATGTATAACCTGGGGTTTATGTACGCCAATGGCCGCGGTGTGCCGCAAGATGATCAGCAGGCGGTGTACTGGTATCAGAAAGTAGCAGAATCCGGCGATGCCGATGCCCAGTTCAATATGGGGCTGCGTTTCGAAACCGGTCGCGGTGTTAAGCAGAACGATAAGCAGGCTGTTTACTGGTACCAGCTGGCTGCCGATAAGCAACATAGTCGGGCGGTGGCTCATCTGGGTTGGTTGTACGAGAAAGGCTATGGTGTGCCACAGGACGAAGCGCGGGCACTGGCGCTGTATCAGCGCTCGCTTGATGCCAAAGTACCACGTGCTTTAACGGCACTGGGCATGTTCTACAAAAATGGCCGTTTAGTAAAAGCCGATGATAAAAGAGCTGTAGCGTTATTTACTGAGGCCGCCGAGCAGGGCTTTGCCACGGCGCAATATAATCTGGGCTGGATGTACGAAAATGGCCGCGGGGTTGGCCGTGATTTAATTAAAGCCCGCGATTATTACCAACTGGCAGCGGAGCAGGATGAACCGCTGGCAAAAGCGCAGCTGCACCGGTTACTCAATCCATAACAGTAATACCATTAGTAAAAAAGCAAGGGCGCCAACAGGCGCCCTTATTATTTGTAAAGCGAGAACGGCTTAAGGTTTATATTCAGCAACCAGCTTCAGGCCGCTGAAGCTGCTATAGGCCCGCAGACTAAGATGATAGGTCGCTGCTTGTGGGTTATTGAAGCTGCAACTCTCATTGTTGCCGCTTTTGTATGGCCGGCAGTCATAGGCGCTGGTGGTAGGCTGGCTACCACGGCGAACATATAGATCGGCGTCACCGCTGCCACCGGAACTGGTTACCGTGAATGACCCCATGCCTGCAGGTACAGTAAGGGTGTAGTGCAACCAGTTACCGGTTGTAGCGCTCAGGTTGTCTAAGGTGCCACCGCCACCAGTGCCACCGCCGCCGGCGGGTGCAGTGTAGTCGGCAACCAGTGATGCACCGGCGTAGGCGCTATAAGCATTAATCATCACATGATAAGTACCTGCTTGCGCTGTAGCGAAGCTGCAGCTTTCGGCATTACCATTTTTATAAGGCCTGCAGTCGTAATTCGAGGTGGTTGGCTGATTGCCAAAGCGAACATATAAATCTGCATCGCCACTACCACCCGTCATATTAAAGCTAAGATTAGTCGCGCCGGCGGGCACCTCAATTGTGAAGTACGATTGAGTATTGGTAGCACCGCTTAAGCCTGTCTTAGCAACCGCCTTTTCCAGTTCGTTGTCAGCCGGTGGTGTAGGGTCTCCACCACCACCTGAACCGTCACAACCTTGCTGGTTAATATAGTCATACGCCGCTTTCGCCTTAACCAAACCATGGCCGTATGAGTTGTCGCGCCCTGCGGCACCCAAATCTTCAGCTGTCAGCGCCAGAACATTTCTGATCTGGGCATTGGTACATTGTGGGAAATGGCTCCAGACCAATGCAGCGACCCCGGCAACATGGGGTGATGCCATAGAGGTGCCGCTCATCAGGCCATAGTTGCTGCTGCCCGAGCTGACAAAAGCCGACTGGCCAATACGACTCATCAGGGCCTGACCTACCGCCTGGGTTACCGCCAGTGCCGGAATAGAGGTACCCGGGTTGTCACCCAGGGTGCCACCAAAGTCACCGCTGGTATTGTTGTAAATAATGGCCGCTAAACCACCACCATTTTCACAAGATTGCACTTTTTGCACAAAACTGACATTGCCGCGTTCAATAACACAAATCTTATTGGCGACACTGTTACAGGTGGTTTCTGCTAAGCCACAACTGGCCAGGGCAGCATTGGCACTGCCATCAGTGGAGTTGGTCATGGGTGAGCTGGCATAGTCGGTACTGCCAACACTGAGTATGGCTTCCAGGCCGGTACCTTCCGGGTAGGTTGATCTGATATCAACGCCTGGTGCAGACAGTTCAACCTGGGTGTTACGTTGTGAGAAATCAGCCAGTTGCTTATTCTTATCAACAGCTGCGACCGACACCACTGCATCATAGGATGCCGGATACGACATCACGGTATTGCCATCGTTACCTGCTGCAGCGATTAACAGTACGCCCTGATCGAAGGCTGCCTGCATCGCATTGCTTTCTGTGGTATTTGCACCACCACCACCCAGACTCATGTTAATAACGGTAGAGCCATTGTTAACACAGGTATTTACCGCATTAGCCAGGGTCGAGCTATAACCCCAACCAGCTTCATTAAACACTTTAATAATGTGCAGTTTAACGTTACCGTTTGGCAGCACACCTACCATGCCTGTGCTGTTATTTAATGCAGCTATGGTGCCGGCAACGTGAGTGCCGTGCGGACCACCGTTGTCAAACCAGTTGCCGGTACCTGAGTTATTTGTACCGGTAATGTTACCGCTTAAAAAGTCTTCGTGTGGTAAATCTAAACCCGAGTCAATAACACAGACTTTCTGGTTCGATGCAAACTGATCACTGACCTGATTGGCCTGAACCATGGTATAACCATATGGAATTTGTTGCGCCAGTGGGAAGCGTTTATGATCTTCTTCTACTAACTCTACGCTGTCATCTGCCTGAACCGCTAATAAGGCAACGCGGTCAAGCTCAACAGCAACCGCAGACTGCTCTGCCAGCAGTTCCTTGATCTTGCCACCACGGCGAACCATTTGCTCTGATTTACGCTGCAAATTAAATAGTCTGCGCTCGTTGGCATTTACCGAGAACATGCCTGGTCCTGCCTGCTCCATTGCTGAGGCTTTATACTTAACAATATATCGTTTTATTTCAGTCTTCTTGCTGGCATTAATGGCAGCATGTGCTGGCTCGGCACTGGCATAAGGACGGGCCTGATCAGCTAACAGAGCTGTCGACATGACCATGGTCGCTGGTAGGCATAATACAGCCAATTTGCTGAGTTTAAATTTAGGTTTATACATGGGTACACTCTTATTGTTTATAGTAATTTTCCTGGATTGAGATGACCACTTACTGCTACACAGCAATAACATCCATCTCACTATTACTCAAAGTGTAACTAAGTGTAAATCCGCAGAACGGTGACAATTGTTAACAGGCAAGCTAAGTGCGGTAACCTGTTTCCGGAAAAGGGCTTTATAGCATTTGGCTAAAAAAGCAACAATTCAGGCAGTGCAGGCCAGCCCGCCTAACTGTTACAAAGCATCATCAACTACCTTTTATAACTATTTGTTATTTAATAGTGTTAAAAGACATAAAGGTTGCAGGTTAGCTTTGCTAATTGCATCTGCTGCGACACTCGTTGACAATAGCGGTTTTTCAGACAGGCAGGCATAGCAAAATGCAGCAGTGGGACGTAATAGTAATTGGGGCGGGTG
The DNA here is from genome assembly GCA_963975465.1 of uncultured Chromatiaceae bacterium. Classification (GTDB taxonomy): domain Bacteria; phylum Pseudomonadota; class Gammaproteobacteria; order Enterobacterales; family Alteromonadaceae; genus Alishewanella. The sequence goes on from CAXBHB010000003.1 coordinate 197,195, forward strand.
CGGCCGGCTTGATGTGTGCCATTGAGGCCGGTAAACGCGGCCGCAATGTGCTGGTGCTGGATAACGGTAAACGGGTGGGCCGCAAAATTCTGATGTCTGGTGGTGGCCGTTGTAACTTCACGAACATATATAGTAGCCCCGAAAACTTTTTATCTCAGAATAAGCACTTCTGTAAATCGGCGTTAAGTCGCTATACCCAGTGGGACTTTATTGCTCTGGTGCAAAAGCACGGCATTGCTTACCATGAGAAAACCCTGGGGCAGCTTTTTTGTGATGACAGTGCCAAAGACATCGTAGAAATGCTACTGAGCGAAGCCAAAGCCGCCAATGTGCAGCTTGCTCTGCAGCAGCAAATAACCGCCGTTAGCTTCGCTGATGGTATGTACACCGTCACCACACCCGAGCTAAGCCGGCAAGGCCAGAGTCTGGTGGTGGCCAGTGGCGGTTTAAGCCTGCCGAATTTGGGCGCCACCGCCTTTGGTTTTCAGCTGGCCGAGCAATTTGGTTTAAAAGTACTGCCACTGCGCGCTGCGTTAGTGCCACTAACCTGGCAGCCCAGCGACAAAGCCGTATTTGAAGAAATCAGTGGTGTGTCGTTACCGGTTACCGCAGCAGCTAACGGCACCCAGTTCCCGGAAGATATGCTGTTTACCCATCGCGGCTTAAGTGGCCCGGCCATTTTGCAGATATCCAGCTATTGGCAACCGGGTGACGAGGTGGTGGTGAATATGGCGCCGCAAACTAACTTAGCTGAGTTTTTAACTGCACAACAGCAAGCCCACCCCGAGCAAGAAGTTAAAACTGCACTGGCCAAACTGCTGCCAAAACGGCTGGTAGAAAAACTGCTGGAGCTTAAGGTTTTTGCCAATCAGCCGCTTAAAGCGTTAAACCCAAAAAGTATAAAGCAAATAGCCGACAGCCTGCATGGTTATATCTTTAAACCCAATGGCACCGAAGGTTACCGTACCGCAGAGGTGACCATCGGTGGGGTCGATACCGACTATTTATCCTCTAAAACCATGGAAGCAAAAAACCAACCCGGCCTGTACTTTATCGGCGAAGTGGTCGACGTCACCGGCTGGCTTGGTGGTTATAACTTCCAGTGGGCCTGGGCCAGCGGCTGGGTCGCCGGGCAGTATTGTTGATATTGTGAAGAAACAATAAAGTTTGCCCGTAAACAATAAAGTTTGCTCATAAGAGGGTATTTAGACAAAGTTTTGCCCGTAATGGCTTTTTCGGCTTATACTCAAACTATCTAGTTAACACTGGCGAAGAAGATGGCACGAGGCAGGAAGCTTGAGAGCTTTGTTGATTTCAACCGGTCGCTCACAAACAAATACGGAGTTGGGGAAGGTACCGACTATAAGCCGTGGTTGCGGGTTCAAGATGTCAAGTCCAACGGAATTAAGTCTCAGGTTTGGGGGCGCAAAACTGGGCGCGTGCACCATCTTCTGTCTTCAATCGAAAGCCAGTTTTTTTATCTAGCTGAGTTCAGTGATTCCGTAATCGATATACGAGAGCAATTTCCGCTCTTACCTCTAAATGTCTCCCAAAAGATAGCCGCTACGTTGGGTATAGAGCATCCAAAGGTTCCATATACTGTTGTGCCTAATATCATGACGACAGACTTTCTGCTTACTTGCCGTAAAGAAGGTCAAATTTTTTACAAAGCCATTTCCGTAAAGCCGGAAGACGGAATTAATCAGAGAGTTGCTGAGAAGTTAGATATTGAGCGAGTTTGGTGGGAGTTGCTGGGCGTTGAATTCTATTTTTTTACTGGTAATGAGTTAACGAAAACCCAAAGTAGCAACGTCCAGTGGGCGACCTCGCCCTTTCGTTCTGGAATTCAAACCTATACGGATTCTCAAATTCAAATCGCTTTGGAAATGATTGAGCCAGGAAAGCACTTATTATCGGACCTATGTGGAAAGCTCGTGCCTATAATTCAAGGCAGAAGTGAGGATGGGCTGAATATGGTGCGGTACTTAATTGCGAATAAATTTATTGATATCGACCTAAGTTATTCTGTCGAAGCTAATGGTGGCTTTGAAGTCTTGTCTGTAAATGTAGATAAAAGGCTGGTCTCGAATGGCGATTGAGAAAAACAGTGTATGGCGTTTGGATGGCGCGGAAGGGTTAGAAAACGGTTCTTATCGTGTCCTTGAAATCATGCCCCATTTGGATTGCATCATTCTATTTCATTTTACCGACAAGAATAAATTGCAAAGGCCGATAGCGAGCCTTTTGTCGAATTTTAAGAATTGGAGTAAATCACGAGCTGCTACCCGTATCGAGTTTGAGACTCCACATTTTCTTTTGGTTGCCGAAGAGGATTTAGATGCTAAATCAAAGTCTAAAAGAGATACTAATTATGGTTTGGTCAGTGAGTTACTCGAGGACGAAGAATTCCTATTAACCTACTCAACTTCGAAAAGAGTGTCTCAGGTTGTCGATTATGCTAAGAAAAAGGGCGTCGATAGAAAAAAAATACCTCGTTTGTTAAACCTGTACTGGCGGCATGGGCAAACCAAAAACGCTTTTTTACCTGCCTATGCTAACTGCGGTGGTTTTGGCAAAGAGCGGCAGACTGTAACATTGGCGCTTGGAGCACCTAGGTCATCAAGAACATTAGGTGTTGAGCGAGCCGCTAAATACGTGCTGACGGCGTTAGATAAAGAAAATATTCGCAAAGTTCTGAAGGCTAGTTACCTAAAAACTAGTGGCGCATCTCTTACTGAGTCTTATAAGGAATATCTACGTCAATACCATGCTGAGGAAATAAAAGTAGCAGATGCTTGCCGTACAGCCCCTGTTGTACCTTCATTTCGTCAATTTTCGTATTGGAAGGAACGTTTTTTCTCTAAGGACACAGTAATACGCAAGCGTTCAAGCGAGAAAGATTATTTGTTGAAAAAGCGAGGTTTACTTGGAAGTGCTTCTCAGAACGATTTTGTTCCAGGTAGCTGCTTTGAAATAGATGCAACAGTTGCTGACGTACATATCGTCTCCAGTTTTGGTAAGCAGTATGCGCTCGGCCGACCCACCATTTACTCAATTGTCGATCGAGCAACGCTTATGATCGTCGGATTTCACGTGTCTTTGTATCATGCATCTTGGCGTGCCGCTCGCCAGGCCTTGGTAAACTGCTTTTTGCCAAAGGCAGACTATTGCTCACAGTATGGGGTAGTTATCGATGAATCTGAGTGGCCATGTGCGCATGTTCCCAAGCGTTTTATGTGTGACAACGGAGAAATGATTGGCTTGCAACCACAAGAGAAAGTCGTTCCCTTCACAGAGCTCAGCTTCGCTCCAGCTTACCGACCTGACTACAAACCTTTCGTCGAGCGCCGTTTCAAAATATTGAATGATCAGCTTATTCATCATTTGGCCGGTTCTACAAGAGGTGGGAAGGTTGTACGCGGAGACCGAGATCCACGTAAGGACTCGCTTCATACCTTACGTGAGGTGACAACTATGTTGATAGATGCTGCGTTGGAGCACAATCGCGAAATTCAAAAGTCACTGGCTTTTAAAACCCCTCTTTTGATTGAAAATAATTTAAGTCCTACGCCTCTGAACGCATGGAAAATTCATTTTTCCAAGCATATGCATGCATTAACTCGGGTTGAACCAAGTGAAGTGATTGCCAGCTTGTTGCCACCGGAACAAGTCAGTATGACTCGAAGTGGTATTAAATATAAAGAAATGTACTATTCCAGCCTGCAGACTGAGGATGAAAAGCTTGCTGCTATTGCCAGAACTAATGGTCGTTGGCAGCTTGACGCACGTATAGATGACAATACAGTAAACCACATTTATGTGAGATTGAATGACAAAGAAGGTTTCACTAAATGTAATTTGTCACCTCGCAGCGTAATGTTTAAAGATATGCCGGTAAGTGAGGCCGAGTTCATTTTAGATTGGTTGGACATGCATAAAGAGCAGGCCCCTGTCACTGTTGAGTCGATAGAAATGAAAAAAAGGAACGCACAGCTCATAAAACAAGCTAAAGAGCGAGCGAAGACTAACGCCGTTCCTTTTAGGGAGAAAATAAAAAATACCAGGGAAAACCGTAAAGAAGAGCTAATGAGGACAACTCTTGGTGTCTCTGAAAGCAATGAAAGTCAGAAGGTTGATAAAACAGCTTCAGCAAATGTAGTGGCTATTTTGCCGAGACGCAACCGGAGGTTGGAGGGCAATTAGATGCGCAGAGAAAAAGCTGTATATCATGAGGCAATTCTACCTGAGTATAAAGGTAATCCGCTAATTGAAGCCTTACCTCCTAAATTAGGCGTTAATGAATTACTTAACAAGTTTTCTAACTATCCAGATTTAGATAAGCATATTCGGCAAGATCCGGATCCCCTGGTGCGTGAAGAATACACCATACGCTTAAAGCAGTTACGTCAGCCTTTTCTGATTTACTACGAGTGTTTTCGTGCTATTGAAACAGCAATTAAGGACGGCTATTCTCGGAAAAATCCTTTTAGTCCAACTACAGCGCAATATCTTCACTACCCAGTAGATTCAAGACCTTCAATAGAACCTCGAACCGGCTATTTCGAGCCTAAGGCGGAGAACATAACCTTAGTAGGAGCTAGTGGCGTTGGAAAAACAAGTATGCTTGAGCAAGTACTCAATTACCTTCCATGTGTTGTAGAGCATGATTTCTATCACGGGCAAAGGATGGAGTTTACTAAGCAGGTTGTATGGCTCAAGGTTGAATGCCCCAATAATTCGAGCGTTCGAGAACTATGTGAAGAAATCTTAGCTAGTCTAGATTTGGTTATAGGTGATGTGAAATCTGTTGCAGCCAACACTATTGGCGGGCTTATGATTCAGATAGAGCAGCGTATTAAGTCGAGCTTTCTAGGGATCTTGGTTATCGACGAAATGCAACGCTTGGTATTCAAACGGACAGGAGGTGAAAACAACCTGCTGAATTTTCTTCATCGCTTAGTCAATAAGTTGGGTGTACCACTATTCTTCTGTGCAAATCCTCCTTTTGATAAAACCTTATCCAAAACACTAAAAGCAGCGCGGCGTGCCGAAAGCGCAGGCTATTTCCAAATGGAACCTTTGAAAAGAGATAGCGATGAATGGCAAGCGTTCATTGGTGAGTTGTGGGAAATCCAGTGGACAAGTGTTTACAACGAGCTTACGGTTGAATTAAACGATAAAATGTATGAGCTTTCACTCGGAAATCTGGATATTGCACACCGGATTTATCGAGAAGCTCAAAGGCTTGTTATTCTGTCTGCTTCCAATGACGAAAGGATCAACATAGCTGTATTGGAGCAGGCTTACGTGAGGGCGTGTGGCTTGTCTTCCAAAACTGAAGAGATTAAAGAGCAACGTGCTCAAGTTTCACTACCTCGCGGCAACCGTGGGCAATCCGGTTCGAATTTTCCTGCTTCACGAGAAGTGCCGAAGACATTTATTGCAGATATAACCCGCCCACAACATCCTGAATTTGAAATGCAGCTACGTGAACTGATTGGTTCGGTGGATTTATCTGCAAGGATTTCTGAACCGGATATTTTTCAACAAGTATTTGAGTATGAGCAACCCCTTGAAATACTAAAGAAAAGGAGGATCTTGTGCGATGACCCATTGTTAGAGTTATCTAATTCTGATTGTCGCTGATTGTGGTGTACTACTTTATGGGCACTTCCACACCATTAGCACTGTTAGTGAGCATGGGTTAAAGCTGGGGTATCAAAATTAAGATCTCCTATTTAGGTGCGAAATTAATCGCTAATTAATTCCCTCTTAAATTTTATATGTGTTATTTGTATCGAGGTTCAGTTTCCGTTGTATATTTTAAATGATGAATCAATTCAAAGTGTAATTTATAGGGCTCATTTATTAAACGGTATAAGCGATTTTCGCAATGTTGTTGATCCCAAGGGACGCTGGCTTGCTTTTCCTAGAATTAAAGCCGGTACAATTGATATTTATAGACAGCTTGGTGATAAACAAATCCTATCCATTCTTAAGCGGCAGTCGTTAGTTAAATTTTCAGAACATCGTTTCGGTCTACCAGCACTCTATAAATCTGATCTTCAATATTTTTTTTGCCTGACGAATCAGAATATAAAAATGTATAAACAAAAAATAATGTTTTGCATAAAATGCATTCGCGAAGAGATATATGATTATGGATTTTGTAGCTTTAAAATTGACTGGATAAATCATTCTCACTGTAAGAAACACGAAATCCCACTTTTTGTGATACCACAAAAATCAAGAAAAGATACCTTGCATTGCCTTAGAATGATATTTAGAGGTGAGGTTCCTGATGGATCTACTGAGGTATCAAACGAAAGACACGACTTCTATTATGGTACTCCGCAGAGTAGGATAAAAAAGAGATTATATTTTTCCCAATGTCTTAAAGAGGCATTTGCAGTTTTTATAAGTGAAGAAAGGTTTGATTTTGAGTTGGATATTTCTGATCGTTTACGAGATCTGCTTCGAAAGGGGCAGCCCGCTCATTTTTATATGAGCCAACTCCATATAGTAAAGCAGGTCTTCGATGCGTTAAAAAATAGTAAGTCAATACAGCTAAAAAATTTTTTAGATAAACATACTGAAATTAAGGTTGTTAATACAGGGGTGTTCAGACAAACATCAATTACTGAAACGTTTCTAAAAAGTAACAGAGAAAACTGTTCTGCTTGTAAGAAAATTGAATGTTTTTTGCATCTTAATGATCTGCTCTCTTCTGGTGAATCAGCTTATTGAGTTTATTTCGTATTATCCATGGCCTAGTATATCTAATACCAAGACTCATATTTACTTGACGGCTCAATAATTTTCGTCCCTTTTTTAAGGTTGCATTTATCACACATCAATTGGAGGTTCGTTACGCAGTTCATGCCGTACTTTTCCAAAGGGATGATGTGGTCAATTTGTTGTTTATTATGCAAACTAAGTGTACCAGAGAGATCCTTGTTGCAGCCCATACATCTTCCCCTGTCTCTAAAATAGACTGCTCGCTCTGCCCACTTTGGTACTAACGTACGTCTTACTCCTCCGGAAATTTTAATCTTTGAGATGATTTCATCACTTAATTCTTCCCTGCCTCTAGATGACAAATAACTAGAAAGCAATTTATTAAATTCAAAAAGGAATTTTCGGTTAGTAAATAAGATATGAAAAGCTTCGTTTGCCAATTTATCTAAAATTGTTTGCTATATCCCTTCTTTTTCTAAATAATAATCTAAAATATCATATTCGTCCGCTTCATCTATATCTTTACCCGATGCGGCTATCCAGTTTATGCAGCCGGGTGTAAATACTTCATAAATCACCCCATAATTATCAATTAGATTTTGATATTCACTATCAGAAAAGCATGCATTTTTGCAATCTTCTCGCGCACCATGGTATATCAAGGTGTCCTCAATACAGTGTATAAAAAATGCAAATTGCCTGACGAATCCCCACGAATGGCGTAGATAAAACAAATAGTTAGAAGCGAAGGGAACATTCATGGCAGTTCCCGATCAGATCATTCGCCAAAACTCACAAACCATGAATGCTGCCATGAATGTAAAAACAATGCTCGCCGATTTCCTCTCATTTGTCACCCCAAAATATATGCACAAAGCCCGGTTTTTAGCTTTGGGGGCGGCAGTACAAAGCTTGATGCAGAATGGTCAATGCACGGTAACGGCTATCGGCCGTGATTTTGACAGTGAAACGTCAGAAAAACACGGCATCAAACGGGCTGACCGTTTGCTAAGAAATGAAGCGCTTCAAGCAGAGGCGCCGCTTATTTATGGCGAAATGACCCGCTTGCTACGTCAGGGCAAACAGCCGCTGATTTTAGTGGACTGGAGCAATGCCGACACAGAAAAGCGCCATTTTATCCTGCGTGCCAGCCTGGCGCTGGAAGGTCGCCCGCTGACGTTACATCAGGTGGTCGCGCCGATGGACGAGTATACGTGCCCGCACGTACACAAGGCGTTTTTACACCGATTAAAACAGGTACTGCCAGCAGATTTTAAGCCGGTGATTATTACCGACGCCGGTTTTAAAGTGCCGTGGTTTAAGCAAATACGTAAACTCGGCTGGCACTACATTGCCAGAGTGCGTGGCAACCAGACACTGCAACTGCCTGGACAAAATGACTTTGTCACGGTGGCAAAAGTGTATAAAAAGGCGCGCTCAACGCCGCAGCGGTTGGGTGAAGTTAAGCTGACCAAAGCTCAGCAATACCGCACTCAAGCCCTGCTGGTTGGCACCGGTTGGAAGCTGCGCAAATCCGACAAACACAAGCAGTACAAAGAGCCGTGGTTGCTGGTATCGTCACTGCCGGATTGCTTCGATTATGCAACGAAAATTGCCAAATGCTACGGCAAACGCATGCAAATAGAAGAAAGCTTCCGTGACCAGAAAAGCGAGACTTATGGCTTAGGTAGCGAAGCCCACCGTACTTATAAACGCGAACGATTGGAAGTGCTGTTGCTATTGGCGGCACTGGCAAATTGGCTGCACTACATGATAGGACTGGCAGCAGAGCTAGCCGGAAAGCACTTACAGTTTCAGGCAAACAGCATCAAGCACCGGCGCGTGTTGTCGTTCAACTATCTGGGATTACGATTATCTAAGGCCGCCCAGCTAGGGCTAACCGAAGAAGAGATGCAAGCAGCGAGACAGCTGATTATGCTCTGGGCCGCAGAGTCTGACTGGGGTGTCATCAAACTGGAAAAGAGCTGATACTATGGTCAAATTCGAGGGGATCCCTCAGGCAAATTGCTAATTTTTCTGAATCTGTAAGTGTCAGGGCTTTAGATGAGGGTCCGACGGGATTCTGAATTTTTTTCACAAAAAGTATATTATCGAGCTGATTAATATAAGCATTCATACTGCTAATCCAATCTTAAATCAGACTTTAAAAGATACAACAAGCCCTTATCCGAAGTTGGTTTCAAAACGATTTTAGACTGTGTATGTCGGTTATTCGTGATATGAATACCCCTCAACTGGAGAGTACAAGACCGTAAAAGAACTGACCATTGGAAGTACCGGCTTGGTTTTGGATTCAGTTACGCTTGATGTTGTCTGAAGCAATACCGATAGAATATCCATTGAAGACCACCCACAAGGCAACGGCTTAGTGTGTCTGTGGCCGGACAAAATAGTTGTAAATTCAAACCTGCCGCAGCCTGCCTCAGGCCATACTTTGTTTAACACCAGACCAAGCCACCAACGCAGTGTTGCACCAATAGCCGCGCCGGCAGATAACGCTAATACATGGGTAAACATTTTTATCTCCCTTAAACCCGAATCGCAGCCAGTATGCTAAACTGCGACGATTTTTTTCGACACAGTTTACCAAAAACGGACTTTAAGGCGATATGACCATACTTTACGCGATTTTTCTTGGCATTTTACAAGGTATTACCGAGTTTTTGCCTATTTCCAGTTCTGCTCACCTTATTCTGGCACCTTTGGTTACCGGTCAGGTCGATCAGGGGCTGGCATTTGATTTAGCTGTGCATCTTGGCACCTTGCTGGCAGTGTTGCTGTATTTTCGCCGCGATGTGTTCAGCTTAACCACTGATAGCCTGGCAGCACTGTCAAAGCGTCAGCATGTCGGGCAAAGCTCCCTGGCGCTTGCTGTTGTACTCGGCACCATTCCGGCCTGTATCGCCGGTTTACTGCTACTGGATTTAATTGATACCCATCTGCGCTCGGTGGCCGTTATTTTTGTTACCACCTTAGTATTTGGTATTTTGCTCGGTTTTGCCGATGTTACTGCTAAGACTGAGCGCGATTTGTCAACATTGACACTGAAGGACGCGCTGCTGGTGGGGTTAGCCCAGGCCGTTTCTCTGATCCCCGGCACGTCACGCTCTGGTGCAACCATCACAGCAGGCTTGCTGCTGGGGTTAACCCGACAAGCCGCGTCGCGCTTATCATTCTTACTGGCGATACCTATCACCTTTTTAGCCGCCAGCGTTAAATTACTGGAGGTGATAAGTACTGATGCCGCCAGTATCGACTGGTTGGTATTTACCATCGGCAGTGTCTCTGCCTTTGTTACTGCACTGGTGGCCATTCATTTTTTTCTGGCCTGGTTAAACCGCTTTGGTATGTGGCCTTATGTGATTTACCGTCTGGTGTTGGCCGCAGCGATTTATTGGTTTTTATTGAGGTAAGCTATGCACCTTTTTCGTTTAGCCATCCTGTTTTTGCTGTTTCTTGCACTGACCAGTTGTCAGCAAGCCCCTCTGCTGGTGAAACTCAGCGGCAAGGCCCAGGGTACCACCTGGCATATTAGTTACTGGAGTAACAACGGCACTGATACCGGCAAGGTAAAACAGCAAATTGATGCAGAATTTGCCAGGATTGACAAACTGATGTCAATTTACCGCGATGATTCCGTGATTAGCCAGTTTAACCAACAGCAAATCAACACCTATCAGACGGTTGGCAGTGAGTTAGTCCGCTTAATAGAACAGTCCAGGTTGATTAGCCATGCCTCACAAGGTTGTTATGACCTGACGGTTAAACCATTATTTGACTTATGGGGCTTTAAAGCTAACCAGTTTAATCAACCCTCAGCAGAGCAAATCCATACTGTACTGCTCAGTACCTGCATGCGTCATCTTGGCACAACAGCACCGGATAAAGCCGCAAAGGCGGTTACTAACTTAACGGTCGATGTGTCGTCAATCGCGCAAGGTTATACCGTTGAGCGCTTAAGTGTGATACTGCAAAATAACGGTATTCAACATTTTATGGCAGAAATTGGCGGTGAGCTTTTAACACAGGGCCACAAGCGTATCTGTCACCTTAGTGCATGATAATGCTACGCAAGCCGATGCCTGGTCTACTGCATTACTCTGCAGTGGCTATGAGCAAGGCATGGCAATTGCCACTGCGCAGGATTTAGCAGTGCTGTTTATTGTCGAGAAAGATGGCGCCTTAGTGGAACACGCCAGCCCGGCATGGCAACAAAGCAGTTTATTTTCGGAGGTACAATGATCCGGTTATTCAGCATTGAACAAGGCATTATCCGCGAGACAGCCAGTTCTGCTCCCACTACGCTGGAACAAGTGCGTAAAGCGCACTGGATAGACGCCCATGAACCCACCGAGCCGGAGCGCGAGTTACTCAGCACCTTGCTCAGCGTTGAACTGCCAGAGTCAGATGACGTCGAGGAAATTGAAGCCTCGGCGCGCTGTTTTGTTGACCAGGCAGGTATCCACGTACATTCATTGTTTTTATCGCCACAAGAAGGCCGCCATAGCACTGTTACAGTGGCCTGTATCCTACAGCCAGAGCGTTTAATCACTATCCGTGAGGGCGACATCGCCGACTTTCGCCTGCTACGACTACGCGCCCGTCGCGGTCAGGTCAGTTGTACTGATCCAGCCGATTTGCTGGTGACCATGTTAGAGCAAAAAGTCGAGAACCATGCCGATACACTGGAGGATATTCATCATCAGCTGGAGCAGGTCAGCCATCTGGTACTGGAAGAAAAAGATTCTGAACTGTATCAGGCAATAAGCAAACTGGCGCGTCTGGAAGACAGTAACGGCAAAATCCGCCTCTGTCTGATGGATACCCAACGCGATATTTCATTTTTGCTGCGCTACCTCAAAGGCCGGCCGGAACAGGATGAAACGCTGCGCGAAATTATGCGCGACGTTGAAACACTGATGTCGCACACCACCTTTTTGTTCGAGAAAATTAATTTCTTAATGGACTCAACCCAGGGCTTTATTAACATTCAGCAAAACCAGATCATCAAAACCTTCTCTATTGCAGCGGTCGTATTTCTGCCCCCCACACTGGTGGCCAGTGCCTACGGCATGAATTTTGACTATATGCCGGAGCTGAAGTGGTTGCTGGGTTACCCCTGGGCGCTGGGGCTGATGCTGATCTCCGGTTTCGCGCCCTATTGGTTCTTTAAACGTAAAGGTTGGCTGTAACGCCACAGAGGATTTAGTGAAGTATTTCAGCAGTATATTATTGCTATTAGCTTGTATTAACAGCAACACCGTCTGGGCTTGGGGGCAGACAGGCCACAGGATCACCGGCCAAATTGCAGAGCAATGGCTAAGCCCCGAAGCGAAAATCGCGATTGGCAATATTCTGGGCCCTGAAAGCTTAGCCGAAGCGTCTACCTATCCGGATGATATGCGCTCGGCTCCCGGGGAATTCTGGCAAAAAACGGCTAACCCATATCATTTTGTTACCCTGGCTGACGGCCAACATTATCACGATACCGATTGTCCACCTGAAGGCGACTCGGTAAGCGCGCTTAAACACTTTACCAGGGTGCTTCAACGTGACGACAGCACCACCGCCGACAAGCAACTGGCACTGCGTTTTATTGTGCATTTGATTGGCGATTTACATCAGCCGTTGCATGTCTCTTCTGCCAAGGTCAAAGACAAAGGCGGCAATGCGGTACCGGTAACCTTCTTTAAACGACAAACTAATTTACACAAAGTATGGGATTCCGATCTGATCGATCAGCAACAACTGTCTTTTAGCGAGTATGCCAGTTGGCTTAATGCCAAAATAACTCACGAACAGCACAGCAATTGGAGTGCTGGTTATTATCAACAATGGGTATCCGAAAGTGCCGCCTTACGGGACGGTGTTTATCCGCTGTCGCCAGAGCTAGGCTGGGACTATCTGTATCAACATAACCCGACAGTTAAAGTTCGGCTGCAGCAAGCCGGTGTGCGGATCGCGGCGCACTTTAACAGGGTTTTTAGTGGTAATTGAACAACAGAGCGTATCGGCTTACTAAGCCGGTACGCTCTGTTAGGCTAAGTTAATTTTTAAATCTGCACTGGAAGGATGTAAAACGCTTTTTTGTGATGACCGCCTGAAGATAGCGGTGACTCAGCTACCAGCGTGTAGGGTAAATATTAACACCAATTTGGTTGAGCAGTTTTTAGTGTTGTGATGCATTGATGGAATAACTGCCGCGTGTTCATTACTTAACAATATTCAAGCTGCAGGTTTCCCCGGTGAGAATACTGCAACACTTTCCCCACCTCATTGCCTGGAACTCAGCAGCATTCTCAAGATCAAGCCAGCCATTAAACTTACCATACAGTTTTGGCCTTTTCCTGTACATCTTCAGGTAATTGTCATAGACTTCAATCATATTTCTGTAAACAGCTCTACATAATATGAAGTGGATACTACTTATTTTATCACTACCTACCTTAAACGCGACAGCGCGGATGCGGGTGTGGCGAACCCTTAAATCTGCGGGTGCGGCAGTATTACGCGATGGTGTTTATCTACTTCCCCAACGGCAAAAGCACCAGCAATTATTTGATGGTTTGGCACAAGAAATCGAAATAAGTAAAGGCTCTGCTTATGTACTCTTGTTTGACACGGAAGATGCAGGACAGTTTAGTGGCATGTTTAACCGTAGCGAAGCCTATGCCCTCCTTTTGCTGGAACTACAGCCGATAAAAGAATTGTCAGTCAGCTCGTTACAAGAAGCGACACGGCAGCTGCGCAAACTGCGTAAAAACTTCACGGCTATCGCAGCAATTGATTTCTTTCCCGGCGAAGCGCAAGCGCAAGCGCAGCAAGCGATACAAGATCTCGAGCTCCAACTCAACCGCCAGTTATCACCCAACGAACCTCATGAACGTACAGGGCAGATCACACAGTTAGAGATCAATCTGTATCGCAGCCGCTTATGGGCAACCCGTCAGAGACCATGGGTAGATCGCCTGGCCAGCGCGTGGTTGATCCAACGTTTTATCGATAGCGATGCCCGCTTTATTTGGCTGGTTGCACCGGAAGATTGCCCCGCAGATGCCTTGGGATTTGATTTCGATGGGGCCAGTTTTACTCATATCAACGGAAAAGTCACTTTTGAAGTCCTGCTTGAAAGTTTTGGTTTAAATAATCCTGGCTTGGATCGTTTGGGAGCCTTGGTACATTTTCTGGACGTAGGTGGTGCCCAGCCAAGTGAAGCCAGTGGACTGGAGCAGATCTTGTGGGGATTGCGAAACAGCATTAGTGACGATGATCAACTCATCTCAAGTGCCAATAGTGTTTTCGACGCGCTATTTGCTGCTTTTAGTGAAAAGGAGACACCATGAGCAACATTACAGAATTAACGTCCCATCAACAAGTTCAAACGCCTGCCCCTGTCAGTTTTTGGCAGGCTTTTCTGTTCTGGCTAAAACTCGGCTTTATAAGTTTTGGCGGCCCGGCAGGCCAAATTGCTATCATGCATCAGGAGTTGGTAGAGCGCAGACGTTGGATCAGTGAAAAACGATTTCTGCATGCGCTCAATTACTGCATGGTATTGCCGGGCCCTGAAGCGCAACAACTCGCCACGTACATTGGTTGGCTAATGCACCGCACCTGGGGGGGGATTGTGGCGGGTGTACTGTTTGTATTACCGTCTCTCTTCATTCTGATCGCGCTTTCGTGGGTGTATCTTGCCTATGGTGATGTGAGTTGGGTAGCCGGTTTGTTTTATGGTATCAAACCGGCTGTAACGGCCATAGTTGTGCATGCCACACACCGGATCGGCTCCCGAGCATTGAAAAATAACATGATGTGGGTGATTGCCGCTGCAGCATTTGTAGCGATATTCGCACTTAGCGTGCCTTTTCCTTATATCGTTATTGCGGCAGCGCTCACCGGTTATCTGGGCGGCCGGTATTTACCTGACTATTTTAACAGTAACGGCGGGCATGGCGACTCAGGGAAATCGTTCGGAACGGCGTTACTCGACGATAATACCCCCACACCCAAACACGCCATTTTCCGCTGGTCGCGTTTCAGTATGATTTTGATTGCCGGTATCGTCCTGTGGGTAATGCCTATGCTTGCGCTTTGGGCAGTCTGGGGCTGGGAACACACCTTTACGCAAATGGCATGGTTCTTTACCAAAGCCGCCTTGGTCACTTTTGGCGGAGCCTATGCGGTATTGCCCTACGTCTATCAGGGAGCAGTCGGTCAGTATGGCTGGCTCACCCCGACACAAATGATTGATGGACTCGCTCTGGGTGAAACCACGCCGGGGCCGCTTATTATGGTCGTGGCGTTCGTTGGTTTTGTCGGAGGATATGCCAATGCCGTATTTGGCCCCGACATGATTTTTGTCGCCGGCGCCGTTGCCGCGACTATTGTCACGTGGTTTACGTTCTTACCGGCCTTCATTTTTATCTTCGCCGGCGCGCCCTTTATTGAAACGACACACAATGATCTGAATTTCACCGCGCCATTGACGGCGATCACTGCAGCGGTGGTAGGCGTTATTTTAAATCTGGCTCTATTTTTTGGTTACCACATTTTGTGGCCAGAAGGGTTTGATGGGCAGTTTGAATGGATATCTGCCGTCATTGCTGTCGCAGCGGGCATCGCATTATTTCGTTACAACATGAATGTAATGAAAGTTATCAGCGCCTGTGCACTCGTCGGGCTTGCGCTTACATTGTCGGGGCTTGCTTAAACCGGGTGTCAATCTACTTAATGTTGACTAACCATTTAAATGGAGAAAAAACCAGTGAATGACCTTGATCAAAACAGACGTGATTTCCTGATTGCCAGTGCTGCCGCGGCCGGGAGCTTACTATTGAGCTCACCTGTAAATGCCGACGCAATCGTTAAAACAGCTAACACGAGTGTAGGAGAAAATTGGATGAACCCAGAAATTAAGCCCAAACCGCTGCCTTTTGATGCGGGCAAATTAAAAGGCCTGTCTGCCAATTTGATAGAATCACATTGGGCGAATAATTACAGCGGATCGGTGAAAACCCTAAATGCAGTGAATGATAAATTGAGCCAGGCACTTGCAAACACCGACACGCCGGCGTTTCTCTACAATGATCTCAAGCGGGAGCACTTGATCCGTACAGGCTCAGTCATTTTGCACGAGTTATACTTTGATAATTTGGGTGGAAATGGCCAAGCGGATGGCGAACTACGCTCTGCAATTGCCAAACAATTCGGCACCTTTGATCGCTGGGAAACCGAATTTAGAAAGATTGCCCAGGGTTTAGCTGGGGGGGCCGGCTGGGTTGTTTTAGCGTACAACACCCATTTCAACAAGCTGGAAAATTATTGGATGGGTGATCACGCGCATTATCCGGTGGGAACCATACCATTGCTGGTCATGGATATGTATGAACACTCCTACCATATGGATTTTGGCGCTGCTGCAAGTAAATATATTGATGCATTTTTTCTCAATATAAACTGGGACAAAGTCGCCCAGCGTTTGCAACGACCTATGGCAAATTCAGTGTAAACAACACACTGCCAGTGTTAACCAGGTTGCTACATTGAACTGAATATGAGATGGGAGCAGGTTCAGTTCAATGTAGCAACCGGGGGCAACGCCTCTGGTTGATCCGGATTGATTGGGGGGATTAGTCAAGATCAGCATCGACCACAATCACGTCTTCGCCTTTGATATATTGGGTCGGCGTCGACATGGCGTTGATGGTAGAGAATGTCTGCCAGAGTTGCTGCTGGGTACTGAGCGAAGCGGATAAAAAAGGCTGACAAGACGCGCTACTCGCCGCTTCCGATCGTTAGGATTCCAAACCCGCTGCCGCATTTTTGTCGCCCGAGTGCTTAGCGTTTGATGGCACACTCCTTTAGAGGTATCGTTCTTAACAGAGTCATTAAGCTATATCCCCAAATCTCATCTCCTGTAACACTTGAAAGAGTTCTTTGCGCTTTTTTTCTGTTGCTAGCAAGCTGCGGGGACATCGACCGTCTAATCGAGGGATTGGCATATCGAGCCACTCGTTTATCTGAGCTGAGTCGTTATTAAAAATGACTTTTAGCTCATCCTCGAGCTGCAGTTCTGAATAAGTTTGACTATTTTGCATGTGCTTGCCTTAAATACCCGCAATGGATAGATGTTTTGCTGAGTGCCGATCAAACTATGCCTTGAATGGTATAAATCCGGGGAGCCTTTTTATCCCGCTCACGGGTGGGGGAACGTAGCTCCGGCATCACTACCCCAGTTTACTGGTCCCGGTCAGTGGTGACGAGTTAATTATAAGTTCAAATGAGTACGTTTTCACAGCATTATTTAGCTTTGGGTTTTACTTCGCTACTGGTAAATCGCGCCAGTTGGTGGTGTAGGCCGGCGACAGAAGTCCACGTTTCATGCTCCAATCCTGCTTGGTACATTGAACATTCCTCTGGTACTGAAAATACATCAGAAAAAGCCTATAGTTAAAATCTAATTGCTTGCACATGAGTCTGGGAAATTGCAGCTTCCAAGAGCGCTACCTGATGAGTCTCTTTTTAGCCGTATTTGTCGGCATTTAACTTTAAGTGGGCTCAATAAAAATCAGTATCTAATCAATTTTTTTGGTACTGAACGTATCTCTGTTCATCCATATCTGACATCTTGGATTACAAAAATTAGTTCCTTTAGTCATGAATCAACTGAGGAATTGCTAAGAAGTCAGACATTGGCGCCTCTCTTTGCTCATTATTTACCTCGATATAAATCTGTGATACTTAATCCTTCATCCACTGCACAGCAGTTGACTAGGTTTTGCCAGCTATCAACATTCAGGGAAAAAGAACGCCTAAAGATCAAATACTGCGTGAAATGTGTTGAGCATGACATTAGACATTATGGTGTTGCATACTGGCACTGTTTTCATCAGATTCCAGGAGTGGACGCATGCTATAAACACAAACTTTGGCTTGAACACAAAGACTTAGCAGCAAGAAACCATGTTGCTGTGGGCTTTTTACCTCCAATCAGTGGAAAAGTTTATGGTTGCACATCATTAGCTGCTGAGTTCGCCGAGTACGCTGTAAATAAAATCTACACATTGAGAGCTGGTATGTCATCAGAGACACCCGATTACACTGCCACCTTGAAAGCGAAAGGCTTTCTCACTAAAGCTGGACGTGTACATCGGATACCTTTAGCAGAACAACTGTACAATCTGACCGAACAAATAATGCACTCCAGCCGGAGTTTAGGGCCTGAGACAGCAGAGCATTATAAATACTGGGCGCCAATACTTGCTGGCAACCTAAACCAACATCCGCTTAAGCATCTTATCTTAGATTTCTTTTTGTTAACTAAAGCCGAAACTAAATCAATTTCTATTCAGCACGCATCGCCAACTGATGACGGGAGTGAAAAACGCTGCTGCGAGCTTCTGAAACTAGGTTTCTCAATGGCCGAAATTGCTCGTCAAACTGGCAGAAGCCGCTGTTTTGTGAAAAGTGTAGCTTTGAGGCATCAGATCCCTGTAAACCTAAGGCCCAAAAAAATCACTGAGGCGATTCGGACTAAAGTGGTTCGGCTAGCATTTAAAGGCTTTCATCGTCAAGCGATTGCACAGCAGCTTCGTATATCAGTTGGTAGTGTTGAGTTTATTATCTCAACAACACCTGGCCTGGTAGAATACCGCAAACGCTGTAAAGCGGAGTCTATGTGTCGACGTTATAAATGTCAGATTATAAGGTTTTTACGCAATAATCCGAAAGCATGCCGTGCTGAGATCAAAAAAATCTGCGGAGCTGCGTATTTCTGGCTATATCAGCACGATTGTGGTTGGCTTGAAGACGTATCTCCGTCACCTCTTATTCCAAAGCGCTCTGGTAGAGTTGATTGGATACAAAGAGACCGGATGTTATCTGAAAAGGTTACAGACATCTTATCAAGAGAAAATAGCGTTAGAAGCCGCACCGAGTTAGATCGAATGTTAGGGGCTCACTCTTGGTTGATATCCAAAAAGCACAAACTACCAGAAACAATGTTGGTGTTATCGAAATTCGGATTTGGCCTAGAACTAGACTAAAAGCCCAGCCTAAGGGCGATTTTTTACCTGTTCCCGTTATCCTTTGCCTCACTAAACTACTAGTTTGGTACGTTAAAAGTGCAACATTTTCGAGCAGCGTTTAGGGCTGCTTATTCACTTTTGACAGGATAACATTTTATTCATCAGTATGATTCTAAGCGAGATTAAACACACTTTTTACAACAGTCATCAAAAACCTTGTTCCAATAATTTACTTTCGCCGGTAGAGTGTGAAGGAATTCACTTGAATACTAATTAAAGTCTATTTTTCGCTCCAACACATAATTATCAGAGGAAACGTAAATGTCGGTTGTCTTCGTTCATGTATCCGATATCCATTTCGGCCAAGAAAAGGATGACCGCGTCCATATTCATGCTGATGTCAAACAGCAGTTGATAGTCGATGCCAGGGAGGTTATTTCGAATATTCCTGGCGGGGTTGCACACGGGATATTGGTCACGGGCGATATCGCTCAGTCGGGGACAACAGAACAATATCAAGCTGCAGGTAGGTGGTTGGATGAGCTAGCGGCAAATATTGGTGTTGAAAGCCACTGTGTTCAAATGGTGCCAGGTAATCATGATCTCGACCGTTCTAAGCTGTCCATAGGAGGTGAGGCAATTCTTAATCATATTCGAGCTGGCGGTGCAAAGGAATATGAGGACGTTTTAAATGATCCAAATGACCGTGCAACGCTTTATGCGAGATTTAAGGACTATGACGATTTCAGTTTTGGCTATAACTGCCCTCTGAATGGTGAAGGCAGTTACGCTTCAGAGATGGAAGTGAATATTGCGCCAGGAAGATCAATTCGTTTCATTAGATTCAATTCTGCGCTTCTTTGTCATGGCGGAGAAGGAGATGAAAAACCTGAGTTAATCATTGGGGCGCGCCAGTTCATCATTCCTCGCTCAGATGGAATTGAGAATATTGTTCTCGTTCATCACCCTTTGCATTGGTACAAAGATCAGGAACCCGTCCGAAACTACATTCGTAGTCGTGCCCGTGTTTTTATATCCGGACATGAACATGATCCAAAGGTGACGGTCGAAAATGTTGAAGAAGGATGTGACCTTTTGATGCTTGCCGCTGGTGCAACTGTTCCTTATAAATCTGATGATGAATATACTTTCACTTACAACGTCATAGAATTTGATTGGGATGAAAAATTAGATGGGCTGTCTGTGACAATGCACCCTCGGGCTTGGAATCCAACGCGTACTTGTTTTGAGGACGATCCTAAGCGATTAGGCGGTAAAGAGCCAAATTTCAGGTTAGCTTGTCCAAATTTTTCTAAAGCTGCACGAACGCCATCTCAGCCAGCCCCTCAAACACCAGTACATTTGGCTGCGGAAGAAAATTCATTTAGACGAACGTCAATTGGTGAAATCACCTCAATGGAGTCCGAGGGTGGAGAGAAGCTTATGCAACCTATGAAAGAAGGTTATGAGAAAGCTAGGCTCATGTTTTTTCGCGATCTTTTCGAAAGCGAGCGGATTAGAGTTTTAGTTGATTTAGATGCACTCTCCGAAGGTTCTGATGAACGGATGTCGCAAGGGCTCGAGCGCAGGTTGTTTGATTCGCTGATTAGGGAAGGAAAATTGAAAGATATTGAAAGGATGATCGAAACAATAATTTCTGAACGGAAGAAAGAGGCAAATCAATGAACAATCTCGCAGCACACATGCGTATTTCAGGTGTAACGGTAGCCGATAGTGACGTTGAATCAAGGCGCTCAGCCGCTACTAGTTTGGCAGCAAAATGGGGGAAAATAAAAAATCCAAATGACATCGTTTCGCAGGCTGAAAGCATCGCAGAAGCTTTGCATGGTGATGGAGTTGGCTCTGACACTCTAGTCGCGGAAGTACAGACCGCAATTCAGAAAAAATCACAGGCGTATTTGGCCAGTGAGAGACCATTTGATGTTGGTATATGCTGTGGCATGGCTATGATTTCTCTATTTGATGTGGCTCTTCCAGCACCTGGTTGGACTATTAAGGAATTATATGCGGCGTCTTTGTGGTCTGCGCTGTCATACCAATCTCCATTAGATACTCCTAAACGAGAGGAGCTTCGTATTGAAGTTCAGACTGCGGCTGAAATTTTCAGTAGGGAAAATTCTGAAAAAGCAAGAAGCAGAAGCGTTGTCCCAGATCCGTCAATTACTAAGTTCCAGGTAGACGAAAATAATGAAGTATCAATAGATTTCAAAACTTCGATGAGTAAAACCATCGAAGCACTCAGCAATAATGCAGTATTAGATAGGGAAGAACTAGACTTTCTGTGGTGGGCTCAGCTGGGTCGAAGCCGATTACTAAAGAAACAGTTGTCCGATATTTCCGAGCCAACTCGAATAGTTGCAGCGGGTATCGAAGGTGCAAAAATGCTTCGCCGGTTGCCTTGTGACGTGCATCGTGAAATTGTATTACGCACTCTTGATAAAGATCCGGAGCTTAACCTAACTGAGCTTCTAGCGGAAATAGGTGATAAACGTTTTCAGCTAAGTGATGCATTTGACGAGGATACCGTCAAAAAGCATCCTTCAATTTTTCCTTTGTTACATGCATTAAGCACGGGCCAAGTTGACGAATTTGGTGGTGAGGTGAAACGGCATGTTGCAGATTGGGGGGGCAGAGCTTTGCTTGAGGCAACGTTAGCCAGATTTATTTCAAAAGGGGTTAGTTTAGTATGAGTGCCTCTTGCAGTTTTGAAGGATGTTCATATGATGAAACAGGGCTTTGCGCTCTTTCGAATGAACCATCAATCTGTTCAAAGCGGTTAAAAAATCAGAGCGATAATGAGCAAAGTTCGTCGCTACCTACCGCATCCAATGCTCTAGAGGGGCTAGGAGCTCCAGTACTTGAACAGCCAGAAAGTACTAGTTTTCTTGGTCCTAGTCGTTCGCTAGGGATGAAAGAAATGAATTCAATGATGAGTTCACGGTATGTAAACGTCGTGGGGATATTAGGTGATCCTGAATCTGGCAAAACAGCCTGTTTGGCAAGTTTATATCTTTTAGTGTCGCATGCAAAGTTGGATGGTTGGAGCTTCGCAGATAGTCGAAGTCTATCTGCTTTTGAAGACATTGCGCGAGGAGCTCGTGACTGGAACGATGCAGTGATACCTGAGCAGATGACAGTTCATACCGAATTAAAAGATCATAGTACACTTGGTTTTCTTCATCTCAAACTAGTAAGGAAATCCGACGGGCGTCGAATTGACTTTGCTCTTCCCGATATTCCCGGCGAATGGACACAAGCGTTGGTAACTAGCGCTCGTGCGGAACGATTGGAGTTTATGAGGAGTGCTGAAGCTATTTGGATCGTGCTCGATGGGCGACTACTTGCAGATCTCGAGAAACGGCAAGGACTAATTGTTAGAGTTGGGCAGCTAGTTGCACGACTTAAAACTATGTTTGAAGAACGTGTTCCGCGATTAATTTTGGTTGTAACTCACAGAGATACACATGAATTAAATGATATATCGCGTCGCCTTTTGCTGAAGGAAGTTACTCGGCGCGGAACAATAGCTGACATTGTTTGTGTAGCTCCATTCTCTAATGACCAGGATACAATACCTGCAGGTTTTGGGCTTTCTGATTTGATTAATACAACGGTAGGGGAATCAGCAAACAGTCCACCTTTTTGGCAAACGACTGAACCGGTCGATGAACAACGCATGTTCCTGAGTTACAGGAGATATTAATGTCTAGATCTATTATTCTGCTCGGCGGTCCTGACTCCGGGAAAACAAATTACATCGGCCGATTATGGCGTGAATTAGATGAAGGAGCAGGCGCTCTGCATGCTGCAGAGCAACCTGAGGACCTTAAATTTGTACTTGAAGTTGCTGAACATCTTTTTGAAGGTAGTTTTGCTCCTCGCTCTGAGTTTAGTGACGCGCGTCGGAATTTTGAAGTTATCGTAGCTGCTGAGAAAGGTGGTCCAAGTTCAAGAGTAATTGTCCCTGACGTGTCAGGGGAACTTTGGCGCAATGCAGTAGTTGATAATGAAATTGCGCAGGAGTGGGCAAATGAATTGAGCAAGGCTGACTCAGCATTACTTTTTGTAAGGGTTAATTCGGATCAAAATGTTGGCCCTCTAGATTGGGTTACATCAAGCAAACTGCTTGAAAAGTTGGGTAATGATGATGATCAGGGGATTCCAACGCAAGTGATGCTATGCGGACTTATACATTATTTGGAAGACTTGCTTGCCACTCGAGAGGACGGAACTGTCCCACGCCTTTCAGTAGTGGTTTCTGCTTGGGACTTAGTCGATCCAGAGACTTTTGAAAAAGGCCCATTGTGTTATCTGGAGAGAGAATATCCCCTTTTTGCAGGAAGGTTAGCGGATGTGGAGTTTATAGATATCAAAGTATTTGGTTTAAGTGTTGTTGGTGGTGACTTAAAACATGATGAAGTTTATCGACAGGCTTTTCTTGAAGAAGGTATGGATGGTCAAGGATGGGTTACAGTCTTAGAAGAGAACGAATGGCGGAAAAAGTCAGATGTAACTCTCCCAATTGCATGGGCAGTGGGACTTTGAGACTGTGATTCCAATAGATATTCAAGTCCATGGTTATTGGAAAGGGCATCAGCTCTTAGGTTCATCAATAGACTTGTCAAAGGAGGATCAAGCTACTATTGATCGTCTTTCAGACGTTTCCGGCCCATTGCGCCCTAAAGAACAATTCTCTCCATATTTGTCTACTTACCCTTTACCTAGCGGGGACTACTATGTAGTTGCCAAGACATGGCAGGATCTAAGTGTTTCTAGGGCGGGTTGTGTAAGAACAAAAAGTTTAATCATTGATTCTAGAGTTTGGTCTAGTGAGCCACAATTAGTAAACATATTAGAATTGCTAGAGTCTAGTGAACTGCCTACTGAACAAGAAGCTATTTTTACTGAGCTGATTGCTAAAGATTTAAAAGTGTTACCCATAAACTCTACGTTTAACGTAAGTGAAATTGTGGAAGCTCTATTTCTTGAAGAGTCAAAACCCGTAGTTGTATTTGATGCTCCTGAACCTGAGTTAGTCGCATTGCATCTTCTTACTGCAGTATGGCCAAGTATGAGAAAGCGATTTGCGCTTTCCACATTTGCTCTTGCGCCACGGAAAATTGGGGGGCGTGACTTTGACTTAGTTTTTGCTCCTACAAATGCAAGGGCTAAATTCGCTGATTGGCCTGGTCGCCGGATAGATGGTCGAGGTAAGCAGATAGAGCGCCATAGGTGGACTGGAACGATAATTCATCGTGTATTTGGGGAATCTGAACCGAAGCTACTGTTGGATCAAGATATTAGATTACTAAACAATGTCGATTCAGATAGCGGTATGTCCTTACGTATTGCATTGCTATGGCATGAACTATTTGAAAAGTTGGGAAAAACTCCTACTGCGGCTTTGGGACTGTTAGATATCGCTAAATCGGGAATGGTTAATCATGAAGAAGCTTTGACGGTGTTAAATTCCCCTCTTATTCAGGCTATACGTAACAGTAAGGAAAATTTGCCTCCAAACGATGCTTGGGAATTTATAGCTGCAATTACACGTAAAATAGAAACATTCGAAATGCCAGCCAGTAAAATTGCGGTTGGACATGCTGTAAAGCATCTCGCTACGCTATACCCAATTGGAGTGATTAAGTTTATACAACATTTTGATAAAGATGAACTGCTCCGCCGCTTTCTTCCTGTCATAGCGGGGGGGCTCGGAGACGCAGCTCTAAGGGATGTTAAGCCGGTTCTTTTAAGTATCTCTTCAGATATCTTTGCTTATTTAATGATAGAAAGCACTTCGCTGGTCGGTTTAGTTATCGAAGACGAAAGGTTAATTGAAAAGATAGCCACCACACTGGGTGATATTAACGAAGAGCTGGCAGACAGTTTTGGAACGAAGTTGCTGCCTTTTATTTGTGAAGACCGTCACATCCCTATCGCCAACTGTATTTTCGGTGCTCTCGATTCTCAAGATGTAGTCACGCAATTGAGTAGGATTGGTAAAGTTAATGCTTTCCATGCAATCGGACTTAGTACACTACTCATAGTTAGAGCTCGTGAAGTCGATGAGCTAAATGCTACTCGTGAAATTTTGGTTGAGTCTGGTTTGTCTGATAGGACGAAAGATTTACTCGCGATGACTTTCAAGCCCGTAATAACTGATATTTTATGGATTCTTAATGAGACTCGCTTACCCTATGAATTTTTGAATTCCCAGTTCGTAAAAATACTTCAAGTAGCGGATGATACGCAATTACTGAATCTTCTATCAAGCAGTGCAGTAAGCGAACGCTTGCTGGCATGTATCGATGACAACGTCGATGACATACTAATCCGCGCAACACTTAAAGAAATATTCTCTATTAACACACAAATTAGCGTGTTTCAGTTTTTGCTGCCAAGGCTCAATAATGCTCAAAAATTTGATATCGCGGAACGTGTTTTAAGACGATGTTTACGAAGCAGAATTGATGGGGATGAAACAGCAGTTTTTTCCATGTTATTAGACGTTTTCGGTGGAGAACTTGAAGGTAGGTGGATTGTCAGGGAGGGGATGCATCGCAGCATCGAGGTTGAAACTATAAGCCGTAATCTCGTTGTGTTCGATAAGAGCTCTTTTGCCACTCGCGAATGTATTGTCAAAGCTGCAGTTGAAATAGCTCGAACATTGCAAGAGCGTACGTCAATGGATCTGTCGGAGGAGGCATATGATGCTTGTGCTCGACTCATGCTCGATGCTCAGAAAACGTTGACTCACAAAGAACAGATTTATATTGCGGGAAAGCTTGTACCAAAACTACTTCGGGCGCCACAGCAGCCAGTGTCTTCATTGATTGCGGCAGTGTTCCCTATTGTTTATCAAGAACTTGCAAAGTCTAATGATGCGCCGGAATTAATGAAGGTATTTTTTTTCTTTGACTGGGATCGTTGCAAAACTGCAAGAAATGAACTGGTTGATGCCTTTATGCGTTCGTCATGGAAAGCTGGAGATTTAGGTTTAACAGCCTGCAGATGTGATGATGTCTATAAAATGCTGAAACAGGTTTCTAGGTCATATAAAGGCCATGAATATCTAATCCGAATTGATAACGACCTAATGCGATTAAATGATGAAGATAGAGCAATGGTTAAACACGTCATTGCGGAAATAATTGATGATAAAGCTTCTAAAAAAAGTTGGTGAGTTCAGTTAAGGGCAAACTCTGCAATTTTTGTAAAAAACCATGCTTAAGGGCAAACTTTATTGTCGCTGCACAATATAAGAACCCTGACAAATGAAAAAACTCTCCAAAGTACAACTGAAACAGCAGGCCACGGTACTGGATGCAGTAACCAGGCTGGAGCAGCAAGCGCTGGCAGAACTAGCGGGTGCCGTGCAGTGCTGGTTTAGCCTGGAATATGAGGCTTTTCCGGGCTCGTTGCTGGTGCGGCTGCAGTTTACTGAACAAGCTGCGCTGGATGCCGCGCAGCCGCAGTTACTGACCTGGCAAAAGCGCTTAAGTGGTTTACTACTCAAAAAAGGCTTTGTGCTAAAAGATATGCGTAAACATCTGGTATTTACCCTTAATTCTCCGGATGATTAGCAAGCCCTGATTGTTAAACGGATATTCTGAACGATGAAATACATGCTTGGTGCTTATGCGGCTTCCCCCAATCACAGTAGCTGGGACCCGGCACTGGAAACCGCGTTTTACAACGAATTAAAAGCCTTACCCAATCTCAAAGGGTTAGAGCATCCGTTTCTGGGTAGCTTGCATCAGCATGATGACGCCTGGTTTTTGGCTAATATCGACCCGCAGTGGGACTACGTCTTCACATGCATTCCCGGCATTATGAATGCGCTGGGACAAAATCCGTTGTTTGGTATTGCCTCGGTGGATGACGCCGGACGTCAGTCAGCATTGGCATTTATGCAGCAGGCTTGTGCGGCGATTGGCAAACTTAATCGCCATCTTGGCCGGCAAGCCGTCAGCGCCATAATGATCCAGAGCGCACCAGCCCGCCACAAAGCCGCATCCTCTGAAGCGGCACTGTTGGCCTCGCTTGAAACAATGCTTAGCTGGGACTGGCAGGGTGCCAGAATTGTGATTGAACACTGCGATGCGTTTGTTGAAAGCCATATACCATCGAAAGGCTTTTTAGCGCTGACAGACGAACTGAACGTGCTAAGCCAGTTAAATAGCACTTTGCCACCAGAGCAGCAGCTGGGCATGGTCATTAACTGGGGCCGTTCAGTATTTGAAACCCGCACGGTAGCAGGCGCGGTGCAACATATTAACGCTGCAAAAGCAGCCGGCGTTTTAAGCGGTGTCATGTTTTCCGGGGTGTCAGATCAAGACAGTGCATACGGCGCCTGGCGTGACAGCCATCAGCCGCCGCAGCAAAGTGAGCGGGTTAAACACGGCGAGCCGGGCAGTTGGATGACTGAGCAGGCAATGCACAACTGTCTGGCCGCCTGCGATACACCAGAAGCTTTATTAGTACTGGGCGCGAAAATTGGGATCCGGCCGCTTGATGCTACGATTGAGCAGCGTATCGCTACTGTTCGCGATACGCTGGCGATATTGGATAGATTTTTCCAGTTGGAAACGACAAGGGGTTTAAAGTAGAACTGGCTTACCTTAAGCCGATGGTTGAAGCCTTAGACAGGCCTGCTAGACGTCGGCTTGACGAAAACAGTTTCTGCCAGCTTGTTTAGCTAAATAAAGCTGCTGATCGGCCAGTTCTGTCAGTTTAGCTTTGGATGCAATATCGTAAGTGCTGGTGGCGACACCAACACTAATCGTAACGCAGCCTTGTTCTGTTGCCGAATGAGGTATTGCCAGGGCAGAGACGGCTTTGATAATCTTCGTTGCAACAAATTCTCCCCCTGCGGCATCGGTGTTGGGCAGAATAATAATAAACTCTTCACCACCATAACGGGCCACAATGTCGGCCGGGCGCAAACAGGTTGTTTCCAGCGCTTCCGCTACGTTACGCAGTGCTTCATCCCCAGCCATATGACCAAAGTTATCATTGAATAATTTAAAGTGATCAATATCAATCATTAATACTGAAATCTGATCTTGCTGCTGTCGTTTACCTATCGCGATTTGTTTTTCAAAGTTGTTGTCTAAATAGCGCCGGTTAAAAATGCCGGTAAGGCCATCGATATAAACCAGAGAATGCAGAAAATCGGTCTGGCGCTTCAGGGTTAAATGCGCTTTTACTCTGTGACGCAGGGTGTTAGCGTTAACCGGTTTTTGAATAAAATCTACCGCGCCAGCCTGCCAGCAGGCGTCTTCTTCCTCTTGCTTTTGCAGTCCGGTAACAAAAATTACTGGGATGGACGCAATGCTACTGTCGGCTTTTAAAGCCTGACACGTTTGTAAACCGTCCATCTCAGGCATCATAACATCCAGCAGCACTAAATCTGGCATACGCTCCCGACACACTTGCAATGCTTGCTGGCCGGAGGTGGCCATTAATATTTGATATTCTTCACCCAACATATGAAAGATCAGCTGTATATTCGCCGGCTGATCATCAACAACTAAAATCGTTGCCTCGCCAAGCGCAGCCAGATAGCGATCCACTTTTGTTTCAGACATACATCACTCTTGTTTTTTATCAAGCAGTTGCTGAAGTATCGCAGCTGCGTCTTTAAAAGCCAATGCAGATATGTGTTCTGCTAACAACTCGGATAAGGCCGGGTCATATTGGTTCAGGTCTTGTTGAATATCGTTAAAAAGCGTCGTTGCTGACATATTGGCATTGTTCAGGTATTTCATTAACGTCAGCATACTGGCCTCTAGCTTGTCGGCACTTATTGGTTCAGATGACGGCGCTTGAGGTGATGCAGTTTGCTGAAAATGTAACAACAGGTCGAGTTGCTTCAGACTCCTGGTGCAGACCTCAACTAACGGCTTAAGTAGTTGGGGCGCAACTTCAATATCGCTGGCTAAGTGCTGCTCAATCTGGTTAGCCTGCTCAGCCAGCGCACTGAAACCAACGGTTGCAGCGGCGCTTTTCAAACTATGACAAATTAACTGTAACTGCCGGCGGGTGCTGGCTGGTGCAAGTAGCAGGGGCACAGCTGCCTTTGCATCTTTTTGCAGTTGCGCGGCAAGTTTAAAATATAGCGGCAGGTTGCCGCCCAGTCGCCGTAAAGCAACGGTGACGTCAATATCGTTTTGCATACAAAACGCGTGCATTTCGCTATCTGGCGGTAGTTGGTCGGTTGCGTGTAGTTGCCCGGGCAGCGGTAGCTGGTGACAGTAATGACACACTTTATCGATAACTTCCTGCAACGAAAATGGCTTGGCAATATGGTCGTTCATGCCCGCGGCCAGCGCTGCGGCTTTATCAGAAGGCAGGGCATTTGCCGTCATGGCAATAATAGGCACTTGTTTAATGGCTAAATTGCGGCGGACCCGCCGGGTGGTTTCATAGCCATCTATCTGTGGCATCTGAATATCCATCAGGATCACGTCAAAACTAAAATCTGGCTGCGCCAATATGTCCAGCGCCAGTTCGCCACTTTCGGCGGGGGTGACAGTAGCCCCTTCAGCTTGCAACAGCTCAATCGCAACCAGCTGGTTTGTTAAGTTATCTTCTACCAACAAAATATGCAGCCCTTGCAAAGGCTGTAGCGCGGGGGGCGGTGGGGTGCTATCCGACCCGACAGGCTCGCCGTGCAAAATAGTTTGTACGGTTTTTAACATAACATCGGGCGTAATAGGTTTAATTAAGAAACCATCCAGCACCTGTTGCGTGCTGTCGTGATATTTTGTCAGCACTTCTCTGCCGTGCGCAGTAACCATCACAATAATAGGCGATGCGGTGACGTGTTTATCTTGCCTCACCCGTTTTGCAAATTCGAGTCCATCCATACCAGGCATTTTCCAATCTACCAGTAGCAAAGAATATGGGTTGTTGTGAACCTGAGGCGTGTTTAGTATCTGCAATGCCTCTTCAGCACTTGCAGCACAATCTGCGCGCCAGCCCAACGCGATACACATTTCCTGCAGAATAAGTCTGGCACTGGCATTGTCATCGACGATAAGCGCATGCAGCCTGATATTTTCAGTTTGTTGGCGGGGGATAATCAACTGGCTGCTCATTTTTTGTACTGCAATGCTGAACGAAAATTCGCTACCAACATTGGGGGTACTTTGCACCTGAATGGTGCCGCCCATCAAATTCACCAGTCGCTTACTGATAGCAAGCCCAAGCCCGGTGCCGCCAAAACGACGGCTAATTGACGACTCCGCCTGATGAAAACCACTGAAAATTACCGCTTGCTGCTGTTCTGTCATGCCAATACCGGTGTCACGTACCTGCACATTTAAAACGATTTTATCTGCAACACTTAAGGTAACACCAACCGTAACAACCACTTCACCCAGCTCAGTAAACTTAATGGCATTGCCAATAATGTTAAGCATAACCTGTTTTATTCGTAAGCTATCGCCTTCTAACTGGTCGGGAACGTCAGCTGCTATCCGGTAAAGTATCTCAATATTTTTATCCTGGGTGGCGGAGGATAAAATAATACCCACATCCTGCATCAGGGTAGACATACTGAACGGATGCTTGTCGAGTTCAAGTTTGCCGGATTCTACTTTAGAAAAATCCAGAATGTCATTTAGCAACGACAATAGCGATTGTGCCGCCCGGTAGGTTTTATTCAGGTAGTCGGACTGACGACCATCCAGCTGAGTTTTCAGGGTTAATTGCAGCAGCCCCAGAATAGCATTCATTGGGGTACGGATTTCATGACTCATATTTGCCAGAAAGTCAGACTTAGCATTATTTGCTGTGTCGGCAATTTGTTTCGCCTCAGCCAGCTCCGCTTCCCGGTTAAGTTGCTCAGTTAAATCATAGGCAATGCCTATGTAACCAAAAATAGAACCTTCTGCATTAACCAGACTAGTAACATTTAGGCGCACAGCAATATGCGCACCGTTTATGGTGACATAAGTCCAGCGGTTAGCGTCGCTTTTACCCAGGCGAGCTTTAGCAATAAAGGTTTCAAAACCTGGCGCGACATCGGTGTTTAATTCGCGGCTGAGTTTTTCGGCTTGTTGTGCTACTTCGTCTGCCAGGTGAAAAATGGCAGGCGTTTTTTTCGCGATCACGTCGTCGGCTTTATAACCCAGCAACTGCTCCGCAGCGGGGTTAAATAGTGTAATCAAGCCATCTGCATCGGTTGCAATAATGGCATAGCCGGCACTTTGTAAAATAGTGCGCTGCAGTGCATTTACCTGACTAATCTCGGCTGTGCGGCGGGCGACCTGGTATTCTAGTTCAGCATTCGCTTTTTCTAAGGATGCTTCTTTAATGGCTGATAGTTCTGCTTTGTGCAACGCTATTTGTTTACGTCTCATTAGAAGTAATTGCAGGGAAAATACGATCAACGCAAGTAAAAATGTTAAGCCCATGATCTCTCTGGCCAACACAGTGTAAGAAGGCAAGGCAAGAGCAGTGATAAACTGCTGGGTGGGCGCCAGCTCAAGCTGCCAGCGTCTGCCAAACAAATTGAGGTTAGCCTGCTTTTGATGCTGAATAAATGCCTCAGCAGAGTCTCCTCGCTGATAAAAGTTAATATTTTGATTGTCGTTAACATCACTGATTTTTAAAAAAATATCCGGGCCCAGCCCTGTAAAACTGCTAAGGACTTCGTCTATCAGTAGTGCCGCATAGCTCCAGCCAAACATATGGTTAAGTCTGTCCTGCTCGCTCGTGGGCGCGGGGCTGACATTATATACGGGAAGAAGGATCAGGAAGCCCTGCTGGCTTTCTTGCTCAGCCTGCACCAGAGTAATGGGCCCGGTTAACTGTACGTCATTATTGCGGGCAGCATTAATAGCAGCATTACGTCGCATGGCTTCAGAACCAATGTCCAGCCCGATGGCTTCATTATTATCAATTTCTGGTTCAATATACTGAATAACAAGCAGACTGTTGCTATGCGGACTAAGTTGACGAAGAGCAAAATTTTTATCTGGTCGCTCATTTTTTGCGGTATTGATAAAATCAGTCAGCTTTTCCTGCGAAACGTAGCGTATAAAACCAAAACCGCGAGCGCCCGGGAATTCCAGCGGGTAATCTCTGGTATCGGTATATTCCTGCATCAACGCGTAATTAAATTTCTCCGGTGATGATGCCATCACTGCGCCACGGGTACCGCGCAAGCCGTACTGGTACAGGGTAACTTTTTCTCTGACCCCTTCGCTTATCTGATTCAGCCGTGATTGCACGGCCAATGCTATTCGCTGCTGTTGTTGCACTTTTTCATTTTCAACGGCCCGCTCTGCAAGAAAATAGCCCAGTAGTAACAAACAGGCAGGTAACCAGAGTGAAAATAAAAACTGTTTAATTTTCTTTATCTTATGCGGTTTTTCTAAGGTCATTTATTTATCCGTATTAACAGCCGGCAAATAAGCATGCAGTAGCGTTGCGGCGGCCGCAAAATTTAGTGATGCCACCTGATGACAAAACAGTGCTGCATCTGCGTCGTTCATCAGTTGCTGCAGGTCTGCTTTGTGTTGTAACACAACATTACATGCATTCATGTCGTGGCTCAGTAATAGCGTGCGCAGCAATTCTGGCTCAAATTTAGCAGCTGGTTGCCCGGACACACCAGTATGAGCCCGGACAACAGTCTGCAGCTCTGCACAGCTTTGCTGATACAGCATAATAAAACGCTGCAACATGGCGGATTCAATCCGATTAGAAGCCGATAACCGCTCTTCAAGTAGCAACGCGCTTTTGGCCAACTCATCAGCGCCAACAGTCGCAAAACTGCCCCGGATTTTGTGCAGTAAATGCCGGGCTGGCTCGTCCAGCTTGTCATCCGTAAATTGTGTTAACAATTTTGTGTTCTGAGGGGCGCAATCAATTAAGTTTTGCAGCATTTGCAAAAGCTGAGGTTTGTTTTTGACAGATAGCAGCAAAAGGCTGTTAAGTCGGTTGTGGTCGATAAGTGTCATTGCCACGCCTCAGGTTAAAAATATTAATTCCGTTAAGTAACTTGCCATATTTAATGTCATCAGTGTTATATATTTGCACATAAAAAACCATTGACTAAGCTATTACTAAAATAGGTAATTGTAAGGATGCAACCTTAATGGTTAATGGTTCCGGCTGCATGTCCACACTGCTAATTGTTGACGATCAGCCCGCAAACATCGCTCTGCTTAGTGAAATGCTGCATGGTCTGGCTGAAATATACTTTGTTGATGATAGCACTAAAGCCTTTAACAGAGCATTAGAGCTGCAGCCGGATATTATCCTGCTCGATATTGAAATGCCGGTTATGAGTGGTTTCGAGGTTTGTAAGTTACTTAAAAATGACCCGGTTACAACAAGTATCTCCGTTATTTTTATTTCAGCTCATACTGAAGCCGAATTCGAATTTAATTCGCTGGCCTATGGTGCAGTCGACTTTATCGGCCGGCCGCTGAATCGGGCTATCTGTCGTTTACGGGTGCAAAACCATTTATTGTTGCAGCAACAGGCAAAAGCACTGCAGCAAAGCAGAAAACACATTGCCGCCGAAAAACAACGGTTGCAAGTAACCCTGAATTGTATTGGCGATGCGGTTATCGCAACAGACACGGATGCCATTATCACTTTTATGAATCCGATTGCAGAAAGTATGACGGGTTGGCAGCAAAGTCATGCCCTGGGTAAATCTATTACTGAAGTTATGTTGCTACGGGACGTAGAAAGTAAACAGCCCTCAACCAATCCCATTATTCTGGCCCTGCGGGAACAACGTATCGTTGCCATGGCGCTGGACTGTGAGTTAGTTAATCGCAATACCTTGCTTGCGGCGGCAGTAGAGGACTCGGCCGCGCCGATTTTTGACGTGGATGGCATTATGTTGGGGGCCATTATTGTTTTTCATGATGTCGGTGAAGCAAAAGCGCTGGCGACTAAAATGAGCTTTTTAGCAAATCATGACCAGCTAACCGGTTTACCAAACCGGATTTTGTTACACGACAGGTTGGAGCAGGCCTGTCGGATGGCAATGATGATTGACCGAAAAGTGGGCCTAATCCTGCTTGATATTGATCAATTTAAATACCTGAATGATTCATTGGGGCATCAGCTGGGCGATGAGCTCCTGCAGTTACTGGTGAAAAGATTACAATCGATCCTGGAACCAGAGCATACCCTGGCGCGGATAGGTGGCGATGAATTCGTATTAATTTTTCCGGATATCAGCCAGGTTGAACAGATCAGTAATCTGGCACAGAGTATTAGCCGAATTTCAAGGCAACCCTTTGAAGTAAATGGTAAAAAGTACAATATGTCGTTAAGTATGGGCATTAGTCTCTATCCTTCTGACGCCGGAGGGGCAGAAACCCTGTTACGCCATGCTGACGTAGCACTGTTTAAAGCGAAACAGGAAGGCCGCAACCGTTTCTGCTTTTTTTCTGATGAAATGGGTCAACGGATGTTGCAACGCCATCAGCGCGAACAAAGCTTACGGGAGGCCATTGCAGCAGACCGGATTGAAGTGCACTTACAGCCCAAAATATCGCTGGCCGATGGCGTTATTATTGGTGCCGAAGCACTGGTGCGAATTCGTAACAAAAATGGCAGTTTAATATCACCGGTTGACTTTATTCCGCTTGCTGAAGAAACGGGGATTATAATTCCGCTGGGCAAAATAGTGTTGGTTAAAGCATGCCAGCAGAATGCCCGTTGGCAAAAAGCGGGTATTAAGCTGCCGGTGTCGGTCAATATTGCTGCGGCTCAGTTTACCGATCCCAGTCTGCTTGGCTTAATAGAACACTTACTACAGGAACATCAGCTGACACCCGCTATGCTGGAACTAGAGGTAACGGAAACAGCGCTTATTAGCAACCCCGGGCAAACCGCAAAAACGTTAAGTCAGTTTCGGGCCCAGGGCATTAGCATAGCGATAGATGATTTTGGCACCGGGTATTCCAGTTTGGCGTATCTGAAGCAATTTAAAGTCGATGTTCTGAAAATTGATATGTCATTTGTTAAAGATATGCTGACTGATAAAAATGACTATGCGATTGTTAAAACGATCGTATTGCTGGGGCAGTCTATGCAAATCGCGCTGGTGGCAGAGGGGGTGGAAACCGCCGAACATGAAGCGGCATTGCTTGAATTAGGTTGTTGCTATGGCCAGGGCTACTATTACAGCAAGCCCTTGCCAGCAAACGATTTTATGCAATATTTGGTCGCTGGCAAGTTACCGGCGTAAGCTGACCTGCGACCAGTTGGTTATGCGCTAATGCTATCAAATAACTGTAAAAAGGTCGGGGCCTGCCGGACATATACTGGCAAGTGCAGTCGACGGGCAATATCCTGCGCACTGATAACGCCGCGTATTTGATGTGACTCGCGATCGACCACCACGCAATGTTGCTCGCCGCTTGATTGCAGTGTGTTCAGCACATCGGCAATGGTGCAATATTGTAATTGCTGCCAGGCCAGCGCTTTGATCCGCTCGCGTGGCCGCATTAAATCGGCAACTTTAATCTCGTGCCGACGGTCACCCTGGGCTACCCGGCGCATAATAGCTTGATCAGACAAGTGATCCAAATGCACAAGACCGCTAAGCTCACCTTGTTCATCCACTACCAGCTTAAGTTTACTACGCTCAATTTGCATCAGTGCCAGCACGTCGCTGGCCGCTGTGGTTTCATTAATCATTTCAGGCTGACTTTGAGTAAAGTCGCTAACCAGCTGCAGGGCCGGTGAGGTTAAACGGGCATGCTCGAACTGATCGGGCTGGATCAAGTGGTCAATCGCTTCTACAGCAAATAAAGATAACGTTTTCATAATATTCCTTAGCGCCAGGGCGCAGAGGCCGCACTGGCATATAAAAGTGTTAAACAGGCAAAACTGCCACCAACATTTTAATTTCAGGAATAAAGAGGGGGAGCCCGCACCGGATGGGCCGTTTTGACCTGGTGCAAATTGATAGCTGTTGGCAGGTCGCCTACAGCACAGTTTAGTAATAAGGTGGTCTGGCTTGCAGTGGGTGGCAAGCTATTGTCGTTGTCATCGCCCGTTTCCTGTTCGCTGGCAAGGCTGGTCTGGCCCGTAAGTGGGCTTATGGCCTGCAGCTGGCTATCGGCTAACGGTATTAAATGCGGGGCGTGTGCGCTTGTTACCTGCGGTGCAACCAGCAGGCTTACATAAAGCATTAACGCAACAACACTTAACCAACGCATTTCTTTGACACTTATTAATTCAGCTAATCAGTTAAATGATAATGAGCCCCGGCACGTCAAATCACAAGAGCATTAACACATAAAAGTAGCAGATTGCGACCAATTACCTGCCGGTTACGGCAGAACATCTTATTTCGGCGTGTGGGTTAACCTGACTGGGTGCTAGTGGTTAATCTGGATGCCAGCCGGCGGGCGCGCAGAAAACCAACCAGATTACTGAGCAGGAACGCCAGCTCCATCATTACAGCCACCGGCGAACCCACCAGAATGTTATGCAGCACCCAAATACTCGCGCCTACTGCCATACAAAGCCGTACCAGCCCTACCCGGGTTTGAAAACTACCAAAGGTACCCAGCATGGCCGCAGTGTAGGGTAATAAATTCAACGGGCTGCTATACGTGGTAAGCAATATGACGGTGGCAGCGGCCATAAATAACAGCATCCAGTATTGGCGAGGCTGTAATGCCGCCACCAGAAACCGAATGGCCGTTAAGCCAACAAACAGTGCGGCTTCATATTGACCCAGCAGACCAAAATGGCTGGCATTCAATATTGCCGAAATAAACCAGAATTTGAGCATGGCGCTGCGCTGTTGCTGCCAGAATGCAAAAATTCCGCTGCTAAAAGCAATGGCGGCAAGCACTTGAGACCCAAAAAATAACACGCTGAATTCTGGCAAAACACTCTCAGAGACGGTTAAAAACCGCTGTATCTTAACGAATTTGCCGGCGGTTTGCCTGCGTTCATCGGCATAACATATAACCAGTAAGCACCAACACGGCCAATTTATTGTTGAACCGCGTGGCTGCAGCCAGAATTTCTGATAGTCTTATTCTGTTGAAGGCATTAAAACTGGATGAGCAGCATCGTCGAAACCGGTTAGTCGGTGCAGGTCACTAGCGACGACGAATATTTTAAGGAATGATCATGAAAGCAGTAGGCTACCAACAATCGCTGGCCATTAGTAACCCTGAGGCGCTCCTTGATATTGAGCTGCCTCAGCCGCAAGCCAGTGGCCGTGATTTGCTGGTAAAGGTGGCTGCCGTTTCGGTTAACCCGGTAGATACGAAAATCCGCAGCAAGGTGGCGCCGGCTGATAGCGAATACAAGGTACTTGGCTGGGACGCTGCCGGTGAGGTGGTGGCTTGTGGTGATGAGGTAACCCAGTTTAAACCGGGCGATAAAGTCTACTACGCTGGCGCGCTTAATCGCAGTGGTTCAAATGCCGAATATCAGTTAGTTGATGAGCGTCTGGTGGGGCTGATGCCAGCTAATTTAAGTTATGCTGAGGCCGCGGCGTTACCACTTACCGCAATAACTGCCTGGGAGTTGTTGTTTGACCGGCTGGAATTAAATCAATCAAGTCTTAAGTATCCCCGGCCGATTTTACTGATCACCGGAGCCGCCGGTGGGGTGGGTTCTGTGTTGGTGCAACTGGCGCGTAAACTAACCAGTGTTTGTATTGTTGGTACCGCGTCACGGCCAGAAACACAAGCCTGGGTCAAAGCGCTGGGCGCGCATTATGTGGTCGATCACAGTAAACCGCTGCAACCACAACTAGCCGAACTGGGAATTGATGCGGTGAGTCATGTCGCCAGTTTAACCCATACCGGCCAACATTACGCCGAGCTGGTGAAGTTGCTGGCACCACAAGGTAAGCTGGCACTGATTGATGACCCTGCAGACGGCATTGATATTATGCCATTAAAGCAAAAAAGCATTTCATTGCACTGGGAATTTATGTTTACCCGCTCGCTATTTGCCACTGCAGATATGCATTTACAACATCAGTTGCTGACCGATTTAAGCCGGCTGATTGAACAAGGACAGATAAAAACGACCTTGCAACAAACTCTGGGTACCATTAATGCTGCTAATTTACGCCAGGCCCACGCCTTACTGGAAAGCGGTAAGGCAATAGGTAAGGTGGTACTTGCAGGTTTTTAATGCTGGGTCAGATTGTCAGGCAATTTGCTGATCATTCTGCTCATAGCTGTAGCTGGCTTTAAACAGCACCTGTTGCAAAGCCAGTTGCAGCGCATTATTAATACTGTAGTGGTTTTTACCTAACTGATAATCCAGCTCGTTTACCTGCTCTTTGCTTAACATCATCAGCGGCGGCGGCGAGCTTTGCAGCATAATTAAACTTTGCTGATACTTTACCGTGTTGTCTGTTTTAATGGTTTTACAGGTAGACAGGGCAGTTTGGCCGGTTTTATCCCGATAGCCTGCGGCGCCAAACATCCGGCAAATAGCGGGCCGTTGCTGATAGACGCTGCACTGACCTTGTTTGCCATCAAACGATAACTTCTGATAGAAAAAGCAGCCTTGCGGCGCAGTTAACTGCTCGAGTTGGTCAAGTGTTTGTTCAGCCTTGCCCTGGTCAAATAAGTGCAATGCCAATGGCAACATTTCCAGCACGGTTGCCTCAATAGTCGGCGCCAGACAACATTCACCGCAACCGCTGCGGCATTGTAAGCCCTGGCTCTGCTGGTAAGTACTGAAAGTTTCCGCTATTTCGCCATACACAGCCTCAACACGACGCGATAATTCACGCAGCCGTTGCATACAGACTCCGAACGAAATACATAAAGGGTTTGCTTACTAAAGAAACGACGGATTGTCGCGGCGCCATTCTACGCTGAGCCAGATCAGCTCAGCAATAGGCCGCAGAAAAAATAGTCAGTGGCTGGGTACCGGGTCGGTGTACAAGTGAATACGATTCTGGCCCTTGTCGCGCGCTGTTGTTGCGGCTGCTGCCGCTTGTAGCAGAAAACTGTCACTGTCCTGACGACTGTTATCAATCATCCGGATCCCAATGCTGATGCTGACAGCAAGCTGTTGCTGCTGCCAGCTGAACTGAAATACTTTCAGCTGGTCGATCAGCCGGTAGGCGACGACCAGCGCCTCATTAGCGTTTTTGCCCGGCGACAGCAATGCAAACTGATCTTTTTCTAAGCGGGCCAGCACATCGGCTGGTGCCAGATGCTGGGTCAGTTGCTGTCCCAGTTGTTTTAGCAGGCTGTCGCCAGCACTGTGGCCATAACGGGTATTGATATCATTAAACTGCGCCACGTCAATAA
This sequence comes from uncultured Chromatiaceae bacterium, assembly GCA_963975465.1. GTDB lineage: Bacteria > Pseudomonadota > Gammaproteobacteria > Enterobacterales > Alteromonadaceae > Alishewanella. The sequence goes on from CAXBHB010000003.1 coordinate 236,286, forward strand.
ACAGCAGGCTGCTATTACGCTTATTACCCTGGTACAGGGTGCGGGTAAGTTGTTGTAACAAATAGTGACGATTGTATAAGCCGGTGACAGTATCATGATTTGCCTGGTAGCTGAGTTGCTCATAAGCCAGCTTTTGTTTACTGATGTCAATGACTGAACCATGAATAAATGCAGGCTCATCCGCGGTGGCCGGCACCAGCCGCGCCGATAGCAACGCCCAGAATGGGCTGCGATCTGCCCGTAAACCGCGAATTTCAGCCTGTTGCTGGCCATATTTATGCAGTTGGGCAATAAAATCCTGACGTTCAGTCGGGTTGGCATAAAAGCGCGCCATGCCATTGCCACCAACGTCTTGCCGTAGTTCGTTGATTTGCTGATACCCTAAAATTTGCAACAATGCCAGATTCGCATCCAGCAACTGGCCATCTGCATTGCCAACAAATAGCCCTTCAGCTGCCTGGTGAAACAGCGTCTTGTACTTGCTCAGCGCTTTCAGGGCATCATGGTCGGTCGTTTGTTCTTCGTGAATATGGTCCAGGCTGTAATGAATCACCGTCATACACAGCAAAATAAGTAATAAGGTTAAATAATGCCATTCCAGTAGCTGTTTAAAATAACCCAGTTGAGCTGTGGTCAGAATAGCTGCACTAAGTAACAAGAAAAAACAGGCCAGTGCCAGCGAGCGGGCACTTTTCTGACCGGCGACAGCATGATGTAAGGTCAGCAAAATATTACTGCCCAAAACCAGTGATATACTGCCCAGTAGCAACCAGAAGCGCCATTCACCGCTGACCAGTAGTGGGCTGAATAACAGCACAAGAGTCAGCAGATTGTTGAATGAATGAATTTTGTGCCAGACAAAGGACAGGGGTTGTTCTAACCTTGCCCTGACAAACAAATTCAGGAACAGCAAGGTCAGGCCGGCGAAAATATAAAGGATAGCCAGATTAATGGCCGGGTTGTCCGGCCATAGCAACGGGAACGCCAGGCCATTTAAAATGGCCAGTACCATGGCAAAGCCAGCAAAAAACAGCGCCTGATACAACCTTTGACGCTGACGACGCTGATTAAACAACAGCAAGCTGTGCAATGCCAGCATCAGTAAAATGCCGCTAAGAACCCCATCAAATATCGCATTGCCTTGTTGGACGCTGATAAAAGCTTCCGGCTGCCATAGCGTGATATCGCTGGGAATAATTGCAGCGTCAACCACCCGCAGGTACAAATCAAACTCTTGCTCAGCACTGAAATCCAGCGCGGTGACATAGCCACGATAGGGCAAAGCCCGCTCGTTGAAGGGGTAATCGTTACCGGTACGGTTTAGCAGTTCAATATCTTTGCTGGCACGATCTACCCGGTATACCTCGAGTTTATCGACCATCGGGAAATTGTATTCCAGCAGCCATTGGCCAGCCTGCTTGCTGGTATTACGCAGCCGGGCTTTAAACCAGATGGCTTTGTTATCATTAAATAAAATACGTTTACTGCCCTGCACTGGCTGGAAACTATGGCTGTAGGCAGGATCAGCCAGAATGTCATCCAGTGACAAGTCGCTGGTGGCGCTGGTGTAATAAAGGTATTGAATACTGGTTTTTGCTGCACTGCTGCTACTAAGTAAGTTGGCGTCAACTTGCGCAGCCTGCAGAAATCCGCTACTTAGCCATAACAGCAATACATACAACACGAATTTTGCTGCTACCACGCCTTATCTCCGCTCATCGGTAACGTTAACAATTTCAGCCAAAACTGTAGCATAGTCTGTTACGTTCCGGCACTGTTTTAACAGCAAGTAGCCTCGAAAAATTACGTTTATTTGATAAACACGCAACATTAACTGCTACTGGCCAGATAGTCACCAATTTCGGCAATAAACTCGCTGCCGTAGCGGCTGAGTTTTGTATTACCGACACCCGACACCGCCAGCATGCTGACATTATCGGTGGGTAAGCGTTGACACATGTCAATTAAGGTTGCGTCACTGAATACCACGAAAGGTGGCACATCGTCGCGCTCTGCCAGCTGTTTACGCAAGGTACGCAAGCGGCCGAATAACGCTCGATCGTATTTTTGGTTGCCCAGTTTGGCAGCAACTTTCTGGTTACTTTGTAAGCGCGGTACTGCCAGCTGTAAACAGGTTTCCCCGCGCAGCAGTGGCCGTGAGGCAGGTAACAGTTGCAACACCGAATTACGGGTAATATCCTGCTGCAAATAGCCAAAATGGACCAGTTGGCGCATAACACTTAACCAGTAATCGTGGCTGTGATCTTTGCCCAAACCCCAGGTACTGAGTTTGTCGTGCGCCTGCTCGCGAATTTTCTGATTCTGGCTACCGCGCAGCACCTCAATAACATGGGCCATGCCATAACTTTGCTCTACCCGGTACACGCAGGACAGGGCCTTGCGTGCCAGCTCGGTGGCATCAAACTGCTGCGGCGGATTCAAACAAATATCACAATTACCACAACGCTGCTGCCGGGCTTCACCAAAGTAATTCAGTAACACTAAGCGCCTGCAGGTTTGGGCTTCAGCAAAGGCAGCCATTGCCTGAAAACGCTGCCAGGCCACTTCAGCCCGGGCCGGATTTTCTTCGGCTTCAAGCCAGCGTTTCATCCTGGTAATGTCGGCCGGATCAAACAGCATCAGCGCTTCGGCCGGCACACCATCCCGGCCGGCGCGGCCGGTTTCCTGATAGTAAGCCTCGATGGTACGTGGCAGTTCAAAATGAATCACGAAACGAATATTGGATTTATTAACACCCATACCAAAGGCCACGGTAGCGACGATGATCTGAATATCATCCCGCTTAAAATCGTCCTGCACTCTGCCGCGTTGCTCGCTGTCATGGCCAGCGTGGTATGCCGCTACCTTAAAACCGCGCTCGTTAAGCTGGCCACTAAGTTCATCGACTTTGCGCCGTGAACTGCAGTAAATGATGCCAGCACTGCCTTCTTGCAGTTTTAAATAGCTGACCACCTGCTCCAGCGGCCGGAATTTTTCCTGCACCGTATAGCGGATATTGGGCCGGTCGAAGCTGCCGGTATAAATGCAGGGGTTTTGCAGCGTTAATTGCTGCACAATGTCCTGGCGGGTAGCAATATCGGCGGTCGCCGTCAGCGCCATTACCGGCACGCCGGGGAAGCGCTGCTTTAATAGCGCCAGGGCCATATAGTCGGGCCTGAAATCATGACCCCACTGTGAAATACAGTGCGCTTCATCTATCGCAAAAAGGCTTACGCCCACGTCACTGAGCCGGTCTAAAAAGGCGGGTTGTAATAAGCGCTCGGGCGCGACATACAGCAGCTTTAACTCGCCGCGTCTAAGCCTGGCAAAAACCTCAAGCACCGCTTCACGGCTTAAACTGCTGTTAACGAATTCAGCGGCAATGCCGTTAGCCTGCAGCGCATCAACCTGATCTTTCATCAGCGACATTAGTGGCGACACCACTATGGTTACCTGCGGCAAATGCAGTGCCGGTAGCTGGTAACACAGCGATTTGCCGCCACCGGTTGGCAGCAGCACGAAGCTGTCGCGGCCATGCAGTGCCGCATCAATAATCTCGGCCTGGCCATCGCGAAAGGCACTGTAACCAAAAGCTTGCTTTAATGTGGCTAATAACTGTTCTGACACGCGCCGTTGATACCCTGAAAAAATCAGCGCTTATTGTATGCGTTACGTCTGCTAATTTACAGCCTTGCAGACAAGCGATTTGCCAGCGCCGCCGGCTCGTGGTCAGACCAATTTATTAAAGAAGCGTTTTTTGGTCACGGCCTGAGTTTTTACTCTAATTAAAAATGCACTTTGCCTTTGCTGTGGATCTCTGCTTTATTTACTTGCTAAGCAAAAACTGCTAACGTAGCGCCACTTTTTACGATTGGTAAGACCAATTTACCTTGGTAACCAAGCAGAGTGGTATTAATAAGGACTTTACTGACCCGTTATGGCTGATCTGAAAATAAAGCCGGCAAAACTGTCTGATCAGATAGTGACGCAGCTGGAGCACTTGCTACTGGAGGGCAGTTTTGCGGCAGGGCAAAAGTTGCCGTCAGAGCGCGAGCTGGCAGAGCGGTTTGCGGTATCCCGGCCATCGTTGCGCGAAGCCATTCAAAAACTGGAAGCTAAAGGTTTAGTTAGCCGGCGCCAGGGTGGTGGCACCTATGTTTGCGATAATCTGGTCAAGGATTTAACCGATCCATTGTTTAGCCTGATGGCCCAGTATCCGGATTCTCAGTTTGATTTTCTGGAGTTTCGCCATGCGTTAGAAGGTATTTGTGCCTACTATGCCGCACTTCGGGGCACGGAAAGCGATCATAAAAAAATTAAAAATTTGTACGAAGAAATTTGCCTGAATCAGCAGTTTCAGGATGCCGAGGCAGAAGCCAAAGCCGTTAGTCAGTTTTATCTGGCAGTAGCCGAAGCATCACACAATGTGGTGCTGCTGCATCTGGTCAGAAGTTTAACGCCGCTAACTGAGCAAAATATCCGGTTAAATCTGGCGGCGTTGCAGCAGCGTGATGGCATCGCCGAAAAGTTAAATGATCACCGGCGCCGGCTGATGCAGGCGGTAATTAGTCGCCAGCCCGAGCTGGCCAGGCAAGCCAGCAATGGCCACTTAGCCTTTATTGAAGAAGCACTGCTGGAACTGGACAAAGAACGCTCACGTATCGAGCGCTCATTGCGTCGTTCCCAGCAGAGTTAATACTCATAATTTTGATGCGCCTGCGGGCGTGAATAACCAAAGGAAACCTCGATATGTCTGAAGTCAGTAAGAATGACATCGACGCTCTGGAAACTAAAGAGTGGTTGGAAGCGCTGGAGTCAGTGGTGCGCACCGAAGGTGTTGAGCGGGCGCAATTCCTGCTTGAACAGGTATTAGAGCAAGCCCGCTTAGAAGGCGTGGACATGCCAACCGGTGTTACCACTAACTACATTAACACCATCCCGCCGCAGCAGGAGCCGGCTTACCCGGGCGATGTTAATCTGGAACGACGTATCCGCTCGGTTATTCGCTGGAACGCCATTATGATTGTGTTGCGTGGCTCGAAAAAAGAGCTGGAGCTGGGCGGCCACATGGCCTCTTACCAGTCGTCTGCGGCATTTTATGAAACCTGTTTTAACCATTTTTTCCGCGCGCCGAATGAAAAAGACGGCGGCGATTTAGTGTATTATCAGGGCCATATTTCACCGGGCATTTATGCCCGCGCCTTTGTTGAAGGCCGCTTAACGGCCGAGCAACTGGACGGTTTCCGCCAGGAAGTCGACGGCAATGGTTTATCGAGCTACCCGCACCCGAAATTAATGCCTGAATTCTGGCAGTTCCCGACTGTATCGATGGGTTTAGGCCCGATAGCGGCTATTTATCAGGCGCGCTTTTTAAAATACTTAAACGGCCGCGAGTTAAAAGATACCAGCGAACAGCGGGTTTACGCCTTTTTAGGTGATGGCGAGATGGACGAGCCGGAATCACGCGGTGCTATCAGCTTTGCGGCCCGGGAAAAACTGAACAACCTGTGCTTTTTAGTGAACTGTAACCTGCAGCGGCTCGATGGCCCGGTAATGGGTAACGGTAAAATTATTCAGGAGTTGGAAGGCTTATTCCGTGGCGCCGGCTGGAACGTAATCAAAGTAGTATGGGGCCGCGGCTGGGATAAACTGCTGGCCAAAGACACCACTGGCAAGCTGTTGCAGTTAATGAATGAAACGGTAGATGGCGATTACCAGACCTATAAAGCCAACGACGGCGCTTTCGTACGTAAGCACTTCTTTGGTCGCTACCCGGAAACCGCAGCCCTGGTTGCCGACATGACTGACGAAGAAATATTCGCCCTGAAACGTGGCGGCCATGAACCGTCTAAGCTGTTTGCGGCCTTTAAAGCGGCGCAAAACTGCACCGACAAACCGACGGTTATTTTAGCCAAAACCGTTAAAGGTTATGGCATGGGCGATGCGGCCGAAGGCAAAAACATTGCTCACCAGGTGAAAAAAATGGACATGACCCATGTGCTGCAACTGCGCAAGCGCCTGGGGCTGGAAGACTATATCAGTGAAGATGCAGTAGCCGATTTACCCTATATTGAACTGCCGAAAGACTCGCCAGAGCTGCAGTATCTGCATGACCGGCGTAATGCGCTGCATGGCTACACGCCGGTGCGCCTGCCTAACTTTACTAAGCCATTAACCCTGCCAGAGCTGGATGCGTTTGACTCATTACTAACCGAGCAAAAACGTGAAATCTCTACCACCATGGGTTACACCCGCATTCTTAATATTCTGCTGAAAGACGAGCATATTGGTAAGCAAATTGTGCCAATTATTGCCGATGAAGCCCGTACCTTTGGTATGGAAGGCTTGTTCCGGCAAATTGGTATTTATAACCCGGGTGGCCAGACCTACACCCCGGAAGACCGCTCGGTAGTTAGCTACTATAAAGAAGATGTTGGTGGCCAGGTATTGCAGGAAGGGATTAACGAGCTGGGTGCCATGTCGTCCTGGGTGGCGGCTGCCACGTCCTATAGCACCAACGATTTACCGATGATCCCGTTCTACATCTACTACTCGATGTTTGGTTTCCAGCGGGTGGGCGATATGGCCTGGATGGCCGGCGATCAGCAAGCCCGCGGCTTCCTGCTGGGCGCTACTGCCGGTCGTACCACGTTAAATGGCGAAGGCTTACAACACGAAGATGGCCATAGCCATGTGCTGGCCAGCACCGTGCCTAACTGTATTTCGTATGACCCGACCTATGTGTACGAGCTGGCGGTGATTATGCAGGACGGTATTCGCCGCATGTATGGCCCGGATCAGGAAAACATTTATTACTACATCACGGTAATGAATGAAAACTACCACCACCCGGCCATGCCAAAAGGCGCCGAGGAAGGTATTCGCCGCGGTATTTATAAGCTGGAGTCGTACAACGGTGATCGCGGTAAGGTACAGCTACTGGGCTCAGGTACCATCTTTAATGAAGTGCGCAAAGCGGCTGAAATACTCAGCAAAGATTACGGTGTGGCGTCTGACGTGTACTCGGTTACCTCGTTCAACGAGCTGGCGCGCGATGGCCAGGACGTAGAGCGTTACAATATGCTAAACCCTGACGCTAAAGAGAAAACGCCATTTGTGGCGACGGTAATGGGCACGGCCCCAGCGATTGCCGCTACCGATTATATGAAAAACTACGCCGACCAAATTCGGGCCTTTATCCCGGCGGTATCATACAAAGTACTGGGTACCGATGGTTATGGCCGCTCGGACAGCCGCGAGAACCTGCGTCGTCATTTTGAAGTAAACGCCGGTTATATTGTGGTTGCAGCGTTAAGCGAACTGGTAAAACAGGGCGAGCTGAAAAAAGCGGTGGTAAGCGAGGCCATTAAGAAATTTGGCATTGATGCAACCAAAACCAATCCGCTGTACGCGTAAGGGGATAACGTATGACGATTGAAATTAAAGTACCCGACATTGGTGCAGATGAGGTTGAAGTTACCGAAATACTGGTGAAGGTTGGCGACAAGGTTGCAGCCGATCAGTCTTTAATTAACGTGGAAGGCGACAAAGCCGCCATGGAAGTACCGGCCAGCGAAGGCGGCGTGGTAAAAGAAATTAAAGTAAAAACCGGCGATATGGTAAAAACCGGTAGCCTGATCATGATTTTTGAAGGCGATGCTGACGGCAGCGATGACAAAGGCGATGCTAAAAAGTCGGATGACAAAAAGTCAGAAGACAAGCAAGCAGCGGACAGCAAGCCTGCGGCCAAAAAAGCTGGCGGCAGTGCCAGCAAAGACGTCGAAGTGCCTGACATAGGTGGCGACCCGGTTGAAGTCACTGAAATTCTGGTCAAAGTGGGCGACAGTGTTAAAGCCGATCAATCGATATTAAGTGTTGAAGGTGACAAAGCCAGCATGGAAGTGCCGGCACCGTTCGACGGCAAAGTAAAAGAAATTAAAGTAAGCGTAGGCGACAAAGTGTCTACCGGCAGCCTGGTAATGGTTTTTGAAACGGCTGACGACGATAACGCCGGGGAAGAGTCTGCCGAAGCGCCGAAAGCAGAAACGAAAGCCGAAGCAAAAACCGATGCTGCGCCAAAAGCTGAAAGCAAAGATGACGACAAGTCTTCTGACAACAGCAGTAAAGACGATGGCTTTGTTGAAAACAAAGCTTACGCGCATGCTTCACCCGTTATTCGCCGCCTGGCCCGTGAATTTGGCGTTAATTTAGCCAAAGTTAAAGGCACCGGCCGTAAAGGCCGGGTAGTGAAAGAAGATGTGCAAAACTATGTTAAACAGCTGGTAAAACAAGCTGAAAGCGGCGCATCTTCAGGTAGCGGCTCAGGTGCGGGCAGTAGCATGGGCTTTGATTTAATTGCCTGGCCAAAAGTCGACTTTGCCAAGTTTGGTGAGGTTGAAAGCAAGCCGTTATCGCGTATTCAAAAGCTGTCGGGTAATAACCTGCACCGTAACTGGGTGCGTATTCCGCATGTTACCCAGTTCGACGAAGCCGACATTACTGGCCTGGAAGACTTCCGCAAAGAGCAAAATGCTTTAGCCGAGAAGAAAAAAATGGGCGTTAAATACACCCCGCTGGTGTTTATTATGAAAGCGGTGGCCAAGGCCCTGGAAGAGTTCCCAACCTTCTGCAGTTCCTTATCAGAAGATGGCCAGAGCCTGATAATGAAAAAGTATATTCACCTGGGTATTGCCGTTGATACACCTAACGGCCTAGTGGTGCCAGTGGTAAAAGACGTTAACAAGAAAGGCATTATTGAACTGTCGCGCGAGCTGATGGAAATATCCTCTAAGGCGCGGGAAGGTAAGTTAAGCTCTGCTGACATGCAAGGCGGCTGCTTTACTATCTCCAGTTTAGGTGGCATTGGTGGTACGGCGTTTACGCCAATTGTTAATGCACCGGAAGTGGCAATTCTGGGGGTTTCTAAATCAGAAATTAAACCAAAATGGAACGGTAAAGAGTTTGAACCGAAGTTAATGGTGCCTTTGTCGGTATCATATGATCACCGGGTCATTGACGGTGCCTTAGCGGCACGCTTTACTGCCACTTTAGCCAGCTATCTGGCCGATATCCGGCAAATTATTATGTAAAACCGGCTTACGCCAGTAAAAACTGGCGTAATTTTCCATTGATAGCACAATCAATGGTTACAGAGCGGCGGCTCTGATGTTAAAATTCCGCCACTTTTTTCGCCTGATAGCCGTACCCTACAAAGTAATGCTGTCAGTAAACCGGACAAATATGAAGGTAATACGATGAGCAACGATATCAAAACTCAGTTAGTCGTCGTGGGCGCAGGCCCTGGTGGTTATTCAGCGGCATTCCGCGCAGCCGACTTAGGCTTAGAGGTTACTCTGGTTGAAGCACGTAGCACCTTAGGTGGCGTGTGCTTAAACGTGGGTTGTATTCCGTCTAAAGCCTTATTACATGTTGCTAAAGTGATTGACGATGCCAACGATATGGCTTCACACGGCGTTACCTTTGGTGAGCCAAAAATTGATTTAGACAAAATCCGTGATTGGAAAGATAAGGTAGTCGGCCAGTTAACCAATGGTCTGGGCGGCATGGCGAAAATGCGTAAAGTTAAGGTAGTGAACGGTTTCGGTAAATTTACCGGCGCTAACACCTTACAGGTTGGCGATACCAAAATTACCTTTGAACACGCCATTATTGCTGCAGGTTCAGAGCCGGTGTCACTGCCGTTTATTCCAAAAGATGACGACCGGGTTATCGACTCTACCGGCGCGCTGGAATTAAAAGACATTCCGGGCGAAATGCTGGTATTAGGTGGCGGTATTATTGGCCTGGAAATGGGCACTGTGTATCGCGCGCTGGGTTCTAAAGTATCGGTAGTAGAATTTGCCGACCAGTTAGTACCGGCAGCCGATGCTGATTTAGTAAAAGCCTATACCAAGTACAACAGCAAAAAATTCAACATTATGCTGTCGACCAAGGTTACTGCGGTTGAAGCCAAGAAAGACGGTTTATACGTCACCTTTGAAGGCAAAAACGCACCAGAGAAAGCCGTACGTTACGACAAAATTCTGGTTGCAGTTGGCCGCAAGCCAAACGGTAACCTGTTAGACGCCACTAAAGCCGGTGTTGAAGTAGACGACCGCGGCTTTATTAACGTGGACAAGCAACTGCGTACTAACGTGAAACACATTCACGCTATTGGTGACGTTATCGGCCAGCCGATGTTAGCGCACAAAGCGGTGCACGAAGGCCACGTAGCGGCTGAAGTGATCTCTGGCATGAAGCACTACTTCGACCCACGCTGCATTCCATCAGTAGCCTACACCGACCCGGAAATGGCCTGGACCGGCATTACCGAGAAAGAAGCGAAAGAGCAGGGCGTAAAAGTAGAAACCGCGACCTTCCCATGGGCAGCATCAGGCCGCGCTATCGCCTCAGCCCGCACTGAAGGTTTCACTAAGCTGATATTCGACAAAGAAACGCACCGCATTTTAGGTGGCGCTATTGTCGGTATTAACGCCGGTGAAATGCTGGGCGAAATCTGCTTAGCAGTAGAAATGGGTGCCGACGCTGAAGACATCGCGTTAACCATTCACGCTCACCCAACCCTGAACGAGTCTATCGGCTTAGCCGCCGAAATTTACGAAGGCTCAATCACCGACCTGCCAAACCCTAAAGCTAAGAAAAAGTAATGTGTCGAGTAACGACTTTTGGTTGTGTTAATATCGGTTACGTTGGATGCTTTGAACTTTCTGGGTTAGTATTGTCTATAATTGATGTTAAGATTAGACTATGCTAGTTTCAGATGTGAAGCTGATTGGAGAGAATGACTATGAAACATGAAGAGAAATCAATCTAGGCTCTAACCTCAATAAGGTGAGTCGTGTAAAGCTTCTCAAGTAAAAATAATGACCGAGTTTCGGTCATTATTTTTTGTTGACTGAAGAAAAGAGTTTAGGATACTAGTTTAATGAATTCAGGATGTTCTTTCACTGAATCGAAATCACCGTCTGAGGCAGCGTCTTGTTTGTTTGACTCCTCAATTGAAATAGAGCATCTCAAGTCGTCAAGGGCGTTCATTACCTCAGTTTCACTATTTAGAGTGGCTGATGCATTTTTTAATACTCGATAACAAGCTCGATTATACAAGACATCTGCTAAATCCTTATCTAGCTCTTTTTTTGTCCGTTTATTTTCAATAAATTCTGAAAGAATATTAATTGCCGATGCGTAATTACCGTCTCGTCTATAAAGTCTGCCGGTTAAAATTGCAACAGCTCTGTCAGTTGGATTCTGTTTTAGCATTCTTTCAAGGTTTGCAACTGTCTCAACTCTTTCTCCTATTGAGGAGTGAGGCCCCAGCATAGCTACTGCCTTAATCAATTGATTAGACTCATTTGCTTCTTCAAGAGCTTCCTCGCTTTTTCGTTTAGCTTCCCCAATTTGATCTTCAAGTTTATTTGTTACTATACCTAAAACTTTTCTTCCGCTGAATCCCGCTACAACACTCAATGTAAATAACAACATTATTGTTTCAACATTAGCCTCTTTAGGAAACTTCCCTATACCTATCATAGTGAATTGTACCGCTAGCGCTCCACCTATACCAAGGGCTGAACTCACTGCAGATAGGGAAAGGAACTGACTTCCTTTTAGTGGCGCACCTTGAAAAGCAATTACCTTTTCATTCTTATTAAGACCAAGCCTATTAAGGAAATCAAAAAAACCACCAATTGCTCCCCCAGCCAAAACGCATGTTAACGTGATGCATAAAGTTAGACTCATAAAATCTATCCGATCAGTCTGTGCTATTAGTGATACATTTATTTAATTTACCAAATTGGTCAAGTAATTATTGAGATAAAACAAAACGAAGATTTTTCGTTGTAAGCTTTGCTTGCTGCTAACTCCTTACCTTGCGAGCATCAGCATTCCATATATCAGGGACGACTTATGCGCTGTTGGCTGTTTACCTTATCGTTATTATTGCTTAGCGCACCGCTGGCTTATGGCCAGCAACAATACTCTGAAGCTGCCTGTATTTTGCTGCAACAGCAAATAGAGCGCTTTAGTGGGCAGCCGCAGCTAAGTGCTTATCAGGACAGCAAACGCCAGTTTGATAAGCATTGCCAGAACCCGTTACCGGCACCAACTCATGATTTGGTGTTAACCAATATTCCAAATAAGCCGGTAAAGCTGGAAAGTAAAACCATAGTGGTGCCATCCCAACAAGCTAGCAGTAAAACGACACCACAAGCTGCAACCACTCAAACAACTGCTGCACCAGTTAAGCCCGCCGATGTGATGAACCAACTGCTGGGCTCGACATTGGAAATGTTTGGAGCAATGTTGAAAGCGTTGTCGATACCTTTTCTGATTTTATTCGGTTTTTTCCTTGCTGGCGCTGTGCTCGGGCTTTTATTCAGGGCTAATGCCTCAAAGATAAAAGGCGCCTTAGCCGAGCGGCAATTACGGCGGGTACTGCAGCGTGAACTGCCAGCTGGGTATCATCATTATGCCAACCTGGTGTTGCCAACCGCACAGAGTGACTTTACCGAGATAGACCATTTGGTACTTAGCCCTTACGGGATATTTGTAATAGAAGTGAAGAATTATAAAGGCTGGATTTTTGGCGGTGAAAAGCAACCACAATGGACGGTGCAGAACTTTCGCAGCAAACACAGTTTTCAAAACCCACTGCACCAAAACTATAAACACACCGAAGCAGTAAAGCATTTGCTGGCGCTAGAGCCCGCTACCAGCCATGAGCAAGTGCATTCGGTTGTCGCTTTTAGCCTGCGGGCTGAATTTAAAACCCGAATGCCAAGCAATGTTACTTTTATCGAACTGATCGGCGACTATCTGCAGCAATTTACCGAACCCTGTTTTAGCGATGAGCAATTGCGCCAGTTTGCTGCACGGTTAAATATGGCGGCCGATAGCAGAAAAGTACTGAGCAAACTGCATATGCAGCAGTTTGATGCTTGAATAGCTATCAAATACGAAGGTAAGTCTTTTGATATTTATAGAATACACAGGAGCTTTCAGCATGAAGCAAGTCGTCATTTTTCTTGTTACTTTATGTTTATTCGCCTGCCAGCCAGTAATTAGCAACGAACCTCAGGCAAGACCTGCGGCTGTGCCAATAGCTGCACTTTGGGTTGGCGGTGCTGATGGCGGAGTTTTTGTTGAAATCAGCCAAAATGAGAGCGGCTATTCCGGGACCATTTATACAGATAGTACTGGTGAAATTTGGTATCACGGTAATTTTACTTATAGTGGTAACAGCCAGTTTGACGTTAACTCAACAGCATCCTATACCGGATGGGATGGCGAAAAACTTTATCTGGCAAATGGTGAGTATTTACAAGCAGAGTAATATCGGGGTCATAATATCGGTGTCAGATAACAATTAAAGTGGCGGTTCAAACAAGTGCCGGGTGTTTTTGCTTAACCTGGGTAGCAATCTGGCTCAGCGTCAAGTTAGTTTCTCCGCTTTGTTCACCCGCTGCAACGGCCTGGCGCAGCGCTACCATCTGTTTCTCCTGCTGTTCCAGTAAACGTAGGGCGGAGCGCACCACCTCACTGGTGGAACCGTAACGCCCTGTTGCAATCAGCTCACCGATAAAGTCGTCAAGTTGTGGTCCAATAGTCACGCTTGTTGTTCTGGCCATAGTTTAGCCCCTGTGTGAATAGTTAACACAAAGTGTAGCATGCAGTTAAAGCGAGTCAAAAGCAGCTTTTACTCATACTGCCAGCATTCAAACACCAATTGGCCTGACGGATAGGGCTCTGCTTTATCGCCATAATGCAGCAGCTCCAGCCTGGCGTGGTGTTTGCCGTTCCCGGGGCTGAAATAAGATGCGCTATAGGCTCTAACCGGCGCTGCCGGGATGGGCGGTTGTATTTGCAGGTAGAAATCTAAAATAACTGGCTGGTCGGTAATGTCAGTGCGGTTAACGCCGATGATAAAAGTATGGTTATTTTTGCTAAATAACGGCTTGGCTGAAGTATCAGCAGCACTTAGCTTGACGGTTTTATCCTGAATCTCTTCCAGGGAAAACCCAGGATAATCCAGCGGGATCAGGTTGCAGTTCAGTTCAAGCTTACTATCACTGGCCTGTGTGGTAGTAGCCAAAAAGATAAGAAATGGGGCGATCAGGCTTCTGGGCATAGTGCTAAGTCTTTACTGTAGAAGGTAAAAGTGGTTCGAGTTTGATGTACTACTAATTTACATGCTTGATAACCTTGCTCGTTTAACGTTGAGAATACCATCTGGTTAACAACAAAACCGATGGCGACCAACATCACCACAAAAACAATAAAAAACCTGCTTTGCATTTTTCGGAATTTTGCTTGATGGGCACCGTTTGCAAAGCGCGCTTCAGCGATGCTCATCAAATGCAGAATTGGTAGTATAAGCGGCAGTAATAAAAGTGCGCTACCACTTTGCATCTCAACTAAAGCCGATTGCGCTATGGCTGTATATTGTTGCTGAACACGCCAAAAGAAGAATATGGCAAAGGCAATTGCCATTGCCTCGAACAGCACCACTAAGGTTGCTTTTAGTGCTGAACGCATCATTTATCTGAACTGCATACGGCGAACCGCATCATTAATGAAATTGCGTTCAAAAGTCACAATCTGGCGTGCCAACTCTCCGATGGTGCGTTGTTTCGCTTTTTCCATGGCGTTTACCAGTGCGTCTGTCACGCCAAAGGTTCTATCTAAATATTCAAGTGTCACTGCAGTGGCGATACCAAAGCCTACCGCCGCGATGATGGGCCCTGCAGCGATGGTTGTGATGGTGCCGGCTACCATGGCTGCGCCAGAAGCAATAAGTGTACTCAGGCCAATTTTTACCAAATCTGTCGCAATGGTACCGACTAGCCTCATTAGCGTACTCTGTTCTGTGATGAGGAATTGCAGCACTGTCATCGGTACTGCAATAAAAATACTGAGTCTGGCACCCTTTGCCATAGCGTTGCCGACTCTTTTGTGACCAATGGCTAAATCAACAACTTTCGGATTACTGGCCAGATACCGGGTACCAGTAAGCTTTTCGCGCAGACCAGGGTAACCTTTTAAAACGACATAGCTCCGATTATTCACCTCTTTAATAACAGCTTTACCGGTAAGGCCCAACTCGTCGATTATTTGGCTTGCCAGGCGCACATCGCTAAGTTGAGAAGCAATGCCAGCGGTAAATCGGGCATTATCCATATTGGTATGAGAACTTAACGTTGTAGCAAACTCAGCAAACTGCTCCATCGAGAGTATATGAAGCTCTTTACGCTCGCTGTTCATTCTGCTGATGTCTATATTATTGTCAGCCATGGTGATTTCCTTTAATGAACAAAACGAATGTAAATTATCACAAAATTAACCTAATGTTAAACATTTGGTGTTATTTATCTAGGATCAGGAGTTGTAATGTCGGGGTCAGATAACAATTAAATTGGCTACCATTAGGTAGCCCGCCCGGCGAAGTAGATTTTACTCGGAATCAACTGACTTAAGGTGTTTACGCCGTTCCTGCTGTTGAGCTTGATCCATGGCTTTCTCTTCC
>CAXBHB010000004.1:0-211187 GCA_963975465.1 uncultured Chromatiaceae bacterium
GTACGGGTGTTCACATTAAACCAGAATCAGTGTTCACTTTGGGGCAGAATACGCATCCAGTTGCTTAAGAAATGTTTCACCATCAACAAGATCATTTTCGTCTAGATTTTGAAATCGCTCTTTGACTAACGCGAGTTTTTCAATCTCATCAACATCACAATCTAAGTGATCTTTACACCGAAAGATAATTTTCTTGCGAATAGCGTTAGGTCTATCTTGCGACGGGGCAACTATCTCAGTCCTAATATCGACATGCTTTTTATGGCAGGCTGAGCATTCTGCATTGTTAAAGTCAATTTTGTTTTTCGGCATTATTAGCTCCAACTTAGTTGTGATAGATTGCTGAAAATTCGCTGATGCCGAAAACACTTATCCGGTTCCTAGTGGCACAGAACTAGTGACCCCCTAATCTACACAGATGAAAAGTCGTGATGCAAAAGTTCAAAACCGTCTAATTACCAGTGAGTTGATAATTTGAGTTGCTGACTGTTATTACCTGCTGAATCTGAACATCCATCGATAAGATCTTTGATGTCGTCATGTTCATACGTCGATCCTCGTAGTTTGCATGATGACTTATAATAAAAAAATATAGATTAAAAACATACTGAAAGCATGGAGCTAATCCAAACTTTTTGCTCCAATTTAAATGATTTTTATTTTTTTAGTTTCTAAAGTGCTTGCAAGCATATAAATGCTAATTGAAATGAACTGTGTACCTTCTTGCAATCCATCCCTGAATTACATCTTCTCCATCAAAAACTTCAACTTTTAACCAAACTCGGTTTGACTTATCAACCACTTCTATCAGTCTTCCTGTATTTAAAGTCATTATAATTTCCGACTTCATTGATGGTTCAGTTCTTAAGTTGACATTGTTGCCAGACACAACTCTTAAACTGCTTAGAACTTCTCGTTCAAACTGCGCTGAGCCACTTCTTACAAATTTTTTAACTTCAGATGGTGTTTCCATCAACTTCAAGGTTTTAGCAAGTAACTCCCTTTGGTCGTAAATGTAATTTGATATCAAGTTAAGAAGAATCGTTAAAAATATGAATTTTAGATAGTAAATAATTTTGTTTTGTACAGTTGAAGGTAACTTTTCGAAGTCATCAACTTGAGATATTTCATTGTTGATATCCTCATCTAACCCATGGATATCGCTACTATACTCAGGAAGATTAAATGCTTTTTCGACTAATTCATTAAAATGGCTCAAAGGTGAGTTGCGAAGGTTGGCAATACTTTCAAAGGCATCTAGGTTATAAAGTTGGGATGCCTTTTTTGCGCTTTCTATCAGTTGACTATACGATTCATTCTGTAGGAAAGTCTCCACTGACAGTCGATTAATTTCATCAAAACGATTAATTGATTTAACCCATTCTGGTTGTTCGAATTCACTTTTCCACCGAGCGCTATCAAAAGAGCTGTTAGGTAAGCCTATGCTTTTCATTAAATTACCATAAGCATTTGAGCTTTCCAAAGCAAAGCTAGTGAGGCGAGTTAGCTCTTCAAATTGGTTAATGGTTTTAAGCCAAGCTGGTTGTTCAATAGCCTTAATAATACTATTACTTTGTTCTGCTAATGCCTTAGCAGTTGTTAGCCATTTGGGTTCCTGAATAATTGATGATTGACGAAGCTTTTCCATTTTTTGATACATAGCTGAAATGGTTGTACTTTTAAGACCAAGGTTAGTTAATAATTCATTTTGCTTTTGTATCCTTGAGATTTCATTCATCAAGCTTGGATTAAGAAAACTTTTAAAATTGCCATCACTCATTCAAATACATCTCCGCCATATCGTCCAGTTTGGCTTTTACTTCTTTCCAGTTCGGCATTACTTGAGTTAATAAACGCCAGAAACGCTCGCTGTGGTTGTGTTCAGCAATGTGGCAAAGCTCGTGTAGTATCACGTAATCAATGCATTCTTTCGGTGCTTTAACTAGGTGAGGGTTGAGCATCAAGTTGCCTTTATTTGAGCAGCTTCCCCATTGCTTTTTCATTGCCATCACACGAAATGAAGGAATACCTGTTACCCAAGTCGCTTTCGGAAGTTGTTCGGCTAGTCGCTCATGAAAAATTGCTTTTGCTTTATGTTGATACCATTTGTCGATTAACGGTTTAATTTTCACTAATCGATCATCAATATCTTTACTGACTTCACGCTTGATTGTTACATTCAATTTGCCACGGCTTAGCTTTACGTTAGGTACTTGCTCGGCATCAACAATTACCTTGAGTACATAGCGCTTGCCTAGATAAAACTGCGTTTCGCCACTCACATATCGCTTGGGTAAAACCGTATCTTTTTGCTTAGCAAATTCATCAATGCTTTGCCAAATCCATCTTGCTCTCTTATGCATAGCATCTTGAATAGCATCATCACTTGCGTCATGTGGCACAGTAGCCACAACACGCTGATCAGGGTGAACCTTGATAATTACTTTGCGTGCTGTTTTTTTAGAATTTTCAGCAGGCTTGGTTTTACGAATAACATCATAGTGAATGGTGTCGTTACCATAAGTAAAAACACCACGCTCATTGGTTGTTGTTCTGATCTCAGCAGCAACGACTTGTTTACTCACTCTCGTTAGCCCCTTGCTAAGCCTAAGCGAGTGATCTTAAGCACTTCTTCAATTAGCTTTTGAGCATTATCAAGACCGAGATCGCCAAATAGCATTGGCAACAACTTCATGTGTATGGCGTTTTCAATTTCCGCAGGGTTGATTGAATACTCTGCAACAGCGGTATTCACTACATCATCGATGCTAAACGCCAAAGCTACGAGTTTATCGTTATCTAAGGCTTTGTCATTCAAAAACTCAGCATCAAATAGATGCTTAAACAAACCAAAGTAGGCTTGTGCATGTTTATTTAACTTGCCAGAGGCATCTATAAAGTCATTGGGAACATCAGCCACTTTGCGCTCTTTCACTTCTTGCTCAAAATCGGCAAAAAGGATGTATTGCTTAACAGGCGCATCAAACATCGCTTTGGCATCTTCAATCGCCTTTTTCAGCATCTTAGAAAAATATTCCTGTGCATAAGGATCATCTGCTAAGTCTTGCTCAATCATCTTAGTGATTCGGCCTGTAATTTTATCGGTTTGATTACGAGCCTCATCATCGCTCATATCCTGTGGCTTAACGTCTTTTCCTAAATTTCCGACCAAGTACGCACCGTCAGGCTCTTTAACTTCAATACCAGCAATGTGCTTGTCTAGAAGGCTGCGAATATCTTCAGCGTATTCGTCATAATTAATGGTTTCGTCAGCATCTTCACGCACTTGTTTGCGCAAATCGACAAAGGCTTTTAGGTCACGTTTGTACAAGTCACGTTTGTTATCGAATGACTTATCTTCAAAGTAGGTTGCTGATTGCAGTGCTACTTTCATACAGTTAGAAAATGCAGTTAGAGCAGAATAAAAGTCATCACGCTTTTTAAGATTCGTATCAACAAGCTTACCATCAACTTCTTGCACCTTTGGCGCTAAAGCTTGGCGAAGTGCTGGGCCATCTTGTTTGTTTTTAACACCATCAAATATTGCCCATAAATCACTGTGCAGCCCCGGAAGCTTTTTGTATTCCGTGTCCATGCGGTTATACAAACCTTTCAGATCATCGATATCAAAGCCGCCTTGGGTACGTTCTGCAAGGTCTTGGTACTTTTCTATTGTGGTATCAAGCTCTTTTAATATACCTCGGTAATCAATTAAGTAACCAAACTGCTTTTTGCTATGCAATCGGTTAACACGAGCAATGGCTTGAATTAGGTTGTGCTCTTTGAGTGGCTTGTCGATATAAAGTACGGTGTTCTTTGGCTCGTCAAAGCCCGTTAGCAGCTTATCCACCACAATCATAATGTCAGGGCCATCATCTCTGCCAAAGTCTTCAATAATGGCTTTGGTGTAGGCTTTTTCGTCCATTTTATTAACGTTTGCCTTCCACCAATTTTGAACAATGTCCTTACTTTCCTGATCAACCGCTTCGTGACCCTCACGAGTATCTGGAGCCGACATCGCCACAACCGATGTCACCGTGCCTATTTTATCCAATGCCTTCTTATAACGAATTGCAGAGGCTTTGGAGTCACAAGCCAATTGGCCTTTTAAGCCTTGCTGTTTAAAGTTTTGGAAGTGGTCGGCAATATCATAAGCAATCAGGTCAATTCGACCTTCAGTTTGGTAGATCTGACCTTTCTGAGAAAACTTCTTCTTTAAATCCGTTTTTTGCTTATCGGTTAGTTTGCTGGTGCTGCGTTCAAACCATGCATCAATGGCTTTGTCGTTAACGTTTAACTCTGGAATGCGTTCTTCGTATAACAGAGGGGTAACGGTTTTATCTTCGACAGCCTGCTGCATGGTGTAAGAGTGAATGATCTTGCCGAATTTGTTTTCAGTCTTATCGTCTTTCAATAGTGGCGTACCCGTAAAAGCAATATAGGCCGCTTTAGGCAGCGTCTGCTGCATACGGATATTATTTTCACCGTTTTGACTACGGTGGCCTTCATCCACAAGTACAATAATGTTTGGGCTGTCGTTGTAGCAGTCTTTTTGTTTAATAGCAGAACCAAACTTATTAATGATCGAAAAGATAACTCGCTCATTACCTTTACCGATTTGTTCAGCTAAACGCTTACCTGTGGTCGCCATTGCATCTTTTTTATCTCGGTCAGTTAATACACCACCAGATGCAAAGGTACGGCTGAGTTGATCTTCTAAGTCCACCCGGTCTGTCACTATGATCACTCGGCATTGTGCCAGCTCTTCAAGCCAAATAAGCGCTTTGGATAAAAACACCATAGTAAATGACTTACCACTGCCCGTGGTGTGCCAGATAACACCACCTTCACGAGCGCCAGTGTCATCTAAGGTGTTTATGCGCTCAATAAGTGCCTTTATGCCAAATATCTGCTGGTATCGAGCTACAATCTTGCCAGCTTTTTTATCAAACAAGGTAAACAGGCGAGTCATATCCAATAAGCGCTCAGGACGGAGCAAGCTAACAATAAGCCTATCTTGATCGGTAACAGTTAAGTCACCAGCAGCAACCAAAGACAAGTAATCATCTTTCGCTTTGGCAGGACGATGATTAAACAGCACATTTAATTGTTCATTGCTTAATTTGTGATTTTTTAACCTGACAAATTCTGCTTCGGCTATTCCTAAGTGAGAGTGTTCTTCCTTCCACTTCGCCCAGAATTTTTCAGGGGTGCCGCATGTCGCATATAAACCTTCATGCCCATTTACTGCTAATAGCAATTGGCTATAGGCATACAAGTGAGGAATTTCAGCCTGACCTTGATTCCGAATATGCTGAGAAATCGCCTCAGCGTTGGTCGATTTACCTTCTTTATTTGAATCCGGGCGTTTCGCCTCAATCACCACTAATGGCAAGCCATTCACAAAACACACAACATCTGGAATGCGATTGCCAGTACCTTCGGCATTTTGAACCACTAATTCTTCGGTAAAGTGGAATTTGTTATTATCAATGTTCTGCCAATCTATCAGCTTAATGGTAGGGGAGGCTTTTTTGCCATCGATAAATTCAGTAACGCTAACGCCATACATCAATGCATTGTAGATTTTTTCATTAGCCGCTTTTAACCCTAAGTTCATAGCAGGATTCAGTTCATGCATCACCTTATCAATTGCAGCCACTGATAATGTATGTTGCTTACCCGAAAACGAGAACGTCTGTTTCGCTAAAAAGTCACGCATCACAGGGAGTAAAATAATCTGATGTGTGCTTTTTTTCTCGTTTGCTAAGGTGTTACCTCGCAGCGCTTCACATTCACTCGGTGGAATAAAGGTGTAACCCAAGTTGGTTAACAATGTCAGTGCGGGTATTTTTGCGCTGAATTCTTCTTGGAATTTAACCGTTGTCATTATGCCTAATCATCCTTAATGGGTTATCCCACGCTACTTGTTATTTGCATATCGCTGTGTGTATTACCTTGCTCAGAGGCCGACTCTAGAGTACGACCTTGGTGATCGTGCAGCGTTACCCCTTGCTCGGTTTTCCAGTCTACCCAGCCATTAGATGAACCTAGAAGCAAAAAGCATGAGGCACCGCTAGGTGTTGGGAATAAATAATCACGTTGAAATACAAAGCGACCACCTTGCTCTGCAATAATCCCCTTGGCTAATAGCTGGTCGCGTTTATCATAGAACCGCTGCTCTGTTTTACGTTTAGTGGTCATCGGAGCGGAAGAGCCTTTTAATACCACCATGCCTTCGTTGGTATAAATGCCCTTGGCATCGACACCTGTGCGGTTGCAAGTAAATACCTGCTTGGCTTCGGTAGGCGATATTTCTGTCAACGGTTCAAAAATGGGGTAGCCGAGGGTGGCTAACAGCAAGCTACCAATCTCATGAATTTCATCGCAATCTGCTTTAAGTGGCACAGGTGTATGTGGCTTTTGCCCTCCATTACCATTAAGCAGTTCATAGCGCTGGCAATGTTTTGCTTTTTCTATCGACAGTGATTCTAAATACAGCACATGGGTTTGCGTTAAGTTATTGGTGAGCGACACCAATACCAATGCACGCTCCCAATCTTTCTTTTCATCTTTATAGTGCTGCATCAATCGACTACCGACATCGCCCGACTGTCCAACGTACAGCTCGTCTTTGCTATCGCCAGAGACTAAAAAATACAGCCCAACCTGCTTGGCTTCAGGCATTTTTACAAATTCAGCAATATCACTACGAGGCACTTCAATTAAGCGAATAATCGAAGTGGTTTGCTCTGCAATGCGAATACCCGCAGGATCGCCCGTAGGCAAAAATATTTGAATGGTACGAGGGCGTTTCTGATTCATATTATTCACCGCTATAACCGATCAAAAATTGAACCTTTACTTGGCGTAAAGAGTTTTTCATAGAACTTGGTCGCGTAATCATCAGTCATACCAGACACAAAGTCACATATAACTCGAAGCTGAGCTGACTTTTTATGTTCACTTTCTAAGCCTTCACCAGCTTTTTTCAATCTTTCTCTAGTTGGTTTTGGTAAGAACCTATTGGGATCTTTAGCTAACGTTTGAAAAAGCTCAATAACTAGCTTTTGTCCCTTAAATTCAAGTTGTTGAACATTTTCATCAAAAATAACTTGTTCGCATACTAAGTTAAAAATGTGCTGCCTAAGCTTTTCTATTTGAGGTGCTAATTTAACCTCCAAGCTAAGCAACGGATTTTCACAACCTGACTGGTTTTTTTCGATAATTGCATTGGTAATCATTAAGTTAACCAAGCTACCGATAGCTTCTTTTCTACAGTGACTTTCCTTATGAAATAAGTCGGCAGTAATTAAATCAAAATTTAAATCGTTTCTAACAAGCTGCTTTGCTAAATCATTAAATAAAGCTTCTTTGCCTTCAAAGTGCTCTCGCCAGTGCCTTTGAGTGATCATCCCAAGTGACAAAGCGTCTTCAAAATCATGCAAACTATATGAAATGTTGTCTGCTAAATTCATAATTGTGCAGTCCAAAGATTTGTATAAACTTTTCTTATGCAAAGGTTTCTCTGGCTCATCCTTATCTATCGGTTTCTCTGTTTGAGTAAACTTCGCGAGATCTTCCCTAGCAAATCCATCAAAAATGAAATCAACGATTTCTTGGTCGCAATCGTGATAACACTTAGGTGGCTTCTGCGTTCGGGCCTCGAATAACCAGTAAGGAGCATTCTTATCAGGGGCTTGTTCATAAGCTTTTTCATTAACAAGTTCAGAGTATGCAACTGGATATTTCAATATGCCGAGCAGCATCCTTCTCGTAGGGTTCAATCCGTGTTCACCAGTGTACTTGTCAAGCTTTCCGAGGATTCTTAACGTTTGACCATTACCCTCAAAGCCACCATGCTCACGCATACAATAATTTAAAGCTACTTCACCTCCATGACCAAAAGGAGGATGACCAATGTCGTGAGCTAAACAAATAGCTGTTATTAATGAAGTGTTGGGTAAGTGCTCATGATATTCCGCAAACTTCTTATTTTTACTAAGGTATTGAACTATACCTCTGCCAATTTGAGCTACTTCCATTGAGTGCGTTAGTCGAGTTCTATAAAAATCACTTTCACCTAGCCCTAAAACTTGAGTTTTTGATTGTAAACGTCTAAATGCTGCTGAATGAATTAACCTAGCTTCATCTCTATCAAACTCATCTCTGACATCATCAGGTCTTTTATTTTGCTCTAATCTACGTTGTTCTAAACAGTCCATTATGCGACCTCCTTATCATCAGTTTTTACTCTGCGCTTGCCTGTTAACAGTTGCTGCATTAGCGCTTTCTTTTCTTGCTTTAGATCAGCAAGCTGCTGTTCTAATAACTCGATTTCTTGGTCTGCATTAACTAATACAGAGGCTATTTTTTGCTGCTCTTCTAATGGCGGAAGTGTGAAATGGGCTTTATTTATTCCACCAATAGATAAACCAAATCGTGTTGCTCCTGTAGCCAAAGTGAAGAAATAGTATCGTGTTTTTTGCATCGAAAATAAGTAATTGAGGTACGCTCCCTCAACTAATTGACTGTTTGGGCGGATAATTGCTAAATGATATCCACAAACAGTACCACCTAAATCTTCACTTACTAGAGCTGGTATTGCTATGTCTCCCGGAGTTTCGGAGTCTTTAGTAATAATGACATCGTTAACTTGCAATGTGTATTTATCTATCTCAGACTGTTTAGCTGTAGCCTTCATAAACTCTATTGAGTTAGTAATTCTAGTGTTGTAATAAACGTCAGTGTAATTGCACAGTTCAACTGGAATTTCACCTTCTACAATCTTCTTATCAACAGGACTAACTATTATTTTTGCAACATCTTGAAGGTAAAGGTCTTCCCACTCACCCTCAAACGGTTTACCTGAATCATCAAGTAGTCGCTTTTTGCCTGTGAGCAGTTGTTGCATGAGAGCTTTTTTCTGCTGTTTGCTGTTGTCGATTAGACACTCGGTGGTGCTAATCGCTTTATCCCAAGTGGATAGGATTTTGGCGATTTTGCGTTGTTCGGAAAGCGGGGGAAGAGGCAGTTTAAAAGACTTAATCTGTTCAAAGTTAAGCCCTTGACGGTTTCCTCCAGCTTGAAATTGTTCAATTTGCTTCTGCCCATTGAATGACAGCAAAAAATCTCTTAAAAATTCAGGATCAAGTTTATCGCTTCTAATTATACAAACATGCTGGTTTACATTTGCTTCATCAAGGTTTGACACAGCGGCTCTACCAATTGATGCACCCGTTATGTTTAAAAGAACGTCTCCTTTACAAACTACGCTTCCTTTCATTTTCTCATGTTGAGAATCATCGATAAATGCCACATCTTTTAAATCTAGTGTTCCCCAAAGCACATTTTGACTTCTGATCAATGGGATTCCAGAACTTTTATAAGAGTTGCTTCCTCCTTTGGGTGTAACGCCACTACCAACTTTATTTGCTAGTTTTCCTAAATTCGTCCATTCCCAACCATTAGGCACCATAACCTAACTCCTTTAAGTAGCCTTCCATTTCTGCTTCAAGGGTTTGCAGCTCATTTTTTAATTGCACACGCTCAGTACGTACTGCTACTAAATCGATTTCTGCTTCTTCTTCAAAGGTATCAACGTAGCGTGGGATGTTGAGGTTAAAATCGTTTTCTTTGATTTCATCAAAACTGGCAAGGTAGGCGTATTTGTCAACGCTTTCACGAGCCTTGTAGGTGTCGATGATTTTTTTGATGTTTTCTTCTGTTAACTGGTTTTGGTTTTTGCCTGATTTAAACTCACGACTGGCATCAATAAACAATACGTTTTTGTCTGTTTTGTGCTTTTTAAATATCAAGATGGCGGCTGGAATGCCTGTGCCAAAGAACAGCTTTTCTGGCAGGCCAATCACGGTATCTAGCAAGTTTTCTTCAATCAGTTGTTGGCGGATTGCGCCTTCGCTTGATGCTCTAAATAACACTCCATGTGGCACTACAACTCCCATTCTTCCGCTTTCAGGCTTAAGGGTTTCAATCATGTGACTGATAAACGCATAGTCACCTTTGGTTTTTGGTGGAATACCACGTCTAAAGCGCCCGTATGGGTCGTTACTGGCATCATCATGGCCCCACTTATCAAGAGAAAATGGGGGGTTCGCAGTAACTACGTCAAAGTGCAGTAAGCCGTTTCCGTCTTTCTCTTTTAGTAGCGGATTACGAATGGTGTCGCCCCATTCAATGCGGTGGTTATCTTCACCGTGAAGGAACATGTTCATTTTGGCTAATGCCCAAGTAGAGCCAATCGCTTCTTGCCCAAATAAGGCGTATTTTTTTGAACCAGAGTTTTTACGCACCATAGCGCCACATTTAAGAAGCAGTGAGCCACTTCCTGTACATGGGTCGCATATTTGGTCGCCTTCAACTGGCTCTAAAACTCTTGCTAGCAGATCAGAAACTTCGGGGGGGGTATAGTATTCACCAGCGCTAGCACCACTGCCAGCAGCAAAATGTTTTATAAGGTATTCGTAGGCATTACCGATGATATCTAAACTGCCTACACGCTCTGTGCTTAGGTTTAAAATATCTTTACCAAAGTCTTCCAACAAGTGGCGCAGCAAATCATTCTTTTGCTTTTCTTGGCCTAGGCGGTCAGTGTTAAAGCTGATGTCTTGGAATACGTTTTTAAGCTTACTGCCGTTGGCTTCTTCTAGTGCGTGAAGTGCTTTATCAATACGTTCACCATTGCCCGGTTGATGACGAACTTCGTACAAATCCCAAAAGCTAGCACCTTCTGGTAATACAAAACGCTGCTTAGACATCATGGCGTGGATCAGAGCTGGATTATCACCGTACTGAGCTACCAGTTTGTTGTATTCGTCTTTATACATATCAGAGATGTACTTTAAGAACAGCATGGTCAGGATGAAATCTTTATAGGTATCGGCACTGATCACACCACGGAACGTTTCACAAGCAGCCCATACCGCTTTGTTGATATCATCTTGATTTATTTTTGATTCTGTCATCAGGTTTTTCCTTTTTTAATCTTGTACTTTTGCCGATTTAGTGGTTTCTAATTCTTGATATGCAATGCTCTCAAGTTGAGCTTTTCTATTCTCAATTAAGTGTCTCAATACTTTTTCTTCTTTTATAGCTGCATTGTTTAAAGCAACAATTTGAGCTTGTTTTTCAAGGTCAATCTTTCTTATTGGAGCATCCTGTAACACTTGCTTTCTGACACTTAAATGAAGTGACCCTTCAGCAGTAGATTTAAAGTACCTTTGCGCTAATTGCTGATTAAGTTGCCATGCAACAAACTCCGGCATAAAGCTCTGTTTTGCTTTACCGTATAATCGAATTAAATAAAAATGTGGTGAGCAAACACTATGCTCAGGAATGCCTTTAACCGTCACGGCATAGTGCTTAGATCCTTTAGCTACAAAAAGTATATCTCCTTCTTGTAACCAATCTGGCTCCTTTTTAGTGGGTAAAATCGTTCTGATCATTTCGTCTTGAACAATTTCACCTGTAACGCGTGTATCTCTTACTTGAACAACATGAACAGGACCATCAGGATCATATTCAATTGTTCCTCGAAATGGGTGGCCTAGCCGTATTTTGGCAATATCGAATAGGCGAAAAAAGTCATTCATAGTTTGACCATTCTAATTTTGGCTCTAACTGTGTTAAGGCCACTAATTATTAATTTGAAAAATATATTGACTCATTTCTGATACAACGTCAAATTATTTGCAGTTTTTTAATGATGCATTTATTTCTACATAATAAGATGCTTTTAGAAGACCAATAAATGACTTTATTGGCTGCGATTAGAAGGTAGATTTAAGAGAACTTTTACTTTGTCTCAATTGAAGGGGTGTTGCCGAAAGTAAAAATCATGTCACCTGATCAGATAGCAATAGTCTAAATTTCAATTTCTAGACTTTTCACATTGAAGTAGGATTGCTAGAACTTCTTCGTCCATAATTATTAGTTCCACGGTTTTTAAATTTTTTGAAACTTTGCTCCTCTACAGCCCAGTAAATACGTTCCAACATGTCATGTTTTCAAAAAAATCATGGAAGTAATAATTCAGATTGGCATTCAGTTGCAGTACACAATGAGCACTGTAAAAATAACCACTTTTCAATAACTTACAATTAACTTATATTGCTATCAACAAGAGTATCAACAGATAGTAAAAATGAAAAAAAGAAAATTAGGTACAAGTATTACAGATCTATTTGGAATTGATAAAAGCAGTTACATCAATTCTATTAATACACCAGCTTCACCACTTCCTGAATTTGAAGGTTTAACAATATATGGAGTTATAAGAAGTAAAGGGGGCAGTGGCGAAAAGCATATTGTGAAAAAACTATCTCAAGAGTTAATTGCCTCTGGTAAAAAAGTTTTCATTTGCTACAAAAACACGATAGAAAGTGATGATTACTTGCTCAAACATTTTTTACCTAAAGAAATTAGTGTACTTATAAATCCACAAGACATATCCCTTGAGGATAACGGTGGCGTGATTAATTTGAACTGGTGGGACAACAACTGTGTAATTGAAGTATTTAAAAAAATTAAGAAAATCAAAGGTGCAACCATAATTCTTACCTGTGGAACTGATACAGCAGGTTACATGTATGAACGCATCAGACACCTACAAAAAGTATGCGACAAGATTTTCATCCCAATCGATTCACATGTTCATTTTTCCGTCGAGCCAGCAATAGACATTTGTGAGGCTTCAGATCTAAACACTGAAAAGTTGATATCATGTTGGTGGCATAAAGTAAGGGTAAACGATGACACACAGCATTTACTAGGAATTATCCCAGCTTCTGATGTTTCGAAGGAAAATGAGAGAACGATTATAGAATACGTAAAAAATAAAACCAACGAACAAAACAACGATAGTTTAGTACCATTTCTAACCAATTTAGATTTGTGTTAACTTGTTAGTAATAGGAATAAAAATGGAATGGATGCTCCAATGAGTAGATACGACAAAGTTGACTTAGCATACGAATTTTTTAAAGAAAAAGAATCTCTCAGTGAGTCCTTCACAATTAAACAATTGGCAGATGCTACAGGCTGGACTGAAGGGGCTTGTAAAACTTACCCATCAAAACGCTGGCACCAATACATTGAAAAAGATGGTGCCCAATACACAACATCGGGAATATCATACTTAAGTAAGGTTGAGTTTCGTGCCGTTCATAGCCAAAAACTCCAACAAGTTGCAGATCACTCTACAAAAGGCATTTTGCTGCACAAAGCTAAAGAGTTCGCCCTACTCGCTGTTTCGGTATATAACAACCCGTATACTGAATTTAAAACCTACGGATATATAGTCAATATTATCATCGCTTACACATCGCTCTTTCATGCCATATTTGAAAAGAAAGGCACTGCATATTTCTATCTTAACGATGATGGAACTCCAAAAGTAGTAGATGGTGAAGAGAAAGCTTGGGAGTTAAGCACATGTGCTAGTGAATACTGGCAGAGTGGTTCAGCTCCTGAGCTGGCTAATTTGAATTTCTTAATTGGCCTAAGAAACAAAATCGAGCATAGAAGTTTACCCGCTATTGATTTGGCGGTGGCGGGAGAATGTCAATCTGCTTTAAGTAACTTTGAGTCGTTACTAGTTGAAGAGTTTGGTGATGAACATGCATTAACAGCTAACTTAGCCTTTTCAATGCAACTTACAAGAATTTCTGAGCAATCTCAGTTAGATGCCTTAAAACAAATGCAAAAAGATAACTACAAAGTTGTCCGTGAATATATGGAAACTTACAGGAATGACTT
This sequence comes from uncultured Chromatiaceae bacterium, assembly GCA_963975465.1. Taxonomy (GTDB): domain Bacteria; phylum Pseudomonadota; class Gammaproteobacteria; order Enterobacterales; family Alteromonadaceae; genus Alishewanella. The sequence continues at coordinate 13,777 of CAXBHB010000004.1, forward strand.
AGACGATGAGGTAGTTGAAAGTCAAAAGTACCGTGTAAGGGCCTTTTTGGTTCCTAAACTTGGTAATCATGCAAAATCAGCAGACATCGCAGTAGAATTTATTAATGTGAATGCATTAACTGAAGAAGAACTAAAAGATTATGAACAAGCCGTCGCATTTATAAAAGGCGTCGAAAATCCATTTCGACTAAAACCCAAAAGGATTGTTGAACTAGTCTCAAAAAAAATAAAAGGATTTAACATGCCTTTGCACACTAAGTGTTGGAAGCATTACGAAGCTCGCCCAAAAGGAATAAACAAAGCCTTCAAAGGCGAATATGCATCATACATGGAAGGGTTTGATGGATATTTATACTGTCAAAGCTGGGTGAAATTTTTAATATCAGAGCTTCAAAATGAAGACAAAATGAAAGCGGTCAAACTGCAAGCGCAATAGATATGAAAATTGAAAATCTTAAATTTTCACAACAAAAAAAAGCCATGCATAAGCTATTTCACGAAGCTGAAAGTGAATTCAAAAAGTTAAAACCAACCAAAGGATTTAAGTCTATTAATATCTTTAGAGGCTGGACGTATTATGTTGAAGAGTGGTTCATAAAGCGGCTAGATTCGGAAATCAATAAAAATGACGATTTTGTCCAAATCACAGACATTAAGTACAAGCTCAACGAGTTACGAGTAAGCTATATTAGTGAATTAGGAATTGATTATGATGAGTTTATTGAAAGCTACTCTCGCATTATCGAACACCTTGATAAATGAAGCTTTTCTAAATTACTCACCAGCCTTTTTATAAGAGCTAAAAATAATGAAAGTTTTATTTCTATGCACCGCAAATGTCCAGAGAAGTCGCACAGCAGAAGAGCTATTTAGGGCAATTAACAAAAACAATATATATAGATCAGCAGGTTTAAGTGAGAAGTATGTAAGCAAGTCAGGCACAACATTATGTACTGAAGAAATGTTGAATTGGTCTGATAAAATTTACGTATTTGAGCAAGGTCATATAGACCGTTTACGACAGCATACTGACAACAAATATATTGATAAAGTTACTAACCTAAACATAGACGACAACTATCAATACTTTCAAAAAGAATTGGTTCTATTATTACTCAACCGTTTACCGATTTCAGATCTGGAGAATTAAAACAAAAGCCAACTACTATTCGAGCAATAGGATAAATCAGAATAAGGCTCCGCCTATCCTTTATTTGCATACAGCGCCAGTACTTCTTCAACTTTATTGCGCTTTTTACCATTTTGGCTAATTGAACGCTGAACAGAAAATAGCTTATGCACATCCGCTGACGAATAGAGATCATCTGTAAACTCAGTAACATGATTAGATATTAATGTTGAAACACCTTTACCTTTTGCTTTCAGAGCACACTGAACCAGCCTTCTTTGATCTTCATCCGAAAATTCGGCACCAGTGTATGCTGTAAAGTTTGAAGTTCTGTTTATAGGAGAATAAGGAGGATCACAATAAACAACATCACCTGACTTTACGCATTCAAAAGCTTGTGAAAAATCACCTACTATAAACTCAGCTTTTTTTAGTTTATGAGAAAGGTGTTCAATTTCTAACTCTGGGAAATATGGCTTTTTATATCTACCAAACGGTACGTTGTAGCCACCTGACTGATTGTAACGACAGAGACCATTGTACCCATGCCTATTTAGATATAAAAACAATAAAGCTCGATGATACGAATCACTAGTATCGTTAAATTCTTGTCTTAATAGGTAGTATTGTTCGGCTGTATTATTTTGTTCAGTGAAATATTGGCGAGCATCTTTCTCAAACTTAAGAGGAGCTTTCTTAACTGCTTTAAATAATGAAATTAGATCGCTGTTAGTATCACATAACAAGTATTCATCAAAATCTAGATTTAGGAATACGGAGCCGCCTCCTACAAAAGGTTCAACTAATCTCGTTTTGCCAACACGGGGCAATACTGCTTTGATATGGTGAAGAACTCTTTTTTTCCCGCCCGGCCATTTCAAGGGGGATCGCACACCTTGGCTCAAACTCTCATTGGTCATTTATTTTCACTGTAGTCTTGTTATATACGTTCCCAAAAAGAATTTCATACTTTTCTAAAAAGCATAAATCGTAGCGGTAGCATTTCATAATTTTTTCGTATCGGTAACCAGCCCACTTCAAAAAGGCGCGGCTTCGATTTGTACTCACCCGATTATTCCTGCACTACCGGTTCAGACTGTAAGCGGCCCAACGCTTTAATTTCCTGTTGCACTGCAGCGACCGGTTTAATGAAAGGGCCTGCAGTGCGCAGAGGCTCTGCCAACGCAGACCGTCCGGCACGGGCACTTGCTACATCAGGGAAGGATTTCTGCGCCAGGATGACCCATTGCAATTGGCCCTGCCAGCTACGTTGGTACACGATTATTTCGGTAGTGGGATAAGTTTGTCGAAAACGCTCAACCGCCCCGGCAGATGAAAGAACCGCCAGCTGCAAAACTTTATATGTTGCAGGTAATGTTAGCAGCTCTGGATCCTGATAGGCTTCCCCTCCAGGTTGAGCCTGCTGCGCATCACTATCGGCTGTTGATAGTGTCAACAGCTCATCTGGCTCTGCCGGAATAGTGCTATCGCTTTGGTTTACTGGCTCTGCGACAACCGCAACGTCATCATCAATAGATAGCGCTGACGTTTGTTCGGCAGCTAGTTTGCTGTCATCAACCGCCTCAACCGACTCTGCGTCTGCCGGGGTTAATATTGTCTCAGCTAACGCTGCGCTGTCTGCTGCAGCTGTCTCAGCCGGAGTAACTATCTCCGCCTGTTGCACAACATCCACAACAGGTTGTGACGCCGGCTCAGCATCCTCCTCCAGCGCTTGCTGAAGCGTTTCAGGCTTTGGTAGTGGTAGTTGTACCACTTTATCTGCTTCTGGCAGATACCAGCTGACTAAACCGGCCACAATCAACAATACGATTGCCACTGGGATCAACCAGAATGCTGCACTTTGACTTTTTCGCTCTTCAGGTTTAACTACGGCACTATGCAATAAATGCATATTGCCAGCGCTAGCAGCAAAGCGTTCTGCCACGGCCAGTGGGTCAAGCGGTTTATCTTTCAGTATCTGGCCGGCATCCTGCAAGGTCGGCACATTGATACTCAGGTTGAGCGCCATGTCAGCTGATGGCTTATCCAGCAAAAAAATACCGAGGCAATCAAGTAATAATAATTTTTGGCAGGTGCTGGTGCTTAGCTGACTAAAATTATCGACAATCAACAACAAAGGCAGCGCACTATCAAGCGGTGTTGCCAGATGATCGGCCAGTTTTGGTTCGGCCTGGCGCTGGCCAAACCATTGCTGCAACAATTGTTGCTCTGCCGCCTGTTCGTTGTTGGCGGCGGTTAACAGCGCGACATTGGCTTGCTCGCTAAACAACTCGGCTATCGCCAGCGCCAATGTGGATTTACCACTACCCTCAGCCCCGACCAGTCCGATATTCTGGAAATTATTAAAGGCTAATTGAAATAGCAACCGGTTTAACAATTCTTGTTGTGAGGGTAACAAGTGGCGTTGTTGCGCCACTTTTTGCTGTAAAATTGAGGTCTCCATTAACTGAACACCTGCTGTAATTCAGTCTCGGTTACATCTGCAACCAATTTGGCTTTGCCAATTTCTTCCAGCAAAATAAAGCGCATTCGGCCATCTTTAACTTTTTTGTCGGTTTTCATATAGGGCAGAAAATCGGCTATGCGCATGGTTGCCGGAGTGGTAACAGGCAACTCAAAGCAATGCAGAACTGTCCGGATTTTTTCCACATCGGCAGTAGCCAGCCAGCCGCGCTTAGCTGATACTTCGGCAGCCATAACCATCCCCACTGCTACAGCCTCACCATGTAGCCAGTTTCCATAACCCATGTGGGCTTCAATCGCATGTCCAAAGGTATGGCCGAGGTTTAACAATGCACGCTCACCCTGCTCGGTTTCATCCCGGCTGACAATATCGGCTTTCATCTGACAACAATGTTGGATCATTTTAGCCAGTGTCTCTGGCTGCTGGTTTACAATTTGCTGTTGATGCGCTAGCAACCAGTCCAGAAATACCGCATCGCCGAGCAGCGCATATTTGACCACTTCTGCCATGCCAGCGGCGAACTCACGGGGTGGCAACGTCGCCAGCGTGCCGGTATTGATAATAACTTGTTCAGGCTGTTTAAATGCACCAATCATATTTTTGCCAAGCACATGATTAACGGCTGTTTTGCCGCCAACTGACGAGTCAACCTGGGCAAGTAAGCTGGTAGGGACCTGAATAAAGCGCGCGCCGCGCTGATAACAGGCTGCCACAAACCCGGTGAGGTCACCTATTACACCGCCGCCGAGCGCAACCAGCAGCACGTCACGTGACACACCCTGCTTCAGCAGAAATGATAAAATGGCTTCAAATGAAACCAATGTTTTGTAGGCTTCGCCATCGTCTATAAGATAATGTAATGGACTACAGCTAAACAGTTCGCTGACTTGCTGCAGATATAAAGGCGCAATAGTATGGTTACTGATAATAACCACTTGTTTGCTGTCTTGAAGAGAGTTCGCTAAAACGCTGAAGCTGGAACTGATATTAATCGGGTAGCTGCGCTGGCCAAGTTGGACATCAACTTTTTGCATTTGCAGCTCCCTTATGTCTTAAAAACCCAATTGCTCAATAATCTGGTTAGCCACTGCCCGGGCACTTTGCTCGTCGGTGCGCACAGTAAAGTCGGCAATCTCTTCATATAAAGGGTTACGTTCAGCAGCCAGACGCTCAAGCACTTCACGTGGTGCTTCTTCTGTCTGTAACAACGGACGTCTTTTGTCACGTTGAGTACGGGCAACTTGTTTTTCAATAGGTGTTTCCAGGTACACAACTATACCACGCGCCGATAACCGGTTGCGCGTTTCTTTACTAATCACTGAACCACCGCCAGTAGCCAGAACAATACCCTGTAATTCAGTTAAATCAGAGATAACGGTTTCTTCGCGCACTCTGAATCCTTCTTCACCTTCTAAATCGAATACCCAGGCAATATCTGCACCGGTACGGCGTTCAATTTCCTGATCTGAATCGTAAAAGTCAAGATGAAGCATGTCTGCTAAGTGACGTCCGATAGTGCTTTTGCCTGCGCCCATCGGGCCAACAAGGAAGATATTACGTTTTTCTGCCATATTTCGTCGTGCTAAATCAGCTTACTCAATGAAAAGTTGAATTGAAGGACCAAAAGGCTCCCGCGAAAATTTGAAGCGCTGAATTATGTCAGGAATGGCCTTTCGTTGGCAAGTTAATTCTGACTTGATTCGGGAGCTGGTACAACGCTCCCGAATCTTCAAAGACTTACTGACCTTCAGTCAATATTTTTGGCGTAACAAAAATCAGTAGTTCATTCTTTTCATTAACATCACGTTTTGACCGGAATAGAGCACCAACATATGGAATATCGCCGAACATTGGTACTTTGGATACCGTAGACAAAATTTGCTGCTGGTAGATACCGCCCAATACAATGGTCTCGCCATTATCAACCAATACCTGAGTCATAATTTGCTGAGTATCAATTGCAGTTGCCGGACCTGTCGGTGTGGCAACGGTTTCACCGCGGGTGTTCTGAGTTATGACTAAATCAAGAATGATTTTATTATCCGGGGTAATTTGCGGCGTTACCGTCAAACTTAATACGGCTTTCTTAAACTCAACAGTAGTGGCACCACTGGATGCTGCCTGAACATATGGTATTTCCACACCCTGCTCGATCCGCGCTTCTTTTTGATTAGAGGTGGTAATTCTCGGGCTGGCAATTATCTCGCCCTTATTTTCCTGCTCTAATGCGGACAGTTCTAAATCCAGCAAGGTACCGTCTGCTAATCGCGCAACATGGAACGCAATACTACCAGCCGGGTTCTGTACCGGTAAATTAACATTCCAACGGTCATCCAAAGCAGGAAACTGGCCGGTAGAAATAGTGTTGGACCCTGTCGCATTCCCAGAAACACCGCGGTTACCACCGCTGCTGCTCTGCTGATCACTAAAGCCCCAACGAATACCTAACTCGTCAGTAACACTGTCACGTACCGTCACCATTCTGGATTCAATCAACACCTGACGAACCGGGACATCAAGGCGCTCAATCAGCTTACGAACGCTTTCAATATTTTTGGCGGTATCTTTAATTAAAATTGTGTTGGTACGTTCATCAACGACCACACTGCCGCGGCTTGATAATAAGGTGGCATCACGATTTGACAGTAACCCTGCTAAATCGGCTGCTTTGGCGTAGTTCACGGTTAAGTAATCAGAATATAAAGGTTCAAGTTGTTCAACTTGCTGCTTAGCTTCCAGCTCACGGGCTTCCCGGGCTGACAGTTCTTCTGTTGGTGCAACCATCAGAATATTGCCGTCCATCCGCTTGTCCAGGCCCTTAACCCGTAACACGATATCCAATGCCTGATCCCACGGAGTACCATCTAAGCGAAGTGTAATGTTACCGGTAACAGAGTCACTGGTAACCAGGTTAAAGCCATTGTAGTCAGCAATAATCTGCAACACTGTCCGGATTGGGATATCCTGGAAATTTAATGAAATTGGACGGCCTTTATATTCACGACCACCACCCAGAATACTACGGTTAGACGTATCACGTTCAACGTTCAGAGTAAAAATATTATCAATTTGCTGATAGGTGTAAGTAAATGCATCACTGGTCGCAATTTCTAATCTGGCAGAGGCGCCATCTTTAAAGGTTTCAATGCCAGTGACAATAGTACCAAAGTCCATTACATCAAGCTGATATAATAATTCATCAAGGATGTCAGTATTGTGAAACTCAACAAGTAGCTTACCCGCTCGCTCGCTCACATCAACCGCTGCTGTATTTTCCCGCAGGAATACTAATACCCGACCTTCACCTTTCTCTCCACGACGGAAATCAATAGCCTGTAACCGGTTAATATAGGTAGGAGTCACATCAGCCGCCTGCCCTACTTGTTCAGCAGTAGGGTTATCTGAAATATGCATGTAGAACACATTACCGCGTACCCGGGTACGATAAATTTTCAGATAATCCAAATAGATTGTGGTTTTAAAACCTTCACCGAGGAATTCTGACTTAACGCGCTTAACACCCGCCTTATCGATTAATACTTCTTCCATTTTTTCTTCATAATCAGAATTATCGAAGTAAAGTTCAATCCTGGCGGGTTCATTAAAGACCTGAATACTGGGGTCAGAATAGAGATCTTCATCGAAGATAAACTCGATTTCTGTTTCACCGGTGAGTAAAGGGTTATACCTGACATCGTACAACAAGGGGACTGCTGCTGCAGGCAACGCTAACAGCATTAACGCTGCGACAGCCGCCCGGGTGCCGGTGATTCCACGTGAAATTTTTTTGATTATTTTATCCATGATATACTCGCACACCTATCAATTACTCGTCATTGCTGCATTTTCTGCCATCTGGATCATGGTAGTCCGTTCTTTCCAGCAACCTGCCCCATCGGGGATTAACTCTAACAATTCAACATGGGTAGGTTCTACATTTATTACCCTGCCATGAAACAAACCAACATAGTTGTTTAACGTAATCCGATGCAGGGTCTTGTCAGAAGCTTCAATCAACGCCCACATACTATTTGCATCACCCAGGGTGCCGCTCATTTTAAGATTATCCAGTGCATATTTTTCCAGAGGCTCTTTACGGCGCCGTGGATCAGGATGCAAACAATCCTGGACTTGCAAGAAACGATCCTGCACAGCTTCCGGTCTTGGTTCAGAAAACGGACTACGGCTATTCTGAGACACATAAGCGATATGCTCAAACTCCTGTACTTCAGGCAGAGGTTCTACTCTGGGCTGAGTACTGGACTTCACTGAATCAATATAGGCCTGAGTTTCACTTAAGTCATCAAAACAACCCGATAACAGGGTGGCAACAGACACTGCCAGAATGAGTTTTCTCATTGTGCAGTCTCCTTATAGCGATAAGTCTTCGCGGTGACATTAAAGCGTAGCCGTTCATTCTGCTCAGCTTGGATTGAGAAGTCATGTAAACTCACTATCCGTGGTAACTTGGCAACTTCGCTCACAAAATTACCAAACTGATGATAATCACCGACCACGTCGATTTTTATCGGTAACTCAGTGTAAAACTCTTTCTCAATCTCTGGCTCCCAGTTAATCCGCAGAAATGTTAAACCACTGGTGGTACCGACGTAAGTAATATCATCCAGCAAACCTGGTGTTTCATGGGTAGTTGGCAACTGTTTTAATAAAAATGAAAAAGTATTTTCCATTTCCACCATTTGTTGCTTGTACAAGTCCAGTTTTGACGAGAGGGCATACCGTTTCCGGTATTCCTGTTTTAATTCGGTTTCTTTACGCTCTGCAGTCTGTAACTCATCTATTTTACTGTCAATCAACATAAAATAACTAAGGCTTGCTACCAGTACCGCCAAAATTATGGCGAAAATAACTTTGGCTGCAACAGGCCATGAGCCCATGTTTTCGATATCAAGATCATTAATATCGATTTCTGATAAATTGAAATTCAGGCTCATCGTGCACCACCTCTTGCAGCAGGAGCGACCGGCTGACTATCCTGCAACGCTTCGTAACCTTTAACTTTCAGATGCATTTTAAAGTTACTGAGCAGGCGTGACTCGTCTTTACCAGCCTCAATAAACTCTAACAATGGGCTGTCAAGCAATTCGGATTGCTCAGCATCCCGCAACATCGTCGATAGCCGGTTATTAGATTCACTTCGGCCGATTAACAGTAAACTAGAGCCTTTCTTCTCTAATTGCGTCAGATAAATACCGGACGGAACGACATTGGCAATCTCTGACATAATTTCTGTACCCAGATTACGACTTCCCTGTAACTGCTCAATCAGATTCATCCGCTGTTGCAGGCTGCGTTTGGTTTCATCCAGCGTCTCAATCTCTCTGATTTTCTGGTTTTCTATCTTTATCTCGTTTTCCAGATAGCGATTTCGTTGATACTGGCCGTCTAACATACTGCTATACACCATGTTGATCAGAAAGAAGACCAAAAAAGTAAATACCGCTGTCATTGCTAAAACCGTAACGTACTGCTTTTGTTTTTCTTTGCGCGCAGCTTCACGCCAGGGCAGTAAATTTATATATGCCATGATGAAAAACTCCGTAAGGCCAGGCCGCTTGCAACCATCAGTTGCGGGGCGCTTTTGTTTAACTGTTCACGGTCAACCGACGTTGCTACTTCTATTGTTTTAAAAGGATTAGCAACTACGGTATGAATACCCAGTTCGTCAATCAGCAGCTTATCGATACCATCAATCAGCGCTGTGCCGCCTGACACCAGCAGGTAATCAACGGCGTCACGGCCACTGCTGGTGAGATACATTTGGATACCCCGACGAATTTGCTGCAGCAACATAGTCTGAAACGGTGCCAGAACCTCGAAAGTATAGTTTGGCGGTAGATCACCACTCACTTTTGCCAGTTCCGCTTCGTCATAACTTTTGTTGTAGTAAGACAAAATGCTACGGGTGTACTGTTCGCCACCAAACGACTGGTCACGGGTGTACAACGTTTTACCTTTTTCAACGATACTGAGTAAGGTCATGGTTGCACCGATGTCGACCATGGCCACCACTTTTCCGGCTGCATCATCAGGTAACTGCTTCAAACACAGTTCTGCCGCACGGCTTAATGCGTAACTCTCCACATCAACCAGTTTCGCACCAAAACCGCCGTTATCCAGCGCGGCTACCCGTGCTTCAACGCTTTCGGTGCGCGCAGCACTCAGCAGCACGTTAACTTTAGAAGGATCGGATTCGTTGACGTCAAGCTTTTCGAAATCAAGACTAACTTCATTCAGCGGGTAAGGGATTAAGGTATCTGCTTCAACTTCTATCTGACTTTCCAGTTCAGCATCAGTTAATGACACATCCATAAAGATGACCTTACTGATCACGGTTGATCCGGATACAGCGGCTGCCGCAAACTTGACAGACCTGGGGATCTTCTTCCGGATCTTGCCGATAACGTTACCAACGGCTTCAATGTCCTGTATCTCACGATCCGACATTGCGCCTTTGATCATCGGCTCCACAGCAAAGGCTTCGACCTTATACTGGCTACCATGCTGGCTCAACAGCACAGCCTTGACGGAGTGGGCACCGATATCGATACCGACCATCATGGGTGTTTGTTTATTAAACAGGCTTTTAATCATAGCTTCCTGTGGCCATTTTATAGTTATGCTTATTATTGTCGTATTCTTAGCTCAGCCGCTATTTTTTAGCAAGAAAAAGCGTTTCATCGACAGCCAATAAATATATACTAGCAGCGTTGTAAAGGAATTGGGAGTAAAAATTGGGGTTATTCAGTGTCTTGGGTTAAAAAACTTTTAATAGTCGGTCTTGTTGGTTTTTTCGCTGGGATCCTGACGATCGTAGCATTGTATCTTTACGTCAAAAATGATCTGCCTGACGTAGCGACCCTGAAAGAAGTCAAGCTACAAACCCCCATGCAGGTTTACACGGCAGATGGCCAGCTAATTTCGCAATTTGGTGAGAAACGACGGATCCCATTAAAACTCGATGAAATGCCTCCTTTACTCATTCAGGCATTCTTAGCTATTGAAGACACACGATTTTATGATCATCCCGGCATTGATGTTATTGGCATAATGCGGGCAGCAACCGTTGTGGTTTCGTCTGGCGACTTTAGCCAGGGGGCAAGCACTATAACTCAGCAACTGGCGCGTAATTTCTTCTTGAGCCGGGAGAAAAAGTTAATGCGCAAGATTAAAGAAGTCTTCCTGGCGTTCCGAATTGAGGAACTTTTGGAAAAAGATGAAATTCTCGAACTTTATTTAAATAAAATCGAATTGGGCCATCGATCCTTTGGTGTTGGTGCTGCTGCCCAGGTTTATTTTGGTAAATCTGTCTCTGAACTTAGCCTGGACGAAATTGCAATTATTGCCGGCTTGCCAAAAGCGCCCTCTACACTTAACCCTATTCGTTCGCCCACCAATGCCAAAAACCGCCGGGACGTCGTGCTGGCCCGTATGCGCGCTATCGATGTGATCACAGAACAAGAATATCAGTCTGCAGTGGCTGCGCCAATCACCAGTAAGCTGCATGGCGCCCAGATAACGGCGTCTGCGCCCTATATTGCTGAAATGGTCCGAATGCAAATGGTGCAACGGTTTGGCGAAGAAGCCGCCTACTCTGAGGGCTACAAAGTTTACACCACTATTAACAGCAACGAGCAGCACGCGGCTAAACGGGCGCTGCAGCAAAACCTGTACGATTATGATGAACGTCATGGCTACCGCGGACCTGTCGCCACGCTCTGGCAGTCTGAACTTATCCCGGCAGACGAAAGCAATAATGAAGTAGCTGATACGGCTCAGGAAACCGGTCTGTTATTCAAAGAAACTGACCGGCCAGAGCATGCTGATATCCTCGCTTACCTGAGTAAGCAACAAGGCATTGAAGATTTATTACCGGCAGTAGTCCTGACGGTTAATGAAAACAGTGCGGAAGTATTGCTGGCGGCGGATCAAAAAGTAAGCTTGCAATGGGATGGTTTAAAATGGGCACGCGCTTTTATTACCGATGAGCGTCAGGGCGTCGCGCCAAAAAGTGCGGCGGCTATTCTGGCCCCGGGTATGCATATTTTAATTCGACAGCAAGAAGAGCAATGGCGCTTAAGCCAGATCCCGTCTGCCAGTAGTGCTTTGGTGGCCATTAATCCGCAAGATGGCGCTATTCAGGCACTCGTTGGCGGTTATAGCTTTAACCAAAGCCAGTTTAACCGGGTTACCCAGGCGAAGCGTCAGGTTGGTTCAAATATTAAACCCTTTATTTATTCTGCTGCATTGGAGCATGGCTACACCCTGGCGTCAGTTATGAACGATGCCCCCATTCATCAGTGGGATGATAATGCCGGTATTGCCTGGCGGCCTCGGAACTCGCCCGCCGTCTATGATGGCCCAATCCGGATCCGTGAAGCATTGGCGAAATCGAAAAATGTGGTTTCAGTAAGGTTGCTGCGGGGAGTCGGTATTGACAACAGTATCCGTCACTTGCAACGCTTCGGCTTTGCCGCCAGTGATCTGCCCCGCAATGAAACCCTGTCACTCGGCTCGGCATCGTTAACGCCGCTTGAACTGGTTACCGGCTACGCCGCTTTTGCCAATGGCGGATTCCTGGTAACGCCTTATGTTGTCGATAAAGTGCTAGGTGAACAGGACGAGGTTATTTTCCAGCATCAACCTGAGATAGCCTGCTCAGACTGTGAGGCTGAACAAGAAGAAATCTTACCGGAAGAACAGTTGGCGGCTGACAGCGCGCCACAGGCTGATAACGAACAGCAGCTGCATGAGTTATTCAGTACTCTGCAACAGTCTGATGACCTTCCAGAAACCGATGAAAATCCGCCAGTCAATGAGCCCAAAATGGCAGAACAGGTTGTTAGTAGTCAAAATGCATTTTTAATCGCTGATGCACTCACCAGTAGTGTCTGGGGTGGAGGTGACTGGCGTCGTGAAACTGGCTGGAATGGCACAGCCTGGCGGGTGCAGCGCCTGAAAAGGCGTGATATATCTGCAAAAACCGGTACTACTAATGATTCAAAAGACACCTGGTTTTCTGGTTTTACCGCGACAACGGCAGTAACAACCTGGGTCGGCTTTGATGACGCGAACCGCAGCCTTGGCCGGGCGCAATGGCATGCTAACCTTGGTCAAAACCAGAGTGCAGGCACAGAGTCAGGTGCCCGAACTGCGTTGCCAGCCTGGCTGGATTATATGGCGCAAATCTTACCGAACTATGAAGAGCGTCGCTTACAGGCGCCAACCGGCCTGGCGTCAGTCCGGATCGATCTTGCCACAGGTTTACTCAGTCGCAGCAATGACCATACCAGTAGTTTTGAATACTTTAAAATTGGCACCGAACCGACCCAATATAGCCAGAGTAGCGTCCAGCAAATTTATTTTGATAGTGACCAAAAAACAGAGCCTGACGAATCTGAATTATTTTAATACCCGCTACGTTTTGGACAAATATTACTTTTGCTACGCGTGTTGATCCAAAAATAAAGGCCAGTTACATACTGGCCTTTATTTTTTGGATCAACGACGAAGCGGCTGTTAGCGCATCGCCGAGTTTTCAAACCAGCTTTTGGCAGTGGCCAGCGCCTGCATAACCTGTTCTGATGCGGTGCCGCCCAACGCACACCGCCTGGCCATGCCGGCTTCAAGCGTCAGCGCGGGATAAACATCATCGTTAATTAACTCACTTACCTGCCGCAATTCACTGAGGCTTAACGATTCCAGCGGCAGTTGTTGTTTTGATGCCACTAACACCAGTTCACCGGCACATTCATGCGCATCGCGAAAGGGCATACCTTTACTTACCAGATAATCAGCCAGATCAGTCGCATTGCTATAGCCTAACTCCGCAGCCTTGCGGCATTGCTCGCGGTTAACGCTCAGATGTGGCAAAACAGTTGCCAGCACCAACAGCGACTGTTGCCAGCTGTGCATCAAATCAAAAAAGCCCTGCTTATCTTCCTGCATATCTTTGTTATAAGCCAACGGCAAACCTTTCAGCACATGCAGAATAGCCACCAGATGACCTAATACCCGGCCGGTTTTGCCGCGCAATAGTTCAAATACGTCTGGATTTTTCTTTTGCGGCATCAGTGATGAACCCGAACTGATGGCATCACCCAATTTAAAAAAGCCAGCCTCTCCTGAGCAGAAGAAAATCACATCTTCAGACAGCCGCGATAAATGCGTCATACACAAGCTGGCCGTTGCTGACAGTTCTACCAGATAATCCCGGTCAGATACCGCATCTAAGCTGTTTAAGGCGGCGTTGCCAAAGCCCAGCTCAGTTGCCAGCACCTGGCGGTCAATATTGATCCCGGTTCCGGCAAGCGCTCCGCAGCCCAGCGGACAGCTATCCATTCTTGTCAGCGCATCATCGAGTCTGCCTAAGTCACGTTTAAACATTTCGACGTAAGCTAATGCCCAATGCGCTACCAATACCGGTTGAGCCCGTTGCAGATGGGTAAAGCCGGGCATTACGACCTGCTCAGCTTTATCAGCAAATTCCAGCAATGCCGCCAGCGCCGCTAATAACGATTTACGCACGGTACCCGCTTGCAAGCGCGTCCATAAGCGTAAATCAGTCGCAACCAAATCGTTGCGACTGCGTCCGGTATGCAGCTTTTTAGCAACATCTCCAAGTTTGGCAGTTAACTGACTTTCAACCCAGCTGTGAATATCTTCTTCTTTGGTCTGCAATGGCAGACGGGGATCTGCGTCAATTGCGAAGGCCAGGTCTGCCAGGCCTTGATCCAATTGACCGGCTTCAGCAGCCGAAATAATTCCAGCTTGCAACAAGCCCTTGGTCCAGGCTCTTGAGGCGGCAATATCCTGCTGGGCCAGTAAATAGTCAAAACTAAGTGAGTCATTAAAATCACGAAATTCGCTTAGTGTGGCTTCAGTAAAGCGCCCTCCCCACATAGCCATAATGCTTAATCCTTTTGTTGATGCATTGCCCGGATCCGGCTGGCCAGGCTGTAGAGCCGGATAAAGCCAGCGGCATCTTTCTGATCATACACTTCATCACCCTCAAAGGTGGCGAAGGCTTCGGAGTACAAGGTATTAACCGAGCGACGTTTAGCGACAGTCACATTGCCTTTGTATAACTTCATGACCACTTCACCGCTTAGTTGCTCTGCCAGTGACGTCGCAGCGGCCAGCAAGGCGTCTTTCAGCGGGGTAAACCAACGGCCATCGTAGACCAGCTGAGCAAATTCCAGGCCGATTTCCTCGCGATACTTCAGTGAGCTGCGGTCATAAACCAATGCTTCCAGCCCTTTTAAGCCAGCCAGTAAAATGGTGCCGCCCGGTGTTTCATAACAGCCACGGGACTTCATGCCCACCAACCGGTTTTCGACAATATCTATTCTGCCGACACCATGCTCAGAGCCAATCTGGTTGAGCAGTTCTATTGCGGCTACACCGTCCAGTTGCTGACCGTTTACTGTGGTTAACTGTCCTTTTGCAAAAGTCAGTTCGACATACGCCGGATGGTCTGGCGCTTGCTCTGGTGATTTAGTCCACATCCATACCTGTTCAGTCGGCTCGCACCATGGGTCTTCCAGTTCGCCGCCTTCATGAGATATATGCCACAGGTTGGCGTCGCGGCTGTAAATTTTAGTGGCAGATGCGGTCGTCGGCACCTTTTTTTCTGCCAGATAATCCAGCAGCGATTGTCTGGAGTTAAACTGCCATTCCCGCCACGGCGCAATAACTTTTAATTGCGGTGCTAACGCCGCAAAGCAGCTCTCAAACCGCACCTGATCGTTGCCCTTACCGGTGCAACCATGACATAAAGCATCAGCACCTAATTCAAGTGCCAGCTTAACCTGAGCTCTGGCAATAACCGGCCGCGCCATCGACGTCCCCAGTAAATACTGGCCTTCATAAACAGCACCAGTTTTTAACGTCGGATAAATAACTTCATTTACCAGTTCTTCTCGCAGATCAACGATATAACAGCTGCTGGCGCCAGAGTTAATGGCTTTTTGCTCTACCCCTGCCAGTTCTTCGTCACCCTGGCCAACGTTTGCAACAAAGGCAATCACTTCACACTGATAATTATCTTTTAACCACGGCACGATAGCTGATGTATCCAGGCCACCGGAATAGGCTAATACCACTTTTTTTACACTCATTATGACCTCAACTAAATAAACTGATTAAAACGGCATTCTGGGCATGCATCCGGTTTTCGGCCTGTTGCAGTACCAGTGAATAATCACTGTCGAGCACCTCACTGGTGACTTCCTGTCCCCGATGTGCCGGTAAACAATGCATAAAATGTTTTACCGCTAAACGCTGCATTGCCGCGGTATTAATCTGATAATCGGCAAATAACTGACCCACCTGTTTTGGATCGGCTTTCGCGCCCATCGACAACCAGGTGTCGGTATAAATTGCATCTACCCCTGAAGCAGAAGACAAATGCTGACTTAATACCAGTTTAGCGCCACTGTGCGCCGCCATTTGCTGGGCTTTTAACAACACATGCGCGTCCGGGCCAAAGCCAGGAGGGGTTATTACGGTTAAATCCATACCCATAATCGCCGCACCCAGCATTAAAGAGTGGCAAACATTGTTGCCATCACCGACAAAGGCTAAATGAACTTTATCAAGCTCACCAAATTGTTCATGTAACGTCATTAAATCTGCCAGAGCCTGACACGGATGGTATAAATCACTCAGGGCATTAATTACCGGCTTTTTACTGCTATGCGCCAGTTCTATCAAGGTTTTCTGGCTAAAAACTCTGGCGACAATAGCATCGGTCCAGCACGCCAGATTACTGCCAAAGTCCTGCACCGATTCACGTACGCCCATGGCACCATTTTGCAAATCCAGGTAAACACTGTGGCCACCCAGCTTATTTATTCCCACATCAAAACTGACCCGGGTTCGCAACGATGGCTTCTCAAACAACAGGGCAATACTTTTACCGGCCAGCGCCTGATTGTATCGCGCCGGACTTTGCTTAATGTCTATTGCTAACTTCAGAATATGGTTAAGTTGGTTCTGATCCAGATCGGTTAAGCACAATAACTGGCTTAATTTACTCATAAAGCACGCTATGATCCGCTAGGCGGTTTCCTTATCAAGCCGGTGATTTTGACATCAGCATGGCGGGTTTAATATAAAATGCAGGTGCCTACCGGCTTGTTCTGCATCAGTTTTAATAAGTTCTCTGGCTGTTGCCAGCCTGCGACAATGATATTGCGCTGTAACGCCAGGCCGGTTTCCAGGGCGGCATCCAGTTTTACTTTCATGCCGCCTTTGATCACGCCGCTGGCTACCAGCTCAGCAGCACCGGCCGGGCTCAGCTCAGCAATAAGCTGCATTTGACTATCCAGAATGCCCGGTACATCTGTCAGCAAGACCAATTCACCCTGCACTAACTGGCAAATTGCGGCAGCGGCCAAATCCGCGTTTACATTCAGCAACTGGCCCTCATTACCAATACCCACTGAGCTGAAAACCGGTGTAAAACCTTGCTCCAGCAGCAATTGAATTAACGTCGAATCATTTGCTTTAGCCAGGCCAACAGCACCAAGTTTACTATTAACGGTAAAGTGCAAGCTGGCGCCGGCTGACAGATTCAGCCCGACCGGATTCAACCCCTGCAACATAGCGCGGCTTACCAGCTCTGCGTTTACTGCACCATCCAGCGCACCGGTTATTACCGGCATTTGCTCTGCTGGTGAAACGCGTTGGCCATCAATTTTTTCAGTGCTAAAGCCAAACTTCGCCAGCCATTGGTCTACCTGATCGCCACCACCGTGCACCAGCACCACAGGTCGCTGCTGCTTGAGTTGGCAGCACACCCCAAGTAATGCGTCCAATGCAGGGCGTTCCTGCAACAAACGGCCTCCCATTTTAATCACCAGCGGCAACGGTTTCATACTACCACCCCACTGAATAACCCTGCTGTTTCGGGCTTACTAAAGCGTACATTGGCTGCCTGCATTGCTTGCGCTGCAGCCCCCTTGAGCAGGTTGTCGATAGCGGACACCACCACCAGCTGCTCACCATCTTGCTGCCAGTACAAGTCACAATAAGGTGTGCCGGCTACGTTAGCGACATTAGGTGATTGAGTTAACAAGCGAACCAATGGTTTATGCTGATAAGCGTCGGTAAATGCGCGTTTTACCTGATCCGGACTAACCTCAGATTTTAAGGTCACCACACTGGTCGCAAGAATACCGCGCTTAAAATTGCCTAAATGGGGTGTAAACACGACTTTTCGCCCGAGGTTTTGTTCAATTTCCGGCCGGTGACGATGGCCAAAAAAGCCATAGGCGTTTAAGCCCACCTCACAAAATGACGTGCTAAGCGCGGCTTTACGCCCTGCGCCGGATACACCACTGGTCGCATTAATAACCGGGATACATTGCTCAGCCAGTAAGCCACTGTTTACTAATGGTAATAGCGCCAAAGAGCAGGCGGTAGGATAACAACCGGGTACCGAAATCAGATTATTGGGAACTTCAGTCAGCCACTCCATCAGACAATATACGGCTTCACTTAACAGCTCTGGATGCTGATGCTGGTAACCATAATATTTTGGATATAACGCTGGCTGCTTTAGCCGGAACGCCCCCGATAAATCGACAACCACGATACCGGCAGCCAACAGCAGTGGTGTTACTGCTTCACTGGCTTCATGCGGCAACGCCAGAAAAGCTACATCAACGGCTAAGCTGCTAATCCGTTCGTCCTGCCAGGGCTCTACCATAATATCAATGGCGTTAGTAAAGCGCGGATACAAATTACTTAATGGCTCCGCTGTGCGACCAGCAGAGGCAAATGCATAATCCAGTGAAAAATACGGGTTAGCGACCAGCAAAGCGCATAACTCCGCGCCACTGTAGCCTGCGGCACCCAACACGGCAGAGCGAATTTTTTGATCAGAAGATGCTACTAAAGACATGTTTACCCAACTCAATTGCAAAACCAGCTAAAAGTTATAGCATAAAACGGTTGCTAGTGTAGAACGGCAAACATGCAGAATCAACAATAATTATGCTGTTTTTGTGAATTTTTATCTATTTAATAATTTTGGCATTAATCCGGTTCTTCGCTACTTACTACCGTATTCCGGCCCTGACTTTTTGCTTGGTAAAGTGCCCGATCTGCGTCAATAAGTAATTGTTTACCATCACCTTTATGACTTAATTTAGCCACACCGACACTCAAGGTAATCGTTAAGTCAGCAACAATATCGTCGAAACTACCACCGGCAATTTTCTGACGAAGCCTGTCGCATACTTCCTGAGCCTTAGCCAACGGCGTGTCAGGTAGCAAAATTACAAACTCTTCACCGCCCCAACGGGCGAGATAATCTGTATCGCGGCAATGCTGTTGCAAGATTGCGGCAACACGCTTTAACACTTCATCACCCGTTGAGTGCGACCAGTTGTCATTGACCTGCTTAAAGTAATCAATATCCAGTAATGCCAGACACAATGATTCCTGTTGTCGCTTGGCACGCTTTAACTCATGTTGCATAGCTTCGTCAAAGGCCCGCCGGTTTGCTAAACCCGTCAGAGCATCCAGCCTGGCGAGGCCCGCCAACTCGGCCGTTTTCTCAGCAACCTGCTGTTTCAACCTTAACTCACTGCGCTTTAAGCTGGCCAGACGCCAACGGACAATGGCAGTCACTAACGCCGCTATCAATAACACCACAAAAAGCTGAAACAACGGCCGTTGCCAGAAATGCGGCGCAATACTGAAACTAACTGTGGCGGCTTGCTGGCTCCAGCCACCATCGGGATAAGCTGCAGCAACATTAAATGTGTAGTGGCCAGGTGCCAGGTTGGTGTATTGCACATTCGCCTGAGTGCCCCGGAATACCCACTCCTGTTCAAACCCCTGCAACATCGTACGATACTGAATACGCTGCGGCATAATGTAACCCAGGCCGGCGTACTCAATTTCTATCCTGCTGGTGCCTGGCGCCAGCCGGACATCTTGCTCAGGAGTAAAAGTCTCACCATCTGCCTGCAACTTTTCCAGAACCACGGGTGGCGTAATAGCAGAGAATGCACTTAGCCGGGAAGGTTGTACTTTGCTTACCCCAATTGAAGTAGCCACCCAAACTGAGCCATCGCTATGCAAACTGGCCGCCGGTGATGAGCCACCGTTCGCCTGTGCACTGGCCATGCCATCACCCTCACCAAATAATTCATAACTGATGCGGTCACGTCGGTCATATATTACATCTAACGCGTGTTGCCGGCTAAACCGCAGGACGCCGCGATTGGTTGATACCCAGAAATACTGCTGTTTATCAATAACCAGCTGAAACAGTTTATCAAAGGGCATACCGTGATTGCGGCCGACCAGCGCCAGTTGTTCACTGGCTAAATCAAAAGCGACCAGGCCGCGATCGGTTGTCATCCATAGAATGCCGGCGGCACCGTCTTCTACAAAACCAAATGCGTATTCAGCCTGATCGAGGCCTGTGAAATCAAGCTGACGCACGTTATCGTTGTGCCAGATTGCCACGCCCGCACCACTACCAATAAATACTTTGCCATCAGTCGCCTGGTGCAATGCCATAATAAATGGTGAAGGCAGCGAAGCCGCCGCAACCGGTGAACTGAGCTTGCCGTCGCGAATTAAGCTTAATCCTTGTGCAGTACCCACTAAAACTGAGCCATCAGGCCGGGGGAGTATTGCCCTGACTTCATTAGCAGCCAAACCATCTGAACTTCGATAGTGCGCTACCACCTGGCCATTGGCGTACTGCAAAACACCGTCGGTATAGGTGCCAATCCAGAGGTTCTGCTGCTGATCCAGCGCCAGACTTAATACCGATTGTCCTGCGGCATGGGTCGACAAGTCGATATGAGTCATAGTGCCATTACAAATGCTATCCAGCCCTCTGCTACTGCCGACATAGACACAGTGATGGTTATCTGACATCACTGTACGCACGTAATTATCGGCTAACCCCTGCTCGCTGGTATAAGTGGTAAAGGGGGCATCACGCAAACGAAATACACCGCCATTGGTGCCAACCCAAAGGCTGCGTTCCTTGTCACGAAATAACGCCAGTACCCGGTTGTTAGGTAAACCTTGCTCAATACTCAGTTGTTCCCACCGATTCTGGTATAAACGCAATAAACCACGATCAACTGTGCCTATCCACAGCATGCCCGAGGCTTCCGACAGTATAGTAGCGACGGGCACATCGGCGAGAATCTGGGTTAAACCCTGTTGATTATGCAACTGATACAAACCGCGCTCTGTACCAATTAACAACTGCTGATCATTATTGGCTGCCAGGGCAAACACCGGGGTATTTAACTCACGTGCAAATGGCTGACTAAGTTGCAGCCGCTTGTCGATTAAAGCCAGCCCACCCGAGGTACCAACCCAGATCCGGCCCTGATTATCTTCGAATAAGCTTTTTACCGCATTAGCCGGTAACCCGTGGTCTGCAGTATACTGTTGCCGGCTGCCATCGACCGCCTGCATAACGAGCCCTTCACCTTCAGTGGCCAGCCAAAGTCGCTGCTTGCTGTCTAACATCACTTTGTTGATAAGCACACCCAGCGCAGGATAACTGTGCCATTGCTGGCCATTCACCCGGGCAATTCCGCCACGTGAACCTGCTACCAGCAAGTCGCCATCGTCGGCGACACTGAGGGCGCGGATCCCAGAATCGGGTAAACCTGTTGTGCTACTACGCTCAAAAATATCGAATTGCCGACCATTAAAGCGGGCAACGCCTTCCCAGGTTGCAAACCATAGGTAGCCGTCAGGAGTCTGAGCAATAGCATTGATGGTGTTATGAGGTAAACCGTGCACTGTGTTCCAGCTTTCACTGAAATAGTTATCAAGACTGACAATGTCATTATCTGCCGTGTCATTAGCCGCAGCACTTGCTGTAATGCTTGCGATACTATCCGGCGCAATCAGCAAGCTGCTTAGCAGCCATAGCAGGCTGCAGGCACTATTTCGGCACACCTTTAACAACGGCATGGGCTAATCCCTGTCTCAAGATAACGTCACTAGCAACAGCAAGATTAACTGTTTTGCCTGCGCTTGGGAAGCATCCTAAAACAGGCGTTACTAAATTACAGGTCTTACGCCAAGCAAATGACAGATTGCATAGCTAAGCTCACTACGGTTGAGGGTATAAAAATGAAATTGATCAACCCCCTCCCGGCTCAGCACTTTTACCATTTCCATCGCAATGTTGGCAGCAACCAGATTACGGGTTGTCGGATCATTATCCAGGCCCTGATACGCTTTATTCATCCAGCCGGGAATGGCTACGTTGGTCAGGCCGGCAAATTTTTGCAACTGTTGAAAGTTGGTTACCGGCAAAATACCCGGAATAATATCGACGTCGATACCAATTGCCGCACAGCGATCGCGATAACGTAAAAACTTCTCACTATCAAAGAAAAACTGGGTAATGGCTCTTGAGGCGCCGGCATCAACTTTACGTTTTAAATTCAGTAAGTCGAACTGCGCGTTCGGCGCTTGTGGGTGAACCTCAGGATAAGCGGCCACTGAAATATCAAAATCGGCCACTGAACGCAAAATTTCGACTAAATCAGCAGCATATAACTCAGGTATTGCGGCACTGTCTGGTGGTAAATCGCCCCGTAAAGCGACGATATGCCGAATGCCGTTGTCCCAATAGTCACGCGCAATATCAATCAGTTGCTGCTTACTGGCATCAACACACGTTAAATGCGGTGCGGCAATTAAACCAGTGCGCTGCTTAATCGACTTGATAATATCATGGGTCCGATCACGTTCACCGGAGTTGGCACCGTAGGTTACTGACACAAAAGACGGCGCCAACGGTGCCAGCCGTTCAATCGACTGCCACAGGGTTTGTTCCATTTGCGCTGTTCTGGGCGGGAAAAACTCAAAACTCACATTCACTTTACCCTGTATATCGTCAAGGTTACGGTTAATAGCGTCCAGATACTGGGCATTTGCAAAGGCCATAATTATTCTCGTTAAACCATCTTTCTAGCGGCTTGCGCCAGTTAATATAAGCTGCTGACACAACTGGGCAACGTCAGCATGAATACCCCCGGCGGTAACTTGTTTACCGGCCCCCGGACCTTTTAACACCAGCGGGTTAGAGCTATACCACTGGCTTTCAATCACAAATATATTATCGCAGGGCGCCAGCGCGGCCAGTGGCTCATCAGCCGCTACCTGCAGTAGTTTCACTTCTGCGCTTAGTCCGCTGTCAGTTAGGGTTAAACTGGCGGCATAACGCAATAGCTTGCCAGCAGCTTTCGCCTCTGCCAACGCAGCGGCCAGCATGTTGTCCAGCAATTCGCGTTGCTGCCAGGCCTCCGTCCAACTTCCGCTGCTCAGTGCGTCAGGCATGAGTGGCTGTAAGCTAATCTGTTCTAATTCCAGGCTCAATCCCAGCTCTCTGGCCAAAACCAGTAACTTACGTTGCACATCAATACCCGATAAATCATCCCTCGGATCAGGTTCGGTAAAACCAAGCTGGGCAGCCTGGGTCAGCAAGTCGGAAAACGGCACACTGCCATCATACTGGCAAAGCAACCAGGACAGCGTGCCGGAAAAAACCCCGCTTATCCGGTAAATCTTATCGCCGCTCTGTTGCAGGGTTTTCATCACCTGTTGCACCGGAATGCCTGCACCTACAGTGGTATTGCTGCGCCAGCTAAGGCGTCCCGCCGCAATGGTTGAGCGTATAGCATTGTATTCAGTCAGTGGCAGCGTAACGCCTTGCTTATTGGCGCTGATAATGTGGCAACCTGCAGCCGCAAACTCAGCATACAGTCTGGCAAATTGCCGACTAGGCGTAATATCTACCAATACTTTGGGCTCCGGTAACTGACGGATATAGGTCAGCAACGCCGTAGTCGAATAATGGTCACTATCGGCAAGCTGCTCTTGCCACAGGGCAGGCTTTAGTTGCCCGCCAAGCCAGGCCTGGCGTGAATTAAACACCCCGGCCAGCTCAACACTAATATCGTCTGCCAATACCTGCTGCTGGTTGGGCAGCATATTTAAAAACTCTGTGCCAACATTGCCGGTGCCGGCAACCAGTAATTGCAGGCGCGGTTTGCTGGCCACACAATGCTGATGGATCTGATTTAACTCTGCCACCGCTACCTCCTGCTTGAACAGCCAAACGGCCAATTGATCATTTTCATATAAATGTTGTACCTGTAATTGCTGCAGCAGCTGTGACAAAGCGGGACTGACCTGCTGTTCAGTACTGGCTTTTAACCATACCAGCGCATAATATTCCAGGGTATCAACAAGTGGATGACACCCCTGTTGATGCAGCAGCTCAAGGGCATCCGGCCAAACAGCGGAAGGTATTAGCCAGCGTTGAGCGCTGGCATCATCAGCGTTATGAGCATGCGGTAATACCACGACAGCGCTTTGCAGTTCACGTGCAAGGGCATCAGCGTTAACAGCCGGTTTCCCCGCTAACGACACTAACCGTACCGGGCTTAAACTGGTTAAAAATGTTTGAGCAGGTGCCTCAGCCGCTACTGCACAGCCGGCATATTCTGGTTGCAGGGCACTGCGCACCAGTAAGTGGGTATCAGTACCAGCCAGCGGCGCCAGGGTACGGGCATGCAACACCGGGTTGCCCAACGCGGCAAGCTGGCAAGCCTGCCGTTTGTTCACCTGTTTATAAGCAACAGCATCGGTGCACTTACGCGGGTCGGCGCTATAAATCGCTGTCACATCCGTCCAGATACTGACCCGCTCTGCCGCAAGTAAAGCACCGAGTAACGTAGCGCTGTAGTCACTGCCGTTGCGGCCAAGCGTAATACTGTCGCCGTTTTCGTTGCGGCCAATAAAACCTGTTACCACATGACATTTCTCTGACCGATGGCCGGCTATCAGTGCACCAAGTTTTGTAGTGCTTTGCTGCCAGTCAGGTTCTTTATTGGCAAAGACCAGAAAATCCCGGGCGTCTAATGCCACTGCTGATGTGCCCTGCTCAGTTAAACTGGCGGCTAACAGGGTCGCTGACAGTAACTCGCCAATTGCCAGCACCTCATTAGTTTGTTCACTGGCTAACCAGCCGGGTATCTGTTGCAGCCAGCTGTTCAGTGCTGTCAACACGGCAGCAGCGGCAAAGTCCGGCAAGGTTGCCGTAACAAGTTGCTGTAACTGAGTGCTTAGCGTTGCCAAAGGCTGGCTGATATCCTCAGCACGCTGGTAACTGGCAATCAGTAGTAGCAAAGCATCGGTAGTGTCACCCGGTGCAGAAACGACGACCCAGGGTACAGCAGGCTGTTGCTTCAGTAATGCAGCCACCGCCTGAAAACGGCTGGCATTAGCCAGACTACTGCCGCCAAATTTATGTACTTCAAGCCCCCGCCGGGCCGATACTGCTGTTAATTGCTGGCTCATGTGTCGTTACCAGAAAGCCGTCAGGGCCGGGTTAAGCCGGTTTTGCCGGTTCAATTCCGATTTACCCTGCACCAAACCTGCAGCCTGCCTGGTAGTGCGGGAAGACTGCTCGGTACTTAGCCAGTTGGCGACGGCATTAAAGCCAGATTGCAAATCGGCAATCAAATCTGCTGCCGCTTCAATGCCCACCGACAAGCGAATTAACGTCGGACCAATGCCAGCCGTTTGCTGGGCAGCCGCGTCCATAGATGCGTGGGTCATGGTGCCGGGGTGACAAATTAAGCTCTCAATTCCACCGAGTGATTGCGCCAGCGTAAACAAGCTAAGGTTGGAAAAGAATAGTGGCAATGCCTCTGCAGGTGCCGCTAAATCAAAACTGCACATGGCACCAAAACCAGTTTGCTGTGCTTTAGCTATCGCATGTCCGGGGTGATCAGCCAAGCCCGGGTAGTACAGTGTGCCGACTAAAGGATGTTGCTGTAAAAAGCTCACCAGTTCTGCAGTGTTTTGTTGCTGTAATTGTAATCGTGGCACCAGGGTGCGTAAGCCACGTAGCGTCATGTAGCTGTCAAATGCCGGTCCGGTTACCCCTAAACAATTTGCCCACCATTTCAATTCATCGCCAATTTCCGGATCTTTCGCGACCAACACACCACCGATAATATCGCTGTGGCCATTAATATATTTGGTGGTGGAATGCACCACAATATCGGCGCCTAACAGCAATGGTTGTTGCAATACCGGTGATAAAAAAGTGTTATCCACTACTACTTTGGCATTTATGCTATTGGCCAGCTGGCACACGGCTTTTACATCAGTAATTTGCAGTAAAGGGTTGCTCGGTGTTTCCAGCCAGATCATCGCGGGTTTTGCTGCTTTAACCTGCTCGGTCCAATTGGCTTGTTGAAAATTAATAATCTGCAGTTTAAAAGTTTGCTTCCGCTGTGCCAGATTAGTAAATAAGCGGTAGCTACCACCATAACAATCGTGAGGAATAACCAAGGTGTCCTCTGGGCCCAGTAATTGTAGTGCCAGTAAACAGGCAGACATACCACTGCCGGTAACAATAGCTCTGGCACCCTGCTCTAAGTCACATAATGCCCCTGCCAGCGTGTCACGGGTGGGGTTATTAGAGCGGGAGTAATCATATTGCCCCGGCTGTCGAAAAGCCGGTAGCTCGTAGGTGGTAGTCAGATATAAAGGTGGGGTAACTGCCCCAAACGCCGTATCCTCGGCAATACCGGCCCGGGCTGTAATGGTTGCTGCAGTTAAATGAGACATAACGACACCTTTTTGCTTTTGCTTTTGCTTTTGCTTTTGGATGTTTAGACGTCTAAAAGTATATCAATCAAAAATTGGATGTCAAACCATTTAGCCGTCTATAATGATTATTTGTTGCTCACTATTGGACATGGCGGGATAAAAAGTTAGAATTTGGCAACTGCGCGAGCAAATACGAATAACCATTATAAATAACTAAGGTACCCTTATGGCTAAATGGAATGGCGAATATATCCATCCTTACGCGGAACATGGTAAAAAGTCAGAACAAGTAAAAAAAATTACCGTTTCCATTCCGTTGAATGTTCTAAAAGTATTAACCGATGAGCGCACCCGACGTCAGGTTAATAACTTGCGCCATGCCACTAACAGCGAGTTATTATGCGAAGCGTTCCTGCATGCCTTTACCGGCCAGCCATTGCCGGCGGATGAAGACTTACGTAAAGATAATCCGCACCAAATCCCGACTGAAGTACGCCAGATCCTGACCAGTATGGGCAAACCTATTCCGGTTATTATTGAAGCGGATACCACCGAAGAATAACCAGCATATTTTCGCGTATTGAATAAAAAAACCGCCTGCAGGCGGTTTTTTTATTCAGGTGACAAGACAGAGCATCTGCTTAATGCTTAACTGATCAAGCCAAGCTCCAGTGCGAGTAACACTGCCCGGGTGCGGTCGCGCACGCCGAGTTTTGCCAGAATGGCAGAGCACTGATTTTTTACCGTGCCTTCCGATTTATACAGCGCTGCAGCAATTTCTTTGTTGCTATAGCCGGCCGCCATAAGCTGCAGGATCTCCAATTCTTTTTCACTCAATGGCTCCAGCGAAGCGGGCATGCTGAAGCCGTTATTGTTACTGGTTCGGACAGTGCCCACCAAACGCTCGGTAATGTTAGGGGCAAACCAGCTACCGCCTTCAGCCAGGGTTGCAATGGCCTGCACCAGGGTATCAAGTGACACATCTTTTAACAAAAAGCCTCTGGCCCCCTCTGAGATACTTTTTAACACTAATTCATGTTCATCAAAGGTGGTCAGGATTAGTGTCGGCGTGCTAATACCTGCTTGCTTTAACGACGCCAGCGTTTGCACCCCATTCATCTTCGGCATAGATAAATCCAGTAACACCACATCTGGCTGAAGTTCAACGCAGGCATTTAATACCGTGGTTCCATCTGCACACTCTCCCACTACCGTGACTTTACCGGACAGCCCAAGCAAACTTTTAATACCGTCACGGATCAGTTTCTGATCGTCTACCAGCAATACCTTATACATTGTCACTCTCTTTGTAAGGCAGGGTTATACAAAGCTGCATTGCCCGCTGCCTGGTAGCCAGTTGTAAACTACCATCGCACTCAGCTAAACGCTCGTGCATACCGGTAATACCATTACCAGGCTGCCAGCGAGGTGCCAGCGTGCCATTATCCCATATCAATAACTGTAGCTGATGCTGTTCAACCCGGGCCGTTATCTCAACGGTGCTGGCACCACTATGTTTTAAACTGTTGCTTAATGCTTCCTGCACAATACATAGCAGGTGCTGCGCCTGTGTCAGATCATTGAGCATAATATCAGCAGGAACCTGCAGTTTTACTTCCAGCTGCGTTGGCAGAAAACGGGTTAAGCCTGTTATTGCGTCCAGCAAACTAATATCGGCGTACTGGCGCATGGTACTTACCGCTTCACGCACATCGGCCAGCAGCAGTTTTGCTAACTGGTGGCAATTATCAACCTGCTCCTTTGCCTCGCCACTGGCTAAATGCCCGGCCACCTGTAACTGGATGGTCAGTGCCGTTAAATGATGGCCAACGACATCATGCAGATTGCGGGCGATCCGGGTACGCTCACTTTGGCGCGATGCAGCCTGAAGTAATTGCTGAGTTGCCAGTAGCTGTTGATGCTTCTGCTCCAGTTCTTCTTTCGCTGCTTCAGCATCCCGGCTGGCACTTTGCACTAACACCGCAAACAGATGAAAACTGCCGTAAAGCATTCCAGTTATCCAGACGCTACTACCCGTTTGCCAGGCAATCAGCACATGCCAGAGCGCTACTACCAGAATTGTCAGCAAAACTGCCGGGCCGGTGCGCAGCACAAAGGGCAACATGGCCACCCAGATAATCGTTAATATTGATATAAAATAAAAATTTCGCTCTGGCAGCAGCCACTGCAGCGAAAAAGCCAACAACAATTGCAGCGATAATAACCAGGGACCAAAGCGGCCCCGCAAGGTAAAGAAGCCCTGTTCACGGGTTAGCAGCCAGAACAGTGCGCCATATCCTAAAAAAAGGCCATGCAGTAGCACCCCACCATGCACCGAATTGGCT
The DNA here is from genome assembly GCA_963975465.1 of uncultured Chromatiaceae bacterium. Taxonomy (GTDB): domain Bacteria; phylum Pseudomonadota; class Gammaproteobacteria; order Enterobacterales; family Alteromonadaceae; genus Alishewanella. Next base: position 42,389 of record CAXBHB010000004.1, read on the forward strand.
TTGTGCAAAATGTATAAGGTAATGCCATACACCATCAGCCAGGTTAACAATCCGGCCAGACGGGCAAAATCAATTTTTGTTTTCATTCGGTCATTATGCGATGCCGTGAAATAACTGCAATAGGCCAGAAGTCATATTGGAAAGTCCTGACTTTTGGCACCTGTTTTAAAAACTGCTCTGGCGTAAGCTGCAAGCCTCAACCAAGGAGACTTGCCATGTTAACTATCCACACTACATTGTTATATATGCACATTTTTTTAGGCGCTATCGCGCTAATGGTATTCTGGCTACCCATTATCGCTCGTAAAGGCAGTAAGCTGCATATTAACGCCGGCCAGGTGTTCTACTATATTATGTTGTTTGTTGCCGGTTCGGGGGTTGTGATGAGCCTGATAGGTATGGCAGACCCGATCGGAATTTACGTCAACAGTAAGCAAATCAGTATGGAACAAATTGAAAAAATGATGGTATGGCGTATTCCATTTACTTATTTTTTATTGCTGCTGAGCATGCTCACCTGGGTAACCGTACGCCATGCTATTGGCGCATTACGTGCAAAAGCAAACCGCGACATGCTGCGCAGGTGGACCTACCAGGGCCCGGTATTTTTAATGTTTCCGGTTGCTGTGTTTGTTGGTTGGCAAGGGATCAGTATCGGCATGCCGCTGCTGATTATATTTGCGGTTGTTAGCCTAATCACCGCCAGCAACATCAGTGTGTATGTTTATAAAAAGGACGTGGCGCAACGAGCCTGGATCATTGAGCATTTCAGTGCCATGGTCGGTGCTGGTATTGCGGTTTACACGGCATTTTTTGCTGCAGGCGGTCGTAAAGTGTTATCACAATGGCTGCCCGGTGAATGGCAGATAGTCAGCTGGTTGGCGGCGCCAGTGATTGGCTTAACCGTGCTGATGGCCTTGAAAGGGTATTATCAGCGCAAATATAAGGTACAAGCCAACAAAGCTTTACAACAAGGTTAAAGCTGGCTTAATGTCCTGTGCAGCACAGGCACAGGACAACAACACATTATGGCCCTAACTCATACGACTCTCTCTAACAAGGTTATCTGGATCACTGGCGCGTCTGGGGGTATTGGCGAGGCGCTGGCACGGGAACTGGCCGCCGATGGTGCACTGCTGATTTTAAGCGCCCGCCGTCAAACAGAGCTGGAGCGAGTGCGCGACAGCTTACCTAATGCCTCCCAGCACCTGCTATTGCCACTTGATATTACCGACAATGAGGCCATCATTGCCGCGATTGCAATAATCCAACAACAAATTGGCGGACTGGACTGGTTAATTAATAACGCCGGGATCAGCCAGCGGGCGCTAATCAGCGACACGCCCCTTGAGACCGAACGTAAATTGTTTGAAGTGGATTACTTCGCCCAGATAAACTTAACCCGTCATGCGTTGCCTTTACTGTTAGCAGACGGTGGCGGTAAAGTTGTTTTTGTCTCATCAGTGGCGGGTTTGGTCGGGACCCAATACCGTGGCAGCTATTCAGCCGCTAAAGCCGCGTTGCATTTATGGGCGAACAGTCTGAGAGCCGAATTATTTGACCAGGGCCTGAGTGTTGCCACTATTTTCCCCGGTTTTGTCAGAACGGATGTGTCACTCAATGCCCTTACAGGTGATGGTAGCGCACTTGGTGAAATGGACGCCGCCCAGGCTAACGCCATGAGTGCGGAGCACTTTGCCGAAAAAGCGGTAAAGGCACTGCTTAGCAACAAGAGCTATATCGTTATCGGTGGGCTAAAGGAGCAGCTGGGTGCCTGGGTTTCGCGTTTTTCACCAGAGTTACTGTATAAAATGATCCGCAAAAGTAAGGTCCGCTAAGCATGCTGCGACACTCAGCGTGTTAAATGCTAATCAAGGCTGACTAGTGAGATATCGTCAGCCTTGATCGCAGCTTGCTGGTCACATTAAAGGTAATAATTATCCGGTAACGCGATGCGTGCTACGCCAGATGCTACTGCCGCTTCAGCTACAGCACGCGCTACCCGGGGCAGCAGTCTTGGGTCCATTGGCTTGGGGATAATATAGGCTTTGCCAAATTCCAGCTTATCAATGTCAGCAGCTTTTAAAACATCAGCGGGCACCGGCTCTTTGGCAATAGCGCGGATGGCGTTTACCGCAGCAATTTTCATTTCATCGTTAATAACGCTGGCCCGAACATCCAGTGCGCCGCGAAAAATAAACGGGAAACACAGTACGTTGTTAACCTGATTAGGATAATCAGAACGACCTGTCGCCATAATCAAATCTTTACGGGCTGCATGCGCCAGCGCCGGTTTAATTTCCGGATCGGGGTTTGAACAGGCAAAAATAACCGGATTTGGTGCCATCAGCGATAACGCCTCGGGCGGCAATACATCCGGACCAGATACGCCGACAAACACATCCGCGCCATTTAATGCATCTTCCAGGGTGCGCTTATCCGTATTATTGGCAAACAATAATTTATATTGGTTTAAATCGTCCCGCCGGGTATGAATAACACCTTTAGTATCCAGCATGTAAATGTGTTCGCGCTGAGCACCGCATTTAATCAACAACTCCATACAGGCAATCGCCGCAGCGCCGGCTCCCATACAGACAATAATGGCTTGGCTGATATCCTTACCCTGAATTTCCAGCGCATTCAGCATACCGGCAGCAGTGACAATGGCCGTCCCATGCTGATCATCGTGAAACACCGGTATTTTACAGCGCTTAATCAGCTCTTTTTCTATTTCAAAGCATTCTGGTGCTTTAATATCTTCCAGGTTAATCCCCCCGAAGGTATCCGCAATATTAGCAACCGTGTTAATAAACTCTTCAGTTGTGCGGTGACTTACCTCAATATCAATTGAATCCAGGTTAGCAAAGCGCTTAAATAGCAATGCCTTGCCTTCCATCACTGGTTTTGAAGCCATCGGTCCCAAATTACCTAATCCCAAAATGGCCGTACCGTTGGTAATAACCGCCACCAGGTTTCCTTTAGCGGTGTATTTGTAGACATTGTCGATGTCAGCAGCAATTTCCCGTACCGGTTCAGCTACACCCGGGCTATACGCCAGTGCGAGATCTTTTACGGTCTCCGCCGGCTTACTGATTTCAATACTTATTTTGCCCGGGGTCGGTTCTGCATGGTAGCGCAGCGCCTGCTCTCTGAAATCTGACATCTTTGTTTCCTGCTTTTTTTGAGTGAGGGTAACTTTTTGTTTTTATAGTTCGACAATGCAATATCGATCGTGATCTTAGCAGCGCCATTGCCACTTACTGACCATACCACTTTAGTCTTAGTGCTGATTGTTATAGCAACTTCAGCAACAATCGCCAAGCCCACCGCCAGCTTACAAATAGCCATTACAGGTAAAACCGCTGCGAACTAACCCTTTCTTCGCTTTTAATAGTGGTTAGGTTTGCTAAATTTGTGACTAACTATCAGTAAATGTGTCAGCCGTTATCTACTTAAAACACTGCCAATTCAGGCGTATAGCCATCTAAACCCTAAATTTAAAAGTGAATACTCAATTAAATGCCGGAAAAATAACTATTTTTTTCGTTGATAACGACTATTTGCTTAAAAAAGCAGCATGAAAAAAATCTATCGCCGGAATGAGCCGTATTATTGCAACACATTTGTTTACAGTTTGCGGTACCGGTTGTCTTGACCATAATGTCTTACTAACCGATCATTATGATATAAATTTTTTGTTAAATATGCTGAGGGTTTTATGTGGGTAACACGGATAAGTAGCGCTGTAGCACTGGGGTTGTTGCTGACTATGACAACAGCCAGCAGCTTGCCAGCTATGGCGGAGACAGCAGTCAAAGTATGCGAAGGCAACCAGTGCGAGGCAGAATTGCGCCGTTTAATGAAGCTGGCCCGCAGCGGTAGTGGTGATGCAGCAGCGTTTGTTGCGATGGCTTATGCCTCTGGTGATGGTTTGGAGCAAAATCATGACGAAGCGGCTCGCTATATAAAACTTGGTGTAAGGCATCGAAACCCAATGGCGCTTTACCTGATGTCTGATTGGTATCGGAATGGCTTTGTGCTGGGACAAGATATTCAGCAAGCCAACAAACTCCTGGCGCAGGCGGTAAAAAGTGACTATCCACCTGCTTTATACCAACAGGCTGTTTTACATTTACAAACTGACGATGAAGCCAACGTCAACGAAGCCGTAACCCTGTTAGAGCGGGCGGCAGAGGCAAAGTTAATGAATGCGATGTTTCTGCTGGCTCGTTTGAAGCAAACCGGCACGGCCACCGAGCAGGATTTAGCGGGAGCGGGACGACTTTACAAATCGTTAACGCTGGCGCGTCATCCGCAAGCGCGTGAGTACCTGCAACAGGTTATTGATGAAATCGCACCGGATGCGCAGCAAACTGAACTGGTCGCTGACTTTAAAAGCGTTGACGACATAGAGGTTATTCAGGTTCGTGGTCAGAAAATGGAAGCCAATGTCATGCTCGATGGTTTAGTGCGGCGCTTAAATGACAGTGGTAAGTATGACCGGCGTTCTATTGGTAGCAGGATCAGTGGCGTAAGTTGTGAAAACTCAGGATCCGCTTGCAGCTCAACTAAACCTGGCAAGGGCGCCAGCTCATTGACCGAGGTTCTCACCGGCGTTAAGTAAGTTATTACTCCAGCCATAAAAAAAGCACCGTAAGGTGCTTTTTTTATGGCTGGATACGCAGGCAAATTAACGATTGCCCAATACGGCAAAACGTTTCTTAAAGCGATCAACACGACCACCAACATCCAGAACTTTCTGCTTACCAGTATAGAACGGGTGGCAGCTTGAACATACGTCCAAGTGGATGTCTTTACACAGTGCTGAGTGCGTTTTGAAGCTGTTACCGCAAGTACAGGTTGCAGTAATTTCTTTGTATTCTGGGTGGATACCTGGTTTCATGGGTTACCTCGTTAGGCCGTATCGCTATCTGGTCATCATGTGCCAGACACCATACGTAATTACAGTTAATTAAGGCCGCGTAGCTTAATAGATAGCCAGCAAAGTTGCAACTTAAATGACGGGGATTATGATAGTTAGTTTTACTTGGCAGCGGGGTACGGGCAACTTACACTAGAGCTTAGCCAATTTAAAGGATGTAAGCTGTGTCAGTTATTCGCGTTGCCCTGCCCTTGCCACTGCGGCAACACTTTGATTATTTACTGACAGATAATCAGCAGGTCAGTATTGGCAGCCGGGTCAAAGTCCCATTTGGCAAACGCGAATTAATTGGTATTGCCTGGCAGCTGAACCCGCCCGATCACTATCCTTTAGCTCAGCTAAAACCAGTGCTCAGCGTGATTGATCCCCAGCCCGTAATAAGCGACACATTACGTCAGTTACTCACTTTTGCAGCAGAATATTATCATCATCCACTGGGCGAAGTATTAACAGCAGCCTTGCCCGCATTGCTGCGTGAGGGTAAAAACCTTACTGACTATCAGCAGGTCGCCTGGCATCTTACCGCTCAGGGTGCCGCATCCAATGCCAGCGATTTTAAACGCTCCCCCCGTCAACTGGCGTTGTGGCAAGCTTTGCAGCACGGTGCATTGCCTGAACCAGAGCTCCTGGCCAATTATGCCAGAACGGCATTAAAGCAACTTCACAACAAAGCGTTGATTACATCGCGGCCAATACCACTGACCCCATTCAGTGCCCGCGGTTTAAAACAGCCGGCCTTAACGTTAACTACAGATCAGGCGCTGGCAGTCACCGCAATTAATCAGTCAGCTAACAGCTTTCAGTGTTTACTGTTGGAAGGGGTTACCGGCTCTGGCAAAACAGAAGTGTACCTGCAAGCTATAGCACCACTGCTGGATGCGGGTCAGCAAGTACTGGTGATCGTGCCGGAAATTGGCCTTACCCCACAAACGCTGCAGCGCTTTCAAAACCGTTTTCAGGCACCGGTACTCTGCTGGCATTCTAATCTTAGCGATACCGAACGACTGAATTGCTGGCGACAAACCCAGGCGGGCAGTGCAGCCATTGTCATCGGTACCCGATCCGCACTGTTTCTGCCATTCGCCAGACTGGGATTAATTATCATTGATGAAGAGCATGATCAGTCATTAAAGCAACAGGATGGTTTTCGGTACCATGCCCGGAACCTGGCAATAAAACGTGCTGCTATTGAACACTGTCCCGTGCTACTGGGATCCGCAACACCTTCGCTGGAAAGCATTTACAATTGTCAGCAACAGCGATATATCGCGCTAAGTTTACAAAACCGTGCTGGCGGCCAGGCTATGCCTCGATACCAACTAGTTGATTTAAAACAGCAAGTCTTGCAATTCGGTCTGGCCAGTCAAACACTACAATACATCCGTCAGCAATTGCAGCAAGGCATGCAGGTTATGCTGTTTTTAAACCGGCGGGGCTTTGCGCCGGCGTTAAGTTGTCAGGAATGTGGCTGGCTAACCGAATGCCACCGCTGCAGTGCTTTTACTACATACCACAAACAAAGCCGGCAACTGGTGTGTCATCATTGTGGCGCGACTAAAGCGGTGCCGCGCCAGTGCAAACAATGCGGCAGTGCCAGGCTGGCGCCGGTTGGTCAGGGCACCGAGCAACTGGAAGAAAATTTACAGCAACTGTTCCCTGAGGTTGCCATTACCCGGCTTGACCGCGACACCACAAGACGAAAAGGTGCGCTGAACAGTGCCCTGGAAAGCATTAATCAAAGTGGCCCAAGGCTGATTCTCGGCACCCAGATGCTGGCTAAAGGTCATCATTTCCCCTTTGTTACATTAGTGGTTATTGTTGACGTAGATGGTGCCTTATACAGCAGCGATTTCAGGGCGCCTGAACATTTAGCGCAATTGCTGACACAGGTTGCCGGCCGTGCCGGTCGCGGCAGTAATCCAGGCACTGTATTGTTACAGACCCATTATCCTGAACATGCGCTATTGCAGGATATTATTCAAAATGGCTATGCATCATTTGCCCGCAGTGCACTGCGGGAGCGACAACAAACCCGTTTGCCGCCCTATCAGCATCTGGCACTATTCCGTGCTGAGGCTTTGCAAGGCGCACTTTGTCAGCAATGGTTACATCAAATCGCTGACCTTGCCAAAGCCATTGGCGGATTGGAAATTTTAGGGCCACTCAGCTCGCCAATGGAAAAACGGGCAGGCAAATATCGCTGGCAACTACAACTATACAGTGCCCAACGACCTCTGCTGCACAAAGCCCTGCACCAACTGTTAGCTGAACTCAAAAGCTGGTCGCTTACCCGGCAAGTAAAATGGCAGCTCGATGTTGATCCGGTTGATTTGAGTTAACTGCATTTCCACTACGTATTTCTTTTTCATGTTAAGCAGGTAGAATAGCGCCAGAGATTTTTAAGTCAGGTTGTTAAGCTGTCACTATGCCGCAAAAAGATTACATTAAAACTGCCCGTCCCAAACCAAAAGCAAAACCCAGAGCCAGCTCGGCTCGCAGGGGCAGCAACAAAGCGGCGCAAAGAGCACACTGGCCCTGGTTGCTCATCGTAATTACCGCACTGTTGTTGGCTGGCTTTGGCTGGTTTTTATGGTATTTAAAGCAGCAACCAGCTAGCCCGACAGTGGCTGCCCCAACTACCACTAAGAGCCAGCCGGCAGTAGATGAGCTACCGGTAAGACCCACAACAGAACCCTACCAGTACATTAAAGAGCTGGAAAATAAAGAAGTTCAGGTAGAAGTGGATATTAGCAAGCGCGAATCTCAAGGGCCGTTTCAGATGCAATGCGGTTCTTTTCGCCAGGCTGAGCAGGCTGAAGCAATGCGGGCCCAAATAGCCTTTGCCGGCTTTGCCTCTGCTGTGCGCCGCACAGACGGTGGTAATGGTGTCTGGTATCGGGTGGTTTTAGGCCCTTATGATTCAAAACGCCAGGCGACCGCCGATCGCAATCGGCTACAACAACAAAACATCAATGGTTGCCAGATTTGGAACTGGACTTGAAAATCGGCGCCGCCAGCCACACTTAAGCCCTAGGTTAATTCGCCAAAGGGCAAAATTCATGACAACTATCGTTTCTGTTCGCCGTAATGGCCATGTTGCAATTGGCGGTGATGGCCAGGTGTCTTTAGGCAACACCGTAATGAAAGGCAATGCCCGTAAGGTACGCCGCCTCTATAACAACAAAGTACTTGCTGGGTTTGCAGGGGGTACTGCCGATGCATTCACGCTTTTCGAACGTTTTGAAGCCAAACTTGAATTGCATCAGGGCCACTTGATGCGCGCTGCGGTCGAGCTGGCTAAAGACTGGCGAACTGACCGTATGCTACGCAAACTTGAAGCGCTGCTGGCAGTTGCTGATGCCAGTTGCTCACTGATTATTACCGGCAATGGTGATGTGATTCAACCCGAGCAGGATTTAATCGCGATCGGCAGCGGTGGTCCTTTCGCCCAGGCAGCGGCTACCGCTTTATTGCAGAACACGGAGCTCAGTGCTCAGGAGATTGTCGAAAAAAGTCTGACAATCGCCGGTGATATCTGTGTCTATACCAATCAGCAACACACCATTGAACAACTTTAAGCAGGATTATTATGTCTGATATGACTCCAAGAGAAATTGTCCACGAGCTGGACCGGCATATTATTGGCCAAAGTAAAGCTAAGCGTGCTGTGGCCATTGCCCTGCGAAACCGCTGGCGACGCATGCAACTGGAAGTAGGTTTGCGGGCGGAAGTTACCCCGAAAAATATTCTGATGATAGGCCCAACCGGTGTAGGTAAAACTGAAATTGCCCGTCGCCTGGCTAAACTTGCCAATGCGCCTTTTATTAAAGTAGAGGCCACCAAGTTTACTGAAGTCGGTTATGTTGGCAAAGAAGTGGAAAGCATTATCCGCGATTTGACCGACAGCGCGGTGAAAATGCTGCGGGAACAAGCCATTGCCAAAAACCGTTTCCGGGCAGAAGAAGCCGCAGAAGAGCGTATTTTAGATGCACTGTTGCCCAAAGGCCGGGACAATTGGACTGACACTGACAATCAACCCGCAGCAGATAGCAATACACGGCAAATTTTCCGCAAAAAGCTCCGTGAAGGGCAACTGGACGATAAAGAAATTGAGCTGGAATTGTCTCAGACACCGGTGGGCGTAGAAATTATGGCGCCACCCGGTATGGAAGAAATGACCTCACAGCTGCAGAGTATGTTTCAGAGCCTGGGGCAGGACAAAAAGAAAAAACGCAAACTTAAAATTAAAGATGCGTTAAAGCAGCTGGTAGAAGAAGAAGCTGCCCGGCTGGTGAATCCGGAAGAATTAAAAGCCGAAGCCCTTGAAGCGGTTGAACAAAATGGCATTGTGTTTCTGGATGAAATTGACAAAATCTGTAAACGCGGTGAAACCAGCGGCCCCGATGTCTCCCGCGAAGGCGTGCAGCGCGATTTACTGCCACTCATTGAGGGCTGTACCGTTAACACCAAGCACGGCATGGTAAAAACTGACCATATTTTATTTATTGCCTCTGGTGCTTTTCAAATGAGCAAGCCATCCGATTTAGTCCCGGAACTGCAAGGCCGGTTGCCGATCAGGGTGGAACTGGAGGCACTAACAGCCGCCGACTTTGAGCGGATTCTAACGGAGCCGAAGGCCTCACTTACAGAGCAATCTATCGCAATGTTGGCTACAGAAGGCGTGAATATAAGCTTCAGTGATGAAGGGATTAAACGCATTGCAGCAGCTGCATTTCAGGTCAATGAAACGACTGAAAACATTGGCGCACGCCGCCTGTACACCGTAATGGAGCGGCTGCTGGAAGAAATTTCCTATGATGCAGCTGATCATGCCGGCGAGCAAATTGAAATTACCGCAGAATACGTTGAGCAACACCTGGGCGCGCTGGTGCAGGATGAAGATTTAAGCCGGTTTATCCTGTAATTTAAAGGCAACCAGGTATGGCGTTACGCACTTTGCATTACCACAGGCAAAAACGACTGCTGGATCTTATTTTCAGTGATGGCAGCACCAGGGTGCTGTCGGCTGAGTTTCTGCGGGTACACTCGCCCTCAGCAGAGGTGCGAGGTCATGGCCAACCGAAACTGGTCGCCAATAAACGGGATGTGGCTATCAGCAGTATCAGCCCCGTAGGTCACTATGGGGTGAAACTGAGTTTTGATGATGGCCATAATACCGGCCTGTATCACTTTCGTTATTTATGTCAGCTGGCAGAGCAACAACAGTCGTTGTGGCAGCAGTATCTGGCGCAGCTAAAAGCGGCTAACGCCAGCCGGGAACCGCTTATCACTATCCGTACGATTAAATAGCCATTGTCGGCTTACGCTTTAAAAATTTGCACACTCTGCCGTAAGTTTGCCGCCTGCTGCGCCACTTCTTCACTGATTGTGGCATTTTGCTTAGCATAGCCAAATGTATCGTCCGATAAATCTCTGATTTTAACCACATTTTTGTTCACTTCAGCGGCAACATGGCTTTGCTGCTCTATCGCGGCAGCTATCTGAGTGGTCATATCCATAATGTTGGTCACGTCCTGGGTAATTTCACCCAACAGGGTCATGGCAATACCCGCCTGCTCTGCGCTATCAGAGCCCTGCTGCCGGCATTGCTGCATAGATTCAACAATATGGCGGGTTCTGCCCTGCAATGCCGCAATAATCTCTTCAATTTGCCCGGTTGACTGGGCTGTGCGCTGAGCTAAATGACGAACCTCATCAGCCACTACAGCAAAGCCCCGCCCCTGGTCGCCCGCCCGGGCTGCTTCAATAGCCGCATTTAATGCCAGTAAATTGGTTTGCTCTGCAATACCCCGGATAACATCCAGAACCGAGCCAATAGTCTGACTGTCTTTTTCCAGCTCAGAGACAATTGTTGTCGCTTCCTGTAACCTGGCTGATAGTTGCTGGATTTGACTAACGGTTTGTTCCACTTCCCGCCGGCCGCTGCTGGCATTCTGGTTAGTGCTCTCCGCTTTTGCTGCGGTCATCTCAGTATTGCTGGCAATTTCATTAATAGTTGCACCCATTTCAGTAACTGCCGTTGCTACCATGTCAGTTTCTGACTGCTGGCGTTGCATGCCCTGGCTGGTATCAGAGGTTGATTGCGCCAACTCAGCTGTAGCCTGATCCAGCATCCCCAGTGCTTCATTAACAGTACGGATTAAATGCTGAATATCTGTCAGCATGGCATTAAAGTCCTGGGCAAGCTGACTCATTTCATCCTTACCACTTTCATCCACCCGTTGGCGAAAGTCGTGCTCATTGCGAATTAAGCCTATGGTTCTACATACCGCCACCATTGGACCAATAATGCTACGGCTGGTAAATCCAACCAAGACCAGCATCAGGATTAACACCACCACAAAAATGGTCACCGCCAGCTGCTTAGTGCTCTCTATCGCTTCGGCAACAGCGCTACTGCTGTCTTTGGATAACACGTCTAAACTGCTTTCAGTTTGCTGAATAGCGGCCCGCATTTGCCCGGTCAGGCCTTGTGTTTCATCCAGACCCAGCTGCTGCATACCACTAACAAGGCCGTTAAAACCGTCACGATAAGCATTTGCTGCTGTCATTCCAGCAGGTAGGGTGCGTTGTAGCAGGGTGCTAAAACCAGCAAAATCCGCATTGAAGCCTTCGGCATAGCGCATTTCAAGCCGCAGTAAAAAATCTTTCTCCTGGCGTCGTAATTGCAACAGCATAAGTTGCAACTGCATTTCATCGGCCTGGGTAAGCTGTTGTTCGAGAGTTTGGGCGCTATCACGAAGACGGCCCTGCAAGCCCTCTGCTGCCGTCAAACCCAGCTGTTGCTGCTGGGCCACCAGGCTGGTAAACGTCTTTTGATACTCTGTAGTGAGCTGATTAAACCGGTTAAGTGGCTCAACAGCAATGCCGTGCTGTTGCAGGTACTGTCGCAAGTTACCGGTCTTTTCATTTAATTGCTGTACCCGATCATTTAACCGCTGCTGGTATTTCAGATCATTGCGCATTAAAAAGTCTTTTTCATGACGTCGCAACATTAATACATCAGTATTAAGCTGCTCTATCAGCTGTTGCGTGGCAGCCAGACTAGTTAACTGACTACTCTGGTAGAACAGAATTGCCAGCATTAATAACATAGCAATAATAAGGGCAAAAGCATTGGCCAACAGCCGTTGTTTGATGGTTAACTCACGCAGCAACTTCATGGCATAGTCTCTTTAAGATGGTTAAGTATATAGATTAGATGACTTTAGCAATTGTTAACAGAAATCTCTGTTAATTTAGTTATCACTGTTAAATGGAAAAGCTGCGGAAAAATGCCAATGCTTCAGCTTCGGGTAATGGCTTGGCAATAAAATAACCTTGCACCGCATCACACGACAAACTGCGCAATAAGCTTAGCTGGTCTGCAGTCTCTACCCCCTCAGCCAGAATTCGCTTACCCAGACCATGAGCCAGCTTGATCATCGTCTTGACGATGATCATGTCAGAATCGTTCGACGACATGTCCATAACAAAGCTGCGATCAATTTTAATTTTTTCAATTGGCATTTTACGTAAATAAGCCAGCGATGAATAACCCGTACCAAAATCATCTATTGATACTTTTATCCCCATTTGCTGTAACTCCAGCGCAAAATTTGAGCCTTTTTCCATATCCTGCATCGCGGTATTTTCGGTGACTTCCAGTTCAACCATTTCCGGCGACACCGAATATTGCTGCAACAGACCTTTTAACTCCTGCTTCAGGCCTTCTTCCTCAAAATGAATCGGCGACATATTTATTGCCAGTGGAATATGCACGCCCTGTTGCTGCCAACGCTGAATACTGGCAATAGCATTGCGTAAAATGACCAAATCAAGCACCTGACTCAGCCCCAGCTGCTCACACAATGGCAGGAAATCGCCCGGCATCAGCAAACCACGTTCCGGATGCTGCCAACGCACCAGCACTTCAAACCCTTCAAGCAAATTAGTACGTAAACTTAGCTGCGGCTGGTAGTACAACACAAACTGGTTGTCACTTATCGCTTGCAGTAATTCACTTTCCCAGGCCAGTAATCGCGCGGTTTCTTCTTCCATTCCTGGTTGGTAACTCAACCAGCTGGCCTGGACCCGCTTTGCCTGGTGAAAAGCGATATTAGCCTGTTGCAATAACTGTTCAGCAGCACTGCCATGCAGCGGAAACTGAGACAGACCGATACTGGTGGTAAGCTTTACCGCACCACCATCCAACAGAAACGGTTTTTCAATCAATTGCTGCACATGCTGCAGGGTATACTGTAATTGTTTTTCGTTTACGACATCGGCCAGCACTAGGGCAAAAATATCGCCGCCGGTGCGGGCAATTAATGCGGGTTTGACAATACTTTGTTCAAAGCGCCGTATGACCTCACGTAAAATACGATCGCCCTGCTTAAGCCCCACCGATTCATTGACGTTTTTAAATTTGTCCAATCCCAGCATCACCAGATACAAACGAGTATCAGGTTCTTTTTCAATTTGACGCTGCAGTTTGCTGAGCAGCGCGTCACGGTTAAGGGCACCTGTCAGCTGATCATGCTGATCCAGATAGCGGGTTTTTTCTGTTAGTTTCAGGTTAGTCGAGCGTTCGTTCTCCTGTAACCAGATAACCAGCGAAAACCCCAGTGTGACCAGCAAGCCCAGCTCTATACTTTTATAAACAAAAATATATCTGAGGTCACTGACATCATAAAACTGCAGCAAATTGAATATCGCCGTCGTAATGTACAGTACGCCCAATATTATCAACGCCAGCGCCGCAAGCCGCGGTCCAAGGTTCAGGCGGCCACGCTGCCATAACCAAACTCCGGCCAGCCACAGCAGCATCCCGGCAAAAACCAAGCGTAAACCATGTTGAATAAATGGCTGCCAAAACTGAATGTCACCCATAATGTTAGGCACCAACACCCCGGCTCCAGCCAAACCTAAGATAGCGATAAAGTAGCGTTTAATGGGCCAGTTAGCCGCAACCGGGTCACGGCTTGATAACTGAAACCGGTTACCAGACAGCAAAAGAAAGGCGAAACTGTAAAAGGTAAAATGAACAAGGATGTTTAGTGGCAACTCAGCCCATGTCTGACCCAGCGGGGTAGCGTTAAGCAGTAAGATTACAATTTGGTAAGCGGCAAATGCCAGAAAAGCCAGCAACCAATATTGCAGATAGGTTTGACGGTACACTCTCAGGTAATACCAGAATAATAAGGCGATAAGCAGCGCCAACCCGGTTTGGGTTAAATACAGGGCAATTCTGGCGAATATTTCTGTTGGCACTATCGGTTCTCTCCGGACTTCACTGCAGCACCTTAGCAAACAAAATGCTTTAGCAGCAATACTTTGTTGACGGTATTATGCTGCAACTATCATCATTAATCGCTTGAGGTTGCAAAGCATAGCGCTATACTGTGCAAAAGCTGAATCAGTCTGTGGAGCAAAACATGGAATACAACACGTCAGAACTGTGCGATCTATATGCGGATCAGGTAGATGTGGTCGAACCTATCTTCGCAAACTACGGTGGCAGTCGTTCGTTTGGTGGCCAGATCCATACCATAAAGTGCTTCGAGGACAATGGCCTGATCCGTCAGGTGCTGGCCGACAAAGGCGTGGGTAAAGTGCTGCTTATTGATGGCGGCGGATCTGCGCGTCGGGCCTTGATTGATGCAGAGTTAGCCAGTCTGGCCGCAAGCAATGGCTGGGAAGGTATTGTTTGCTACGGCAGTGTGCGTGATTTAGACGCCCTGGAAGACTTTGAACTGGGGATCCAGGCCGTAAATGCTATTCCGATCGGGGCCGATGATAATGGCTTTGGTGAACTGGAAGTACCGGTAAACTTTGCTGGTGTGACCTTTTTACCCGGTGATCATTTGTACGCCGACAGCACCGGTATTATTATGTCTCCTGATCCACTAGATATCGAATAACCAGATTACCTTCGTTTTATGTTGCAACGATTCAGTGCAAGCAAGTTAGCCACATTATTAACGCAGCGCAGCGGTGAACAGCGGCTGGGGCAGCTGCTCGCGCTACCTGCCGATAGCTTGTCCTATACTGATGTGCTCGCTGCCCACAAGGCGGCTGGTGGTCAATTTGTGCTGCTGGGAATAAGCGAGAGTATCGGCCCACGGGCGAACCTGGGTAACGCCGGTGCTGAACTGGGCTGGCAGGCCTTTTTACAGCGTTTTTTAAACCTGCAGGCTAATGCGGCGCTGGCACCGGAACGTATTCTGTTGCTTGGTGAAATTGACTGTGCCGATTTACAGCAGCGCGCCACCGAACTCAATCCTCAAGAACCACAGCAGCTGGCACAGTTGCGCCAGCTTTGCGCAGAACTGGACGAACGGGTAGCAAGTCAACTGGAACCGGTTCTGGCTGCAAATCTCTATCCTGTTGTGATAGGAGGTGGCCACAATAACGCCTACCCATTACTGCAAGCCCTGGCTCAGGTAAGCCAGCAAAAGGTTAATTGCGCCAATCTTGACCCGCATGCCGACTTCCGGCCACTCGAAGGGCGACATAGTGGTAATGGTTTCAGTTACGCCAATGCAGCAGGCTATCTGGGGCATTACACTGTGCTGGGATTAGATATGCAGAAAAATTCTGCGACCAGCCTGGCTATGCTGCAACACGCCGCTGCTGAGTATGTCACTTATCAGCAGGTTTTCGTGGAACAGCAATTGACGTTTCAGCAGGCACTGGATCAGGTGGTTGAACATTGTTGTCAGGGCACGGCACCTATTGCCATTGAATTAGATACCGACAGCATCCAGGCTATGCCGGCCAGTGCGCTAAATTACAGTGGGATCAGTGTCGAACAAGCAGCGCAGTTCGTGTTTCAGCTGGCAAAACTGCCACGGGCGCGATACCTGCATCTCGCCGAAGCTGCCCCGGCGTGTCATCCGGCAGGCTTAACTGCGGGTTTAACTCAGTGTGGTCAGGTGCTGGCCACCCTGGTACTGGCATTTATTAACGGTAAAGCAAAACAACCACCAGAAATTTAGCCAGGGTGTCGATGCTGCCACTGGCGCAGCCAGGCCGGAAAACCGCTTAACTCAAATGGCTGCGAATACCAGAATCCCTGCCCCCGGTTACAGCCCATGCGCAGTAGTTTATCTTCAACCTCGGCACCTTCCACCCCTTCGGCAATAACCCCAAGGCCGAGGTTGCGTGCCATATCAATAATAGCCCCGGTAATCGCAAGGTGTGCTTCTGTTTTATGTAAATCACTGATAAAACTGCAATCTACTTTTACATACTTTACTGGTAACCGGCGTAAATATGCGAGTGAGGAAAAACCGGTACCAAAGTCATCCAGTGCCAATTCGACACCAAGATGGTGCAGCCGTTGCATCATTGCCATTGTTCGTGACGGATCAGCCAGCAACGCTTTCTCGCTAATCTCCAGCATTAACAGTTGCGGCTTAACCTGATACTTTTCAAACAACAGCTCAAGCTCATCAACCAGTTCGTCTTGCAACAACTCTTTACTGGAAATGTTAACCGCAATACGACTGACCAGGTTTTGCTCGGTTAAACTGGCAATAGTTTTAACGGCCTCTTCCAGGATCCATTGACTAAGCGGGTAAATGACTCCCATTTCTTCTGCCAGTGCCAGAAAGTCTTCAGGTGCCAGCAAGCCTTTTTTCGGGTGACGCCAGCGGATTAACACTTCCGCAGCCAATACCTGACGGTGCTTCATTGCCATCTGTGGTTGGACAAACAATACCAGTTGCTCATTATCTATCGCCTGGCGCAACTCGGCCATCAGGGCTAACTTTTCTGCGGTGTAATTGATCATATCTGGCGAAAACAAGGTACTTTCACCCCGTTGCCATTGATGATGCTGCAACGCCAGGTATGCCCGCTCCAGTAATTCGTTCAGTTGGGTACTGTGGTCAGGATACAGAGCAATGCCTACTCCCAGCCGATAATCGATGGCACAGCCATGTACCAGCATCGGTTGTGGCACATTCTGTTGCAGCTGTTTTGCCAAAAACTCAGCCCGGGCGCTCTGGTGGCCGACATCCAGCCAGATGGCAAAATCAACGCCACTGAGGTGACAGACCCTGACCGGCTGCTGTTGCCGGTATTCAAAGGTCAGAATTTTGCTTTCGTCAACCAGCTGATCATTAATGCGCTGGGCAATTTGTGCCAGAATCAGGTTGCTGTTGCTGTGCCCCAGCAACTGATTTATCTGGTCAAACTGCTCGACCTTGAGCAAAATTAACGCAAACTGCTGTTCGGGCGCCGCTTTAAGTATGGTATCGAGCTGCCGTTGTAGTGCATATTTATTAGGGAACCCGCTGATATCATCATGCAGCGAATAGAATCCCTGCAGATTGGCTTTCGGCTTCTGAGACCGTTTAAGCTGTACTTTTAAGATAACAATATAAACCAATGCCAGAACCAGCAGTAGCAACAAAAGCATTAGCATCAAGGCTTCTGGCAATGTTGGTTCAGCCTGCCCAGGCCAGGCCCCGAAACTTGCCACTGCCAGCGCCAAGCTGGTTATTGGAAGCGCAAAGCAACGCGTTGATCCCCTTACCATGGTCGTACCACACTATATTACTGCTGCATTATTACCAGCAGACAGCTTACCCCAAATTTACTGCTTGTAAAGTTACTGATCTTACACCCTGATAACTTGGCCACTGATGATAAGCTGCCTTAGTGGATTCACCCCAAACTGATAACACAGTTCAGCAGGCTTGCTGATAGCATAGCAGCCAAAATCTGCCTTCTGACCAACAGCCAGGGTGCCACGATCTGTTAAGCCCAGTGCCAAAGCTGCATGCCGGGTTATACCTAACAGGGCTTCTTCGGGTGTTAAGCGAAACAAGGTGCAGGCCATATTCAACATCAGTGGTAAAGAGCACAACGGCGACGTACCGGGGTTTAAATCTGTGGCTACCGCCATTGGCACACCATACTGCCGCAACATTGCGATGGGGGGTAACTGGGTTTCGCGTAAAAAATAAAAGGCACCAGGCAGCAATACTGCCACGGTGCCGGCTTTGGCCATAGCGGCGACACCGGCTTCATCAAGAAACTCGATATGATCGGCCGATAAACCATTAAATTCTGCAACTAAGGCGCTACCGCCCAAATTAGACAGTTGCTCCGCATGCGCCTTTACCGGCAAGCCAAGCGCTTTAGCTGTGGCAAATACTTGACGGGTTTGTTTGAGATTAAAACCAATGCCCTCACAAAATACATCAACGGCATCCACCAGATCTAATGCGTGCAACTTTGGCAGCATCTGGCATACTGCGGTAATATAGCCATCGGCATCGTTTGCGTAGTCAACCGGCAAAGCATGAGCGCCAAGAAATGTTTTTAATACTGTGGCGGGATGGTGTTTATCCAGCTCGGCAGCAACTTCAAGTATTTTCTGTTCATTGGCGAAGTCCAGACCATAGCCAGACTTTATCTCTACCGTGGTGACACCCTGCGCCAGCAAACTATTGAGTCGATCCTTTGCCAATACAAATAACTGTTCGTGACTGGCAGCGCGGGTCGCTGCAACTGTCGCTTTGATACCGCCACCGGCAGCAGCAATATCCTGGTAGTTCGCACCGTTCAGGCGCATTTCAAACTCGTTGGTGCGGTTGCCGCCATATATCAGGTGGGTATGACAATCAATAAAACCCGGCAGCAACCACCGCCCCTGCACATCATACAAAGGTGTCGCGAGCGCATCAAAAGGCGGCAAATCGCTGCGCGACCCGATAAATGCAATAAGCCCGTCTTTTACTGCCAACACGCCGTTTTCTATCGCACCATATGGCTGGCTGGTATTGGTCATGGTGGCAATATTGGCATTGATCCAGATGGCATCAAACTGCTGCATAATGTTCTCCTGTTGGCGACACTAAAATAATTTTACACCAACAACTTGTATATACAACAAAATTACCGTATTTTTTTAAACAAAAGCGGAGGTGTTATGGCGGTAGCTAAGTTTGCCGAAATTAAAGAGTACATGCTCAGCCAGATTGAAATTGGTGCCTGGCCTGAACATAGCCGAGTGCCGTCTGAAAACGAATTAGCCGAACAGTTTAATGTTAGTCGCATGACCGCGCGTCGTGCCTTACAAGAGCTAACCGAGCAGAACCTTCTGTACCGCACCCGCGGGGTTGGCAGCTTTGTGGCAGCGCTGAAATCACAATCTTCGTTACTGGAAATTCGTAATATCGCCGACGAAATACAAAGCCGCGGTCATGCCTACAACGCGCGCCTGTTGCAACTGACTGAATTGCCCTGTCCGACCATTATTGCCGGAGCACTTGGCCTGCAACGGAATGACCCTGTGTATTTTTCACTTATTGTCCATTTAGAAAACAACCAGCCGCTACAATTAGAAGCACGCTATGTCAGCCCGAAACTGGCGCCGGACTATGTTCTACAAGATTTTAACCAGCAAACTCCGCATCAGTATTTAAGCTTTATTGCCCCACTTACTGAAGCTGAGCATACGGTAGAAGCTATCTGGCCAGACGATTTTACCTGCAGACATTTAATGCTGAGAAAAGCCGAACCCTGTCTGCGTCTGACCCGCCGCACCTTCAGCCGTGAAGGGGCTGTCAGTCTGGCATACTTAACGTCGCCGGGAACGCGCTATCGTCTGGGTGGCCACCTGAACCTCGTTTTACCTGTTAGCAAAGAGACACGCTGACAGAGGGCCTCAAGCCTAGCGGCAGCTTTTCTATCAGACGCACTGTATTTCTTTTGGGCGCACTTACTAATAGCTATCGCCGTTCTTTCTGTCTGGCAAATGGCCCGCATTTATCGCAATCTGCAGGCAAAACACGCCAGAGCACCAATCTGGTGCAACTGCACAACCGTTAAGCCCAACCTTGATATTTCTGGCTAGACCAGTTCAGTTTTGTTTGCTACCTTGTTGTTTTTATAGTACCCGTTGATATTACTATTATACTCTTGTAATCGAGCAACTATTGGCGAACGTTATGACATTAAAGGTCGCACATAAAGTCATTCTGGGCTTTGGTTTTATTGCCGCGTTACTGCTATTCGCAAGCATTTCAGCATTATTTAGCTTTAATACCGTCACTACTTACAGTAATGCTGTTAACCAACTAGCGGTACCCGCACAGCAGCAAAGTAATCTGGCGCAAATTCAGTTGTTAAAGCTGGCTAAGTTATCAGCTTTAGGCTTTACCGCCGAGCAACAGGCAGAAATAGACAGTTATCAGCAACAGTTCGCCGTCAGCCGTGATCAGTTCACAGTGCTTATTAATGAGTTTAATCAGTTATCCGCTCAGGACAATGCCTTACAGCAACCCTTGCAGGCTGCCATTACCCATTTTAACCACTACACTGACGCGGTAGAAAGCATGTTTAATGCCCGCACTCAAAGTAACCTGGCGGCACAGGCTATTGCAGCAGAGTTGGCACAACTGGAAAAGCTGATAGATGATGCCGGCGCCAACCTGCTTGATCTGGCTGATGCGGATCTGTCTGTGGATGATGATCTGATGGAGCAAATTAGTGGCAATGCAGGCCGGATCGATGGCCAGATTTTAGGGCTGCTCAATACCGTCCGTGAAATAGCAGGTTATGCTGATTTAGCTGTGCTGGAACGTAACGAGCAGAATATCGGTTTTACCCTGAGTGATATTCAGGTCAACATTGATTACATGGGCCGGCAAATAGGCAGTATCGACACCGATGGCCTTTGGCAGCAGTTTCAGCAGCAGTTTACCGACTTATCGACCCAGCTTCAGAGCAACACCAGCTTGCTCAGCCTGAAACAACAACAACTGCAACAGCAACAAATAGCACGCCGTCAGCTAAACACCTCTGAGCAACAGGTTGCTCAGGCCGTTATAGCGCTGGATCAGGTAGTTGAGTTGGCGGATCAACGTTTTAGTCAGTTACAACAACAGGTATCAACAGCACTGGACTCAGGCAGTAAACGGACACTGGCAATCATGTTGGTATTGGTTGTGCTGGCTGTTGTTGCCGCATACTTTACCATTAGCGCCATGCTAAAACCCCTGACCAGTATTAACCATATGCTGGGGGATATTGCTAAAGGCAATCTGACCAAACAACTGACGATAGTGCAACAAGATGAATTCGGTGCATTGTCAGCCAAAGTTAACAGTTTAATTGCTGCGCTCCGCACCCTCATTACCAATATCCAGCAAAACGCTGCAGACTTAAACAATAATGCCACTCAGTCAACTGCTGAAGTACAGGAGATCAGTCAGTCGTTGCAGCAGCAACAGCAACAAATCAGCCGGGTGAATGGTATAACCGGGCAGTTGGCACAGAACACGCAAACGGTAGCCGGCCAGGCATTGCAAGCTGGTGAGGCAATGCAGCAGGCGCTGGAGCAAAGTGAGCATATTCAGCAAATTGCGGAAAAAAATAACCAGCTTATTACCGGTCTGGCTAGTCAGCTTACTAATACCAGCGAAGTCATGAATAAAGTAAACGACCAATCAACAAACATTGGCGGCATTCTGACCACCATCAGTGCTATAGCTGAGCAGACTAATTTACTGGCTCTGAATGCAGCTATTGAAGCGGCCAGAGCCGGCGAGCAGGGCCGGGGTTTTGCAGTAGTTGCAGATGAAGTCCGCTCACTGGCTGGGCGAACGCAGCAAGCGACGGCTGAAATCCGGCAGATGATCGGTACTTTACAACAGCAAAGTCAACAAGCAGTTGCCTTCGTACTTACCGGTAAAACTGATGCAGAACAGTGTGTCGCGACCACCCAGCAATTGGCCGCAGCGCTGGAAACAGTTAACCTGGCAATCGCACAAACCAGGCAAATCAGTAATGCCGTTAGTGATGCCAGTGCCAGCCAGTTAGATTTAGGGACCGCCATTAGTGACAATATGCAACAAATGGTGCAGCTGGCCAACAAAAGTGCCAGTAAGGCACAGCGCACACTGGTCCATAGTGATGATGTCGCCAGATTAGCAGCCCAATTACAATCGGCAGCAACCCGCTTCAAGATTAGTTAATATGTTAATAAGAACGTTCGCATATCGCTGAGCAGCCAATATCAAAAATCAGCTGTAAAAAAGCTGGCCGAAGCCAGCTATGCAGGAAGTGAAGCCAGTCCATGTTTATTATTATGAGTCCCTTCGCCACTAAATATCGCTAATTTAGTAGCAAAAATCCTGATGAAACTTTGATATCAGCTCTGAATAACCGGCAACTGCTGAATTTTTGTACTTTTTTGCTGTTTTCTTAAACTTTTCGCATCCAGCAAGCTGATATTGGCTTCCTGCGCAAATATCCAGGCCTGGTTTGAAAAGCCAGCACTGGCTACCACAATACCATCGGTAATTTCCGCAACCAGCATCTGCTGAAACATCACTCTTACCTGAGTGATATCCACGGGCTGACACCCCTGCTCGATGTACACGAGGGTAGGACGTTGCGCCTGCAACAACATGTAATCTGCCGGCACAGTTCCGTTAGCTCCGTTAGCCGATAGCATTCCTTTACGACTTAACCAGCGCTCCGCTTGCAGTAAAAAACGTTGTTGCCGTTCATTACCGGCTAACGCCGAGCGTAAGCGTTGTTGTAAACCCGCCAGCCTATGCTCGTCATCCAGCTCAATAAATGCAAACACATTGCATAGCAACGCGACGACAAACATCAGTACAAACACCCACAGCATGAACGTTGACCAGAATGCCGACAAGGTCAAATCGTTATCACTTAATAACAGTGAGTGCTCCGCAAAAAACAGGTAGATGCCCCCGGCTACGATACCGATAATGGTGCTAATAGATGATACCCATAGCCACTTACTTTTCATAACTACCTCAAACCGATGCGTCTGAGCTAATTATCGACTTATCGTAGTTAATGTGCTTTACCAAGTTTTGATAAATGCCTTATAAAAGCATACCAAATGCGGCTTTTGGCTATTTTTTAAGCGAGGCGTCGGGCAAAACAACATAGTGACCGGTAAATTCGGCACAGCGTTGTTGCTGACAGTAAATTTCTACAGTAATGCGCTGCCTGACTTTCTTGCCTTGCATCAATGCAGCTAAATCACCAAGACAATTTCGCAGTTCGCAGCGTGCCTCAGGTACGCTGCTAATCGGTCGCAGATAACGAATTTCCGCGTTCGCCAGTACCTGAGATCCTTTCAGGCCAAGGGCCTGCAGCTGCATATATAACATGCCCCAACCAGTTAATGTAGCCAGGGTATAGATGCTGCCGGCAAACATGGTTTGATGCAAATTGATATTCGGGGCCAGTGGTGCACTGCAGCTTATCCGGTAACCGTCAAACGCCGTAATATTAAGCTGCATATACTGGCTGAGCGGAATAGTTTGCTGCCAGATGTCAGCCAGCTGCTGCCGCCATTGTTGCCAGCTTTTACTGTTACCAGTCAGACGTAAGTGCTTGCTCATTTGCAGATGGGCAATACCAAACATCGGTGCTGCCTCGCCGGTTTGCAGATATCCATGTTGCCGGTAGAATTCAACTGCACTATCTCTGGCATTCAACTTAACGTGCTGCAGCCCAAGACTTACCGCTTGCTGCTCCAGTGCTTGCAATATCAAGGTACCGGCGCCTTGTCCCCTGGCACTGGGCGCCACCGCCATATAGCGGACCTGACCTGTGTTAGCATCACACTGATGCAATCTGCCTACAGCCTGCAGCTGACCGTTGCCATCCGTCAGCATTAAATGATGAGCCTGTAATTCCAGTTCATCCTGCTCTGACCCCTTAGGTTGTTGCCATGGTTCACGCAAAACCTGCCAGCGAAGCTGGTAATATGCCTGCCAGTGTTCAGGCGTTATTGGCCGGGTTAATTGCCAGTTAGCAGGTATGGTCATAAAATACTCATCATTTAATACGTAGAGGCCTAACTGGTAAGCATAAAGGTTACCGGACCATCGTTGATCAGGCTTACTTGCATATCAGCAGCAAAACGACCGGATTGCACCGGGATATTAAAGTTTTGTAATTGCTGAATAAATTTCTGGTAGTAGCCCTCAGCTATAGCCGGTGCCGCTGCCGGCGTAAAACTGGGCCGCAAGCCGCTTTGGGTATCCGCTGCCAGGGTAAATTGTGATACCACCAACACAGCGCCGGCAGCCTGCTGAATATTTAAATTCATTTTGTCGTTACTGTCGCTAAACAGCCGGTAATGTGCCACTTTATGCACCAACTTGCGCAGGGTTGCGTCATTGTCACCCGCCTCCACTGCCAATAACACCAACATGCCCGGGCCAATAACACTGATTTGCTCACCGGCAACTGTAACCCCGGCCTGACTGACTCTCTGGATGAGTGCCTTCATGCTTGCGACTCGCCTGAAGCCTCGGCTGCTGCCAGTTCAGCCCGCTGTTGAAGCAACGCGGTTAGCTCAGCACCGAGCAGCACCACTAACCAGGACAAATATACCCAGATAAACAAAATGGGAACCAAGGCCAATGCACCATATATTGCCTGATAAGCCGGAAACTCACTAACGTACAATGCAAATCCACGTTTAAAAAATTCAAATAACACTGTTGCCAGCAAAGCGCCCATAAAAGCGTGACGAACCCGAACCTTGATGTTGGGCACCACCAGGTACAGGATAAAAAACGCCAATAACGACATAATATACGGCACTAACCATAAAATAATGCTGGAAAACCCGGGTGTGTAATCATCAGCGTAGCGGCTAAACGTGGCTAAATATGACGTAACAGCAATAGAAGTACCAATTAACACCGGCCCCAGCGTTAAGATCATCCAGTAAATTGAAAATGAAATAATGGGTCGCGGCCGTTGTTTTATCCGCCAGATTTTATTTAAGGTTTTATCAATATTATGGATAAGCAGCAGTGCCACAATCACCAGCACCATAATACCTACCGCTGTCATACCGCCGGTATTGTTGATAAATTCATTAATATAACTTTGAATTTCTGCACCTTTGGTGGGTATAACATTAGCAAAGATCAGTTCTTCCAATTGACCTTTTAACGCGTTAAACATGGGAAACATGCCCAGCATGGAAAATATTACTGCAATCAGCGGTACCAGCGACAACAACGAAATATACGCCAGATAGCCGGCAACGATTGAGATTTGATCCTGTTGGCAGCGCTGGATATAGGCAGCAATAAAATCTTTGCTCTGCTGCAGATGCCGCAGCAGTTTAGGCTTGTCCATAGTCGCTCCTTGAAACCCGGTGATGCGCAAGAGTACTAGAAAATCCAATGTCAGACCAGTATCACCCTACAGTCAAAACTGGCTGCTGCTTGTCATAGCATAATGTGTATAAAGTATGTTTAAGAATATTACAAAGTATGAATGCGGGTAGCTAAGGATTAACGGGCGCCGCATAGCCTTCCAGGCGGTCTATCATTGCCTGAGGATAGTGTGGGCTGTACATTTTACGCATAAGTCCGTCACGATAACTGGTAAACAGTTCATGTTGCCAGTTTGCAACAACACCGTCGCTGATAAAGGGCGAGAATGCCAGAAATAACTCACTGAAATAAAGCGGGTTCATAGCATAAATAACCAAGTCTTCTTCAGATACCTCGTCGCCATAACGATAATAATTTAACGCAACAATGTCTGTCCGTCCCTTTCTTATCATCTCAAAACAATCGCCAGCGCGTGATGTTAAAGTCAGGTTTTTACCTTCTTCAAATCCTAAAGCCATCAGATAACTGACATGCGCTGCCCCACGATAACCGCAGGCCCGGTAAACACGATGAAGTAAATTTACCTCTAGCCTACTTTGCGAAACAGATTTTGTGCCGTATAAACGCATATCGAAAAGTTTTATCGGCCCCACCCATTTAAAACGCTGTTCCCGTTGCGGAATGCGCGCAGTTTCAAACAACACGGTATTGTTGCCCTGCAGGGCAATCTCATAAGCCCTTGCCCATGGCAGCAACGAAAACTGTACGTCTTGTCTCAGGTTGCTTGCTAGTATCTTCAGTAATTCAATGGTAGGGCCGGCAACCTCACCTTCATCAGTCAAAAACTGACCAGGAGGGCTATGCTCTGTCAGAAAAAGCAAAGTTGATGGGTCATATGCAGGCAGGGCTTTAGTATAGGCAGTGGCGAGCGGCAGTGTTGATAGCATCAGCACCGTTAACCCGACAGCATAACACCACACCAGACACTGTCTCATCGCCTCTCCTGCAAAGCATTACTCTTTATACGTTAGGCAATGATCGGTATTTTTACCAGCAGCAGAAACAACAAAGCCAGCAATATGCTGGCTTTGTTTTAACGTAAGGGACGCTTAGGCAGCAGGGCCACGGCTGGCGCGCTTGCGGTCGTTTTCAGTTAAGTGACGCTTACGAATACGGATAGATTTTGGCGTTACTTCTACCAGTTCGTCGTCATCGATAAACTCCAGTGCCTGCTCCAGTGTATAACGCACTGGTGGCACCAGGTTAATGGCTTCGTCGGTACCTGAAGCACGTACGTTAGTTAATTGCTTACCTTTTAAGCAGTTAACCGTTAAGTCATTGCTACGGCTGTGGATACCGATAACCTGACCTTCATACACTTCTTCAGCGTGACCGATAAACATCTTACCGCGTTCCTGCAATGAGAAAATAGCGTAACCCGCTGCTTTACCCACGGCATTAGAGATCATAACACCATTCATGCGCTGACCAATAGTGCCACCTTTATGCGCGCCGTAGTGATCAAAGCTGTGGTACATCAGGCCTGTACCTGAGGTAATGGTCATAAATTCGGTACGGAAACCAATTAAACCCCGGCTTGGCATGTTGAAATCCATCCGGATCCGACCTTTACCATCTGGTTGCATGTTGGTTAAGTCAGCCTTACGCTCACCCATCCGTTCCATAATGGCGCCCTGGTTCTGCTCTTCACAGTCAATGGTCACGTTTTCCATCGGTTCCATTTTCGCGCCGTCGATTATTTTCATAATCACTTCCGGGCGCGATACCGCTAATTCGAAACCTTCACGGCGCATGTTTTCAATTAACACACCTAAGTGTAATTCACCGCGGCCAGATACTTTAAACTTGTCACCGTCTTCGGTTTCTTCAACCCGCAGCGCCACGTTGTGCTTAAGTTCATGGGTTAAGCGCTCTAAAATCTGACGAGAGGTGACAAACTTACCTTCTTTACCAGCAAACGGCGAAGTGTTTACCTGAAAGGTCATGGTAACGGTAGGTTCATCAACCTGCAGCGCAGGTAATGACTCTACTTTTGTGGTACTACAAATAGTGTCGGAAATTTTCAGTTCACCCAGGCCTGTGAACGCAACAATATCACCGGCTTGTGCTTCTGGAGTTTCTACCCGCTCAAGGCCTAAATAACCAAACACCTGACCTACTTTACCATTACGCTTGCTGCCATCGGCACCCACGATAGTGACCTGTTGGTTCGCCTTTAAGGTACCACGCTTGATCCGGCCAATACCGATAATGCCCAGGTAGCTTGAGTAATCCAGCTGTGATACCTGTAACTGGGTTTCGCCATTCAATTCTACAGCCGGCGGCGCAACGTGCTTAACAATAGCCTCGAACAAATCAGTAATATCTGTTTTAGGTTCGTTATAATCTAAGGTTGCCCAGCCATTTAACGCAGAGGCGTAAACGATAGGGAAATCTAACTGCTCGTCAGTGGCGCCCAGGTTGTCGAACAAATCAAATACCTGATCGATAACCCAATCCGGACGTGCGCCCGGACGGTCAATTTTGTTTACAACGACAATCGGCTTCAAGCCATGGGCAAATGCTTTTTGGGTTACAAAACGGGTTTGTGGCATCGGACCATCAACCGCATCGACCAAAAGTAAAACTGAGTCAGCCATCGACAGAACCCGCTCAACTTCACCACCAAAATCGGCGTGGCCCGGGGTGTCCAGAATATTGATATGGTAACCATTCCAGCGAACTGAGGTATTTTTGGCCAGGATGGTTATACCGCGCTCAGACTCCTGAGCATTGGAGTCCATCATCCGCTCTTGCAGCTTGGCTCGTGCATCGAAGGTGCCAGACTGTTGCAGCAGTTTGTCTACCAGGGTAGTTTTACCATGGTCAACGTGAGCAATGATGGCAATATTACGCAGTTTATCTAAAGTGGTGGCGGTGACGCTCATGTATCAATATCCTCTGTGGCACTAGATGACCATAATGACCACCAGGCAAACGCTTTCGAAAGTAAAGGGCGCATATTCTACTCTTTTTTTTTGCAGAAAGAAAAAGACCTTGCCACCATTAGCGGTTTTTTTTCAAACAACAGGCAATTATCGGCTACACTTTGCTGTGCTTAGCCCGCACCAATAAGGAGCGTCAATGCACCAGATTGGTGCCATGGAACTATCTCCGAACTTACGTGTCGTAATAATACTATATAAATCATAGTAGTTATATGTTGGCATATATCTGGCATTTAACAGGGCAATCACTAATTCAGTGTTCAAATCAGGTCAATTGGAGGAATGCATGTCTGCATCGGAAGTATTAAAACTAATTAAAGAAAACGACGTTAAATTTGTCGATCTGCGTTTTACCGATACCAAAGGTAAAGAACAACACGTCAGTATTCCGGTAAGTCAGGTCACTGAAGACATGTTTGAAGATGGCAAAATGTTCGACGGGTCTTCAATTACCGGCTGGAAAGGTATTAACGACTCTGACATGATTTTGCTGCCAGACCCCAGCAGCGCAGTACTGGACCCGTTTTTTGAAGAAACCACACTCAACATTACCTGTGACGTCATAGAGCCAAGCACCATGCAGGGTTACGACCGTGATCCGCGCTCTATTGCCAAGCGTGCTGAAGAATATCTGAAATCGACCGGTATCGCTGACACTGTGCTGTTTGGCCCAGAGCCAGAGTTTTTTATGTTCGACGACATCCGGTTCGAAACCACCATGGCCAGCTCGTTCTTTAAAATTAACTCTACCGAAGCAGCCTGGAACTCAGGTACTGCATATGAAGATGGTAATAAAGGTCACCGTCCAGGCGTAAAAGGGGGTTATTTCCCATTACCACCAGTAGACTCAGGCCACGATATCCGCAGCGCCATGTGTATGGTACTGGAAGAGATGGGCCAGGTAGTAGAAGCGCACCACCACGAAGTCGCCACTGCAGGTCAGAACGAAATCGCAACGCGTTTCAACACTCTGACTAAAAAAGCTGATGAAGTGCAGCAATTAAAATATGTTATTCATAACGTTGCACATTTATATGGCAAAACGGCGACCTTTATGCCGAAGCCACTGGTAGGTGACAACGGGTCAGGCATGCATTGCCACCAGTCACTGGCGAAAGACGGTGTTAACCTGTTTGCCGGTGATAAGTATGCTGGCTTATCAGAAATCGCTCTGTACTACATTGGCGGTATCATTAAACATGCTAAAGCTATCAATGCTTTTACCAACCCATCGACCAACTCATACAAGCGTCTGGTTCCGCACTTTGAAGCGCCGGTAATGCTGGCTTACTCGGCCCGTAACCGTTCAGCGTCAATCCGTATACCATTGGTACCCAGTGCCAAAGCACGCCGTATTGAATGCCGCTTCCCGGATCCGGCTGCCAACCCTTACCTGGCCTTTACTGCCCAGTTGATGGCTGGTTTAGATGGTATTCAAAATAAAATTCATCCTGGCGATGCTATGGATAAAGATTTGTATGACTTACCGGCAGAAGAAGCCGCGAATATTCCTCAAGTTTGTACCTCACTGGATGAGGCAATGGACGAGCTTGATAAAAACCGTGCAATCTTCACTAAAGGCGGCGTAATGTCAGATGCAATGATAGATGCTTATATTGCAATCAAACGTGCTGAGTCGCGCAGAGTGTCAGTTGCTGTGCACCCACTTGAATTTGAACTGTATTACAGTGTGTAACTAATAACTGTACAAATCTGGCCCACCTCGGTGGGCCTTTTTTTTGTAGAATTCTTTATTAAAGCACGCTAAAGTGTAGTAATAATTATTAGAATGCAACATCAATGGATTTGACATGCACATAAATAAGTTACTGTTGTTATTAACTTTACTAATCATCATGCTGCCAGTACAGGCGCAGGAAAAGCGTATATTTGTCACCAAAGATGCCAATGGTGTGTTAGTTTTCTCTGATAGTCCGCAACCTGGTGCTGAAGAAGTTAATTTGACCAGTAACCCGAATATTATGGTTGCTACCGACCCCAATTTGCCCGCCAGAAAACCAACAGAAGCCGAGCCGTTTAAAATCGAAATCAGCCAGCCTGAAAATAACGGTACTGTGCGCGACAACACCGGTTCTGTTTATGTGTCCGGCCGCATCACCCCCATGTTTCAACGCGGTCTTCAGGTAAGGCTGGTTGTCGATGGTACCCCACTGAGCGAGCCCCAGAACAAAGCAACGTTTATTCTGCGCGACGTTGTTCGCGGTGAGCACAAACTGCAAATGGAATTATTTGATCAAAGCGGCAAGCTTATTGCAACTAGTCCTGTCACAACCTTCTATCTTCACAGAGCGTCGGTAATTAACCCTAATTAGTGCATAACGGGCTGTAATTCGGTAAATAACCAATTACACTGCCAACTGAACGCACTAACTTGGTGCAACAGAGGTGGCAGTGTGACAACCCATAGCAAACAACCTGACTTTATTGCGCTAGCTGAGCAGCTTACCACTGCGGTATTGCTACTCGACAGCGACTTAATGCTGCGTTATTTCAACACAGCCTGTTGCGCAGCAATGGGGCTGGGAGAAAAGCGTTTAAATGCCCAGTATTTTCCTGGTTTGTTTCAACATCTGGATATTAAAGCCAGCCATTTAACAGCCGCACTCAGCAGCAAACAGGGATTTAGTGTCAGCGATGTGCAGGCGGTGCTGCTTGATGGTCGCCATTTGCTGCTTGATATTTCACTTACCGTCAGCGAGCAACCGCCCAATCACCTGCTGTTAGAGCTGCGTCAGGTAGACCACCAGCGTAAAATCAGTATGGAAAGCCTGCAACAGCACCAGCATTTGGCCGCACGCGAGCTTATCCGGGGACTGGCACATGAAATTAAAAACCCGTTAGGCGGTTTGCGTGGCGCTGCCCAATTGCTGGAAGAATCGTTGGACGATGAACAAAAAGAGTATACGCAGTTAATTATTGCCCAGGCTGATCGGTTAAGAAATCTGGTCGATCGTTTATTAGGCCCCTACCGGCCGCCACAAAAACGCAACACCAATTTGCATCAGGTTATCGAGCAGGTGTTGCAGCTGGCACAAATGGATAACCCGGGGCGAGTCCGCTTTAACCGCGATTACGACCCAAGCATACCTGATTTCAGCGTTGACCCTGAGTTAATTGAACAGGCACTGCTAAACATTGTCCGCAATGCCCAGCAAGTTCTGGCTGATAGCGGCACAATTTGTCTGCAAAGTCGGATTTTGCATCAGCACACGTTGAACGGTAAGCGTTACAAGCTGGTGGCTTTTATCAAAGTTATCGACAACGGCCCCGGCATTCCGTCCGAAATTAAAGATACCCTGTTTTACCCGATGGTGAGCGGCAAAGCCGGTGGCACTGGCCTCGGTTTGTCTATCGCTCAAACCCTTATTCATCAGCATGGCGGCTGGATCGATTGTGACAGCTGGCCAGGCCAAACTGAATTCACCTTATATTTGCCTATATCAGACACACAGGAGTAACGACATGAGTGATACCGTCTGGATTATTGACGACGACAACTCAATACGTTGGGTGCTGGAAAAGGCATTGGCCCGCGCCGATATTCAATGTGAGAGTTTTGCATCAGCCGATTTGATGTTGCAGCGGCTGGAGTATGACCAGCCTGCGGTAGTGGTATCTGATATCAGGATGCCAGGCACCGATGGCATGGCGCTACTGGCCAGATTACAGGACCTGGCACCGGCATTACCGGTTATTATTATGACCGCACATTCTGACCTCGACAGCGCTGTAAACGCTTTTAAACGTGGTGCGTTCGAGTACTTACCAAAGCCTTTCGATGTTAATGACGCTGTAGCACTGATTAGCCGGGCGCTGCAACACAGTCACAGCCAGCAAGCAAAACAGAAACCGCAGGTGGCAAGCATTACGCCGGAAATTATCGGCGAAGCACCCGCCATGCAGGAGGTTTTCCGGGCCATTGGTCGCTTAGCCCGTTCCAGCATCAGCGTGTTGATTAATGGCCAGTCCGGTACCGGCAAAGAGTTGGTTGCGCGGGCTTTACACAAGCACAGCCCCCGCGCTGAGCAGCCTTTTATCGCCCTGAACATGGCCGCTATTCCCAAAGATCTGATTGAGTCAGAGTTATTTGGCCACGAAAAAGGTGCCTTTACCGGTGCCAATAACTTACGAAAAGGCCGCTTTGAACAAGCCGATGGCGGCACCTTATTTTTAGATGAAATCGGCGATATGCCACTGGATGTGCAAACCCGCTTATTGCGGGTGCTGGCAGATGGGCAGTTTTACCGGGTTGGCGGCCATCAGGCTGTTAGTGTCGATGTCAGGATAATTGCCGCGACGCACCAGGATCTGGAGCAGCTGGCACAACAAGGTAAATTCCGGGAAGACTTATTTCACCGGTTGAACGTGATCAGAGTCCATTTGCCTCCCTTGAAAGACCGCAAGCAGGACATTGCTAAACTGGCCCAGCACTTTTTGCAACAAGCCGCTAAAGAGCTTAATGTTGAAGCCAAAATGCTGACTAAAGAAGCAGAGCAATTTCTCAGCCAGCTAGACTGGCCTGGTAATGTGCGGCAACTGGAAAACAGCTGTCGCTGGCTTACAGTGATGGCCAGCGGCAAACATATCGTGGTCGCCGATTTACCACCAGAACTGACTCAGCCGGCAAAAACCAGCCAGAAACGAACTGAACAACCTGCCGGCGACTGGCAAAGTCAGCTTGCCAGCTGGGTCGAGGACAAGCTGGCCGCCGGAGAGCAAAATATTCTGGCCGAAGCCAGTCCGGCATTTGAACGAATTGTATTGCAACAGGCATTGCACTACACCCGTGGCCATAAACAGGAAGCGGCCCGCTGCCTGGGCTGGGGCCGTAATACCTTAACTCGCAAACTTAAAGAGCTGGAAATCGAATAGCCCTAGCCGTTTGCGTCAGTTTGTTGCTGTTGCTGGCGCTTTTGGTGACGTTGTTTTTGCTTGTTAAGCATTTTCTCCCGTTGCTCCGGCGTGAGCAACTGGTAAACCTGATGGCGCAACTTTAATTGCGCCAGCTGTCTTGTCATCCGTTGCTGATGTTGTTGCTGCAACAGCTCTGATACTGCAGTTTCATCAAAATAGTCCGCTTGTATCAACTGACGTAATTCACCGCGCTTGCCACTCGCCTGCGCCCGTTCAGGTTTATTGGCGCGGTGATCTGCAAGCAACTGGTGTAACTGCTGGCGCTGCTCAGCGCTAAGTTCAACACCTGCCAGCATTTTCTGATAGGAATGTCCGCTACGCTTTGACGGGTAAGACTTGTCTGCCTGCGCAAACTTGCTATGCTGTCCGGCATTCGCATTGTGGGTTACCAGCAGCATACCGGCCACAGTTAACATTAACGTTATGGCTTTCATCATTTATACTCCGTAGTTATGACACTTACAGCATAACGGCTTAAATGCAAAGTAATGCAAAGCGCAGGTAAAGGTTAAGTAAAGACGGTGGCAGCACCAACACTGCCTTGTACACTGAGCTAAAAGGAGACAGTATGGCTGTAATTTTAATGATCGATGACGATATTGAATTGTGCCAGCTGGTCAGTGATTACCTGGCGATGGATGGATATCAGTTTGAGATGGCACATGACGGGATTAGCGGCCTGGTGAAGGCTCAATCGGGTAACTATCAGCTGGTACTGCTGGACGTGATGTTACCCGGGCTGGATGGTTTAAGCCTGCTAAAAGCACTGCGAAGCGATAACTACTGTCCGGTACTGATGCTAACCGCCCGGGGCGATGATATTGACCGGATTGTTGGCCTTGAACTCGGCGCCGACGATTACCTGGCTAAACCTTTTAACCCCAGAGAGCTGCAAGCCCGTGTTAAAGCCATTCTGCGCCGGGTTGAACTTGCGCATTCTGATAGCAGTAAATCACCGCAAATACTGGCGGTTAATCAGGTAGAAGCAAACCCTCAGAACCGCCAGGTGCATTGTCAGCAGCAACAGGTTAGCCTGACGGCTACTGAGTTCCAGTTATTGGAAGTGCTGATGCGCCATGCCGGGCAACTGGTTAGCAAAGAAACGTTGAGTCAGCAGGTATTGGGGCGGCGCTTGCAACTTTACGATCGCAGCCTGGACATGCATATCAGCAATATCCGCAAAAAACTCAGCCAGTTTGCAGCGGATGAGAAAATTCAGACACTGCGTGGCAGTGGTTACTTATTTCTGACAGGAGCGGGTTGAAGATGTTGCGTTGGCTAAACCCGGCTAATTCGCTGGCCGGACGCATTTTTGTCTGGTTTTGGCTGGTGCTCATCCTAACCGTATTCCTGACGTTATTAATTTCACGCAGCCTGAGCGAGCCAACCGAAATTCGCCGCTTACCCTCCAGCATAACGAAACAATTGCAAAACCAGCTAGCCACGCTGACTGCAAGCCATGATAGTGCCAGCTTATTAGCGCAACTGGCACAAGACAAGCGCAGCCGCTGGCTGGTGGTTAATAACAGCGACCAGCAACTGCTGAACCCTGAAGTGTTACCTGCCCGCTTCGACCCAAACTGGTTAACGGAGTTGGCCCAACTAGACCGGCCGCGTTTACTGCGGCATCGTAATGTTTATCTGGCTGGGCCTTTCGTAATTGACGTTGCCGATCAGCAATTAGCACTTTATCAGCAACGACAACGGCCAGCGCAACAGTGGTGGAGCCTGCGGGCGTTATCGGAGCCAATTTTAATATTGCTGTTGTTGGCTATTTCAGCAACAGCGAGTTTTATTCTGGCCGTGTCAATCTCACAACCACTGCGTGAACTTCTGCAACAACACCTGGCTTTTGCTGCGGGTAAACTGAATAGCAGGGTCAACAAAATGTCGCGGCGACGGGATGAGCTGGGCCAGCTAGGTCGTAGTTTTAATACCATGGCTGAACAGATTAGTGGCTTGCTCCAGAATCAGCAGCGACTGTTACGTGATATTTCTCACGAATTACGCTCGCCTTTAACCCGGGCTCAACTGGCGCTTGGACTGACAGAGCAACAACAAAACCTGCAGCAACTGCCGAGATTAAAGCAAGAATTAGAACGCATTGATTCTATGCTGGATGAACTTCTCACGTTTAGCCGGCTTGATGCCGGCCAGTATCAACTGGATATCAGCCAGTGTAACCTGTCGGCCATGCTGCATGAATTAACCGAATTAAACCAGGTGGAAGCCGACAACAAACAGCAACGGCTGCAGATCCAGGCTGACGATCCCGTCTGGCTGGATGCAGATAGCCGCTTACTGGGACGGGCTATCGAGAACATTCTGCGCAATGCGATCAAATACAGCCCTGCCCAGAGCACGATAACGCTTCAGCTAACTGAACTGCCACAATGGCTGCGGCTGGAAATAGCCGATCAGGGTCCCGGACTGCCGCCAGCAGAAATGGATGCCATATTTGAGCCCTTTTACCGGGTAAGTAATAGCCGCGCTTCCCAAAGCGGCGGCACCGGCCTGGGGCTGGCGATTGTTGCCCAAATCGTTCGCCAGCACCACGGTAAGGTGCAAGCTTTTAACCGTCATCCCGGTTTGTGTATCCAGGTAATGTTGCCACGCCCTTCCCCCTCTGAGGCTGCCGGGCCATGATGCCACCTATCGTTGCCAGCATGGCTGAAACGGACTTCAATAACCACTGGCAGCAAAACCTGCAGCCGCTATGGAACAGGTTTACGCACGGTGAGTTGCAGAGCGACGATCAGACGCGGCTGAGCTATAGCTATTATCTGAATAATAATACCGGGAATGCGCTAGTGATTAGCAGTGGCCGGGTTGAGATGGCGGTAAAGTATATTGAACTGATGCAGGAATTTATTACGGCCGGGTACAGTGTGTTTATTCTGGATCACCGGGGACAGGGTCAATCAACAAGACTGCATCAGGATCCGCATTTGGGTTTCGTTGCTGACTTCCAGCACTATGTCAGCGATTTTAATCTATTTGTCAGCAAGATCGTGCAACCATTTGGTCACAGCCAACATCTGCTGCTGGCGCACTCCATGGGCGCCGCGATAGCCTGCCGTTATTTACAGCAGCACCCACACCCGTTTGATGCAGCAGTATTCGGTTCGCCAATGTTTGGCTTACATGCCGGCCGAATCCCGTCGGTATTTGCCAGTAAGTTGCTTGCTGGCTATGGCTGGCTCAGAAAACGCTTTAAAGCCGACAATCAGCGGTACTTTCCGGGACAGGGTGGTTATCAAGCCAAACCCTTTGCCGACAATTTACTAACGCACAGCGACGTTCGCTATCAATGGTTACGCAGTCTGTATCAGCTGTATCCAGCCAGTCAGCTGGGCGGAGTCAGCTGGGCCTGGCTGTTGCAGGCATTGCCCGCTATGGCGGATATCCAGCGCGATGCTGCACAATTCAACATACCGGTGCTATTACTGCAGGCCGGCGATGATCAAATTGTCAGCAACAGCGCTCAAAATAACTGGTTCCAGCACTTGCCGGCACCGCTCTGCAAACGACAGACGGTATTAACAGGTGCACATCATGAAATATGGATGGAGCAGGATGCCATCCGACAACAGGCGATTGCGGCTGTTAATCAGTTTCTATCAGAACTGAGTTCAGCATAGCTGCTAAACTCCGCCGGCAAAATCATGCTGACGCCAGGCTTCATAACAGACTATTGCGACCGTGTTGGCCAGGTTCAGGCTGCGGGCGCCCGGCCGCATTGGCAGACGGATCCGCTGATTTGTCGGAATTGCGTCACGGACACTGTCCGGTAACCCTGCCGTTTCAGAGCCAAATAACAGCACATCGTCCGCCTGAAATTGTTGCCGCTGAAACGGCTGACTGCCTTTAGTCGTTAATGCCAGGATCCGCTTACCCGCCAGAGCGCTGACAAAAGCCTGGTAATTCTCATAACGGCTGACATTGGCCAGATCATGATAATCCAGTCCGGCCCGGCGTAATTTTTTCTCTTCAAAATCAAAACCCATCGGCTCGATAATATGTAGCCGGCACCCCGTATTGGCCGCTAAACGAATAATATTGCCGGTATTAGGGGCAATTTTCGGTTCAAACAGTGCGATATGAAACATAGTGACCTGAGCAATTTTAGAAAAGGCCGCTAATTTACACTCTGAATAAACGAAG
Organism: uncultured Chromatiaceae bacterium; assembly: GCA_963975465.1. Taxonomy (GTDB): domain Bacteria; phylum Pseudomonadota; class Gammaproteobacteria; order Enterobacterales; family Alteromonadaceae; genus Alishewanella. The sequence goes on from CAXBHB010000004.1 coordinate 79,585, forward strand.
TAAAAGGGCAAACTGCCGCCGGCTGGCTAAAAAATAAACTTTTGATTTGCTTAAAGGGGCCTAAGCCAGCTATATTTAGTCGGTATTTTATGCATTACAAGGACGTTTTTGCTATGCCATTGCCTGTCTGGCTATGTTTTTTTGCCCTGTCTTCTGCCTTCAAGGCACAGGCAAACTATGATACCAGGCAATTTGCTGGTCCCTTTTCCGATCTTATGCTGGCTTTTTTCTCCGGTTTGTTTTGCGCTGGCGTGCTTGGCTTATGGAGCCTATACCGCCAACGTGCCAAGCAACGACTTCAACGCCAGGTGTTGCGACAACTACTTACTGATACCAGTGCTTTGGTTGCTGTTTTAGACCAGGATTGCCGCTTACTGCTCGCCAGTAATACCCTGGAGCAGTTAACGCAGAACCAAAACCTTTGTCATACCATGTACTTTGACCCGCAAACCAACAACATCGCCTGGCCCGATATTCAGCAGGTAGTTCAGCAGCAAAATAGCTGGCAAGGCGAAGTATGGTGGCAGCTGAAAAACGATTTACTAGCCGTGAGCTTAACCATCACCCAGAGCAACAACACGGCCTGGCCGGCAGCACGTTATTTGCTGGTCGCTCAGGATATTACGGAGCGAAAAAGAGCAGATCAGCAGCAGTTAAATAACCTTACCCGTGATACGTTAACCGCGCTTCCTAATCGTATTCTGCTGGAGGAGCAACTTAGCGCGAATATCAGCAGCAGTACCCTGCAACACCCGAAAACGGCAGTATTGCTGGTTAAATTTAATCAGCTAATCAACCCGGATGGTGGGAAAAACCGACACAGTAGTGCCGAACGGGTAACAGAGGCTGCGCGGGCACTGCGCCAGGCTATTGCGCCGCAGTTTACTGTTGGCCGTTATAGCAGTGACTGTTTTGCCATTTTAGTTGCTCCACACTTATGCACGGCATCTCCAGAATTAGTATTAAATCAGCTTGCTCACCAAATTCTGTTACAGGCTAGTCGCTTCAACAGTAACAGTGAAAACACTCAGGTTTATACCAGCGTTGGTATTAGCCGCTTTCCAGAAGATGGAGCAGATGCCAACGCATTATTACACAGTGCAGAACGCGCGGCACAAACCGCGGCACGCAGCGGCACAAATAACTTTTGTTTTGCTGACAGCCGCTTGCAGCAACATGCTACAGACTACCTGACCCTGCAAACTGAGCTTAGTAAAAGCCTGCATCAGGATGATTTTCTTGTCTATTATCAGCCACAACTTAGTATCAGTAGTAACCGCGTTGTCGGTTACGAAGCGCTACTGCGCTGGCATAATCCCAAGCGTGGAATTATGCAGCCGCAAAGCTTTCTGCTACTGGCAGAACAGAGCGGCATGATTGTTACCCTTGATCGTTTTGTCTTTCGCCAGTGTTGCCAACAGATCAAGCAGTGGTTGCACACTGACCAGCTTCGTGGTCGCATCGCACTTAATATTTCAGCACAGCATTTTCAGCAAACGGATTTTGTTGACTACCTCAGCAACTGCCTGCAAGACAGCGAGCAACACGCTAAACACTTTACGCTGGAGCTGGATGAGCGAATTTTGCAACAGCCGATGGCTGAAGTGCAACAGCGGCTAGCGGTATTAAATGAGCTTGGGTTTCAGTTAATACTGGATAATTTTGGTGACGGTGTTTCGTCTTTAACGGCACTGCGTCAACTACCACTGCATGGCGTGAAGATTGCGCGTAGTCTGATAAACCAGATGGAGCAAAAAGAACAGCAACGTAACATTACTGCCAGCCTGATCCGGCTGGCAGGTTATTTGCAGCTAGACGTGACAGCCAGTGGCATTGACAATGAGATGCAAGCCTATCTGCTGCACGTTATGGGATGTGACAGACTGCAAGGCAACTTGTTCAGTAAAGCGTTGCCAGCAAATGAAATTCCGGCTCTGTTGGCAAAAGAAAGTAAGCTTGTTAAAAAAGCGGCTAGTTAACTTCGTCGCGCTTTTCCCGCCCCAGTAGATCAATGGCCGCGGTTTTCACATCTTTTTGCTGATACAACACCTGATAAATTTGTTCAGATATTGGCATTTCAACGCCTACGCGCCGGGCAAGGTTAAACACCTCTTTGGCGTTGCGATATCCTTCGACCACCTGGCCAATAGTTGCCATCGCCTCGTCCACACCTTTACCCTGGCCAAGCAACAAACCGAAACGGCGGTTGCGTGACTGGTTATCGGTACAGGTTAGCACTAAATCACCCAGGCCAGCCATACCCATAAAGGTATCTTTCTGGGCTCCGAGCGCACAACCAAGCCGGCACATTTCTGCCAGCCCGCGGGTAATGAGTGCGGTTCTGGCATTGGCTCCAAAACCAATACCGTCTGCCATACCGGCGCCAATTGCGATAACATTTTTAACCGCACCGCCAAGTTGCACCCCAATAAAATCCGGATTGGTGTAAACCCGGAAACTTTTAGCGCAATGCAATAAATCAGACAAACGGCTGATAAAATCCTGGTCGACCGATGACAGGGTTATTGCGGTGGGCATGCCAGCTGCCATCTCTTTGGCAAACGTTGGCCCGGATAATACTGCCAGCGCGACCTTGTCACCCAAGATGTCTCGAGCAACGTCCTGCAACAAACGACCACTTTCCGGTTCCAGACCTTTGGTGGCCCAGGCGACTCTGGCATCAGTGGGCAGTAAAGGCTTAATCTGTTGCAAGGTATCTGCAAAAGCGTGGCTGGGAACCACGACCAGAATGTCGCGACTACTTTGCACCACCGCCGCAAGATTGTCAGTGACCGTTAAGCTGTCGGGCAAGCGAATGTCTGGCAGGTACTTCTGATTACAGCGTAGTTGCTGCATCTGTGTTATATCCTGACTATTACGCCCCCACAAGGTAACAGGGTTGCCATTACGGGCCAGGCATATAGCAAGGGCGGTGCCATATGACCCCGCCCCTAACACTGCAATTGCGGCATTACCCATCAGCTTATGCGTCAGCTTTAACGCCCTGGCTTTCTGCCTGACGTTTCTGTAAATACTGCGCAAATAAGGCGTCAAAATTGACCGGTGCAAGATTCAGTTGTGGGAAAGTACCACGATTAACCAGACTTGAGACCGCTTCCCGGGCATACGGAAATAAAATATTAGGACAAAATGCCGCTAACATATGGCCCAACTGCCCTTCGTCCAATTCACCGATTGAGAAAATACCGGCTTGTTGCACTTCACACAGGAATGCGGTTTCTTCACCCACCATAGTGGTAACCGTTAGCGACAGAATAACCTGATAAACGCCATCTTCAACTTTTTCGCTACGGGTGTCTAAATCCAGCTTTACTTCCGGCTTCCACTCTTTGCGAAAAATTGCCGGCGCGTTAGGGGCTTCAAACGAAATATCTTTAACAAAAATGCGTTGAATAGCGAATTGTAAACCCTGTGTCTGTTGCTCTGCAGCAACACCATTTGCCTGTTGTTCGGCCATGACTAATTCCTAATTTTAAGTTATGCAGTTAATAGTGGTTCAAGCTTGTCTGCTGCATGAAGCGCAAACATCTCATCACAGCCACCGATATGAGTTGTGCCAATAAAAATCTGTGGCACCGTTGAACGGCCGTTAGCTTTCTCAATCATCTCAGCACGGCGTTCTGGCTGCTCATCAATTTTAATCTCGTGATATGCAACCTGTTTCTGTTCAAGTAAAGATTTAGCGCGCACACAATAAGGACAATACGCCTTGGTGTAAATGATCACGTCTGCCATGCTTACCTCTTTGCTTTTACTACGGGCAGGCTGGCACTGGTCCAGGCTCCCATTCCGCCCTGTAATACGGCGACATTTGTAAAACCTTGTTTGGCCAGAGCGCCAGCACTTTTCTGTGCACTGATACCTGCCTGGCATACCACAATAATGGGCGCATCTTTCTGGTTTTCAAGTCCTGACAGCTTTTGCTCAGTAATCTGGCTGGCAGAAAGCTGCCGTGCACCTGCAATATGACCTTTTTTAAAGTCATCGTCGGTGCGAATATCCAATACAACGCCATCCTGACGGTTGACCAGCATGGTTAACTCAGTAGGCGACACTTGCCGGATAGCCGAAAAGCGTGATTTTAACCATCCACCTACTATCAATACAAAAATTATTACCCATGCCAACCCCAGCATAGGATGATTGCCAATAAACTCTATAAACTGCGCCATAGCGGTAAATTCTTACTCTGAACCCATTAAAGTGGCCAGAGTATAACGATTTTGTTGTAAGAAAGCAGCCCTAAAACAGTCAATCCGGACTGGAGAAAGTTAGAAAAAGCGGTAAGATACTAAGCCTGTTTAAAAGTGCAGCTAATTCTTAACCGGAGTCACCATGAGTCATCCCAAAAAGCCCCTGGTATTATTAATTCTTGATGGCTGGGGATACCGCGAACAAACGGACAACAATGCGATTGCCCAGGCTAACACCCCGGTAATGGACCAGCTATGGCAAGACTACCCTCATAGCCTGATCTCTGGCTCAGGTCTGGATGTCGGCTTGCCCGACGGGCAGATGGGTAACTCAGAGGTGGGGCACGTTAATCTGGGCTCTGGCCGGGTGGTATATCAGGATTTCACCCGAATCACTAAAGCAATTAAAGACGGTAACTTTTTTCAGAACCCGGTTCTGCTGGACGCGGTTGGCGCAGCTAAAAGTAGCGGTAAAGCCATACATATTATGGGCTTGCTGTCAGCCGGTGGTGTGCACAGCCATGAAGATCATATTCTGGCGATGATTAAACTGGCAGAACAGCAAGGCGCTGGCCCTATTTATCTGCATGCTTTTTTAGATGGCAGGGACACTCCCCCTCGCAGTGCTGAAGTGTCACTGCGCAAAATTGAACAGCATTTCACCAGCAGCGGCTCTGGCAAAATTGCCTCAATAATTGGCCGGTATTATGCTATGGACCGCGATAAGCGTTGGGATCGGGTACAGCAGGCTTATGATTTACTGACGCAGGGCAAAGCAAAGTTTACGGCGTCAGATGCTGTCACGGCGTTGCAGGAAGCCTATAAGCGTGACGAAAACGATGAGTTTGTTCAGGCGACTAACATTGTCAGCAGCAACGATGAGCCGGTACAGATGCAAGATGGTGACAGCGTTATTTTTATGAACTTTCGGGCGGACAGAGCCCGTCAGTTCAGCCGGGCCTTCACCGACCTGCAGTTCAGCGGTTTTAAGCGAGAACATCATCCCCGCTTAGCCAGCTTTGTTATGCTGACCGAATATGCCGCAGATATTGACGCGCCCTGCGCCTATCCGCCAGAGCCATTAAACAATGTACTGGGCGAATGGCTGGCAAAACACGATAAAACACAATTGCGCATTTCCGAGACCGAGAAGTATGCGCATGTGACGTTCTTTTTCAGCGGTGGCCGTGAAACAGAGTTTGATGGAGAAAAACGCATTCTGGTGCCATCGCCGTCCGTCGCGACCTATGATTTACAGCCGGAAATGAACTCTGCTGAGCTAACCGACAAATTGGTTGATGCGATTCACAGCGGCGATTACGACGTCATCGTCTGCAACTATCCCAATGGGGATATGGTAGGCCATACCGGTATTATGTCAGCAGCCATTAAGGCTGTCGAAGCCGTTGATCAGTGTATTGGCAGAGTGGTTACGGCCCTGCAACAAGTTGGCGGCGAGTGTTTAATCACTGCAGATCACGGTAATGCCGAATTAATGCAGGATTCGGCTTCAGGTCAGGCACATACTGCTCACACCAGCGGTCCGGTGCCCCTTATTTATGTTGGCCGGGCTGCCACCGCGGTTGACGGTGGTATTTTGAGTGATATTGCCCCCACCATGCTGCAACTGCTTGGGCTGCCTAAGCCAGCTGAAATGACCGGTAAAGTGTTAATGCAGCTTAACCCTAAGTAACGACATAATAATGAAATTACTTTCAGGCCATGCTTTATGCCGGCAGCCTTTATGGTTGCTGGCACTATGCTGCTTTATGTTCGTCTGCCCTGCAACCGCTCGGCAGCAAACCGAGCAGCAGCAAGAGCTGGAGCAGGTACAGCAACAAATTCAGGCTACTGAGCGTCAGCTAAAGCGTCAGCAACAGCAGCTCAATAAAGCTGAACAGCAATTGCAGCAGTCAGACAAAGCTCTGGCAGGCGCATCTGCAAAGCTTCGGCAAACTGAGCAACAGCTCGCCAGCCTTATGCAACAAGGTGAAGCGCTAACCGCGCGACAACTACAATTACAGACAGAGTTGCAACAACAACAAGCTATGCTGGCCGCGCAGTTAAAGAGTGCATACAGTCTTGGACAGCACGACTATACCCGGTTGTTACTGAACCAGCAGGACGCCGGTAAACTTGAACGTGCCCTCACTTACTACCAGTACTTTAACCGTGCCAGGGTTAAGCAGCTGGCACAAATAAACAACACCATCGTCGAACTGGAGCAAGTGAAAGAAAAGCTTGCCCAGCAGCAGCAACAAATGCAAGACACGCTGGTAGAACAGCAACAGCAGCAACAGCAACTACTGGCAGTAAAATCTACGCAGCAAACAGCAATAAACCAGCTACAGCAGTTGCTGAAAGAGCACGGTAGTCAGTTAAGTTATCTTCGCCAGAATGAAAGCAGCCTGCAAAATACCATTGATGAATTGCGGGCACTGGCCGAGCGGAGTCTTGAACTACTTGGACTCGCGACAAATAAAGGCAGATTACGCTGGCCACTGAATGGTGACTTACTGCAGGGTTTTGGCGAAAGTCGCCAGGGCGGTATGCGTTCCCGCGGCATTCTTATCCAGGGTCAGGAAGGTAACCCAGTGCAGGCTATTGCTGACGGCCGGGTTATTTATGCGGATTGGCTAAAAGGTTATGGCTGGGTCATTGTGTTAGATCATGGCAAAGGCTTTATGAGTCTGTACGGACATAATCAGAATATTTTAAAACAGCCCGGTGAACAAATCATTGCCGGTGAAGCCATTGCGCTGGTCGGCATGAGTGGCGGCCAGGCCAGTGCAGGCCTGTATTTTGAGATTAGAGAGAAAGGGGATGCTGTAAATCCACTGCCCTGGTTAAGTAAAAACAAAGGATAAATACCTTGCGACTGCGGTTCGCTTAAGCCAATATATGTTGCAAAAGCACCATTATTTGTTCCGGTCTGAGAAATATAAAAACGGATAGTCACAACGGACAACAAGATTGGAAAACAGGAATATAAACCGCGTGCGTACAACTTTATTCGGATTAGCATTGGCAGCCTTACTCAGTACTGAAGTAAGCGCTGAAAAACCGCGCATTGCCATTATTATTGATGACATTGGCTATCAGAAAGCTGATCTGAAAATGGTTGCGCTACCCCACGCATTGACGCTGTCAGTATTACCCCATACCCCTTATGGCCCAAAATCAGCACAACTGGCTTTTTCACAGCAAAAAGATGTGATGCTGCATATGCCCATGGAAGCCAATAACCGTAAAGACCTAGGGCCAGGTGCTTTAACCCGAAATATGACCAGGCAACAGGTTCGGGATGCTTTACAGCAAGCTCTGGCTGACATCCCCTACGCTATTGGCGTTAACAACCATATGGGTAGTCTGTACACCGAGCTCGATCAACCCATGGCCTGGACTATGGAATACCTGCGGCAACGCCAGCTGTTCTTTGTCGACAGCCTGACCACCCCCCAAAGCAAGGCCCGGCTGTATGCCCGTCAGTTTGGTGTTGCCAGTTTAAGCCGACATGTTTTTTTGGATAACGATTTATCTGACGCCGCCATGCAGCGCCAGTTTCAGCAACTGTTACTTATCGCAAAACGGCATCAGACAGCTATTGCCATTGGCCATCCGTACCCGCAAACCTACGAGTTTCTGAAAAAGAATCTGCCGACATTGCAAAAACATGGCATTGAGTTGGTTAGGATCTCTGCTCTGCTGCCACAGGAGCATGACGTGGTTGCAGCCGGATTTACCGCCCCAGCCATTTCTGCCCCGCAGTAGTGGGCAAGCAACCATTAAAAAAACCTGCCGTGGCAGGTTTTTTTAATGTTAACGATGCGATTAACTTAGCGCCGCATGCAACTTCTTCATGGCATTCTTTTCAAGCTGACGTACCCGTTCAGCAGATACCTGATACCGTTCTGCCAGTTCCTGCAGGGTCAGTTTGTTATTGTCTAACCAACGAGCCCGCACGATATCCTGACTCCGATCATCTAAAGTACGCATCGCTGCTTGTAAGCGATCGGCCGCTGCAGTGTCCCACTGCTCGTCTTCAACCTGCAACGCTAAATCTGATGCTTTATCCTGTAAATAATATACCGGAGCATTATGCGCAGTATCATCATCTTCATCAGGTGCATCAAACGGCATATCGTAATTACTCATCCGGGATTCCATTTCCCGCACTTCGTGCTCAGCGACACCTAATGATTCGGCAACATGTTTCACTTCATCCTGATTAAACCAACCAAGATGCTTTTTTGCTTTACGTAAATTAAAAAACAGTTTGCGTTGCGCTTTGGTGGTGGCAATTTTCACAATACGCCAGTTTTTCAACACATACTCATGAATTTCAGCTTTAATCCAGTGCACAGCAAACGATACCAGACGAACGCCGACAGTCGGGTCAAAACGTTTTACCGCTTTCATCAGGCCAATATTGCCTTCTTGCACCAAATCACTAATGGGTAAACCATAACCAGAATAGCTCCGGGCAATGTGCACTACAAAACGCAAATGCGACATGATTAACTGACGGGCAGCACGTAAATCACCATTTTGCTGCAAACGCTCTGCGAGACTGCGCTCTTCATCAGCAGATAACATTGGAATGGTGCTGACGGCATGGGTGTAAGCTTCCAGACTGCCGCTGGCTGCGACGGTAAGCGGCATATATTCTGCTTTGGTTGTCATGTTTTGCCAATCCTGTTTCAATCGAATGCACACATATTAGCACTCTTTACGCGAGAGTGCTAATTGTGGATTACTGATTTATAAGATCTGGTTATTCTAAAAAACTAGCTTTAATAATAAAAAGCTATTAGGGACCGGTGGGTTCTATTGCGCTGATATGCCGACGAACCGACAGATAAGAACCCATCAGCCCCAGCATGACCGCAATCAGTAACAATGTCAGAAACTCGCTGAAGCTCATTGCCTGCAGACTGAAGTCACTCTGATATAACGCGGTAACATTGCTAATTGCACTTTGCAGCCACCACAGCATCATTTCAACCACCAGAAATGCCAGCAAACCGCCAAAAATGCCAAACCAGACACCGGTATATAAAAAGGGGCGCTGAATAAAAGCATCGGTTGCGCCTACCAGTTTCATCACTTCAATTTCGTCTTTTTTGTTCATAATAGACAATCGAATCGTGTTGCCAATAATTAGCAAAACAGCACTTAACAATAACAGGGCAATTATCGCGACCGCTTGCTGCAGCATACTGACAATAGCGTTCAAGCGGGTAAGCCAGTCTATATCTAATTTGGCAACTTCAACTATCCGCTCAGAACTCAACCGTTGCAACAACGCTTGAGCTGCCTGCGGCTCGGTGTTTTTCGGTAACACACGGACTAAATCAGGCAACGGGTTAGTTTCTAAATAATTAAGTGCCGCACCAAAACCAGAAAGTTGCTGAAACTCCGTCATCGCATCCTGTTTACTGACAAAAATAACCTGAGCAATCGCTGGATCTGCCTGTAATATTGTTACCAGGCTTTGTACCTGGTTGTCGGGGGTTTGCTCCCGGATATACAAACTTATCTCTGCTGCCTGAGTAAAACTGCTGCTGATTTGCTGCATGTTTTTTACCAATAAATGCAAGGTGGCAGGTAACGTTAAACTGACCCCCAGCACGGCAATGGTGAGCACTGACGCAGAGGGCGTTCGCCACAATTCGCCAAGGCTGGCTACGGCCTGACGGGCATGATTAAGCCAGAACATAATAAAACGACGCATCAGTCCAATTTTTTTGGCGGCTGCGCCGGTCGCCCGGCCGGTAAATAAAATACTCATACCGGCTCCTGATACTGCAACAAGCCATCGTTAATCATCCGGCCCTGTTTTAAGGTTAGAGTGCGATATTTCATTCTGGCAACCAAGCCTAAATCGTGGGTAGCCACCAAGACTGACACACCAACCTGGTTAAAGGCTTCAAATATCCGCATGGTATCTTTGGATAAGTCAGGGTCGAGGTTCCCCGTAGGCTCATCCGCCAGCAACAACGGCGGCTTATTAACCACGGCCCGGGCAATACCGACCCGTTGCTGCTCTCCACCGGATAAGGTAGCCGGCAAGCACCTGACCTTGTCCAGCAATCCCACTTTATCCAGTGCTGCGTGTACCCGCTTTACCATTTCCTTACCCGTAAACCCTTCAATCACCAGGGGTAACGCCACATTGTCAAACACCGTGTGATTCATCAGCAGGCGGTGGTTCTGAAAGATAATCCCCACGTCGCGCCTGACATAAGGAATTTGACTACGTTTAATCCGGCTTAATTCAATGTCGTTAATTAGCACCCTGCCGGCACTGGGACGCTCTATCAGGCTGATAAGCTTCAACAAGGTACTTTTGCCCGCCCCAGAATGGCCGGTCAGAAACGCCATTTCACCTTTTTCTAACCGAAAGCTGATACGATCCAGTGCAACAAAACCGCCCGGATAGCTTTTACTGACCTGATCAAACTGCAACATTGTTAGTGTTCCCTGCTAAACAAGGCTTTAATAAAGTCCTGGCTGTTGAACTGACGTAAATCATCTATGGCTTCACCAACACCAATGTAGCGAATAGGCACATGAAATTGATCCGCTATCGCGAAAATAACACCGCCCTTTGCAGTACCATCCAGTTTGGTCAGCGTAATGCCCGTCAACGGAACCGCTTCATTAAATATTTTTGCCTGACTCAGTGCATTTTGGCCGGTACCGGCGTCGAGTGTCAGCATCACTTCGTGTGGCGCAGCATTGTCAATTTTCTGCAACACCCGGACAATTTTCTTCAGCTCTTCCATTAAATGCGCTTTGTTTTGTAAACGACCCGCGGTATCAGCAATTAAAATGTCAGCTTTGCGGGCTTTCGCTGCCTGGTAGGCATCAAAAATAACTGATGCGCTATCGGCACCGGTGTGCTGGGCAATAACCGGAATATTGTTGCGCTCCCCCCATACCTGCAGCTGCTCAACGGCTGCAGCCCTGAAAGTATCACCCGCCGCCAACATAACTGATTTGCCCTGCTGCCGAAATTGCTGCGCCATTTTGCCAATGGTCGTGGTTTTACCCACACCATTCACCCCTACCATTAAAATAACAAAGGGCCCCTGCTGGTTTGCCGCATTCAGCGGTTGCTCTACTTTAGTCAGGAGCGCGGCCATATCCTGCTGCAATTGGGTAAACAACAGGCCCGCGTCTCTTAACGCTTTGCGGTTAGCATGCTGAGTTAGCTGGTTTATTAACTTTTGAGTGGTGTCCATGCCAACGTCAGCCAGCAGCAATTGAGTTTCCAGCTCTTCGTAAAGGTCATCATCAATTTTTTTACCACTGAACAAATTGGCCAGACCATCACCCAAGTTCAGACTAGTTTTTGCTAAGCCTTGTTTCAACCTGCTGAAAAACCCTGCTTTTTTAACTGGTGTATCTACTACCAGTTCCGGGGCGGGCTCGGGTTGAATTGATGCTTCCGGCAATTCCAAAGCTTTAGCAGGGTCTGATACTGCCTTCGCAGAGTCACTGACTGCGTCATTCTCGATTTCAGGTTCTTGCTGTTCTGCCGGCTGTATTGCCGTTGCTTTATCAGCCGGTTCCGCCTCGCTGGTTTTTTTACCAAGCCCCAGCCAGGAAAAAAGATTTTTCTGTTTTGTCATAAGCTTTTGTATCAAAGGTGTGATTCAGGATAAAATTGCTGCTAATACTATCACCTTTAACACGCAGGCAAAACGGAAACCATGAAACAACCAAAATCCAGCAAAAGCAGTCGCGGCCAGCCTGGTGTTGTCAGAATAATCAGTGGCCAATGGCGCGGTCGGAAATTACCTGTTGCCGATGTCATTGGCTTACGCCCCACCACAGACCGCGTTAAAGAAACGCTGTTTAACTGGCTAATGCATGATATTACCGATAGTAGTGTTCTGGATTGTTTTAGTGGCTCTGGCGCCCTGGCTTTTGAAGCATTGTCACGCTATGCCGGTTACGCTACGCTGATTGAAAAAGATGCGGCTCAGGCAAAGCGGTTGCAGGCTTTGTTGGCTGATTTCAATGCCAGCCATGCTGAAGTGGTTAATACTGATTGCCTGCGCTTTCTGACGCAAGCTGCTACCCGGCAATACCAGATAGTATTGGTCGACCCGCCCTTCCGTCAGCAATTAGCGATAAGCTGCTGTCAGTTGTTGGAGAGTAATGGCTGGCTGGCCGACAATGCCCTTATTTACCTGGAAACCGAAAAAGAATTATCACTTACAGATATCCCGGCTAACTGGCAACTGCTTAAAGAAAAAATTGCCGGTCAGCTGGCATACCGACTTTGGTCAACACACGCATAAGCGTCAGTATTTTTTACAATATCAGCAATTAATTCAAATAAAAACTTATAAATTCAAAAGCTTAACTGTTGGCCCTTATTTTGCTTATTAGAAGTCGTTTAATCACTTTAAAGTATAAAAAAGGACTTATTTATAATGAAAATAAAAAATATTGCGCTGGCGGCATTGCTTACCCTAACAACCAGCCTTGCGGTTCAAGCCAGTGTTATTGAACCAGGCTTTAACAGCGCAACGCTTGCACCAAATGACGATGGTTCGACAGGAGCTATAAATATCGGCTTTGATGTAAATTTCTTCGGCTTAACGTTCAGTCAGCTGTTTGTAAACAACAACGGGAACGTGACTTTTGATAGTTCATTATCTACTTTTACGCCATTTGACCTGACATCAACCGGGCAACAAATTATTGCGCCATTTTTTGCTGATGTAGATACCCGTAATGCGGGAGATCCAGTCACTTATGGCATCGGTTCATTCGAAGGAATGCTGGCCTTTGGCGTAAACTGGTTAAATGTTGATTATTTTTCCAGTAGTGTAAGTCATACTAACCGCAATAGTTTTCAATTGTTGCTGGTCGACCGTTCAGATATTGCAGTTGGTGATTTTGATATCATTTTTAATTATGACCAGATTCAGTGGGAAACCGGCACAGCAAGTAGCGGCAATAACGATGGTTTGGGTGGAAACTCTGCGCGGGCTGGTTTTTCAAATGGTACCGGAGCTGCAGGCAGTTTTTTTGAACTAAATGGTTCAGCAGTTAATGGCGCTTTTTTAGATGATGGCAGCAACGCATTGGTTAGCAATCGCTTAAACAGCGGTTTTGATGGCCGTTATGTCTTTAACGCCCGCAACGGTGACATAGTTGTCGTGCCTCCTACCAGCGTACCAGAAGCTCACACTCTGGCCATTTTTGGCCTGGGTTTGATATTGGTCACTGGTATGCGTCGCAGAAAACAACGCTAAGCTGTTATTAAGGTTAGTTGAAAATAAAAAGCCTGCTTTTAATGCAGGCTTTTTCTATTAACGCTATTTTCAAATTACTAGGTTAATTCAGTTCCATACCCAGATTCGTCAGGCCCTGCTCTTGCACCCAGGCTTTTAATAACAGCATTTGCTCGCGCTCTATTTGCTGCATTGGGCTAACCAGCTCGATCAGTTCAGCCAGGCAGTCCATTTCATAGGACATTAGCGGGTGATCACGCACGTACTTTTTCAACTCGTTTTCGCTGGTAATATCTTCATCTTCTGCCTGATGTTCAATCAACCGCGCCACTGTCGCCTGAGATATTTTTGCCACATTAATAAACTCACCGCTGTCTTGCTGGCTAATACCATTAAACATCGCATCCAGCGCTGCAGCACAGTCTACAGCTGGGTATACCCCAAACATGTCGAAATGGTTAACTTCCGGAATTAATGGCTCGAGCTCTTCGGCCAGCCGTGGGAAATTAATCTTGGCTTTTTTTACCGTTAGCCATTCCCAACTTAAATCCAGCATATGTCGCAGCGCTGGACCATCACCAAACTGACTGACTTCACTAAACAACTGATAATTAGGTACCATGCGCTCAAGCAAACAGGCTGCAATTGCAGCCTGTTGAAAGAACCCCAGTTCACGCATTAACTGGAAGTTATTCGCTTTTTGTTTCATACCACTCCTGCTCGGATTAATGCCCGGCGTTAACCCGATACAGCCAGTTGTTTCTGGGCGTATTCAAACTTAAGTTTGTATTCCATAATTTTTTGTTCAAGCTCACTGACGTGTTGCTGATTAACGTCTTCCTGCTCCGCCAGCTGCGACCGCAACTGACGGATCATTTCCCGACTCTGATCGGCTTCTTGTTGCTGCTTCTGCTCAGCGGCTTGCTGTCGGTTGACCGCATGCTCTAACTGGGATTCCAGTTTTTTACTACGGCCCTGGCTCTGACTGAGTTGTTCGTTAATATTAACAAACTCTGCCTGCAACCGGGTAAGCTCAGAGCCCAACTCTGCGCTGTTATCTGCCAACTGGTTCCGGTGCTCTTCAAACTCTTCGATTTGGGTCTGCAACGCGTCACTGTGAGTGTTTAAATCAGCAAGTTGCTGTTTCATTTCTTCGTGCAGTTGCTCTTGCTCGGCGAGCTGCTGCTCACGCTCTGCCAGTTGTTGCTCTAACTGCTGCACCAGCTGCTGGCTCTTTGCAAGCGCTTGCAGCTTGTCCTGCTGCGCTTGCATCTGTTGCTCAGCTTGTTGCTGTAATGCCTGATAACTGGCCGTAAGCTCTGCCAACTGTTGCTCGCTTTGCAACTGCTCCGTCTGATGTTGCTGCACCGTAGCTTTTACTTGCTGTAATGCTAACTTACTTTCATGCGCCTGGGCCCGGGCCTGATCTAACTCTGCACGTAACTGATTTGTTTCTTCAGGATTAGCTGCGTTTTGTTGCGCCACTTTTAACGCTTGCTCAAATCGTTGCGTCTGCTGCTGCTCCGACTCCAGCTCTTGCTTTAACTCTGCCAGTTGCTGTTCAAGGTTAATTTCGCGCTCACTTAATGATGCGTTATGTTGTTGCGCCTTTTTAAGCTCGGCAGCAAGGGCAGCCATTTGTTTTGTTGTGTCACTATTTTTTTGCTTCAGCCCCGCCAGTTCCTGATCATCAGTATTCACCGCCGGCGCAGCCAGTTCCAGCTGCTGTTTTGTCTGCTGCCAGTCTTTAAATAGCTTCTGATAAGCCGTTTCCTGTTCGATCAGACGTTGCTGCCACTGACTTTGCGCCTTCGCCAGAATCTGCGCGCTGTAGCCTTGCATCAGTTGCTGCTGCTCGTTCATCAGTTGTTTGCCAAAGTCAGCAAGGCTGGAGGCAAGCTGCTGCTGAGCCTGTTGCTCCAGTTCTGCAGCAAGCTGCTGTTCATTGTTATTATTTTTTTTCACTGCATTCATGTTCTGGTCTCGAGTTAAGCAGCCGCCCCGGCTGCATACTGTCATCGGCGTGCCGAGATCCCTGTCGCACTTTGCGATTAAGTGTAATATGACTTGGGACTGATAGCTAACGCTAATGTGTATTTAGTCAGCTACTGTTTTATCACAGATGACCCAGAATAATAAATATCAGTTTTGGCAATTTGTTGTTACAGCTTAACCAAATTGCCGTCATTACCTATAATTAACTGGCGAAACTTAATGCCAGCAGCACAGTCTGATACCGTAATGTTGTAACCGGGGAACGAATATGAAATCGATAATGTTATTTAAAATGCCACAAAAGCTGAAATTTCTGAGCATAGCCGTAATAGCTTTAAGCCTTGCCGCCTGCAGCACAGGGCCAAAAGTACGCTCTGATAAAGCCACGAATATTGACTTCAGCCAGTACCAGACTTTTGCTTTTGTCTCTGAGCTGGCGACTGACAGGGCAGGCTATACCACCTTGGTTACCCAGCACTTTAAAGACGCCATCCGCACCGAACTTACCGCCAGAGGTTATCGTTTTGATGAGTCGAACCCGCAGTTGCTGGTAAATTTTAACTCAAATGTTGCTAACCGTTCAGAAACACGCAGTATTCCAACAACCAGTTATCACTATGGGTATTACCATTACCGGCGCGGTATTGTCTATGCCGGCTTTCCGGTTTACAGCACCGATGTCAGCACGGTTCATTATAAGGTAGGCACAGTCAATATTGACCTGGTTGATGCTGAAAAGCGGCAACTGGTCTGGGAAGGCATTGCTGAAGGCAGTTTGAAGCAACGCGATTTAGAGCAACCGCGCCAGGCAGCTGCCCGCACGGTTGCCCTTATTTTTGAACAGTTTCCAACGCCGGCGAATTAACCGGCGGCTATTTTCGCCACTTGCTGCTTTAAGTCGGTGCAATCGGCTTTAGGATCAAGTTGCTGAATTGATAGGGTAAGTTCAGCAACCTTAAAACCAAATTTATGCAGTGTGGTGCGGTTAATAAGGTTTTTGTCATCCACCAGGTGCAACCAATCTTTAACCGTTACATCCAGCGTATCGCCATCGTAGGGTATCCGCAGTACGTATTGCCAATATAAACTGTTTCCGGCCAGCTGACCGCTGGCCTCACCGACCACATCGCCGGCGGTACCACTTACCATGCCGGCTTCACTTTGACTAAGCTGCCAGTGTCGTTGTTCTACCCGACCGTCGCTGAAATAAAAAACTTCGTACAAATCACCTTGTCCTTGCTGCCATTCACCACACAAGTCGGCTACAAACCGCACGCTTTGCTTGCCACGCCAGTCATGCATCACACCATAAGCACGGCCTGATCCAAGAAAAAAACGGTCCAGCGATAATGCAGGGGTAAGCTGTTTATAATCGTTTATAGACTGGCTGCAACCTGTTACCGTTGCCAGGCCAGTGATAAGTAATGCCAGAGACCAGCAAGCCTTTTTCATAAAATATCCTTTTTCCATTTAACCTTAAACATGCACTACGTAACCTGCGGCGCTTTAGCTCATTCTGCCTGCTGAACATAGCTATACAGAATTGTTCATCCTCAGGATAAGTTTTTCTTGTTAGACAGTGTGTCACTTACCCCGTAAAACGCAGCGCTGCGTTATGGGAAATTTAATATGTCAGAACCGGCTGTTATCAGTAACGAGAATAAAACAAGCACTGCGACTATTGATGCTGATGTCGTGCTGGCACAATTTTGCCAACAGGGCTGGGCTGTTATAGCCGATTTTCTGCCTGCAACGTTAAACCAGCTGCTGCTAAATGAAGCACGCTTTACCGCTGAGCTAACACCTGCTGGCGTCGGCCGCGCCCGTGATCATGTCATAAACCAGCAAGTTCGCCGTGACCAAACCCAATGGTTTGATGGCAAAAGCGCAGCTCAGCAACAGTATCTGCATTTAATGCAGCAACTACAGTTGCAACTGAACCGCTCTTTTTTTCTGGGGCTGTTTGATTTTGAGTGTCACTTTGCCCGATATCAGTTTGGCGATTTTTATCAGAAGCACTTCGACGCTTTTAGCGGCCGCTCTAATCGGGTGCTGACAACGGTGAGTTATTTAAATACGGTCAGCGCAGGGGGAGAACTTGTTTTGTATGGCCCCGATGACCAGGTGTTAAGCCACATTACGCCACAGGCCGGCAGCCTCGTGATATTTGAAAGCGAACGTTTCGCTCATGAAGTGCTACACGCCATTGACGACCGTTACAGCATTGCCGGCTGGTTCCGCCACAATAACAGTATCAACGGCATTATTGACCCCAGCCGTTAATCCTGCCCCGGCTGCGCCGGACAATTGGTCTGCGTATTGGGGGTTAGCGTATCAGCTTCAACGTATCTCCTACTTTTATATTGTGGCTGGCAAACCAGCCCCGGGGCATTTCAAGTGCAGCAAGTGCCAATGATGGCGACGACACAGGTGTCTCATCTAACGGATGCAGCGGTGTTATTGCCATTATTCGCCATTGTGGGTCAACAAAAGCGACGTCCAGCGCTAAATCCGTGTTACGCATCCACAAGCTGATCAGCCGGGGCTCTGAATAGAGCAATAACATGCCGGGCTCAGCGCTTTGTTGAAACATAAAGCCACGTTCGCGCAGCGCCGGCGTATCGGCCAGTTGCACCACCCTGCTGACCCCAGCTATCTGAATTGTTGCTGGGGCAAAACCCGGTGTTTCAGGCTGCTCGGCCGTGGCACAAGCATTAACGCCCAATAAAAACAGCAATAGGGCAAGTACACGGTTTGTCATCTTAAATACCTCTTAATACCAACAGACAATAGCACCGACAGCCAATAGTACCGACAACCCATAAAACCGGCAGCCAACCCGTTATCTAAAGTGTTAACAAAAAATAATGCAGGGCGATGCCGGCAAATACCAGCAGCCCTATATAATGATTATGTAAGAACGCCTGAAAGCAGCCTGCACGTCCTGACATTGCCAGACGATACTGATAAAAAAACGCGGGTAAACAACAGCAAAGTGCAGCGAAATAGACTACCGATAGTTGCGCTAACACGCCAACATACGCTAACAGTAATAACATCAGCAACTGTAACAGCGCGATCACCAAAAGCGCATGCCTGCCAAATAAAATTGCCGTAGATTTAATCCCGGCGCGCAGATCGTCCGGCTTATCAACCAACGCATAATAGGTATCGTAGGCCACCGTCCACAGCAAATTGGCCAGATATAAATACCACACTAACGCAGGTAACTGCAGCTGGGTCGCCATAAATGCCATTGGCATGCCCCAACTGAATGCGGCACCCAGCACTACCTGGGGCAAATGGGTATAGCGTTTCATAAACGGATACGCAGTTGCCAGCACTACGGCTACAGCAGATAGCAATATGGTTTGCCAGTTTAACCAGAATAATAAGCCGGCACTTAATAGTAACAACAGCGTAAATAACTGTATCGCTTCTGCTGCGCTTACCCGCCCCTGCGCCAGGGGGCGCTGGGTAGTGCGCTCAACCAGACCATCGACATGCCGGTCAGCATAGTCGTTAATCACACAACCAGCAGAGCGCATTAAAACAACTCCCAGACTAAAAATAACCAGCAGCTTTATATCCGGCATACCCTCTGCTGCCAACCACAACGCCCACCAGGTAGGCCAGAGCAATAAAAAAATACCGATGGGTTTATCCAGACGCATCAGCAGCCGGTATTCAGGCCAATGCTGCCAGCAAAGTTGCCAGCTCATAGGGCAAATACTCCGTCCAGAAAAACTTCTGCTACCAATAATGGTTGGCCGGCCAGAGTAAAAACAGATCGTCTGGCCCAATACTCTCCACTGGCTACCGCGGCTAATGGCGCATGCTGCACGCACACCCTTGCCACTTCAACAGCACTTCGTTGCACCCCACTTTGCTGAAAAATAACTTCACCCAAAGGTTGCTCACCTAAAGCAGCCAGCGGTTGCCACGCCGCTATTGTCGACTGAGGGATCCAACTTTGAGCATACACGCAGGGTAACCGTTTACATGACATTAGTACTTCCCGGCATTCTGCGGCCGCAATACCCGGTAACAACGGCTGCAAGAATCCGGGTAAGCTTTGCAGTTGCTGCTGGATTACCTGCAGCTTAAAATCATCGGCATGGCGCTTTAATTTCGCGGTTAACGATGCTGGTTCCAGTAACCAGTTTTGCAGCAGCGGCGGCAATGATGCAGCGCTGGCAAGCTGCCACTGCGCAGCCAGTGATATAGCAGGGTTCGCCACTAAAATGCTCTGATTAACGGTTAAGTGTAGCGATGATAACAAGTTCAGCTGTTGTTTTCAGCTGAAAAACTATCGGGGCTTACAGAAAATATACTGGCAATGCCGCAATGAAAACACTAAGGTTAACAGAGTATTTTTGCGAGGCAGCATAAGGCCAGATTTCATGAAGTATGTTTTGTTGCTAGTTGTTATTATTCTAAGTGCAATGGCACCGGCCAGCGCCCGCCAGCAAGAACCGGAGTTCGTCTATTACGGTTTTAACCCGGATATCGTCACTAATTATGTGTCAGGCAACCGGCCGAGTCTGGGTTATGTCAGAGTAACCATTGAATTAATGATTGCCGATAAAAACCTGCTACCGACGATTGAACATCATGAACCCCTCATTCTCGACACTATTATTGGTATTTTAAGCAAACAGTCCGAAGATCAGGTTAAATCACTTACCGGCCGTGAAGACATCCGCATCGCTATTTTGACCAGCCTGCAGGATGTGCTGCGCCGTGAAACCGGAAATACCATTATTAAGGACCTGCTGTTCACAAAATATCTTTATCAGTAGCGGGCTGAGCGATTGGTGGTATTAACCAACAAAGCCATTGCCAACCCGGCCAGTAAACCGGCAAGGTGAGCCCAATTGGCCATACTGACCCACAACACATCAGCAAACCCTAACAACAACCACACCAGCATAAAAATGGCCATGCCATCACTGATAAGGGGTCGCGGACCGGGGTGAAGCTTATTTTTTAACCAGCAAAACCCAAATAACGCATATACCACTCCTGACAAGCCACCAAAGTTAGCACCGACCAGAAAAAACTGCGCAGCATTTGATACCACACCGGTTAACAGCGTGAAGTTTAGCAACTTAACACTGCCATACTGCTGCTCAAGTGCCGAAGCAAGTAGTACCCACCACATTAAGTTAAACAGCAGATGGGTTAAGTTAAAGTGCAATAATGCCGGCGTAAACCATCTCCACAACTGACCTGGGTCTGTTAGCTGCAAACTGGCGGTCGCTGCCTGAAAGTTAATTTGTTGCCAGCCAAATACCAACACACACACCAGTAACATCAACATCGTCAGCGGGCTGTTAGCCACTTTTGCCCAGGGTATACTAACTGTTTTATACTGCCCGGCATGAGCCGATGGCTGACTGCGATGCCATGCGGCGGCCTGATAGCGAGGATGATCAGGTTGGGCAATAAACTCGTTGAGCAGGGTAATGGCCTGCGAAGTCTGGGTTTCATCACAATATAGAATAGCGCCCGTGCCATTGGACACCTCTGTTTTAACATTCAGACCCTGGCTCTGACAGTAATCCGCAAACAATAAGGCCGCAGCCGGATTATTCAGCTCTGCCAGTTTATGCATCTGCACTGCGCTCAAATGGATGGTTTTGCTGCCATTGGCTAAAACCGCCATCCATACTGTAAACCTGCTCAAAACCCTGCTGAACCAAATACTGCGCAGCGCCCTGACTCGAGTTACCGTGATAACACACCACAATAACCGGCTGTTCAAAATCGACTTGCTGCATAAACTGGGTCATGCTGGCATTGGTTAAATGAAACGCCCCGGCGATATGACCATTGGCAAAACTTTGCTCATCCCGTATGTCGGCAATAACCGCACTTTTCGTTGCTAGCATTGTTGCGGTATCTGCCACAGAAATATGGTGAAAATCAGTCATGGATGCCCTCAATTTAATTCACTTTAAAATAATTAAGCCTATGATAACGCAGCGCTGGCGAAATAACAGCTGACAACATCTGTCAGGTTTTCACCGTTACTGAGCGATAAATGCTGGACATTCGATTAAACAATTGTTAACAATATCGAAGTGTGAACTTGTTTATCAGGGCCAGGTTATGAACCTATTGATTTTGTTAGTTGTCGTCGCTGTTATTATTTTTTATGTCATAAATATTTTTAACCAGCTGGTTAAATTAAAAAACCGCTTTCAAAACGCCTTTGCGCAAATTGAAGTACAACTTAAACGACGCTATGACCTGATCCCAAATCTGGTTGAAACCGCCAAAGCCTATATGTCGCACGAACGTGAGACACTGGAAGCCGTAATCAGTGCCCGCAATGCCGCCATGGCAGGGTTAAAAGTCGCGGCCAATAATCCCGGTGATGCTGGCGCAATTAGCCAGCTTGCCGGCGCAGAAGGCGCATTGCAAAGCGCAATGGGCCGGCTGAACATGGTAATGGAAGCCTATCCGGATCTGAAAGCTAACCAGAATATGATGCAGTTATCGGAAGAGCTGACCAGCACCGAAAACCGGGTTGCTTTTGCCCGCCAGGCCTTTAATGATGCAGTAACGGAATACAATACTTATAAACAGAGCTTCCCACCGGTATTGGTTGCAGCGACATTTGGCCACGCTAACGATGCGGCGCTGCTGGAGTTTGAAGACAGCAAATTAATTCAGGCAGCACCTAAAGTCAGCTTTTAATAAGCAATGGCCAGTAATTTTTTTAGCCAACAGGATTTAGCCAGGCGCAATACCCGCATTCTGGTTTCGCTTTTCAGCCTTGCCGTAATCTTATTGCTGGTGCTGACCAACGCTCTGGTGTTAATCGGGCTGGGTCTGGTCGATGTCCAAAGTGCCAGGTCAGCCCCATCTCTGGCACAGCATTTACCCTGGTCGACCGTATTGCTCATCAGTATTTGCGTTATTACTGCTGTTGGTATTGCAGTATTGGTGAAATGGCAGCAGTTAAAAGGAGGCGGTAAAGTTGTCGCGACCAGTCTGGGGGGGAACCGGATTGATGCCGCAAGTAACGACCCACTGGAACGTCGGCTGTTAAACGTCGTAGAAGAAATGGCTATTGCGGCCAATGTGCCTGTTCCACCGGTCTACTTGCTACCAGAACGTGGCATTAACGCCTTTGCTGCCGGCTACAGCCCTGCCGATGCGGTAATTGGTGTCACCCGTGGCAGCCTTGAACAGCTCAACCGCGATGAATTGCAGGGCGTGATTGCACATGAGTTCAGCCATATTTTAAATGGTGATATGCGGATGAATATCCGGATGATCGCCATCCTCAATGGTATTTTATTTCTGGGTCATATTGGTTATTACATGCTGCGCTCAGGTAGCGCGGGTAGCAGCCGTGTTGGCCGCAGCAATAACAAAAATAAAAACGCCGGTGGCATCCTGGCGATTGCGCTGGGGCTGGTTGTCATAGGCTACTTAGGCTCTTTTTTCGGTAATCTGATTAAAGCGGCAGTGAGCCGGCAACGGGAATATCTGGCCGACGCGTCTGCTGTGCAATTCAGCCGCAACCCCAATGGTATAGCCGGCGCATTAAAACGGATTGGTGCTCATAGTGCAGGAACCCGCATTAAAAATAAAAATGCAGATGAGAACAGCCACCTGTTTTTTGGTGAAGCTATAGCCCGTTGGGCCAGCATTTTTGCTACGCACCCTCCCCTTGCCAATCGGATAAAGCGGATTGAGCCGCACTGGAACGGTAAATTCCCCAGCCAGGTCAGCCAGGCCGAAACTCCTGAGCCTGACAATTCCAGCGCCAGTTCCCGGCCTGACAAACAAACAATAATGCACGCTATGGCCGCCGCTACTTTACCCGTTTTACTGGTTCAGAGTAGCCGCCAGCCCCTGCAGGCTCAGGCGATTATCTGTGCAATGCTGCTTCATCACCCCGACTATGAGGCGGTTCAGATAAAGCTGATTAAAGAACAGGGTTCAACTGAGTTACTGCAACAGGTTGATCAATTGCTGGATGCTGTGCAGGCGCTAAGCCCGCCGCTGCAAGTCCAATTGTTGCAACGCACAATGCCAGCGTTAAAGCAGCTGAACCAGGCGCAGTTTCAACAGTTTGAACAGCTTATTGTTGCGCTGACAGCTGCCGATGATAAATTGTCCTTAGTGGAATGGATTGTTACCAGCTTTATCGACCATACCGTAGCCAGTCACTTTAAACCCAAAAAGCAAATCCGGGGCTCACGCCAAACTGACTTTGCCGCATTAAAAACCCCTACCCTGCAACTGTTAAGTGCCGTTGCTGACACTGCCGGCGACACCAAGGCCTGCATACAAGCATGGCAATCCGGATTAACCAGCCTGGGCCTCAGTAACGACACGGTTAAGCCGGTAAATGACTGGCAAACGTTAAGCAGTCAGCTTGATAGCCTGCTGGGCGCAGCGCCATTGCTGAAACAACGTATCTGGCAAGCAATTATAGCTGCGGTAGAAGCCGATAAACAGCAAACGACTTCTGAAGGTGCATTACTTTGTGCTTTAGCTCTGTTGCTCGAAATGCCCTGGCAACCTGAACCCATAGACGATTAACCAAGCAGCTCACGGACCTTTTTCATAAAAAACCGCTTTAGGGCTTTAGCCCGCGCTTCAGCTAAGGTAAAATAGCCGGTTCCTATTTAATTCCGGAGGCGCTGTGTCAGATAATCGCTTATTTTTGTTGTACGATGCCTCGTTCGACGATATGGATGCTGAGGGCTGCCCGGGCTTTGGCTTTGTGCTGCTGTTTAATGAAACCGATGTCAGTCAGTTTACTGCTGGTGAAAACCCCTCTTGTCCGGCTGTATCAATGCTGTTTACTGATCATGCTGATGGCAGTATCAGTGGCGATTTAATGGGCTGGGCCCACCTTGATGCTGATATTTTTCAGCACTATCCATTAGGGCAGTTTTTAACCCTGATGGAGCAAGCCGCGCAAGTTGCCATTAATGCTTACCGGCAAGTGGGCCAGGTACCTGACAAACTGGTGGCATTGAGCCTTGCAGATGAAGACCTTATTCAGTTTGATGTGCAGTTCAATGATTTGCAACTGAAAGACAAACAAGCCGAACTGATGTTGGCGCAACAGTTGATGGCAGGTCGACCATATCTTGATTCCTGAAAAATGGAACAACACAGCTGGTAATTTTAATCTGATCGTTTACTCTAGCGATTATTACTAACAACTTTTGCTAACCTCTTTTATTAACAACGATGCCAGCAGGCGGAGCAACCGTTATGACCACAGCCCTCGACATGGCGTTAATAGAGCGGGCGCTCTCTGGCTTTACTATTCCCCCCCGCCCGGAAATTTTGCAGCATATACAGCAACAATTGGCAAAAGACGAGCCGAGTATCAGCCGGATTGCGGCGTTAATTAACCTGGATGTCGGCATCGCCGGCTTTACCCTCAAAGTAGTTAATTCAGCATTTTTTGGGCTGCGTCAGAAAATTACGTCAATTGAACATGCCTGTAAGTATCTGGGACTAAGCCGGGTGATTGCCCTGGTAAGAAGTATTTTATTGCGCTTTACCCTGGCTGAAGGCCGGCAAGACCCGTTCAGCCAGAAGCTGTGGAGCAGCGCTCTGCACACTGCAACTATCGCCATGGCCCTGGCAAAACAATTTAATCTTAGTCAGGCAGTACAGGACGACTGCTATAGTGTGGGGTTATTCCATAATGCCGGTATTGCCCTGATTACAGAACAAGCGCCGCTTTACGCTACTGTAATGCAGCAAGGTTTGCAGACCGGCCGGGGTTACAGTGAGATTGAAGAGTTACACTTTCAAACCTGCCACGAAGTGTTAGGATATTTAATTGCTCAATCCTGGGGGCTAACCACAGAGTTGTGTAATGTTATTGCTTACCATCACAGTCCTGCATTGATCCTTCAATCTGACAACGAGTATGAACAGCAGTTATTTGCCTTATTAAAACTGGCTGAGTTCTTCAGCGGTGAAAGCAGTTTACTGTACAACGTTAATGTTGACCCTGAATGGCAAAACTACAGCGGCGCTATTTTAGATGTGCTTGGACTGGACAGCCTCAGCCTGCCAGACTTTGCCGAATTACTGCACCAGCAGGATATTCAGACCGTATACAGCCTTAATTAAGCTTGCTGAAGGCTTGTCAGTGTCCCATCGCAAACTGCTATTACCACAAAAAATATGTCCGCGCTGCCAGCGTTCGTTTAGTTGGCGCAAGAAATGGCAACTTAACTGGGATCAGGTTATTTACTGCTCTGAGCGCTGCCGTCGAACAAAGCCTGCGACGATGTTGGTTAACCACCCAACCTAACACTGAGCTATAATAAATCGCCAATGACAGCGTTGTCATTTGACTGGGCATCTGCTACATTTGCAGCAATCGTTTTAGCATAGCTTAACGTTTCGTATGTGATTAACCAGGGCAGCCCGAATGCAAATTGTTATTTTACCCACAGCAAACAACGTCGCTGAATATGGCGCAGACATTTTTATTCGTCAGCTGAAAACCAAACCTGAATCCGTACTGGGTTTAGCTACGGGCTCAACACCTTTGGCGTTGTACCGCTTACTCATTGATGCCTGCCAGCGAAAGACAGTATCTTTTGCCAAAACAAAAACCTTTAATCTGGACGAATATCTGGGTTTAGCTGCTGATCATCCGCAAAGCTATCGTTATTTTATGCAGCAGCATTTGTTCAACCATGTTGATATTTTACACGCCAATACCGCAATACCCGACGGTGCGGCACGTGATCCGGTCGCTGCCTGTACCCGCTACGAGCAACAAATTGCTGACGCTGGCGGCATTGATATTCAGTTACTTGGCCTGGGCCGTAATGGCCATATTGGTTTTAATGAGCCATCTTCAGGCCTGCGTTCCCGTACCCGCATTAAAACCCTGACGCCTGCGACTATTACCGATAATGCCCGCTTTTTTCAAACTGGCGAATATCAGCCGCATTTGTCCATCACTATGGGTATTGGCACGATTCTGGATGCCCGCAAAGTGGTGTTGCTGGCCACCGGCGCCAGTAAAGCCAGCGCAGTGCGTGCCATGGTTGAAGGTCCGCTTACTGCAGCCTGCCCGGCCTCTGCTTTGCAATTACACCAACAAGCAATAATAGTACTGGACGATGCTGCGGCGTCGGCGTTAGACGATATTGAGTTTTACCGGCATATCGAGCGCGAGAATCAGGCATTGCTGCAACGTTTACAACAACAGTAATACCCAATAACAGCTGTTACGGCTACAATAGCGCCCTTATTGATGCTGCCAGCACCGCGGCAGCTTAAACCAGGGTGAGTGTATGCAAATTGTGTTAGCGCCAATGGAAGGTGTGGTTGATCACCTGATGCGGGAAATGCTAACCCAAATTGGTGGCTACGATCTCTGTATTACCGAATTTATCCGGATAGTTGACCAGCGCTTACCGGCGCGGGTGTTTCATCGCATTTGCCCGGAGTTACTACAAGGCGGCAAAACCGTTGCCGGCACACCAGTACGGGTGCAATTGCTGGGGCAAGAGCCCAACTGGCTGGCCGAGAATGCAGTAAGAGCTGTTGAACTGGGTTCGCCCGGAGTCGATTTAAACTTTGGCTGTCCGGCCAAAGCTGTCAATAAAAGCCGCGGTGGCGCCGTCCTGCTAAAGCAAACAGAACAGTTATATAAGATTGTTAAAGCGGTACGTGATGCTGTGCCCGCCGAATATCCGGTCAGCGCGAAGATCAGACTTGGTTATGATGATACCAGCCTGACGCTGGATAACGCCGGGGCCATATGCGCCGCAGGGGCAAGTAGTCTGGCTGTGCATGCCCGGACCAAAAGTGACGGCTACCGGCCACCGGCTTACTGGCCCTGGATCGCTAAAATAAAGCAGCATGTTGATATCCCGTTGGTTGCCAATGGCGAGATATGGTCTGCTACTGATGCTGCCCTGTGTCAACAGCAGAGCCATTGTCAGGATATCATGCTCGGTCGGGGGGCTCTGGCCATGCCCAATCTGGCGCAAACCATTAAGCAACAGCAGGCTGTGATGCCCTGGCCGCAGGTACTGCAACTGCTGATGGATTATTCAGAGTTCGAAATTACCGGCGATAAAGGAAAATACTACGCTAACCGGGTGAAGCAGTGGTTTAGCTATTTAAAAATGCAGTACCCACAAGCAGCGAGTTTATTTCAACAATTAAGGTTACTGAGTAAAAGCGCTGATATTCTGAATTTACTAAACGCAGCGCTTGCTGAACCAAAAGTTGAAGTTTGACAGGCAAACGACGGTTGCCTGTTGTCTGCAGCTAATACATTACGACCAATTCAGCACAACTTTACCTGACTGGCCAGAACACATAATGTCGAAACCTTCCTGGAACCTTTCCATTGGCATCTCATGAGTTACCATTGGCGATAAATCGAGCCCGGATTGAATCAAACTGGCCATTTTGTACCAGGTTTCAAACATCTCACGGCCGTAAATACCCTTTATAATTAAACCTTTAAAAATAACTTTGTTCCAATCTACTGCCATATCTGAGGGTGGAATGCCGAGCAAGGCAATTTTGCCACCGTGGTTCATGGTATCCAGCATGCTGCGAAAAGCCGATGGTACACCAGACATTTCCATACCAACATCGAAACCTTCGGTCATGCCCAGCTCTTTCATGACGTCTTTTAAGTTCTGCTTACTAACATCTACTGCCCGGCTGGCACCCATTTTCAAAGCCAAATCAAGCCGGTACGGGTTAACGTCGGTAATTACCACATGCCTGGCACCAACGTGACGCGCCACCGCCGCCGCCATAATACCAATAGGTCCGGCGCCGGTAATTAATACGTCCTCGCCCACTAAATCAAACGACAACGCCGTATGAACCGCATTACCAAAGGGGTCAAAAATGGCCGCAATGTTATCCGGAATATTGTCTGGCAGTTTAAATGCATTAAATGCCGGGATCACCAGATATTCGGCAAAAGAGCCCGGGCGGTTAACACCAACACCGGTGGTATTGCGACATAAATGCACCCGGCCCGCGCGGCAGTTGCGGCAATGGCCACAGGTGATATGGCCTTCACCCGATACCCGATCACCAATCTTAAAGCCACGAACTTCTGAGCCCATGCCCTCGACAATACCAACGTACTCATGACCGACCACCATACCGTGCGGAATAGTATTCTGGGCCCATTCATCCCATTTATAGATATGCACGTCGGTGCCGCATATTGCGGTTTTTTTAATTTTAATTAACACGTCATTAGGGCCAACTTCGGGTTTATCTACTTCAGTTTGCCAAATGCCTGGTTCTGCTTTTAACTTTGCTAATGCTTTCATTCTACGCCCCGCCCTTATGCGATCACGCCCATGTCTTTACCAATCCGGATAAAGGCATTTATTGCCTTATCCAGTTGCTCTTTGCTGTGTGCTGCTGAAATTTGAGTACGAATACGGGCCTGACCTTTGGGCACCACCGGAAAGGAGAAGCCAACCACATAAATACCCTCAGCCAGCATCCGTTTTGCCATCTCTGCTGCAACTTTGGCATCCCCCAGCATTACCGGAATAATGGCATGGTCTTTACCTGCCAGGGTAAAACCGGCAGCGCTCATTTGCTCACGGAAGTAGTTTGCGTTGTCCCACAGCTTCGCCCGCAGCGCATCACCTGATGCCAGCATTTCCAGTACTTTTATCGATGCCGTGACAATAGAAGGTGCCAGCGAATTGGAAAACAAATACGGCCGTGAACGCTGACGCAGCCAGGCAATCACTTCTTTTTTACCTGAGGTATAGCCGCCAGACGCACCGCCCAGAGCTTTGCCCAGCGTGCCGGTAATAATATCGACCCGCTCTAAAACATCACAATACTCGTGAGTACCACGGCCATTTTTACCGACAAAACCCACGGCATGGCTGTCATCCACCATCACCATGGCATTGTATTTGTCGGCTAAATCGCACACCGCTTTTAAATTGGCAATAATACCGTCCATAGAGAACACGCCGTCGGTGGCAATCAGTTTAAAACGGGCGCCATCCGCCTCAGCCTGCTTTAACTGGGCTTCCAGATCAGCCATATCGTTGTTGGCGTACCGAAAACGTTTTGCTTTACACAAACGCACGCCATCAATAATGGACGCATGATTTAGCGCATCAGAAATGATTGCATCTTCCGGGCTTAAAATTGTTTCAAACAAACCGGCATTGGCATCAAAGCAAGACGAGTACAAAATGGTATCTTCGGTACCCAAAAAGCCGCTTATTTGGCTTCCAGCGTTTTGTGAATATCCTGGGTGCCACAAATAAAACGCACTGACGCCACGCCAAAGCCATGGCTGTCCAGCCCCTGCTTTGCCGCGGAAATTAAATCAGGATGATTAGCTAACCCCAGATAATTATTGGCACAAAAGTTCAGTACCTGAGTACCGCCCACTGTCACATCAGCCTGTTGCTGTGACGAGATAATCCGTTCAGCTTTAAATAACCCTTCTGCGGTTACGTCTTCGATTTGTTGTTGTAGGTGTTGCAGAAAAGCGCTGGTGCGCATACAGCCTCCTGATTGACGATAGTCTGGGCGAATGAAAAAAGATGCACATTGTAATGGTTAAGCGTTAGCTGTGCAGCGATATCTGGTTAAGTGTAGCAGCAGCGGCCGCAGCAGCTGTAAACAATCAGCTACAATATTGCGGAGCTTTACAGTGTGGTCTGACCTGTCGCCGCCAGGCTGGCATAGTGCTGCTGCAGTTTTTCAATTCGTGGCCGCGCCTGCGCGGTAGCATAAGGTTTAAATAGCAGTAGCACTTTTAAAACCCCCTGATAGACACTGGCCTGATTAATCGGTTTATCCGGTGCCTGCGTTTTCAGATAGCTGATCCAGAACGTGACCAGCAGCTTAATACTGTGGGCAAAATCAATAATATCCTCGTCAGCAATATCAATGACGGCTTTGGCTTTTAACACTGTCAATACCGACCTTACCCGCTCCAGCACACCTTGCTGTACCCGGGCATAATCTTGCTGTAACGCACTGTCCCGAGCCAGGATATCAGGCAAATTGGCATAGAAAAAATGGAAGCGCCACATTAGTTCAAATACCACATCCAGGTATTCTGCCAGCGCATCAAGCGCTTCGGTTTGCGCTGAAGGTGGTTTAATCCGGGTCTCCAGCAACTTGGCATATTCTTTAAAAATTTGCCGGACAATGTCTTCTTTATTACGAAAATGGTAATACAAGTTGCCGGGGCTGATACCCAGGTGGGCAGCAATATGATTGGTGGTAACCTGACGCTCACCCACCTCATTAAACAGGGCGATACTGGCTTGCAGAATTTTGTCTTTAGTTCTGAGCTTTTTTTCCATTGCTGTGGCTAAGCTTCTTTAATTACGTATTATTTTGCTATAGTAACGCCAAACTGACTAAAAACTCTAGTCACTTGCGCCATTGTGGCGCCAGTTGGCGACAACATAAGCAGCTACCTATGAAAGTAAAAGCCATATATCCTGGTACCTTCGACCCGTTAACTAATGGTCATAGCGATTTAGTGCTGCGTGCCGCCAGACTGTTCGATTCTGTAGTTGTCGGTGTTGCCTCAAACCCCAGTAAACAGCCGTTGTTTAGTCTGGAAGAACGGGTACAGCTGGCAGAGCAGGCTTTTGCTGACTGTCGCAATGTGCAGGTCATTGGCTTTTCAGGCTTGTTGGCGCAATTTGCCAAAGAGCAACATGCGCAGGTGTTACTGCGCGGTGTGCGGGCCGTTGCAGATTATGAATATGAGTTTCAGTTAGCCAGTATGAACCGGCAACTAAACCCGGAGCTGGACAGTTTATTTATGACTCCGTCAGAGAAAAACACCTTTATCTCATCGACGCTGGTAAAAGAAGTCTGCCGGCATGGCGGCGATATCAGTAGCTTTGTGCCCGCTCACGTAGAGCGGGCTTTAACAGCAAAATTCAGCAAAGTCTGAATGCGGGTTTTTAGCGCCAGCTGGTCAGTTTATGGCCTTTAACCGCATAATAAAAAATAAACGCGTAACACGGTAGCATCACCAGGTAAGCCCCCTGCTGGCCAAGACCGGTGCCGCTCAACAGGCCCCAAAACAATGGCCCGAAAGCGCCACCGGCAATACCCATAATTAACAAGGCCGACCCTATGCTCGTCAGATTGCCAAGACCTGATAGCGCCAGGGGCCAAACCGCTGGCCAGACAATAGCATTGGCCAGGCCTAATAAGGCAATAAACATCAACGTATCGGGTAAAGCGATGCCGCCAAAGGGCACAAACAGAGCATTAGCGATGAAAAATGATTCATTATTTCCAAACGCAACAGCCAGGGTCAACAGCAGGCCTAACACAGCTGAAATAGCCAATGCCGATTGCTGTGACAAAAGCCGCGGTATCAGTAAAATCCCCAGCACATAGCCCAGCACCATACAAACCATGGTATAGGACGTCATGACGGTATAGCGCTCCACCCCCAGAGATAAGGCGAACAGACCAATGGTGTCGGCTGCAATGACTTCGACAGCAACATACACGAACAGCGCCAGCACGCCCAACATCAGTGACGGTTTGGCGAGTGCAGCTTTTAGCAGCGAAATACCCGCACCATCAAATGTTTCTTTGGCCAGTTCCGGTAATGGCGAAAACTTAACCGCCAGTGCCAGGATGCCCAGGAATACGGCCAGCCCCAAATAAGGCAGTACTAACCCGGAAGCCATAGCATCAATCTGCTCCTGCGCAAGCACCGTCTCGGACGTACTGACAAAACTACTTGCCATTAGCGCGGTAAATACCACTGGCGCTACTACACCGGCCGTTTTATTCAGTATGCCCATAATACTAATGCGCACCGCCGCGGTGCTCTCAGGACCTATCTTTACAACGTAAGGATTAACTGCCGTTTGCAACAGGGTTTGTCCGGCGCCAATAACCAGTTGCGCCAGTAAAAACAGCGCAAAGGTTTGGGTCTGCGCGGCAGGAATATAAAGCAAGCCTGCCAGCATCATAATAGCCATGCCCAGCGCCATCCCATTTTTATAACCCACCTTGCGGATCAGCCAGGCAGACGGCAACGCGGTGAACGTCACAGCGATATAAAACGAAAATAAAATTAATGATGCCTGTAACGGCGTCAAATCAAGCATCTGCTTCAGGTAGGGCATCAAAGACCCGTTCAACCAGGTAGCAAAACCCAATACAAAAAACAATATTGCCACGATCACCATCGGCATCATGCTGCTCTGGCCTTTCGACTGCTCTGTTGTCATTCAATTATCCCTTCACTTGTTATTGTTATTAAGGTTGTTAGCCGACCTGTCAGTTTTAATTTTCTGGCATTACCGCTTTAAACACTGTTTCACCGCCAATCCAGTTTTGCTGCACCTGGTACTGTGCGTCCAGCAATACCATATCCGCCTGATGTCCTTTAACCAACCGGCCACGCGTATCAGCACACGCTAATGCCTGCGCCGGATAAAGCGATGCCATTCGCAGTGCTTCGTCGGCAGACACTGCCAGAACGTCAATGGCATAACGCACGGCGCCGGCCATATCGAGCACGGAACCCGCCAGTCGGCCGGCTTCGTCGGTCAGTTTAGAGCCCTCGCGCAGTACCTTACCGCTGAAAAAGGCAAACTCGGTATCAGCAGTACCTACCGGTGACATGGCATCGGTAACCAGCAATAACTTTCCGGTGGGCTTAGCGGCCAGCGCCACTTTGGCAGCAAGCGGATGCATATGGTGACCGTCAAAAATCACCCCACACCAGCTGTCAGGATCTGCAAGGGCCACCCCAACCATGCCCGGCTCGCGGGAGGTAAGCGGTGACATGGCATTGTATAAATGGGTAAAACCGGTGGCACCGGCAGCCAATGCCGCCTGCACAGTCGCTGCGTCGGCATTAGAGTGCCCCAGGCAGACAATCACGTTAAGGCCAACCAGCTGACGTATTTGTGCAGGGCTGACATTTTCCGGTGCCACCGTAACCAGTTTTATGCCGATGTCCGTTCGGCTATAAATTGCTAACTCTTCCTGGCTGAGTTCGCGAATATGTTTAGCAGGATGTACGCCCTTTTTAGGCTCAGCTAAATGCGGCCCTTCAAAGTGCAGGCCGATAATACCGGGCTCGGCTGAAGCAATAGAGTCAGCAACCGCATCGGCGGCTTGCTGCATCACCCCGGTACTGTCGGTAATAATAGTGGGCAAAATAGCGGTGCTGCCAAAGCGGCTATGCGCCTGCAATATGGTGCGCAACGTCGCCACGGTCGGTGCGCTGTTAAATAACATGCCACCGCCGCCATTTACCTGTAAATCTATAAAGCCCGGCACCAGAGACCCTGGCTGTACCTGGCCATTGGCGGGCTTAATATCCGTGATCACACCGTTTTGCCAGCATAGCTCTACGTTGCTATACCAGTTTGCGCCATCAAACAACCTGGCGACGGCAAGACTGGCTACTGGGTTGTTGCCTGCTTGTGATGTGTTCATGCTGTGGTTCCAGTTTTGCCAGAATTGGCGATGGCTTGCTGGGCAAACCATATTGCGCCAAATTCCGGAGGCTGCGCTGCCGGTACGACCTTGTTCCGCACCGCGGCACTAAGGTATGGCTCTACTTTATAGGCCAGACCACCTATTAAACACAAGGCTACCGGATTAATTGTCAGCAAACGCTCAGCAATTTCATTAATATAAGCGGCACCCGTGTCAATAATACTCTGAGCGGCAGCATCGCCCTGCTCTGCTGCAGTAAATACCAGCGGCGCCAGCCGGGCATAATCGGTTGGACTGGCTTGCATAAAATGGGATACCAGTTGCAGACTGGCGCTACATTGAAGCTCAGCCTGCAGTAACCCGGTCAGTAGCGTCGGTGCAGTCAGTTGATCCTTGCTGCGTAGCACCTGCTGCACTACTTGCAGGCCAAACCAGGCACCACTGCCATTATCTCCATATGGAAAGCCGTGGCCGCCCACTTCCAGTAGCTGACCATTTACGGCAGCCAGGCCACAGGAACCGGTACCGCAAATTAACACCGCGCCATCGTTACCCTGATGCGCGCCAATACAGGCAATATGTAAGTCTGACGTTAAGTGCAAGCTGGCAAACGGGTGCTGCCAGCTGGAAACCAACTGGTAATATTCAGGTAAATTAACACCGGCCAGCCCGGCGCCCACCACCAGTTCTGACATAACCGTTGCAGGCAAACCCGCGCTGTTCAGCGCTTGCGACGTAGCGTCAAGAATTGAGGCGGTAGCCAGTTGCATACCGCGCAGCGGATTGGCCGGGCCAGACAACCCCTCGCCTAACACCTGACCTTGTGCTGACATAAGCAGTACCCGGCATTTACTGCCGCCACCATCTATACCTAAAAATAAAGGTTGTTGTTCTGTCACCGTTGGCCTCATTCCACTACTCCATACCCGAGTTGTTGCAGATACTTTGTTTTATTGCACTGCCGTATGTTCACTCAGGTTCACTAAAACTTGACATTAACATAAGTCTTTGCCAAATTGACAGCGTTGTCATTTTATTTGTCAGCATATAATAAATCTGACAAATAACAAGACTCTTGCTTAAATTTCAGCCGTATTTTTTGCGACATGGCCAGGAGCCCGTTAATGCGATACTTTTACAGATTGATTTTTATAAGTTTATTTTCTGTAAGCTGCCAGGCAGCAATTAGCAATCAGCAACAATTGGCTGCTTTTGCCAAAGATGCGCAACTCTGGTTTGCGGTAGAATCTAATTTGTTAGCTGATGCCAGTACCTTCAGTGGCAGTATCAGCATCGTCAACGGATCCGCTCTGGCATTGCCGCCCGGTAAGACAGACTGGCAAATATATCTGCATATGGTCCGCCGGATCCCTACAACAGAACACGCTGGCTTACAGCTGCAGCATATTCAGGGCGATTTGCACCGTATTATTCCGACCTCTGCATTTAAAGGCTTAGCGTCTGGTGAACAATTACAGCTGAACTTTCGTTCGGCACCCTGGATAATCAGCTACAGCGACTTTATGCCGCGGGCTTTTATTGTCTGGCCCGGCCTGCAACCGGAAATATTCACCAATACCGACACGGAAGACTTCAGCCTGTTTGTCCGCCCCCTGACTGAACCCAAGCAGTTACTGCGTAATATTGGCGACGGCGACAACTATGCGACCATGACCAACCAGCAGCGTTTTAAGCAACAGCAAACCGCTGGTCCTTTGCTGACAAACTCGCAACTGCAGCAGCGGATTATTCCCAGCCCAACCCAGCTACACACCAAGCCTGGCCACACGACATTGACCAGCCAGTGGCAGCTAAGTGCCGGCGAGGACCTGCAGCAGGAAAGCCTGTATCTGCAACAGCAGCTGCAGCAACGTGTTGGTCTTACCCTCGATATCGCCAGGCCGGCGGTTAAGCAACACATTAAGCTGAGCCTGGCAAAACCTGAGCAGGCCATGCCAAGCGAAGGCTACCACTTATCCATTAGCTCAAACCTGATTACTATTACCGGTGCCGACCAGGCAGGGGTGTTCTACGGTGTGCAGAGTTTATTGGCTTTGCTGCCGGTAGCAGTGCCCGTAGCGGGCGATGTCAACCTGCCCCGGCTCGACATTATCGACCAGCCCCGCTACCGCTGGCGGGGCATGCATTACGATATGGGCCGTAATTTCCATGGTATGGAAGTCACCCTTCGGCTCATCGAACAAATGGCCCGTTATAAAATGAATAAACTGCATTTGCACCTGACAGAAGATGAGGGCTGGCGCCTGGAAATTCCCGGCCTGCCAGAACTGACTGAGCTGGGCGCATTTCGCTGCTTCGATTTAACCGAGCAGCATTGCTTGCTGACCCAACTGGGTACCGGACCACATCGCAATGGTTCCGGCAACGGTTACTACAGCCGCGAGCAATTTATTCAGCTGTTGCGCCACGCTAAAGCGCATCATATAGAGGTGATCCCCGAAATTGATTTACCCGGTCACGCCAGAGCCGCAATTAAAGCCATGGCAGAGCGCTACCGGCGATTAAATCTGGCCGAGCAGCCTGAGCAAGCCAGCCGTTATCTGCTGTCTGAAGACACCGATATGTCTGACTATCTGACCGTACAGAATTATAACGACAACTCCGTCAATGTCTGCCTGGACTCGAGCTATCAGTTTATTGATAAAGTCATTACCGAACTACAGCAAATGTATCAGGATGCCGGCACAGAATTACGGTTGTTTCATATGGGCGGCGATGAAGTGGCGAAAGGCTCCTGGCAGGGCTCACCGGCCTGCCAGCAGCTAATCGCTACGCCCGGCAATGACGTTGATAGCATTGCCGACTTAAAGCCATATTTTATCAATCGGGTGGCGAAGCTAACCGCTAAACGGGGTTTGGCGTTAGCAGCCTGGGAAGATGGTCTGATGGCCAGCCCGCACCAACCTTTTGCCAGAGATCAATTTCAAAACCCGCAGGTGGTGGTGAATGCCTGGGACAATATCTGGGAATGGGGCTATGGCGACAGGGCCTATGCGTTTGCTAATGCAGGATATGACGTGGTGCAGTCGCCCGGCACTAACCTGTATTTCGACCACCCACAGGAAGCTCACCCGGAAGAACGGGGCTATTACTGGGCCACACGGTTTACCAACACCGAGAAAGTGTTTTTCTATCGTCCGGACCATTTGTATCATAACGCCGATTTTACCCGGGACGGCACGCCCATTACCGATTTGGAAGCATTACTGGGAAGGCCACTGCCAACGCTGGAAAAACCCGAGCATATGCTGGGCATTCAGGGCCAGCTATGGAGCGAAACCATTCGCACCGCAGCGCAACTGGAACAGATGCTGTATCCACGGCTGATCGCCTTAGCCGAAAGAGCATGGCACAAAGCAGCGTGGGAGCCGGCTAAAACCAGTGCCGCAGCCCGCGAAGACTGGCAGCAGTTTAGCCAGCGATTAACGTTTGTTGAGCTACCCCGGCTGCAACAGAGCAATAGCCAGCACTATCTGCCGCCTCCGGGGGCAATCAGGGCTGAGGGCAAGATAAAAGCCAACGTTGCCTGGCCAGGCTTGATAGTGGAATACAGTACCAATGACGGGCAAAACTGGCAGCAGTACCAAACCGAAATAATCGATAATACCCGGCCCATCTGGCTGCGCAGCCGGCTGGGTAATAGTGTTAGCCGGATAATCACACTTTAGAGCGGCGCTGCAAAACCTGTTGCACCCACCAATAAAAAAGGCACCTGACGGTGCCTTTTTTATTAGTCAACGCGATTATCAGGCCGGTTTAGCCAGCTTTTGTACCAGCTTTTGAGTATGTTGCAATGACATTAAGTGCGCATAAATCGCAGTCAGGAAACCTAACTTGCGCAGCTCCAGAAATACCTCGTCGCTCATCTCATTCAGTTTTTTCTCATCTATCATATGAATGCCGTTAATATTGCGCGGCTCACCGTCAACAGTAATAGTTAATACCTGCTCTTTTATCAGATCCAGACTTTTTAATTTCTGGCTGAAGCCGCGGGTCATCCGGCTAAACTCGACAAACTCACCCATTTGTTTCTTGCGATCGGCCAGATAATCGGTTTCGCTGCCATCTTCCTTAAATAATGGAAAACCGTCTTCTTCATTTACGCGCTCGGAAGACTCATCGACCGCCACAATTAGCCGCTCACTGTCTTTCTCAGGCTGAACCAGTACCAAAGGGTAATTTCGTGCCACACGTGGTACGTATAATGCCTGCCATTTGCCGTCCTGGATGACCAGATTCTGATTGGCAGCCAGGCCTAATAATACCACTGGCTGATAACTGTCATTCTGCTCATCTTTTACAAATACTACCGGAAACTCAGCGCCGGCTACCACAAATTCCTGTACCACTACCGGCAACATATGTTGGTCAGCAACATGGCTTAACGCATTAACATTACTGATTTTAGTTTTGGCATGTTGTTCTTTACTTAGCGCTACTACTTTATTCTGTTCCATAGATAACTCATTGTTATGGGATTTTTAAGATACCAATAGATTGCGGTGTTTATTATCTCAGCGGCCTGGCCTGCTGGCACCGTCTGCAATACTGGCGTACCGGCCTTATCTTGCGTGAAGTTGGCCTGTGAATCAACTGCTGAATGCCGATAAAGCCCGGTAATTATGTTGTGGCTAAACGCATACAGTGCAGGCTATAGCCCGTTTTGTTTATTCAGATCGTTGATCAGCCACTCTACTATCGCTTGTTTTGTGGCAAAAGCACCATGCCCCAGAATACCCTGCTTATTGACCGGGATATGCGCCAGGATCTGCTCTTGATTACCAAGTAAATAGTGGCTGAACATCGCTTGCCATGCCTGACGCTGATGCGACGGTAACTCCCGCAAGCTCAGCAAACTGTGTAACAGACTGTTAAACGGTGCTGGCCGGCTATCCGCCGTACCTATAGAGCCGCCCCACCAATAGTTAACCAGCAAATTAACTGCAGCGGTTGACTCTACCTGATGCCACCACAGCGCAGGAATATACAATGCATCTCCCGCTTCCAGTTCAGCAACGAACGCTTGTTGCAACGCCTCACGGGCACGCGGAAAGCGGTTATAGTCAGGTCGGCTGAAATCTACCAGGCTAATAGGCGCCCCGGTTGGCGTATAATCCAGTGGCCCTATATACATATTGGCCACCTGCTCTGGTGGGAACAAGGTAAAAGTACGCTTACCAGCCACTACACAAGCAAGGTTATCAGCATCATCAAAATGAGCCGGTACCATCACCTTATTACCCAGCCAAACCCGCGGAACAACGTTTTCAGCCAATAACGGGTTTACATTGAGCTGCATAAAATCTGGTAAGCAATCACTGACTAACGCACTTTGCGCTGCGATCCGCACTGCCGCAGCGTCAGTTGCACTCTGCCGTAACTGAGTGATGATTGCCGAAAGCGGATACTGGCGTTTTTCATAGTTGAATCCAGTCAACCCAGGCTGGTAACCTATCCGGCCATCAGTCTCTGCGGCCAGCAACAATGTATCTACCTGCCAGCCACTATCCATAGTCGCAACATAGCGCTGCAAATCGTGGTCTGAACGGGTTGCTGCACGAACTATGGGCCACTGGGCAAAAAAACCTTTAAGTACCGCAGGCTGACACGCCGGCAGAATGTCAGTTTGCCATTGTGCTACCGTTACGTTGTACCAGCATGTTACCGGTGATGGCATCATTGACTCCAAAAAAACTAAAGGGGTTAACATTAACTGTTAACCCCTGTTTTAGACCAGCTTTAGTGTGATCAGAATGCCATTCTGATCCCGGCAGTAAAGCGGCGGCCATTCTGATAAATAGAGAATAAACGCGCAGTATCGGTGTTGTATTCTACTACTTCCTCATCAGTTAAGTTAACCGCTTCCAGCGACAAGGTGATGCTATCGGTCAGGTTGTAACCGAAACTGGCATCGATCTGACCATAGCTGTCATTCCACAGCTCATCGCCATTAAAGTGCAAGCCTTTATACCACTCAGTACGATAGTTATACATCAGTCGTGCGCTCAGTTTGTCTGTTTCATAGTAGACACTGGCGTTCATCATATGGCGTGAGGTACCTTCTACCAGGCCTGAGCCGGGGCGGTTCAGCTGGCGTTCTTCATCACGTTGTGCATTAGTATAGGTATAGTTAGCGCTCACCCCATAATCGCCAAATGCTTGTTGAAAACTCAACTCAACACCATCAGTCGTGCCACCTGGGCCGTTTTCTGGCCGGGTAAAGGTTACATCAACCCACTCATCACCTTCTTCCCAATAACGCTGATCAACAAAGGTTGAAAAGCTGCGATAGCTTTTTATATCTTTGTGGAAGTAGGTAACGGCTAACAATGCTGACGCATCGAAATACCATTCCCATGATAAATCAAACTGATCAGCGATTTGTGGCATTAAATGCGGATTACTGGCACTGCCTGTAGGTTGCGCGACATTCAGTGAACCGTAAGTAATCGATGAAGAAATATTATTCCAGTCCTGACGCGCCATTACCCGGGCAGCACCAAAACGTAAAATTTGGTCCTCTGATAAATCAAAAGCAATATTCAGGCTGGGTAGCACTTCGCTGTAATCGTTATCAACCTTAACCCACTCCAGCACTTCTGGGGTTAGCCACTCACGGTCAATGGTCCAAAGCCCCCAGGAATCACCAGAGAACTCATAACCCGCGGACGTTTGCCGGGTGTCAACAAAACGCACGCCAACATTACCGCGAAAGCCCTCACCCTCAAAATCACCCTGTACATACATTGCCAGAATGTCTTCTTCTACAGCCCAGATCTCTGCCAGGTTTTTCGAGCGGGCAAAGTCTGCCGGTACGCCGTTAAGACCTTCAAACGCAATTTGTTCCATTGCATCGCGGTTATGCGCCATTTGCTCGGTCATATTGCCATTCACCACAGCATCAATATTTACCGTACCACTAAACAAGCCGCATTGTGCCCAGTCGTAGCAAGTTGCAAAAATATGATCCAGATAACTACCCGCGACATCTTCATTGCCTGTCATGGTTTGCGGACCATGCCAACTGTAAGCGACACGATCCTGGGTCCGCTCAGCCATCCGGTACTTGGCTCCGGCTTTTATCGCCGTAAAGGCCCCTTTTTGTACCGGAATAGTAAAATCAAACTGCGCATAGGTTTCTTCATCAGTGGTCGGTTTCTCACCACCCCAAATCCAGCCCGGACGAAATTGGGTTGGATCGGCCGCATCTACATCAGTATTGGCCGTAGGCGTGCCACCGCGTAAATCGAAATTGTAACCGGTACCGCCGGCAGGGCCGTATTCCCATGAGGTCTCACGGTATGTTCCGCCTTTTGCTTCGGTATGACCCACCTGAGTATGTAAATCGAAGTTCTCAGCACTGTAATTCAGGTCAAAATCAATTGAGCGGGTTTCGGTAGATGAAACACGGTTAATAAAGTTATAGGCTGCAGTGCCCGCTGCGGCGACTTCGCCGGCAACAATGCTGCCGTTTTCCGTTACTGTGTTGGTCAGTGAGCCGGCATTATTGTTAACAAAGATCAGCCAGTTCTGGTTATGGTTGTTAGCATCAACTTTTGAATCCAGAATATTTAACACCATATCCAGCTTGTCACTTGGGCGAGATTGCAGTGATAAAAACAGCGTTTCGCGCTCGCGGTCCTGTTCAAAGCGTGGCACACCAATATGGCTTGGTAGTTTCGCGTCTAAATCAGCATTGGTTGGCCAACCAAGGACTTCAAAGCCCTGACGTACCACTTTACGATCTTGTTTAATTGCGGCGACCAGCACACCAAATTTTTCCGCTTCATCTTTCCAGGAATACATGCCTGACAACTGCGGATCCCACTTCTCAGAGGATTCAGAATACTGCCCTTCCACTGAAATGTTTACTGAATTTGCTTCCAGCGCCAGCGGCGTGCGGGTACGCAAAATAACCGTA
Source organism: uncultured Chromatiaceae bacterium (assembly GCA_963975465.1). GTDB lineage: Bacteria > Pseudomonadota > Gammaproteobacteria > Enterobacterales > Alteromonadaceae > Alishewanella. The sequence goes on from CAXBHB010000004.1 coordinate 121,467, forward strand.
CCGCCAATTGAACCTTCGTCAATACTGGCCAGCGGCGACTTATAAACTTCTAAATCAGATACCAGGGCTGAGGGCAGCATAGTGTAGTTAAAACTACGGCCCGGGTTATCCAGAATAAACCAGTCGGCCGTCGCCACTGTCTGACCATTCAATAAGGTCCGGTTGGTCGACGAGCTGGCACCACGAATAGTGATTTTCTCACCTTCACCAAACTCCCGGCTAACACCTACACCGGTAATCCGGGACAGCGACTCTGCCACGTTTTTATCTGGAAACTTACCAATGTCTTCCGCTGTCACTACATCGACAACCCCATTGGAATATCGCTTGGCATTGAGGTTTGCTTCCTGTGAGGCGCGAATGCCCCGAACCTGAATTACTTCAACCTGCTGTTCTTTTGCAGCGTCTTCTTGCGCCAGAACCGGCAGTGCAGATACTGCAGCTCCGGCAATAATGGCCATTTTTACCGCTATAACACTCTTCTTTACGTTGTTGTGCAGCATGTGATTCTCCCGTTCCTGTGCTCGTTGGCATGGTACTTTTGTTATCTTTTTATTGATGACAGCGTTGTCATTGGAATTAAACATACACAAATTAATTTCGCTTTGCAAAGAGTTTAAGCTGTTTTTTTCACCAGCTATTTTAGCGAAATTTTGTATCGATAATAAAAACAAACAGCAGCAGCTAACAGTTAAAGTTGCGGATAAATCACAAATATATTTGAAAAACAACTAAGTAGGTGCAAATCAAAAAAAGGAGGCTTGGTTATCGCCATAACAAGATGTGATATTTTATTGCAGTTTATTGTAAAAGGCAGTATCAGTTAGATTAGATTTTTCTTAGCAATTGGCTAGCGCTGTCATATGTCACAACTTGCCATGTTATTAATTTTGCTCAGTATGCTAGACTGCACACGATAACCGGCTTTGCCGACCTGAGAATAACAATGAAAATAACTATTAATGATGTAGCGAAACTGGCCGCTGTCTCGATAAAAACGGTATCGAGGGTGATGAATAACGAACCCTCAGTGCGTAAAGATACCTTTGATAAAGTGACTGCCGCCATGAAGCAGCTGCAATACCAACCAAATGCTGCGGCCCGAAATCTGGCCAGCAGCCGCTCTTATAGTATCGGTTATGTCTATGACAACCCTAACGCCTACTACGTTATTGAGATGCAACGCGGCATGCTGGATGCTTGTCGCAAGCATCATTATGAATTGATTATCCACCCGACCAACGCAAAGTCGCCTGATATTGTGCAGGAGGTGCTTGAACTGGTTGAGCGCTCGCGCCTGGCAGGCCTGGTGTTAACACCACCCTTTTCTGAAATGCCCCATCTGGCTGACGCACTGGCAGCGCAGGAAATTGACTTTGTCCGGATTATTTCCGGCTCAACACCTTCGCCTAAACTGAGCAATTGTGTTTTGGTCGACGACTTTACCGCAGCTTTTAAAATTACCAATCATTTACTTGAGCTGGGCCACACCGACATCGCGTTTTTGGGTGGTGATGAAGAGCATAGTTCCAGTGGTGAGCGTCAGGCCGGCTTTGAAGCGGCCCTGGTTAAACGCGGCCTGAAACCGCGGTCTGAATGGGTTGTCTCTGGCAGCTACTCATTTGAGTCCGGAGTTGCACGCGCCAAGGCATTGCTGAACGGCAAACAAAAACCCTCGGCGATCTTTGCCTGTAATGATGAAATTGCTGCCGGCGCGCTGTTTAGCGCCCGTCTGATGAACGTGGCAATCCCTGCAGAGCTGGCTATTGCCGGTTTTGAGGACAGTCCGTTTTCACGGCAAACCTGGCCACCGCTGACCACAGCGCACCAACCAAACAGTACTATTGCGCAATATGCCGCAGAACTGTTATTTAAGTGCAGTAAGAAGAGCCATAATAAAGCCGATGTTAAACAACAAACTGTGTTTATTCCTGAGTTGGTGGTGCGTGAGTCCACTTCGGCAGAAAGTTAGCACCAGAAAATAAAAAACCGCTGATATCAGCGGTTTTTTTTAGCTTACAACGGCTAACCAGCACTAAACTCATAGTAAGTTGGTGCGCCCGGGCCGACCGGAAAGCCCCCCACAAACACCCACAAAATAAACAAAATGGTCCAGCCGACAAAAAACACCATCGAATACGGCAACATAGTGGCAATTAATGTCCCCAACCCCATATCTTTTTTGTAGCGGGCGGCGACGGCCAGAATTAAGCCAAAATAGCTCATCATTGGCGTAATAACATTGGTAACAGAGTCGCCTATCCGGTAAGCCGCCTGGATCACCTCTGGTGCATAGCCAACAATCATCAGCATCGGTACAAAAATAGGTGCGGTAATGGCCCACTGGGCTGACGCCGACCCCAGCATCAAATTAACAAAACCACACATGGCAATAAAAAATACAAATAACAGCGGCCCGGTTAACCCCAATTCCTGTAAAGCAGTCGCCCCTTTAACGGCAAAAATAGCGCCCATATTCGACCAGCCAAAAAACGCTACAAACTGCGCCGCAAAAAATACCAGTACAATATACAGCCCCATCGCACCAATACTTTTTGACATCGCATTAATGACATCACGGTCTGTCTTCATGGTGCCAACAATTTTACCGTATACAAAACCCGGTATAGCAAAGGTAACAAAGATAAAGACCACAATACCCTTCAGAAAGGGTGAGTCAGGTACACCACCCGTTTCCGGGTTACGTAAAATACCCCATTCAGGCACTACACTTAGTGCTAACAAAATGGCGATCAGTAAAAAAGATAAACCCGCGCCTTTTAAGCCAAGTTTTTCTCTGGCTGTTAGCTTATCCAGCTGCTGCTTACCTAAATCTATCGAGGCCTCATCGGCATTGTATTTACCTAATTTAGGTTCAACAATTTTTTCCGTTACAATCGCGCCCAAGGTAGCAATGACAAAGGTACTGGCAATCATAAAGTACCAGTTAGCTTCAGGCCCGACCGTGTAATTAGGATCAATCAGATTAGCGGCAGAGGTTGTAAAACCAGCCAACAGTGGGTCTACCGTGCCGATAAACAAATTGGCGCTGTACCCGCCTGACACCCCGGCAAACGCGGCGGCTAAACCGGCCAGCGGATGACGGCCCAGTGAATGAAAGATCACCGCAGCCATCGGAATAAGCACTACATACCCAAGCTCAGAAGCTGTATTAGAAACAATACCAGCAAACACAACCGTTACCGTTACCATGCGTGGCGAAGCGTTCATGACCAAACCGCGCATTGCCGCTGAAATTAAGCCCGAGTGCTCAGCAATACTGACCCCCAATAATGCCACCAACACCACACCCAGCGGCGGGAAGCCGGTAAAGTTGGTGACCAGATTGGCGATTATCCGCTGCAAACCATCCACACTGAACAAACTCACTACCCGGATAATACCGTCAGCAGAGCGCCCCGCGGCCCCCTCAGGCCTGGGATCAATAGCACTGAAATCAAAATAAGCCGCCACACCACTGCCTACGACGACCAACAGCGCAAATAAAGCAAACAAGGTTACCGGATGAGGGAGTAAGTTACCCAGCCATTCAACCGTATCAAGAAAACGGGTAAACCAGCCACGCTTGGTTGCTTCCGTAGCAGGTGTTTTACCAGCGTTTGTCATAAATGAATTCCTCTTGGTCAGGACACAGATGATGGAGGCATCATCTGGAATGAGTTAACTGTTTTTTGTTATTTTATGGCTCACAGCAGAAAAGTAGTACCAGAGCCTGATAAAAACTAACTTTATCTGGCCAGAACACGGCCGGGAGCCAATTTTTGTTTATTTTTATTGGCCAAATCTATCACAGGAACGGCTAAGCGCAAAGCCTGAGACAATGCTGACGCCCATTAACACCCTCAACCTGAATAAAACCCGATGAAAAGCCCCTATTTACCACAGCAATTTGCTAGCTTTACTACAGGCATCCAGCTCGGGTAGCACTATTGTAATGGCCTTATAGCACTAAAGTAGCGTTGCCGGAGCCGTGTTCTGTGCCTAGCATAACGCTAATACCCCTTTTTGGAGAAAATTATGCGCGTAGTGATTACCGGCGGGACCGGCGGCATTGGTTTTGCTATCGCCAGACACTTTGGCCGTGCCGGATATCAGGTGGTACTTGCCGATCTGAATGAACTGCAGTTACAGCAAAAAGCGGCTGAGCTCACTGCAGAGGGGTTCAACGCTGAATATTGTGTGCTGGATGTTACAGATCAGCACGCCATTGACGATTGCGCCAGGCGCTTTCCGGCAGACATACTGGTAAACAATGCCGGCATTCAGCATGTGGCCCGGCTGGAAGATTTTCCGCCGGAAAAATGGGCATTGCTGGTCAATGTTATGCTAACCGGCCCTGCCATGCTGACACGGGCTATGCTGCCTTACATGCGCGATAATGATTTTGGCAGGGTTATTAATATCGGCTCAATTCATGCGGTTATCGCCTCACCGTTTAAATCGGCTTATGTCGCGGCTAAACATGGTCTACTGGGTTTTAGTAAAGTTATCGCACTGGAAAATGCCGATAAAAACTTTACGATTAATACCATTTGTCCTGCCTATGTCAAAACGCCATTGGTAGAACAACAAATAGCGTCTCAGGCAAAAGAACATAACCTTACAGAGCAACAGGTTATTGAGCAAATCATGCTGGCACCGATGCCACAGAAGGCTTTTATAGATGTTAGCGAAATCGCTGAAATGGCGGCATTTCTTTGTCAGGACGGTGCCCGGCACATGACAGCACAGGCACTGATCCTGGATGGCGGCTGGACAGCCCGCTAGCACTGAGCGGTTAACTGAGGCACAATCGGTCTACGAGTAATACATGACCTCACCACAACAGATGATTGCAAACGGCAGCGGCATAGGTTTAGGCACTATTGCCGCTATATCCCTGATATACCTGCTGATCTTATTCAGTGTTGGCCGCTTTGGCCGGCGTATTAATGCCCGCCATCCTCTGGCACCCTGGGTGTTTAGTTTTGCGCTTTCCATCTATTGCACGTCATGGGCTTTTTATGGTGTAACGGCGCAAGCAGCGGTAAATGGCTGGTGGATCCCCCCAACCTATATCGGCTCTTTTATTTTATTCTGGTTTGGCTTTAAATTAATCGCCCGCATCGCTATTGCCTGCCGTCGTTATCGCATTACCTCGGTAGCAGACTTTATTGCCACCCGTTTTGGCCATTCCCGCTCGCTGGCAGTGTTGATCACCCTGATTCTGATCATGGCGGTTATTCCGTATATCGCCCTGCAATTACATGCTGTATCAACCAGTATCAATACGCTGGTTCAGGCGGAGGTCGGCATCCACTGGTACACGGATACCGGCTTTTATGTCAGTTTATGGATGGCCGTGTTCGCGCTACTGTTTGTCAGTAAAAGTGCCCGGGCCCATCAGCCTAACCCCGGCCTGATGACCGCAATCGCCTTTGAATCACTGATTAAGTTACTCGCTTTGCTGGCTATCGGCTGCTTTGTGGTTTTTGGAATGTTCGATGGCTTTGCCAGTATTTTTGACAATGCAGCAGCCAATCCGGCAATTACTAAATTGCGTCAGCATGCACTGCCAATACATGCATACTGGCTGCATGTATTACTGGGATTTTTTGCCACCTTGTGTTTGCCCCGCCAGTTTCATGTCAGTTTTGTTGAAAACCAGAAACTAAGCCATCTGCGCAGTGCCCGCTGGATATTTCCTCTCTATATGTTGCTGATGAGTCTTTTCACCCTGCCACTGGCACTCGCCGGCGTGATGTTATTGGGTGACAACGTTAATATCGACCTGGTTGTACTGCAATTGCCGCTGGCAGCCAATCGCACTGATATTGCCCTGCTAGCCTATCTGGGCGGGTTTTCCGCTGCGACCAGTATGGTGGTTGTGGCAACCGTCGTGCTGGGCATTATGATCACCAATGAGCTTTTGGCGCCGCTGATTTATCGTGGTAGCCCGCTGCAACCTGAGCAACAGAATAAAGTTAAAGTGGCAACCTTACGCCGTGCAGCCATGTTGGCGGTTATGGCGCTGGGCTTTGTATATTACCGCTTTATTGGCACCGGGACCGGCTTGGCGCAACTGGGCCTAATGGCCTTTGCGCTGGTTTCTCAACTGGCTCCGGCGTTAATTCTGGGTTTATTGTCCCGCAAGGTTAACCGGCAAGGTGCTATCGCCGGCGTGCTAAGTGGCGCGGTGGTCTGGGCCTATGTATTACTGCTGCCAGAAGTCAGTAGGGCCGGGCTGATGCGCTCTGATTGGTTGAGCACCGGCCCATTTGGATTACAGTGGCTGGCGCCACAGCAACTGTTTGGCTGGCAGGCCGACCCTCTCAGCCTAGGTGTCCTGCTAAGCTTATCGGTTAATTGCCTGCTGGTATTACTGGTCAGTCACTTCAGCAATACCCGGATAAGCGAATGGCTGGAGAGCGGCCGCTTTTTAAGGGCCCAGCTTAGCAACGACAATCGTCGTAGCTTGCAACTGAACATCCAGGATTGCTTTCTACTGGTAAAACGCTTCGCCGGAGAAAAAGAAGCCCGGCGGCTGTTAGTACGCAACTTAAAAGACCCTAATCCCACACAAAACCAGCTCGCACCACTTAATCTGGTGCAGGCGGCAGAGCGAAGTCTTGCCGCCGTTGTCGGTGGTGCTTCAATGCGGCTCATCATGGATGCAGCAGGCCGGCACGCCCAACTGCCAATGGAAACGGTAGAACGGTTTGTTGATGAAGCCAGCCAGGTGTTTCAGTTTAATCAGGCCTTGCTACTGTCAACCATTGATAACATCAGTCAGGGCATCAGCGTGGTTGATGCCGACTTACGACTGATCGCCTGGAACCAACGCTATATTGATATGTTCAGTTATCCGCCGGGTATGGTTGAAGTTGGCAAGCCGGTGGCAGAGGTGATTCGCTTTAACCTGCAACGCGGCTTAATTGACAGTGAAAATGTCGGGGCTGAAGTTAGCAAACGAATAAGCTTTTTGCGCCAGGGCAGTAGCTATAAATTTCAGCGCCAGCAACAAGATGGCCGGGTGCTGGAAATGCAGGGTAATCCATTGCCGGGTGGCGGCTTCGTTACCACCTATACTGATGTCAGCTCATTTATCGAAGTGCAAACTCAACTTGAACAAAGTAACTTGTTGCTGGAACAACGCGTCAACGAGCGCACCTTTGAGCTACAACAGCTTAATCAGCAGTTACAGCTGACGCAGCAACAGCTTGAAACAAGTACAGCCGCCAAAACCCGCTTTTTCGCCGCTGCCAGTCACGATTTAATGCAGCCATTCAACGCGGCAGCGCTGTTTGCCGGACTACTGCGCCAACAAAGTAACACCCCTGAACTACGTCAGCTCAGTGGCAATCTGACTAACTCTCTTAACTCTGCAGAAGAGCTGTTAACGGCAATACTCGATTTAACCAAACTGGATTCAGGTGTCATAAAAGCGCATTTACAGCCTGTGGCGATTAGCCAACTGTTAGAGGATATTGGTCGCGATGCAGCGGTTCTTGCGGCTGAGAAAGGGTTGCAGTTCCGGATGCACAGCAGCAAACTTAACGTTGTCACCGATCGTAAACTGGTTAAACGTGTTATTCAAAACCTGTTAGCCAATGCGGTGCGCTACACAACTAACGGTAAAGTGGTATTGGGTGTGAAGCGTGCTGGTCAACAGCTGCAAATAAAAGTTATTGATACTGGTGTTGGCATTGCCAAAGACGATCAACAACGTATTTTTGAAGAGTTTCAGCAAGGAAGCCAACCGGATCAAAAAGGGCTTGGACTGGGTCTGGCTATTGCTCATCGCATCAGTGCAATTCTTGGTCATCAGCTGACGGTGCAATCTGAACCTGGCAAAGGGAGTTGCTTTTGCTTGTATTTACCGCTGGCAAAATCGTTGCCTGAAACCACAGTCCGTGCCAGCACCAGTAATGAGATAAGCGCCAGTTTTGCCGGGAAAAAGATCTTATTGCTGGATAATGAAACACACCTGCTTAGTGCAGTCAGCGCCCTGTTATCCAGCTGGAACTGTGATGTCACCGCGGTCAGTCAACCAGCCGACGCCCTGGCAGCCATCAGGCTGGGACTAAAACCCGATTTATGCCTGTTTGATTATCATCTGGACAACTCAGCCACGGGCGTGGCCGTGGCAGAACAACTGGCCAGTCACTTTGCGATAAATGTGCCGGTGATCATCCACTCTGCTGATCACGATCAGAATATCCGAGAGCAGGCATTGAATAGTGGTTTTTACTTTTTGTTAAAACCGCTGAAACCTGCTGCATTGAAAAAGCTTTTCAGTCGGCTACTACGCTGATAAAACACCACATAAAAGCAAAATAAACATGTAAAAAGTACACATAAAAAATAACCGGAATCATTAATTTACTTTTTGCTAAAATGATATAACATCTGCTACATTTTTTAACGGCAATGTTATTACAATGAATTTTAGCTTTGTTAGCGCCCCTTACCAACCTGATGCAAAAGCTGCGTTACATTGTCATGTGCAACATTGTAGCACCGATGCGGTAACGGATTATCCTCTGCTGCTATCACCTGCTCTGGTAACCCAATTGCAAACTGCAAATGCGGAGGTGATTGACCAGGCCATGCAACCATCTACGCTGGCGAGCGTCAGAACAATGCTTCCGCCAGCGGTGTTGCTGGGTAATGCCCCCGCAAGGCCCCATTTTTTTTCGGTTGATTTCGCGCTTTGTTACAACCAGCAACAGCAACTGGTTCCCCGGTTAATCGAGTTGCAGGCTTTCCCGTCAATGCTGGCAATGAGCTTTTTTCTTGAGCAGCAATACGGCCCAGCGGTGTTGTCAGGCCTTACCCTGACGCAACGCCAACAGCTATGGCAGCAAATGCTGCAGTCAGATCTACAAAACAATCAAGGCGATGCCATCATGCTGGATTACCAGCCACTGTCGCAAAATACCGCATTAAGCTTTATTCTGACCGCCAAACTTGGAATACAGCCTCTTTGTATTACCCAGCTTTATCGAAAAGGCCGGCAGTTATACTTTCGTCTGCAGGGCAAAGAGCACAAAGTGCAGCGCATATATAACCGGCTTATTTTAGCCGCCCTGCCAGAGGAAGTAGCACAGCAGGCCAGACATTTACTTACCGACGCCGACGTTAGCTGGCTCGGTCACCCGGACTGGTATTATTTCGTTTCTAAAGCCAGTATGTTGTTTATGCAGGGTCCCTGGTTACCCGCCGTGAAACTGGTTAACAGCCCTGCGGCAGAAGCGATGCTACCTGAGAGCGTTTGTAAACCACTCTTTGAGTTTGCCGGTCGTGGTATCCAATTATCACCTACCCAGTCGTATCTGGCATCGCTGCCATCTGCTAATTATATGCTGCAACAAAAAGTACAGTATGCAGCTTGTGTACAGACGCCGCAGCAACAACACCTGAAAGCTGAAATCCGAATGCTGAGCCTGTGGCCAGATACGTCACCTCAGCCTGTTGCCGTCGCAATGATGGCCCGCCTGACCGGTGGTGATTATATCGGTATGAGTCAGCCACAAATGACCGGCGGCGCCACTGTAGCGTTATGCGCGCAGGAGCCTTTATGCAGCTAAAATGGTGGCTGCTCCCAACATTATTGGCAACCTTGGCCTTAAGCGGCTATGCATTGTGGGAACAGCAATGGAACCGCGCGATACGCACAGATATGGCGTATGTTGATGCAGACCTCATTCTTATAAAAGCGCAGCAAAGCGGCATTGTGCAGGCCAGATACGTTCAGGAACTCGCTCAAGTCACTAGCGGCCAACCGCTGTTGCAACTTGATGATGCCACTGAGCGTCACCAGTTGGCCAATCTGCGCGCAGAGCAATTACAATGGCAGCAACAGCTGGACGCCGCGGCTAATCAGCAGGCGATACTCAGCTACCAATTACAACAACTGCAGTTTGATATTGCCCTGGCCGGATCAGAACTGGAACTGGCTGATGCCGATTTATATCGCCAGCAACAATTGCAACAGCAAGGTCTGGTGCAACAGCGTGATCTGCAACAAGCCTCACACCGTGCACAACGAGCGAATATCCTATTACAAAAACTGGACGGACAGCAGCTGGGGCTAACGTTAGAACAGCAGCAATTAGTGCTTCAGGCAGATATCCTGCAGCAAGACCTGGCAAAAAATGCCCTGGCACAGCAAGATAGCAACCGACGTATCGACCAGTTCCGGTTGGCAGCACCCACTAGTGGTATCTTGTCCAGCGTTAGTTTTCAAGCCGGTGAGCTGGTCAATAGCGGCGACCATGTAGCCACGCTGGTACCCACCCATGCAGTTTGGATTGAAGCCTACTTCAAAGAAAGTGTCATCGCCATGATAACCCCGGGACAGCATGCTGAAGTGCAAATTGATGCCTTTCCCGGGCAGGTCTTTACCGGAAAAGTGGTCGCAGCCTCGCCGCTGGCCGGGGCTAAACTCAGTTTAATTAGTCCGAACTATACCTCTGGCAACTTTATTCGCATTGAGCAACGGGTACCGGTGCGGATCCAGCTTACTGATAACTCGCTACCCATGCTACAGCCTGGCTTATCTGCCAGGGTTAGCCTGAACCGCAGCGAATAACAGCCAATGCAACTGACCCGCCACAGTATTGCTGCCGTTGCTATTATGCTGGGGGCTTTTATGGCGCTGGCCGGTATAAATATTACCAATACCGCAACCGAATTGCTGCAAGCCAGGGTAGGCGCCTCATTGCGGGAAATGACCCTGATCACGTCCAGCTACATAATTGCTGAAATAGCGGCTATGCCCTTAATGCCATTACTGATGCGTCGTCTGGGCCTAAAACGTCTGGTGATAGTCGTGTTGTGCGGCTTTATGCTGGCATCAATAGCCTGCGCACAGGCCAGCAGCCTGAATACTCTGATTGCCAGTCGTATTGTGCAGGGTGCTTTTGGCGGAATTTTGCTGCCGCTGGTGCATACTTCGATTAAATTACTCCTGCCACAGCCACAGCATGCTGCAGCGTTCGGCGTTTTTTCCGTATTCGCATCGCTGGCACCGGTTGCCGGCCCCTCTTTTGCTGGTTTACTCAGCGCAGCAGATTACCCCTGGCTGTTTTACATTAATATTCCGCTGGGCCTTACGGCGCTGGCAGGTTTGCTTTTCGCACTGCCGGGAAAACACCATATTGGCCAGGTTACAGAGCAGCGCAACAATATGCTGGATGCGTTTGGTATTGGTTTGTTATCACTGTCACTGGGTTGTCTGGTATTTGCACTGGAGCATGGGGTTGAACGCGATTGGTTTAGCAGCCAAACTATCCGGACCAGCCTGGTGTGCGGTTTAGTTGGCCTCGGTTATATCTGCTATTTGCAAACCCGGCTAAACCAGCCGGTATTAAATGTCCGATTGCTGGCCTCATTTCGCTTTAGTGTCATTTGCCTGGCCAGCTTTATGGCAGGCGTCGTTATTTACGGCTTTGTTTACCTTATCCCTTACTATCTGATCTCGGTACACCAGTACAGCCCGGCGCAGGTCGCCAGGGTGATCTTGATGGCGGCAGTGCCACAACTACTGATGTTGCCGTTGATGATAAAATTTGCGCCGAAACTTAACCCCTGGCTGGCGATTGTTGCCGGGGCATTTCTTTGCGCGATAAGCACAGCACTTTGTAGCCAGCTGACCCCAGACTTTGCCGGTGAACAATTTCTCTGGCCACAGTTAATTAGGGTGGTGGCAGTACCATTGCTTATCATGCCGCTCACGTTGTTGTCATTGCAGGTTGTGTCAGATCACGACGCGCCGTCAGCGGCCATTTTATTTAATGTAGCCCGCAATCTTGGTGGGGCCGTGGGTGTGGCCGGGCTGGTTACCTATGTTGAGCACTTCAGGGTGGCCTTTTTCCAGCAAAGTCTGCTGCAGTTTAATCAGCAATCAATGTCGCTGAACCAGAGTCTGTTCAGCGACTTAACGGCCAGCCAGCTGACTGCACAGTTAAATCAATACAGCAGTATCTGGGCATTTAATGGCGCTTTTTCGATGCTCAGTATCAGCCTGCTGGTGATGGCATTGCTGTTTATGGCGCTCTATCTGTTTGGTACCCGGTACCGATCACTATTTCCCTTAATGGCTCAGGCAAGGACCGACAACTCATGAGCATAAAATTCAGCTTTGGTAATGAAGAAGAGTTCTTAATACTGGCAAAGCAGCAGCCAGTTGTGATGCCGTTGCATCAGTTGCAAGCCGAACCTGACTGTCCGACCGGCCAATGGTCGCACGAGGCACATCAGGGAATGCTGGAGCACGCTTCACCGATATGCCACGATCTGCGCGCCTTGTATCAGCATATTTTGCAATCACGGGCTTTTTTAAGCCGAGTTACCCAAAGCATGCAACTCGACCTGTATTGTGGCGGTACTCACCCCAGCCTGGAGTGGACCGCGATGCAAATGACGCCCAGCTACCAAGTGGTGGTCGACGAATATCAGGATTCAGTAAAAGCGCTCACGTTATTTGGCATGCACACCCATATCGGCATCAGTGATCAGCATTTGCTGGTTCAGGTTTTTAATGCAATGCGTCCTTACCTGGCGCCCCTGCTGGCACTCAGCGCCAACTCACCATTTTACCGTGGCCGCGACACTGGCTTGAGCTCTTACCGGGCGATGCAATTTATGTTGATGCCCCGCACCGGTACCCCGCCACTGATCAGTTCGGTTCAGGCAGAACTGGCACGGATCCGCGATTTAATTCAGCGCGGCAGTATCCATAAAACCACCAGTGTCTGGACCGATGCCAGACTGCATCCGGTATATAATACTATTGAGGTTCGGGTTTGTGATATGCAAACCTCACCGGAAGAAGCGGCCGCCCTGGCAGTATTAACAGCTGCAATTGCGATGTGGCTGGCGCAACAAATTGCCACCGGGCAGCATCCTGAGACTGGCGACGACTGGTTGTTACGGGAAGATCGCTGGCAGGCCGCTAGGCGCGGGCTTGATGCCACCCTTCAGCATCAACATGCTGCCGAAACCGTAATTGCATTCTGGCAGCGGATGCTGGACAACCTGGCCCCCTTACTACACCAGCAAAAGGTATCGCAGGTGGCAGACACCATTAAGGCGATGCTGCTATCTGGCGGCGGCGCGACGATACAGCGCCAGGGTATAAAAAACAATCCATTGCCCCAACTGGCGTTGGCGTATTAAGCAGGCAAACGTAACTTTTCAAACATTATGCCTGCCAGGGTACGGTTGTTAACGTTAAGTTTGCGCAAAATGGCCGAGACATGCTGCTTAATCGTGGTTTCCTGCACATTCATCTCATAGGCAATTTGCTTGTTTAACAGGCCGTCGGCAATCATTTTAAGTACCCTGAATTGCTGCGGTGTAAGCTGTTCCAGGCGCTGTGCAAAATCATTGTCGATAAGCGCTTTAGCATTTTTAACATCGTCCTCCAGGCCCGCTGGTAACCAGCTGTCGCCATTTAATACGGCACTTATCGCGTCAGACAAAAGCTCCAGCGGCACAGACTTTGGAATATAGGCCGCCGCGCCCAGCGCCAGCGCTTGTTTAATAATAACCGGGTCTTCTTCAGCCGAGACCATAATCACCGGCACGTCAGGGTATTCAGTACGCAGCGCACTAAGGCCGGTAAAACCGTCAGAGCCGGGCATTTTTAAATCAAGGAAAATAAAATGGGTATCAGGGTGCTGGCGCAATAACGGCCAGACTTGTTCCATGGTTTGGGCTTGCAGCAGCAGGGCATCATTGCCCAGAATGGCTGAGGAAGCCTGGGCCAGGGCAACCCGGAACAACGGATGATCATCAGCGATGATGGCTATCATAAAGTTTACTTCTGAGCACATGGGCTCACTATAATGAACCGGGGCTTTCGCCCCGGCAAGGTTTTTAACGGATTAGAAGCGGTAAGCTACGGTTAAACTGACTTCTCGCGGCGCACCATAATAGCCAATTAAGGTATTATCACCACCTAAGCCCGGAATAAACCCACCCGGGTTCGCCGGATCTGGTGCGATAAAGGCATAGTTACCAATTAAATACTGCTCATCGGTCAGGTTTTTACCGTGTAAACCCACCCGCCACTGGCCATCTTTGCTCAACCAGGTCACCCCCAGATTCAGTAAGCCATAGGCATCCTGCGATAACAGGTTGTCTAGCTCTACCAGGTCATAGTCACTGCGGTAGGCGTAGTTACCGTTGAAGATCACATCACCGAAATCAGTAATCATATCGTAACTAAAACCTACTGTAGCCGTGGTGTCAGGCGTATTGGTAATAGTGAATCGGTCAGAAATATCAACAGCGCCTTCTACAGGGTCAAAGGTTAGTGCTTCTTCAAATTTCGCATCAATTAAACCAATATTGGCATAAATGTTCAGGTTGCGGCTGGCTATCCAGGTCACTTCCAGTTCAGCGCCGGTAGCTTCTGAGCGGCCAACGTTACCAAGCCGTTGGTTAAGGGCAGAGGCATCGTCCGGATCCGGAATAACCGAAATATACTGACGGTCTTTATGGTCCAGCATAAACAAGGTGGCATTGACGCGAAGGTTATCATTCCAGTCACTCTTCATACCAATTTCGAATGAATTAACAGTTTCTGGATCAGCGGCCGGCTCGGCAACCGTTGCCCGCGGGTTAAAGGTACCGGACTTAAAGCCCTGACTGAAACTGGCAAATAACATCATATCGTTACTGTGCTGATATTCGATACCAATTTTCGGTGTCAGCTTGTTCCAGCTTTCCTTATCATCCAACACCACCGGAGTCGTTAAACCGTCCGGGCGAACATAACCTGGTACCCAACCAGACTCCGGGTACACATTGTCAAAAATCAAGCCGTTGCGAACAATAGCTTCTTTTTCATCCTTGGTGTAACGCAAACCAGCGGTAATTGACCACTTATCATTAAAATCGTAACTACCCTGGGCATAGATAGCAGAGCTGTCAGTGTTGCTGCATCCACCAACCTCACGGGTTAAACCGGGTGTGCCAAATGCAGTTTGTCCCAGAACGCCGAGAATCGCATCAAATACCCCGCATGAATCAGCGGTATAGTAATACAAGCCTGACACCATTTTAAAACCATCAGCCTGATAATTCAGCTGTAGTTCCTGAGTAAAGTTTTCATCTTCATAAATGGCCGGCACATCAAAAATTTGCAGTGATGTGTTGTCAAAATCGATATTGGTTGGCGAGTAACTTTCACGCTGAGAGGTAATAGATTTTAACGTAAAGTTATCGTTAATATCCCACGATGCTGTCAGGCTGATACCATCGGTCTCCACTTTGTTGCCGGTCGGCAAACTGGTGTAGGAATCGTATACACTATCTGGCACCGGCGCATCAGTCAGCAAGCTGGGTAATAAACGGTAACCACCTTTGGCATTTGAGTCGTCTTCGGTTTTATCATAATTTATGCGGAAGAACAGGTTATCCTGCGGCCGGTATTCCAGGGTTAAACGCAGTGCCTGCAAATCTTTATTGTAGTTCTCGCCATCTTGCCCTGGCAGGGCCGATGTCAGAAAGTTCCCATAGCCATCGCGTTGCAAATTGGCATAGCCGACACCCAGATACAGGGTATTTGCAATCAGTGGGATCTGACCGGTGACTTTTACATCACGCTGATTATAACTGCCAACAGTACCGCTGATTGAGAACTCAGTATCACCGGTCATTTCACGTGTTACGTATTTAAGGGCACCGCCAATGGTATTTTTACCATACAAGGTACCTTGCGGGCCGCGCAGTACTTCAATCCGTTCAACGTTCAGTATATCAAGCACCGCACCCTGTGGCCGCGCTACGTATACATCATCAATGTAAATACCCACACCCGGCTCGTAACCCCACAGCGGGTCTTCCTGGCCAACACCTCGGATAAAGGCGGTGAGCGTAGAGTTAGTACCCCGGCTTGCCTGCAGCGTGGTATTAGGTGAAAACTGCTGCACTTCAACGACTGAGGACAACCCCCGCTCGGCTATATCAGTTGCACCGATAGAGGTAACGGCCACCGGTACTTCCTGTAAACTTTCTACTGTGCGCCGGGCGGTAACTTCAATACGTTCCAGCTTTAATTCAGTTTCAGCAGCGGCTTGCTCCTGGGCGATTACCGGTGCCGCCAGACAGCTGCCAATTGCCAGCGCGAGCAGGCTGGGTTTAAGAACAGAGCGGGTAAACTTGTGCTGTGCATCATTGTTATAATTATTGGCCATCGTTGGCTCTCCTGCTGATTGATTGCAAAATGTGGTACAAACCAGTGTTGATACTGTAGGCCTAAACGCAGAATTTTTAACCTGTACCTTAGTACTATGGTGGCAATCGCCAAGCTGTATCAGACTAGCTGAAAATGATAACAAGGATTTGCCGATGTTAAGTATCTTTGGCTTACTGTTAGGTTTAGGGCTACTGATTGTATTCACCATGCGTGGCTTTAACTTATTTATTACCGCCCCGTTATGTGCGCTGTTGGTCGCCATGACTAATGGTATCCCATTCTGGCAAGTAGCTGATAAAATTGATTTTGTTAACGGCTATATGAACGGTTTTGCTGGCTTTGTCGCTGCCTGGTTTTTAATGTTTTTGCTGGGTTCAATATTCGGCAAATTGATGGAACACACCGGCGCCGCCGATGCCGTAGCGCTGGCTATTGTTAAACGGTTGGGCCATACCCGGGCGGTGCTGGCGATAGTGCTGGCCTGTGCCGTGTTAACTTACGGTGGTGTTAGTTTATTTGTCGTGGCCTTTTCTGCCTACCCAATGGCGGTCAGCCTGTTTAAAGGGGCTAATTTACCACGGCGCTTTATCCCTGCTGCATTAGCACTTGGCTCCGTTACCTTTACCATGACCTCGGCCGGCTCACCGGAAATTCAGAACTGGATCCCGATAGCTTATCTGGGTACCACACCTTATGCCGGCTGGCAGGTCAGTATCGTGGTCGCCTTATTTATGGCAGTAGGCGGTTACTTCAGCCTGATGTGGATGATTAAAAATGCCGTTAAAAACGGTGAACACTTTGTCCAGCGTGCCAGTGACCCAACCCTGTCTGACAAGCCTTTACCTCACTGGCTTACCGGCTTAGTTCCACTGCTGGTTGTGTTAGTTACCTCTTTCTTATTACACGATACCTTGCAACAAGCCGCGTTAATTATTGCGCTTGCTGGCGGCGTGGTTAGCTTATATCTAATGAACTTTCGCTTTCTAACTAACCCCGCGGCTGCCACCAATGAGGGGGTTTTAGGTGCCCTGCTTGCCATTGGCAACACGGCTGCTGTGGTCGGCTTCGGTAGTGTGGCTAAACTGACCCCGGCTTTTAGCACAGTAGTCGACTATATGACCCACCTGCCCGGCCCGGAGCTGGTAGGTGCCGCCGTTGCCGTTAGTGCCATTGCCGGTTTAACCGGCTCTGCATCAGGTGGCCAGGCTATTGCCCTGCCTGAAATTGCCCCAACTTATTTGGACCGTGGCGTAGACCCTGCCGAGTTGCATCGGGTAGTTGCCATTTCATCCGGTGCGCTCGACTCACTGCCGCATAACGGCTACGTGGTTACCACTATTCGTGCTATCTGTGGCGAAACCCACCAGAACGCTTACTGGCCAATGGCAGTAGTCAGCGTGCTGATGCCGCTGCTGGGCGTGGTGCTGGCAATTACCCTGTTTCAGTGGTTTTAAGGACACATAAATGAAATTTCTAAGTACGTTATTCCTGCTGGGGCTGTTACTGACAGGCTGCAACAGCCAGGCCATGCTGGTTGAAAAGCAGGCCTTTGAGATCGCCAGTTTTAATACCGAGAATGGTGCGCTGATAAGCCCGGTAAGAGTCGGTTGGGAAGCCTATGGTAAGCTCAATGCCGATAAATCAAATGTTGTTCTGATCACCCATTTTTTTTCGGGCAGTTCACATGCTGCCGGTAAATATAGTGAATCAGACGCGGCTGCCGGCTATTGGGATGCCATCATCGGTCCTGGCAAAGCGATTGATACCAACAAATATTATGTTATCAGCGTCGACACTCTGGTCAATGCCAATGTGTTTGACCCAACCGTTATTACCACCGGCCCGGCGACGGTAGACCCGGCTACCGGTAAACCTTATGGCTTAACTTTTCCGGTGGTGACCATTGGCGATTTTGTTGAAGTACAAAAAGCATTACTCGACAGCCTGGGAATTGACAAACTTCATGCAGTGGTCGGCGGCTCAATGGGCTCATTTCAGGCTATTGAGTGGGCTACCCGCTACCCGGACCGCGTAGCACGCTTAATACCGGTTATTGGCACTGCTTACATCGACGCCTGGGCGGCGGTGCGCTTAGAGCGCTGGGCTTACCCGATTAAACAGGACCCGGCCTGGCGCGGCGGCAATTATTACCAGCATGGTCAGCCAGAGCACGGCTTAACCACCGCCCTGGCGTACATTATTCAGGATGCGGTATACCCCACAGGTTTTAATATGCGTTACCCGGCACCGGAAACCGATAAAGCCCCACATCTGGATATTCTGGCCAGTTTTTCAGCCTGGGATCAATTGATGGCTCACGCAAAAATTCGCGCAAAAATGCAGGATGCCAATCATATTTTGTATCTGGTTCGCGCCTCACAGTTGTACCGGGCGGGTATGGGCGATAACTGGCAACAAGCTCTTGGCCGTGTGAAAGCAAAAACCCTGTTTCTGCCCGCCAGCGGCGATCAACTGTTGCTGCCAGCCATGGCGAAAGCCAGTGCAGAAGCCATGCGGGCTGCTGGCAAAACGGTACAGTATGCCGAAATACCTGGTATTTGGGGCCATTTAGATGGTGTTGTCGGCATTACTGCAGTAGAGAACAACATCCGCACGTTTCTTGAAACAGAATAACGTTTAAGTACACCATAGTTCCTGGTTGGGATGCCGCTTACAAAGGGTGTCCCTTTTTATTTCGCTGATAGCATGTTAACTGACAGAAATCTGATATTTCGTTGATTTGTTTCGCAGCAGCCGCTTTTCACTGTAAAAATATGTGACACTCTGAAAACGAAACCGTTATTAGAGTGATGTCGCTTAATGTTGAATTTTTTCAAGTTTTTGCTGCTCATAGCACTGACCTGCTTCGCTGCTAATGCAGAAGTTATTCGTTTAGCTAGTAGTAATTATTATCCCCATTACGGTGAGCAGCTCGCTCAGCAAGGCGCCACTATCGAAATCATCCGCCAGGCCTTTGCATTGCAAGGGGTGCAACTGGAGATTGAGTTTTTACCTTTTGCCAGAGCACTCTATGAAACTCAGCAAGGACATTACGCCGGTCTCGTGGCAGCGTGGTACAGCGACCGTCGTACCGCTCATTTTTACTACTCACAGCCATTGTATGCCAATCAGATTGTATTTTTTAAACGTAAAGCTGACACCATCCGTTACCGCAACTATCATGAGCTCAGCAGTCAGCATCGCCGACTGGGGATAGTTCAGGGGTACGAGCAACCTGCAGGCTTACTTGAAAGCGGTGTTAAAACCATCAGTGTCGCAACGGATGAGCAGGCTCTGGCTATGCTGGCGTTGCAACGGGTCGACTTAGTACCGGTTGATTTGATGACAGCCCTGTACTTACTAGAGCATAAACTGCCGCAACACCAGCAACAACTGGACTGGTTAACCCCTGAACTGGAGCAACGACCTATGTATCTGGTCTTATCAAAAGAGGATCCGGCGAATTTGCAGCGGGTTGCGCGTTTTAATCTGGGATTACAGCAACTAAAAGCGTCAGGTCAATATCAGCAGATTATCGACTCCTTATTGCCAGCAATTTGAAAGAATCTTTACCGGCACGTGTTCCTGCAAATGCTTCGATATCTTTGAAGCTATTGCTCAATGGCCAGTCGCACCGGATCACTTTACTGAACCATGGTCGCTCGAATACCTGGCGTTCAGCGGGCTCAGGTAGCTCGACTATCACCTCAAGCTTTGACGCAAGGTGACGTTTAATCAGCAACTTTACTTTGAGATCCTCCATATTTGCTACAATTTCGCCCAGTTCCAGGCGAGTGTTCTCGGCAATAGCGTGTCCCTGCAGTTGCCTAAACCTGATATCCAACCAAAAAAGCAAAGATTGCTTGGCCTGATTCGGAAAACTGCTGGTCAACCTGGCTGTGGGTTCATACAGCCGTTGAAAATTAGTGATGTCTTCCTGCAATAAGAAAATAAACAGCAGGTTGATACCTGCTGAAATTTGTCCGGCCCGCAAGCTAAGTGCTTGATACTGAGACAACGCCGCACGAAAGTGGGCTTCAGCAAGTTGAATATTACCCTCGTCAAACGCCAGCAAGCCCAGATTATTTTCTGCCATCGCCAACACATTAAGCTGCTCTGACTGTCGTGCTAATACCTGGGTTTGATTAAACAAAGTACGGGCTTTGTCAGTTTCGTCTAGCTGCCAGGCCAGCAATGCCTTGCTGTTGGTCAGGGTTAACCGCTGTCTGTCAGTCGTGGCGTATTTGTACGAACAGGCTAAGCTACTCTGAGCATCGTGTAAGTAATTATTGCGCCGGAGCCATATCCCCAGTGCACTGGTAATAGCAGTGAGCTGTTGCTGAAAATAAGGATGCTCATTATGCTCAAAAATCGCATCCAGAGCCTGAATCAACCGATCTAACTGATTGGTTGGCACGGACGCTCTTAACAACAGCACATTGTGACGGATAAATAAATCAAGCGGCTCCTTCGTCTGATCTTTAATACTATCTAGCAGCACAATAGTGTGAGCAGGGTTCACCGTCAGATAATCTTCCGCTTCATCTAAGGTCGCAACAGCATCGGCGACAGAATGAAGCGGGTACATTGCGACTACCAGGGTCCAAATCAACACGTAGTTTATTAACACGGCTAACCCTTTTGCTGTCGACTGAGATTTTTACTATAGAGGCTAAATAGCCACTTTTCAAAACCATGCTGCCGGCTAAATTCGGGGAAACAGCACCAGGTGGTCTAAATCCAGCCGTATTCCAATTTGCTCAGAGATGGCATGATTATGATGGCTTAGCGCCAGACAATACACCTGCTCACCGCCGCTCAGCGCCAGGGTGTACAGGATATGCGAGCCGCGAAAAGATTTTTCCAGCACCTTAGCAGTAATACCACTGGCATCATCGTGCACCACGTCATCTGGCCGGATTAATACGTCGACCTTGTCGCCGCGGTTAGCATTTTGCAAATAGCGCTGATTAAAAATACCTAAACAGGTTTGCACCCGGGTCGCATCCAGCATTTCTCCTGGTAACATCACGCCCCGGCCAACAAAATCCGCCACAAACCGGCTGGCCGGCTTGTGATACAACTCATAAGGTGTCGCCCACTGCTGCAGCTTGCCGTGCTGCATTACCCCGACCATATCGGCCATAGTAAAAGCTTCAAACTGATCATGAGTAACCATTACCGCGGTAATTTTCAACTGCTGCAAAATATGCCTGATATCACGGGCCAGCGCTTCCCGTAATTCTGCATCAAGACTGGAAAAGGGCTCATCCAGCAGCAATACCTTGGGCTCCGGCGCTAACGCCCGGGCCAGGGCGACCCGTTGTTGCTGGCCGCCTGATAACTGATGCGGATAACGGCTGGCCAAATCAGGCAAGCCAACCAGCTGCAGCAGTTGCTTTACCTTAGCCAGCTTCTGTTTGCTGCCACTGCCTTGTAAACCAAAGCTGATATTATCGGCAACTGACAAGTGCGGGAACAGGGCAAAATCCTGAAATACCATGCCGACCCGACGTTGCTCAGTCGCTAACTGTGTTTGCTGATCACTGACCAGTCGTTGCTGCAAACTAATACTGCCACTTACGGCGGGCTCAAAACCAGCAATTGCCCTGAGCAAGGTGGTTTTGCCACAGCCTGAAGGACCAACCAGACAACCAATCTGACCTTCGGCCAGCGCCAGGCTGACATCTTTTACCACCACATGCGGCCCATAGGCGACTGCCAGCTTATCCAGAACTAACATGCTTAAGATCCTCTGCCTGCATCCAGCGTACGCGACAATAAAATAACCGGAATAATACTAACACAAACAATAGCCAGCGCCGGCAAAGCGGCATCGGCCAGCCGCTCGTCTGAGGCAAGTTCGTAGGTACGGACCGCCAGGGTGTTAAAATTAAAAGGCCGTAAAATTAACGTGGCGGGCAGTTCTTTTAATACATCAACAAATACCAGCATTAGGGCCGTTAATACGCTACCCCGCAGCAAGGGCACATGTACCCGGCGCAATACCTGAAGCGGGCTGGCACCTAAAGAGCGTGCTGCATTATCCATACTGGGCTTAATACGCTCCAGGCCGGCCTCGACACTGTGCAGCGACACCGCTAAAAAGCGCACGCTGTAGGCAAGCAGTAAG
This sequence comes from uncultured Chromatiaceae bacterium, assembly GCA_963975465.1. GTDB lineage: Bacteria > Pseudomonadota > Gammaproteobacteria > Enterobacterales > Alteromonadaceae > Alishewanella. Next base: position 143,810 of record CAXBHB010000004.1, read on the forward strand.
GCAAAGAGGGTCCCCGACAGCAGCAAGCCGGTTCGGATATCAAACCATTGCTCAGCTAACAAGTCGATATTTCTGTCCAGCCAGGCCAGTGGGATCATGACACCAATGGCAATAACGGTACCGGGAATGGCATAGCCCAGTGCCGCCAGACGCACCGGCAGGCGCACCAGCGGATCTCGACGCAGCCGGCTGGCATAACCAAATAATAAGGCCAGCACAACTGATAGCACGGCCGCTATAGCAGCCAGACTAAAACTATTCCAAATCAGCCGGCCAAAATCTGCCGTGAAAAGGGTTAACACATTGGGCCAGGCCCAGCTGGCCAGTTGAATGGCAGGAACAACGAAACCCAGTAACACCGGCAACAAGCACAGCAGGGCAACAACCAACTGGCGGGTCGGAGCCAGGCTACGTAACGGGCTGATGTGCTGGCGTTGTCCCTGATAAAAATAACGGATTTTCCGTCTGGACCATTGCTCCAGCACCAGCAACAGCAACACAAAGCTGCTCAGTAACGCTGCCAGTTGCGCTGCCCCACCCTGGCTGCCCATACCAAACCAGGTTCGGAAAATACCGGTGGTGAAGGTCGCAATACCAAAATACTGTACCGTGCCATAGTCAGCAAACGCTTCCATCATCGCCAGGGCGACTCCGGTTAGCAGTGCCGGCCGGGCCAACGGTAACGCCACTTTCCAGAAATGCTGGCGTGGGCTGAAACCCAGGGTGCGACTGGCTTCAAGCATACTGGTGGATTGCTCGCGAAAGGCACTGCGCGCCAGCATATAAACATAAGGATACAGCACCAGCGATAGCATCAGGATGGCGCCGCTAAGTGATCGAATTTCCGGAAACCAGTAATCGCCGTAGGCCCAGTCGAAATAACTGCGTAGCCAACTTTGTACAGGGCCGGCAAAATCAAGCATGCCGGTATAGGTATAAGCAATAATATAGGCGGGCATCGCCAGTGGCAGCAACAATAACCATTGCAACACACGCCGGCCAAAAAACTGATACTGGCTAACCAGCCAGGCGGTCACTGTACCAATCAGCAAGGCACCGGCCCCGGTGCCAAACGCCAGTAGCAGGGAGTTAACAACATAGTCAGCCAGCACAGTTTGGCGTAGATGGCGCCATACCTCAACATCCGGGCTAAGCACACTGCCAAAAACGACTAATACCGGCATTGCTAACAGCAATGCCGGTATTAGTACTGACCAACGCCAGATATCCGCTTTTTGTGACAGCATACTACCTCTTTGCTGATACTAGCCTGTCTTTAGCGCCAGCCAGCGCGGTCCATTACCCGGATTGCTTCACCGTTCAGCTCACCGAGCTTATCCAGATTTAACTGGTCAGCCTTAAACTCACCCATCCCCTGCAATAACTCACTGCTGGCAACACCGGCTACAACCGGATACTCATGATTGGCCTGGGCATACCATTGCTGGGCCTGCTCGGTTACCATATATTCCAGCAAACGGACGGCGTTGGTTTTATTCGGCGCATACGCCGCTACACCGGCACCTGAAATATTGACATGAACACCGTTGCCTGCCTGATCCGGCCAGAACACTTTGACTTTTTCCGCGGTAGCGCGTTGCTCAGGGTCCGCCAACATGCCACCTAAGTAATAGGTATTAGCAATGGCAATATCGCACACACCATTAGCTGCCGCACTGATCTGATCACGATCGCCACCACGTGGCGGTCGGGCGAAGTTAGAAACCAGGCCTTTGACCCATTGCTCTGCAGCCTCGGCCCCTTGATGAGCAATTAAGCCCGCTACCATTGACTGGTTATAAATATTGTCAGACGAGCGAATACAAATACGGCCACGCCACTTGGGGCTGGCTAAGTCAGCGTAAGTTGATAGTTCTTTTGGATCGACCTTACCTGGTACATACATAATGGGCCTGGCACGCATGGTTAAACCATACCATTGGCCTGCAGGGTCACGCAGTTCTTCCGGAATAACCGTATTGAGTGTGTCAGAATCGATGCTTTGCAATACGCCCTGCGTTTTTGCCCGGTATAAACGACCGACATCGGTACTGATTAAAATATCGGCCGGGCTATTGCGCCCTTCACTGGCCAACCGGCTAATTAATTCGTCCGGTTTACCGGTGATTAAATTCACTTTAATACCAGTGTCCCTGGTAAAATCATCCAGTAACGGTTTAATTAACTCTTCCTGGCGTGCCGAATAAATATTAACTTCGTTTGCAAAGGCCGAAGCAGTGCTTAAAATGGCACTGGCTAGGGCAGAAATAACTAATAACGTCGGTTTAATTCGCATAAAAGCCTACTCCAACTTTGGGGAACATGCAGGCCTGCCATATAAACATAAACGCGAACTATTCTCAATAAGTTTTCGATCTATATTTTAAAAAATTACTCAGTTGTTATACCCAGTTGCTGCAGGCTTTGCGCCAGAGTGGCCGCTGACAATTCGCCCATGTGGCTGTTTAGCAACTGACCGTCCGCGTCAAAATACAGGGTTACCGGTAAACCATGGGCCCCAAGCTGCGTGGCTAACTGGCCCTGACGATCAAGTAACATATATTGAAACCTCAACCCGGCTTGCTGCAAGTATTGCTGCACGGTCTCTGGATGCTCTCGCTGATTCAGCAGCACAAACCGCACATCAGGATAGTCTTGCTCAGCTTGCTGTAAAACAGGCATTTCCCGCCGGCAAGGCGGACACCAGGTCGCCCATAAATTAACCACTGTTAACTGGCCACGGCCCAGCTCTGCCAGATTAACACTATCACCCTTTAGCTGCTGCAATGTCAGCTCGGGCAAGTTAGCTTGCTGGCGGCCAACATAAATAACCGAACTGAATGCCCCAAATAACATAGTGACGGTTAACACGCCGGCCAGCAGAGCCTGGCGCTGCTGTTGGCGACGCCATAACAGCCAGACTAAAATCATCAGCCCGGCCAGCAAAGTTGCCGTGACATCAAAACCGCGATCGCGGATATCAAGCATCTGCCAGACGGTATCGTAACTGCCAGCGTACCTTGCCACAAACACTAACCGGCCAAACAATAAGCTTCCAAGTAAAATGGTTAACAGCGGATCGGTGACCGATACTTTGTATTTCCTGCCCACCAGCGCCGCAACCAGCAGCCCCAGCAAAACACTGATTAATAAAAGTAATGGTGACAGGGGTAATGCCAGGGGGCCAATATTTACTGCAGTCATCAGGAGGCTGTTATTCCTTATTCATTCGTTGGTTATGCGCTGAAAAATCGGGCACTTCCCGCTGATAATCCTGCTGGTACAGGCTGGAATGAATAATAAAATCAGCAGTGGCGCGATTACAGGCTACAGGAATATTCCAGACCACCGCTAAGCGAATTAAGGCTTTAACATCAGGGTCGTGTGGCTGGGATGATAATGGATCCCAAAAGAATATCAGCCAGTCAATTTTTTGCTCAGCGATTAACGCGCCAATTTGCTGATCGCCGCCAATCGGTCCACTGGCCATGCACTGCACGGGTTGTTGCAACGCATCGCTAATCAGTTTACCGGTAGTGCCGGTCGCAATTAAATTTTTGTCGGCAAAAAACGCTTTATGTTTGCCAATCCACTCTAACAACGTGGCTTTTTTACCGTCGTGCGCCACCAGGGCAATATTTTTCATAAAGTGTCCCGCATTAACTATTCAGCTGACCATACACCCAAAAAAAAGCCCCGACAAGCGGGGCAAAACAACCAAGGTCCACGTATAACATCGTTATTGGTCTGGCGCTAAACGGGCTTTACCCTGTGTTTAGCTACCATTAACCACATCATTCTTTTTGCAGCGGCTTAACCCGCTTCTACAATTCGTTTCATCGCAGTCATATAACCACGTAATTTTTTACCAACCTGCTCTACCGGGTGCTGCCTGATGGCATCATTGACAGCAATCAACTTTAAGTTATCTACGCCGTTATGGCTCTGGCTTACGCCTTTGCCAATATACTCGCTGCTTAAACTGTTTACTTTGTCACGTAGCAGCGGCACTGCGGCATGTGCAAACAGGTAGTTGCCGTATTCTGCGGTATCAGAAATAACCACGTTCATTTCATACAAGCGCTTACGGGCGATGGTATTGGCAATAAGTGGCGTTTCATGCAGCGACTCATAGTAGGCCGACTCAGCAATAATGCCGGCATCAACCATGGTTTCAAAGGCCAACTCTACCCCGGCTTTTACCATGGCCACCAACAAAATACCGCGGTCAAAATACTCTTGCTCTGTAATTTTTTCGTCAGACACAGGTGCTTGTTCAAAGCCGCTGTCACGGGTTTGCTCACGCCAGGTCAGTAAGTTTTTATCATCATTTGCCCAATCAGCCATCATTGTGCTGGAGAAATGGCCACTGATGATATCGTCCATGTGCTTTTCAAATAATGGCCGTAACGTTTGTTTCAGTTCTTCTGCTAAGTCATACGCCTTAATCTTCGCCGGGTTGCTCAGGCGGTCCATCATATTAGTAATGCCACCGTGCTTCAGTGCTTCAGTAACCGTTTCCCAGCCATACTGAATAAGCTTAGCGGCATAACCTGCTTCTGTACCTTCCGCAACCAGTTTATCGAAAGCCAGAATAGCGCCGGTTTGCAACATGCCACACAGAATGGTTTGCTCACCCATTAAATCTGATTTAACTTCGGCAATAAATGACGATTGCAATACGCCGGCGCGGTCACCACCAGTGGCAGATGCGTAAGCTTTAGCGACTGCTAAACCCTGACCTTTTGGATCATTTTCAGGGTGCACTGCTATCAGCGTTGGTACCCCAAAGCCGCGTTTATACTCTTCCCGTACCTCAGTACCCGGGCACTTGGGTGCTACCATCACTACCGTGATATCGGGCCGGATTTGCTTACCCTCTTCCACAATATTAAACCCATGCGAGTAGGCTAGAGTGGCGCCTTGCTTCATCAGTGGCATAACCGCGTCGACTACACTGCTATGCTGTTTGTCCGGCGTCAGGTTTAGCACCAAATCAGCCTGCGGAATTAACTGCTGATAAGTACCGACGGTAAAGCCATTGCTGCTGGCCTTTTCGAAAGAAGCACGCTTTTCTTTGATCGCTTCTTCACGCAAGGCATAGCTGATATTTAAGCCCGAGTCACGCATATTCAGGCCCTGGTTCAAGCCTTGCGCACCACAGCCGACGATAACAATGTTCCAGTCTTTAATAACATTACAGCCATCGCTAAATTCGCTCTTATCCATAAAGCGACACTGGCCCAGCTGTTGTAACTGCTGGCGTAAACTTAAGGTATTAAAATAATTACTCATACAATTTCTCAAAATTCGGTTCAGAGGATAAGCCTGGCTTACCTTACGCAGCTCTGATTTAGCTATCATAGTCAGGCGCAATGACCAATTAATGACAGCTACAGGCCATCAGATTGCGGCCATCAGAGTGCGTTAATAAGTTAATGGTAGTTGCTGCAGAGCATTGCGTGAAGTGATATATTCACAACTCTGTATTTCATTTTTTGCAAGTATGGTAAACCATGGATATTCGCAGCGCCCAATTATTCCTGCACTTAGCCTCCAGTTTGAATTTTGCTAAAACCAGCGAACAGATGTTTGTCAGCCCGTCTACTTTGACCAGGGTTATCCAGCGGCTGGAAGATGAGCTTGGTACCCTGCTGTTTAACCGTGATAAACGCTCGGTGCTGCTGACCAAAGAAGGTGTCAGAGTGCAGCAGTTTGTCCGGCTTTGGCTGGATGAATGGCACCAGTTACAACTGGATCTGCAGTTAGCCAGTGCTGAACTGACTGGCGAAATACGGCTGTTCTGTACGGTAACCGCCAGCTACAGCCATTTACCGGCCATTATGGACAAGTTCCGCCTGCAGTGCCCTAAGGCCGAAATTAAACTGACCACTGGCGATGCTGCGATGGCCTTTGAGAAAATCAAAGCCGGTGAGGTCGATATCGCCCTGGCAGCATACCCGGCACATTTACCCGCTAATATGAGCTTTCAACGTATTGCTCATTTGCCGGTATGGCTTATTGCGCCGGTCATCCCCTGTAAAGTCAATGATCTGCTAGCTGCCGCTCCTATCAATTGGAATGATATCCCGCTGGTGCAATCTGACCACGGCCCTGCCCGCTCGCGCTCCGATCAGTGGTTGGCCGACCGCAATATTAAGCCCCGGGTTGCGGTTAAAGTAGATGGTCACGAAGCAATGGTTTCGATGGTGGCGTTAGGCAGTGGTGTTGCAGTGGTACCTGAACCGGTTATAAATCACAGCCCAGTGCGCGACCGGGTGCGAATTCTGGATATCAGTTATCCATTTCAACCGTTTGAGCTTGGTGTGTGTATGCTGAGCAAAAAACTGGAGCAACCGTTACTCCAGGCATTCTGGCAACTGGCCGCAGCAAAAAAATAAAGCTGCCGATGGCAGCTTTATGACGAACATGTTCTTATGCAAAAAATTTTACTTAACAACCTTCAGATGGCTGCCTTTCTTTGGCTTCGGTGGCTCTGGGGTATCATCATCGTCAAAAGGTTCAGAGAACAACTCTGCATCGTCCTCTTCCTCCTCCAGGGTAAACACCGTACCTGCGCCATTTTCCTTAGCATATATCGCTAAAACTGCTCTAACCGGAATGTGGAGCGAGAACGGCTGACCACCAAAACGCGCATTAAAGGTAATTGCGTCATTACCTAACTGCATATTACCAACAGCCGAAGGCAAAACATTCAACACTATCTGACCATTTTGCACAAACTGCTGTGGCACTTTCACCTGCGGATAGCTGGCATCTACCACCAAGTACGGTGTACAGTCGTTATCAACTATCCATTCGTAAAACGCCCGCACTAAGTACGGCCGGTTTGGTGACATCCCCGCCATTACAACCGCATCCCGCGCCGTATTTCCCGCTCGGCTTCAGTCAGCGATGCCTGAAATGCATCACGTTCAAAAATACGGGCCATGTAATTTTTCAGCTCTTTGCTACCCGGGCCCTGGAATTCAATACCCAGAGTGGGTAAACGCCACATCAACGCAGCCATGTAGCAGTCGACCAGACCGAATTCTTCACTCATAAAAAACGGCGTTTCGTTAAACAAAGGCGCCAGTGACAACAGGCCTTCCTTTAACTCCTGGCGGGCATTGTCAGCGTCGTCTGCACTGTTCAGCACCTTCTCTGCAAGACTGTACCAGTCGTTTTTAATCCGGTACATCATTAACCGGGCCTGACCGCGAGCAACCGGATATACCGGCATCAACGGTGGGTGCGGAAAACGCTCATCCAGATATTCCATAATAATGTCGGCCTGATACAAGGCCAGTTCACGGTCAAGTAATGTCGGTAAGCTGCCATAGGGGTTAACTTCATACAAGTCTTCTGGCAGGTTGTCCTGAGCTACCTGAAGGATATCAACAGTTACGCCCTTTTCAGCCAGTACAATACGCACCTGGTGACTGTACATATCATCGATAGCTGTGAAAAGTGTCATCACAGGGCGCTTATTGGCAATGATCGCCATTTATTCCTCCGGTAAAATAAAAAACGGCAAAGGGGCGCTAAGGCCCCTGGTATCTCAATACTAGTTAAATCAACTAATTAGTGAACATCTTTCCAGTATTCTTTCTTCAGCAAGTAAGCAAGAACGAAGAAAATCAACAAGAAGATCATGACTTTGTAACCCAAAGCATGCGCTTCCAGCTTGGTTGGCTCACCTACATATTCCATGTAGTTTACCAGATCTGCCACGGCACGATCATACTCTTCTTCACTTAACTCACCGCTACCATCAGTTTTAATGCCAACGTAAACCTCTTTAGGCTCGCCATCCACTAACCGGGTCTCATGCGTTTTCCTGGGCAGCCCCTGCAATTCCTGCAGAACATGTGGCATACCTACCATCGGGAACACGGCGTTATTCACCCCAAATGGCCGGCTGTCATCCGCATAAAAAGAACGCAAATAGGTGTACAACCAATCAGGGCCACGCACCCGGGCAACGTTGGTTAAATCAGGCGGCGTCGCACCAAACCACTTTTCGCCGTCTTTAGCAGACATATTGTTGGTAATGTGATCACCGACTTTTTCACCGGTAAACATCAGGTGCTCCATCCCCAGCTCTTCCGGAATATCCAGATCGGCAAAGGTACGCGAATAACGCTGATATTGCATTTGGTGACAGCCCAGGCAGTAGTTCTGGAACAAACGGGCACCGTTTTGCAGCGACGCTTTATCGGTTAAATCAATCGGCGCTTTATCCAGTGGTACTGAAGGGCCCGCTGCCATGGCCAGTGAAGCAGCTAATAATGCAACAGCAGACAATAACGTTTTCATCATCAGGTAACCCTCACTGGTAATGGCTTGGTGTTTTCATTCTTACTATAGAAAAACAGCAACACAAAGAATCCAAAATACGTAAACGAGAATATTTGAGCCATTAGGGTATAAACACCTTCGGCAGGCAGAACACCCAGCACGCCTAGCGCAACAAAACTGACGCAGAAATTAATCAGGTTCACTTTGTGCAGACCACTACGGTAGCGCACTGAACGGACCCGACCTCTGTCCAGCCATGGCAACAATGCCAGTGCGACAATAGCGGCAAACATCGCCACTGCGCCCATAAACGGGTGAGGAATAGCGCGTAAAATGGCGTAAAATGGGGTGAAATACCACACTGGCGCAATATGGTCAGGCGTTTTCAGCGGGTTTGCCGGCTCAAAGTTTGGTGGCTCAAGGAAATAACCGCCGCCCTCTGGCAGGAAGAATATTACCCAGGCAAATATTAACAGGAAACCAGCCACACCGACTAAGTCCTTAACCGTGTAGTAGGGATGGAAAGGTATCGCATCCACAATCACTTTCTTACCGCCACGGGTAAAATACTGATGGAAAGTAAATTTCTTATCGGCTTCAGTTTGTTCAACATTACCGTCGTTATCTTTCTTAATGTCAATGCCGTCCGGGTTGTTTGAACCCACTTCATGCAGCGCCATAATGTGTAAAAACACCAGAATAACCAGCACTAAAGGCAAGGCAATAACATGCAGTGCGAAGAAGCGGTTTAAGGTAGCACCGGAAATAACATAGTCACCGCGGATCCACAGGGTTAAATCTTCACCGATAAAAGGAATGGTTCCGAAAATACCGATAATAACCTGGGCGCCCCAGAACGACATCTGGCCCCATGGCAGCAAGTAGCCCATAAAGGCTTCAGCCATCAGCACCAGGAAGATTAACATACCAAAAATCCACAACAGTTCCCGTGGCTTCTGGTACGAGCCGTACATCATGCCGCGTAACATATGCAAATAGACTACAACGAAAAAGGCTGAGGCACCGGTAGAGTGCATGTAACGCAATAACCAGCCGTAATCAACATCACGCATGATGTATTCAACAGACGCAAACGCGCCTTCAGCTGAGGGCTCGTAATTCATTGTTAACCAGATACCGGTCACAATCTGGTTAACCAGTACCAGCATGGCCAGAGAGCCAAAAAAGTACCAGAAGTTAAAATTCTTTGGTGCCGGATACTGCATCACATGCAGGTTCATCTTATCCATAAAGGGTAAGCGGTATTCAATCCAGCTCATCAGGTTTTTAAACATCAGACAGCCCCCTCATCTTCACCAACCACAATGGTGTTATCATCGATAAACATGTGTGGCGGAACCACTAAATTGGTTGGAGCTGGCACGCCCTGGAATACCCGACCTGCCATATCAAATTTAGAGCCATGACAAGGGCAAAAGAAGCCGGCACGGATGCCTTCAACCTGAGCAGAAAAATCATTCGGTAAATAAGTAGGCGAGCACCCCAGGTGAGTACAAATACCCACCGCGATAAAAATATCAGGCTTGATAGAACGATGACGATTCTGAGCATATGCGGGCTGTTGTCCAACCTCTGAACCCGGATCCCGTAAATCTTTCTCAGTCAGTTCCAATTGTTGCAGCGTTTCCGTTGTGCGTTTTACAATCCACACCGGCTTACCACGCCACTCTACCCGGATTAATTGTCCCGGTTCGAGTTTGCTTATGTCTGCAGTTACTGCAGCACCGGCTTGCTTAGCCCGCTCACTCGGATTCCAGGAAGCAATAAAGGGTACAGCTACTCCTACAGCACCCACGCCTCCCACTACTGAGGTAGCAATGGTAAGGAAGCGGCGGCGACCATGATCTACAGGCGCATTGCTCATCCACTCATCTCCACATTTACGCTTAACTTAAAAACAAATTTAAGCGGCTGAATTCCAGCAATTATTATAAGTTTAAAAAATAACGCCGATCATAATGAAAAGCCCTGCTTTACACAAGGTTTAAGGCGAGATGAATAGCTAATATATCGGGATCACAACAGCTTAAACAGCAACAAAGCGTTACAGTTCATGGCTTACAGCCTTGCAGTAATATTAAAACGTTAAGAATAAAAAAACCCGGCATATAAGCCGGGTTTTTGGTACCTGAAGCGAATTAACGCTTTGAGTACTGTGGACGTTTACGTGCTTTACGCAGACCGACCTTCTTACGTTCAACTTTACGAGCATCACGCGTTACGAAGCCTGCTTTACGCAGTGCCGGACGCAATGATTCGTCAAACTCCATCAGTGCACGGGTAATACCGTGACGGATAGCACCGGCCTGACCGCTGATACCACCACCTTTAACAGTGATGTAAAGGTCGAATTTCTCAACCATATCAACCAGCTCTAACGGCTGCTTCACTACCATACAGGCAGTTTCGCGGCCGAAGTACTCGGTCAGAACGCGCTGGTTGATAACAATGTTACCTGATCCAGCTTTTAAGAAGACGCGGGCCGTTGAGCTTTTACGACGACCAGTTCCGTAGTATTGATTCTGTGCCATGTTATGCTCCGATTAAATATCTAAAATTTGCGGTTGCTGAGCAGTATGTTGATGCTCTGCGCCAGCGTAAACTTTTAACTTACGGAACATAGCGCGGCCCAATGGACCTTTTGGTAACATACCTTTGATGGCAGTTTCCAGAACCATTTCAGGTTTTTTCGCGATCAACTTCTCGAAGCTGATTTCCTTGATACCGCCTGGGAAACCAGTGTGCGAGTAATACATTTTGTTTTTCGCTTTGTTACCAGTAACCGTTACTTTCTCAGCATTGATAACGATGATGTAATCACCGGTGTCAACGTGAGGTGTATACTCTGGCTTATGCTTGCCACGTAAACGAGCAGCGATTTCAGTTGCGATACGACCCAGTGTTTTACCGTTTGCATCAACAACGTACCAGTCGCGTTCTACGCTTTCTGGCTTTGCAGTAAAAGTTTTCATCTAAACCTATTCCAAATAAACTTAAGTTACACCTGACATTGCGCAGGGCTGTTGCTAACAATGTCGTAATCGCACCCCTTCGAGTACAAAAACTACCGGGCTAACGGCAGTATAAGGCTGTAACGTAGGCCGGGCGCGGATTATATATTAAACAATTACAAAGATCAGCCCTGATAGTAAAAAAATATTATAAATGTTGCCGATAAGCCCAAAGTACTAAGGCAAATGCGGCGCACCAAGATAGTCACGTGATTGCATTTCCTGCAGGCGGCTGATGCAGCGCTTAAACTCAAAGTCCAGCAAGCCCTGGGTGTACAACTGTTCCAGTTCTACCTCAGCCGAAATAATCAACTTAACCTGACGCTCGTAAAACTCATCTACCAGAGCAATAAACCGCCGGCTAACATCATCATTGTGCCGCCCCATCGGTTTTACCCCTGACAACAACACAGTGTGATAGCAGCGGCTGAGCTCAATATAGTCATACTGACTGCGGGCGCTTTCGCACAAAGTCTTAAACGTAAACCAGACTATACCGTCCGCCTCCGCAACTGCACGGAGTGTACGGTTCGCCACCTCAATCTGGCACTGAGCCTGCCGTGGTTCTACCGATAACGCCAGAAAGTACTGTTGTAAATTCTGCTCTGCCTGCTCATCCAGCGGGTAATGATATATTTCAGCCTGTTCTAAGGTCCTTAATCTGTAATCAATGCCACTATCGACATTGATAACCTGACAATGTTGCTTAATCAGACTGATTGCCGGTAAAAACCGCGCCCGTTGTAAACCATTTCTGTACAGACCATCCGGTTCGATGTTTGAGGTGGCCACCAGGGTAATGCCCCGGGCAAACAGCGCTTGCATTAACGTTCCTAAAATCATCGCGTCGGTAATGTCCGATACAAAAAATTCGTCAAAACATAAAATATCCGTTTGCTGTTTAAAATTATCTGCTACTTGCTCCAAAGGGTTCTTAACCCCTTTAAGCTGTTTCAAATCTTCGTGTACCCGATGCATAAAGCGGTGAAAGTGAATGCGCATTTTGCGTTGGGTAGGCAAACACTCGTAAAAGGTATCCACCAGATAGGTTTTACCGCGCCCTACTCCACCCCAGAAGTACAAGCCGTTTAACGGTTTCTCCTGTGCGGAACCCGCCATCAGTTTTTGCCACCATGATTGGCGCTGCGGCAACTTTTGGACAAAATCATCATACAACCGCTGTAATTGTTTTACGGCATGCTGTTGGGCCGTATCATGATGAAAATCGGGCCGGGTTAGGTCTTGCTGATATTTTTCTGCTGGTGTCATGGGCTCTTGCTGGAAACTTTGTTGGTTTAGCTGGCAAAACAAGCAATAATAATAACATGCCTTACCACTCAGGCTAACAAGTTAAGGTACACTGGTAGCAGAATTTACTATTTAGGAGTTGATATGGATCTCACATTCGCCCTGGCGGGCCTGGCAGTTGGCTTAATCGTGGGCGCAATCCTGGCCAGATTATACAGTTTAAGGCAGTTTAACAGCCACAAACTGCAACAAGAGCTTGATGCCAGTCGCCAGCAGCTTAGTCAGTACCGGCAAGATGTTTCTCAGCACCTGGATGTCACTAATCAATTGATGACCCAACTGCAGGACAATTACTCGCGCATTGCCCGCCATGTGCAACAGTCTAAAATGCAGCTGGTAGAGCAGCCCCCCGTAACAAAAAATTCTGACTTAAATTACTTGTCTACCGATGCTGCTGCCCATATTAAGCAGTCGTTACATCAGATTGACGAAAAACGCCGGGTATATTCTGCTGTGGATGAGCAACCCCGCGACTACTCAGGCGAAGCCAGCGGTCTGATTAAGGAGAAAAAAGTCAGCAATCCCGAGTAATACTTCGTTACACAACGCTTTAGTAAAACGCTGAACTTTTTCTATGCCATAACGTTCTTAGTCGCATGTTTGTTAAGGAGACTATTACGCAATGAAGATGAAATTGTCTGTGTTACACGCTGCCGTACTGGCAGCGACGTTGGCTGTACCCACCAGCTCTGTGCAGGCTGCCCTGCCGTTTTTTACCTCAGATAAGCAGGAAATGCCAACACTGGCACCAATGCTGGAAAAAGCTACGCCTGCAGTAGTACATATTTCCGTTGAGGGCAGCCGTGAAGTCCGCCAACGAATTCCCGACGCCTTGCGTCATTTTTTCGGCCAACGCGGTCAGGGCGAGCTGCGCCAGGAACGGCCGTTCAGTGGCCTTGGCTCCGGGGTAATTATTGATGCTGATAAAGGCTACATTGTTACCAATAACCATGTGGTGCAAGATGCCGACAAAATTAATGTCCGCTTGAAAGACGGCCGCAGTTTCACTGCTAAAAAGCTCGGTGCCGATCCACAGAGCGATATTGCCCTGCTGCAAATTGAAGCAAAAAAACTGGTACAAATTCCGCTGGCCGATTCAGACAAACTTCGGGTAGGCGATTTTGCTATCGCAGTGGGTAACCCCTTTGGTCTGGAACAAACAGTAACCTCCGGCATTGTCAGCTCATTGGGTCGAAGCGGTTTAAATATGGATGGCTTTGAAGACTTTATTCAAACCGATGCCGCCATCAACAGCGGTAATTCTGGTGGTGCGCTGCTGAATTTGCGCGGTGAACTGATTGGCATTAATACGGCTATTCTGGGTCCGAATGGCGGCAATGTCGGTATCGGCTTTTCCATCCCCTCGAATATGATGAAAAATCTGGTTGACCAGATTGTCGAATTTGGCGAAATTCGCCGAGGAAGCCTCGGCGTTAGGGGCGGCGACGTTAACTCAGAACTAACCGAAGCAATGAATCTAACCGTAAGTCGTGGCGCTTTTGTTAACGAAGTACTGCCTGATACAGCTGCTGCAGACGCCGGATTGAAAGCGGGTGATGTGATTATCAGTATGAATGATAATCGTATACACAGTTTTAATGAGCTACGAGCCAAAATTGGCACTTTAGGCGCCGGACGTAAAGCTGAATTAGGCATTATACGTGATGGCAAGGAGCGTAAAGTCACTGTGACTCTTGGCAAAGCTGAAACCGCCCAGATCGCTGCGAATGATCTGCATCCGATGTTGCGCGGTGCTACGTTGAATAACAGCGACAAAGGGGTGGAGATTACTGAGCTTGCCAGTGGTTCAGTCGCTGAACAAGTTGGCTTGCGTCAGGGTGACATCATAACGGGCGTTAACCGGCAAAGGGTTAGCAACCTGGCTGAGTTACGTCGCATTCTGGAAGGACGCCAGGGCGTTGCGGCACTGTATATCCGCCGTGGTAATGACGATCTTTATATTTTACTCCGCTAGATGAAATTGGCTTAAGCAGTAGCTAAGTGGCTACTGCTTAAGCACAATTAGTGCTATGCTTGCAGCCATTATTGGGTTGCTGTCAGACTGCTGTGCGAACTATTTTTTTATTTATTTTTAAAAGTATGGCTTATGGCCTGGCGTTAGCGTTGGTTATACTCGTATTCTTCCCCAATCTGACAGGTGTCAGGCTGCCTGCCTGGCAACAGGTTAGTGAGCAACCAGACCCTACCCCCATATCTTATGCCCGTGCGGTTAGGTTAGCAGCACCGGCAGTGGTGAATGTCTATACCCGAAGCAGAGTGATTGATCCACGAGGATTAAGACCACGGTCTATTGAGCGTCAGGAATTAGGATCCGGGGTCATTATGAGCGCCCAGGGCTATATATTAACGAATCACCATGTTGTATCCGGTGCCGACCATATTGAAGTGGCATTACAGGACGGACGCTGGCTCGAAGCGGTATTAATTGGTCAGGATGTGATCTCTGACCTGGCTGTGCTGTATGTACAAGCCGATAATTTGCCGGTTATTCCACAGGATACGCAACTGGAGCCGCAAGTGGGCGACGTGGTACTTGCTATTGGTAACCCGCTGAATCTGGGGCAAACCATTACCCAGGGCATCATTAGTGCTAACGGTAATACCGGCCTGAGTTCACGCGGCTATATCGACTTTATGCGAATGGATGCGGCAATAAACAAAGGTAACTCTGGTGGCGCTTTAGTTAACACTAACGGTACTTTAGTTGGTATTAATGCCGCCGCCTTCCAGCTACAAAACCAGGAAATCCAGGGCATATTTTTCGCTGTGCCCTCTCAGTTGGCGCAAAACATTATGCAAAAGCTGATCAAACATGGCAGGGTAACCCGCAGTCATCTGGGCGTATCGGGTGATGCAGTGGTCAATGCTGCCGGAGATAGATTAGTATCGACTGGTCAGAAAATGTATGGATTGGCATTAACCGCTATTAACCCGGGTGGTCCTGCTGATGAAGCTGATTTAGAAATTGGAGATGTGATTCTGAAAATTGCCGGAGAGCAATTTTCAGATACACGAGAGGCACTTAACTTAATTGCAGAAACGGCGCCAGATACTGAGTTAATGCTAACCATTAACCGCAATGGCCAAATCCTTGAAGTCCCGACCATAGTGCGGGAACTTCGTCGTGGTTGAGCGTAGCTACTGGTTACGCTACGTCAATCCGCTCTATTTTCGCCCCTAATCCCTGTAGCTTATACTCAATTTTCTCGTAGCCACGATCAATATGATATATGCGCTCAACCCGGGTTTCGCCCTCGGCTACTAAACCTGCAATTACCAGACTGGCTGACGCCCGTAAGTCGGTGGCCATAACCTGAGCAGCCATCAGCCTGGGGCTATGCTGGCAAACGGCAGTATTGCCTTCAAGACGGATCTTAGCGCCCATCCGTTGCAACTCTGGCACGTGCATAAAACGATTTTCAAATATGGTTTCAGTAACCACACCAACGCCCTCTGCAACCACATTAAGCACCGTAAATTGCGCTTGCATATCTGTTGGGAAACCCGGGTGCGGTACCGTTTTTACATCAACAGACTTCAGCGCTCTGCCTGTCATGTTCAACCTGATCCAATCTTTACCGGTAGTAATGTCGGCCCCGGCTTCGCGCAGTTTCTCCAGCACGACTTCTAATTCAGACGGATCAGCGCTGACGCACGTTACATCACCGCCGGTCACCGCTGCGGCAACTAAAAAAGTACCGGTTTCAATCCTGTCAGGGAGTACCCGGTGCGAGCCGCCCTGTAAGGCACGGACACCTTCGATGTGAATCGTATCAGTACCGGCACCGGTAATTCGAGCACCCATGGTGTTAAGGTAAGCTGCAAGGTCGACCACTTCAGGTTCACGGGCAGCGTTTTCAATGGTCGTAACCCCGTCAGCTAACACGGCGGCCATAAGTAAGTTTTCGGTACCGGTCACACTGACCATTTCCATAATAATATGGGCACCTTTCAGCCGACTGGCTCGCGCTTTAATATAGCCATTTTCAACCTGGATATCGGCTCCCATCTTGCGCAAGCCATCAATATGCAGGTTCACCGGACGAGCGCCAATAGCACAGCCGCCAGGTAACGACACTTCGGCCTGACCAAAACGGCTTAATAACGGACCTAAAGCCAAAATTGAAGCCCGCATGGTTTTCACCAGCTCATAAGGCGCGTACTGGTTAGTAATCTGACTGGCATCAACCGTCACACTATTGGTCTCTACAGCAAGACTGGCACCAAACAATTGCAACAACTTATAAGTTGTTTCAATGTCTTTTAATTTTGGTACATTGGTTATCGTGCTGGGTTTTTCAGACAGGATGCTGGCGAATAAAATGGGTAACGCGGCATTCTTTGCACCTGAGATAGTAACCTCACCTTGCAAAGGACCACTGGCAGTAACGCGGAATTGTTGCATATTATGTCTTACACAGGTGGGTTTAAAAGTTTTTCTCTGCGCCATTGTTCTGGCGTAAAGGCCTTGATGCTGACAGCGTGAATACTACCATCAGCAATTGCATTCATTAGCGGTGCGTACACCATTTGTTGCTGTTTTACCCGGCTTACATCAGCAAAACAACTGCCTACAGCCGTCACAGCATAATGCGATCCTTCGGCCGAAACATATACTTCAGCAAGCTGCAACTGCTCAGTCAACAGTTGCTCAATTTGTTTAATCTCCACACGACACCTTAATCTGTTATCGGTAGCAAAGTGGTCACCGCGCTTACCTTGGCTATAGCCAGCAATTGCGCCGGTACTTTGCTGAATTCAATCTGCAGCTGTTGCTTTTTAGCCCGTCCGAGTTGTTGGATTAACCAGGCTAAGCCCGCTGAGTCTACATTGCTTAGGGCAGAAAAATCAAAGATTACCTTACCACTAAGTGTATTTAACAGTTTAAAAGGTGAATAGGGCATTAATGTGTCACGGTTCAGCTCACCGCTGAACCGGACAGTGTTGTCCTGATGACTAATATCAAGCGACACGGCCTTACTCCGGCAATTTAATTGGTTCTTTCGATTTTTCCAGTAGTAACTCGGTCACCCGGGCCACCCCTTGCTGGCGGATCAGATTACTTAATTCAGCCCGTTTACTGTCTAACAGTGAAATACCTTCTGCCACCATGTCGTATACCAGCCAATGCTCGGAACCACGGTTGCGCCGCAATTTAAAGTCGATAGTTATATCCGGCTTGCCTGGGTCTATTACCCGGGTTTTAATCGTCATAATACTTTGATTTTCCGGTGGACGAGCAGGCTGAATAATGACTTTCTGATCCCGGTAATAGGTTAACGCACCGGCATAAGAGGCTACCATGTAATCTTCAAAAGCCAGCACAAAAGCCTCAAATTCTTCCTTTGGTAATTCCCGCAGGTTTACTGAACGACCTATTACCGTTAACGCGGCATAACGGCTGTCAATATAAGGCACCAGTTCCTCGTTAACAATGACCCGCAAATGCTCTTTGTCCTGGGTAATCAATTCCTGATCTTTGGCAATGCGCTGAAATGTTTTATCAGCGACCACTTCCATCATTTTAAATGGATCAGTGTATTGTTGCACCGTGCCTTGCTCAGTGGCAGTTTCGCTGCTGTTTGCTTCAACAGGCGCGGCTAATAGCGCTGTCATCAGCAAGGTAACGCTGGATAATAGTTTCACGGTTAATTCCCCCGGTTAAATAAAAACTGGCCAATCAGCTCTTCCAGTACGATGGCAGAGCGTGTTTCCTGCACAGTATCGCCGTCCGCTAAAATTTGTACGGTTTCGTCTATAAAGCCCGGCTGCAACCCTAAATACTGCTCTCCTAACAAACCAGAGGTTAAAATAGCCACCGAACTGGTCTCCGGAAAGTTACTGTATTGCTCGCTGATTTCCATTTTCACAACAGGTGTGTAGTAAACGGTATCAAGCTCGATTGAGGCAACCCGGCCGACAACAACGCCCCCCACTTTAATGGGCGAACGCACTTTTAAGCCGCCAATGTTATCAAATTTGGCATACAGTATATAACTCTGGCCTGAACCACTTACCCCGGCATTCGCTACTTTAAGCGCCAGCATAAAAAAAGCCGCCGCAGCCAGAACAATAAACGCACCTACTAAAATCTCAATTTTCCGTGTGGTCATTTTATCCACCAAACATTAATGCAGTTAATATAAAGTCGAACCCCAAGACGGTCAGTGAAGCTGTTACTACCGTTTGTGTTGTTGCCCGGCTGATCCCTTCAGAAGTGGGCATAGCATCGAAACCCTTGTGCAGTGCTATCCAGATGACAATGACTGCAAATACAAAACTTTTGATCACACCATTGACTACATCCTGATATAAATCGACGTTTGCCTGCATGGTCGACCAGTAACTCCCTGCGTCGACGCCAAGCCAGTCGACCCCGATAAGATGGCCACCTAAAATACCCACCGCATTAAACACTAATGCTAAAAGTGGCATGCTGATGACACCAGCCCAGAAACGGGGCGCGATAATCCGCCTTAACGGATCAACGGCCATCATTTCCATGCCTGACAATTGCTCAGTGGCTTTCATTAAGCCTATTTCTGCTGTCAGGGCACTACCTGCCCTGCCCGCGAATAATAAGGCAGTAACGACCGGACCTAACTCTCTTAGCAAGCTAAGTGCCACCAACGGGCCCAGCATGCCCTCGGCACCAAACTTTACCAGCACAGTATAACCTTGCAGCGCCAGAACCATGCCGATAAACAAGCCGGAAACGATAATGATAAGTAACGACAAAACACCAATCACATACAGCTGTTTCAGCAGTAATGGAAAGCCTTTGCGAAAATCAGGTTTACCGACCAACGCCCCAAACAACATCAGGCCCGAACGCCCAAAGCCGGCAATGTTATCGAGCGTTACCCGGCCAAGCTTTTGCAGTTTATCAGTAATCACCTGGCCGGCCCCATTAGTTCATCTTCGTAAGCCGCAGCTTTGTAATGGAACGGCACGGCACCATCGGCTTCACCCTTTAAAAACTGCTGAACCAACTCTGACTTGTCCTGCCGCAGCTGTTCCGGTGTGCCCTGGCCAATAACTTTTTTATCTGCAACCACATAAACATAGTCAGCAATACTCATGACTTCCGTAACATCATGTGACACCACTATTGAGGTTAATCCAAGCGCGTTGTTCAGTTCTTTAATTAACCGCACAATCACTCCCATAGATATAGGGTCCTGCCCGGCAAATGGTTCATCATACATGATTAATTCCGGGTCCAGCGCAATAGCCCTGGCCAATGCAGCGCGCCGTGCCATACCACCAGATAACTCAGCCGGCTTTAAATCGCGGGCACCACGAAGCCCGACAGACTCCAGTTTCATCAACACAATTATCCGGATTAGCGATTCTGGTAACCGGGTATGCTCTCGAATAGGAAAGGCCACATTGTCAAATACCGACATCTCAGTAAACAACGCGCCACTTTGAAACAACATACTCATTTTCTTGCGGGCCTTATACAAATCGGCACGCGATAAAGCGGGTATATCCATACCATCGAAATATATGTGACCACTATCTGGTTGCAGCTGACCGCCAATTAATTTAAGTAAGGTGGTTTTACCAATACCACTGGGGCCCATAATGGCTGTAACCTTCCCCCGCTGCACCTGCATACTCATATCGTCGTATATCAGGTTATCGCCCCGCGAAAAATGTAGGTGTTGGATATCAACCAGAATATCAGACAAAGCAGACTCCATCAGAGCGCAACCGCTGTTACGGTATTATCAGATTTATGATCAGGGCCGCCAATATACATACAAACCTGTATGTTTGCAATTGAGCCGCTCATCATTTTAAAGTTGGAATATTGTAAACGTGTTGTCCGCTAAAGTCGTTACAAAAATTCGTAACAAAGTGTGCGAAAAAATCGAAGTCAGCTGAGTCTGCAGGTTTTTTTGCAATTACCTGCAATAACACGGAAAATAGTCTAACGTTTTTTGATATGCCACAGGACTTTTCAGTGTCGCCACTTTTTCTTGCTATATTTTTCGTCATTATTGGCCTGGTTTTACTAATCTGGAGTGCTGACCGCTTTGTCTACGGTGCATCGTCTATCGCCCGCAATAGTGGTATATCACCTATGGTTATCGGCCTGACTATCGTGGCGATGGGCTCCTCAGCGCCTGAAATGCTGGTTTCTGCCACTGCCGCCTGGCAGGGTAAACTGGATACATCAGTGGGAAATGCTATTGGTTCTAACATAACCAATATTTTGCTGGTAATTGGCGCTGCCGCGTTGTTAAAGCCTATTGCCGTTTCGTCATTAACGTTGCGGCGGGAATTCCCGTTATTACTAGTTTGTACACTATTTGGCTATTACTTGCTGTCTGACGATTTACTTACCCGACTTGAGGGCATAATGCTGCTGGTCGCCTTTGTCAGCTTTTTGGTATTACTGGTGTACTGGGGCAAACATGCTACGCCTGATGATCCATTGATAACCGAAATGAATGCTGATGTGCCCACAGTCAGGATTTCCACGTTAAAAGCCATTCTATGGGCAGCAGCAGGCTTGCTGTTGCTGCTGGCCAGCTCACAATTACTGGTGCATGGCGCGGTAACTATTGCCCGCTATGCAGGTTTAAGCGATCTCGTGATAGGCCTTACCATTATTGCGATTGGTACCAGCCTGCCGGAACTTGCAGCCAGTATTATTGGCATATTAAAAGGTGAAGATGACTTAGCACTGGGTAATATTATCGGCTCTAATATTTTCAACATTCTTGCAGTGCTGGGACTGGGAGCGGTCATCGGGCCAGACATTATCGACAGCAATGCTGGTAGTCGTGACAGCTACGTCATGATCGGCGCCACCATTGCAATGTTACTAATGTCAGTGCGGCTGACCCGGGTTCAACGTATTAACCGTTTTGAAGGAGGCGTGCTGCTAGCAGGCTTTATTGGCTACCAGTATTTACTTTTCACTCAACTGGCATAATGTGGTTTGGCTATGACAACATCTTTTAGCGAACGGGCACTGCAGGTCCTGCAGATTGAAGCTGAAGCCGTGCGTCAGCTTGCACAGTATATTAACGCTGATTTTGAACAGGCATGCCAGCTCCTTTTCCATTCCAAAGGCAAAGCGATTGTAATGGGCATGGGTAAGTCAGGCCATATTGCCAATAAAATTTCTGCCACGCTGGCGTCAACCGGCACCCCAGCATTTTTTGTCCATCCCGCTGAAGCAAGCCATGGCGACTTAGGTATGCTGACCACCGGCGATGTGGTACTGGCTATTTCTAACTCTGGCGAAACAGCAGAAATAATAACCATTCTGCCGGTAATTAAGCGTCTGGGAATTACCCTGATCAGCATGACCGGCAACCCTGAATCTACTCTGGCAAAACTTTCAGACGTTCATTTGTGCGTCCGGGTTGAGCAGGAAGCTTGTCCGCTGGGGTTAGCACCAACAGCCAGTACAACAGCAACTCTGGCAATGGGCGACGCGCTGGCCGTTGCGCTGCTGGATGCGCGGGGCTTTTCTGCAGATGATTTTGCCTTGTCACACCCGGGGGGCAGCCTGGGGCGTAAGTTGTTATTACGTCTGAGCGATGTCATGCACCAGGGCACTCAGGTTCCTATTGTGCCGCGTCTGGCGACAATCAAAGAGGCATTACTGGAAATATCAGAAAAAGGCCTTGGCATGACCGCTGTAGTAAATGATGACAAGACGCTTGCCGGGATCTTTACGGACGGCGACTTACGGCGCATTCTTGATTTGAAACTGGATATTCATACCACCACTATTGAACAGGTAATGACGACGCACTGCACTACTGCTACTGCAGAGATGCTGGCCGGCGAAGCGTTGAAAATTATGCAGCAGAAAAAAATTAATGGTTTACTGATTGTCGATCAAATGCAAATCCCGGTCGGAGCAATGAATATGCACGATTTATTGCGAGCAGGAGTGCTGTAGTATGTCATTGTTTAGCCAGCTTTATCAGAACGTCAGTGCCGATATACTAAGCCGTGCTGCCCATATTAAATTACTGATTTGCGACATCGATGGCGTTTTTTCTGACGGCCGGATTTATCTGGGTAACGATGGTGAAGAATTAAAAGCCTTCCATACCCGTGATGGTTACGGTATTAAAGCCTTGCGCCACGCTGGCATTGAGGTAGCGGTTATCACCGGACGGACCTCAGCCATTGTCGAGCAGCGCATGCAGTCACTTACCGTGCCCTATATTTATCAGGGGCAGGAAAATAAACTGGCCGCCTTTGCGCAGTTACAGCAGCAACTGGCACTGCCCCCTGCCCACATTGCGTACATTGGTGATGATTTCGCAGACTGGCAGGTAATGCAGCATTGCGGTTTAGCGGTTGCAGTAAATGATGCACACCCATACCTTCGCTTGCACGCACATTACACCACGACCTTGTCAGGCGGTTTTGGTGCGGTTCGTGAATTAGCAGACTTGCTGCTGATCAGCCAGCAAAAATTTCAGCAATTTGATGGCAGCAGCTCATGAGAAAGTTACTTTTTCTGCTGGTCTTAGCCCTGGTAATTACAGCCGCTTATCTGTGGTTTAATCCGGCAGCACAAACAGACACAAATTACGCTGATCGTGAACTGTTGCCCGATTACATTGCCGAACAAGTTACCCGCACCCTTTACGATGCGCAGGGTTATGTTGAGGACCATATTAAGGCCGGCCGGCTGGAGTTTTTTGAACGATTAGGTTTTACTCAGTTTGAACAACCTGAGTACACCTTGTTTGATGCACAGCACCAACCCGCATGGCAAGTTACCAGCCAATTTGGTATATGGTTGCCGGATGACAAAATAATTTTGGAGCAACAAGTCCGAATTAGTAATATCAATGGAGATGAACTGGTAGAGCGCATCGATACTGATAATCTGGAGTTATTACTTCCAAGTCGAATTTTGCAAACCACTGCTGCGGTAAATATTACCGGCAAGGGTTTTTATATTAACGGGATAGGCTTGCAGGCAGATTTAGCCGAAGAAAATCTGCGTATTATCAAGCACCTGGAGACGGTATATACCAATGAACAAAACTAAGTTAGTGATATTCTGCCTGCTACTATCTGCTAAATGTTTTGCAGAAAACCCGGATTACAGCCAGCCTATTGCCATAGCGTCTGACAACAACGAAACCTCAATCAAAGATTATGTCTCGGTTTACACCGAAAATGTGGAGATACGCCAGGGCAGCCTCAATATCAAAGCCGATCGTTTAGAAATTAATGCCAGTGCCGGTAAAGGAAATGAGATATTTTTGGCCACAGGTTCGCCGGTGCGTTATAGCCAGCTAGTGACAGGCGATTTGCCGGTCACCGCATCAGCTGCAGAAATAAGTTATGACAGGGCCAACCGCACGCTAACGCTAAGCGGTAATGCCCAACTTAGCCAGAGTGGCAGTGAAGTGCAGGCTGCCGTTATCAGATACAATATTGAAACTCAGCAGATCAGTGCTGAAGGTGGTTCCGAACAAAAGCGGGTAACAACCATTTTCACACCGGAGAATAAGGAAAATCAATGAAGCTAGTGGCAGCACATCTGGCGAAAAGCTATAAAGGTCGTCAGGTGGTGAAGGATGTCAGTCTGGAAGTCAGTGCCGGCCAGATAGTTGGCCTGCTGGGTCCGAATGGCGCCGGTAAAACCACTACTTTCTACATGATTGTGGGGTTGGTGCCCTCAGACAAAGGCAAAATCACCTTAAATGAGCGGGACATTACCTACGACCCAATTCATACCCGGGCTCGTGCCGGTATTGGTTATCTGCCTCAGGAAAGCTCTATTTTCCGAAAATTAAGTGTCTATGATAACTTGCTGGCTATTCTGCAAACCCGCAAAGAGCTGACAAACGCCAAACGGGAAGAGCTGGCCGACGACTTGCTGGAAGAGTTTCATATTGGTCACATTAAAAACAGCCTTGGCATGAGTTTGTCAGGGGGTGAAAGGCGACGGGTTGAAATTGCCAGAGCGCTGGCTGCAAACCCGGCTTTTATTTTACTTGACGAACCCTTTGCCGGCGTTGACCCGATATCGGTGTTAGACATAAAAAAAATTATCCAGCATTTGGGCCAGCGTGGCATTGGTGTACTGATTACCGATCACAACGTCAGAGAAACACTGGATGTATGTGAAATGGCCTATATTGTCAGTCATGGTGAGTTAATCGCAGCAGGCGCACCACAGGAAGTTTTAGTCAATCAACAGGTTCGTGATGTATACCTCGGTGAGCAATTCAGGCTATAGTTAACCAAAACAACCCATGCCTGCTTCAGGAGAGAAAAAGACGTAAATGAAACCCTCTTTGCAACTTCGGCTAGGTCAGCAACTTACAATGACACCTCAGTTACAACAAGCCATCCGCTTGTTACAGCTGTCGACCATTGAGTTGCAACAGGAAATTCAGGAAGCACTGGACGCTAACCCGCTGTTAGAAAGCGAAGACGAGTTTGAGAGCTTTTCTGCCGATCCAGACGCCAGTAATGTTAACGATAACGATGAGCGCTCAGCCTCAGACGAAACGAACGATGCCGCTCAGGATAACCTGACTGAAATAGCAGAACGGGACAGCAGTGAGTCGATTAACGAGCAAGGCTTACAAGATGACTTGCCGCTTGACAACAACTGGGATGACCTGATTAGCGCCGCGCCGGTCAGCGCCGGCTCACCACCGGATGAAGATATGGTGTTTCAGGGGGAAACCAGTGAAACGCTGCAAGATTATCTACGCTGGCAAATGCAACTGACCCCCTTTTCTGAAACTGATTTAGCCATCGCTGAAATTATTATTGAAGCCATCGACGATACCGGTTTATTAACAATCGATGTTGCTGAAATTCTCGAATCACTCGGTTTGCCGGATGTTGAAGCCGACGAAGTCGAGGCCGTCATTAAGCGTATACAACTGTTTGACCCGGTAGGGGTAGGCGCCCGCACTATCGCCGAATGCCTGCTGGTACAACTGCGTCAGTTTGACCCGCAAACACCTTTTTTATCCCAGGCGCAATATGTCATTAAAGAACACACAGACTTTTTAGCCAATCGGGACTTTCGTTCTTTAATGCGGGTGACTAGACTAAAAGAAGATGAGCTGAAAGAAGTCATGCGGCTAATCTTAAGTTTAAACCCAAGACCCGGTGCTGACGTTATCCGGCAGGAGCAGCAGTACGTTATTCCTGATGTATCAGTAATGAAAGTTAAAGGACGATGGCAGGTTGAACTGAACCCGGACGCCATGCCTAAAGTCAGAATAAACCAGCAATATGCGGCCATGTCGAAAACGGCAAGAAGTACCGCAGACACCCAGTTTATTCGCTCACACCTGCAGGAGGCAAAATGGTTTTTAAAGAGCCTGGAAAGCCGCAACGAAACGTTACTGAAAGTCGCTAACTGTATCGTACAACAACAGCAGGCTTTTTTTGAACATGGTGAAGAAGCCATGAAACCGATGGTATTAAACGACGTCGCTGAGATGGTTGGCATGCACGAGTCGACCATATCACGGGTAACAACCCAAAAATTTATGCATACCCCCCGAGGTATATTTGAACTTAAATTCTTTTTCTCCAGTCATGTTAGTACGGAGAGTGGCGGAGAGTGTTCATCAACTGCGATTCGGGCCTTTATTAAAAAACTGGTGGCAGCCGAAAACCCGGCTAAGCCATTAAGTGACAGCAAGATGGCGGATATATTATCTGATCAAGGTATCAACGTTGCACGGCGTACCATTGCTAAATACCGTGAAG
Organism: uncultured Chromatiaceae bacterium; assembly: GCA_963975465.1. Lineage (GTDB taxonomy): Bacteria > Pseudomonadota > Gammaproteobacteria > Enterobacterales > Alteromonadaceae > Alishewanella. The sequence goes on from CAXBHB010000004.1 coordinate 170,212, forward strand.
CGCTGTTTATTCCACCGTCGAATCAACGAAAGACCTTAGTGTAGGTCGGCAAAACAGAAGGAAAACGTCTATGCAAATCAACTTAACCGGTCGTCATGTAGAAATTACCACTGCATTGAAAGAGTACGTAGACAACAAATTCGCCAAGCTGGAACGTCACTTTGATCACATTAACAATGTACATGTCATCCTAAACGTGGAAAAATTGAAACAGATAGCCGAAGCTAAGCTGCACTTAAATGGTGGTGAGGTTTTTGCGGCGTCAGAAGATGAAAATATGTACGCCGCCATCGATCAGTTGATAGATAAACTCGATAGGCAAGTTATTAAACATAAAGAAAAAATAGCCCGACACTAACTTAATTATGATCAATCTAAGCGCTATGCTAGCCGAGAACTGCACCAAGAGTGCAGTTCTTTTTAACAGCAAAAAAAGAATTCTGGAATACATTTCTGAGCTAGCGCATCAGCGCTTACCTGAGATTAGCGAATATACTATCCTGGAATCGCTGATGACCCGTGAAAAACTCGGCTCTACCGGAATTGGCGGTGGTATTGCTATTCCACACGGCAAGTTGAAAACAGTTACTCAGCCAATACTGGTGTTTGTTGTTGCCAAAGAGGCAATAGCATTTGATGCCATTGATAACCAGGCGGTGGATATTTTTTGCGCCATTCTTATTCCGGAAGAGCAATGTCAGGCCCATTTGACGACATTGGCCGGCATAGCCAGACTGCTGAGCCAGAAAGAATTAACCCGTAAGATTCGCCATGCAGAATCAGATCAGCAATTGTACGAGCTGATCATGAACGCCAGCGAGGCAATGAGCCCATCATGAAGCTTTTGGTTGTCAGTGGCCGTTCCGGTTCTGGTAAGTCAGTCGCCTTAAGGGTGCTGGAAGATTTAGGCTACTATTGTGTTGATAATATTCCGGTAAACTTACTGCCAACGCTGGCGACTACCGTTATGGGCCAGTACGAGCGAGTTGCGGTCAGTATTGACGTACGTAATTTGCCTCAGGACCCTGACGAGCTGGCAGATATATTGTCTTACCTGCCGCGTAAGCTTGATCTGACTATCCTTTATCTGGATGCAGATCACGCCAGTTTAATTAAACGATTTAGTGAAACCCGTCGCTTGCATCCATTGTCGCACCAGGCAATGTCACTGGACGAAGCTATTTCCCGAGAGCAGCAGCTGCTTGATCCTATTTCCAGCCGGGCTGATCTGTATATCGACACGACAGAGTTAAACGTCCATCAACTGGCTGAACAACTACGCGAACGTATCCTCGGCCAGAAAACGGGCCGGCTGGTCATGCTTTTCGAATCATTCGGGTTTAAATACGGCATTCCCAAAGATGCAGACTTTGTCTTTGATGCCCGCTTTTTGCCCAATCCACACTGGGAACCTGAACTGAAGCCGTTAACCGGCCTGGATCAGCCGGTAAAAGACTATCTGGCATCACAGGCAGTTGTTGCAAAATATATCTGGCAGATAAATAGTTTTATCAGCAGCTGGCTACCCCATCTGGAGCGCAATAGCCGCAGTTATCTGACGATCGCGATTGGCTGTACCGGCGGCCAGCACCGCTCTGTTTATATTACCGAGAGTCTGGCTGAGAGCTATCGTAATCAGCGCGAAGATGTACAAATACGACACCGTGAATTAGTCCGTCACCATGGCCACTAAACTGAGCCGTAATGTCACCATTGTTAACCAGCTGGGTTTACATGCCCGGGCAGCCACTAAGTTAGCTCAGCTCTGTCAGCAGTTTCAGTCGAAAATTGAATTAGTATATGAGCAAAAAACAGCTGATGCATCCAGTGTCCTGGCGCTGTTGATGCTGGCCAGCAGTAAGGGCAAAACTTTGCAGGTTACGGCAGAAGGTGCGGATGCAGAAGCAGCACTCAGCGCAGTGGTATCGTTAATTGAGCAAGGCTTTGGTGAATAACCCCCTATTCAGCATCTTTTGGTAGCGCAGTTTTAGCGTCCGGACTGTCGTTCTGTTGCCCTCTTTTAAGTTCCCGCTCTCCACTGGTCCGTTCAATAGCTTTAAGCTGGTGATGTAACGCGGTTTTTATCAGCATGTGGGCACTTATCGGTGCCGTAATTAACAGGAAAATTGTAATTAATAATTCATGAACGCTTATGCTTTGTAGCAGGCTGAAATAGAAAATAGAGCCAAGCAAAATTCCGCCCATGCCAAGGGTAGTTGCTTTAGTCGGGCCATGTAAGCGCATGAAAAAATCTGGCATCCGGGTCAGACCTATCGAGCCAATCAGTACAAAACTGCCACCCAACAATAAAAAAAAGGCGACCAGCCACTCCATCCAATTCTGCATTTTGCAATTCCTATTCGATAATATCGCCACGTAATAAAAACTTACATACGGCTACCGTACTGACAAACCCTAACATAGCGATCAGCAGAGCTGCTTCAAAATAAATAGGCGACCCCATCAGTAAGCCATACAAGATAATCAAAGCAATACTGTTGATAAACATGGTATCCAGTGCCAGGATCCGATCTGGCAGGCTTGGGCCAACCAGCAACCGCCATAAATTTAACAACAATGCCAGGCTTATCATGCCAAAGACCAGAAAGATGACTTGCTCTAACATTGAAATATCTCCTTCAATGGTGCTTCATACCGGCTTTTAATCGTGGCGATAAGCTCCGCCTCATCTTCAAGATTCAGCACGTGGATAAGCAACCAGCGCTCAGTAATCACTTCACCATCAGCCACAGTATCGCCGCAGGGATAAACATCTGCGCTAACCGTGCCCGGCGTCATCGACACTGTGCTGGCTAAAATTGTGATTGGCAAATCATGTTGCAAATCCAGCGGCATTCTGACAAATGCCGGATTCAGGCGACGTTGTGGCCCAAGAATTAACACCGCCACCTGAGCGTTGGCAGTAATAATATCGCCAAACACCCGCAATATATAACGCATAGCCAGCAAGGGGCGTTCAATCAGGGGCTGTGGGTCGCGAAACTTAGCGCTAATCCACGGGATAATCAGCGCCAGAATCGCCCCGAAAAACAAATGAATCGGTTCTAAACTCTGGTTTAACAGCAACCATACCAGAAACAGCAACACGCTGCGATACGGCGTAGGCAACCAGCTGAAGCGCGGCGTAAGTCTCATGGCTGATCTCCTGCATTTACTTTATCCGCCAAAATTATTGTTATGTTGTTTTCAATATCGCGCATTTGCTCGGCAGCCGCATAAGATAACCCGGTTAGTGGTCCGGCAAATGCGACCATTAGTGGTGCAGCCAATAACAACCAGACCAGAGCGAAGCTTTGCAACGGCAATACCCGCTCTGGTCCGGCATCATTGCCACTGACCCGCCAAAACAAGACACTTCCGGCGCGTGACAATCCTATCAGTACCATTAAGCTGCTCAGCAACACGACACCCCACAATAGCAGCTGCTGCATCGGTGTAACCGCAGCTTGCAGAATCATTAGCTTGCCGATAAAACCCGATAGTGGAGGCAAACCCGCCACCGAAATAGCCGCTACCAGAAATAAACTGCCGAGCAGCACGGGCTGCGCCATGCGCCGTCCGGGTACTAATCGATCTCCTGCCTTACCGCGTTGTGAGGCAATCACATCGGCCAGTAAAAATAGCGCGCCACATACTAAGGTTGAATGTATGGTGTAAAACAATACCGCCGATGTTGCTGCCGAGCTTTGTAGTGACACCAAGGTTACTAAGGTGCCTACAGATATAATGACCAGATTCGCGACCAGCTTTCTGAAATCCTGGCTGGCTAACACGCCAATCGCGCCAAGCATAATAGTTGCCAGGCCAAGCGGCCATAGCCATGCTGACGCCATCCCTGCCAGTGGCCCGGCCTGCTCGCCAAAGATAGTGGTGTACACCCGCAGTAGCGCGTAAACACCTATTTTAGTCATTACCGCAAACAATGCCGCAACCGGTGGTGAAGCGGCGGAATAGGTTGCCGGCAACCAGAATTGCAATGGCAGAATTGCCGCTTTCAGGGCAAAAACGATTAACAATAGCAGCCCACCTGATTTCACCAGCATCAGATTTTCTGCTGGTAACTGCGCAACCTGCACCGCCATATCAGCAATATTGAGCGTCCCCAGCGTGCCGTACAAAATGCCCAGCGAGAACAGAAACACGGCTGATCCAGCTAAGTTCAGCACCACATAATGGACAGCAGCTTTGGTCTTGTTTTTGCCACCGGCATGCACCAGCAAGCCGTAGGATGCAATTAGCAACACTTCAAAAAACACAAACAAATTAAACAAATCACCGGTCAGAAAAGCTCCGTTGATACCCATTAACTGGAATTGAAACAACGGGTGAAAAAACGAGCCCTTTTCATCCTCACCTGCACTGCCATAACAAATCGCGCCTAGCGCCAGAATTGCCGTAAGACAAACCATGCTGACACTGAAAATATCTGCCACCAGAATAATGCCAAATGGTGGCCGCCAGTCACCAAGCGCATAAAAATGCACCCCTTCGGCGCGGGTTTGCAGCAACAGGCAAACTGTTAATATCAATAGAATAACGGTTGAAATCATGCTGACCCAGCGGCGGCGCACCGGCGAGTAATGTATAGGGGGCAGCATAATCAGTAGCGCGGTAAAAATAGGCAGTAAAATCGGCGCGATAATCAGATGCGACATTAGCGGCTCTCCTTCCTGCTGCCATCCTGTTGCGGCAATTTACCGTCAACATGGTCATTACCCAAATCGGCCCTGGCCCGAATTGCCAGGATCACCAGATAAGCTGTCATCGCAAAACCAATAACGATTGCCGTAAGTACCAATGCCTGAGGCAACGGATCGGCATAGGTTTCTGAGGTTCCAAGCACCGCTGCGCCCTGAGTACTTAAACGCCCGGAAGAAAATAAGAATAAATTTACCGCATACGCCAGCATGGTCAGGCCGACCACCACCGGGAATGTTCTGCCCCGTAATAGTAAAAACACCCCACAGGCTGTCAGAAAGCCGATACACCCCGCAAATAAGCTCTCCATTATATGGTCTCCGTATGAACAGGTCGGTGACTGGTCGTCATCTTGCCCAGGCTGGCCAGAATTAACATGGTTGACCCCACCACGGTGATGTAAACCCCGGCATCGAACGCAATAGCGCTGGCCAGCTCAATTTTCCCTAACAGCGGAATATTGAAGTAATCAAACCATGAGGTTAAAAACGGTCGGTTGAACAGCCAGCTGGCAGCACCGGTGAATAGCGCGATCATAAGTCCCACCGCAACTACTCGCTGATACTCAATATTCATTCTGCTTTTTACCCATTCCACACCATGCGCAATATATTGCAGAATTAACGCCACCGCTGTAATCAGACCGGCAATAAAGCCGCCCCCGGGTAAGTTGTGACCACGGAAGAAAATAAATACCGACACCATTAAGGCAAGGGGTAATAAACTCTGAGATACCGTAGCCAGTAGCACCGGATGGCGTTCAAGTGCCCAGGGACGGCCGTCACCATCACTGCTGGGTTTGAACACAGGAATACGGGTTAACAACTTAAAAATACCCAGTGAAGCGATGCCCAGCACGGCAATTTCGCCAAAAGTATCAAAGCCCCGGAAGTCGACCAGAATTACATTGACCACATTGGTGCCACCACCACCGGTTTTCGCATTTGCCAGAAAAAAATCCGATATCGTGTTAAACGGCCGGGTCATAATGGCATAACTAATACTGCCAATGACCACCCCAACCATACTGGCCAGGCCAATATCTCTGATCACCCGGGTTGGGCTGGATTGCTTAGGCGTTTTATGAGGCAGAAAAAACAGCGCCAGCATAAGCAGAATGATGGTAACTACCTCCACTGACAACTGGGTTAGCGCCAGATCCGGTGCAGAGAAGCGGGTAAAGGCTATAGAGACCATTAAGCCCACCACCGAAATCATCAGCAGCGCGATAACCCGCTGCCGGTGAAAAACCACTGTCGCAAAAGCGCTGATTAACAGCATGGCTGCACCTGTGGCATTAACGGCATCAATCGGTAGTTCCGGGCGACCGCCAAACAGCGTATCGAGCTGCATTAGCGGTAAGCCCGCCAGCACGACGATAGCCATCAATAAAAACACCAGATAGCGCTGCAAGGAACCATTGTCAAGCCAGCTATAAATTTGCTGACAGCGCCTGGAAAGGATTTTCATCGCCAATTCAAAACTATTGACGGCGTCGACGCCAGGTAAGGTATTCTGAAAATCAAATAAGTGCTTACGATTTATATAGATAATCGCCCCACCGGCAAGCGCAACGATACTCATCAGCAAAGCAACATTAAAACCATGCCAGATAGCGAGACTATACTCTGGCACCGGCCCGCCGAGCACCGAGTAAGATGCTGCATGCAGTAAGTCACCGACAATGTAGCCTGGCGCTATACCCACCAGGATACAAAGCACTACTAATACTTCAACAGGCATCCGCATATAACGGGGTGGCTCATGTGGGGTTTTCGTTAATCCCTTAGGTTTACCGTTAAAAAATACGTCATGAATAAAGCGAGTTGAATACGCCACAGAGAACACCCCTGCCACCGTTGCCAGCACAGGAATAACCCATGACAACGAACCCAGCAGGTGCTGTTGCAAAGTTTCAACAAAAAACATTTCTTTTGATAAAAAGCCGTTGAGTAACGGTACCCCCGCCATCGCCGCAGCGGCAACCATTGCCAGGGTGGCGGTTATCGGCATAAAGTGCCATAAACCATTGAGCTTGCGCATGTCGCGCGAACCCGACTCATGATCAATAATCCCTGCAGCCATAAACAACGACGCTTTAAACGTAGCGTGATTAATAATATGAAACACACCGGCAACCGCTGCCAGATCGGTGCCCATACCAAAAAGCAGAGTAATTAACCCTAAATGGCTAATGGTAGAATAGGCCAATAACCCTTTCAAATCATGTTTAAACAGCGCCAGATAGGCCCCGACTAACAACGTGGTCAGTCCGGTGATGCTGACCAGTAAAAACCATAGGTCGGTGCCCGCCATGGCTGGATAAAACCGTGCCAGCAAAAAAATGCCGGCTTTTACCATAGTGGCAGAATGTAAGTAAGCACTTACCGGCGTCGGTGCCGCCATGGCATTGGGCAGCCAGAAATGAAACGGAAACTGTGCTGATTTAGTAAAGCAACCCAACAGAAACAATACCAAGACCAGCGGATACCAGCCATGCTGCTGAATAACTGCACCGCTGGCCAGGATCACGTCTAAATCATAACTCCCGGTAATTTGCCCCAACAGCAGCAATGCGGCTAACAAACATAGGCCGCCAGCACCTGTCACCGCTAAAGCCATGCGTGCACCGCGCCGCGCTTCGGATTTATGCCACCAGTAACTGATCAGCAAAAACGAGCTGATACTGGTAAGCTCCCAGAATATCCAGAGTTGCAACACATTGTTTGACAGCACAATGCCCATCATTGCCGTCATAAACAGCATCAAATAAGCATAAAACCGTGGCATAGAGTCTTGTTCAGACAAATAGTACCGGGCGTAGAGGATAATCAGTAAGCCAATGCCCAGGATAAGTAAACTGAACAAAAACGCCAGCCCGTCGAGCCGGATACTGACGTCTAACCCCAATAAAGGAATCCAACCCAGCGAATAACGCAACGTTTCGCCGGCAAACACTGCACTGCCGTGGTATAGCAGTATCATCAGAGCCATCGACGGCGGGATGGCCGTTGCCATAGCGCAGGCGCTGCGTCGCCAGCCAGCAGTCAGTACTGGCACCAAAGTACCCAGCAGGGGAAGTAAAAGTATCCATAACAATGTCATAGCGTCGTTGCTTCCTTTACACAAAAGCCGAGAACTGAAACAAGCTGTTGTTTAATACCTGTACATGTCTTTTCTGTTAAGTGGTAGCGACAAGGCGTCACGCATTACTTATAACATGCAGCCCGCAACACAAAACTATTTATAAATCCGTTCAGGTAAAACATCTTAATTAGATTTTCACAGCAATATTTATACCGATAAGTAGCCGGAATGTCTATTAAAGTCGGTGCAGCCGACACTGGATTCACAACAATATATTTTTCAAAAATGTCCTTTTTTTAATTTGAAAAGCTGCTTGAATAAGGTATTAATACAAGCCTGACTATTATTAGGATAATGTTATGTCTCTCATGTCGGTACAGCAAGTTGCAGAGTTCCTCGGGATCCCGGATATTCGGGTAGAGCGTTTAGCCAGAGAAAACCTGCTGGTTGCTACAGAGCAGGACGCTAATGGCAAGCCGTTGTTTAACGAAGATGACGTTAAACGATACAAAATTCTAGCTGAGCGGCTTGGTGGCTTGTAACTTAAGCAACCCTGCAAGCCGTTGCTGCCAATGAACAACCTGAGCCTGATGTCTGCCATGACGATCAGGCAGGCTCAGATACCAGAGCCAGCAAAAACTGCAATAGAGTATTTTCGCCAGACGCATCTTGGCGTTTAACTCAGCCTGACTCGTGGCAATATTGCCGCGATACTGGCAATACGACGCCAGCAATTTGTGCTCTGCAACAATATCCAGCTGCAGATAAAGCGATAACCCGGCTAAATCCAGGCAACTATCGGCTCGCTGCGCATACTCAAAATCCAGTAACCACAATTTTTCTGACGCCAGCACCATATTAGCGGCGTGTAAATCCAGATGGCATAATACGATATCCGGCGACAACTGCTGAAATTGTCTGGCCACTTCATAAACCAACGATAATTGCGCTGCATCCAGGCTTGTCATTTTTGCTGCGGCATATTGTGCCAGCAACTTCAGATAGCTGTGCGGTTGCAGTACGGCGGTTTGGGTTGATAAGCAGTGAAACGTTGCCAGCGTATCCGCCAGCAACGTTAAATTGGCGGCATCACAGAGGAAGGGGGTGTTGTCGGTAACAAACTCACTAATCAATACCTGCTGATGATTATTGAGACAAAGAGGGGCTGGAGCAATACCGGCAACAGCAGCGGCGTGCTGGCAGCGTAACTCTTGTTGCCGGCAAACCCCGCTGGTGTGTTGCGGATATTGTCGCACAACATAGATGCCGCGACAGGTTTCTACCCGGTAACTGACATTTAAATCACCATGACTCAGTGGCGAAATAGCCACGGCCGGGTGGCCAGCAAAAAATTCCAGATGACGACACAGCGCCGCTATCTGGCAGCTACCCTGAGCTGCGGTTGCTGCTGATAAGTCGTCCGCCATATAAAATATCCTGCTATCGCGATAATGGTATACAGCATAAACAACAAGGTGAAAAAATACAGGTGTTTCTGGGCATAAACATAAATGGATACAGCGTCAATCACCACCCAATACAGCCAGTTTGACACCAGCTTGCGCGCCACCAACCAGGTTGCCATAACACTAAAGGCGGTGGTTTGCGCATCCAGATAGGCAAAATCGGCCCGGGTATAATTGGCCATCAGGTACCCCAGCAACAATCCAATTGAGCCTGTTATCGCAATTAACTGCAAATGCCGGCGCCACGGCCACTCTGAAACTACATTAACACCATGATGATGCTGCTTTAACTGTTGCCAGCGCCACCAGCCATATACCGCCATAGCCGCATAATACAGTTGCAACAGCGCATCAGACAGCAGCGCAGACTCCCACATAATATGAGTAATCAATATTGTACTTAGCAATGCCGCTGGCCAGCACCACAGGCTCTGCCGCAACGCCAGTACGACATAAGCCAGCGCAAGCAAGGTTGCCAACAACTCCAGGCTATGCATCAGCTGCCATTCGTTCAGGGCATTGCTAAGCCACAACATCATGGTTGCAAATCACCATGAATAAACTTACAGACAAATACCACCTTACCGTATTGCTCAAAAGAGGCTTTGATACAGCTTTGTAAGGCCTGCATCACCTGATCATAATCCCCAAATAATTGGGTGCTCATGGTGTTAGTCAGTACCCGGATATCAGGATACTGGTTAAGTTGTTCGATAAACCCTTTAATTGGCCCGATATAGTCTGCTGCCAACGGATATTTACTAATCTCCACGGATAATTTCATAATGGCTCCTGCTTGTGGCTCTGCTCGTTAAAATTGATAACTCGCGGTCACACCTACCCGGCGTGGTTCAGCGAATTGCTCATACAGATGTGGAGTGTAACCATCGCGCGGATCATTGCCAAAATAGAACCCCCGCACGCCAACATCCTGATCCAGTGCGTTGCGACTCCATAACGCCAGTTGCCAGCGCTGTACCTGGTAGCTAAGCCGCACATTTAATAGCTCATACCGACGTGAGCGTTGCTCATGGCTGTCAGAATAGTAAAAGCTGTCTTTACCCTGCAGGCCAATATTAAACGTCAGGGTATCGGTCAAATACCAATCTGCTGCCAGACTGTAACCAAAGCGTGGCGCCTGCGCCTGTTCGCGGCCACTGAAGTCATCACCTTCGATAGTGACATAGTTACCCAGTTTGGTTTTCAGCCAGCTGGCACTTAGCATTACGGTCAGTTGCGGATGCAATTGCAGGCGGTTTTCGATTTCAATACCGTAGTTCCGGCCACTGCCGGCGTTATCAATAAAACCGGCAAATAGCGGGCCACTATCGGGGTTCAACCAACCTTTAACCTGCATATCCTCGCGCCACATGTAAAAGGCTGCCACCCGGGTTACCAGGCTTTGATCCAGGGCAGTGCCTTTCACGCCAAACTCGGCGTTGTACAAGGTTTCCGGGGAAAAACTGGCTTTGGTCAACAGTTCGCTCAGGTTGTCGTCTGCCGCTTTAGCCAAAGCGTCACCATTAACGCCACCGGCTTTATAACCGCGTGATGCCAGCAGGTAGATAAGTGCCTGTGGGGTGGGCTGATAATTCAGACTAAGCTTAGCACCCCACATAGTGTCGCTGTTATCTACCAGGTTAGCGCTGCTATCAGTGTATTCATCCTCGTAACGTTCCAGCCGTAAACCTGACACCAGCGTTAACCGCTCCGTTAGCGGTGAAGTAACCTCTGTATACAAGGCTAAATTGCTGCGGCTCAGCGCACTGGTAAAGCTATCTGACTGCCATAAATCCCAGTTCCAGAACTGACGGGTCAAATCAAACTCTTTATTGGCGGCATAAAAACCGACGACCCAATCACTGCTGCCCAAACGACCGTCGTCAGTTGACACCAACCGGTAGTCCAGCGTTAACTGCTTGCGGTCACGCAGGTAGCGGTCAGTAGTGGAATATTCATCAGGGTGCAGCCCGACGTAGCCCCAGTCTTCATCAAAACCGTAGTCCAGATTGGCATCCAGCCAGCTTACTTGTCCCTGAAATCTCGCAAAACTAAACCCGGCATAATCTGCTTGCAATGCCAGGGCTTTGCTACGTTGCTTATCCTGGCCGGGTTGGTCAGATAACGTGGTACGGTCGCGATCCAGTGAAAAGGCGTCGTACCCATTGTCCTGGTTGACAAAATGACTAATCAGTTGCAATTTCAGCGTTGCAGTTGGCTGATAAGCCAGTTTAAACCGGCCGGTAAACTCGTCGATATTGTTGGTATCATCTCGATCAAGAAAACGGTTCTGAATAAAACCGTCAGACAGTTGCTGCTCCAGCGACACGCTGTAGCCCCACTGCGAATTAATGGCATCACTGAACTGGCCAGCCAGTTGATAACTGTCGTAATTAGCAACGGCTACGCTGGCTTTACCCTCGGCGCTATCGGTCGGGCTCTGCGTAGTCAGGTTTAACATGCCGGCCAGTGCATTGGCACCAAAACGGGTCGCCTCGGGGCCCCGGAACACCTCGAACTGGGCAATGTCGCTTATACCGCTAATACCCAGCCCGGAATAATCGATGCCATCAATCAAAATACCAACTGACGGGTTTATCGTATCAACAAATTCACTGCGCTCGCCAATGCCGCGTATCTGTATAAACCGGCCACGGGAGGCGCCCGCACTGTAATTAATATTAGCAAACTGGTTAAGCAACTCATCCAGGTGCTGCACGGACTGGCGCGCCAGATCCTGCCCGGTAGCAACAGACAAACTACCGGCGAGCTGGCTGGCAGGTTGTTGGCGTAAATCACCCTGCACGGTAATACGCTCAATTGAAGAATCAACAGAAGCTTCGTCGGATTGAGCGAACGCAGACACAGGCGCGACACAAAGCGCTGCAACAACAGCAGTCGAAATTATAGAAGGGGTAAAACGCATTTTTGTATGACTCTCCATTAAAAACAGAGATCACACCAGCTTGAGGAGTTAGCACCATCCCTCCGCCGGTATAATCCGGATCAGGTTCTAAGGGTTTGCCCGAAAGCATCTCAGCAAAAGCACTACAGTACAGTTGCACCCCTTGGTTGCGCGGCAAGTGTATAGCTTTTTATCGCGTTAAACAAGCCGCGCTACAATCCCAGATACCAGGTCGCAATAGAGAAATAAAGCACCACCCCGGCCACATCGGCAATTGAGGTAATCAGCGGGCCACTGGCGGTGGCAGGGTCGAGTTTTAAGCGACTTAATAAAAAAGGTAACGACAAGCCCACCAGGCTGCCGACCATCACCACCAGCATCATGGTTACGGCCACCACAATGGCAATATCATAGCCGCCGCGCCACCAGCCCAGCCCTACCACTGCAAATGACATGGTTAAACCCAGTAAACCGGCTACCAGACATTCTTTGGCCATTACCGACCCCCAGTCGCGCAGCTTTACGTCGCCGGTGGCCAAAGCACGCACCATTAAGGTACCCGACTGCGCCCCGGCATTACCGCTACTGGCAATCAGTAAAGGTAAGAAAAACAGCAACGCCAGATAGCTGGCGATGGTGTCTTCAAAGTAAGCGATACCGGCACCGGAAAAAATATTGCCAAATACCAGCACAACCAGCCAGAACACCCGCTTGCGGTAAAGCAAACCAATACTGGCATCTTTGACATTGCCATCCAGCTTGCCAATGGTAGCTGTTTTATGAAAATCCTCTGTTGCTTCCTCTGCTGCCACATCCATTGCATCATCATAAGTAACAATACCGACCATCTGTTGCCCGGCATTCAGAATGGGCAACGCCAGCAAGTCATATTTCGCTATCATCGCTGCGACTTGCTCCTGCTCTGTCTCGACAGTGGCATAGATCGGATCATGGTTCATCAGCTCATCTACCAGCATAGTGGCGGGTGCCAGAATAAGCTCCCGTAACGATACCACGCCAATCAACTTGCGCTTTTCGTCCACCACGTAAGCAGAATAAATCGTTTCTTTGTCTGGTGCTTCGCGGCGTAGCACATCCAGAGCATCCCGCACGTTAATATCCGGTGCCAGTATTGCGTAGTCTGAGGTCATAATCGCGCCGGCGCTGCCTTCCTGATGACTACTTAAGCGCAATAAGTCTTCCCGTTCGGCCTGCGCCAGGGCCGGCAACAAGGTTTCGCGTTGCTCAGCCGTTAAACAGTTAAACAAATCGGCCCGTTCATCGGATGACATCTGCCTGATTATTGGCGCCAGTTTACGCCGGCTAATCCGTATCGCCAGCGCTACCTGCAGCTCTGCCGGCAAGTAACCAAACACCTCCGCTTGCTCAGCCCGGCGCAGCGCAGCCAGCAGCATCCATAGATGGTCCAGTGAAAACTCAGCAATAGCGCTGGCATAATCGGCGGGGTGGACATCTTCCAACTGATCCTGCAGCAATTGCACTGTATTATTCTCAAGCGCGGCACGCAGCCGGTTTATCAGTACAGGTAATTCCATAAATACCTCTTAATTCTTACCGGGTGTCAGAGCACCGGCAAATTGCAGGCTTATCTTATTAAGCTTACTTTCATATAGGTTTTGCCACACTGCAGTTATCGATTTGGTGATGTTCTCTAAAATGATACTCTGTAGACACGCTCGTCACCATTGTTTGCAATAACAAAATAACATATTGCTTATTAAGCAGAAATTAACCATTATTTTAGTTTCTGATACCAGCGATAACAACCAATAGTCCAAGGCGAATAACGCCGCTCGTATCTGACACAGGGTCAGGCCAGGGCCTTTTAATTAACCGGAAAGTATATGCAACGACAACTCAGCAACAATACCCCGGAGACCGGTCCATGGTGGCGGCCCGTTCGCTTAGATAGTGGCCAGTGCTGGCAATATACACTAGGTCCCCTTACTCTCTACTTGCAGCGGTTGCGCGGTGAATGGGTACTGGGCTCTACCCGGGAGATCGGCCGGGAGCACGGCGAAACGTTACTGAGTCAGGCAATTCACAAATTACCCGAGCTGGATAATTTGCAACGCTTTATTTTCCGTGAGCCACCCAGCCACTTTTGTTTAACCCCACGCTTGCTCGACCGACCGGTAGTGGTTAAAACGCACACGCCAGTCAGTATTCCCCCGACCGAACAAGCCGTGTTTTACATCAGCTCTCCGGTAATGATCACTATCAACCTGCAGCAACCAGATTGCACGTTGTATGAACTGGCCAGTCAGCGGCTGTCCGATACCTGGTTTGGTCCGTCAACCCTACACGGTGAGTTATGTTATGCCGACAAGACTCACGCCCGCAATAACCGGGCTGATCTCCCCGTCAGGCCACATCGGGCTGTCACCGCTGTCACTATTGAAAACAATGCTGACAGTATGCTGATCCTGGACAAATTAAGTATTCCCGTGCCCTATCTGGCGGTATATGGTTTAAATGATGGCTCAATTTGGACCGACCCGATTACCTTGCAACACGATGGCAACCATGCCCTGACCCGCTTTAAAATAACAAAGCAGCTGCCTGATGGTGTTACCCCGGCCGCCCGGATTACAGCGCCACGGCAGCATATAGAAAAGCATGGTTTAATCCGCGCCTTTACCGGCATGTTTAATGATTAACAGGAGCGGGTATTGATGGAACAGTTTACGACGTTTTTAGGTTCTGAGCAGATGGTGTCGATTCTGCAGGCGGTTATTTTGCTAATCGCAGGCTTACTGCTGGCCAGTCTGGCCAGTCGCACTGCACAGAAACTGATTAGCCGTAATTTTTCACAGCATCATGCAGTGCTGTTTAAACGGCTGGTGTATTGGCTGATCCTGGCACTGTTCTTCGCTTCAGCCCTTCGTCAGCTTGGGTTTTCACTGGGTGTCTTGCTGGGTGCTGCAGGTGTGTTATCTGTCGCTATTGGCTTTGCTTCACAAACATCGGCCTCAAACCTGATAAGCGGTTTATTTTTAATTGGCGAGAAACCGTTTCAGCTGGGCGACGTCATTAAAGTGGGTAACACCACCGGCGAGGTATTATCCATCGATTTGCTCTCGGTAAAACTGCGCACGTTCGATAATTTGTTTGTCCGCATTCCTAATGAAAGCCTGATTAAAACCGAGATGACCAACCTGACCCGCTTCCCAATTCGCCGTTTCGACTTACTGATCGGTGTGGCCTACAAAGAAAATATCGCTCAGGTCAGACAGCTGCTGATGGATATTGCCGACAACAATCCCCTTAGCCTGGACGAACCCGCGCCACTCTTTATATTTAACGGTTTTGCTGAATCGTCACTCAGTATTCAGCTCAGCGTCTGGACCAAACGTGAAAACTACCGGGACCTGCGAAACAGTATTCAGGAAGACGTTAAAATTGCCTTTGAAAAAGCCGGTATCGATATTCCGTTTCCGCAGCGTACTATCATTTTTGGCGAAGGTAGCCGTCCTGTAACCATTAACCCGACTGCTAAATCTAATCCACACGCTGAACAAGGCGGGTCGCAGTCATGATTAAGCGCATCGTTTTATTGACGCTGCTGTTCAGTGCAACCGCAACGGCTGTTAACGCTAATACCCCGGCAAACCCGGATGCCAGTTGCACCAGTTTGTTCGACGAATCTGATTTGCAACACGCTAATCTGACAATAGGTGCCATTCATTTTCAACCGGAAAATGTATTCGACTTATCAGAGCCCGGTACTTTCTGGTTGCACCGCTTTGCCAATTACAGCCACATTATTTCTAAAGAAATAACCATTGCCAATGATTTGCTGTTTACCACAGAGAGCCCGTTAGACTTAGCGGAACTGGCTGAAACAGAGCGTATTCTACGTGGTCGTAGCTACATTCGTGATGCTGATATCACTGTCAGCCACTTTTGCCCTGAATCTAGTACTGTCAAAGTGTTGGTTAAAACCTGGGATAACTGGTCGTTGCTACCGAAAATTGACTTCTCCAGCGAAGGTGGGGCAACTGAATATTCAATCGGCATTGCTGAGGATAATTTGCTAGGCACCGGCAATCAATTGCAGCTCGATTACGCTAAGGACGCCGAGCGTACCGGCTACCTGTTCAGTTTTGCCAGCCCGAACATTCTGGGTAGCCACTGGCAGGCTTTAACCCGCTATGCCAATAATTCAGATGGCGAAAGTTATCAGTTTAATGTTCAGCGGCCATTTTATCGCCTTAGCTCGCCGTGGGCAGTCAGTTTTGACGTCAGCAAAGATAAGCAACAGATAAACGACTACGTATTAGGTGAAAAGGTTAATCAGTACGACCGCACCCAGCAAGGCTTTACCAGTTTTGTTGGCTGGCGTCTGGCCGGCAATAGCAAACGCATTCATCGTCTTAACGGCGGTATAACCCTGGACGATGTCAGTTTTACTGAAAATGAAGATACCTTATTCGATTTACCTGTCGAACGTAATTTGTCCAGAGTCTGGGTGGAATACCAGCTGCTGGAAGACCAGTATCGCAAGCTGTACAACATAAACCAGTTTAACCGGGTTGAAGATATTAACCTGGGCTGGCAGGCCTATCTGAGGTTGGGCATGCTGCAAAAAAGTCTGGGTGCCGACGCCAGTGGCTGGCAGGTAGATGCAGCAGTTGAAAAAGCCTGGTCATTCCAAAGCGATTTATGGCTGTTGGCTAGTCTGCGCTACCACGGTCTGAAAATGGCCGACTTACGCCAGCAACTGATCAGTACCCACTGGCAGCTGGTATATCAGCTAAACCGGCAAAGCAGTATCGTCGGTATTCTGGATTTACAGCGTGGCAAAGATTTATTCGCCGATGAAGCGTTGTATCTTGGTGGTGACACCGGTTTACGGGCCTTTCCATTATTTTACCAGCGCGGTGATAACCGGATGGTCGCCACAGCCGAGTATCGTTATTACACCGACTGGAACATTCTGCATATTTTCGATGTCGGTTTTGCCGGCTTTGCTGATGCAGGCCGCAGCTGGGGTGCTGAACAACGAGGTGAAAATGAGATTGACGACAATATACTGTATGGCGTTGGTGTAGGCATCCGCTTACTTTCCACGCACTCCAGTCGCGGCACCATGGTGCATATTGACTTAACCCGCCCGGTCAGCGACAACCCGGAACTGGGCAACTGGCAGTGGCGGATTACCGCTAAACGGCGTTTCTAATCGCGGTTTAGCACTGCCGGCAATCAGTTCTGGCAGAGCGAGCAAAAAACGGTGGTACGCTGGCCCAGTTTTATTTCAGTTAGTGGCTGCTGACATTGCACACAAGGCTGGCCACCCCGGCCATACACCAGTAGCTGTTGCTTAAAATAGCCCGGTTTGCCATCGGCCTGGCTGAAATCCTTTAAGGTAGTACCGCCCTGCACTATTGCCGCAGCCAGGGTTTCTTTTATCACTGTAGTGAGTAACAACAGCTTGTCTTTACTGACACTGCTTGCCGGTGCTGTTGGCAGAATACCGGCTTTAAACAGTGCTTCATTAGCGTAAATGTTGCCTACCCCTACGACCACCTTATTGTCCATCAGCACCAGTTTGATAGCAGCCGAGCGTCTGGCGCAAGCGTCAATCAGCGTCTGAGCGCTAAAGTCACTGGTTAATGGCTCTGGGCCCAGCGCAGCCAGCAATGGATGTGGCTGGTTTTTAGCCTGCCACAATACCGCACCAAAACGACGGGTGTCGTTTAAGCGTAGTATTTTATTGTTGGACAACAATAAATCCAGGTGGTCATGTTTTGCCGCCGCAGCATTGGCTGCCACCACTTTTAAATGGCCTGACATCCCTAAATGCAGAATAATGTCACCTGCTGGCAGGCTAATTAGCAAATACTTGGCCCGGCGGCTAACTGCCAGAATCGGCTGTTTGCTAAGCGTAACGACCTCATCCGGGATCCACCAACGCAGCTGGCGCTGCCGGGCTACCACGCTCAGTAATTGCTGGCCTTCAAGGTGCGGGCTAATGCCTAAGCGGGATACTTCAACCTCGGGTAATTCTGGCACGACTTATACTCCAAAAATCAGGTACTCCAAAAAAGCGGGCGGCAATCGAGCCTTACTTTAACAAAAATAGCTGTTTAGCCTGATCAACACTCAGCTGATAATATTGTTTTTCTCCAGCCTGTTGTAACAAGTAGCTGCCACTGTCAGATCCAGTAGCCGGGTATAGTAACCAGATAACCGGGCTAGTCTCCCCCACCAGCTGCACACTGGCCTGCGCCACCGGCACCCGGCTTTGCATGGGTAAGTTATCAACGGGTGTCAATTGACTATGCTGCCAGGCCAGCGCTAATTGCCCGGCATCGACTTGGGTATTACTCTGCGGTTGCAGTTGCCATTGTGGTCCGGCTTTTACCAGACGCAAATCGGCAAAGCCCACCATCAGTAGCTGAGCATCTGCCGGGATCAAACGATGGTCAGCTGTCATTGTCTGTTGCAAGCGCTGGGGTATGCCATACAGCACAAACATCAGAATAAGCACGGCGAAAATCAGCACGTTATTCCAGTTGCGGCGCGAGAGTTTTAACATATCTGTACCTTAGTGCTCGGGGCAGCACCTGTCTGCAAGGGCGCAGCGGCATAGTAACTTAGGCTGGGTGTAAAAAGCAAAAACCCGGCGAGGGCCGGGTTTTCAGGTCGATTACTTGATTTTCGCTTCTTTGAAAATCACGTGCTTACGCACTTTAGGATCGAACTTTTTGATTTCCATTTTTTCTGGCATGGTACGTTTGTTCTTCGTTGTAGTGTAGAAGAAACCAGTACCGGCAGAAGAAACTAAACGGATTTTATCGCGCATGAGTTAATTCCTTAAACCTTGTGACCGTTGGCACGAACGTCTACTAAAACGGCGTCGATACCTTTCTTGTCAATAATACGCATACCACGGGTGGTTGTACGTAAAGTAACAAAACGGTTTTCGCTTTCAACCCAGAAACGGTGAGTTTGCAGGTTAGGCAGGAAACGGCGCTTTGTCGCGTTGTTGGCGTGCGAACGACGGTTACCTACCATCGGACCTTTGCCAGTTACTTGGCATACTCTAGACATGTCTATATTTCTCCAAAATTACGTCAGCTCGAGCTATCATTCACCCTTCTGGCCTTGAAGGTTGCCCCGAAAATGGATGAGGGCGCACTTTATACACGAAAGCCCCACTAAACTCAAGAGAATTTAAATGGCACTTCAGGCAGATCTATTGGCGATCCGCCCGTATCGTTTAAATATTGTTAAAGCCAGCCGCGTTCTGCAAAAGACACAACTTCTGCATCGCCCACCACAAAATGGTCCAGTATTTTTATATCAACTAAAGCCATGGCCTGGGTCAGACGCTCCGTTATTGCCCTGTCGGCGCGGCTTGGCTCTGCCACCCCGGAAGGATGATTATGAGCCAATATAACGGCGGCGGCATTATGCCGCAAAGCTTGCTGAACTACAATACGCGGATATACCGGCGACGCATCGATAGTGCCCATAAATAATGGCTCGCTGGCAATCAAACGATGCTGATTATCAAGGTAAAGTAGTAAGAATACTTCGCGTTGCTCGTGGCCAATGGTATGTGATAAAAATTTTTTCACCAGGGCCGGTTCAGTAAATACTGTTTCGCGTTGTAATTGTTGCTGCATATAGCGCTTGCTCAACTCAAGCACCGCCTGCAACTGCACAAATTTTGCTTCACCCAGTCCCTTCGCCTGACAAAACTCATGCTGGCTGGCGCCCATTAAGCGGCGC
The DNA here is from genome assembly GCA_963975465.1 of uncultured Chromatiaceae bacterium. Lineage (GTDB taxonomy): Bacteria > Pseudomonadota > Gammaproteobacteria > Enterobacterales > Alteromonadaceae > Alishewanella. The sequence continues at coordinate 190,150 of CAXBHB010000004.1, forward strand.
AGCGAACCAAAATGATTCAAAAGCTGGCGGGCCAGGGTTACCGCATCGCAACCACTGACCCCGGTGCGCAGAAATATGGCCAAAAGCTCCGCATCTGATAATGCCTTAGGCCCCAGTTGCAGCAGTTTTTCCCGCGGTCGTTCGGTTAATGGCCAGTCAGAAATTGCCATCTGAATCCTCCCTGAATTAATGCCGATTTTTACGTTCCGTGTTATCTTATGCCGATGATTTCAGGACCAGCTTTAGGTATATATGCAGCAGACACTGGCAGCAAAACGTATTTTACTGGGTATTAGTGGCGGTATTGCCGCTTACAAAAGCGCCGACTTAGTCCGCCGTCTTAAAGAGCGTGGCGCCGATGTGCGGGTTATCCTGACCGACGCCGCCCAGCAATTTATTACCCCGCTAACTTTGCAGGCGGTGTCTGGCAACCCGGTCAGTACCAGTATGCTCGACCCGGCAGCAGAAGCCGCTATGGGTCATATTGAACTGGCCAAATGGGCCAACCTTATTGTAGTAGCACCCGCTTCGGCCGATATTATCGCCAAACTGGCTCACGGTATGGCTAACGATTTACTCACTACCTGTGTTTTGGCCTCAGCTGCACCGGTTGCAGTAGCGCCAGCTATGAACCAGCAGATGTATAACAATATAGCTACCCAGCAAAACTTAGCAACACTAAAAAAACATATGTTTAACATTTATGGCCCGGGTGCCGGTGAGCAAGCCTGCGGTGATGTCGGTTATGGCCGCATGCTGGAGCCGCTTGAACTGGTTGCGCTAATTGAAAAAAGTATTGAGCAAACCCTGACACCAGCCACCCCACTTGCGGGGGTAAAGGTAACCATTACCGCCGGCCCTACCCGCGAGGCATTAGATCCGGTGCGTTACTTATCTAACCATAGCTCAGGCAAAATGGGCTTTGCCTTAGCCGACGCTGCCGCTGCCATGGGTGCAGATGTCACGTTAATCAGTGGTCCGGTGCAACTGACCACACCGGCGGGTGTTAAGCGAATAGATGTTATCAGTGCAGAACAAATGCACGTTGCAGCGTTAAAAGCAGCGGTGCAAAGCGATATTTTTATTGGCTGCGCTGCCGTGGCCGACTACCGTGCCGCCGAAGTGGCCCCCAATAAGCTGAAAAAAGGCACCAGCGATCAGCTGCAACTTAGCCTGATAAAAAATCCTGACATCATCGCTGCCGTAGCGGGTTTGACTAAACAGCGCCCTTTTACGGTCGGCTTCGCTGCAGAAACCAATGACGTAGTGGGCTATGCCCGCACAAAGTTAATCAGCAAAAAGCTGGATATAATTTGTGCCAATGATGTCTCGCAACCCGGTGCGGGCTTTAATAGTGATGAAAACGCAATAACTGCCCTGTGGCAAGGTGGCGAGCAAGTGCTTGGTCTGCAAAGCAAAGCGGCTCTGGCTGCCAGCCTTATCGAACTGATTTTTAAACAATTCTCTCAACAACAGACCACAAGTGAAACAAACAAATGAATAAAGCAATTGAGCTGAAGATCCTCGACCCCCGGATTGGCAATGAGTTCCCGCTGCCAGCCTACGCGACCCCGGGTTCAGCCGGCCTTGATTTACGGGCCTGTCTGGATCAGACCTTAACGCTGGAGCCAGGACAGACGGTATTAATTCCAACCGGCATCTCGATTTTTATTGGTGACGCGAACTTATGCGCTACTATTTTGCCGCGCTCTGGCCTTGGCCATAAGCACGGCATAGTGTTGGGTAACTTGGTCGGCTTAATTGACTCTGATTATCAGGGGCCGTTAATGGTATCCATGTGGAACCGAGGCCAGCAGACATTCAGCATTGAACCAGGCGACCGGATTGCCCAACTGGTGTTTATGCCGGTGGTGCAGGCGGAATTTACCGTCGTAGATAGCTTTGATGCATCTGAACGTGGTGAAGGTGGCTTTGGTCATTCTGGGAAGAGCTAGCATTAGAACTTGGTGGTAAAACCTCCAGGCAACACACTTGTTCACCGCCAAACTTGAAAGCTCGGGAGGCCAGTGTGCGTTTTGAGCAGCGGCATGGAGGCCGCGGAGCCTGAAAGGGCACAGGGATGTGATCCTTGAAGGCGGCGAAAGGCGCATACTGGCTGGACGAGCCTGCCACCGAACAGCGTGCAGTCGGCTGTCCAAGCAGCAGATACTCTATAAGTTTATTTTCAGGAACAGCTATGTCAACACCGCGACGCGGCAACAGAAAAGAAGATATTTTGCAGGCGTTAGCCGCCATGTTGCAAAGCAATAACGGCCAGCGCATTACTACGGCTGCCCTGGCCGAAAAAGTCGGGGTGTCAGAAGCAGCGCTGTATCGTCATTTCCCCAGCAAAGCCCGGATGTTTGAGGGTTTAATTGAGTTTATTGAAGACACCCTGCTCTCCAGAATAAACAGCATTTCGGATGAACATAAAGACACCCAAAGCCGCATTGAGCTGATGTTGCAGCTTATTCTGGTGTTCGCCGAGCGTAACCCTGGGTTTTGCCGTATTCTTACCGGCGACGCCTTACAAGGCGAGCAGGAACGTTTACTTGAAAGGGTGGCAGCGCTATTTGAAAAGCTGGAAACCCAATTTAAACAAACACTGCGCGAGCGCAAACTGCGTGAAGGTAAAGGTTTCAGCATTGACGAAGGCGAACTGGCCAACTTACTACTGGCCTTGGTTGAGGGTAAAATAAGCCAATTTGTCCGTTCGGGCTTTAAACGCCTGCCAACCAGCGCCTGGCAAAATCAGTGGGCGCTGCTGCAACAGGCTTTATTTAACTGAGAAGTATCACAGAGCGTAGGGTCAGGTGTGCTTTCGGAACAGCGGCATGGATGCCGCGCAGGCTGAAGGGGCACAGGGACGTGATCCTTGAAGCCGGTGCAGAAAGCATTTCCTGACTCTGCGCTCGGTCGCTAACTAAGCTGTTAAGCTATCTTAACCCCATACTGCGCCCGGTAAGCTTTTACCGCTGCAAGGTGCTCGGCCATCTCCGGCTGGTCCGCTAAATAGCTTATTAAATCGGGCAGGCTGACGATGGCCACAACTTTAGTGTTAAAGTCGCGTTCTACTTCCTGAATAGCCGACAACTCACCCTGACCGCGCTCTTGTCGATCCAGTGCCACCAGCACGCCGCTAAGCGTTGCACCCTGCGCCTGAATCAGCTGCATCGACTCACGAATGGCAGTGCCTGCGGTAATCACATCATCTACCAGCATAATCCGGCCCTGAAGCGCTGAGCCGACTAAATTGCCGCCTTCGCCATGGGCTTTGGCTTCTTTGCGATTAAAACAGTACGGTACATCACGGTTATGGTGATCTGCTAACGCCACTGCTGTGGTGGTAGCAATAGGTATGCCTTTATAAGCCGGGCCAAACAATACGTCGAATTCAATCGCCGCATCCTGCAGCGCTGCCGCATAAAAGCGGCCCAGCTTCGCAAGGTCGCTACCGGTATTAAACAAACCGGCATTAAAAAAATACGGGCTGGTACGGCCCGATTTCAGGGTAAACTGGCCAAATTTCAGTACCTGACGTGCCAGGGCAAATTCAATAAAATCACGTTGAAACTGCTTCATGGTTTTGCTGCTCCCTGCTTACGCCAGTACCCGTTTTTGCTCTTCAATAATTTCCCGGATAGCATGACGGCCCAAATCCATCATCTGCTGCATTTCATCAAAGCTAAATGGCTCGGTTTCAGCCGTGCCCTGCACCTCAATAATTTTGCCGGTTTCGGTCATCACGATATTCATATCAGTTTCGGCGTTAGAGTCCTCGGCATAATCTAAATCCGCTACCGGGGTACCCTTATAAACCCCTACTGAAACTGCGGCTACCATATATTTTAATGGGTTGGTTTTAATGGTGCCTTTAGCACGCATAAAATTAAGGGCATCGACCAGCGCCACACAGGCACCGGTAATTGACGCGGTGCGGGTGCCGCCATCGGCCTGGATCACATCACAGTCGATGGTAATGGTATTTTCACCCAGCAGTTTTAAATCGACTGCGGTGCGCAGGGCCCGGCCAATTAAACGCTGAATTTCCATGGTGCGGCCACCCTGTTTACCGCGTGCGGCTTCACGGTCATTACGGGTATGGGTTGCCCGTGGCAACATACCGTATTCTGCCGTTACCCAGCCCTTACCCTGGCCCTTCATAAAGCGTGGTACGCCTTCCACCACACTGGCGGTACAAATAACCTTGGTATTGCCAAACTCAACCAGTACTGAACCTTCAGCATGAGCAGTAAATTGACGGGTAAAAGTAAGGGGACGGATCTGACTGGCGGTTCTGCCACTTGGACGCATAGCTGCACTCCTGAAATTAATAATGGCGATTATTATAGAGGCTAACGCTACTCAGAGCCATCAATTCGCCAAATTCACCTGCCCTGCGGTATACTCTGGTTTTATTTGTCGCCAGAGAGCCTTTTATGATCCACAGCATGACCGCCTTCGCCCGCCACGAAACCAAAGCCAGCTGGGGCACTGCCCAGTGGGAAATCCGCTCGGTAAACCAGCGCTACCTGGAAAGCTATTTCCGGTTGCCAGAGCAGTTTCGCGGTTTAGAAAGCCTGCTGCGCGACAAACTGCGTAACAACCTGCAACGTGGCAAAATTGAAGTGAACCTGCGTTATCATGCTAATCAGGCCGCCGGCGAGCTGACGTTGAACGAAGAGTTTGCTAGTCAATTACTGCAAAAAGCAGAAAAACTGTTACAAAAAGCACCGAATGCGCAGCTGAATATTGCTGACATTCTGCGCTGGCCCGGTGTAATGGAAACGCCAACTGAAGATTTAGACGCTATGCAGGGCGAATTATTAGCTGGCTTTGATGCTGCGCTGCAAGACTTCTTAGCAGGCCGTGGCCGTGAAGGCGATGCCATCGAGCAGATGATTCAACAGCGCTTAACCGCCATCGGCGAGCAAGTGGCCTTTGTACGGGGCCATTTACCTCAAGCTATGCAATGGCAACGCGACCGTATTTTAAACCGCTTAAATGACATTAAGGCCGACATTGAGCAAGGCCGTTTAGAGCAGGAAATGGCGTTTTTAGCCTCAAAATCTGACGTTGCCGAAGAGCTCGACCGCTTAGATGCGCACATAAAAGAAACCCGCCATACCTTGAAGAAAGGCGGCGCCTGCGGAAGGCGTCTCGATTTTATGATGCAGGAATTTAACCGCGAAGCGAATACTTTATCGTCCAAAGCCATCAGCACCGACATTACCAATGCCGCGGTAGAGCTTAAGGTGCTTATAGAGCAGATGCGCGAGCAAATTCAGAATATTGAATAAAAACATAGCCTAAACTTCAGCGACCTGTTTGCCGGTGGTGGCGACAATCCACTGTTTCTCCAGCAACTGATCAAGTTCCGTTTTTATGTCATCTGCACTTAGTGTAGCCGGGGCTGCTGGCCCTGGCTGCAAAAGCATGTAGCCAGCCCGGCCAGCATTTTTTACTTTATACAATGCGGCATCCGCTAAATACAGGCTGTACTCCCAATTCCATTCCGGCGGCTGGATCATGGCACCAATTGAGCAGGTTATATTGATTGGCAGGCCTAACTTCTGCTGCCAAGGGTAACTATGGATCAACTGTTGTAAACGCTCAATATAGTGTTGTATTTCGCTGCTTTGCTCCAGCACCAGCAAAAACTCTTCTCCGCCCCACCGGATCAGATGATCATTGCTGCGGCTATGCTGCTGCAAAATGCTGGCAAAATGCTTTAATACACTGTCGCCCATTTGATGGCCATGCAAGTCGTTAATCCGCTTGAAGAAATCCAGGTCAAGCAGAATCCAGGCTAAGGGCTGCTCATTCCGCTGTGCCCGGGCCTGCATGGAGTCGATATTGACATCCAGATAGTGACGATTATTAAGTTCTGTCAGTGCATCCTGCATGCTCATTTGTTGTAATTTCTGATTCGCCTGATACAACTCTTGTGTTCGCTCGGCGACCTGGCGCTTTAATTCCACCCGGGCGTTTGCCAGTGATGCCAGCCGTAACCGATACACTAGCCAGAACAACATCAACAATAAGCTCAGCAACAGCAGTCTTGCAGTCAGGGTTTCATGCCAGTAGGGCTTTAGCACAACATCCATTGTCGCTTCATCACTCCAGCGATAATCACCGGCAATCTTTACCTGTACCTTAAACGTATAACTGCCCGGCGGTAAGTTGGTATAAAACACTTCGCGTCGGTTGCCGGCACTCACCCAGTTTTGCTCATAGCCCTGTAATTGGTAGCGGGTCTCCAAAGATGAAGCCTGATAATAGTAAGGTGCACTAAATTTAAAGTGCCAGTCTCGTTGCGTCGGCGATAACTGAGCACGGTCGCCACTAAACTGCTGCTCTGCTACGCTCAGGCTCTCCATTACCGGAGCCGGCACCGACGTATGGTTGGTTAGCCTGTCTAACCGCAAGGCAATAACACCATCCAGCGTTGGATACCAGAGCCTTCCCTGGTGCACGGCACCCTTGTTACTGCCAGCACCATTACAACAGCGATGTGAGTCGGTGGCGGCTTCTGGCTGTCGATCATCAACCAGCATATACAACTGGCTGACTTTACCTTGCTGCAATGCCGGATAGTCCAGCCGGTAAAAACCCTCAAAATTGCTGATCACCAATTTGTCATTAACGAGTGCTGCAAACATAACACCATTGCCCGGAAGCCCTGTTTGCTGATTAAAATGTTGCCAGTTACCCGGTTGCCCCAGCACGAAGCCATGATCAAAACTGCCAATTAGCATGTTGCCATCGGCAAACTCGGTAATGACACTGATAAAGCGGCCAGACAACGGCATATCAGTAACAGCTTCAAACCCATTGTCGTTTCGCAAATACAAGCCCGATTCAGTGCCAACCCACAATCGGCCGGAACGGTCAGGAAGTAACGCCCGGATACTCAGATTAGTCAGCGGTGCAGGAATGCCGCGCTGTGATAATTCGCCATCGGCAACATGATACAAGCCGCCGTTGCTACCGACCCATACCCGCTGCTGTTCGGCTACCAGAGTCGTGATTAGCAGGTGCGCTGTTTGTGGGAAATTCTGCTGCCAGGCTAATGTCTTACTATTTAGTAAACTTAAACCTGCCCGGGTTCCCACCCATAAATTATCGTGTTGCGCCAACATGCTATATACAAATGGGCTGGGTAGCTGCGCGTTGGCAAGCAACGGCTGAAACTGGCCATCATTCAGCACTGCTAACCCCTGGCTGGTTCCTACCATTAAGTGGCGTTGCCAGGGCATTACCGCCCAGCTGTAGGGATCCGGAATTCCCACCGCCGAACTATAACGCTCCGTTGGCGCGGCGCGAAGCCGCATAATCCCGTGCGTGCGGCTACCCAACCAGATATTATTATGCTTATCTTCCAGCATGCTTTCTATCCAGCCAAAAGGTTTGTCGGTACTACCCGGTTGCTGAACCTGAGTAATCTGACCTGGCTTTACCTGATATAAGGCGTCAAACGTTGAAACCCAGAGTTGCTGTTGGGTATCCAGATATAAGAGCTCAATCCGGCTGCTGGCTGGCGCACCAGGTAAATCCAGCTTACGCCAGCTATCCTTCTGCCAGCGGTATAAACCTTTATTAGTGCCAAGATAAACAACACTTCCCATTACCGCCAACTCAGATATTTGTATCGCTTCGGCCGCAGCAGGTGCGGGATACCAGCTATATTGCTGACCTTGCAATGATGCAAAGCCATGCTGGCCACCAATCCAAAGGGTATCGTTCTGCCGGAACATCTGAAATACCGGTCCGGCGTGGGCACTGACTTGCTGCAATTGTTGTTGCTGCCATTCAAACAGTTTGTTGGCACCAACAAAAAAACGGCCGTCTGCCAATTCAGCAAAACTGTTAATGGTCCCGGCTTCAATCGCACTGATATCAACCGTATGAAATTTGCCTGACTGGTAATAACTCAAGCCATTAACGGTGCCAATCCACAGCCGTTGCTCGCGGTCTAAATAAAGTGCGGTAATTAAATTTGATAGTAGTTGCGGCGTATTTGCAGTATTAAAAACAGTAAACTGGTGTCCGTCAAAACGCGCCAGCCCACCCTGAGTACCGAGCCAGATATAGCCTTGTTTATCCTGCACCATCGCGGCAACCGACACCTGAGGCAACCCCGCCTCTACCGACCACCCCCGATATAAAACCGACTGCCGTTCCAGCAATCCGGGTAAAGCAACAGCGCCTGCACTGGTTAGCAGCAAAATTAACAACAGTATTGCTGCCGCAACATATCTGAACACCAGGCCGACTCCTTGTTCTGTTTACACCCTGATAATAGCTGTTACTTTACTAAAAAGCCTGTCACGATTTTTATTTAAACCTGACGAGTGGCTGATATTGGTTTCTGAGCGGTACTATTGCACCATTGGTCTTACCAGTGCTAAGCTGCTATTACTCTCAATTTCCGGAAAACACAAACCATGTCTTTGTCTAAAGCTAACTGGGGCCTGAAGTTTTTTGCCTGGCGTTATATCCCGTTAATTGGTTTCTGTTCGCCTAAAATTGTGAAAATGAGTAGCAGTACCCTGGAAGTGACCATGCCACATAGCTGGCGCACCAAAAACCATCTTGGCAGTGTTTATTTCGGCGCACTGGCAATTGGCGCCGATCTGGCCGGGGCTTTTCTGGTATTTTCCAAAGCCAAAGCCCGCGGTATCAATGCCAACTTTGCGTTTAAGGATGTCCAGGGCCAGTTTTTAAAACGCCCGGAAGCCAAAGTTCACTTTACCAGTGAAGATGGTGACATCATTGACCAGATGCTGGATGAGTCTCTGGCCAGTGGCGAGCGGGTTAACAAACCGGTAAAGGTAACTGTTACCTGCCCCAGCCTCCATGGTAGTGAGCCGATGGCCATGTTTACCCTGACCTTATCTATCAAAGCCAAAGCAAAACGTTAACTGCACTGTTTGCACCCTGACAGCGTACAGTCTAAAATTGCGCTTTAATTGTCTGGCCTGTGGCCGCAGCCGAGTGTAGCAATGCAAGAACTCAGTGGTAATCTGTTTATTGTTTCCGCCCCCAGTGGCGCGGGTAAATCATCCCTTATCAACGCGTTGTTAAAAAACCACAGTGACATGCAAGTCAGCGTGTCGCACACCACACGCCAGCCAAGGCCCGGCGAGCAGGACGGTGTCCACTATCACTTTATCAGTGTTGAGCAGTTTAAAAAGCTGATAGCAGAAAACGAGTTTCTGGAGTGGGCTGAGGTTTTTGGTAATTACTACGGTACCTCCCGCAGTGCGATTATTGCCAACCTGCGCCAGGGTATTGATGTTTTTCTGGATATTGACTGGCAAGGCGCCCGGCAAATTCGTGAACAGGCGCCAGGCACACTGGGTATTTTTATTTTGCCGCCCAGCATGACCGCACTGCAGCAGCGGCTGGAGCAACGAGGCCAGGATAGCCAGCAGGTCATAGCTCAACGTATGGCTCAGGCGCAGAACGAAATGCAGCATGCCGACGAATACGAATATCTTATTATTAATGACGACTTTAATCAGGCGCTGTCTGAGCTGTCATACATCGTATTGAGTCAGCGCAACAGCCTGTCGTCACAGCAAAGTCGCCATCAGCGGTTAATGCAACAACTGTTGGCGAAACCAGCAAAATAGCGTAAACTATGCGGTCTAGTAATATACCTGAATACTCCGGAGTGGCGAATGGCTCGCGTAACAGTTGAAGATGCAGTAGATAAAATTGGTAACCGTTTTGATTTAATTCTGGTAGCGGCCCGTCGTGCCCGCCAACTGTCAGTTGAAGGCAAAGAGCCAATGGTTAATCGTGAAAATGACAAACCTACCGTAGTCGCGCTACGTGAAATTGAACAAGGCTTTATTACCAATAGTATTCTTGATGAGCAGGAACGCCGCGATCAAATGCAACAGGAAGCCACAGAAATGGCTGCAGTTGCTGCAATAATCGGTTCTGATCAGTAAAAACTCCCGCCAAACTCTGCCAGCGGCGCTTTAGCCGTTGGCAACTGCGTGTTTTAGACGTATATTCTTAACTAATCAGCATACTTTTATTCTGCTGTCGAAGTTTGGGAGCATATGTGTATTTATTTGAAGGCCTGAAAAATCAAATCTCCGCCTACCTGCCTGTTGAACAGGTCAGTCTGGTGCAGCAGGCTTATGTAGTAGCACGCGACGCGCATGCCCCCCAAACCCGATCCAGTGGCGAACCCTACATTACCCATCCGGTAGCCGTTACCAGCATTCTGGCCGAAATGCGGATGGACCATGAAACGCTGATGGCGGCTTTGTTACACGATGTCATCGAAGATACCGAATACAGCAAAGAAGATTTAGCCCGGCTATTTGGTGATACGGTGGCCGAGCTGGTGCAAGGTGTCAGCAAGCTCGATAAAGTAAAGTTTAAAGACTATCAGGAATTCGAAGCCACTAACCTGCAAAAAATGTTTATGGCAATGACCCAGGACATCCGGGTTATTCTGATCAAACTGGCCGACCGTACCCACAATATGCGCACCTTAGGTGCGTTGCGTCCAGAAAAACGCCGGCGCATCGCCAAAGAAACTCTGGAGCTGTACGCACCAATCGCTAACCGGTTAGGTATTCATAATATTAAAAACGAACTGGAAGACCTGGGCTTTCAGGCGTTATACCCTATGCGCTACAGGGCGCTTGGCAGTGCCGTCAAACTGGCACGTGGCAACCGCCGTGAATTGCTGGAAAAAGTACAGAACGAAATACGCAGCCGAATCAGTGATGCCCGTATCGATGCCGATGTCAGTGGCCGTGAAAAGCACTTGTACAGTATTTACCGTAAAATGAAGAACAAAGAGTTAATGTTCAACGATGTGATGGACATTTACGCATTTCGGGTAGTGGTTAACTCTATCGATAATTGTTACCGCATTCTGGGTTTAGTACATAACCTGTACAAGCCTATTGAAATTCGCTTTAAAGATTATATCGCCATTCCCAAACAAAACGGCTATCAGTCGTTGCATACCTCGTTAATTGGCCCGCATGGTATTCCGGTTGAAATTCAGATGCGTACCCGCGAAATGGACGAAATGGCCGACAAAGGTATTGCCGCACACTGGATGTATAAATCAAACGGTGAGCACAGAGATACCACCGCGCAAATCCGGGCGCATCGCTGGATGCAAAGCTTGCTGGAATTACAGCAAAGTGCTGGCACCAGCTACGAATTTGTCGAGAACGTTAAATCAGAGCTGTATCCGGAAGAACTGTATGTGTTTACTCCCAAGGGTAAAATTGTTGAGTTACCCATTGGCGCTACCGCCGTCGATTTTGCCTACGCCGTACATACCGATGTTGGCAACCGCTGCGTGGGTGCCAAGGTCGATCGCCGCCCCTACTCGCTAAGTAAACCATTGGAAACCGGCCAGACCGTTGAAATCATTACCAGCCCTGGCGGTAAGCCCAATGCTAACTGGCTTAACTATGTGGTAACCAGCCGGGCGATCCTGGGTATTCGCAATTATTTAAAACGCCAGCAGCAAAATGAAGCCATCAGCCTGGGTAAACGCCTGCTCACCTCGGCGCTGGGTGAAGTTAAACTGGAAGATATCGCGCCAGAACGAATTGAGCAGGTATTAAAAAATGTGCACCAGCAATCTTTTGATGCACTGTGCAGTGAAATTGGCCTCGGTAATCAGTTGCCGGTAGCCATAGCACGGCGTTTACTGGGTGAATTTGAAGCCGATGACACCAGTGGAAAAAACAGCTCGCCACTGCCCAAAAGCAATGCGTTTATTGTTGGCTCCGAAGGTATGCTGGTCACCTTTGCCAAATGCTGCCGGCCAATTCCAGGTGATGAAATTGTCGCCAACGCTACCCCGGGTAAAGGCTTAAATGTCCACCGCAGCGATTGTCGCAATATTAAAGGCTGGGAACGCGATCCGGCCAAGTTTTTCCCCATCCGCTGGGACAACACCAGCGACAAGCAATTCTTATGTGATATCCGGGTATTTATTATTAACCGCCAGGGGGTATTGGCGAAACTGACCACCCTTATTGCCAGTCAGAACTCTAATATTCAGGATCTGGTCACAGATGATCGCGATACCGGCGAATACGTGATTAAAATTACTCTCTCCGTGCAAGACCGGGTGCATCTGGCCAATGTTATGCGTAAAATCCGCGTTGTGCCAGACGTGCAAAAAGTTTACAGAAGGAAATAAACACAATGTCCCGAGTTATTATTCGTACTGAAGCCGCACCAGCCGCCATTGGCACTTACAGCCAGGCGGTAAAAATTGGCACTACCGTATATTTGTCCGGCCAGATCCCATTGGTGCCAGCTAGCATGCAAATGGTATCTGAAGACTTCGCGGAACAAACCCATCAGGTATTTAAAAACTTATCAGCCGTATGTGAGGCGGCCGGCGGCACCTTAAACAACATGGTAAAGGTTAATATTTTTCTTATTGATTTAGGCCAGTTTGCCACCGTTAACCAGATAATGAGTGAATATTTTGCCGAACCTTACCCGGCCAGAGCGGCAGTGCAAGTCAGTGCCCTGCCCCGTGCTGCACAAATAGAGATTGACGGCGTCATGGAAGTGCCGTCTACTCAGTAATGACAAAAATTTTGGCTTTACACAGTCTGGTAATATTTTTGCTGGCATTGGCACTGCCAGTAAGCGCTGGTACAGCCGACCCAGCCCCGGCGGAAACGGGCACCGCGCCCAGACTGCTCTGGTGCCTGGACCATTTTCCCTATTTTCATGAGTACGACAGCACCAACATACCCAGCGGACCATCGGTCGACTTAATGCAGGAACTGGCCCGCCGGGCAGGTTTTGAACTGCAGTTTACGCAGCGCACTAATCTGGCGCGCTGCCTGCGCCTGATGGAACAGGGCGAGGTTGATGTCATGACTAATCTCAGATTCAGTGACGAGCGCAACAGCTATATGCATTTGTTGCCGTATAGCAACAACGTAGCAGAAAGCCTGTTTTTACGCCGTACTGAAAGCCGCACTATCGACAGCAAAGCGCAGCTTCGCAGTATGACGCTGGCAACACTACGGGACTACCTGTACAACCCGGCTACCATGGCGCTTATTGCCCAGGAATCACGGCATATTGCTGAAGTGGACAGCATTGAGGTTGCGCTGGAAATGCTGTTGCGTAACCGGATTGATGGTCTGGTTGCTCCCACAATCAGTACTACTGAGGCGATCAATGCCATTAGCAGCTATCAGCAGCGTTTTAAAATTGCGCCGTTAGATTTTAGCGCAGATACCCCCAACAATATTCACCTGGCTATTTCCAGAAAGAGCCAGCATGGCGCGTTGAACACCCTGCTGCAACAGCATTTACAAGCCATGATTGACGATGGAACAGTTGCCCGGCTGATACGAAACCCGGAAGACCGGCCTGAAGTAAAAGAGCTGAAACGGTAACTACGTTTAGCAAATGCTTTGCCTGTGCCTTTTCCCGGTTTACACTAAAAACATCCACCCGTTTTTTTAAGAGAGCCCTTTGCCGCATACCCGACTGGATAGCCTCAGTATCAGCCTGATTAAAGGGGTTGGTGCCAAAGTGGCGCAGCGCCTGGAAAAGCTGGGTATTGCCAGCGTACAGGATTTGCTGTTTCATTTACCGCTGCGTTATGAAGACCGCACCCGCATTTATCCCATTGCCGACTTAATGCCGTTAATCCACGCCAGTGTGCAGGCCGAGGTCCTGAGTAGTGAGATCCAGTTCGGGAAAAGACGCAGCTGGCTGGTAAAAGTCAGCGATGGCAGCGGCACCCTGACCTGTCGTTTTTTTCATTTTAGTGCAGCACAGAAAAACGCAGTAACCCCCGGGGTTAAACTGCGGTTGTTTGGCGAGGTAAAACGCGGCCCGCGGGGCATTGAAATGTTACATCCTGAATACCGGGTGCAGCAGGACGAGCCTTTAGTCCAGGTAGCCGAAACCCTGACCCCGGTTTACCCGACAACCGAAGGTGTCAAGCAAACCAGCTGGCGTAAACTAACTGATGCGGCGCTGGACTATCTTAAACGCTATGCAGCCGCCGAGTATTTACCGGCAAACCTGCTAAGCTCGCCCTGGTCACTGGCCGACGCTCTGGCTTATATTCACCGGCCACCACCAGACGCCCAACTCAGCCTGCTGGAACAGGGCCGCCATCCGGCACAGCAGCGGCTGATCCTGGAAGAGCTGGTAGCCCAGCAACTGAGCATGCATCAACTGCGCAGTCAGAGCCAGCGCCAGCGGGCGATTGCCCTGAACCAAGACCGTGATCAGGAACAGACATTTTTAGCCAGCCTGCCCTTTCAGCTGACAGCAGCTCAGCAACGGGTGGTGGCCGAGCTGCAGCAGGATTTAGCCAAGCCCCTGCCAATGCTGCGTCTGGTGCAGGGTGATGTCGGCTCGGGCAAAACCCTGGTCGCGGCCCTCGCTGCGCTGACAGCAATCAGCCAGGGTTACCAGGTGGCACTGATGGCACCGACAGAACTACTGGCCGAGCAGCACGCAGTAAACTTCAATAACTGGTTTACTCCGCTTGGCATTAGCGTGGCCTGGTTGGGGGGTAAAACTAAAGGTAAGGCACGTGATGACGTCCTTAGCCAGCTGGCCGATGGCCGGGCTCAGATGGTGCTGGGCACCCATGCGTTATTTCAGCAAAGTGTCAGCTTTTGCAAACTGGCACTGATTATTATCGACGAGCAGCACCGCTTTGGTGTGCATCAACGCTTAGCCCTGCGGGAAAAAGGCGGCATCGCCGGCGTTTATCCGCACCAGCTGGTGATGACAGCAACGCCTATTCCCCGCACACTGGCGATGACCGCCTATGCCGATCTGGACACCTCGGTAATTGATGAGTTACCCCCCGGCCGCACACCGGTAACCACGGTTGCCATTCCTGACAGCCGGCGCCAGGAGATTATTGAACGGGTGCGTAACGGCGTGTTACAAGATAAACGCCAGGTATACTGGGTGTGCACCTTGATTGAAGAGTCAGAAGTACTGCAATGTCAGGCGGCGGAAGACACCGCAGCCAGTCTGGCCAGTGCCCTACCAGAACTGAACATTGCCCTGGTACATGGCCGGCTTAAAAGCTCGGAAAAACAAGATATTATGGCGTGTTTCAGCAGTGGTGAGCTCGACTTGCTGGTCGCCACCACGGTAATAGAAGTTGGAGTAGACGTACCCAATGCCAGCTTAATGATCATTGAAAACCCGGAGCGGCTGGGTCTGGCCCAATTGCATCAGCTGCGCGGCAGAGTCGGTCGCGGCAGTGCGGTGTCACATTGTGTATTGCTTTATCATGCCCCCTTATCGAAAACAGCTCAGGCCCGGCTAAGCGTATTGCGCGACTCTAACGATGGCTTTGTGATTGCCCAGCGCGATCTGGAAATTCGTGGCCCTGGTGAACTGCTCGGCACCCGCCAGACCGGCCTGCTGCAGTTTAAAATTGCCGACATCAGCCGCGATGCTGAGCTTATTCCACATGCCCGCCAACTGGCTGCACAGCTATGGCAACAAGACCAGCCAGCCTGCCTGCAACTGATACGGCGCTGGCTGGCGAATAAAGATATTTATGGCAATGCCTGATTGTCAGCAATCGGTTTAAGCTATCGGATAGCACTGTTCCCCGGATAAACACTGCAGTACACTGGCGTTAATTCTCTTTAGACAGGATTGCGTTATGTCAGTGCTTACCCCTTATCAGTTACGCCAGCAATGCCGCAGTGGCGCGTTCAGCGGCCATACCTCAGGCTTTGCGCCGGGTTTTGTCCAGGCCAATATGGCGATACTACCTAAACAATACGCCGCCGACTTTTTGCAGTTTTGTCATTTCAACCCGAAGCCGTGTCCATTGCTTGGCATGGCAGCAACACCCGGCGCTATCGATATGCCCTCGCTGGCAAAAGATCTGGATATCCGCAGCGACTTACCGAAGTATCGTGTATATCAGGACGGCAAACTTACTGACGAGCGAACAGACGTGCGTGACATCTGGCGGGATGACTTAGTGACCTTCTTAATTGGCTGCTCGTTTTCATTTGAAGAATCATTGCTGGCCGACGGCCTGGAAATCCGCAATATTACCGAAAAGGTCAATGTGCCAATGTATCGTACCAATATCGCCTGCACGCCTGCCGGGGTATTTCATGGCGGCATGGTGGTCAGTATGCGGCCAATGACCCCAGCCAATGCCATCCGCGCTATTCAGATTTGCTCGCGCTTTCCGCAGGTACACGGCGCGCCGGTGCATTTTGGCGACCCGGCCGCTATTGGTATTAACGATATAAATAAACCTGACTTTGGTGATGCCGTCAGCATAAAACCCGGTGAAGTCCCGGTATTCTGGGCTTGCGGCGTTACACCACAGGTAGCAATAGCGAATGCGAAGGTAGACTTTTGCATTACTCACAGCCCGGGCCATATGCTGGTATTGGATGTACCAAACAGCAAACTGGCGATGCTCTGATCACACTGGCCAGCCCCCAGTTAAACCTATTCAGCCTGGCTATTGTGACAACGCTTGCTAATTGGCCGCACAACATGAATAATTTATTCCTTAAGTCATAGACCCGGGAGACAGCATGCTACTTAACTGCGATTTAGGCGAAAGCTTCGGCAGCTGGACCATGGGCCTCGACAGCCAGGTAATGCCTTTTATTGATCAGGCTAATATTGCCTGTGGTTTTCATGCTGGTGACCCGGATGTGATGCAGCGCACGCTGCAACTGGCGAAACAGCATGGCGTACAAATTGGGGCCCACCCTGCTTATCCTGATCTTAACGGCTTTGGCCGGCGCAGCATGCAGTGCTCGCATAACGAAATTATTAACCTGCTGCATTATCAAATTGCCGCGCTGGACGGTCTGGCGCAGTGTCAGGGCGTAACCCTAAGCTACGTAAAGCCGCACGGCGCGCTGTATAACGACATGATGAGCAAACCGGCGGTATGGCAGGCGGTGCTGCAGGCTATTGCCAGCTTTCATAAACCGTTAAAACTGATGCTGCTGGCCGACAACAGCCGCCAGACTTATCAGCAACAGGCAGCAGAGCTCAAAGTTGAACTGTTATTTGAAGCCTTTGCCGACCGGCGCTATACCGACGAGGGTAAGCTCACCCCACGCAGCCAAAGCGGCGCGGTATTACATGATGCAGCAGTACTGGCGCAGGTTTCTGAATTGCTTAACGATGGCAGTGTAACCACCGCCAGTGGCCAACGCCTGGCCCTGCAAGCCGATACCCTTTGTGTACATGGCGACAACCCCGCGGCCGTCGCTCAGGTGGCGCAAATCCGGCAGCTGTTGCAGGCTGCGCGGTGAGTATGCCGCTATACCACCTTACCCTGGCCAGCGAAAACGCGGTTATGGTGTATTTCGAGCAAAAAATGGCGGCGGATATTGCCGGTTTAGTACAGCAGGCCATGCCGCTTATTCGCCAGGCACTGGGCCAGCATGTCGTGGAACTACTGCCCTCTTATGCCTCGGTAATGGTGGTATTTAACCCATTTAGTTGTGATCATTTTGCCGTTAACGCCCTGCTTAATAAGGCACTTGCCGCGCTTAGCAGTAATAAAGCTACCAGTGGCCGGCGTATTGAGCTGCCGGTCTATTACAGCGAACAAAGCGGGCCAGACTTAGCCCTTATTGCCAAAACCAAGCAGCTGACGGTTGACGAAGTGATTAAGCTACACCAGCAGCAGGTTTACCGTGTATATGCCATCGGTTTTGCGCCGGGCTTTGCTTATTTAGGCGAAGTGGCCGAACAACTGGCCATGCCACGCCTGGCCTCGCCCCGGGCTAAAGTACCGCGCGGGGCAGTGGCTATTGCCGACCGGCAAACGGCGGTATACCCGGCCGTGTCGCCGGGTGGCTGGAATATTATTGGCCTGTGCCCTACCCCGATGTTTCAGCCGGACAAAGACCCCGCTATGCCGGTGGCCGTTGGTGATGAAGTGCAATTTGTGGCCATTAGCAAAGCCGAGTTTTTGGCGTTGGGCGGGACCTTGCCAGAAAATGGCGAAGGTAATGCGCTATGAGCCACAATAAAACCAGCTATTTTGAAGTGGGCTATTTTGAAGTGCTTAGCCCCGGCGTCCTTAGCCTTATTCAGGATCAGGGCCGGTTCGGCCAGGGTGCACTGGGCTTAACCAACGGCGGTCCGCTCGACGCCGGCTCAGCCAACTGGGCGAATGCCCTAGCCGGCAATAACCCTGGTGCCAGCTTAATTGAATGCAGCATTGGTGGCCTGCAACTTAAAGCCCACTGTGCAACCAACCTTTGCGTTACCGGCGCCAGCCTCAGCCTTACCATCAACGGCAAGGAAAAAGCACTGTGGCAAAGCCATCCGGTGCTGGCTGGCGATATTATCGAACTGGGCATGGCCACCCGGGGCCTGCGCACTTATGTCGCCGTTACCGGCGGTTTTCAAATTGCCCCGCATTTTGGCAGCAGCGCCACTGTAATGCGCGAGGGTATTGGTGGCCTTAATCAAAACGGCGCTAAACTGCAGCCGGGCGATAAACTGCCCGTGCTGGCCAGCGCCCCGTTACCGCCGCAGCAATTAGCCAACAAACTGCAACCTGATTTTGACTTTAGCAACGGCCTTAACCTGCGACTTGTGGAAGGCTATCAGCAGCCATTATTCAGTAGCGTGGCGCGCCAGCGCTTTTATCTTAACCACTACACCGTGACACCAAAAGCCGACCGGATGGGGGTCAAACTCAGCGGCCCGGCCATTCAATGCAGCAGTCAGAGCCTGCTGTCTGAAGGCATTTGTTATGGCGCTGTGCAAATTCCGCCCGACGGCCAGCCCATCGTGTTGCTCAACGACCGGCAAACGCTCGGTGGCTATCCGAAAATAGGCAGCGTGCTGTCGCTCGATTGCTGGAAGCTGGCGCAGGCTCCGGCCGGCACCGTGCTAAGCTTTGAAAAAATTGACGCGCAACAGGCCCACAATGCCCTGCTACTGGCCCGGGCCCGTGATGCCAGGCTATTAGCCGGGATAAACGCGCGGTGTAGCCGCGCTGGAGCAGCGAATGACAACAGCTGATTTACCCGCGTTAAGCCAGCAAATAGAACAGTTATTGGTGCGCCAGAACCTGCGCGGCATGCAACTGCTACAACAACAACTGCGCCCGGGTTATATTCTGCGCGCGGCCAAACTGCTTAACCAGTGTCGCGGCACAGTATTAATTGGCACCGGTTTTCCGGTACTCGATACCTTTGAAACAGACGGCCCGGTCGGCGCTATCGCCTTATACCAATTGTTAGAACAACTGGGTGCCAGGCCCATACTGGTTAGCGGCAACCCGCTTTGCTCGGTGTTGGCCAGCCGCTACCATACTTATCAAATAAGGGTTAATCAGCAGCAAGACTTGCCGGCTATTGCCAGCCAGGCACTGGCCGAACTGCAGCCCCAGCTGGTGATCTCGATAGAACGCCCCGGTTTTACCGCCACCGGCCGCTACGCCAATATGCGCGGCGAAGATATCACCGCGCGCTGCGCCAGTTTCGACCACTTTTTAAACCTGGCCACCTGCCCTACTATTGGCATAGGCGATGGCGGCAACGAAATTGGCATGGGCAATATGGCGGCGTTTTTAGGCCAGCTTAATATTACCCCGGCAGTAACTGAATGCGACGAACTGGTGGTTGCCGACGTGTCTAACTGGGCGGCCTGGGGTATTATTGCCATGGTATCGGTACTACAAGGCCGTGATTTGCTGACCGGCGCAAACCCGCTGGCCATTTTGCAATTTTTATCTGCCAATGGCAGCGTCGATGGCGTAACCCGGTTAAATACCTTAACCGAAGATGGCCTGGCCCATACCGAGGGCGAGCAGCTTATTAGAGAACTTGAATTACTAACGAAATGAGAATTGGTGTAACAGCCGAACCGATATACCTACACCAACACGCCGTGAATACGTCCCTGTAGGCTCGGTTATGAACTTCATCCATGAAGTTCACCCTGGCGGGCCAGCGGAGCTGTTCAAATTCGTTCCTGACGAATTTGTCCGGCAAATCCAGGGCTTCAACGGTTGGTTTAGGGTACATCGATTCTGCTTTATTAATTTCTGAGTAGCATCTGAAAGAGAACTGCAATGACAACAGTATATTTAAACGGCGACTTTATCCCGGCAAGCGAAGCCAGAATCTCGCCAATGGATCGCGGTTTTTTATTTGGCGACGGCATTTACGAAGTTATCCCCAGCTATAATGGCCGCTTTGTTGGTTTTAAGTCCCATATTGCCCGCATGCAGGACGGTTTAGCACAGCTGTCGATAGACCCGGCGCTCAACCTGACCGACTGGCAAAGCATTTGTCAGCGCCTGCTGGCCGACAATCAGCAAACTAATGGCGATAACCAGGCCGTGTATATTCAGGTAAGCCGCGGTACTGACACCAAGCGCAACCATGCTTTTCCGGCCAATATTAAAGCCACCGTGTTTGCCTATGCCTTTCCTATCGCGCCCGAGCCAGTGGCCGATAAAAGCAAAGCCACTACGTTTAACGTGGTAACGGGGCAAGACTTACGCTGGCAGCGCTGCCATATTAAATCGACCTCATTGCTTGGCAATGTGCTGCATTATCAACAGGGCTACGCCAGTGGTGCCCAGGAAATACTGCTGTTTGATAAAGACGGCAACTTAACCGAAGGCGCGGCAGTAAACGTGTTTGTCATTAAAAACGGCGTTATCGCCACCCCACCACTTAGCACCAAACTGCTACCCGGTATTACCCGGCTGTTGCTGCTGAATATTCTACAAAAACACAGCAACATCACGGTAGAACAGCGCGACATTAGTGAACAGGAAGTGTTCGCCGCCGACGAAATATGGCTAACCAGCTCCAGCAAAGAAATTGCGCCGGTATTAAAAGTTAACGAGCATACTGTGGGCAACGGCGAAGTTGGCGACGTCTGGCTGGCCGCGCAACAGCTGTTTAGCGCTCATAAGTATGATGAGTAAGCGAATTACCGAATCCCCCCAACCACCGAATCTCCCCCAACCCCCTCTTTGCCAAAGAGGGGGGAACTAACTC